>NZ_JBFTRA010000002.1:0-1218199 GCF_056399285.1 Mesorhizobium sp. 01N446 | reverse complement strand
TCGTCGATCTTCACCCGCGACCTGCAGGAATCCGAGCGTTTCCTTGGTGTCGACGGTTCGGATTGCGGCATCGCCAACGTCAATATCGGCACGTCGGGCGCCGAGATCGGCGGCGCCTTCGGCGGCGAAAAGGAAACCGGCGGTGGCCGCGAGAGCGGCTCCGATGCGTGGAAGGCCTATATGCGCCGCGCCACCAACACGGTGAACTATTCCAAGGCGCTGCCGCTCGCCCAGGGCGTCTCCTTCGACATCGACTGAGGAACAGACCCATGACCATCAGCACAAGGATCGATGAGACAGGCTTCGTCCCGGCATCGCGCATATCGGCCATCGGGGTTTCGCAGATCCTGATGATTGGCGCCCGTGCCCAGGCGAAGAAACGCGCCGGCGCGCCGGTCATCATTCTAGGGGCAGGCGAACCGGATTTCGACACGCCCGACAATGTGAAGCACGCCGCTTGTCGCGCCATCGAGCGAGGTGACACGAAGTACACAGCACTTGATGGCACACCCGAACTCAAAGGGGCGATCCAGCAAAAATTCCAGCGCGAGAATGGCATCGACTATGCCGTCGACGAAATCACGGTGGCGACTGGCGCCAAGCAGATACTGTTCAATGCCATGATGGCGACGCTGGATGTGGCTGACGAGGTAATCATTCCGACGCCGGCATGGACGTCCTATCTGGACATCGTCGCTATCGCCGGAGGTAAATCGGTCTGCATTCCCTGCAGCGCTGAAGCCGGCTTCAGGCTGACGGCCGGCCAGTTGGAGGCAGCGATCACACCAAGAACGAAATGGCTGATCCTGAACTCACCGTCCAACCCGTCCGGTGCCGCCTATAGCGAAGCCGACTATCGGCCGCTGATCGAAGTCCTCCTGAGGCATCCGCATGTCCGCTTGCTGGTCGACGACATGTACGAGCACATCGTCTACGACGATTTCCGTTTCGTCACGCCGGTCGCGTTGGAGCCATGCCTGAAGGGGCGGACGCTCACGGTCAACGGCGTTTCGAAGGCCTACGACATGACCGGATGGCGCATCGGTTACGCTGGCGGATCGCGCGAGTTGATCAAGGCGATGGCGGTAGTGCAGAGCCAGTCCACGTCTTGCCCGTCGTCAGTCAGCCAGGCGGCGGCCGTCGAAGCGCTGTCTGGCCCGCAGGATTTTCTCAAGCCTCGAGCGGAAAGCTTTCAAAAGCGGCGCGACCTTGTCGTCTCGGGACTGAATGCTATTGACGGTATCGACTGCCGCCTGCCCGAAGGCGCCTTCTACGCCTTTGCCAGTTGCGCCGGCCTGATCGGCAAGCGGACACTTGCGGGCAAGCGGATCGATACCGACACCGATTTCTGCGACTATTTGCTCGAAGACGCTCATGTCGCGGTGGTGCCGGGTGCGGCGTTCGGCCTGTCGCCGTTCTTTCGTGTTTCCTACGCGACGGCCGAGTCCGAGTTGAACGAGGCCATTCAGCGCATGTTCAGCGCTTGTGCAAGACTTGTCTAGCTGGGCGCAGCCATAGAACCTTGTCGCCTGTCTAGTCGATGCTGAACGCACCGGCGCTAGGGCCCTCGGTCCAGCAAACACGGCTGGGTCGGCGTGGCCGGTTCTAATCCCTGTTTCGGGCACGTTTGGCCTGCGCCTCCAGACCGAGAATGAGGGTCTCGATCAGGAAGTTGTATCCGTCCTCGAGAGGGGCGGCATTGCCGCTCTTCCAGCGCATCAAGAACGACCGGTTGTACATTTGTGGCAGGTGTCGCGTGACCAGCGGAAACTGCGCTGGGTCAAGTGCGTCAAGACCCGCGTTGAAGGTTTCGACCCATTCCGAGCCATCGGTGGCGCCGTCCGCCGCCAATTCCATGGTGATGTAGCCTTCGAGGACCCCGACGACAGAATTGAATGCCTCGCGCCGTTTGAGCGTATGTGCGGGCCGAGCAGGGGCGCAGCCCTGGGGTGCTCGTGGACGCGCGCGCGAAACCGACGGAAGAGAAGCCGGATCGTGTCGCGCCAGTCGTCCGGCAGGTCCGAGGGCGTGGGCCGGCTGGCGTCCATGCATGCCGGACATGCTCCCGCAAGCGCCGCGTAAAGCGAGCTGTCAAGGACCAAAGGTGGGGCTTCGATCGCGGGCGCTGATCAGCGCCGGCTAACGGCCCCATACGACGGCGTTCTCGTGCCGCTTGATGATGTGCTTTAAGTTCTCGAAAGCTGTCGTGACGTGGCCCGCGAAGCGCTCCGCCGCGGGAGAGCGCGGCCCGCCAACCCGGCGCAGGATGCCGAGCGAGCGGCTGGGCTGGGGGATTTCATAGGGGAGCACCGTCACCCGGTTCTCCTTGCGCTGCGCGAAGACCACGGAAAACGGCAGGACGGCCAGTGCATCTGTTTCGGCGAGGAAGTTGATGACGCTCATCAGCGAGCCACCGGAATAGCGCACGTTCAGGTCCGACATGCCGATGCTCATCAGGATCATCTGCAGGTCCGACATCAACGGAGAGCCGGGCAGGGGCGCCACCCAGGGAAAACTGGTCAGGTCGTGCGCCCTGAGGCGGCGATTGCGCAGCAGCGGATGGTCCGGCCGGCAAGCCACGACATTGCGTCCGGGCAGGATCTCGGTGAATTCGAAGCCGGGTCCGAGGTCGAGCACGCCGATCGGCACGATCCCGAGATCTATCTGGTTGCTCTCCAGCGCCGCGACCATCTCGGGCAGGTTCATATAGCTCTGCTGGACGGTGACCTCGGGTTCGAGCTTCTGGAATTCCCCGATCATCCGGCTGATCATGGCATCCATGAAGAAAGGCACGCCGCCGACACGGACGACACCCTTGGTGCCTTTCATGAAGCCCTGCACCGCATCCGACGCCTTGCGCGAGGCCGTGATGATCGTGCGCCCTTGCGCCGCCAGCTGGAAGCCGAGCGGCGTCGGCTGCAGCGGCCGGCGGCCCTTGAGGAAGAGCGGCTCGCCGACCCGCGCCTCCAGCATGGCCAGCGAGCGGCTGACCGCAGGCTGGGTCAGGCCCAGCATGGCGGCTCCTTCCGACACGCCGCCGGCATCCAGCACCGCGGCGAGCTGCATCAAGTGGCGCTCGTTCAGCTTCATAGCAAAACGCTATACAAGGGCCATTACATCTCATCAAGCATCGTGTCGGGCCGTGTTATCCCGTTTGGCAAGGGGAAGGGAGGCCCCGGCGAAATGGACGGCCAGCACGACCCCCAGAGGGATGAATTCCCCAAGGCGATCTCGACGCAGGCCGAAGAGTTCGCGCGGCGTCTGGCGGCAATGGGGCAGTCCCGGCTGGCGGCGGCGGCACAGGCCGCGGTCGATGGTTTGCACGCGCTGATCGTGGAGTTGCGGCCCTCCGGCGAGGAGTTCCGGCTGGCGATCGATTTTCTGACCGAGGTCGGCCACTACGCCGATGCGCGGCGCCAGGAATGGGTGCTGTTCGCCGATGTGCTGGGCGTGTCCTCGCTGATCGAGGACCAGAACAGCCCGCGCCCCGCCGGGGCAACCCCCAACACGCTCACCGGACCTTTCTACCGGGCTGATGTGCCGGAAATGCCGCTCGGCGGGAACATCTCGCGCGACCATAAGGGCGAGCCGCTGGAGGTTACCGGGCGGATCGTGGCGCTCGACGGCGCGGGGATCGGCGATGCCATGGTCGAGATCTGGCAGGCCAATGCCGAGGGCCTCTACGAGAACCAGGAGCCGGACAGGCAACCGGAATTCAACCTGCGCGGACGCTTCCGTGCCGATCCGCAAGGGCGGTTCCGCTTCATGTCGGTGAAGCCGAAGGGCTACACGCTGCCGGCGGACGGCCCGGTCGGTCAATTGATGTCCGCGCTCGGTCTTGGCCTCGAACGGCCGGCCCACATCCATTTTCGCGTTTCGGCGCCAGGCTTCGAAACGCTGACGACCCACATCTTCGACCGGTCGGACCCCGCGATCGGCCGGGATGCCATTTTCGGGGTCAAACCCGAACTCATGGCCGAGTTCCGCGCGCTGCCGCCCCATGGAGGAAAGCGGAAGCACGCGCTCGACCTCAATCTCGTGCTCTGCCCGCAGCGGCGGGGCGAAACCGAAACCTCTGGGAGGAGATGAGCGATGGCGCGTATCAGCGGCTACCACCATCTGACGCTGTCGACCGACGGCGCTCAGGAAGATTTTGATTTCTATACCAAGGCGCTCGGCCTGCATTCGGTGAAGCGCACCGTCCTGTTCGACGGCGTCATCCCGGTCTATCACCTCTATTACGGCTCGCCCGACGGCGACGCCTCGACGATCATCACCACCTTCCCGTTCCGCAAGCCGGGCGTCTATGGCCGCCGCGGCACCAACCAGTCGCGCACCATCATGCAATCCATCCCCAAGGGGGCCGCGGATTTCTGGGTGGACCGGCTGAACGGGCGCGGCATCAAGGCCACCAAGGTCACACGCTTTGGCGCCGACCGCGTGGCTTTGGCGCATCCCTGCGGCATCTCGCATGAGCTGGTGGAAAGCGACAGCGATCCGCGCGCACCCATTACCAACGCAGCGCAAGGCATCGGCAAGGACCACGGCATCAAGGGCATCTACGGCGCCGTCGTGGCGGTGATGGATCGCACCGCGATGGACGACTTCCTGACCATCGCATTGCCGCTGGAGAAGGAGGCGGACAATCACGAGGGGCTCGTGTTCCGTGTGCCGGACGCGACCGGCGTCAATCAGCGGGTCGAGGTGCTCGTCGATCGCGACAGTGCGCAAGGCACCTGGACGCTGGCGGGCGGGACTATCCACCACCTCGCCCTCAACACCGGCGACGAAGAGAACCAGCTGAAGCTGCGCGCCCATATCGAAGGCCTCGGCTTCACCGATATCTCGGAGCAGAAGGATCGCAACTATTTCAAGTCCTGCTATGTCCGCTCGCCCGGCGGCGCGCTGTTCGAACTTGCCTGGACCACGCCGGAAGGCTGGGCCAAGGACGAACCCCCGGGCCAGATCGGCAAGACGCTTGTCTTCCCGCCGTGGTTCAAGGATCGCGAGAGCGAATTGCAGGCTGGTCTGGAACAGGCGGATTTCGCGTGAGTTCAGGCAGCGGTCCACTCCGGCTCGGGCCAAAGGGCGCGCAAGCGAAGGCGATTTGCGTCTTCGTCCACGGCCGCGGCCAATCGCCGGAGGAGATGCAGTCGCACGTGCTGTCGCGGCTTTCCGCGCCGGCCGTGGCATTCATCCTGCCGCGCGCGCCGCTCGGCGTGTGGTGGGAAGCGCGCGCCGTCGACCCGCTGACGCCCGTCGCCCGCGCGCACCTTTCCGACGCGCTCGACCATTTGGCGGCCGCCGTGGTGGCGGCGCGGGCGGAATTGCCCGGACTGCCGCTGCTTCTGGCGGGCTTCTCGCAAGGGGCATGTCTGTCGATCGAATATCTCTGCGCCGGGCTGCCGCCGCCCGACGCGCTCGCGGCCTTCACGGGCTGCCGCGTCGGTGTTCCGACGGACGGGCGCTCCGAAGCCGTGCCGGCCGGCGTGCCGGTCTATCTTTCGGGCAGCGATTCCGATCCCTGGATTCCGGTCTCGGCCTTCGCCGATACGGCGCAGTCGCTGGGCCGCGGTGGCGCGAGCCTGCGGGCCGATCTGTTCCCTGGCCGCAGCCATGAGGTTTCGGACGCCGAGATTGCAATGCTGGGCACCATCATTGCCGACCTCGAGGCCGGCCGGGGTGCGCGCATGGGGGCGGCGCGATGATGGACAGTTTCACCTTTCCCGGGCTGACGACGCGGGTGATCTTCGGCGCCGGCACGATGGGCCGCGCCGAGGAGGAGGTGCGGCGGCTCGGCCATGACAAGGCGCTGGTCCTGTCGACGCCACATCAGAAGGCCGATGCGGACAAGCTGGCCGACAGCCTTGGCGGCCTCGCCGCCGGGGTCTTTGCCGGCGCTGTCATGCATACACCCGTCGAGGTTACCGAAAAGGCCGTCGAGGCCTTCCGCGCCAGCGGCGCCACGGCGGTCGTCAGCCTCGGCGGCGGCTCGACCACTGGGCTGGGCAAAGCCATCGCCGTGCGCACCGGCGCCGATCAGGTGGTGATCCCGACCACCTATGCCGGCTCGGAAATGACCGACATCCTGGGCGAGACGGCGGCCGGCGAGAAGACCACCCGCCGCTCGCCGGACATCCGTCCCGAGACGGTGATCTACGACGTCGACCTGACACTGAGCCTGCCGATCGGTCTCACCGTCACGTCGGCGATGAATGCGATCGCCCACGCCATGGAGGCCTTCTACGCCCCCGACCGCAACCCGGTGATCGTGCTGATGTGCAGGGACGCCATGGCTGCGTTCCGGGACGGCATTCCGCAGCTGATCGACGATCCGCAGGACCGCGCCGCGCGGACGAAGGCGCTCTATGCGGCCTGGTGCTGCTCGACCGCGCTCGGCTATGTCTCGATGGCGCTGCATCACAAGCTGGCGCATGTGTTCGGCGGCTCGTTCGACACGCCGCATGCCGAGACCCACGCCATCCTGCTGCCCTACACGACCGCCTTCAACGAAGTGGCGGTGCCCGATCTGCTGCGGCCGATGGCCGAAGCCTTCGGCGGCGGCTCGGCGGGCGGCGGGCTCTGGGATTTCGCGCGCTCCGTCGGCTCTCCGCTGAGCCTGAAGGAGATCGGCATCAAGGAGGCCGATCTCGACCGCGCGGCGGCGATCGCGGTGAAGAACGCCTATGCGAATCCGCGGCCGATCGACTTGGGATCGACAAGGGAACTCCTCCAGGCGGCGTTTGAGGGACGCCGTCCAGGGAGCTGAAAAGAGGCAAGAGGGAGGAAGAGCAGATGATTACAAGACGGAGCTTACTGAAAGCGTCGGCGGCGACAGGTCTTGCGCTTGCCGGTTCCCGGCTGGCGACGCCGGCGCTCGCGCAAGGCGCCAAGATTCGCCTGGGCTATGTTTCGCCGCAGACGGGGCCGCTCGCCGGCTTCGCCGAAAGCGATGACTACAACATCAAGGCCTTCCTCGCGTCCGAGGCGGGCAAGAATTTCGAGGTCATCGTCAAGGACAGCCAGTCCAACCCCAATCGCGCGGCGGAAGTGGCGAAGAGCCTGATCGTCGACGACGAGATCAACCTGATGCTGGTCGGCTCGACGCCCGAAAACACCAACCCTGTCGCCACCACCTGCGAGGCGGAGGGCGTGCCGGTCATCTCGACCATGGCGCCGTGGCAACCCTGGTTCATCGGCCAACAGGGCAATCCCGCCGATCCGTCGTCATGGAAGCCTTTCAAGTTCGCCTATCATTACTTCTGGGGTCTTGAAGACATCATCGCCGTCTACACCGGCATGTGGAAGCAGCTTTCCACCAACGGCAAGGTGGGCGGACTGTTCCCCAACGATGCCGACGGCAATGCCTGGGGCGATCCGAAGAACGGGCTGAAGCCCGGCCTCGATGCCGCCGGCTTCAGCCTCAGCGATCCCGGCCGCTACCAGAACCTCTCGGACGATTTCACCGCGCAGGTCAACGCCTTCAAGGCGGCCGATGCCGAGATCGTCACCGGCGTGGTCATCCCGCCCGACTTCACCACCTTCTGGAACCAGGCCCGCCAGCAAGGCTTCAAGCCCAAGGCGGCGACGGTGGCCAAGGCCATCCTCTTCCCGCAATCGGTCGAGACGCTCGGCGATGCCGGCCACAACCTTTCGTCCGAGGTCTGGTGGTCGGCCTCGCATCCGTTCAAATCGTCGGTGACGGGCCAGAGTTCGGCGGACCTGGCGGCGGATTTCACCGCCAAGACCGGGCGTCCGTGGACCCAGCCGATCGGCTTCGTCCATTCGCTGTTCGAGGTGGCGGCCAATGTCATGGGCCGCGTCTCGGATCCCGGGAATGCCGAGGCGATCGCGGCGGCAATAGCGGCCACCGACATGACGACCGTGGTCGGCAAGGTGGCCTGGAGCGGTGCGGGGCTGCCGCCTTTCGCGGCGAAGAACGTCTGCAAGACGCCGCTCGTCGGGGGCCAGTGGCGCAAAAAGGCCGGCGGCGGCTTCGATCTGGTGATCGTCGAAAACGCCACCGCGTCCGAGATTCCCACCGCCGGCAAGATGGAAGCCCTGGCCTGACGCCGCCGGGGGCGGCGTATGCCGCCGCCCTCGTTCGGCGCGACCCGAGGATGACAGTGATGATACTCAGGCTGGAAAACGTCTCGAAGTCCTTCGGGGCCCTGAAGGTTACCGACGGCGTCAGCGTCGCGGTGCCGCGCGGCGAGGCGTTGGGCATCATCGGTCCGAACGGGGCTGGGAAGTCGACGCTCTTCAACCTGATCACCGGCAATCTGCTCGCCAATGAGGGCCGCATCGAATTCCTCGGCCGCGACGTGACCCGCGCCCCGGCCATGGATCGGGTGCGCATGGGGGTCGGCCGCAGCTTCCAGATCCCGCAGCCCTTCGACGGGCTGAGCGTGTTCGAGAACCTCTTGACCGCCGCCGCTTTCGGCCGGGGCGGCCGCGAAGCCGAGATGGTCGACGATTGCGCTGGGATCCTCGAAGAGACCGAACTTCTCAGGAAAGCCAATGTGCTGGCCGGATCGCTGAGCCTTCTCGACCGCAAGCGCCTGGAACTCGCCCGCGCCCTGGCGACGGGACCCGAGCTGCTGCTTCTGGACGAGATCGCGGGCGGGCTGACCGAGGGCGAATGCAAGGCACTTGTCGCGACGATCAAGGCCATTCACGCCAGGGGCACCACGATCATCTGGATCGAGCATGTGCTGCACGCGCTGAGATCGGTGGTCGAACGGCTTCTCGTGCTGGATTTCGGGCGCGTGATCGCAATCGGTGAGCCGGATCAGATCATGGCCTCGAAAGAGGTTCGCGAAATCTATCTGGGGCTCGAGGTCTGATGCTGCTGGAGACGCGCGCCCTCACTGCGAATTACGGCCAGTTCCGGGCGCTGTTCGGCGTGGATATCACCGTCGCCGCGGGCGAATGCGTGGCGATCATCGGCGCCAACGGCGCCGGAAAATCCACGCTGATGCGCTCGATCACAGGCGTGATCCGCAACGAGCCCGGCATGGTGCTGCACAAGGGCGAGCCCATCGGCGCGCTGTCCTCTGCCGAAATCATGAAGCGCGGCATCGCCATGGTGCCGGAAGGGCGCCGGCTCTTTGCCTCGCTAAGCGTCGAGGAGAACCTGCTGATCGGTGGCCAGGCGCGCAAGGCGCCGGGGCCATGGAGCCTGGAGGCGGTCTACGAGCTCTTCCCGATCCTGCGCGAGCGGCGCAAGAATCCCGGCACGGCGCTTTCGGGCGGCCAGCAGCAGATGGTCGCGATCGGCCGCGCGCTGATGTCCAATCCCGAATTGCTGCTCTGCGACGAGATCAGCCTCGGCCTCGCGCCCGTCGTCATCCGCGACATATACGCAGCCCTTCCCAAGGTCCGCCAAGGCGGCGCCGCGATCGTGCTGGTGGAGCAGGATATCGGCAAGGCGCTGGCCGTGGCCGACCGTGTCTACTGCATGATGGAGGGCCGGGTGACGTTGGTCGCCAAGGCGGCCGAGGTCTCGCGCGACGAAATCCATTCCGCCTATTTCGGAGTGGCGGCATGACGAGGCAACCCCGCATGCCTGCGCAATTTTCCCGCCGCCCGATGACGGGGGCGCGGCGATGATCTGGCTGGACACCCTCGTGCAGGGGATTCTGCTGGGCGGGCTCTATGCCCTGTTCGCGGCGGGGCTGAGCCTCGTCTTCGGCATCATGCGGCTGGTGAACCTTGCCCATGGCGACCTTATCGTCTTTGCCGCCTATCTGGTGCTGATGGGCGTCACGCTGCTCGGCCTGTCGCCCTGGATCGCAGCCCTGATCGCCATGCCGGCGATGTTCGCGGTTGGCTGGCTGCTGCAGGCCGCCGTGCTGAACCGGGTGCTGGGCAAGGATATCCTGCCGCCGCTTCTCGTCACCTTCGGCCTGTCGGTTGCCCTGCAGAATGGGCTGCTCGAGGCCTTTTCCGCCGACAGCCGGCGCATTCCGGCCGGCGCGTTGGAGGGGGCGTCGCTCGATCTCGGGCTGGTCACGGTGGGGGTGATGCCGCTGATGACCTTCGCGTCCGCGATCCTCGCCATCATGGCCCTGAACGGGCTCTTCTATCACACAGCGCTCGGCCGTGCCTTCCGCGCCACTTCGGACGACGCCGTGACGGCGGGCCTGATGGGGATCGAGCCGAAGCGGGTGTTCGCCGTCGCCACCGGGATCGCGATGGTCGTGGTGACGCTGGCGGCGCTCTATCTCGGCATGCGGGCGAATTTCGATCCCTCGATCGGGCCGGCGCGGCTGATCTATGCCTTCGAGGCGGTGATCATCGGCGGCCTCGGCAGCCTGTGGGGAACGCTTGCCGGCGGGATCATCATCGGCGTGGCCCAGACGGCCGGCGCGGCGGTGAACCCGGAATGGCAGATCCTGGCGGGCCACATCGCCTTTCTGGCAGTGATGCTGCTCAAGCCGCGGGGCCTGTTCCCGCGGGCAGTGGATTGAGGGCGGCATGTATCGGCTGACAACCCGCACCCGCGCCGGAACTGCCACGGAGATCGCCGTGCTGGTTCTCGTCGTGGCCGCGCTCGCCTTGCCCGCCGTGACCTCGCGCGGCGTCATACAGGACCTGTTCTTCATTCTCACCATGCTGACGCTGGCGCAGATCTGGAACCTGCTGGCGGGCTATGGCGGTCTCGTCTCGGTGGGCCAGCAGGCCTTCGTCGGCATCGGCGCCTATGCGATGTTCGCCGGCGTGATCCTGCTGGGCTGGAACCCGGTTGCCGCGATCCTGCTGGGTGGCCTCGCGGCGCTGGCGCTGGCCGTTCCCACGGCCTTCTTCGCCTTCCGGCTGCAGGGCGCCTATTTCGCCATCGGCACCTGGGTGATCGCCGAGGTGACGCGGCTCTTGATCGCGCAATGGAAGGCGCTCGGCGGCGGCACCGGCACCTCGCTGCCGCGCGAGGCGACCAGCAACATCATGGGCACGGATGCGATCCGGGCGCTATTCGGCGTGCGCGAGGCGGCGGCGCGCGACATTCTCGCCTATTGGCTGGCGCTGGCGCTGGTCGTGGTCGTCACCGGCTGCATCTACTGGCTGCTGCGCAGCCGCCTCGGGCTGGCGCTGGCGGCCGTGCGCGACAATGTCGATGCGGCCCAATCGGTCGGCGTCGATGTCGTGCGGCTCAAATGGGCGGTGTTTCTGATCGTCGCGGCCGCCACCGGACTGACCGGCGCGCTGATCTTCGTGCAGACGGCCCGCATCTCGCCGGAAGCGGCCTTCGCCGTCACCGACTGGACGGCCTACGTCATCTTCATCGTCGTCATCGGCGGCATCGGCACCATCGAGGGACCCATCGTCGGGGTGCTGGTCTTCTTTGCGCTGCGTTCGGCGCTGGCCGACTACGGCAGCTGGTACCTGATGACACTCGGCCTCGCCGCAATCGCGGTGATGCTGTTCGCACCGAAGGGGCTGTGGGGGCTGATTTCGGCCCGCACCGGCCTGCACCTGTTTCCGGTCCGCCGCAGGCTGGCCGGTCCGAAGATCGAGGGAGGAATTTGATGGCGGATATAGAAACCGACGTGCTGATCGTGGGCACGGGCCCGGCCGGCTCGGCCACGGCGGCACTTCTCGCCAGCTCCGGCGTGGCCAACATGGTCGTGAACCGCTACCGCTGGCTGTCGAACACGCCGCGCGCCCACATCACCAACCAGCGCACCATGGAGGTGCTGCGCGACCTCGGGCCGGAGGTCGAGGCCGAGGCCGTGATGCACGCCTCGCCGCAGGAACTGATGGGCGAGAACGTGTTTTGCGAAAGCCTGGCCGGCGAAGAGCTCGGCCGCATGAAAAGCTGGGGCACGGACCCGCTCTCCAAGGCCGAACATCTCCAGTCGTCGCCGTCCTTCATGAACGATCTGCCCCAGACCTTCATGGAGCCGATCCTGTTCAAGACGGCGTGCGCGCGCGGCACGCAGGCGCGCATGAGCACGGAATATGTCAGCCATGTCCAGGATGCGGACGGCGTCACCACGACCTGCCGCGACCGGCTGTCGGGCAAGGACTTCACCGTGCGGTCGAAATTTCTCGTCGGCGCCGATGGCGGCAACTCGCTGGTGGCCGAGCATCTTGGCCTGCCGTTCGAGGGCAAGATGGGCGTCGGCGGGTCGATGAACATCCTGTTCCGGGCCGATCTTTCGAAATACGTCGCTCACCGGCCGAGCGTCCTCTACTGGGTCATGCAGCCCGGTGCCGATGTCGGCGGCATCGGCATGGGTCTCGTTCGCATGGTGCGGCCGTGGAACGAGTGGCTCATCGTCTGGGGCTACGACATCAACCAGCCGCCGCCCGATGTGACGCCGGAACTGGCCACCGGCGTCGCCCGCCAGCTGGTCGGGGATCCCGAGCTCGAGATCGAGCTCCTGGGCGCCAACACCTGGACCGTCAACAACTGCTTCGCCACGCACATGCAGAAGGGGCGGGTGTTCATCATGGGTGACGCCGCGCACCGGCATCCGCCCTCGAACGGGCTCGGCTCCAACACGTCGATCCAGGACGGGTTCAACCTCGCCTGGAAACTCGCCAAGGTCGTCAAGGGGCAGGCGGGTATCGGGCTTCTGGACAGCTACTCGGCCGAGCGTGCGCCGATCGCGCGCCAGATCGTGACGCGCGCCAACCAGTCGATCGCCGAATTCGGCCCGATCTTCGAGGCGCTCGGCATGGATGGCGGCGTGGATCACGACAAGATCCAGAGGAACATGGAGGCCCGCGCCGACGCCACCCCGGCGGCCGAAGCGCAGCGCGAGGCGCTGCGCAAGGCCATCGCCTTCAAGAAGTACGAGTTCGACGCCCATGGCGTCGAGATGAACCAGCGCTATGCGTCGGGCGCCGTGGTGACCGACGGCCAGCGCGAGCCGGCTTTCGAGAAGGATCGCGAGCTGCACTACGCGCCCACGACCTGGCCCGGCGCGCGCCTTCCGCATGTCTGGGTCTTCGAGCGCTCGGGCCGGAAGGTGTCGACGCTCGACCTTTGCGGACATGGCGAGTTCACGCTGTTGACCGGCATCGGCGGCGAGGCGTGGGTCGCCGCTGCCGAGGCGGTGGGCGCCGAGCTCGGCCTGCCGATCCGCAGCCATGTGATCGGCCCGCGCCGCGCGATCGAGGACCACACCGGCGACTGGGCGCGCGCGCGCGAAATCCGCGACGCGGGCTGCCTGACCGTGCGTCCCGACCACCACATTGCCTGGCGTTCCGAAACTCTGGCGGCCGATCCTGCGGCCGAACTGCGCCGGGTCTTCAAATCCGTTCTGGCGCGCTGAGGAGGATCCCATGATCGACGAACACGAACACGGCTATTTCACCGAAGCGAACTCGGCCGAAGTCGTCGTGGCGCGCAACAAGTACGCCAAGGACCAGCGGCTTGCTCAGGTCATGGAGGTCATCACCCGCAAGCTGCACGAGGCGGTTAAGGAGATCGAGCCGACGCAAGAGGAATGGTTCGACGCGATCATGTTCCTGACGCGGACGGGCCAGATCTGCAACGAGTGGCGGCAGGAATACATCCTTTTGTCTGACGTCCTCGGCGTCTCGATGCTGGTCGATGCGATCAACAACCGCAAGCCGTCGGGGGCTTCGGAATCCACCGTGCTGGGGCCATTCCACGTCGCCGACGCGCCCGAACTGCCGATGGGTTCGAACATCTGCCTCGACCAGAAGGGAGAGCCGATGTTCGTGCACGGCCGCATCCTCGACACCGAGGGCAACCCGATCGCGGGCGCCAAGATCGATGTCTGGCAGGCCAATGACGAAGGCTTCTACGACGTGCAGCAGAAGGGCATCCAGCCCGACTTCAACCTGCGCGGCGTCTTCCGCACCGGCTCGGACGGACGCTACTGGTTCCGCGGCGCAAAGCCCAAATACTACCCGATCCCGGATGACGGGCCTGTCGGCAAGCTGCTCGGTGCGCTGGGACGCCACCCCTATCGCCCGGCGCATCTCCACTACATCGTCGAGGCCGAGGGCTTCGACGCGCTGACCACCCACATCTTCGATCCGGACGACCCGTACATCGATACGGACGCCGTCTTCGGGGTGAAGCAGAGCCTGCTCGCTGAATTCCGCAAGGTCGAGGACGCCAGGGCCGCCGCCAAGGCCGAGGTTGTGGCTCCGTTCTACGACGTCGAGTTCGATTTCGTGCTTTCGCGGAAGAAGAAGTGAACCGCCGCGCCGCGGGCGCCGAGAAGGCGGCCCGCACGCAGGCCGGTATCGTGCAAATGGGAGGAAACTGATGGCCGCACTTGAGAAGATGTTCGATGTCAGAGGCAAGTCGGTGATCGTCACCGGCGGCGCCAGCGGCATCGGCCAGGCCTATGCCGAGATCATGGCCGAGCATGGGGCGAAGGTCTGCATCTTCGACCTGAACCCGGCCGGGCTGGAGAAGACCGTCGCCGCGATCAAGGCATCGGGCGGCGAGGTCTGGGGCCAGGTCGTCAATGTCGGCGACCGCGCGGCGATGGCTGAAGCCTTCGACAAGGTGGCCGAGACGGCGGGTTCCATTGATGTCGTGTTCGCCAATGCCGGGATCGACGCCGGACCGGGATTCAACACCCCGACCGGCGAAAGGAACCCGGAGGGCGCCATCGAGAACCTGCCCGACGAGCATTGGGACAAGGTGATCGAGATCAATTTGACTTCGGTCTACACCACCATCAAGCACGCCGTGCGGCACATGAAGCCGAATGGCGGTGGCCAGATCATCGTCACGTCGTCAATCGCCTCGCTGATCAACGAGAGCATCGTGGGCACGCCCTATATGCCCGCCAAGGCCGCGGTGAACCATCTCGTGCGCCACATGGCGATGGAACTCGGCGCCTACAACATCCGCATCAACGCCATCCTGCCCGGGCCGTTCATCACCAACATCGCCGGCGGCAGGCTGCGCAACCCGGCGGACCGCAAGGCCTTCGAAGCCCAGTCGCTCGTCGGCCGGATCGGCGATCCGGAGGAGATCAAGGGCCTTGCGCTTTATCTGGCATCGCCCGCCGCGTCCTACGTGACAGGCTCGCTGATCGTCATCGATGGCGGCTCGCTGCTGCGCATGACCTGACCAAGCTTCAACTGACGCGGGTTCGTCGAGGGGACGGGCCGGCAAGTCTTAACCAAGGGAGGAAACGACGATGACCTACTACAACAAACTCGTGAAATCGGGCTTGCCCAGCCGCCGGACGGTGCTGAAGGGGCTTGGAGCCGGCGTTGCCGCCAGCGCGCTCGGCATGCCGGCCTATGTCCGCGCCGCGACGGCGGGCAAGATCAAGCTTGGCTATCTCAGCCCCACCACCGGTCCGCTCGCCCTTTTCGGCGAGACCGACGGTTACACTTTGCAGAAGATCCGCGCCTTGCTCGGCGGCCAGCTGCAATGCGCCAACGGCAACACCTACGAGATCGAGATCCTCGATCGTGACAGCCAGTCCAATCCGAACAAAGCATCGGAAATCGCCGGCAACCTCATCCTCAACGACGAGGTGCACCTACTCGTGCCGGCCTCGACCACCGACACGATCCTGCCCGCGGCCGAACAGTCCGAACTCTACGAGACGCCGTGCATCTCCTCCGGCGCGCCCTGGCAGGCGGTGATCATGCCGCGCGGCGGCGGCAAGCAGACCTTCGACTGGACCTACCATTTCTTCTGGGGCCTCGACGAGGCGCTGAACACCTTCGTCGGGCTCTGGAACCATCTGGAGACCAACAAGAAGGTCGGGATGCTGTTTCCCCAGAACATCGACGGCGAGACCTGGGGCAACGACGAATACGGCCTGCCGGCGCCGACCCGTAAGGCCGGCTACGAGGTCGTCGTGCCCGGCTATTTCCAGCCGCGCACCAATGACTTCTCCGCCCAGATCTCCGAGTTCAAGAAGCAGGGCTGCGACATCATCGGCGGCATCACCTATCCGGACGATCTCAAGACCTTCGTCACCCAGTGCAACCAGCAGGGCTTCAAGCCGAAGGCCGTCACGGTGGCGGCGGCGCTCTTGTTCCCAAGCGGCGTCGAGGCGATGGGTCCGCTCGGCAACGGCATGTCCTCGGAGGTCTGGTGGACGCCGGCCTTCCCGTTCAAGTCGTCGCTGACCGGGCAGGTCAGCCGCGACATCGCCGACCAGTGGGAAGCCGATTCGAAGCGGCAGTGGACGCAGCCGCTGGGCTATTCGCATGCCTTGCTCGAGGTCGCGCTCGACATATTGAAGCGCTCCTCCAATCCGCTCGACCGGACGGCCAACCGCGACGCGCTGGTCGCCACCGATCTGCAGACGCTTGTCGGCCACATCAAGTTCGACGGTTCGCCGCACAAGAACATCTGCAAGACGCCGATCTTCGGCGGCCAGTGGGTGAAGGGCGAGAAATGGCCCTACGACCTGAAGATCGTCGACAACACGGTCAATCAGCTCTTCGCACCGCAACAGGCGATCCAGCCGATCGCGTGGTGACATGAGCAGGGACGCGGACGGATCGATGGAAAGGGAAATCCTGCTGACGGCGCGCGGCGTGTCGAAGTCCTTCGGCGCCGTCCGCGTCCTGCATGAGGTGAGTTTCGACGTGCATCGGGGCGAGGTGCTGGGCATCCTCGGCCCGAACGGGGCGGGCAAGACGACGCTGTTCAACATGATCAGCGGCGATTTGAAGGCTTCCGGCGGCGAGATCCAGCTCGGCGACACCGCGCTGCGCGGCGAGCCCCCCTTCCGCCGCTGCCAGATGGGGATCGGACGGACCTATCAGATCCCGCGTCCCTATTCCGGCATGACCACCTTCGAGAACCTGCTGGTCGCCGCCGCTTTCGGCGGCGGCCGGTCGGAGAAGCAGAGCTATGCCTTCTGCGCCCAGGTGCTGCGCGATTGCGAGCTTTCCGACAAGGCCAATGTCTCGGCCGGCGCCCTGACGCTGCTCGACCGCAAGCGGCTGGAACTGGCGCGCGCGCTGGCCTCGGATCCAAAGCTGCTGCTGCTGGACGAGATCGCGGGCGGGCTGACCGACGACGAATCGAAAGCGCTGGTGGCGCTGGTGCGCCGCATCCGCGACCGCGGCATCACCATCGTGTGGATCGAGCATGTGCTGCACGCGCTGCTGGCTGTGGCCGACCGGCTGCTGGTGCTGAACTTCGGCGAGAAGATCGCCGAAGGCGTGCCGGCCGAAGTGATCGCGCTGCCCGAGGTCCAGCGCGTCTATATGGGGATCGAGGCATGACGGCCGTTCTTTCCACCCACGGGCTGCTGGCCCGCTATGGCGATTTCCAGGCGCTCTACGGCATCGACATCGAGCTGCACCAGGGTGAGGCCGTGGCCCTGATCGGCGCCAACGGGGCAGGCAAGTCCACGCTGCTGCGTTCGATCATGGGCCTGCTTCCGGTCGGGCGCGAGATGGTGCGGCTGCACGGCGACCCTGTCGGCGGCACCGCGACCGACCGCATGGTGCAGAAGGGCGTCGCCATCGTGCCGGAGGGCCGCCGCCTGTTCACCGGCATGTCGGTCGAGGACAATCTGCGCGTCGCCATCGACCAGGCCGCGCGCATGGGCGCCAAGGGCGGATGGACGCTGGCACGGTTGCACCAGCTGTTCCCGATCCTCAAGGAGAAGGCCCGCACGCAGGTGCAGAGCCTCTCGGGCGGGCAGCAGCAGATGGTGGCGATCGGCCGCGCGCTGCTGTGCCAGCCGCGCGTCCTGCTCTGCGACGAGATCAGCCTCGGCCTCGCGCCCAAGGTGATCCGCGAGATCTATGCCGCTCTGCCCGAGATCCGTGCCACCGGGACGGCGATGATCGTGGTCGAACAGGATGTCGGCCTCGCCCGGACCGCCTCGGACCGTCTCTACTGCATGCTGGAGGGGCGCGTGACCCTGACCGGCAAGTCCGCCGAAATCACGCGCGAGCAGATCGGCAAAGCCTATTTTGGAGCGGGCCATGGAGTGGTTTGACGCCTTGGTGCAGGGGATCCTGCTGGGCGGCATGTATGCCCAGTACGCGCTCGGCATGGCGCTCATGTTCGGCGTCATGCGCATCGTCAACATCAGCCATGGCGATCTGGTGATCCTGCTGTCGCTGATCGGCATCTCGATGGCCACGGCCTGGGGCCTGGGACCGCTGCCCGTGCTGATCGTGTTGGTGCCGCTCGCCGTGCTGATGGGCTGGGTGCTGCAGAAGGCCGTGCTGAACCGTGTGGTGGGCAGCGATCCGCTGCCGTCGCTGATCGCGACCTTCGGACTGTCGATCGCGCTGCAGAACCTGATGCTCCAGATCTGGTCCGCCAACAGCCGGTCGCTGCCCGGCCACGGGATCGAGAGCCAATCCATCGAGATCGGCAGTGTCTATGTCGGCCTTCTGCCGCTGATCGTGCTGGCGGTCGCCACGGGTCTCACCTGGGGCCTCGATCTGACGTTGAAGCGCACGCGCTTCGGCCGGGCGCTGCGCGCCGCGTCGGCCGATGTCGAGGCGGCGGCGATGACCGGCATCAACCCGCGCGCCGTCTATGCGATGGCGACGGCGGCGGCGGTCGGCATCCTCGGCTTCGCCGCCGTCTTCCAGGCGTTGCGGTCGACCGTCGCGCCGGCCGATGGGCCTGCCCAGCTGATCTACGCGTTCGAGGCGGTGATCATCGGCGGCATGGGTACGGTATGGGGCGCCTTCGTCGGCTCGATGGTCCTCGGCATCTCGCAGGCCATCGGCTTCCGCATCGATCCGGGCTTCGGCGTGCTCGCTGGACACATCGTCTTCCTGATCGTGCTGGCGACCCGCCCGCAGGGCCTGTTCGGAAAGGCATTGTCATGAGTGCGATCCCCTATGTGGAAACCGAGGCGCCCGAGGTGCTGGTTCAGCGCCAGACCCGGTCCGGCCGCATCGCGATGACGCTGGCGGTGCTGGCGATGATCGCTGTCGCGGCCATGCCGTGGTGGGCCTCGACCGGCACGATCCGCTCGATCCTGGTGTTGTGCTGCTACATCGCCGTCGCGCAGATGTGGAACCTGCTCGCCGGCTATGCCGGCCTTGTCTCGGTGGGCCAGCACGCCTTCATGGGCGCGGCCGGCTACGCGCTTTTCGTGCTGGCGCAGACTTACGGCATCAATCCGTTCGCGGCGGTCTTCCTGTCGCTGCTGGTGCCGGCGGCGCTGGCCGTGCCGATCTACCTTCTGCTTCATCGCCTGGACGGCCCGTATTTCTCGATCGGCACCTGGGTGGTGGCCGAGGTCTTCCGGCTGACCGCCTCGAACCTGCCGCTGGTCAATTCCGGCGCGGGCATGTCGCTGCGCGTGATGAAGGATTATTCGGCCTTCGAGCGCAATGTCGCCATGTCGCTGCTCTGCGCGGGCATGCTGCTGGTGACGCTGGGCGGCAGCTATTGGCTGCTTCGCTCGCGCTTCGGCCTTGCGCTGATCGCCATGCGCGACAATCCGGTGGCAGCTGCCAGCCAGGGCGTGAATGTCGCAAAGCTGCGCTTCCTGGTCTACGTCGCGTCGGCGGTCGGCTGCGGCCTCGCGGGCGCGATCTACTTCATGGCGCAGTTGCGGATCACCCCGGGCTCGGCCTTCGATCCGATGTGGGCGAATGTGGCGATCTTCATCGTCATGGTCGGCGGCATCGGCTCCATCGAGGGCGTTCTGATCGGATCCCTGATCTTCTTCATCGCCGACCGCTGGTTCGGTGAATATGGCGCAACCTATTTCGTCGTCCTCGGCCTAATGACGCTGCTGGTGGCGCTGTACGCCCGCACGGGCATCTGGGGCCTGATCTCGAAACGGTGGGATGCGCCATGGTTCCCGATCCGACGCAAGCTCGTCGATCCGGACCGCTGAAAGGGAGGGTTTTCATGAAAGCAGCCATCTTCGATACGGTCGGCAGTCCGCTGCGCGTCGGCATGGTGCCGGATCCGACCCCGGCACCCGACGAGGTCGTACTGCGTGTCGCCGCTTGCGGCATCTGCGGCAGCGACCTGCACATCACCGAGGATCCGGTGCCTTTCGGCATCGGTGGAGGTTTCGTTCTCGGCCATGAATTCGCCGGCGACATCGTCGTGCTGGGATCACGCGTGGCGGGCCTTGGGATCGGCGACCGTGTCGCGGTCGTGCCGATGCGCGGCTGCGGGCAATGCCCGGCCTGCAGGCGCGGCGATCCGGGCCGCTGTCCCGACATGGTGCTGATTGGCGGCGGCTATGCGCAATACGTGGCCGTCGCGGCGCGCCAGTGCCATGTGCTGCCCGACGAGGTGGCACTGGAGGACGGCGCGCTGGCCGAGCCGCTCTCGGTCGCGCTGCATTGCATCGTCCGCTCGGGCATGAAGCCGGGAGACCGGGTCGCCATACTGGGCGCCGGGCCGATCGGGCTGCTCGTCGCTTTCTGGGCGCGGCGCATGGGGGCGTCGTGCGTGGTCGTGGCCGACATACACAGCCATCAGCGCGACCGCGCGCTGGCGCTCGGCGCGACGGGTTTTGCGCTATCGGGCGACAGGCTGGCCGAGAACCTTGCCGATCTCTGTGGCGGTGCGCCCGATATCGTCCTCGAATGCGTCGGCAAGCGCGGCCTCATCGACGCGGCCGTCAAGGCGATCCGGCTGCAAGGCACGGTGGTGGGCGTCGGCCTGTGCATCGGCGGCGACGAATGGGACCCGTTCATCGCGCTGACCAAGGAAGTGAACCTGCTGTTCTCGGTCTTCTTCCATCAGCGCAATGAGTTCGGCATCGCCCTCGATGCGCTGCGCGGCGGACCTTTCGCGCCGCAGGCGCTGATCACCGATCGGATCGACCTCTCGCCGGTTCCGCAGGTCTTCGAGAGCCTTCGCCGCCGCACGACGCAGTGCAAAGTGCTGATCCAGCCCGACCTTGTCTGAGGAGGAATAGGAATGACCGTTCAGTTCGAAACGCTCGAATACGATGTCGGCGGCGTAAAAACGGTGGTGAAGGCCATCGGCAAGGGCAAGCCCGTGCTGTTCCTGCACGGCGCCTCGACGCTGGAAGGTTTCGACTTTGCACAAGGTCTCGCCGACCGGTTCCGCGTTCTGTGCCCCAGCCACCCGGGCTTCGGCTTTTCGGGCGCCGCGCCGCATGTGGCGGCGATGTCCGACATGGTTCTGCATTATCTGAACCTGCTCGATGTCCTGAAACTGTCGGAGAAGCCTCATCTCATCGGCTTTTCCATGGGTGGCTGGATGGCGACCGAGCTGGCCGGCCTTGCCCGCGAGCGGTTCGACAAGGTGGTGCTGGTCGCGCCGGCCGGGCTCAACGATCCCGCGCATCCAGCCACCAATCTGGGCGCGGTCGCGCCGCAGGAACTGCCGGCCTATCTGGCGCATGACGTCTCGGCGGCGTTGCGCTATTTCCCGGACGGCTCGGACTCCGCCTTTGCGGAGGCCTTCGGCGCCGATCGCGCCCGCGAAGGCGAGACGCTGGGCCGCCTGCTTGCCCCCTTCGGCATGGGCCATCCGAATCTGCGCCGCTTCCTGGCGCGCATCACCAATCCGACACTGGTCGTCTGGGGCACCAGGGACCGTCTGCTGCCCGCCAGCCAGGCGCCACTCTTCGTCGAGGCGCTTGCGGACGCACGCCTGATCCTGGTCGAGGACGCCGGCCATTTCGTCATGCAGGAAAAACCCGAAACGCTTGGGAAGATCGGCGACTTCCTCGCCGGCTGACCACATTTTCAAAATAAGGAGGAGAAGACGATGAACAAACCCATCAAGCATGGCTCTTGGGGAACGACCGTCGACCATCGCGACCTGCTGAAGAAGATCGCGGAGATCGGGCCGGTCCTGGAAGCCAATGCCGCCGCCGACGAGGAGGGCGGCGAACTGACCCAGGCTACGTTCGAGGTGCTGAAGCCGCTGCGCATGTCGCATATCTTCGCCGCCGAAAGCCTTGGCGGCGCGCAGTTGCCGCCCACCCAGGGCCTTGAACTGATCGAGGCGATCACCTGGCATTCGGGCTCGGCGGGCTGGGTTTCGATGGTGCATTGCTGCATCGGGGCGATGTCGGCGGCCTTCCTGCCCGACAGTGCGGTCGCGCGGCTCTTCGCGCCGGGCACCGACAACCGGTTCTCGGGGCAGGGCGCACCGCTGGGCATGCTGAAAAAAGTCGACGGCGGCTACCGGCTGAACGGCAAGTGGAGTTATGGCAGCGGTTTCAGCCACGCCACCTACAGCCATAGCGCCGCCTTCGTCGACGACGGCTCCGGCAAGCCCGCCAAGGACGAGAACGGTAATGTCATCGTCATGTGCGCCCATGCGCCGATCTCCGAGCACAAGCAGCTCGGCAATTGGGACGTGCTGGGCCTCGGCGGCACCGGCAGCATCGACTACGCCGCCGAGGACGTCTTCATCGCCGACGATCTCGTCTTCCCGATCCTGACCGCGCCGCCGCTGCGCCAGAAGGAGTTCTTCAGCCTCGGCGTCGTGGGCCTCGCCGCCATCGGCCATACCGGCTGGGCGCTGGGTGCGGGCCGCCGGATGCTGGACGAGATCGCCAAGTTCGCCCGTTCGAAGTCGGGCCGCGCCGGACTGATCGGCGAGAGCGAGAAGTTCTGGCACGACTATGGCCGCGCCGAGGCCCGCTATCGTGCCGCCCGCGCCTTTGTCTTCGAAACCTGGCGCGACGTCGAGGCGACGGTCGAGGCCGGCAACAGGATGTCGACGCGCCAGATCAGCCTTGTCCATCTGGCCAAGTCCGAGATCCACGAGGTTGGCGTCGATATCTGCAACTTCGCCTACCGCGCGGGCGGCGGCGCCTCGCTGCGCGCCGGCGTGATCCAGCGCACCTTCCGCGAGATGATGGTGGCGGCCAACCACTTCACCATCGCGCCGTCGATCGTCACCTCGGCCGGCCGCGACATCGGCGGCATGTGGAGCGACCGCGTCTGGCAGTTCTACGACCTGATCGAGAAGAAGTAGTCCGAAGGGCCGGGCGGCGGACGCCGTCCGGCCCCCTTTTCAAACAGCAGAAGAGACATGTCGATGAACGCGCCGCATCCGATGACCAACGCCTTCCGCGAAGCCTTTCGCCGCCACCCGGCGGGCGTCGCCGTGATCACGGCCGATCCCGGCGACCGGCCGGTGGCAATGACCGTGTCCTCTTTGATCTCGGTGAGCGCCGCGCCACCGGTCGTCGCCTTCTCGCTTTCGATGAAATCGACCTCGTCCGAGCCTTTGCTGCGGGCCGAGACCATGGTGATCCATTTGCTCCGCTTCACCGACATCGACCTAGCGCAACTCTGCGCGTCGAGCGGCGCGGAACGCTTCCCGCCCGGAGGCGCCTGGGCGCGGCTGCCGACGGGCGAACCGCGCTATACCGGCGTTTCGACCTGGTTCCGCGCGCGCCGGCTCGGCCTGCTGCCGATCGAGGGCGCGACGCTGGTCGCGGCGGAGCTGCTGGAAGGCGAGGTGCAGCCGGACGAGGTCCCTCCGGAGGCGCATTCGCTGGTCTATCTCGACCGTCGCTGGCATCGCCTGCACAAGGAACTGGACGGCGTGGCCGAACTGCTGGATTCGTCGCGTTTTCTCTAGCCTAATTGGGGTTCTTCAAGCCGTTTGTCTTGCGCCACGCCTCGTATTCCCCACGGGCATCGTCATGCAGCGGATAATATCGTTGCAACGGGGCGCCCTGCATAAGCTTCTCGCGTGAGAACTCTTCCCAATCGTGATGCTTCTTCGCTTCGTCGATGACCTTCGCGGCCATTGCCACGGGAACCACCACGACGCCGTCATCGTCGGCAACGATGATGTCGCCGGGGATCACCGTGACACCGCCGCAGGCGATCGGAACGTTGACGGCATTGGGATAGATGCTGGTCTGCACATGATAGTTGGGCGTCCAGCCGCGCAGCCAAAGCGGCAGGTCGAGCTTCTCGACATTGGGCCTGTCGCGCATGCATCCGTCGATGACGATGCCGGCGCCGCCTCTGCCCTTGAAATAGGTCGACATCATATCGCCGAAAACGCCGGAACTCATGTCGCCGCGCGCGTCGACCACGACCACGTCCCCTTCCTGCGCATGATAGAGCACGTGCCGGTGCAGTTGCGTCTCCGGATCGGCATATTCTCCCTCGTTGAAGAGGTCCGGCCGCTGCGGCAGGAACTGCAGCGTCAGCGCCGGCCCGACGATCGACTTGCCGTGGTTCTGCGCCACCGGTCCGACCATATGCGGATTGCGGAAGCCCATATGGCCAAGCGTGCCGGCAACCGTCGCGGCGCCGATCTCCCTCAATCCCTCGATCAAGTCCTTGGGCGGCCGGATGATGTCGGAGGTATGCGTCATGGTGGACTCCGGTTGAAATTGAACTACCAGTTGGTGACAGAACCGTCGCGGCGCTTGAGGTGGGGCGCTTCCCAGAAACGGAAGCTCTGCGCCTGGATCGCCGCCTCGTTGACCTCGACGCCGAGCCCCGGCAGATCGCCGACCGGATAGGCGGGGCCGTCGAGTTGCGGTTGCACCGGGAAGAACTCGGAGCTGTCGAAGCCCAGCTTTCTCTCGGGCACCCTGGTCTCGAGCCAGGCGAAATTGGCGACCGCGGCGGCCAGATGCACGGTCGCGGCCGTGCACACCGGACCAAGCGGGTTGTGCGGCATCAGGTCGACATAGTGCGCTTCGCTCCAGCCAGCGACCTTCATCGCTTCGGTGAGCCCGCCGACATTGCAGACATCGAGCCGGTTGAACTGATGGATGCCGCGCTCGATGTAGGGCAGGAACTGCCACTTGCTGGCAAATTCCTCGCCGATGGCGAACGGGATGTCGGTCATCGTGCGCAGGGATTCGTAGGCCTCCGGTGTCTCGTCGCGGATCGGCTCCTCGAGGAAATCGAGCACGCCGCGGCCGAGCTTGTTGCAGAAGCTCGCCGCCTCGGCCACCGACAGCCGATGATGATAGTCGATGCCGAGCACGACCTCGTCGCCCAGCGCCTCGCGGGCCTTGTTGAGCATCCGCGCGGTCACGCCGATCGACTCGCGCGGCTCGAAGATGTCCCTGCTGCTTTGCCCGGCGGGAAAGAAGCGGATCGCCTGCCACCCCTGCTGGTGCAATTCGCGGGCTCGTTCGATGGCGACATCGCCCTCGGCCTCGTCACCGGTCGAGGCGAAGGTGGGGATGCGGTCGCGCTGCTTGCCGCCGAGCAGCTCGTAGACCGGCACGCCCAGCGCCTTTCCCTTGATGTCGTGGAGCGCGATGTCGATGGCGGAAATCGCCGCCTGCAGAACGCGCCCGCCTTCAAAATACTGGCTGCGATAGGCCTCCTGCCAGATCCGGCCGATCTGCATGGGATCGCGGCCGATGAGGAATTCGCGGTAGTGCTCGACCGCGCCGGTCACGGCCTTCTCGCGGCCGCTCAGGCCGCTCTCGCCCCAGCCGAAGATGCCCTGGTCGGTCTCGACCTTCACCAGCATCTGGTTGCGCGTTCCCACCCACACCGGGTAGGGCTTGATCGCTGTGATCTTGAGCTTCGTCGTCATCCACGCCCCGTCCCAAACGCCTGTCTCAGGCGGCCTCTAGAGCCATTTCAGTTTCGCCGTCGAACAGGTGCATCCGTTCCTGGTCGAACTCGAGCCAGATCTGCTCGTCGGGTTTGACGGCAATGTTGGGGGGCACGCTGACGTTGACGATGGCACCGGAGAGGAAGGCCTGCACGAAGGTGACGTCTCCGGTTGGTTCCACCGTATAGGCCTTGGCCGGAATGGCGCCTGGCACCGCGCTCTTGTGGAGTTTGATCGTCGAGTGCCGCGCACCGAGCACGACCTTCCTGGTGGTCGCTCTCTGGGCCTTGCGCGCGTTGAGCTGCGACAGGCCGAGGCTCCAGCCTTCCGCGCTGGTCAGAACGGTGTCGCCGTTCGCCGTCGATGCCTCCAGCGGAATGAGGCTCATCGCCGGGCTGCCGACGAAGCTGGCGACGAACATGTTGGCGGGATGCGCGAAAACCTGGGCCGGCGAATCGTATTGCTGCAGATAGCCGCCGTTCATCACAGCCATCCTGTCCGCCATGGTCACGGCCTCGAGCTGGTCGTGCGTCACATAGATGATGGTCGCCTTGAGGTCCTGATGGAACCGCTTGATCTCGGAGCGCATCTGCACGCGCAGCTTGGCGTCGAGATTTGAGAGCGGCTCGTCCATCAGGAACACCGCCGGATCTCGAACGAGCGCGCGGCCGAGCGCCACGCGCTGCTGTTGGCCGCCGGAAAGTTCGCGCGGCTTGCGCTCGAGCAACTGCGTCATGTCGAGCACCCGTGCCGCTTCCCGGACCTTCTTGTCGATCTCGGCCTTGGGCAGCTTGCGCATCTGCAGCGGGAAGGCGAGGTTCATATAGACCGACTTTTGCGGATAGAGCGCGTAGTTCTGGAACACCATTGCGATGTCCCGGTCCTTGGGGTCGAGATCGTTGACCACCTGGTCGCCGATGACGATGTCGCCCGATGTGATCGGGATCAGCCCGGCGATGAGGTTGAGCGTCGTTGTCTTGCCGCAGCCCGAAGGGCCGACGAGCGCAACGAACTCACCGTCATTCACCGTCAGCGAGACCTCGTTGACGGCTTTGAAGCTGCCATAGGTCTTGACGAGATCTTTGAGGACCACGTGGGCCATCGGCAACTCCCTAATGCTTGACCGCGCCTTCTGTCAGGGCGCGTACGAAGTATCGTTGCAGGACGAGGAACAGCACGACGACGGGCACGCTCATGATGAAGCTGGCCGCCATCAGGCCTGGAAAGTCCGTGGTGTTTTCCGAGAAGAAGCGCTGGATGCCGACCGGCAGCGTCAACTGTTCGTTCTTGGAGAGGAAGGTGTAGGCGTAGATGTACTCGTTCCACGCGCCGATGAAGGAATAGATCGCCGTGGCGATGATGCCCGGCGTCGAGAGCGGCATCACGATCAGGATGAAGGCCTGGAACCGCGTCGCGCCATCGATGCGCGCCGCCTGCTCGAGCTGCACCGGGATGTTGTCGTAGAAGCCCTTCAGCAGCCAGATCGCCAGCGGCAGGCCGAATGTCAGGTAGGTGAGAACGAGTGAGCCATGCGTGTTCACCAGCCCGATCGCGCGCATCAGGATGAAGAGCGGCACGAGAAAGATCACCGCCGGGAACATGTTGCGCAGCAGGACGGTGAAGAACAGGAAGTTCCGGCCCGGAAAGGTGAAGCGCGAAAACGCGTAGGCAGCGGGAACCGCCACGATCACCGAAAGGATGGTCGTGGCGGTGGAGACGAAAAGGCTGTTCCAGAAGAAGCGGAGGAAGTCCTGGCCGACACTGTTCTGCGGATCGAGCAGCTTCTGGTAGCTGGCGAGTGTCGGTTGGTCAGGCCACCATTGCGGCGGGAATTGCATCGCGGCGAAGCCGGACTTGATCGAGGTGAGCAGCATCCAGATCATCGGCAACGCTGTGTAGAGCAGCATGAACACGAGGAAGATACGTCCGCCCCACCGCCATCCGTCGAAGCGGATGCGGCGACGGGCCTGGCCTCGAGGGGCTGTCCCGGCAATCGTGCTCATGCGCTTCCGTCCCTCCGGTCGTTGCCGCTCAGCGCGCGGACGTAGAAGTAGCCGAACGTCATCAGGATGATGAACAGCAGCACCGAATAGGCCGATGCCACCCCCCAGCGCTGGCGGCCGAAGGCGAGTTCATAGATGTGGGTGATCCAGATATGCGATGCGTTCGACGGCCCGCCGCCGGTCATGATCCAGGGGATGATGAAGGAGTTGAAGTTGGCGACCGCCAGCAGAAGGATCGTCACCGTCGAGACGTTTCTCAAATGCGGAAAGGTGACGTGCCAGAAGCGCTGCCATGCATTGGCTCCGTCGACTTTCGCGGCGCGCAGCAACTGGTCGGGGACCGTCTGCAGGCCGGCCATCATCATGATCATGGCAAACGGAAATTCGCGCCAGATGTTGACGACGATCAGGGAGGGCAGCACCGTCGAGACACTGTCGATGAAATTCGGCGGCCGGTCAGCCCATCCGAGGCCGACCAGCACCGCGCCGATGATGCCGAAGTCCGAATGGTAGATCCACTTCCAGATATAGGAGGCGGCGACCGCGCTGATGACCCAGGGAATGATCAGGATGGCGCGCAGGACACCACGGCCGAAAAAGTCGCGGTGGAGCGCCAGCGCGGCGGCAAACCCCAGGACGAAGGAGATGCCGGTGGACCCCACCGTCCAGATCAGGGTGTTCCAGGTGACTTTCCAGAACACCCCGCTGGTGAGGATGGCGGTGTAATTGTCGAAGCCGATGAAGGTCTTGTCGCGAAGCTGCAGGCCGGGTGGCGTGCTGAAGAACGACAGCTCGATCGTGTAGTAGATCGGATAGGCGATGACGACGAGCATCACGGCGATCGCGGGGAGCACGTAGGCGTAGTCAGCGCGATGCTCCCAGATCTTGCGCGGCAAGCCGGATCCACCCGGTTGCAATCTTCGGCGAGCCTCGGTCTTGCCGGTCACGATCGTCACTTTGGCGTGCCCTTGTTGTTCGGAACGAACCGGCTGTTCCCTGGAACAGCCGGTCGGGTCGCAGGTGAGGCTCGGACTAGAGTCCGCCCATCAGGTCTTTCACCTTCTGGGCCGCGTCGTCCGCTGCCTGATCGACGGTCATCGCTCCGGTCAGGGCATTCTGCAGCATGTCCGGGACGATGATGTTCATGATCTCGGGCGATTGCGGCAGCGCCGGGAACGGGATGCCGTATGGCAGCATCGAAGTCGTGACGTCGAGGAACTTGATGCTGTCCAGACGTTCCTTCATCCATTTGGTCTTGAAGCCGTTGAGATTGCCCGGATTGGACCCGGCATAGGCCATCTTCAGCGACCATTCCGGGCTGGTCCACATGCAGATGATGGCCTTCGCGGCCGGTTCGTCCACCTTGCCACCCTCGACATATTCAGGCTTCAGGATGTGGATGTTCGAGCCGCCGAAGACGACGGCGCGCTTGCCGTCCGGGCCGGTCGGGATCAGGCCGTAGCGCATGTTGTCGATGACGGTCTGCGCCTTGTCCTTGTCGGTGCCGGTGGCCTTCTTCTGCAGGTCGAGCATGACGTTATAGTCGGACGGGTGCGAGATCATCATGCCGAGCTGGCCGGCGAGAAACAGCGGCTGGTTGTCGGCCTGCTGGTTGGTGAGTGCCGAAACCGGGACCGACTTGTCGCGGACATACATGTCGTAGGAGGCTTGCAGGGCGGCCTTGCTCTGCGGGCTGTTGAGCTCGATCTCCTTATAGGCCGGGTTCGCCGTGGCTTCGTCGAACACGCCGCCGCCATAGGCCCACAGCTGGGGCATGAAGCGATACGGGGTGTTGCCGGCATTCTTGCGGGCCACGAGGCCGTAACCGGCAATGCCGAGCTTGTCGTGGATCTGCTTGGAATACTTGACGACGTCGTCCCAGGTCGCCGGAGCCTTGTCCGGATCGAGGCCCGCGCGCTTGAAGATATCGGCATTCCAGATGAACGCCATCGTTTCATTGTTGGTTGGAATGCCGTAGGTCACGCCGTCCCAGGTCACCGCTTTCATGGCGCCGGGCCAGAAATCCTCGGTCGAATAGCCTACATCCTCCGGCTTCAGCGGCTGCAGATAGCCCTTTGAAGCGAATTCGGTGCCGCCCAGGATCTGCAGGCGGACCGCCATCGGCGCCGCATTGCCAAGGAGCGCCGTGCGGAACTTGTCCAGGAGATCGTTGTAGGTGAGGGCCTGTTCCTCGAGCTGGATGTTCGGATAGGTCTTGCGGAAGGTCTCGAAGAAATCCTTGTAGTACTGGCGCAAGAGATCGGGGTCGCCCTCGAACACGCCCTGATACCAGAAAGTCAGCCGCCCCTTGTAGTCGAGCGGGGTGACCTTGCCGCAATCGGCCGCCGTGTCAAATTCCTGCGTGCCCGCGATGGAGCGCACATATTCGGGCGACCACTTGCTCAGATCGACCGGCGCCGCGCCGAGAGCCGGTGCGGACATCAACGATGCGATCAATGCAGTGGAGACAGTGCCGCGCAGGACGGCACCGCCGAGTGTGAACCTCGTCATAGGTATCCTCCAGGTTTCTCTCCCATGCCGCTCCTTATCGAGGCGAGCGGGCTTTACTCGTCGGCTGGGGACATCTCCTCAAATGTATCCCTTCGAGCACTTTATACGTTTTCAGATCGCAGATTGGCTGTCAACGCAACAAATCGTACATTGTTTATGGAAATCGTGCGTGATATCGAGAAAGGCGTGTATTCATGGAAGGGGGCGGCCTTGGCCGAAACGCGGGAATTCAAAGCAGAGCCACCCGAGGGGATCGATCCTCTCGGCGCGTCGAGCGAGGGCGCCTCGCTTTATGAGCTGATCAGGGAGGACATCATCGAGGGGCGGCTCGCCGCCAACGAGCGGCTTGTGGTGACCGATCTGGCCCGGCGCCACGGCACCTCGACCAATCCCGTGCGCGAGGCCCTGCAACTGTTGCGCGGGGAAGGCTTTGTCACCTTTCTCCCAAACCGCGGGGCGCGCGTGCGGCCCATAGACCAGGATTTTGTCCGGGATATCTACGAGATCGGCGTCCTCATCGAGCCGGCCCTGACGCGATGGTTCGTGAACATGGCAACCGACGAGGACATCGCCGAACTCGAACGTCTTCAAGGCCTGATCGAAGAGAACAACTTTGCCGACACGTTCAGGCACAGCGAGCTGGACACCGCCTTCCACACCGTGATGTACCAGCGGCACTACAACCGCCATGCCGCCGAGCTTTGGTGGAAGCATCGCGAGGTGCTGCGAGCCGTGAGCCGGCGCTTCAATTTCACACTCGCCCGGCGTGCCGCGATCATTCGCGAGCACCGCGAGCTCATCGCTCATGTGAAGGCGGGAAATGCCGACGAGGCAGCCGAACTCATCGCACGCCATGTCGAGGGTTCCGGACGGCATGTCCTCGAACACATGCGCGCGCGCAACGCCGCCCGGGCAGGGTAGAACAACTGGCCCGGAACACCGCTCTTCGGTTCATTCCAGACAAGGGTAGTCAAGAGATGAAAATCACGAGCATTCGGCCGTGGCTGATCAAATCCGATGCATCTTACTGGGGAGAGTACCTGTTCGTCGAAGTGACGACAGACGAAGGCGTGAGTGGCTGGGGCGAGATCACAACCACGACAAAGCTGGCCAACCGTGCGCTCTGCACGATCCTGCGGCAGATCGGCGCCGCCGTGACCGGCGAGGATCCGGCGCGCATCGAGCACCTGTGGCACAAGATTTTCCGCAGCTTCACCTATATGGGCAGCCGCGGCGCCGCCGTCGAATGCGTGAGCGCCATCGACATAGCGCTCTGGGATATCCGCGGCAAAGTCCTAGGCAAGCCGATCTACGAACTGCTGGGCGGCCCGGTGCGCGATGAAATCGCGCTCTACACCCATCCCAACCAGGCCAAATTCACCAGCAAGGAGGCCGTGGTCCGCGAAATTCGCGATATTGTCGAATCCGGGCACACCGGGCTCAAATTCGATCCGTTCCCCCACCAGGGCCGCACCTCGGACGGCATGTCGCGTGAACAGCGGGACGGCTATCTCGATGGCGGCATGACCCGCAAGGACGAGCGCGAAGCGGCCGAACTCACGGCCCTGATCCGCGAAACGGCGGGTCCCGACGTCGACATCCTCATCGATGCGCATGGCCGCTTCGACGTTCCCACCGCCATTCGCCTCTGCCGCAGCCTCGAGGAAGCCGGCCAGATCGACTGGTTCGAGGAGCCCTGTCCGCCCGAAAGCCTCAACGCCCTCAAGCAGGTGCGCGACAAGGTCAGCGCCCCGATCTCCTGGGGCGAGCGCGGCCACACGAAATGGGATTTCGTACCGGTGCTCGAGAACAAGCTCGCCGACTACATCATGCCTGACGTCACCTGGACCGGCGGCATTACCGAACTGAAGAAGATTTCCGCCCTGTGCGAGGCCTACTACATCCCGGTCTCGCCGCATGACGCCGCCGGGCCGATCAACGTGGTCGCGGGGACGCAGGTGATGATGACCGTTCCGAACTTCTACAAGCTCGAAACGTCGGAGTGGAACCTGGGCAAATACGATCATCTCATCGACAGACCGCTCGATGTTTCGAACGGCAGCCTCAAGCTGACGTCGAAGCCTGGTCTCGGTGTCGAGATGAACCGCGATTACCTGCAAGCCCATGAGATCGAGCTGAGTTAGCCAGGCTCGATGCTGGCCGCCGCTCGGGGAGCGACAAGCTTCCAACCAGAACGAGGACAAGTCATGCCAAAGACGGGAGGAGCCGGCGAGGCTCTCAATCGGGTCAACGCCAATTCCAGGCCATCCGACCTTCGCATCACCGACATGCGGGTGGCCGAAATCGTCGGCGCGCCATTCACCTCGGCGCTGCTCAAGATCTATACCAACCAGGGCATTGTCGGGCTTGGCGAGGTGCGTGACGGCGCCAGCGCCACCTATGCGCTGATGCTGAAAAGCCGGCTGCTTGGCGAGAACCCTTGCGACATCGATCGCCTGTTTCGCCGCATCAAGCAGTTCGGCGGCCATGGCCGGCAAGGCGGCGGCGTGTCGGCGGTCGAGATCGCGCTGTGGGATCTCGCCGGCAAGGCCTATGGCGTTCCCGTCTACCAGATGCTCGGCGGCAAGTTCCGCGATCAGGTGCGCGTCTATTGCGATACCGATGCCGAGAAACCGAGCGGTACGGAAACCGGAAAGCGCCTCAAGCAGCGCATGGAGCGCGGTTTCACCTTCCTCAAGATGGATTTGGGCTTGATGCAGATCGCCCATGTCCCGGGCGCCGTGGCCGCGCCCGCCGGCGCGCTCGAAGGGTTTCATGCCAACCCGCGCGGCCGTGGCGGCACGCTGGAGGAGCGCAAGGCCCGCAATCTCGCCTATGACGCGCAGAACGTGCAGCACCCGTTCACGGGCCTGCATTTCACCGAAAAGGGGATCGACCTGCTCGAGCAGTATATCCACGAGGTCCGCGAGGTGATCGGATACGAGATTCCGCTCGCCATCGACCATGTCGGCCACATTTCGCTGCAGGACGGCATACGCCTGTCGCGCCGCATCGAGAAATATGTGCCTGCCTGGCTGGAGGATGTGATCCCCTGGCAATATACCGAGCAGTACCGGCAGCTGCAGCAGGCCACCACGGTGCCGATCTGCACCGGCGAGGATATCTATCTCAAGGAAGGATTCGAGCCCCTGCTCGAGAGCGGCGGCCTCTCCGTCATCCATCCGGACCTGCTCACCAGCGGCGGCATCCTGGAGACCAAGAAGATCGGCGACATGGCGCAAGACCACGGCGTCGCCATGGCCATCCATATGGCCGAAAGTCCGATCGCCGCCATGGCCGCCGCGCATGTCGCCACCGCAACCGAAAACTTCATGGCGCTCGAATACCACTCCGCCGATGTCGACTGGTGGGACGACATCGTCACCGGCCTGCCCAAGCCGCTCGTCAAGGACGGCTTCATCACAGTGCCCGACAAACCGGGGCTGGGCATAGACGATGTGGTCGACGAGGTGATCAGCCAGCATCTGCAGCCCGGTGTCACGGGGATATGGCAATCCACCGAGCACTGGGACAATGAATATAGCTGGGACCGGACTTGGAGTTAGCCCAGACCACCTGCCATCATTCCCCCATGGATCACAGGGCCAACGACCGACCATTCGTGTCGACCTCTCCCAGGCGAAGAAAGAAACGGACGAAACCATGATCTACGAATTGCGTATCTATGACTGCCTGCCGGGCAGGCTGCCGGCTTTGCTCAAGCGCTTTTCCGAGCAAACGCTGGCCATCTGGGAGAGGCATGGCATCCGCCAGGCCGGGTTTTTCACCACGGCGATCGGCGAAAACAGCAATCGCCTCACCTATTTCCTCGCCTGGCAATCGCTGGCCGAGCGTGAGGCGAAATGGGCGGCTTTCGTCACCGATCCGGTATGGCACAAGGCCCGGGAGGAGTCTGAGCGCGACGGGCAGATCGTTGCCAATATCAGCAGCCAGCTGCTCACGCCGACAGCTTTCTCGTCCGTGAAATAGGGCTGCGCCATGAAGATCACCGACCTGCGCTGCGCCGTCATCGGCAAGCACCCCATCGTCCGCATCGTGACCGATGAGGGCCTCTATGGCCTTGGCGAGGTCGAGTTCACCAAGACCTACCTCAAGCCCTTTGTGCTGCATTTCCGCGAGGCGCTGATCGGCGAGGACCCGACCGACGTCGAGCGGGTGATGCTGAAGATCCGCCAGCGCGGCTCGTTCAAGCCCTATGGCGCCGCCGTCTCCGCCATCGAGCATGCCTTATGGGACATCGCCGGCAAGGCGGCGGGCGTGCCGGTCTACAAGCTGCTTGGCGGCAAGGTACGCGACAAGGTGCGCGTCTACAACGGCTCGATCCGCCGGAAGCGCGCCGGCGACCGGCCGGAGGATTACGCCGCCGACGTCAAATGGATGATGGAGCAGCCGCAGAACTTCTTCATGGTCAAGCAGGGAATCTCGTTCCACTCCAACATGAAGGACACCGTCGAGGGCTTCCATTACGGCGTGACGCAGAAGAAGGCCGGCTATCACGGCGCCATGGATCAGGGCGTGATCAGCGAGCGCGGTTTCAATCACATGCTCGACTGTGTGATCGCGATGAAGGAAGTGCTGGGCGACAAGGTCAGCCTGGCGCTCGACTGCGGCCCGGGCTGGATGCTGCCCGATGCGATCAAGTTCGCCCGCGCGGTCGAGAAGTACAATTTGATGTGGCTCGAGGACATGCTGACCGGCGACTATGTGCCGTGGGTCAATCCGCAGGCCTATCGCGAGCTGACCACCTCCACATCGACGCCGATCCATACCGGCGAGCAGATCTACCTCAGGCACAATTTCAAGGAACTGATCGAGACGCAGGCGGTCCGGGTCATCGGTCCCGATCCGGCGGATATCGGCGGCATCGCCGAGCTCAAATGGGTCGCCGAGCATGCCTATATGCACTCGATCCTGATGGCGCCGCACGGCACCGCGAACGGCCTGCTCGGCCTTGGCGCGCTGATCAACGTCTGCGCCACCTTGCCGGCCAATTACGTGGCGTTCGAATATCCGAGCGCCTCGGACCCGTGGTGGGAGGATCTGGTGATCGGCCTGCCGGCGCAGATCGTCAGGGACAGCATGGTGGACCTGCTGGAAGCGCCTGGCCTGGGGCTCGATATCGACGCCGAAGCCGCCAGGAAGTATCTCAGCGAAGAGGATGCGGGCTTCTTCGACTGAACCATCCTTCTTTCGCGGTGCGACGGATGCCTGACACCGGCTTTCGAAACCCCCGCTGGGCGACGCTTGCCGTGCTCGACGTCCGGCATGAAGCCCAAGCTCACCTTTCCTTGTTGAGGTCGACCGCGCCGGGAGTAATAGTCGCGGCGGAGTTCGTGAGGAGGAAGAGATGACGCTGAGCTTCGACCCGAGGGCGAAGGCCACGACGCTCTACCACGGCGAATTCCGGCCGATGTTCATCGCCGGCAAGTGGGTCGCGGCGCAGTCCGGTGAGGTGATGCAGGCGCTGAACCCGGCGACGGGCGAGGTGCTGGCGACGGTGCCGCGCGGCGGGGCGGCCGATGTCGACGCGGCGGTGGCCGCCGCACGCGGGGCCTTCGAGGGGCCGTGGTCGAAATTCTCGCCCTATGAGCGGCAATGCGTGCTGTTGCGCATCGCCGATCTGTTCGAGACGCATTGGGAAGAGCTCAGCGTTTCCGACACGCTCGACATGGGGCTGCCGATCACCCGCACGCTGGCCAACCGGCGCCGTGTCATCGGCATGCTGCGCTTCTATGGCGGCATGGCGACGGCGCTGCATGGCGAGGCGATCGACAATTCCATTCCCGGCGAGATCGTCTCCTTCACAAGGCGCGAGCCGGTCGGCGTCGTCGGCGCGATCATTCCCTGGAACGCGCCGACAGCCGCCTCGATCTGGAAGATCGCCCCGGCGCTCGCCACGGGCTGCACCATCGTGCTGAAACCTTCCGAGGAAGCGTCGCTGACGCCGCTTCTGATCGCGCGGCTGATGCAGGAGGCCGGCGTGCCCGACGGCGTCGTCAACATCGTCACCGGCACAGGGGCGGAGGCCGGCGCGCGGCTCGCCGAACATCCCGACGTCAACAAGATCGTCTTCACCGGCTCGACGCTGACAGGGCAGGCGATCGCGCGGGCAGGGGTCACCAATCTCAAGCGCGTGTCGCTGGAGCTCGGCGGCAAGTCACCGATCATCGTCTGCCGCGACGCCGACATCGACAAGGCGGTTCCGGTCGCGGCAATGGCGGTGTTCGTGCATTCGGGCCAGATCTGCATTGCCGGTTCGCGGCTGTTCGTGGCGCGCGAAATCCACGACGAATTCGTGCGCCGGGTCGCCGAATTCGCCGGCAGGCTGCGCATCGGCCACGGCATCGAGGCGGAGACCGAAATCGGGCCGCTGATCAATGCCAGGCAGGCCGGCAAGGTGGAGGGCTACATCAAGGCCGGCAACGACGAGGGCGCGGAACTGGTCGCCGGCGGATCGCGGCTGACGGGCGAACTCTACGATGGTGGCAATTTCATCGCGCCGACCGTCTTCGGCGCGGTGTCCGACAAGATGACCATCGCGCGCGAGGAGATTTTCGGGCCGGTCATTTCCGCCATGCCCTTCGACACGCTGGACGAGGCGGTCACGCGCGCCAATGCGACGCCCTATGGGCTGGCGGCCGGTGTCTTCACCAGCCATCTCGGCACCGCGCACAAGCTGGCGCGCCGCATCAAGGCCGGCTCGGTGTGGGTCAACATGTACCATGCCATCGACCCTGCCGTGCCGTTCGGCGGCACGAAGATGTCCGGCTACGGCCGCGAGGGCGGCCTCGAACATCTGCACGAGTATCTGGAGACGAAGTCGGTCTGGATCCAGACCGACTGAGGGGTGTGGCGGTGCGGTGACGCGCACGGGCAGGGAACCTTTGTTTCGCCTGCCGATTTTGCCTATATAGGACATGCGAATGGCCAGGAGGGTGTTGCCGATGACGACGAAACGGTTTGCGATCTGCGCTCTTGCCGTGGCGATGGCCTGTGGCATGTCCGCGTCGGCATCCGCCGGGAGCAAGCATCGCCACCATCAGGCCGAGCCGGAACGCTATGTTCCCGCCGATGACGATCTCATCGGCTTCCTCTTCGGCGGTCCGCGCTACTACGACCAGCAACTGTTCACGACAGCCGCGGGCGCGTGTTCCTACGACCGGGTCGGGCCGGATGCGAATGCTTTGAACAAGATCAACGACCATCATTGCGGGAAATGATCGGCTGATCTGCTTTCGGCGCACATAGGCCGATCTCCTCACGAAGACTTACGGACACAGTGGCGGCGTCCACCGGCGCGGTGGGACGCATTCAGGAGGCGCAGGCTGTCTTGCGACGGTGGCCAGGCCTTCGGGCGGCTGCAGTGGCGCGACCCTGTGCGGATGTCAGGGACAAGGGTTGACGCCCGCATTGGCCTGCGATTAAATCAATTTGATTTACATCATGACCAGTCTGCTCAGGGAGGAGAAAGATGCTGGGTCTCGTACAATCACCAGAGGTGCAGGGTTCAATGCGTGCGGCCGCTTTCGCGGGCGGCGCGATCAGCCGCCGGCTGCTGTTCGCGCTTGCTGGCGCGGTGGCGGTTTCATCGGCCTTTGTCTGCGTGACGCGGCCCGCGGCCGCCGAATCCGTGCTCGCCATGCATATCGAGGAACAGACGAGCTGGGTGCAGAACTTCAACCCGTTCGATCTCGGCGGGCGGCGCCAGAGCACGATGGATTTCGTCTACGAGCCGCTGGTCATCTTCAACGATTATGACAGCGGCAAGCCGATCTTCCGGCTGGCGACGGGCTATAAATTCTCCGACGATCTGAAGTCGATCACCTACACGCTGCGCGACGGCGTCAAATGGTCCGACGGTCAGCCGCTGACCTCGGCCGACATGAAATACACGCTCGAACTGATGCTCAAGAACCCGGCCGTCGACATCGTCGGCGTAGGTGAAAGCGTGGCTTCGGTCGAGGCGCCGTCACCGACCGAGGTCAAGATCGACCTCAAGGGCGTCGACACCCACTTCCCGGAATCGCTGGCCGATTTTCCCGTCGTGCCCGAGCACATCTGGAAGGATATCAAGGACCCGCTCGCCTTCAAGAACGAGAAGCCGGTCGGCTCGGGGCCGATGACCGAGATCCGCCGCTTCACGCCGCAGGTCTATGAGCAGTGCCGCAACCCGAATTACTGGGACGCAGCCGACTTGCATGTCGACTGCCTGAAACTGCCGCAGATCTCCGGTAATGACCAGATGCTGGCGCTGCTGCCGCAAGGCGAAATGGACTGGATCGGCTCGTTCCTGCCGGAGATCGACAAGACCTATGTCGCGCTCGACAAGGATCACAATGGTTACTGGCAGCCGCCGGCCGAGACCATCGCTTACGAGATGAATCTGAAGACCAACAAGCCGGGCAATTTTGAAGCGTTCAACGACATCAATTTCCGTCACGCCTTCAGCCTCGCCATGGACCGCACCTCGATGGTCGACATTGCCGGCTTCGGCTATCCCGTGGTCAATCTGCATGCCAGCGGCCTGCCGCCGCGCTTCGACTCCTGGCGCAACAAGGCCGCCGAGGGCGACAAGGATGTCTGGATGACCTACGACATCGACAAGGCCAACAAGGTGCTTGACGATGCCGGCTACAAGAAGGGCGCCGACGGTTTCCGCACCACGCCGAAGGGCCAACCGATTGCCTTCGTCATTATCGTGCCGAACGGCTGGACCGACTGGATCGACGCCGTGCAGATCGCCACCGAAGGCTTGCGCAAGATCGGCGTCAATGCCTCCGTCGCCACGCCGGAATATGAGCAGTGGCAGAAGCAACTCCTGGACGGGTCGTTCGACGCCGTCATGAACTCGCGCCCCGATGGGCCGACACCGTTCCGCGGCTACTACCAGACGCTGTCGACGGCATTCGCCGGGCGCATCGTCCACGCGGACTCGCGCTACTCCAATCCTGAACTCGACAAGGTGTTCGACGCCTACCGCAAGGCGACCACGGATGAGGAGCGCAAGAAGCTGTTCGACCAGGTGCAGATGATCATCGCCGACGACTTTCCGGTCGTTCCGGTGTTCAACGGCCCGACATGGTACCAGTATTCAAGCAAGCGCTTCACCGGCTGGGTGACCAAGGACGAGCCGGTGATGAACCCGGAGAACCACGACAACAACCGCATGCGGTTGATGCATCTGCTGCGCCTGAAGCCCGCTCAGTAACCCGGCCGGCAGGTAATCGCGATGCGGATTCCACTAAGGCGGCTGGGTGTCTACTTCGTCGCCTTCCTGTTTGCGATCATCGTCAACTTCACCCTTCCCAGGCTGATGCCTGGGAGTCCGGTGGACTCGATGATCGCGCAGCTCGGTCCGCGCGCGACACCGGCGGCGGTCGAGGCGATCAAGGCCCGCTTCGGCGCCGTCGAGCAGCCTGTCTGGTTGCAGTTCGTCGACTATATCAAGGGGCTGGCGACCTTCGACCTCGGCGTCTCGGTAAAATACTATCCGCAGACGGTCACCCAGGTGCTCGCCCGCTCGGCCGGCTGGACAGCACTTCTGGTCACCTGCGCCATCGTCTTTTCCCTCTGCGTCGGTGTCTCCCTCGGCGCGGTGGCAGCCTGGCGGCGGGGCGGACGTTTCGATGCGTTCGTCTCGCCGTTTTCTGTCGTGCTGATCGCGATCCCGCCGGTCATCATCGCCTTGGCCACGCTGTTCACCTTCGGTGTGACGCTGCGCTGGTTCCCAGTCGGCTACGCCTATAATCCGGATCTCGATCCCGGTTTCAACTTCACCTTCCTCGGCAGCGTGTTCTGGCACGCCATCATGCCAGTGCTGACGCTCTCGCCGTATATGATCGGCGAGTTCCAGACCACGATGCGCTCCTCGATGATCTCGGTGCTCGGCGAGGACTACGTCACCATGGGCCGCGCCAAGGGCCTGTCGGAAACGGCGGTGATGTTCTCATACGCGGCGCGCAACGCAATGCTGCCGGTTCTGACCAATCTGGCGCTGATGCTGGGCGCGGTCTTCGGCGGCTCGATCGTCACCGAGATCGTCTTCAACTATCCCGGGCTCGGGCTGACACTGTTCACCGCGAGCGTGGCGCGCGACTATCCCGTCATCCAGGGCCAGCTTCTGTTGATGACATTGGCCACGCTTGGCGCCAATCTGCTGGTCGACATCATCTATGGTGTCGTCGACCCGCGCATCAGGGAGGAGCGCGCATGAGGTTCGGGCTGCAACTCCTGTTCCGCCAGAGGAAGGCGGTGGCCGGCTTCATCATCATTGCATCCCTTGCCTTGATGGCGATTTTCGCTCCGATCCTGGCGCCGACCGATCCGGCCGCGCGCGTCGGGCGCTCGCACCAGCCGCCGACGGTCTCGCATTATTTCGGCACCACGAAGATGGGCCGCGACGTCTACAGCCAGTTCGTCTGGGGTGCGCGGCCGTCGCTTGCCGTGGGCTTTGCCACCGGCCTCGCCATCACCGCGATCGGCACGGTAATCGGCCTCATATCAGGCTATTTCGGCGGCCGCATCGATGGAACGCTCGATCTCGCCACCAATGCGGTGCTGGTCATACCCAACATTCCGCTGCTGATCCTGCTTGCCTCCTTCGCCGGAACGGTCGGCCCGTTGGCGATCATGACGATCATCGCGCTGACATCCTGGCCGTGGGGCGCGCGCATGACGCGCGCGCAGACCATGGCGTTGCGCAACCGTGAATTCATCACCGCGGCACGCATGGTCGGCGAGCCTTCATGGCGCATCATCTTCGTCGAGATCCTGCCCAACCTCGTGCCGCTGATCGGCATCAACATTGTCGGCTCGATCATCTATGCGATCGTGGCGCAGACGACGCTCGAATATCTGGGCTTCGGCGATCCGCTCAACGTCACCTGGGGCACCATGCTCTACAATGCGCAGAATTCCTCGGCGATCATCGTCGGCGCCTGGTGGGATATCGGCGCGCCGGCGCTCGGCATCGCGCTGGTCGGGCTCGGGCTGGCCTTGCTCAACTTCACCTTCGACGAGATCGCCAACCCGCAGCTGCGCTCAGGGCCGGCGCTGTCGCGATGGCTGCGGCTGACACGGCTGCGCAAGCGTGAACTGGAGACCGCACGGTGAGCGGACCCCTGCTGCAAGTCCGCGACCTCAGCGTCGACTATCTCACCGACAAGGGCGCCTTCCGCGCGGTGAAGAACGTCTCGTTCGACATCGGCCGCTCGGAACTGTTCGGGCTCGCCGGCGAATCCGGCTGCGGCAAGAGCACCATCGCCTATGCCATCACCAGGCTGGCCAAGGCGCCGGCCTGGGTAGCGGGCGGCGAGATCCTGCTCGACGGCCAGGATCTGTTGAAGCTCGCTGAGCCGGCAATGCAGAAGGTGCGCTGGAGCCGCATCGGCATGGTGTTCCAGAGCGCAATGAATTCGCTCAACCCGCTAATGCGGGTGGAAGCGCAGTTCCACGACGTGCTGCGGCGGCACAATGGCGCCATCCGGGAGCAGTCGCGGGCCCGCGCCGAGGCGATGTTCAAGCTGGTCGGCATCCCGGCGAACCGGCTTTCCGACTATCCGCACCAGTTCAGCGGCGGCATGCGCCAGCGGATCGTGATCGCCATTTGCCTGGCGTTGGAGCCCGAGCTGATCATCATGGACGAGCCGACGACGGCGCTCGACGTGGTGGTGCAGCGCGAGATCCTCGAACAGGTGATCGACCTGCAGCGCGCGCTCGGCTTCTCGGTGCTGTTCATCACCCACGATCTGCATCTGATGGCGCAGCTCTGTCATCGCATCGGCGTGATGCTGAAGGGCGAACTGGTCGAGGTGGGCGATGTCCGTCAGGTGAGCCATGCCCCGGTGCACGAATACACACGCAAGCTCTGGGGCGCGATCCCGCAACTGCCGGCGCGGGCGCGCGAGGCGCTGGCATGAACGCGCTGCCCTCGGTGCTCGCCGAGCCGGTGATCGCGCTCAACGCGATCGAACGCAGCTTCGGCCTTGTGCAGGCGCTGCGCGGCATCTCGTTGTCGCTGCGGCCCGGCCGGGCACTCGCCCTGGTCGGCGAATCCGGCTGCGGCAAGACGACGTGCGCGCGCATCATCGCGCGCATGGACCATCCGACCGCGGGCACGCTGTCCTTTCGTGGCCGCGACGCGACGCGAGCCGGGACAGGCGACGAGGAGCGGGCCTACCGCCGCGCCGTGCAGATGGTGTTCCAGGATCCGTTCGCCTCGCTCAATCCGGTGTTCACCGTGCATCATCACCTGGCCCGACCGCTCGCTTTGCACGGCCATGCCAGGGGCAAGGCAGCGTTGACCAAGGGCGTGATGGACCTACTTGCCGATGTCGGCCTTGATCCGGAGCTGACGGCGCACAAGTTTCCGCACGAGCTGTCGGGTGGCCAGCGCCAACGCGTCAACATTGCCAGAGCGCTCGCCGTGCAGCCGGACGTGCTGGTTGCCGACGAGCCGACCTCGATGCTCGACGTCTCGATCCGGCTCGGTATCCTGGAACTGCTCGCCCGTATCAAGCGCGAGAAGAACCTGGCGCTGCTCTACATCACCCACGACATCGCCACTGYCGCCCACGTGGCGGAGGAGATCATCGTCATGTTCGCCGGGCAGATGGTGGAGTGGGGCGCGACGTCAGCCGTAATCGCCGACCCGCGCCACCCCTACACGCAGCTCCTGCTTTCGGCGGTGCCCGATCCGGACCGGCCTTTCGTGCCGGGCGACAGCGCCCGCTTCCTCAACCATGCCGAGGAGGTGCGGCGGCTATCACGCCCGGCCTCGGCTGACGTGGAGCAGGTGGCTTCGGACCATTTCGTCCGTGCGCTCGGCGCGGTTTCGTAACAGGATCTTTGGAATGGACTATCTGGTCAATCTTTCCCTGCTTGGACCCGATCCGGCGCTCGACCAGCGCCTGGCCGAGACTGGTGTCACCGTCCGCCGGGCGCTGGCGCCGGAATACGAACTGGTGACGGGCTGGGTGCGGCGGACTTTCAGTGCCGGCTGGGCGGGAGAAACCGCCGTCTCCTTCATGCGCCAGCCGCCGGCCTGTTTCCTGGCGACGCGGGCAGGGGAGCTCGTGGGCTTTGCCTGCCATGAATCGATCGCCCGTGGCTTCTTCGGCCCGACAGGTGTCGACGAGGCCGCGCGCGGCCAGGGCATCGGCCATGCGCTGCTGCTTGCCTCCCTGCTCGACCTGAAGACGATGGGCTATGCCTACGCCATCATCGGCGATGTCGGCCCGTCCGAGTTCTACGAATGCACCGTGGGTGCGACGCCGATCCCCAATTCGGAGCCCGGCATCTATGCCGGCCTGCTGAAGACCTGACCCTTTCACCTCACGAGATTGCCATGACCGAGACACTTGCCCTGCGGCTGGAAAGTTTCTGGACGCCTCCGGGCGACGGCCAGAAACTGGCCTATTCGCTGAAACTCACCAACGCTTCGCACCAGCCACTGCGAGACTTCCGGCTCTGCATCAGCGGCCCGGGCCGGATCGATCCCGCCGCGACGGTTGAAGGCGGTGTGCTGACCGAGCGGATGTCCAACCATGCCGCGTTCGCGCCGCCGGACGGCTTCGTGCTCGAGCCGGGCGCTGCCTGGACGGTGACGGCGCGGGGCCTGAGCTATCCGCTGCGCCACTGGACCGACGGCGCCACCAGCGCCTATCTCGTGCTCGCCGACGGCAACACGCAGAGCATCTCGGTCGAGCCGACGAAGGCAACCGGCGACAATGCGGTGCGCAGGCGCGGCGCCGAACCCTATCCGGTGCCCGCCGTGGCGCCGGTTTCGATTTCGGTCATCCCCTGGCCAGGCAAGGTCGAGGTGTCGGGCGCGATGCCGGCGCCCGCGGGTCTCGACCCGAGGCCGCAGGGCAAAGAGGCCACCGCCGCAACGACGGCCTTTGCCGACCTCACCGCAAGCCTGTTCCCCGTCGAGGGGATCGTTCGCCCGGCGGCGGAAGGCGGCTTCCCCGTCATCATGTCGCCAGGGGACGGCTTCGCGCCGGAAGCCTATGCCATCACCTTTTCCACCGATGCCGCGACGGTTTCAGCGGCCACGAGCACGGGGTTTCTCTACGGGCTGATCACGCTTGGACAGATCCTGCGCGGCGCCGGACAACATCCCGGCACCTTCCGCTTTCCGGCGGCCGGCGAAATCCGCGACGAACCCTCACTTGGCTGGCGCGGCTGCCATCTCGACGCGGCGCGGCAATTCTACGCCTCGGCAGAAATCGAAAAATTCCTCAGGCTTCTGGCCTGGAACAAGCTCAACCGTTTCCATTGGCACCTGTCGGACGACGAAGCCTGGCGGGTCGAGATATCGGCCTATCCCCAACTGACCGAAATCGGCGCCTGGCGTGGTCACGGCCTGCCGGTCCCGCCGCTGCTGGGCTCGGGCCCGCAGAAGTCCGGCGGCTATTACACCAAGCCGGTCATCCGCGACATCGTCGCGCTGGCCTGCCGCCTCGGCATCGAGGTGGTGCCGGAGATCGACGTGCCCGGCCACTGCTACGCCATGCTGCAAGGGCTGCCCGGGCTGCGCGATCCCGGCGAGCATGGCGAGTATTTTTCCGTGCAGGGATTTCCCAACAACTGCCTCAACCCGGCGCGCGAGGAAACCTACCGCGTGCTGGAGACGATCTTCGACGAACTTATCGAATTGTTTCCCTCGAAGATCATTCATGTCGGCGCCGACGAGGTGCCGATCGGCGCCTGGTCGGGTTCGCCGCAGGCGCTGCACCGGCTTGCCGAGATCGGCGGCGAGGCGGTGGCGCAGTCGCATGCCAGGCGGCTTGGCGTGGTCACCAACACGCATGGCGCCGATGAGATCGAAGGCTCGGGGGCAGCGGTGCTGCAGGCGCAGTTCCTCAAGCGGATCCAAACCTTCCTGGCATCGCGGGGCTGCATCACCGGCGGCTGGGAAGAAGCCGCGCACGGCAATGTCATCGATAAGACGAAGTGCTACCTGAATGGCTGGCGCAATGTCGAGGTTTCGGCAGCCCTTGCCGGCGAAGGCTACGACATGGTCGTCAATCCGGGACAGGTCTATTATCTCGACATGGCCAACAGCCAGGAATGGTCGGAACCGGGCGCCGCCTGGGCCGGCTGGTCGTCGCCCGAGAAACTCTACGGCTTCGATCCGGTGCAAGGCTGGAGCGAGGCGCAGAAGAAACATTTCCTCGGCGTGCAATGCTGCATCTGGTCGGAACCGATGACCGACCGCGCCGTCTTCGACCGGCTGGTGTTTCCGCGCCTCTCGGCGCTTGCCGAAACCGGCTGGACGCAGCCGCAGCGCAAATCCTGGGAGCGGTTCAAGGCGCTCGCTGGATTGATGCCCGTTCTCTACGGGTTGCCATAGCGCCCAGGCGGAGGACCGTGCCCCGCTTTTCATGGAATGGCCCGGCGGATCAGCCGAGTGGCTTCTGCAGCACGTCGAACTGGGGGTTGGTCTCCGAAAAGATCGGCAGCGCGGCGGCGCCGAGCACGGAGGTGTCCTTGCCGGCGGCGCCGACCACCACGCGCGGTGTGGACCGCGCTCTGGTCGAACTGACCGAAAGATGCAGCGGTTCGAGCCGGGCGACGAGGGCCTCGATCACCGGCAATGGCATGAAGCCACCCACCACAACGGTTTCGGGATCGAGCGCCAGTTCCAGCACGTCGATCGCCTGGCGCAGCGGATCGACGGCATCTGCAATCCAGGCTTCGAGGCGATCGTCTCCTTGCGCCAACAGTTCCTCCAGCACATCGGGCGAGGCATGGTCGGGGTCAGGCAGGTCGAGCCGATCATAGGCGGCCCGCAGCGATACGTAGCGTTCCAGGCAGCCGCGCTTGCCGCAGCCGCAGGACAGGCCGCCAGGCCTGACGATCATGTGGCCGATCTCGCCGGCATTGTGGCGGCTGCCTTTGTAGAGATGGCCGTCAAGGAACAGGCCAGCGCCCAGGCCGGTGCCGATGAACAGATAGACGAAGCTGCCGAGGTTGCGGGCAACGCCATAGAGCCGCTCGCCGATGGCGGCGGCGGTGGCGTCGTTCTCGACCGTCACCGCAATGCCGGTCAGCCGCTGGAGCTCGTCGGCGACCGGAAAATCCTGCCAGCCGGGCAGGGCGGTTGGCCCGACCGAGGTCATGCCTTCGACGTCGAAGGGGCCCGGCATCGCCACGCCGATGCCGAACAGGCGCTGGCGGTCGAAGCGAAACTTGCGCATCAGGTCGCCGGCAATCGCGGCAAGCAGCGGCATCGCCTGCGCCGGGGTCGGGCGGTCGACGGGGTGCTCGATACGCGCCCGCACCGTGCCTGAGAGATCGGTGATGACGCCAACCGCCAGCTGATGGTCGAGCTGCAGGCCGATCGAGTAACCGCCATCGGGGTTGATCGAATAGGGCACTGCCGGCTGGCCGCGCGCGCCTTTGAGCGTCGCCTCGGCGCGCAGCAGCTCAGCCGTCTCGAGTTCCTCGACGATGTTGGAAATGGTCTGGGTGCTGAGCGCGGTCAGCCGCGCGATCGCCGCGCGTGACAAGGCGCCGTTGGTACGGATCGCCTCGATCACCACCCGGCGGTTGTGCGACTTGGCCTGTTCGAGATTGGTGCCGGAGACGGCTTTCCTGGAGATCATGGGAACGTTACCAACGAACTTTACGATAAAAACAAATCAAGTTGATTTAATTATATGCAATGGTAGCTACCACTTCTAGCCGGTTTCGCAGCCAGAGCGCCATCGGAGCAGGTCTAGTTCAGCAATATTTGATGGGGCCGGCCTGGTGGCTTGGCCGGCCAGCGGATCAGAACGCCCAGGGGTTCGCGAGCGCGGCAAGAATCTCGGCGTCGTGTTCGCCGCGCGCTGGACTTCTGCCCGGCGTCTTTTGCGCCCATCCGGAAAAGCGTGGAGCAGCGGCGGCCTGCAGGACGCCGTCCACCGTCAGCCAGGAACCGCGCGCGGCCATGTGCGGGTGCCGTGCCGCCTCCCACGGGCTGAGCACCGGGGAGACGCAGGCGTCGGAGCCTTCGAACAGGCCGGTCCATTGATCGCGCGGTCTTGCGGCAAAGATCGCCGCCAGCCGGCTGCCGAGCTCCGGCCAGAGATCGCGGTCGAACTGCCTGGCGAATTGCGGATCGGCGGCGAGGCCGAGCCTGTCGAGGAACAGCGCGTAGAATTTCGGCTCGAGGCACTGGACGCTGATGAAACCGCCATCGGCTGTGCGGTAGACGCGGCACCAATGCGGTCCGTCGAGAAGGCTTCTGCCGCGTTCGGCGACGAGCGCGCCGGACTGGCCGACCGCCATCAGCAGGTTCATCATGTGGGCCGAGCCGTCGACGATGGCCGCGTCGACCACGGTGCCTTGGCCGCCGGCACGCGCGCTCATGATGCTGGCGAGCATACCGATCACCAGATAGAGCGCGCCGCCGCCTATGTCGCCGGTGAGCGTCGGCGGCGCCATGGGCGGCTCGCCCGGCAGGGAGGCGTACCAGAGCGCGCCGGATACGCCGGTATAGTTCAAATCATGGCCAGCGGTGCGGGCGAGGGGGCCGTCCTGGCCCCAGCCGGTCATGCGGCCATAGACCAGCCTTGGATTGACCGCCAGGCAGGCCTCCGGGCCGAGGCCGAGACGCTCCATGACGCCGGGCCGGAATCCCTCGATCAGGCCGTCGGCGGTGGCGACGAGGCGCATCAGCAGGGCGACGTCCCCGGCATCCCCGAGGTCGAGCGCGATGGAGCGCTTGCCGCGATCGAGCAGCGAGTGTTCGGGCAGGCCCGGCACGGGCGCCTGCTTGCGGTGGACGACGATGACATTGGCGCCGAGATCGGCGAGCAGCATGCCGGCGAAGGGCGCCGGCCCGAGCGCCTCGATCTCGACGATTCGCGTCCCCTTCAGCATTCCACCCTCCACGGCGTTCAACCCCAGAGTATGGCCTGAGGTGACGGTGTGTAACCCCGCCGTTTTGGCATTGAAGCAAGTGCCGCTCGCATATACTTCAGGGCCATGAAAAAAATCGGTTTCCTGTCATTCGGGCATTGGACCCCCTCGTCGCAATCGCAAGTGCGCTCGGCATCCGACGCGCTGCTGCAATCCATCGATCTCGCCGTCGCGGCTGAGCAGCTCGGCGCCGACGGCGCCTATTTCCGCGTGCACCATTTCGCCCGCCAGCTCGCTTCGCCGTTCCCGCTGCTGGCGGCGGTCGGCGCCAAGACCAGCCGCATCGAGATCGGCACGGCGGTCATCGACATGCGCTACGAGAATCCGCTCTACATGGCCGAGGATGCCGGGGCCGCCGACATCATCGCCGGCGGGCGGCTGCAGCTCGGCATCAGCCGCGGTTCGCCCGAGCAGGTGATCGATGGCTGGCGCTATTTCGGCTACCAGCCGCAGGAAGGCAAAAGCGACGCCGACATGGCGCGGCACCATGCCGAGGTTTTTCTCGATACGCTGCGCGGCGAGGGGTTCGCCCAGCCCAATCCACGGCCGATGTTCCCCAACCCGCCCGGCCTGCTCCGGCTCGAGCCGCATTCGGAAGGCCTGCACGAGCGCATCTGGTGGGGTGCCGCGACCAACGCCACTTCGGAATGGGCGGCGAAACTTGGCATGAATTTGCAGAGCTCGACGCTGAAGTTCGACGAGAGCGGCAAGCCGTTCCACATCCAGCAGGCCGAACAGATCCGGATCTACCGCGAGGCGTGGAAAGCGGCCGGGCACGAGCGCGAGCCGCGCGTCTCGGTCAGCCGCAGCATCTTCGCGCTGGTCGATGAGCGCGACCGCGCCTATTTCGGCCGTGGCAATGAAAGCCGCGACCAGATCGGCTTTATCGAGGAGAATACGCGGGCGATCTTCGGCCGCAGCTACGCCGCCGAGCCGGATGTGCTGATCAAGGAATTGGCGCAGGACGAGGCGATCGCCGAGGCCGACACGTTGCTGCTCACCGTGCCCAACCAGCTCGGCGTCGACTACAACGCCCATGTCATCGAGGCGATCCTGACCCATGTCGCGCCGGCCCTGGGCTGGCGCTGACGGCCCTGCCATGTAACCATCGATCGCGGCGGCGATTAAGGAGGTTCACGGCATGGCGAAGAAGGCTTTGATTGCCTGGGGTGGTTGGGAAGGCCACACGCCCGAGCGCAGCGCCGACGTCATCCGCGCTCTGCTTGAGCGCAACGGGTTCGATGTCACGCTGGGCCAGGGCACGGCGCTGTTCGCCGATCCGGAATTGTCGTCCTTCGATCTCATCGTGCCTGTCATCACCATGTCGACGATCGAGAAGGCCGAGCTGCAGAACCTGACTGCCGCGGTGCGCGCGGGAAGCGGGCTGGGCGGCTTTCACGGCACGATGGGTGACAGTTTCCGCAACGAGCCGGACTATCAATTCATGACCGGCGGCCAGTGGGTCGCGCATCCCGGCAACATCATCGACTATCGCGTGGTGATCACACAACCGGACGACCCGATCACTAGAGGCATCAGCGATTTCGCCTACCGGTCGGAGCAGTATTACATGCATGTCGATCCGAGCAACGAAGTGCTGGCGACGACGACGTTCAGCGACGCGCATTTTCCGGGCATTGATGGGGTTGTAATGCCGGTGGTGTGGAAGCGGAGATATGGCGCGGGGAAGGTGTTTTACAGCTCGCTTGGGCACACGGCGGACGAGTTCGCGGTGCCTGAGATGGCGCTGATTGTGGAGCGCGGGTTGGTGTGGGCTGCGCGGGGGTAGCGGCAATGTTGGCGCTCTACGGCGCCCCCCTCTGTCCTGCCGGACATCTCCCCCACGAGGAGGGAGATCGGCTGTCATCACGGCCTTCGCCAACCTTTGACGTGGCAGGAAGAGAGCCGGCGCCGAAGCTCCAATCTCCCCCCTTGTGGGGGAGATGTCCGGCAGGACAGAGGGGGGCTTGGCGGAACTCGACGGTGGGTGTTGGCTTTTCCGCTTCGTTCACCCAATCCCGCCCGTAACCACATAGCCGCCAGCCGTGCGCCCATCCTGCAACCGCGCCACCGCCGTCACGATCGAGCCATACGAGCCGCGCCAGACGCTGTGGAAGCGCTGATGCTCGGCGGCCGGAACCAGCGCACGGCCGCTGAAACGCGCGCCGCTGCGTTGCAGCGCGACGGGCTCTCCATTGACGTGGACTTTGATGCTGGCGTTCTCCGCCTCTGCGTCGCCGGGCAGATCGAGCGTGATGGTGATGGTGATCTCGTCCTGATCGTCGGAAGCCCGCGTCTCGGCGGCAAGCGCGATTGCTAGCGGAGGTGCTTTGGCGGGTTGGGTGGGTCGGCCCGAAAACACATCATCGGCCAGCTCTGGCGTCCGTGGCGGGCTGGTGCGGCGCTGGGTGGCGCGCTCGAAATCGCCGGCCATGCGCAGCAGGCTTTCGTCGTCATAGGCCTTGCCGGCGAAGGTCAGGCCGACCGGCATGCCGATATCGGCCATCGTGCCCATCGGCACGGTTACGGTCGGGATGCCGAAGTGGCGCCAGACCAGATTGCCGTTGGCAACCCAAGTGCCGTTGCGCCAGGCGAGATCAGCCGAAGCCTGGTTGATGTCGGCGTCGGCCGGGCCGACATCGGCGGCGGCGGGCAGCACCACGGCGTCGATGCCGTGCGCGTCCAACCAATCCTCGAAATCGATGCGCCTTGTTGCCTCCAGCCCCTTCAGGCCCTCTTCAAGCGTCGGGATATCCCTGAAGGGCATGACGCCGGATTTGGCCCGCTCGACATAGTCCGCAAGGTCGAAGCCGCCTTCGTAGCGGTCGGGCAGTGTGCCCGGCGGCTGCGGGAAGATTTTCGGGCCATCGACCGAAGCGAGATCGGGCAGGGCAGGATCAGCATTGGCGCGCAGGAAATCGTCCCAGCCCCAGATGCAGAGGTCCCAGATTTCACGGTCGGCGAAGTCCGGCGGCACCAGCCCGCGCTCGACCATGCTGCGGGCGCCGGGGCGGTCGCGCTCGTAATTGGAGACGACGGGAAAATCCACCTCCACCACTTCGGCGCCAAGCCGCTTGAGATCAGCCGCCGCCTGTTCCCACAGCGCCAGCACCGAGGCCCGGGTCTCGATCGGTCTATCCGCCTCGCTGTCGCTGCCGATATACATGCGGGGCACGCCGAGACGTTTGCCTTTCAGCGATCCTGCAAGCGCGAGATCCGTATAGCGTTGCGGCCTCGTCCGAGAACTTTTCGGCAGTTCGACCCAGGGCTGCGCGCGCCAGAAATCGCCGCGCGTCTCGGGATCGTCGGCAACAATGATGTCAAGCAGCTCCAGCATGTCGGGCATGGTCCGCGTGTGCGGCACCACGACATCCATGGTCGGCACCAGCGGCCAGTTGCCACGCACCGAGATGACGCCGCGCGACGGCGTATAGGCGACCAGCGCGTTGTTGGTAGCCGGCGCGCGGCCGGATGACCATGTCTCCTCGCCGAGCCCGAAGGCGCAGAAGCTGGCGGCCGTTGCTGTGCCCGAGCCATTGGACGAGCCCGAGGCGAAGGCGGCGGTCAGGTAGTCGGCATTGTAGGGGCTTTCGGCGCGGCCATAGACGCCGCGCTGCATGCCGCCATTGGCCATGGGCGGCATGTTGGTGAGACCGATCAGCACCGCGCCGCCGGCGCGCAGCCGGGCGATGGTGAAGGCGTCCTCATTGGCGACGAGATGCTCGAAAGCCGGCGAGCCGGCGGCGACCGTCAGGCCTTTGACCTTGTAGCTGTCCTTGGCGGTGTAGGGGATGCCGTCGAGCGGCCCGAGCACAGCACCATCGCGGCGGCGCCGGTCGGAAGCCGCGGCCTCCTCGAACATATCAGGATTGAGCACCGGGACGGCGTTGAGGCTGATGCCGTGCCGGTCGAAATGCGCGATGCGCCTGAGATACGCCGCGACCAGGTCGACGCTGGTGAGGGTGCCTTCATCGAGCGCGCGGCGCAGTTGGTCGATCGTCGCTTCGACGAGATGAAGGCTGGCATCGGTCATCACTGGTTCCAGGCTGTTGTCTGCGCACCATGGATGAGCGAGGCCGCTGGCTTCGGCAAGAGCCAATCGGCGCGAAGCTTTTCGTCACGAGCCGGCGGCAAAAAACTTCAATCTTCATGCAACCTCCGATGGGCGCGTGCGTTACAAGGCTCCTGGGGGACGGTGAGGGTTTGCATTGGACCGTTTTGAGATCCTGAACGAGCCGACAGGCACGTATTCCATTTCGACAGATCCACGGAGTTGCTGGCAACGGTTGGCGGCAGGGCATTGATCGGGCTCAGCCGGCACGAAGTGCCGTTGGCCCTGCTTGCCGCCCTGGAAGCTGACGGCAACCTATGGGCGTTGCCGTCGGCTGTCGTCGCTGAGCAACGGTCTGACAAATAATGGAGATCAGACACACCAAAACGGCTTGCAAGCGCAAGCTAAAGCTCGCAGAGGTTGTGCAAAAAAGCATACCTTTGGAGAAAACTTATAACGTCATCCAGCATGAAAGGGGAATCATGCCTGACCAGAACGCCTTGATCCGCGCGGCCATCGGACGGCTGCTTTCCGAGAAAACCGGTGTCGCGGTCATTTCCATGAAAGAGAGTATTGCGGAACTGCCGGACATAACCGGCGCGGCGCTGACCATCGAAACCCTGCAGGACATGCTGCTGGAAATGGCCGAGGTGCGCGGCATGATGGTCGTGCTCGACGTTTAGAGCAATTCACCGTTTCACGGCGAACTGCCCCAACGCTTGGTCCAGACGCAATTCCCCAGGGAAAGCGCTACGCGGTTTCCCGGGAGGCGGCCGGTAGCCGTGCTGCCATGGCGGGGACAAGGCGTTCCGCCTTGCCCGCCAGGTCAAGCGTGCCGTCGCCGTAAATCATGCGGCCGGCGCGGAAGGTGGCGCGCACGCGTGGCACGGGATGGCGGTCGGCCACCACGAGATCAGCCAGAAGCCCGGGTTCGATGGCGCCGCGATCGGCGAGCCCCAGGGCGTTGGCCGGGTTGGCGCTCGTCAGCGCGGCCGCGGCGGCGAGGCCATCGCCACGCAGTTCCGAAAGGCCAAGCACGGCCGGCAGGATGGAGGCCGGGTGATAGTCGCTGGCCAGCATGTCGAGCAGCCCGGCCTGATAAGCCTGCCGGGCGGAGAGATTGCCGGAATAGGACTCGCCGCGCAGCGCATTGGGCGCGCCCATGGCGGTGTGCATGCCGAGCCTGCGGGCTTCCCGCGCCGCTTCCAGCGTCACCGGGAATTCCGAGAGCGCTGCACCCAGGCCGTGGACCAGCTCCACCTTTTCCAGCGTGTCGTCGTCATGTGAGGCGAGCACGATGCCGGCGGCCTCGGCACGCGCCGACAGGTCCTGCAGCGCGTTCAGCACATCGCCCTGGCCGTTGCGGCCCGCCATGCGCTTGCCGACGACCTCGGACGCCTCGGCAACCGACATGCCGCGCTCCTTGGCGATGCGGGCGATGTAGAGCTCGACATCGCGGTACTGTCCCTGTCCGGGCGTGTGGTCCATCAGCGAGATCAAATGCAGCCTGCCGGCGTCCATCAGCGTCTGCAGCGCGGGAATAGCCGGGGCGAAGGTCACCTCGAAGCGCGCATGGATGCGGTGGTCGACCAGCAAATGGTCCTTCATCCCGGCAATGGTGTCTATGATCTCTGTCGTGTGGCCTTCGGAGCGCAGCACGCCGCTGGTGACGCTGGTGCCGATGAAGGAAAGCGCGGCATAGGCCGTGGTGATGCCGCAGGAAGCGAGCTTCTTGTCGAGCTCGGCAATGCCGATCCGCATCGGCACGTGGACGCCGATGCGCGGCTCGACTTCCCTCTCCACCATGTCGCCATGCATGTCGATGAAGCCGGGCAGCAGCAGGCGGCCGCCACCCTTGATGTCGGCATGCTCGACAGGCCTGTCGCGGATTTCGGCGATCCGGCCGTCCTCGATCCTGACGGCGCCGTTCGGGATGATGCGGTCGCGCAGGACGATTTCGAATTCACTCAGCCACATGTCATGTCTCTCGCAAGGCAGCGATTTCAAGGTGGATTTCGCGGGCGACAAGGTCGGCGACATCGTTGGGGCGATGGAAGACGCCGATCATGGCGATGATGCGCCGGCTTGCCGGCGTCTCGATCACGATCTCTCCAGGACATGTTTTCTAGTTCACCCGAATGCCGGTTTCCATTTGATTTTTATGACATTTTCATGAAAGCCGACCTTGCCGGAGCATCTGCCTCAGCTGGTACGGGATCGTTCCAGCAGCCATTCGGCGGTTTGCTGGCTGGCCTGTTCGGCGGCAAGCTCAGGGATCAACCCCTGCAGCAGGCCGTGCAGGAAGATTCCCGTAAAACAGTCGCCGGCGCCGATCGTGTCGGGCACGCGAACCTGCTTCAGCGGCGTGACGTGCTTGAGCGCCTTGCCGTCATAGAGCGAGATCGGGCGCATTCCATCGGTCAGCACCAGTGTCCTCAGGCGCGGCCCGGCAATCCGTGATGCCCGCTCCCAGACGTGGTGCGTCTCCTCGCCGGGAAAATCGGCGCGCGATCCGATGACGATGTCGGCCGGGCGCGGCGAGGCGTCGCGCAGCGGAAACTGCGAGAGGACAAGCGGGATCGTCCGCAGCGAGGCGACCAGGCCGGCGTCGAGCATCAGGGCGTTGAGATAGGCGGCGTCGCCGCTGACAGGCTCCGGTGCGGCGAAGGGAGGGCGCAGCTGGCCGCCGGTGTTCAAAATCGTGCGCTCGCCGTTCGGCTCGAGCAGGATTTCGGTGAACCGGGTTTCACCCGGCCACAGGGTGACGTAGCCGGTATCGATGCCCGCCGCCTGCAATGTGGCGAGTGCTGCCCGGCCGTGGCCGTCGTCCATCAGGTTGCTGATCAGCCGGACGTCGTTGCCGAGCTTCGCCAGCTGGGTGCCGGTGTGGAAGCCGCCGCCGCCAAGCCTGACAACACGATCGGAGTAGGTGATGCGCGAGCCCGAGGCGAGGGGCGATGACAGCGACCAGACCTGGTCGTGATTGACATGGCCGACAACGATGACTGTGCTCATGACCTCTGCTTTCGCGCCAGCGCGCCGACGATGAGGCGCTGCGCGAGCTGGCATAGCACCAGGACCGGCACCACGGACAGCAGGCTAATCGCCATGGAGGGTGGCGAGTGGGAAGGATTGAACGTCGAATTATCCGTCCAGAATGAAATCGGCGCAGCGGTCGGCGATCATGATCACCGGGGCGTTGCGTGCTCAATCCGCCTGAACACGCCCTTCGCGTAACCAACTTGGCTGATGGCGCGCCGCGTTAGCGTTGCCGCATCAGCGTCCGCGCGGCATCTTTCCCCGCCGCGAGGATGCGGTCCGACAGGTCCGTCCCTTGGACGGCGCGGGCCAGTTGCAGCGTGCCGATGAGCGTCGCAAAGACAGCCAGCGCCGTGCCTTCCGGATCCTTGACCTGTGGAACTGCTGCGGCCAGCTGCCGCGCCAGGGTCAGCAAGCGCTCGGTGTAGACCGCGCGTGTTTCCGGCGGCTGACGCGCCAACTCCGGCAACAGCGCGGCGGACGCGCAGCCTTGCCCCGGATTGTCCCGGTGCTCAGCCGACAGATACGCTTCCATGGCCACCTCGGGGCCACCCGAGGCCAGTGCGTCCGCCAATTGCCGCGCCTGAAGCTCCATGGCCGCCGCCACGCTTTCACGCACCAGCTCCGCCTTGGACTGGAAATGCGGGTAGAAGGCGCCGTTGGTCAGCCCGGCGTCGCTCATGATGGTCGCCAGTCCGGAGGCGGCGATGCCGTCACCCCGGAAGCGGTCGGCCGCGACTTCCATGATCCGTCCGCGCGAGGCGTCCTTCCGGCCCTTTTCGTAGCGCATGGCTGCTATTCCCTTTAGCTATTGCATTATGTTCGTAATTTGATATTATGAGTGTAATTCAATCAATGAGAAAAAGCTAGCCCTCGCGGCTTTGGAGCGTGACATGGCAATGAATTCCGCAAAGACAGCGATTGTAACCGGAGCCTCCGGGGGCATCGGCCGCGCCAGTGCCGAGGCGCTGGTGCGGGCAGGGTTTACTGTCTTCGGTACGAGCCGTAAGGCCAGCAACGGGCCGGACGGGGTGACCATGCTGGCTTGCGACGTGACCGACGGTGAGGCCGTCGCTGCATTGGTCACGACAGTGCTCTCGAAGACCGGCCGGATCGACGTGCTTGTCAACAATGCTGGCATCGGCATGCTTGGCGGCGCCGAGGAGTTCTCGATCGAACAGGTGCAGGCCCTGTTCGACGTCAATCTGTTCGGCGTCATCCGCATGACCAATGCGGTGTTGCCGTCGATGCGGCAGCGCGGCGAAGGGCGCATCATCAACATCGGCTCGATTCTGGGATTGGTACCCGCGCCATACTCAGCGCACTACTCGGCCGTCAAGCACGCGCTCGAGGGCTATTCGGAATCGCTTGATCACGAGGTGCGTGCCTTCAATGTTCGCGTCTCGGTCATCGAGCCGGCATTCGTGCGTACCGTCTTTGACCAGAACGGCATCGAGCCGGATTCTCTCTTGAGGGAATACGACCGGGCGCGAGCCGGGTTCAAGGCGCTGCTTGCCGATGTGATGCCCAAAGCCGATCTGCCGGAAGTGGTGGCGGAGGTGGTCGTCAGGGCCGCGACAGATGTCCGTCCGCGACGGCGCTACACCGCCGGCAAGGCGGCGCGGCAGGTCAGTCTCTTGCGCCGCTTCGCGCCCGCCGAGATGTTCGACAAGACCTTGCGCAAGCAGTTCCGCCTGCCGGTTTGAACGACGGCGAGGCGTGCCCGTGCGACACCCCATAATCAGTTTCAGAAAGTCACTGCCATGAAGGCATTCGTCGTCGACAAATACAGCAAGAAGGGCGTTCTGCGGTTGGCCGAGATGCCGGAACCGGAAGTCGGGGACAGCGACGTCCTGGTCGAGATTCATGCCGCTGGGGTGAACCTGATCGATTCCAAGGTCAAAACCGGAGAGTTCAAGCTCATCCTGCCCTATCGCCGGCCTTTCATCCTCGGCCACGACGTGGCCGGCAAGGTCATCCGCGTGGGCTCGAAAGTCCGCAGGTTCAAACCCGGCGACGAAGTTTATGCGCGGCCGCGCGATGGACGCATCGGGGCGTTCGCCGAATTCATCGCCATGGACGAAGCCGACGTCGCGCTGAAGCCCAAAAATCTCAGCATGGAGGAGGCGGCCTCGATCCCGCTTGTCGGCTTGACCGCCTGGCAGGCGCTCATCGAAAGGGCGGGCCTGAAGAAGGGGCAGAAGGTCTTCATCCAGGCCGGCTCCGGCGGCGTCGGCACATTCGCCATCCAACTGGCAAAGCAGCTCGGCGCGCTTGTGGCGACAACGGCGAGCGCCGGGAGTGCCGATCTAGTTAAAAGTCTCGGCGCCGATGTCGTGGTCGACTACAGGAAAGACGATTTCGAGAAAGTCCTGTCTGGCTATGACGTCGTCCTGAACAGCCAGGATGCCAAGACGCTTGAGAAATCGCTCAACGTGCTCAAGCCGGGCGGCAAGCTCATCTCCATCTCCGGCCCGCCGGATCCCGAATTCGCCAGGGAGAAGCGACTGAACCCGGTGCTGAGGCTGGTGCTGCGCCTGTTGAGCCGGGCTATCCGGTCCAGAGCCAGGCGCCATGGCGTGAGCTTCTCGTTCCTGTTCATGTGGGCGCAAGGTAACCAGCTGGGCAAGATCAGCGCGCTCGTCGAATCCGGAGCGATCCGCCCGGTTGTCGACCGGATATTTCCGTTCGAAGCGACCAACGAGGCTCTGGCCTATGTCGAAACAGGACGCGCCAAGGGCAAGGTCGTCATCAAGGTCAGGTAGGCTGTCTTGTCGGACGCAAGACCATCTCGCTTGACGCCCGCTCGTGGCTCTGCATGGCGGCATCGGCCAACGGTCTCGACACGCTCAGGCGCAAGGGAGCCGGCATCACCGGCAGCCTCGACACTACTCCGAAAAGCTCACACTCACGCCGCGCTGACGAAAATAGGCCTGCATCAACTTACGGCCCGAGCGGTTGCTCTGCGCCAACTTGGTTGGATCGAACACCGCCTGTTTCAGCCCCTCTCGTGCCAGCGATCTCGGCATTGTCCGCGCGGAGCGAGGCATAGATGTTCTCGGTCGCCTCGGCCACGGTCAGTTCGCTCACGGGTGTCGTCCTTTGGTTGGTTGATCGGGCGGCGGCTTAGCACAGATTCGCGGCTGCGCGATACCGATGGGGCGGCAGTGTGCTGAGCATGGGTTTTGGCGCGGCAATCCATCCGGGTGGCATCCGTGTCTTGATGCGCTCACGCTACGGACCGGCGCTGATTGCCGTGCGCGACGACGAGATGGCGGCGTCGCCCAACGGCATCGCCAATGGCGGGGCGAATGGCCGCTCAATTCCCCTGCATTGTTCAGGGTTCTGATCCCACCCTAAAGAAGGCCCAGCGCCTTTTCGACAAGGAGGCTTTCAAGGTTGCTGAAACCGCGGATGTATCGCCTGAAAGGATACGCGCGGTTTGAGCTGCGCATGGCAAGCAGAAGCATGGCAATGTGGCTGGAATGGCGGGACGGGCGGATCAGCTTCATCCGTGACGATCGGCCATGTCGCCGACGATGCCGGGCTGGCGCTGGCAAGGAACATCAGGGGGATGGCCGGTTCCTGAACCGGCTATCCAATCGTTGTCCGCCCGCTGCGATCGGCTGCAACACTTGACGCAGGCCGCTCGCCGGATGCTCGCCCGCCTTACCCGCGCTTTTCGATCACCGCGTACAGCACATTGCGGTTCTCGCCAAAATACACCTTGGCCTCGACGGCGTTGCGGTCGACGCTGGCGTTGACGATGTTCCACATGTCGACCTCCGAGCGCAGTAGCAGCACCCAGTCCATGAAGGTTTCCCGGTAGCCGGCGTCGGGAGTGCCCTCGGCGTAGTTGGCGAACAGGAATGTGCCGTTCGGCTTCAGCATCTGCAGGCAGGTCTTGGTGAGTTTCACCGCGACGTTGTGCTGGAGGTAGTCGTAGAGGCCCGAGGCGTAGATGAGATCGAACTTGCCGAGCTTGTGGCTCCGCGTCAGCACGGTCCGCACCGAGCCGTCGACGGCCTCGACCGCGGTGCCCTGGAAGTCGCGTGCGATCAGCCCGACGCTCTGCGGATCCTGGTCGAGCGCGACCCAGCGCTTGAGGCGGCCCTCGGCCAAGGCGACGGAACGGTTGGCTTCGCGCAGATGGCCGGCAGCGATCGCCAGCACCTCGGTTTCGGGTCCGTTTTTGGCCGCCGCCTCATCGACATAGCGGGTCAGAAGATCGCGCCGTTCGCGTGCCGCCACGCATGACGGGACGTTCTGGGTATGGCTGTAAAGCGCCTTGCCGATCTCCGAGGCGCTGGCCACGCTCTCGGCCACGTGCGGGTCGCAATAGATGTAGTCGAGCAGTTGCGCGTCGCCGGAATAGCCCCTGGGCTTGGTGAAGGACCAGTGCGTCAGCGGATCCTCGAGAAAATACTTCAGGATCGGGTGGTTCTGCGCCACCGGTATCAAGGCCTGCCAGACGTCGGGATGCACCTTGGCCCGCAACCCGCTGAGCAGCGACAACAGCCGGCGAACGATCTCCGCGGGAAATTTTTGCTGCTCGATCTGCTGCTGTGTCGCGTGCAGGATGAGCGCCAGTTCCGCGCGGGCGGTTTCGAACTCTTCGCCGTGATGATCGAGCTTACCCCGGGGCAGACTACCGGCGATGATCTCGGCGGTGATCAGGCTTTGGCCATCAAACACGGTTTGCACACCAGGACTCCTTGGTTAACAGTCAGTTAACTTATTGCGTAGAATGCTCCATTTGCCAACGGCGCTTGGGACGCATTTTATTGTTATGATTAATTTCCCGCTAACCATCTCAATTTATTAGCGATCTTGCAGATAAGAATCTGGGGTCGAGTTAACGCAAACTTGTCTCGCGCCACTGCATTTTACCGCATGGCAATCGTGTCGCGTCCCAAGGAGTCGTCCTGCGTGGGGGCAGAAGTTGGAAAAGAATTCGGAGCGCAAAACCCCCTTTCGCAGGGGCTTGTGAACGAACGCGCGTCATCCAGATTGGCCGATACGGCGGATGTGGAACCGTATGATCCGCGCCAGGAACTGGGCGCGGCTGAACTGCGCATCCTTTACCGCGCCGAAGCCCTGGCGAAGCGAAGGAAAGACGCCAGGCCCGGGCTCTGGATCGCCGTCGTCATCTATGTGCTGTTTTCGGTATCGGACCTGCTGCTGATACCTGACGTGGCTGCCTATACGATCACAGCGCGCTTCGCGGTCGGACTGACCGCCCTGCTGACCCTGGAGGCACAGCTTCGCCGCGGCGCGGCGACGGAGTGGCTCGACGTGACCTGCGCCGCGGCGATCATCTTCGGCTATATAGGCTGGTTGTTCCCGGCATCCCTCGGCGCCAACAAGGAAAGCGTCGCCTACTACATGGTGTTCGGCACCATTTTCATGATGAGTGCCAATCTATTTTTCACGTTCAGTTTCAAAGTGTCGATCATAACGTCGACGATCATCCTGTGCATCCTGTACCTGGTGAACTATTTCCTGCCGGCGTCGCTGACATACAAGATGGTGTTCGGCACCTTCTATGTTTCGTGCTTCACCTTCACCTCCTACGTGAACTGGAAGCTGAATGAGGAGCGCTACAACGTCTTCCTGAACGCGCTGGAAGCCAAGATCCAGCACAAGGAAGCCACCGAACGCGGCAAGGCCCTGCTCAGACTGTCACGGACGGATCCGCTCACGGGGCTGGAGAACCGGCGCGCGATCGACGAGAAGCTGCGCGATTATTGGAGCGACTGGCAAAGGCTTGGCAGCAAGTTCGCGGCCATCCTCATCGACGTCGACTTCTTCAAGAAGTTCAACGACTGCTACGGCCACCAGGAAGGCGACCGCTGCCTGATCCATGTCGCCAATGCGCTGAGCGACCTGATCAAGAACTACAATGGCTCGATCGGGCGCTATGGCGGCGAAGAGTTCATCGTGCTCGCCCGCATGGACAAGAAGGATCAGGTCACGGAGCTGGCGGAAGCCATTTGCCGCACGGTGGAGAACCTGGCGATCACCCACGAGCTCAGGCGCGATGGGGTCTCGATCGTGACAGCGAGCGTGGGCGCTGCATTCACCAGGACGCAGGCCGGCGCCAAGCTGGAAAAGATCATCCACGAGGCCGATCGCGCGCTCTATCTGGCCAAGGCTGGCGGGCGCAATTGCGCCCGGCTGTTCGACCCGACCGATCCGCAGAGCAGCGACGAGAGCGAGAACCTCGCGGCGCTGCTGAAGATCGCGATCGGCCAGGGCCTCGTTTCACTCGTCTATCAGCCCATCCAGGATGTCGTGTCAGGCCGTGTCGAGGCGGTGGAGGCGCTGATGCGCCTGAAAATGCTGGACGGAACCCTGGTGCCGCCGAGCCTGTTCATTCCCGTGGCGGAACGCACCGGCGCGATCCTGGAACTCGGCCGCTGGGCGATACGGACGGTGTGCGCCGAGCTGCTGGCGGACGATCATGTTCCTCTCGTCAGCGTCAATGTCTCGCCGATCCAGCTCAAGACGCCTGGTTTCGCCGCGTCCGTCGCGACCATACTGGGCGAGACGGGCGTGACCGGCAACAGGCTGGCCTTCGAAATCACCGAAGGGCTCGAGATGGAGATGCATTCGGACATCCTGCGCTGCATCAGCGACCTGAAGCTGCTCGGCATCAAGATCTGGCTTGATGATTTCGGCACCGGCTTCGCCGGCCTGTCGTGGCTGCGTCTGATCGATTTCGATACGGTCAAGATCGACCGCTCGTTCCTGCACGATTGCGGCACGCCGAAGGGCATGGCCATGCTGCAGGACATCATCGCGCTGGTGCGCAATCGCGGCCACCAGATCCTGGTCGAAGGCGTGGAAACCGACGAGCAGATCGCGCTGATGCGCGAGTTCGGCATCGACAAGATTCAGGGCTTTCGCGTCGGCCGTCCGGTTCCCGCCGCGAATTTCCAGGCAAAGCGGGGCGTCCACAAACGCCCCTTCCTCAGATCCGCGTGACAAAGGCGGGCGAATTCACCCCAGCAGATTGCGCGCCGTGCGCATGAAGATCCTCGAGCCGATCGGGATCAGGTCGTCGGGAAAATCATAATCCGGATTGTGCAGGGAAGGGTGCCGTTCGCCGGCGCCGAGGAAGAACATCGCCGATGAGGCGCTGTGGCCGAACAGGCCGAAATCCTCCGAGGCGCGCATCGGCAGGGCTTCCTGCCCGTGCACGACGCCTTCTTCGTCGAGCGCGCGCTGCAGATGCTCCACCGCGTCCGGGGCGTTGACGCTGGCGACGAAGATCTCGTGATAATCAAAGCGCGCGGCGAGGCGGTGCAGGCCGGCGATGTCCTTGACCAGGGATTCGGCGGCGGCGCAGAGATCCGCCATGCGCTCGTCGCGGCGGGTGCGCAAGGTCGCCCATACCTCGGCATGAGCGGGCGCTATGCCGAACACGGCTTCGCCCATCGCGGCATGGGTGACGGTGACCATGGAAAAATCGTCGTCGGCGAAAGTGGCGCGGCCGAGCGCGGGAAGCGCCGGCATCAGCTCGCTGATCGCCGGCATCGGCGAGATGCCGGTCTCGGGCATGGAGGAATGCGCGGTCTTGCCCTCCAGCACGATGCGCATGCCGCGCGAGGCGCAGTTGACCACGCCGGGTTTCAGCCTGACCTCGCCGAACGGCACGCCGGGCAGATTGTGCAGCGAGAAGGCGAAGTCCGGCGCGATCTCGCCATAGCGTGGGTCGGCGACGACGCCGGCGGCGCCATTGCCGGTCTCTTCCGCCGGCTGGAACACCAGCACGACGCGGCCGCTGGCCGGGCGCTCGCGTCCGAACTGCCGGCCAAGGGCCGCCAGGATCGCGGTGTGACCGTCATGGCCGCACATATGCGATTTTCCCGGCACTTGCGAGGCATGCGGCACGCCCGAGAGTTCCTCGATGGGCAGCGCGTCGAGTTCGGAGCGGAACAGCACGGTCGGACCGGCCTTGCCGCTGTCATAGACGGCCGCGACACCATGCCCGCCGAGGCCCGTCAGGACCTTGTCCGGCCCGGTGTCGGCGAGGAAGGAGACGACTTCTTTCGCCGTCTTCTCCTCCTCGTTGGAGATTTCCGGCTGCCGGTGCAGCTTGCGCCGCCATTCGGTCAGTTCGACGATGTCCCGGTTGGTCAGGGTCACGCGGTTCCACCCTCCGTTTGTTGCGATCGGCGCAGTGTCGCAAACGCCGCTAGCGGACGCGATTGGGGCAGAGCGCTTTGAACTGGTCCAGCGTGACATCGTATGACGAGGCGCCCGAGCCATCGAGCACCACATTGTCGTCGATCGATGTGATCAGATAGTCCGTCGTCACCTGCGTGCCCTTGTTGCGGCCCTGGAACAGCATGTTGGCGCCATAGAAGGTGGTAAATTTGCCGGTCTTGCAGTTGGCGGTGATCTCGAAGTGCAGGGGCGACTTCATTTCCGCGTCAATGCACGCCTTGTAGAAATCGTGGCCATATTCGCGGCAGTAGACGCCGGCCTTGCGCCTGTCGTGTCTGGCCAGGATGCTGGCGTGCTCTGACCCGATGCCTGACTTTTTGACGATGGTAAGTTCCATTCCCACCTTGTTGCCGTAGTAGATGGTCCTGGCTTCGGCAGAGGTCGCCAGCATCAAGGCGGACAGCACGACCAGCAGATGTCGCATGAAAACCCTCCCTTTGGGCCGGGAGGATTTCATGCACGCGATTGCATGGTCAAGGCCCGCAATGCACGACCGCCGCCGATGGGCATGTCATCGACGGCGGCGCTGCGCGGTTTCTGGACTGGCCTTACTGGTTGATCTCCGGCTCGACCAGCTTTGCCAGGTTGCGAAGCGATTCCTGCCAGCCGAGATAGCAGGCCTCGACCGGGATGACGTCGGGGATGCCGGCCTGGATGATGTCGATTTCGGTGCCGACCGAGACTTTTTTCAAGGTCACCGTCACCTGGATCTCGCCGGGCAAATTGGGATCGTCGAACCTGTCGGTGTAGCGCAGGCGCTCGGCCGGCACGAGTTCTAGATATTCGCCGCCGAAGGCATGGCTGCCGCCCGTGGTGAAGTTGCGGAAGGACATTTTGAACGTCCCGCCGACCTTGGCCTCGAGATGATCGACAGTGCAGGTGAAGCCATTCGGCGGAAGCCATTTCGCCAGCGCGTCGGCTTCGACGAAGGCGCGATAGACCTTTTCCGGGCTGGTGGTGAGAACGCGGTGCAAACGTACGGTGCCGGGCATATCTTGTCCTTTCATGATGCCTGTTCGATGTCCCAAGGACGAATGGGGCTTGACCAGTCCGACACGGGCTCTCAAATTTTTCGAGAACCCGGCCGCGGGCCTGTCTTGATCCCTGCGCATGTCGTTGTCGCAAAGCCGCTGCACAGTTCTGGGCGACATGCACTGGTAGGGCAATTCCGGTCGATTTGGGACTGGATTTCGCGGCGGCTGGACCAATCGTCGCAAATGACGAACCGGATAGCCATTATGAGGAGAGTGTTTATAACGGTCGCTGAAATCGCGATATCCAAGGGGAGACGATGCGCTACATACGTCCGCTTTCAATCGAAGATGCCGTCGGCCAGTTGGCCGGATCGGCTGGAACGGCAGCCATTCTGGCCGGAGGCAGCGACCTGCTGGTCAGGATGAAGGGGGGCTTTGTCGAGCCCGACCTGATCATCGACATCAAGTCGATCGCCGGTCTCAGTGAAATCCGCGAAACGGCCGAGGGGTTCAGCATCGGGGCCGCCGTTCCCTGCGCCGTGCTGGGCGAGAACGCCGCCCTGAAGAAGGCATGGCCCGGCGTGGTCGAGGCGGCCAAGCTGATCGGCTCGAAGCAGGTGCAGGGTCGCTGCACCATCACGGGCAATCTGTGCAACGCCTCGCCGGCCGCGGACAGCGTTCCGGCGCTGGTGGCCGCGGGTGCCAAGGCGGTGATCGCCGGGCCTTCGGGCAAGCGCACCATCCCCGTCGAGGCCGTGCCGGTCGGGCCGGGCAAGACCTCGCTCGCGAAGGGCGAGATCATCGAGGCGATCCTGCTCGACAGCAAAGCGCCGCGTTCGGGCGATGCCTACCTGCGCTTCATTCCGCGCACCGAGATGGACATCGCCGTGGTCAGCGCCGGGGTGAACCTGACGATCGACGAGCATGGCGTCGTCACGGCAGCCCGCGTGGCGCTGGGCGCCGCCGCACCGACGGTGCTTTTGGTCGAGGAGGCCGCCGAGGCGCTTATCGGCAGGAAGCTGGACGAGGCAGCACTCGAGCGGCTGGCAAAAGTCTGCGCCGGCGCTTGCCGCCCCATCGACGACAAGCGCGGTACCATCGAATTCAGACGGAAAGTCGCGGGTGTGCTGGCCAGGCGTGCCGCCACGACCGCCTACGCACGTGCAGGAGGCAAATGATGGCTGGCATTGCAGTTTCGACGACAATCAACGGCGACACGCTTGAATATCTCTGCCAGCCCGACGAGACGCTGCTCGACGTGCTGCGCGACCGGCTCGGCCTGACCGGCGCCAAGGAAGGCTGCGGCACCGGCGACTGCGGCGCCTGCTCGATCATCCTCGACGACCGGCTGGTCTGCTCGTGCCTGGTGCTTGGCGCCGAGGCCGAAGGCCGGCGCATCGAGACCGTCGAAGGCATGGCGCATGGCGACCAGCTGCACACGCTGCAGCAGAAATTCCTCGAGCATGCCGCCCTGCAATGCGGCATCTGCACGCCGGGCTTCCTGATCGCGGCCAAGGACCTTTTGGCGAAAAACCCCGACCCGACCGAAGAGGAGATCCGCTTCGGCCTGGCCGGAAACCTCTGCCGCTGCACCGGCTATGACAAGATCGTGCGCGCCGTCCAGGACGCGGCCATCGTGATGAAGGGAGCCTGAAGATGAATTTCGATCCCCGTTTTTCCGGACGTAAATTCGCCTCCGTCGGCACGCGCCCCATCCGCCCCGACGGCGTCGACAAGGTGACGGGCCGCGCCCGCTACGGCGCCGACTTCAACATGGCCGGCCAGCTGGTCGGCCGCGTGCTGCGCAGCCCGCACGCGCATGCGGTCATCAGGAAGATCGACACGTCGAAGGCGGAGAAGCTGAATGGCGTGAAGGCGGTGATCACGGCGAAAGACCTGCCCGACCTCACCAATGGCGATGCCGCCATGTACGACATTCTCGACAATTGCATGGCGCGCACCAAGGCGCTCTATGACGGCCATGCGGTAGCGGCTGTCGCGGCGATAGATGCCCGCACGGCAAGGCAGGCGCTGAAGCTGATCGAGGTCGAGTACGAGATCCTGCCGCATGTCACCGATGTCGACGAGGCGATGCAGCACCACGCGCCGCTGATCAACGACACGATCTTCACCGAGGGCCTGGAGGAAAAGCCGGTAAAACCCTCCAACGTCACCAAGCGCAGCCAGTTCGGCCATGGCGACGTCCACCAGGGCTTTGGCCACGCCGATTTCATCGTCGAACGCTCCTTCAAGACCGAGCAGACGCACCAGGGCTATATCGAGCCGCATGCCTGCGTGGCGAGCGTCTCGTCCGACGGCACCGCTGATCTCTGGGTCTGCACCCAGGGCCATTTCGTCTACCGCCAGCACTGCGCCCAGCTGCTCGGCATGGAAGCCTCGAAGCTGCGTGTCACTTCGTCCGAAATCGGCGGCGGTTTCGGCGGCAAGACCCATGTCTGGGCCGAGCCGGTGGCGCTTGCGCTGTCGCGGAAAGCAGGCCGCCCGGTGAAGCTGGTGATGACCCGCGACGAGGTCTTTCGCGCCTCGGGGCCGACCAGCGCCACCTCGATCGACGTCAAGATCGGCGCCCGCAAGGACGGCACCATCACCGCCGCCGAAGCGACGCTGCGCTATTCCTGCGGCCCCTATGCCGGCTCCTGGGCCGAGATCGGCGCCATGACGGCGTTCGCCTGCTACAAGCTCGATAACGTCAAGACCGTCGGCTACGAAGTGCTGGTCAACCGGCCGAAGACCGCGGCCTATCGCGCGCCCTCGGCGCCGATGGCGGCCTTCGCGGTGGAAAGTGCGGTCGACGAGCTCGCCAAGGAGCTCGGCATGGACCCGGTCGACTTCCGCATCAAGAACGCCGCGCAGGAAGGCACGCGCTCGTCCTACGGCCCGGTCTATGGGCCGATCGGCATCGGCCCGACGCTGGAAGCGGTGAAGAACCATGCGCACATGAAGGCGCCGCTCAAGAAAAACCAGGGCAGGGGCATGGCCTGCGGCTTCTGGTTCAACTTCGGCGGCCAGACTTGCGTGGACCTCAACATCGGCATGGACGGCTCGGTGTCGCTGGCCGTCGGCACGGTCGATGTCGGTGGCTCCCGCGCCTCGCTGTCGCTGGTGGCGGCGGAGGAACTCGGCATCGATTACAGCCAGCTCAAGGCGATCGTCGCCGACACCTCCTCCCTCGGTTACAACGACATGACCGACGGCAGCCGCGGCACCTTCTCCTCCTCCATGGCGACCATCTCGGCCGCCCGCAACGCGATCAAGATCCTGCGTGAGCGCGCAGCACAGATGTGGGACATTTCCGTCGACGACGTGATCTGGGAACAGGGCCATGCGGTGGCCAAGGGCGAGAAGCACGGCAATCTCGGAAAACTGTCGCTGAAGGAAATCGCGGCCGAATCCGGCAAGACCGGCGGGCCGATCGCCGGCCACAGCGAACTCGTCGCCGACGGCGCCGGCGTCTCCTTCGCCACCCATATATGCGACATCGAGGTCGACCCCGAGACGGGCGCGACCAGGGTGATCCGCTACACGGTGGTGCAGGATGCCGGCAAGGCGGTGCACCCGACCTATGTCGAGGGCCAGTACCAGGGCGGTGCCGCGCAAGGCATCGGCTGGGCGCTCAATGAGGAGTATATTTACGGCAAGGACGGCAGGCTGCAGAACGCCGGCTTCCTCGACTACCGCATCCCGGTCTGCTCCGACCTGCCGATGATCGACACGCAGATCCTGGAAATCCCCAACCCCAACCACCCCTATGGCGTGCGCGGTGTCGGCGAAACCTCGATCGTGCCGCCGCTGGCGGCGATCGCCAACGCGGTGTCGAACGCGGCCGGCGTGCGCATGACCCACATCCCGATGTCGCCGCCGCGCATCCTGGCGGCGATCGAGGCGGAACGGGGAGAGTAGGGCACGATGAGGTTCTTGCCGTAATGGTCGAAGTCACCCTCTGGGGCGCGCTCGGCCAGCTCGCCGGCGGCAAGAGCAAGGTCGAGGTCGAGGCCAAGGATATCAGGGAACTGTTCAGGAAACTGGCTGAACAGTATCCCGGCTTCGAGCCGTGGATCGATCGCGGGATTGCGGTTGCGATCGACGGGGTGATTTATCGGGATACCTGGTCGAAGAGGCTGCCGGAGGGCGCGGAGATTTTTCTGCTGCCGCGATTGGCGGGGGGGTAGGCGTTTCGCCGCCACCGTTTAGCGTCTTGGTAGGGGCAGGGTGTGGACTGGCAGCTTTTGGCGGACGGCACTTGTTAGCAGACATCTAACTTGCGCATCGTTCCCGAAGAGCATGGTGGTTTAGCTTTTGTTGGGTTAGTGCGAGGTGACCGCGATGGCCGGGACGCTGTCGAGCATCTGATTGGGCGTTGCAAATAGGAACCAGATCACAACAGTGTGACGCGAAAAGCGCATACCTGCGCTAAGATCGCGTGTCGGCGACGAAAACCGAATATTTTCTACGCAGACTGAATGCTTAAGCTAGATGAAACGCCTGTGAGTGGCCAATAGCGCGACAGCCGAGACAGATCTTCATCTGACTGGCGGAATGGTCGGGGCAAGCATGTTCGTTTCGTTCGAAGACTGGACAAAAGGACGATCAATCGCCTCCTTCGGCACGAATGCTGGAGCCGATGAGCTGCCGTTTCAAACGTGGCGCCATTTCAAGGAAGCGTTCGCTCCCGAGTTGATCGCTCAGGCTCTAGTTGACAGCGAAATTCCTGTTGCATCGTGCCTTGACCCATTTGGCGGTTCCGGGACGACAGCACTGGCGTGCCAATTTCTGGGCGTGAGGCCCACAACTGCTGAAGTAAATCCGTTTCTTGGCGATCTTATCCAGGCCAAGCTTGAGACCTATGACGCCGATGTGCTGGCCAATGATCTTGGTCGAATTGCCAGCGCCGTATCGGTCGATCAGGGCGACCTGCAAGTGCTCGGTCACTTGCCCCCTACCTTTGTTGAGCCTGGTATTAATGGACGCTGGATTTTCGATGCTGAAATCGCAGCACGCATCGCTGCGATTTTTTCGGCAATTCTATCGCTCGAAACCATCAAGCACCGGACGCTGTTCAAGGTGCTTCTTGGGGGGCGACTAATTGAACTCAGCAATGTTGTCATTTCTGGCAAGGGTCGGCGCTACCGCCGCGGTTGGGAATCCAAGCGCCGTGATCCGCGTGAAGTCGACGAATTGTTTTTCGCCGCGTGCCAGACGGCGATCAGCGATATCCACCGTTATGCCCGCCGCAAGGTTAGCGACTACACACTGGTCCGCGGTGACAGCCGCATAGCCTTGTCCGGTCATGGGCCCTGGGACTTGGCTGTGTTCTCACCGCCATATCCCAACTCGTTCGACTATACCGACGTCTATAATGTGGAACTGTGGATGCTGGGCTACCTCGCCGGCACAACAGCTAATCGGGTGCTAAGAGAGTCCACTCTTACCTCCCATGTTCAGATCTCGCGCGCCTTTGAAAAGCACCCCAGCGGATCGCCCGATCTGGAGATTGCTATGGTCCAACTGGTCGACAAACGCTCTGAGCTTTGGGATCGGCGCATTCCGGAAATGGTCGGCGGCTATTTCGCCGATATGCTGAAAATACTCGACGTCACGGGCACATCGCTTTCACCCGGTGGGAGCTGTTGGATTGTGATCGGCGACAGCCGATACGCTGGCGTGCACATCGGCTCGGCTACGATCTTAGCCCAGTTCGCTGCAGATTTGGGCTGGGAAGTCGTTGGCAATGAGCCTTTTCGATCAATGCGACTCTCCCCACAGCAGGGAGGCAACGCTGAGCTCTCAGAAACGCTACTGAAGCTTAGGAAGCGCGGGTGAGCTTCTTGGCTACTGACGCGCTCCTGAGTTTCGCCGACGACGAGTACATGTACCAGCGCCTCAGATGAACGCCCAATTCGGCAGCCATTTTTTTGACGTGAAGAAAGCACTTTGCTTCTCCCACATCGTCGGCACGCATATCGAAACAGAAAAGCGCGCTCCATTTTGCACCTTTGCGATCACGATATTCAGAAGCCTGCTCGACACCTGACTTGATCCAATCCTTACTGAATTTGTCTGTATAGGGTCTGCCAGTGGCTCCGCGGCTTCGCAGGACCTTCAATTCCAGAAGTCCGTGCTGCTGCTCGATACTCCGATCTAAGGGGTCCTGTTCCACAATTTCGATATCCAGTCGCCCCTCAGGCATCCCCTGTTCAGGTCGAATAATGCAGGTAGGGAAAGCCGTAACTAGCGCAATTTCCAAGTACATCTGCACCAGGCCTTCGGCATTGTGCTTGGGCCACGCCTTGCCTTCATTGGCCCAAAGGGGGGCCTCCTTAGGTTGAGCATCGGGCGTGATCATCTTCTGTCGATAGGTTTTTTCGACTGCCTCAACTACACTTTCGAGCGTAACCTCGACTGAACTGATCTGAATCAAGCTGCATTCGTCGGCAAGATTGAGTCCCTTTGAATAGTGGCGGAGCTCCGAAGGAACACGTGGGTCAAAGACAATCGCCTCGACGTCGCCCAAGCTCATGGTTTCGACCAAAGTAAACAGGGCGTCGTCGTCTTCGGCCGAACAGTGAACATAGCGACCAGAAGATGGGCTCGGGCCAACAAACCAGAGCCTGCCCGAAAGTTCGGACTGTCCGTTGTCGAGCATTGGAACTCGTTTGGTATCGCCCGCGGAAGAGGGTGGCGTCGGCAACATAAGAAAGATCGCCGGCGCCGTCGGATCTGCTTCCATGCCACCCACCGCAAGCCTTCGTCGCACTAGTTTTGCAACATTGGATCGAAAGCGCAGAGCCGAAGGCAACCCAACTTCGACGCCGACGCCTCGCTCCGCAAGTGCTGTACCCTTAAAATCGGCGTCCGACCAAGGGCCGACGTTCATGTTCTCATCGACCACCGTTAATTCTCCGGTGGAGGTGCCTAACGTACATGTGCAGTTTTTCGCCAGGCGAGGCGTAGCCGGACGTGAGCACGTCTTCGAACCGTTCAGCGGCATTGGCGCTGTAGTTGTCGCGGTACTTGGCGAAGTTCACGACATTATCTGTCGCGACCATGGGGTCCGAGTAGGTGGCGTCCTGACTGAACGCCACATCCAATTCACCATCACTCAAGGCGGAGAGCGCAAAGCCCAATTCCCTGATGAATTCTCCCAGTCGGGATTCCTCAGGAAAAGCTGTCAAACTTCGCAGAATTGCATCGGCGAACTTGCGGTTCAGCCGGTATGACCCCTCAAGGCGCCACCGCTTATTCTCATCCTGGACATGTCCAACGCCAGAGACGACTGCCACACCCAGCCCCACCAGCCGATCAAGATCGTGTTGCATCTCTGGATAAAATGGTCCACCGCGTCGCTTTAACACTTCTTCATCGAGGATCGGCATGTCCCAGACCGGCGCTAGAACATTAGACAGGTAAGCAAAGGCATGAAGTCGCAGTATCTTCATTGGACTAATGCCAGCCGCCTCTGCAGCGTCAAGCAGCAAAACTAGTCTGACCCGCCTCCTGAGCGAATCTACGTGCTCGCTCATTTTCTCCTCCCAGCTTTGGCTACCCTGGGTTTTGCTTTAGTTTTGGGCTCCACCTTAGCCATTAGCCCGTGCATCACCGCGTCATAGTCTGCCCGGCGCTCTCGAACGGCGGCCGTTGGTTCCGCGATATCAAAGAGGTTTACGACGCGTGAAAGCCGGTCTCCGCTCGGGGCAGACCGAATTAGCAATTCGGGGATGAGCTGTCCCTCGACCAAATTCGATGTGATCGTCAGTTGGTTGCCGCCGTCGGCGCTGGCGAACTTCGCCAGAACATCTGCGGCACGCGTAACGAAAATCGCGTCAAGAGAAGCTTCTGGAGCGTCGATTACCAAACTGCCGTGCCCGCTGTTGCTCGCTACCGACATCAGCGCCATGCGGAACGCCAGATCGATAAATTCCCGCTGGCTTTCGGACACTTGCTCTGGCCCGGTCCTACGAACAGGCGATGCGAAGTTTGCACCAGTCATCTCCAGCTCAAACGCTGGGAATTCAATAGCCTCGCCTGTCTGTCCGAGTCTGGCTTTCTGTGGCGACCAAATTAGTTGCACGGATTCAAGTAAAAAACCACCAGCGTACTTCATGAATGCTGTTTGTATTTCGTCAGACCGCTTGACCAAGTCTCTGCTTTGACGAGCTACGAATGTTCGAAACGTATCACGCTTAGAACTGAGTTCGAGTATTAACCCTTCCACTCGGGACCGCATGGATGCGAGCTCAGACCGCTGCTTATGGATTTCTGCTTCAGCGGGCGGAAGCCGCTTAACCAAGGCGTCTATTCTTGCGGTACGGTCGGCAATCTGCAGGTCTAGTTCTGCTAATTCAACGGTGGCCGCACGAAACGCTTTCTCCGTGACGTCGCGCTGGAGTGTCGCTTCAGCCAGCTCGGGCTCGAAGGAATGAAGGTCGACCTCCGCCTTCTTCACGCGGCGATCTGCAAGACGATGACCTGGGCTCTGATGGTCGTGATCCGCGAGATCGGACCCGCATACGACGCAACGACTGTCGGCAATACGCTGCTCGAGTGTCGCCTGAGCCTCCGGCGTATGATGACCACACACCAGGCATTCCGCCTCAGTGAAAAGCTGCTCAAGGATATAGCGTGCACTCTCAGATTTACTAGGAAATCGGGCTTCCACGGCCCTAAGTTTTGCTCTTTCATAAGCTCGATACAGGCTCTCCCGCTCCTGCTGAGACTTGAGGAACGGCATTGCGCCGTGTCCGATCCATTTCCACAAAAGCATCATCAAGCTTTTGACGGGCGCTCAGGTCGGATTTTTGCAGGTCTTCTAAGGTGTTCAGTTCGACACGCACACTGGCGCTGGTTCTTGCCTTAGTCTCCACTTGGGCAAGTGCCTGCTCCTCCCGAAATGCGGCAAATCGCAAATTGCGCATACGGCTGTCGAGTTCGAGAATCTCTCGCTCACTCTGGGTCCATATCTGAGCGGCTTCAGGTGGAAGGAGCAAGAAGCGAAGCAACTGACGTTGAGCTGAAGGGTCCCAAACGAGGGCTCTGCGATCTTCAAAGTAGAAGATCATGTGGCGGAGCAGTAGGATCCAATCCCCAAACGACCATACTCCAATAAGTTTGGAGATCTCCGATTGAAATGTCGGTTCGTCAGGCTTTTTTGCAATGCCGTCGATGCTGAACAGCACCAGTGACATATCCTTCAACCGTCTTTCGATTTTGATGAGCGTTGTGCCTACGGACATCACTAGGGCAGCGCGTCCGTCTTTGGCGCCATCATTCACCCGCTGTGCGAACACAGACCGTGCAGATCCGGCAAGCGCTGTCGGCTGCAGATTTACGTTTCCCAGCTCGCCCTGCGTCGTAAGCCCAGGAATATCGAATGGCCCCGTCATCAGCCGATAGAGAATGGTGACTAGGGTGGTCTTCCCTAGCCCATTGGCACCTAGGACGAGCTTCAAACCGGGTGTAAAGGAGATGCTAAGACCATTCCCAGTGACGCCCGGATAAAGGCCAAAACCCGTCACCTCAAGTGACTGAAAAATTGGAAATGAGATCAATTTCGCGCGCCTCCCGTGGCAGCGGAATACTTGAGCACGCCCGATGTGCTTTCGTCAAAGCGTTGTCGTCGGCTTGCACAATTTGGCTATTCAATTGCGGTCGCCAACCAGCTCAAGCTACCCGTGTTGGCCTGAACATAGGAGAAGACCCGGGCTGGCTCGAGCCCTAGCTGGCGCGCCATCTCGGCCATCCTGAACATCTCTGAGCATTCTCTGTTGATGCAAAGTTGGCCGGTCAATGGGCTCGACTACGGCTCTACTTCCTAGCAATACAAATGGCAGCTTTCAAGAACTTCACCCCGGTCTGAACGACCGATTTGAGGCGCATTGCCGTCCAGCAACTTTTGGCCGCAAGAGGACCGTCCGGTCCCGGCCATTGAGGGCAAGGGAGCAGACCTGCCGTCGACCCTTTTTGGACATTCCACCAAAGCCACCCCTCGAATTGTTGCAGCTTTATCGCCCCCCATGGGTTATCCCCTAACCAACACCATTCGACACGGAGTCGCGACCCATTGAGCGTAGCCTTTGCCAAGGAGGAAAGTGCGGAGGCGGCATCGGAAACCATCCTGCCGGCTCGCCCCATCTCCGATCGGATCAACCTCGTCACCGAGGCGGGGCTCGAGATGCTGAGGGACGAATTGGCTCGTGCCCGGCAGGCGCTCGAGGCCGCCAGCGTGCTGGAAGATGTCAACGAGAGGCGGCGGCAGTCGGCGGTTCCGGTTCGTGATGTCACCTATTATGCCGAGCGCGTCCGTACGGCTCAGCTCATGCCGGTGCCGACGTCCAATGACGTGATCGCCTTCGGTCACACCGTTACCTTCGCGCGTGATGATGGCCGCACCCAGACCTTCCGCATCGTCGGCGAGGATGAGGCCAACCCGTCGCAAGCATCCATTTCGCATGGTTCGCCGGTCGCCATCGCGCTGATCGGCAAGAGCGTGGGCGATGTTGTCCAGCTGGGGTCGCGCGAACTCGAGATCCTGTCCATTTCCTAGTAGACCACCCCCGCCGCCTTTGCCCGCATGTACACCAACCCCGCCACCGCCAGATCGCCCACGGCCATGCCCCGGAACACGAACGCCGTGGTCTCCCCCGGGCTCTGCCGCCCCGCAAAGTCGCCGCAGACCAGGCCGGTCAGGTCGCCGGCGACCAGTGCTGCGTCGACCAAGGGTTTGGGCATCTGCTTCTCCTGCTCCAGATCGTCGATGACGATGCGGTCGAAGCGGCGCATCGTTGCGGGCAGCCAGGGCAGTGCCAGGTCGGTGATGGCGGCGAAGCTTCCCGGTTTCAGCCAGTTCGCGTCGAGGAACGGTTCGGGTTCGGGCACCAGGGTCACCGTCGACACCACCATGTCGGCCCCCTCCACCGCAGCCCTTGCCGTGTCGCAGGGGATTGCTTCCAGGCCGCGCGACCGCGCCATGTCGCACAGCGCGTCGCGATTGCTTTTGCCCCGGCCGAAGGCGCGGATTTCGCGCAAGGGAAAGAGGTCGGCGAATGCCTCCAAATGGCCACGCGCCTGCACCCCGCAGCCGATGAAGGCGACGGACGATGTATCGTGCCTTGCCAGGCGCCTGGCGGCGACGGCGCTGAGGCCCGCCGTGCGTTTGGCCGTCACCCAATTGCCGTCGACCAGCGCCAGCGGCAGGCCCGTCTCGGCGTCGAGCAGCGTGATCAGCGAATTCAGCGTGGCCAGCCCGCGCGCGGCGTTGCGCGGGTTGACCACCAGCGACTTGGTGGCCAGCACCGGCGGCACGGTGGCGACGCCCAGCGTGGCCATGAAGTAGCGGTCGTCGCCCGGCCACACGGCTGCCTTCGGCGCGCACCAGACTTCGCCCCGCCTCTGGCCTGATATCTGGCGTTCGATCTCGTCGACGATTTCAGGCGTGGAGATCGCCAGGCGGTCGAGAACGGCCGACGACAGATAGGGCAGCGTTTCGGCGATGTTCATCTTGTCATGTTCCCCTGGGGATCATCAGGTTACACGATGTGCGCGCTGGCCGGAAAGCCTCGCGGCGCGAGCCCGTGAGCATGCCTGCCCGATGAGAACCGCGTCCAGGCGTTGCCGATTGTCCTGGGCCGATTGTCCGGGGCCGATCGTCCCGGCCGGGTGGGGCAGGGCAGTCGGGTGGCCTTGCCTAAAGCCTCGTTCTTGGGCTGAATGGCTGGACACTTGGCCACGCTGCGAGGAGAGCATTGAGATGAGCAAAGACAGTCCAAGGTCGCTCGCCGAGATCGCCAGCTATCACGCCCATATCTATTTCGACGGGCCGGCCGAGCGGCAGCGTGCCGAATGGCTGCGTTTGCGCATCGGCGAGCGGTTCCGCGTGCGCCTGGGCAATTGGCATGACAAACAGGTCGGCCCGCATGACCAGGCCATGTACCAGGTCTCCTTCGCCAACGCGGTTTTCGGCACGCTGGTTCCGTGGCTGATGCTGAACCATGGCGGCCTGAGCATCCTCATCCACCCGAACACGGAGAACCCCAAGCGCGACCATCTGGTCGATCCGGTCTGGATCGGCCGGCCGCTGGGCGTGCATGGCGACGTGCTGCCGGATGAGCATGAGGCGGAAGAGGCGCTGGAGCCAAACACCGAGCCGACCCTGCCGGCGTAGGGGTTCCGGCGCGGCCGAAATCTCCGATGGTCGCCGGAGATATCTTCCGCGGGGCAATCGCAAAACTGCACGCCCCATCCAAGTTTCGGCACAAATCTGACGCGATCGATTTGCGCGCAGCGTGCATTCCGGTTTCCTCTTCCAAAGAAGCCTCCCACCTTGTCGCGGACTTGCGGCTGGCCGGAACTTGACAGGATGATTATCTCTGCCGCAACGGCAGGGACGCATGCCATTGTTCGCCGGTGAGGTGGGCGGAAATCCTGGCGCCGGCCTCGCGGGCGGCTTGTCCTTGCCTGTCGGCCAGCGCGTCGTCGATGCGCGACACCGGCGAGGCCACCGCCAGCGTCCCCACCGGAAAACCGTCCGAGCCGAGGATGGGGGCGGCGACACTGTGCACGCCTTCCTCATAGCCCTCGGCGCTGCGCGAATAGCCGCGCGTCGCCGCCAGCCGCACGGCCTGCATCACCGCGTCGCGGCTGGTCATGGTGTGCTGGGTGAAGGCGGTCAGCGGCCTGCCGAAATGCGCCTCGATGGTTTGCGGGCGCGAAAAGGCGAGGAAGGCGATGCCGGACGCGGTGCCGTGCAGCGGCAGGATCTGGCCGACATCAACGCTGACGCGGTTGGCCTTTGCCGACAGCTCGACATGCACGGTGAGCAGCGCGCCGGCGCTGAATTCGGAGAGGTGCACGGTCTCGCCGGTCTCCAGCGCCAGCTCGCGCACGATGGGAGCGGCGACGCGCACGAAGGGCAGATGCGCGTCGCGCCTGCGGGCCAAACGGGAGAGGCCGGCGCCGAGGCGGTAGCGGCGGCTCAGCGGTTCCTGCTCGATCAGCCGGTGTTCGGCCAGCGCCACCAGCAGGCGCCGCGCCGTCGCCTTGTCGAGGCCCGACTTGCGGGCAATGTCGGAGAGGCCGATCTCCGGCTCCTTCGGCGTGAAAAGCTCCAGCAGCGAAATCGCCTTGCCGACCGTGCTCATTGCAGGGTTCTCCATTTTACTTATCGTGTTAACTAGTAGATAGTTAGCGTGTGAATTAACTTGACAGCGGTCTCAGCGCCTTGCAGTCTGGCTATAACATACAAAACATCGGTTCACATGGTGAACCGACACGGGAACAAAAACAACGGCAGGAAGCGGTTTAGCGGCAACACCTGAGGTGGCGCCGCCCGCAATGCCAAATGCCGGAGCGGTCCGCGCACGCAACCGGCGGTGAGGAGAGAAACGACATGCCAGACAGAAGTGCCGACCTGGTTCTCAGCAATGGCCGCATCTACACGCTGGATCGCAAGCGGCCATGGGCCTCGTCGGTGGCCGTCAAGGGCGGGCGCATCGTGGCGGTGGGCGAGACGGATGCCGTCGCCGGCCTGACGGGGCCGCAGACGCGCGTCGTCGATCTCGACGGCGCCATGCTGATGCCCGGCATTGTCGACGTGCACGCGCATCTGATGATGGGCGGCCAGGCGGAGCTGTTCGAACTGCGCTTTGCGCCAACCGCAAGCTTCGAGACGTTGATCGCGCGCGTCGGCGAGGCGGCGGCCAAGGCGCCGGAGGGCGCATGGATCATCGGCGGCCAGTGGGGCAGCGATCTCCTGCCGAAGCTGAACACGCTGGAGGCTCTGGCCGCGCTCGACAGTGCCAGCCAGGGCAGGCCGGTGATGCTGCGCGACGACACCTATCACAACAGGTGGATCAACTCGCAGGCTCTGCGCCTCGCCGGTGTTTCGTCAACTACGCCCGATCCGGAAAAAGGCTCGATCGGCCGCGACCCGGCTTCCGGCGCGCCAACCGGCATGATGATCGAATCCGCCGCCGGCATCGTCGAAAGCACCATCGCCAGATCGGGTCATTACACCGAGGAAATGGACCGGGCGGCGATGGCGCGGTCGATCGCCACGCTCAACTCCTATGGCGTCACTGCCTTCCTCGACGCCGCCGCCATGCAGCCGATCCTGGCCGCGCTCAAAGGCCTTGATGATCGCGGCGAGCTGAGCGCCTGGTCGGTGTCGGCCATGCCGGCGGTCGAACCGTCCTTCATGTTCGGCATTGCCGGCGACGAGCTGATCGCGCTGCGCGAGAATTATCGCGGCGTTCATGCGAAGCCGGATTTCGTGAAGATATTCCTCGACGGCGTGCCGGGCGCGCGCACCGCCGCCTTCCACGAGCCCTATACGGACGACCCGATCCTCGGCTGCTGCTTTCGCGGCTCGACCATCGTCACCGTGCCGGAGCTGATCCGCTGGGTCGGCAAATGCGAGAAGCTCGGGCTCGGCGTGAAGATCCACTGCGCGGGCGACGCAGCCGTCAGCCAGGCGCTCGACGCCATCGATGTCGTGCGCTCCTTCAACGGGCCGACGAAGCTGATCCACCACATCGCGCACGCCAGCTATATCGCGCCCGACGACATTGCCCGCTTCGCCGAGTTGGGCGTTGCCGCCGACCTCTCGCCTTTCCTGTGGTATCCGACCAGCTTCCTCGAAGGCCACAAGCAGACGATGGGCGACGCGCGGGCCCAACGCTTCTGGCCGAACAAGGATCTGCTCGAGGCCGGCGCGCTGCTTGCCGGCGGCTCCGACTGGCCGGTGATGCCCAATCCCGATCCGTGGGACGGCATCGAAGGGCTGGTGACGCGGCGCAACCCGAGCGGCGCGTTCAAGGGCGCCGCCCTGTGGCCGGAACAGGCGCTCGATGTCGCCACCGCGCTTGAAATCTTCACCATCAACTCGGCCCGCGCCATTGGGCTCGCCGACACGGTCGGCTCGATCGAGATCGGCAAGTCGGCCGACTTCATCAAGCTCGACCGCAACGTGCTGGAAACGCCCGCCGACGAGATCGCCGACACCAAGGTGCTGACCACCTGGTTCGAAGGGAGGGTGGTGTATGAGCGGAGCTGACCGCGCCATCCCGGTGACCGTGCTGACCGGCTTCCTTGGTTCGGGCAAGACCACGGTGCTCAACCGGCTGCTGCGCCGGCCGTCGCTGGCCGGGGCCGCCGTCATCATCAATGAGTTCGGCGCCATCGGGCTCGACCATCTGCTGATCGAGGCCAGCGAAGAGCAGTTCACGCTGCTCGACAATGGCTGCGTCTGCTGCACGGTGCGCGGCGATCTGGTGGCCACGCTGATGGCGCTCGACCGGCGCAGCCGTGCCGGCGAGGCGCCTCACCTGACCCACGTCGTCATCGAGACGACGGGGCTCGCCGATCCCGCCCCCATCCTGCACACGCTGATGGCCGAGCCGGAACTCGCCGGCCGCTACTACGTCGCCGGCGTCGTCGCCACGGTCGATGCGGTGAATGGCTGGTCGACGCTCGACCGCCATGCCGAGGCGGCCAAGCAAGTGGCGGTCGCCGACCGGCTGCTGGTGACCAAGACCGACCTGGTTTTGGCCGAAGCGCTGAGCGAGTTGCAGCGTCGGCTGGCAGTCCTCGCGCCGGCGGCGAGGCAAAGCCTGGCGCATAATGGCGAGGCCGATTTCGACATCCTCGATGTCAGGCATGTTGGCGCGGCGGCCGAGCCGGACAAGATCGCGGCCTGGCTGGAGATGGCTGGGCAGGAATGCGATCCTGATTGCGCGCGTGATCACGCGCATCATCACGGCCATCACCATGCTCACGCGCACCATGGCATCCAGTCCTACAGCTTCGTCATCGACGAGCCTGTCGAGTGGGCGGCCTTCGCGTGCTGGCTCGATTATGTCGCGGCGCTGAAGGGCGAGGACCTGCTGCGGTTCAAGGGGCTGGTGCATGTCACCGAGCAGCCGGAGCGGCCGCTGGTGCTGCACGGCGTGCAGCATGTCTTCCATCCGCCGGTGCGGCTCGATGCCTGGCCGTCGGCCGACCGGCGCACGCGGCTGGTGTTCATCGTGCGCGACATTGCGCGAGAGACCATCGCACGCACGCTGACCAAATTCGCGGCCATCGATGCCGCCAGCATCAGGGCGCCGGATCGCGCCGCCGCATGATCAAAAATTGATTCAGGAAAACCAGGGGAGTGACTGACATGCAATGGAAATCCAGCCTGCTCGCGGCGGCCTTCGCCGGCATCGGCCTTGCGGCAACAGCCGGCACGGCGTCGGCCGCCGGCCCGACCTGCAAGGACGGGACGATCAAGGTCGGCGCGGTGTCGACCATCACCGGCCCGGCCGATTTCAGCGAGGTGCCGAAGGCGACCCAGGCGGCCYTCGATGCGGTCAATGCCGCCGGCGGAATCAATGGCTGCAAGATCGACTACACGATCGCCGACGACAAGGCCGATCCGGCGGTCGCGGCACAAGCCGCGCGCGACCTGATCGACAACAAGGAAGCGGTGGCGCTGGTCGGCTCGGGCAGCCTGCTCGACTGCGCCGTCAATTCCGCCACCTACAGCCGCAAGAAGATCCTGTCGGTGCAAGGCCTCGGCGTCGACGCCGCATGCTTTTCCTCGCCCAACGTGGCGCCGGTCAATGTCGGGCCCTATACGCTCTCCACCGCGATGGCCTGGTACGCCACCAACCAGCTGAAGAGCGAGAAGCTCTGCGCCTTCTTCATCATCATCGGCGGCACGCAGGAGGCCTACAAGAAGGCGATCGAGAACTGGGAAAAGATCTCCGGCAAGAAGATCCATCTCATCGACCTGACGCTGCCCTTCCAGGGTGATCTCACACCCTATGTCATCAAGGCGCGCGACGCCGGCTGCGACGCGGTGCTGACCAACCAGGTCGAACCGCAAGTGGTGCAGCTGATCAAGACCGTCGACGCGCAGAAGATATCAGGCATCAACTGGCTGTTCCTGGCGCCCGGCTACACCGAGCAGGTCGCCTCGGCGCTGGCCGACACCAGACAGCCGATCTATGTCGGCACCGAATGGGAGCCCTTCACCGAGAAGAGCTCGGCCGCCAATGCGCAATGGGTGGCCGACATGCAGAAGGCCGGCCGGCCGCTGACCGCCTTCTCGCAGGGCGGCTATCTCGCCGCGCAGCTGTTTGTGAAAGTGGTGGCGTCGATTGACGGCGAGGTGACGCGCGAGAGCGTGAGCAAGGCGCTGCACGAGATGCAGCCGATCACCAATCCGCTCGCCGGCAGCCCTTACGTCTTCGGCACGGCGAAGACGCATTCGCCGATGCAGGCGACCAAGGTGATGAAGCTGGAAAAGGGCGCCTGGACGGTCGAGACGCCGGACTGGGTCGTGCTGCCGCAGCCGAAGTAGCGTCCTCCCGGGGCGTTGGCGCCGCTCCTCACCTGCCTGCCGGCATTCAGGCCCTTTCTCCCCGTTCGCGAGGAGAAATGTCCGGCAGGACAATGAGGGGCGGCGCCTACCTCGCCGAGGAGTTCGGCACGAGGCCTGTCACATCTCCAGACTGGGAATCCGATGAACGCATTGCTTACATCCGCCGTGGCGGGGCTGACAGCCGGAGGCACCTATGCCTTGCTCGGCGTCTGCGCCGTCTTCACCTACCGGCTGGTCGCCGTGGTCAACTTCACCGGCGCGGCCATCGGCACGGCCGGCACCTTCGTGCTGATCGCGCTCTATGAAGCCGGTTTCCCGATCTGGCCGTCGGTGCTGGCCGGCATCGCCGTCGGAACGGTGGTGGGCGTGGCCATCGGCTATATCATGACGCGGTGGTTCGGCGAGGCCAGCGCCTCGACCAAGGCGGCGGTCACCGTGGCCTTGCTGGTCGGCATCATCGCCATCGGCCTGCGGCTGACCGGCGGCCAGCATCCGCACAACATGCCGGAACTGTTTCCCGGCTCCGCCTTCCGCATGGCCGGCGTCGAGGTGACGATCGCCTCGGTGCTGACCATCGGGCTGGCCGCGCTGTTCACCGTGCTTGCCGACCTGTTCCTCAACAACACCAAGGTCGGGCTCAATCTGCGCGCGCTGGCCGACCGGCCGATGGCGGCCGAACTGCTCGGCATCCGCGTGCAACTGCTGTCGCTGCTGGTCTGGGGCATGACCGGCGCTTTCACCACCTTCGCGCTGATGATCATCGCGCCGCAGCGCTCGCCGAACTTCATGACGCTCAGCCTGCTGGTTGTGCCCGCACTCGCGGCCGCCCTTGTCGGCCTGTTCCGCAGTTTCTGGCGCACGCTCGCCGGCGGCATCGGGCTTGGCCTTGTCGAGGGCATGGCAAGCTCGGTCGACAGCATCAGCCAGTATCGCAGCGCCATTCCGTTCCTGGTCGTGCTTGCCGTTCTCTTGTGGACGCAACGGGAGGCCCGTTGGGATGAAGCGCGCTAGTCTGAAGGCCTCGCTGATCGTCATTGCCGCAGCACTTGTCGCCGGCAGTGTCGCCTTGCTCGGCCTGCTGCCGTCCTACTGGGTGTTTCTGGCCACTTCGGTGCTGATCACCGGCGTCGCCTTGCAGAGCCTTCGTCGCCGGCCGCACCGGCATGATCGCGCTTTGCCAGATGTCGTTCGCCGGCGTCGGCGCCTGGACCGTCGGCTACCTCAACCTTGCCGAGGCGCCGGGCGGACTGCCCGTCTGGATCCTCATCGGCGGCTTGGCGGCGGTGCCGCTCGGCGTCGCCATCGGCCTGCCTGCGCTCAGGCTGCGCGGCATCAACCTTGCCATCGTCACGCTGTCCTTCGCCACCGCTTTCGACACCATACTGGCGACCATGACCTATCCGGGACAGACCGACTTCCTGCAGGTGCCGCGACCGGAATTGTTCGACAGCGACGAAGGCTATTTCGTCTTTGTGCTGCTGTTCTACGTGGTGATCGCGGTGGCGCTGGAAGTGCTCAGCCGTTCGCGGCTCGGCGCCTCCTGGCTGGCGGTGCGGCATTCCGAACGCGCGGCCGCCGCGCATGGCGTCAGCATCGCCACCGCCAAGCTGTCGGCCTTCGCCATTTCGGCTTTCATCGCGGGCATTTCCGGCGGGCTGCTGGCCGGCTATCTCGGCACGCTGGTCTCCGAGAATTTTGGCATGATGCAGTCGCTGTCGCTCTACGCCGTGGCGGTCATGACCGGCGCGCATTTCGCCGAGGGAGCGATCATCGGCGGGCTGCTGGTGGTGATGTTCCCGGAAATCCTGCGCCGGCTCGACCTGCCGCAGGACATCGGCAATGTGCTGTTCGCCATCGGCGCCACGCAGGCGCTGTCGACAGGCGAGACGATGAGCGAGACCTTCCGGCGGCAGTTGCGCAAGATGCTGCCGGCGCGCGTCAAGGCAGCTGTATCGGCGCCGGCAAGCGACCTGCCGAGCTCGGTCAGCCGCGCCGCCGGCCCGGCGCTCAGCATGGACAAACTCACCGTGCGCTATGGCAGCGTGGTGGCGCTCGACGGCGTCAGCCTGACGGTCGCCGCCGGCACCGTCGCCGGGCTGATCGGTCCCAATGGCGCCGGCAAGTCGACCTTCATCGACGCCGTTGCCGGCTTCCTTGCGGGCTATGAAGGCAGCATAAAACTTGGCGACAAGCCGCTGGAAGGCATGCCGGCGCATCTGCGCGCCCGCGCCGGGGTGCGCCGGACCTGGCAGACCAACCGGATCGCGCCTGAACTCACCGTGGGCGGCTATCTGGCGCTGGCGGCCAAGGGCCTGTCGGCGAGCGAGACCAAAGCGATCCTTGGCTGGCTGGATTGTCCCGATCCCGACACGCTGGTGGTGTCGGTGGATGCCGGCACCAGGCGCCTGCTCGACGTCGCCGGCGTGGTCGCGGCGCGCCCGGCCGTGGTGCTGCTAGACGAGCCAGCCGCCGGCCAGTCGCACGAGGAGAGCGTGCGGCTGGGGCAACGCATCGCCGAGATCCCAAAGCTGTTCGGCTCGGCGGTGCTGTTGGTCGAGCACGACATGGACCTGGTGCGGGCGGTCTGCTCGCAGGTGACGGTGCTCGATTTCGGCCGCGTCATCGCCTCCGGCCCGCCGGCCAAGGTGCTCGACCAAGGGTCGGTGAAGAAGGCCTATCTCGGAATCGAGGAAGAGAGCGTGGCGGCATGAGCAAGCTCGTCGTTTCCAACCTGTCGATCAACCGCGCCGAATTGCCGGTCGTGTCGTCACTCGACATAGCGGTCGAAAGCGGCGCCATCAGCGTCGTGCTCGGCGCCAACGGCGCCGGCAAGACGACGCTGCTCGAAGGTCTGTCAGGCATCATCCCGGTCGCCGGGGGCACCATCGCCATCGATGGCCACGAGATCCAGAAGGCACGGCCGGGCGTGCGCTCACGCGAGGGCCTCGCCCATGTCGAGCAGGGCCGTACCGTGTTCCGCCAGCTTACCACCGAGGAGAACCTTCGGGTGAGCCTGCATCCGGGGTCCGATGTCGCGGAAGCCTATGCGCTGTTTCCCGAACTGGTGCAGCGCCGCACGGTGAAGGCCAGCCTGCTTTCGGGCGGCGAACAGCAGATGCTGGTCATCGCCCGCGCGCTCTTGACACGGCCCAAGGTGCTGCTGATCGACGAGATGTCGGCGGGGCTGGCGCCGGTCATCGTCACACGGCTGATGAGCGCGGTGCGCAAGCTCGCCGACAATGGGCTGGCGGTGCTGCTGGTCGAGCAGTTCGCGGCCCTCGCCTTGTCGATCGGCAACCGCGCCTATGTCATGCGGCGCGGCCGCGTCGTCCATGACGGCGACTGCCTAAAATTGCTCAAGTCGCCGGATGAACTGCACCGGCTTTATCTCGGCGGATAAGGCGGTTAGCCGGCGCGCTTCCAGCAGGCGATGAAATGGCCTGATGCAATCTCCTTGGCCACCGGTTGGGCGGCATGGCAGCCGGCGTCGGCCAGCGGGCAGCGGCTGGCAAAGGCGCAGCCGCCGGGGCCGGCTTCGATGGCTTGCGTTTCGGCCATGGTGGTGGCTTGTGCGTCGTTGGAAGACGCCGCCAGCAGCATCTGCGTGTAGGGATGGTTGGGGCCAGCAAAAATCTGGTCGGAGGAACCGGTCTCGACCAGGCGGCCGCGATAGAGCACGCCGATGCGGTCGGCCATGTAGCGCACGACCCTCAGATCGTGGCTGATGAAGAGGTAGGCGGTATCCTCTTTCTTCTGCAGGTCGTTGAGCAGGTTGAGCACGGTCGCCTGCACCGAGACGTCGAGCGCCGAGGTCGGCTCGTCCAAGACCACCAGCTTCGGCAGGCCGGCGAAGGCGCGCGCAATGGCCGTGCGCTGGCGCTGGCCGCCTGAGAGTGTGCCGGGTTTCTGCTCCGATGTCGTGCGGGCGAGGCGGACCGAGGCCAGGAGGTCACTGATGCGCTGCGGCACGGCGCGGCGCGGCAGGCCGGCCAGGCGGCGCAACGGGCGACCGAGGATGCGGCCGATGCGCTGGCGCGGGTTAAGCGTGCGGTCTGGCGACTGGAACACCATCTGCACATCGCGCCGCTCGCTCGCCAGCCGCCGCTCGACCAGCGGCGCCACGGTCTTGCCGAACAGCGCGACCGTGCCCGCCGTCGGCGGCTGCAGGCCGGTGACGATGCGGGCCAGCGTCGATTTGCCGGAACCGGATTCGCCGATCAGCCCAAAAGTCTCGCCACTGGCGATGTCGAGGTCGATGCCGTGCAGCACCGGCTGGCCGCCGAAGGATTGCATTATCCCACGGCAAGAGACGGCGATTTCGTGCTGCGATGCGGGCAGGGCGCTTTCCGTTTGCTCGCGGGCCGGCACGTCCGAAGCCAGGTCCACAGGGCTGGCATCCTCGGCCAGCCTGCCGTCGCGCTTGGTGCGGTTGAGCGTGGGAATGGCGGCGACCAGCGCCCTTGTGTAGGCGTGGCGCGGATTGTCGAACACGTCCACGGCGGCGCCGGTTTCGACGATCGAGCCGGCCTGCATCACCGAGACGCGGTCGCAGGAGCGGCGGATCAAATTGATGTCGTGGCTGATCAACAGGATCGAGGTGCGGTGTTCGCGGCGCAGATCGTCGAGGATTGCGATGATCTCGGACTGGACGCTGGCGTCGAGCGCCGTGGTCGGCTCGTCCATCACCAGCAGTGCGGGGTCCAGCGCGATGGCAATGGCGATGTTGGCGCGCTGCTGCATGCCGCCCGACAGTTCATGCGGATAGAGCCGCAGCACGCGTTCGGGATTGGCGACGCGCACGCGGCCGAGCAACTGGGCCGCGCGGCCAAGAGCATCGTCATGATGCATCGGGCGATGGCGCAGGATCGTCTCGGTGATCTGGCCGCCAATGGTCATGCTGGGGTTCAGCGCCGAGCCCGGATGCTGGTAGACGGCGGCGATGCGGTCACCGCGCAGCCGACGCAGCTGGTCGGCGGAGAGGTTGCGGATCTCGCGGTTTTCGAAGGCCAGCTGCGCGGCCTCGACCCGGGCATGCCTGGGCAGATAGCGCAGCACCGCCAGCGCCACCGAGCTCTTGCCCGAACCTGATTCGCCGACCAGCCCGAGCGCTTCGCCCTGGCCGATGGAAAGCGAAATGTCATCGACCGCGCGATGGATGCGCCTGGCTCCGGCATAGGAAACGGAGAGGCGCTCGACATTCAAGACTGAAGACATGGAGGACCGGAAACCACTTTCTGTCCGCGCGGCGATCAAGGGCAATCGCTTCCGCTTTCATATGGAACAATCTCTATAAAATTACTCGAATTAAGCTCGAGCGCAATCTAACTTTCGCTGACTGGACAATTTTCGGGGCACGGCCACAGGCCGCAGCGCCGGCGGTTTTCCGCATCCGCAGGGAAGGTATCGAGATGTCGCACATGATCCTCAGCGCGTTCTTCTTCAACCCGCAGGGCGACCACCGCATGGCCTGGCGCCACCCCCGCGCGCCGGGCCGCGAAGTGCTCGATTTCGACTATTATCGCGAACTGGTGCAGGCGGCCGAACGGGCACGCATCGACACCATCTTCGTCGCCGACCACGTGTCGATCTGGGATTCGGTCAAGAGCGGCGTCGCGCATTACGCCAATGCCCGCCTCGAACCGCTGACGCTCTTGTCGGCACTGGCCGCGGTGACCAAACATATCGGCCTGATCACCACGGCGTCGAGCTCCTACAGCGAGCCCTACAATGTTGCGCGGCTGTTCGCCTCGCTCGACCATCTCAGCAAGGGCAGGGCGTCGTGGAACGTCGTCACCTCGGCGATGGACGAGGAGGCGCGCAATTTCGGCCGAGACGGCAATATCGAACACGCCTTCCGCTATGAGCGGGCCGGCGAATTCCTCGATATCGTCAAGGCGCTGTGGGACAGCTGGGAAGACGAGTCGCTCCTTGTCGACAAGGAGACGGGCTATTTCGCCGATCCCGACAAGGTCCATCCGATCGACCACAAGGGCAAGCACTTCAAGGTGCGCGGCCCGCTCAACGTGCCGCGGCCGCCGCAGGGCCATCCGCTGATCGTCCAGGCCGGTTCGTCCGAGGACGGCAAGAATTTCGCCACGGCGCAAGCCGATGCGCATTTCGCCATCTACAGCACCAGGGAAGACGGCATCAAATACCGGCAGGACATCAACGAGCGGCTGGCGCGCCATGGCCGGCGGCCGGAAAGCTTCAAGATCCTGCCCGGCATCCTGCCCATCGTCGCCGCTTCGGAGGCCGAAGGCCGCGACAAGCAGGAATATCTGCAGAGCCTGCTGCCCGACCAGGTAGGCATCGACCTGTTGTCGAGCTGGAGCGGCGTCGACCTTTCGGCCTATCCGCCGGATGGTCCGTTGCCGCCGCTGCCGGACGAGAGCACCTTCAATGGCGGGCGCACCTCGCTCAACCGCGTCAAGCAATGGTCGAAGCAGAATCTCAGCCTGCGCGACATCGCCCGCAAGCTCGCCAACAGCGGCTCGGTGCCGACCGTTGCCGGCACGCCGAAGCAGATCGCCGACCAGCTCGAGGACTGGTTCGTCGCGGGTGCGGCCGACGGCTTCAACTTGATGTTCCCGCTGCTGCCGGAGGATTGGGTGAATTTCGCCGAACAGGTGGTGCCGGAATTGCAGCGTCGCGGCCTCGTCCCGACCGAATACGCGCCGGGCACCTTGCGCGACCGTTTTGGGCTTGCCCGCCCCGCCAACCGCTTCGCCGAGCAGCGCGCCAATGCGCGCGCCGTATCCTGAGAGGGGACAGCCATGACCGCCGCACCAAACCTCCAGCCCCGCGAAGCCACCGCTTCGCGTCTCGTCAATGTGCTGCACAGCCCCAAGCGCGTGCGCGTCAAATTCGGCGGCCGCACCATCGCCGACAGCCGCAATGTGCTGGTGCTGCGTTCCAACCATTTCCTGCCGATCTATTTCTTCCCGCCGTCCTCGGTCGATGCGTCGGTGTTGAAGCCGTCGCTGCATCGCGAGCCGCACGCGGTGGGCGGCGAGACCGCCTATTGGGACATAGACAGCGGCGACAGGCGCGCCGCCAATGCGGCGTGGTCGTTCACGGCACCGCCGGACGAAAATCTTTCGCCGCTCGCCGGCCGCATCGCCTTCACCTGGAAGGCGGTCGACCAATGGTTCGAGGAGGAAGAAGAGGTCTTCGTCCATGCCCGTGATCCCTATGTGCGCATCGACGTGCTGCACAGTTCCAGCCATGTGCAGGTCTGGTTCGACGGCGAGATCATCGCCGACAGCCACCGGCCGGTGCTGCTGTTCGAGACCCATCTGCCGACGCGGTTCTATCTGCCGCCGGATGATGTCCGGCTGGAGCGGCTGACGGCGTCCAGTTCCACGACGCGATGTCCCTACAAGGGCATCGCCTCCTACTGGTCGGGTCTTTTGAAGGACGGTTCGGTTTGCCCCGACATTGCCTGGAGCTACCGCGACCCGATCGACGAAATGCCGAAAATCAAAGGGCTGATCGCGTTCTATCCGCAAGCGGTCGACCGCATCCATCTCGACGGCCAGCCGGCCTGACGGCGGCTTTTTCTCCCCCATCCTCCCATTGATGAGAGACTGACAATGACGAAACGTTCCGACATCGATCTTCTGCGCAACCAGTCGACGCGCGGCCACACAGGCGACATCTGGAATGTCGCGGTGGACGAATATGCGCAAGGCTTCCTCAAGCGCCGCGACCTCCTGAAATACGCCGCGCTCCTCGGCCTCACCGGCCTTGCCGCTTCGCAGGGGCTGTTCACGCCAGGTGCTGCACGCGCGGCGACACCTGGGGGCACGGTCCGCGTCGGGCTTGGCCAGCCGACCAAGGCGATCGATCCCGTCACGATCACCGATCCGGCCAGCATCGGCGTGATCAGCCAGGTCGGCGAGTACCTTATCCTCGACGATCCCAAGGATGGGCTGCAGCCGAAGCTTGCCGTGTCCTGGGAAGCCGACGAGACGGCCAAGCGCTGGACGTTCAAGCTCAGGCCCGGCGTGAAATTCCACGATGGCCGCACGGTCACGGCCAAGGACGTGGTGGCGAGCTTCGAACGGCTGGTCGATCCGGCCAGCGGCTCGTCGGCGCTGTCGGCCTATAAGGGCATCCTCTCCAAGGGCGGCGCCAAGGTCGTCGACGACGAAACCGTCGCCTTCGATCTCGATCAGTCGAACAGCAATTTCCCGTTCTACGTTTCCTCCGACGTCTACAATGCCGTCATCGTGCCATCAGACTATGCCGGCGATTTCGAGAAGAATTTCAACGGCACCGGACCTTTCAAGCTGGAGTCCTTCCGTCCCAAGCAGGGCGCCAGCTTCGTGCGCAACCCGGACTATTGGGGCGACAAAGCGCTGCCCGACCGGGTCGAGATCAAGTTCTTCGACGACGAGCAGGCGCAGGTGCTGGCCTTGCAGGCCGGCCAGCTCGACGTGATCCCTTCCACCACGCGGTTGGAGCTGGCGATCGAGGGCAATCCGAACTTCAAGCTGCTCAGCGTGCAGGCCAGCTCGCATGATCCGGCGCATCTGCGAACCGACCAGGCGCCGTTCACCGACAAGCGCGTGCGCCGCGCCCTGGCGCTGACCATCGACCGCGAGGCGGTGGTCAAGGGTCTGCTGAAGGGCCGCGCCGTCGTCGGCAACGACACGCCGTTCGCGCCGATCTTCCCATCGGCCGATCCGTCGGTGCCGCAGCGCAAGCAGGACATCACCGAAGCCAAGCGGCTGCTTGGCGAGGCTGGCGTGCCCAACGGCTTCGAGGTGACGCTGACCACCGAGCGCGCCTACGACATTCCCGACTATGCCGTGATCATCCAGAACTTCGCCAGGAAGGCCGGCATCGACATCAAGCTCAACGTGCTGCCGCAGGATGCTTATTACGGCTCGGCAACGTTCGGCAGTTCGCCATGGCTGGACTCCAATCTCGGCATCACCGATTTCGGCCATCGCGGCACGCCCGACATCTTCCTCAACGCGACGCTGAAGAGCTCGGGCGCCTGGAACGCGGCGCATTTCAACAATCCGGATTATGACGCGCTGCTCATCGACTACGGCAAGGCTCGCGACCTGCAGGCGCAGCGCGTGGCCGCCGGCAAGATCCAGACGCTGCTGCTCGACGAGACGCCGCTGATCATCAGCTATTTCTCGCAATACAGCCGCATCGTCTCCTCGAAGGTCGAGGGCGTGCGCTTCACCGCCATCTCGCACCTGCTGCTCGACAAGGTGTCGTTCGTGTGACCGCCTCGATGGCGATCGTGCGGCCGCTGGTGGCACGCGCCGGCTCGCTGCTTCTGACGCTGTGGCTGGTCAGCGCGCTGGTCTTCCTCGCCGGGCAAGTGCTGCCCGGCGACGTCGGCCGCGTCATGCTCGGCCCGTTCGCCGACGCACAGGCCGTCGCCGAGCTGAACCGCAAGCTCGGCACCGACCAGCCAATCCTTGCGCAGTATTGGCACTGGTTCAGCCGGGCGATCAGGGGTGATTTCGGCGACTCGCTGTCGATGCGCGCGCCGGTGGCGCCGTTCGTCCTGTCTGGTATCAAGAATTCCGCGGCACTGGCCGGCGTCGTTCTGCTGTTCCTGGTGCCGATCGGCATCGGCGCCGGCGTCGTCGCGGGCCTACGCTCGGGGAGCCTTGCCGACAGGCTGATCGTGCTGACCGGCGTCTCGCTCTCTATCGTGCCGGACTTCGTCTCCGGCCTGCTTTTGCTGATGGTCTTCGGCCTGTGGCTGGCCTGGTTTCCGATCACAGGGGCGGCGCCGGATGGGGCCGGCTTCTGGACGTCCAGCTACCACCTCATCCTGCCGGCGCTGCCGCTGGTGCTGAACCTGATCGGCTATGTCGCGCGCATGACCAGGGCAGGGGTGATCGAGGCGCGCGGCGCGGACTATACGCGCACCGCCATCCTCAAGGGGCTCAGCCCCTCGCAGGTGTTGTTCAAGCATGTGCTGCGCAACGCGCTGGTGCCGACGGTGGCTGTCATCGCCACGCAAAGCGGCTTCCTGCTCGGCGGGCTGGTGGTGATCGAGGCGTTGTTCGGCATACAGGGTCTCGGCAATCTGGTGCTCAGTGCCGCCAAGGCGCGCGACTTTCCGATGCTGGAGGCCGGGGTTCTGGTGATGGCGGCCATCTTCGTGTCGACGGCGGCGATCGGCGATCTCCTGCAAGCGCTGCTCGACCCGCGCCAGCGCCGGCGAAGCGCGCCATGACCGATCTCGCCCAGTCTCCCATGCGCGGTGATATCAGGCTCTCCTGGATCGGCCGGCTGCGTGGCCTTGTGCCAGACGTGGCGCCCTCGACAGTGATCGGCTCGGCGGTGCTGCTGTTCTGGGTCGTATGTGCGATTGCCGGCGCGCAATTCGTGCCGTTCGATCCCTATGCCGAGGATTTCCTGTCGATGATGACGCCGCCCGACGCGGTGCACTGGTTCGGCACCGACCAGCTCGGCCGCGACGTGCTTTCGCGCATCATCGTCGGCTCGCGCGACATCCTTTTGGTGGCGCCGGTGGCGACGCTGGCCGGCGTCACCGCCGGCAGCGTCATCGGCCTGGTGCTCGGCACGTTTGGCGGCATGGTCGACGCCGTCGGCGCGCGGCTGCTCGATGCCGTCATGTCCCTGCCTTTCATCGTTCTGGTGACGATGGCGCTGGTGGCGATCGGCCCGTCCAACCTCACCGTCATCCTGGTGATCGGCCTTGCCTATGCGCCGCTGGTGGCGCGCACCGTGCGCACCGCCGCGCGCGAACAGCGCGAGCGCGACTATGTCAGCGCCGCCCGGCTTGCCGGCGAAGGACGGTTGGCGATCATGTTTCTCGAGATCCTGCCCAATGTCCGGGAAACCATCCTGATCGAGCTCATCACCCGGCTCGGCTATGCCTTCTTTTCGATCGCGACGCTGAGCTTCCTCGGCCTCGGCATCCAGCCGCCTTCGGCCGACTGGGGGCTGGCCATCGCCGATGGCTACGGCTTTCTCACCGGCGGCAAATGGTGGGTAGTGGTGTTCAATTCAGCCGCGATCATCTCGCTAGTGATGGCCACCAACCTCATCGCGCAAGGCATCGGCGCGTTTGAGAACGGCGATAGATGAGGCCTAGAGCTTAGTCGAGCAGGCCCTGGATGGTCGCCGCCACGGCTTCCGGCGCATAGGGCTTTGGCAGGAAGACGCCGCCGCTCGGCATCGCGTCCCGGGCGGGCTGTTGCTTGCCCGACGTGATGATGATCTTGACCGGCGGCCAGCGGTCGCGCACGGCCGCGGACAGGCGCAGTCCGTCCATGGAGCCGGGCATGTCGATGTCAGTAAACAGGATGGCGATGTCTTGCCGGCTCTCCAGTATATGGATCGCCTGGTCGGCATTGCTCGCCTCCAGCACGTTGAACCCCGCCTCGCGCAGTTCATCGGCGATGGCAAACAGCAGAAAGGCTTCGTCTTCGACGACGAGGACGGTGACGAGGCTCTGGGTGGTCATGGCGCGCCTCTGCGATCAGTACGGTTCTGTCGGCAATTGGGGTGCCGGTGCGTTCAACACGCATTCGACGCCGCCGGGATGGTAGTCGATCCGGACCGACCCGCCGAAGTCTGTGCCGAAGACGCGCTCGATCAGGAATCGGCCGAAGCCGCGGCGGCTCGGCGGCGTGACCGGCGGCCCGCCGCTTTCGCGCCAGCGCCAGACCAGCCGCTTTTCGCCTGATGCCTCGATCGATGGCTGCAAGGACCATGCGATCGACACCTTGCCTTCGGGTGCCGACAGCGCGCCGTATTTCAGCGCGTTGGTGGCCAGTTCGTTGACGGCGAGCGCCAGCGTCAGCGCCATCTTCGGATTGATCGGCAGCGCCGGGCCGGAAATCGAAATCTGTTCGAGCGGGAAGGTGGCGATGGTGTTGTCGACCACCTCGCGGATCGAGGCGCTGGTCCAGCGGGTCTTGTTCAATATGTCGTGGGCGTTGGCCAGCGCGCGCAGACGCTCGTTGAAAGTGGCGCTCGCGGTGGCGATATCTGTGTTGCGCAGCGTTTGCGAAGCGATGGCCGCGACCATCGCCAGTATGTTCTTGATGCGATGTTCAAGTTCGTGGGTGAGCAGTTCCTGCCGCGCCTGCGCCTCGCGCCGGTCGGTGACGTCCTGCATGACGCCGAACATCTTGACCGGCTTGCCGGTCTCGTCGTGGACAAAGTCGATGTGACGCGACAGCCAGCGCAATTCGCCGGTATCGGGGCGGCGGATGCGGTATTCCACGGCAGGCACGGCGGTGCCTTCTTCCCGCGTCTGCCGGTTGGAGCGGACGTCCTTGTCCTCCGGAATGACGATGTCTTCCAGCACGGAGATGTGCACGCTCTCGCGCGGCGACAGCCCCCAGAGACCCCAGAAGCCCTCGGACCCGACCACGGTCCCGCTGGCGATATCGAGTTCGAGCGCCGCAATGCCGGCGGCATTCTGCGACAGCTGCAAGCGGCGTTCGCTCTGCAGCAGGGCCTGGGCCGCCTGCTTTTGATCGTCGATATCGGTGTTGGTGCCGATCCAGCGCAGGATGACGCCGTCGGCGTCGCGGATCGGGACGGCGCGGGCGATGAACCAGCGATAGATGCCGTCATGCCGGCGCAGCCGGAACTCGGTCTCGTAGAACGTGCCGGCAGCCAACACCTGCTGCCACTTTTCGGCGGCTGCAACGATGTCGTCGGGATGCACGATGTCGGCCCAGTCATGACCGTCAAGCTCGCCCGGCTTCGCACCGGAATAATCGTAGACGCGCGGGTTGAACCAGTCGAGGAGCCCTTCCGGTGTCGCCGTCCAGACGTGGTTCGGCATCGCCTCGGCGAAGGTGCGGAATTGCGTCTCGCTCCGGCGCAGCGCCTGCTCGGCGATCAGCCGGTCGGTGACGTCAACCCCTTGCACGAAGATGCCGAAAACCTCGCCGGCCGGATTGCGCACCGGTTGATAGACGAGGTCGATGAAGCGGTCTTCGATCGGCGCACCCGGCGTGCGTTGCAACTCGGCCTTCAGCGCGTAGCCGACGAACGCCTCGCCGGAGGTGAACACCCGGTCGAGCAATTCGAAAAAGCCCTGGCCCTCGATCTCCGGCAAGGCTTGGCGGATTGGCAGGCCGACAATATCGCGGTGGCCGACGAGCTGCATGTAGGCGGCATTGGTCAGTTCGACGACATGCTGCGGACCGGAGAGCATGGCCATGAAGCCCGGCGCCTGTTCGAACATCTGGCGCTGGCGGTCGCGCTCGCCGGCGCGCCAGCGCTCGGCGGCAACCTTGCCGGTCGTCTCGATGACGATGGCGATGACGCCGGCCGGCTCGCCGCTTTCGTCGAGCACAGGCGAATAGTCGAGATCGAGCCAGACCTGCTCGGGCCTGCCGGTGCGGTTCAGCGTCAGCACCTGTTCGCGATAGGCGAGCGTGCCGCCGCTGCCCAGGCACACCTTCATGATGTTGTCGTTGAAGTCGGCCACCTCGGGCCAGCCTTCGCGCACTTTCGAGCCGAGCAATTGCGGATGGCGGCCGCCGGCGAATTCCGAATAGCCGTCATTGTAGATCATGACACCGTCCTCGCCCCACAGCATGACGATCGGCACCCGCGAGCGCAGGATCAGCGAGACCGCTGTCTTCAGACTCTGCGGCCAGACCTCGATCGGTCCTATCGAGGTCGAGGCCCAGTCGAACGCCGCGATCAGGCGGCCGAGCTCGCCGCCGCCGGCGAGAAAGGCATGACGACGATCGTCTATCACGTTTGTGCTGGTTGCTGGCATGGCGTCTCGTGGATCGGTCGGCGTTTATTCAAGTTTCGTCCTGTCGGGGCTAACATCTCAAGCGCGCCCGTCGATGATCATCCATCACCGCCCCATGGCTTCGTGCCATCGGCGCGGTGCCGAAATTTCCTGTATTTAATGAGATTGCGATCATGCATGCCCCGACGTCCACAACCCCGGACGGGCCGATCGGTTCCCGATGCGTGGGGATTTTCCTTTGGATACCGGGGCTTCGCCAGCCAATGGTCGGCTATTCGAGCGAATTTCTTTGCAAGTCGTTAATTCGGCAATGCTGTTAATGAGCGTCTTCTAATGCATGTCGACCGGAGCTGCTTTGCGGTTTTGGGATAACGACATGCGCAAAATGATTGGTTTGGCGCGGGGTACGCAATGACCAAGAATCTCGGCAACGCACGCTATGTGCCGCCCAAGGACACGAAGGTTTCCTTCTTCAGCAAGGCAGCACCGGCGCTGTTTCCGCTCGTCGCGGCGGCGCTGGGTTACGTGATCGGGCGACAGTTCTTCGGCCTGTAGGTTGCGACAGCCGAGCCGGAAGGATCAGGCGCCGATTTCGGCTGCCGTCCCCTCGACATTGGCATCGGTTCGCTTGACGCGTTCGCTGGCCAGAAGCACGACCGGGCAGGCGACCGCGGCGAGCACGGCTGTCGCCGTGTCGCCGAAGAACAGCTCGTCGCCCGGCCGTTGGGTGACACCCATCACCACCATCGCGGCCCCTTTTTCCACCTCCCTGGCAATCGCCCTGTCTGCCGTGGCCCGGGTGCGGATCGCGGTGTCGACGGCGACGCCATAGCGGTCGGCGAGATCGGCGACATCCTTGAGCACGGCTTCCTCCCGGCGGTGCGAGACCGAGCCTGGCCGGCTGCCTTGCCTGGCTTGCGAGACATAGAGCACCTTGACGCGGGCCCGGTGCGGCCGCGCCAGCGCCAGCGCGAAATCAGCGGCGCGGCGCGCGACCTCGGTGCCGTTGACGGGGACCAGTATCGTGGTTCCGGCGCGCAGCACGGGCATCTTTCCATTGGCCTTGGCTCCGTTCAGCACGAGGCAGAGCGGGCCGTCGAACCCGCTGCTGATGTCCTTCAGCGCACCGCTGAAGGTGCCCTTGTCGGTCAGAGTGTTCTCCAGCCCGGCCAACAGAAGCCCATAGCCCTTGCGGGCTTCCGCGGCGATCGTCTCGGCGCTGGCTTCGAGCTCGGTGCGGGCTGTGAGATGAACCTTGTCGACAAGCGTGTCCTCTGCCCTGCTGACGGCTCTTGCGCTCCTGGCGGCCCCCTTCTTGACCTCCCTGGACGCGCGCTCCGGACCTTTGTCGTTAACCTGGCCGGCGAGCTTGCCGTCCTGGAGATGAAGCAGCGTGGTGGGCATGCCGCTGCCGCCGCCGACCAGGCCTGCAAGGTAAGCAGTGAATTTGCCGACCGGGCTGTCGTCGACCAGCAGCAGCAGGCGCTCCAGCCTGGAGACGAAGCCGCGCTCGTCGAGCAGTTCGCGGTCGACGCGCTGCTTCTCGGCATGTCCAACCGGCAGGCGGCCGAGCGCCCAGCGCAGCATGGGCGGCATGGCGAGCGTGGTGATGACGGCCATGGTGACGATCATCGTGAACAGATTGTGGGACAGGATGTTCATCGACAGGCCGATGCTGGCGACGATGACCTCGGTCGAGCCGCGGGCGTTCATGGCGCTGCCGACGGCGGTGGCCTCTTCGAACGACATGCCGGCGATCCTGCCGCCGAGAAAGGCGCCGCCGAACTTGCCGACGCTGGCGATGGCAACCAGTGCCAGCGTCAGCGATGCCAGCGTCGGATCGGCTAGCACGGTAAGGTCGGCGGACAGGCCCGCCATACCGAAGAACACCGGCATGAACAGGGCGGTGATGACGCCGCGCAACTGGCTCTCGATGTGATCGGACAGGATCGGCGATTCGCCGACAAGTATGCCGGCGACGAAGGCGCCGAGCACGGTGTGGACGCCGATCAGATTGGTGATCAGGGCCATGACGCCCATGATGATGAGGATCACCGTGATGACGGCATATTCGCTGCGGAAGGAATCGTTGCTCCAGCGGATCAGCGTGAAGACAAGGCGGCGGCCGATAGTGAAGGAAAACGCCATGAACAGCGCCACCTCGGCCACGGTGGTGATGAGTGGCAAAAACTGCAGGCTGCCATTGGTGGCGATGCCGAAGGTGACGGCGATAATCAGCCAGCCGATCGTGTCCTCGATGATGGCCGAGGAGATGATGACCTGGCCGAGATTGCGGCGCATGAAGTTCATCTCGCGCACCACCATCGCGACGATCTTGACGGAAGAGATCGACAGCGCCGTGCCGAGGAACAGCCCGGCGACGACGCGCTGTGTCGGGTCGGGCAGCAGGGTGTCCGGCAGGAACTGCGCCAGCGCGAAGCCGCAGGCGAAAGGCACGACGACGCCGGTGATCGAGATCGAGAAGCAGGCAGCCCCCACGCGGCGCACCAGGCGCAGATCCGTCTCCATGCCGGTCAACAGGAGGAGCAGCAGGATGCCAAGTTGGGAGACGGCATCGATCATGCTCTTCTGCGCCGGATCGCTGGAGAAGATCAGGTGCTGCGCGTCGGGCCATATCCAGCCGAGAAGCGAGGGGCCGAGCAGGATGCCGCCGATCAGCTGGCCCATGATCGCCGGCTGGCCGTAGCGCTGGAAGATTTCGCCGAGGCCGCGGCCGACCAGCAGGAGAAGCACGATCTCGGCAACGAACAGGCCTTCGGCCGAGCCGCCCATGCCTGAGGCGTGGCCGGGCGCGGTCGCGGCGAAGGCATTGCTTGCCGTTGCAAGAACCAGGATAGCCAACACGAGAATGGCCGCGAAGCGGCCTGACGTCGTTGCCGGTTGCCGGTTCATGGGTTCCCTCAAACGTCGCGGCGGACTGATCATGACAACGCATGGCCGGGATTTGCGTTGCAGCCGCCGGTTGCCGAAATTGGTAGTCAGCGATCGCGGTCAGACGTGGACGTCGCCGAAGGCGAGTTCGCCGTCGTCGCCCGCCGCGAAAAGGACGATGGCGAGCAATCCGACATAAAACGCGGCCACTATCACCACGATCGCGACGCCTGGGATGGGACCAAGCGCGGCGCTGTCGATCGCCTCGCGCAGCGAGCCGACAAAGCCGGTTCTGACCCCCGCGGTTTGCAGGCTGGGTGTCGATATCTTCAGCACCCATGCCAGCAGCAGGATGAGGAAGAGGTAGATGTAATTGCGGCGCAGGCGCCGCGCCAAGGCGGCACGATGCGACAGCAGGAATTTCGGCGCGCGCAGGCCTTCGCCGACGATGAGCAGCCAGTCCGAGGCGAAGTCGGGCTGCGGCGAGAAGATCTGCGCGAAATAGTGGCGCTCGAACTGGCGCACGCGGGCTCGATAGAAGTCGAAGAAGCGGTAGCGGCGCGCCTCGATCCACAAAAGCAGCAGGATCAGCAGCATGGCGAACAGCAGCACGCCATGGTGCGCGCTGGCCGTCGACAGCGACACTGAAAGCATTGCCGCCACCACGGTGATCGACCAGTTCGTGGTCCTGTCGAGCCGATCACGCCAGCCCGCCATGCGCGCGATCTCGGCGCGGTGAAAATGCGACAGCGTGTTCACGCGCTCCGTCGAGGAAAGGACGGGACCCACGGGCGTCGCCGACGCATCGTTCATTGCAGCCTCCGGCAAGGACTAAAACAGTTTGCCGGCAACATTGTTCCCTGGTCGACGCCGTATCGATGCGCGGCGATTCGCCTGTCGGCGCGACGCGGGAGCAATCCTGCCCGATGGGAGCATCAGAACCCCCATTGCGAGCCGGATGACGCGGCGATGTCCTGAATTGTCCGCATCTGTCCCTAACTGCCGGTATCGACCAGCGGCGCACGCCTCTAGCTTTTTCTTCGGGCCACCGGCCGGTGCGCCCGAGGGGATGTTGCGCGGGTCGAACGCCGATCCGCAAGCTGGGGCAGGGACGGAATGGACAATCAACCGATGGCAGGCCGGCGACCGATGGCAAGCCGGCGTGCCTCGCTCGCGCTGGGGCTGGCGGGGCTGCTGCTGTCTAGCTCGACATTGGCGCTGGGCGCCTCGCTGACCTGGAACGGGTCTGGCTCGGGCAACTGGTTCACATCGGGCAACTGGACGCCGTCCTCGGCGCCGACCGCCAGCGATGACCTCACCATCAACAGCGCCGGCGTCAATACCGCGACCGTCAGCTTGGCAGGTGCTTCGGCCAGGACAATCAATATCGGCAGCTCGGCCGGTTCGAACGGGGCGCTCGTGGTCACTGGCGCCGGCACGCTGTCGGTGGCGAGCAACTATCTCATCGTCGGTGACTTCGGCACCGGCGCGCTGACCGTATCGGCTGGCGGCAGGATCACCAGCGCCGGCGGTGTCGTCGCCAACAACCCGTCCTCTTCCGGCACGGTGACCATCACCGGTGCCGGATCGCAATGGACGAACAACTTCCTGTCGATCTCGGCTGATGCCGGCGCGGTCGGCCGCGTCAGGGTCGAGACCGGCGGCAGGCTGTCGTCCAGCGGCAATGTCATGATCGGCGAAAGTTCCGCGCTTGCCGACGGCCAGCTGATCGTCACCGGCAGCGGTTCCAACTTCACCATGACCGGATCGATCGCCACCCAGTTCGTCATCGGCGCGACCGGCAAGGGCGATTTCCAACTGCTCGACAATGCTACGGCGACGACCATACGCACCTATGTCGGCGGCAATGTCGGCACCAGCGGCGTCGGCACCGCGACGGTTTCGGGCGGCGCGTCATGGGCGACCGGAAATCTGTTCGTCGGCCAGACGGGGACCGGGACGCTGATCCTCTCCAGCGGCGGCAAGCTCACCACCACCTATACGGTTGGGGCCAGCACGGCGGCCAATATCGTCAACGGCAAGGTGACGGTCACCGGCGCCGGTTCGCAATGGAAGATCACGGGCGCCTACAGCAATGTGCCGCTGGCGATGGGGTCAATCGGCCAGACATCGGAACTCAATGTGCTCGCCGGCGGCACGGTGCTGATCGATTCCACCGCCAGCGGCTTCCTCAACGGCGACGCCAGGATCGCCAACACCGCCAATTCGAAGGCGGCGATCGCGATCGACGGCGCGGGATCGAGTTTCACCACGCCCTATCGCCTCTACCTTGGCAACGCCACCAATTCGACCGCCTCCGTGATGGTTTCAGGCGGCGGCAAGCTCAACACCGGCTACACCAACATATCAAGCGCCAGCGACGCCACGGCAGCGACATCGGACATCGTCACGGTGATCGGCGCGGGTTCGCTATGGACGATCAGCGACACGCTTGGTTCCGGCCCCAGTGATCTGCAGGGGCTTACCATCGGGGGCGCCGGCAAGGGCGTGCTGACCATCGCCGACAGCGCCGTCGTCAGGGTCAATGGCGGCGCCGGCACGGTCGGCATCGGCGCGCTGGCCGGCTCCTCGGGCACGCTCAACATCGGCGCCGCTGCCGCCAGCCCCGCGGCCGCGCCCGGCACGCTCGAGGCGGCGCAGGTGATCTTCTCAGGCTCCGCCACCGGGCCGATGGCGATCAATTTCAACCACACTTCCAGCAACTATGTCTTTGCGACGAACATTGGCGGCTTCGGCCCGCTGGCCGGCCCCGCCGCCGTCAACATTCTTGCCGGCACCACCATCTTCACCAGCGAAAACGCTTATTCAGCTGTCACCAATATCAGCCCCGGCGCTGTCCTGCAGCTCGGCAATGGCGGCACGACCGGCAGCATCCGCGATGGCGTCGTCAACAATGACGGCACGCTGATCATCGACCGTTCGGCCGATATCTTCCCCCGCTACGCCGGCGTCATTTCCGGCTCAGGTTCGCTGGTCAAGAACGGCACGGGGCTGATCACGCTGATCGGCGCCAACACTTATAGCGGCGGCACCACGATCAACACCGGCGAGCTGCGCATCGGCAACTTCTCGGCCGATGGCGCGCTGACCGGCAACTATGTCAATCACAGCAAACTCTCGGTGTTCTTCAACGGCACGCCCAGCTATTCGGGTGTCATCTCGGGCGAAGGCAGTTTCGAAAAGAGCGGCAACGGCACGCTGACGCTGACCGGCGTTCAGACCTATACCGGCGGTACGACGCTGTCTTTCGGCAGCCTCATCCTCGGCGGCAGCGATAGGCTGGTGACGACAGGCGCGCTGATCGGCAGCGGCGGCGTCTTCGACCTCAACGGCTTCAACCAGACGGTCGGCGATCTCTCCGGTTACGGCCGCCTCGAGATCCGTACAGGCACTCTCACCGCAGGCGGTTCGGCCGACACGCTCTACCAGGGCCAGATCAACGGCACTGGCGCCTTCACCAAGCAAGGCAGCGGCACGCTGATCATTGCCGGCAACAAGAATTTCTCTGGCGCCACCAACGTCAACGCCGGCACGCTGATGGGCGACGGCTCGATGGCATCGAGCACTTTTCAGGTCAATTCCGGCGGCGCGCTCGGCGGTACCGGCTCGCTGGGCGCCACGACCATCGCCAATGGCGGCACGCTACTTGGGCTGGCCGGCCAGACGCTGACGATGGCGTCATTGACGCTTAACGACACCTCTAATCTCAACGTCTCGCTGGGGGCGGCGAACTCGATGCCGCTGTTCGACGTCACCGGCGCACTGACGCTGGACGGCAAGCTGTCGGTGAGTGACGCCGGCGGTTTTGGCAACGGCACCTACCGCATTGCCAATTATGGCGGGACGTTCACCAATAACGGCCTCGTCATCGGCACCGTGCCGCCGGGCTTCAACCCGGGCGACTGGTCGATCCAGAGCGGCGGCGGCGTGGTCAATCTGCTGGTCGCGACCGGTGGCGGCGAACAATATTGGGACGGCGCCAACATGACGCCCGGCGTGATCGCCAACGGGCGCGGCGGCAACGGCACCTGGGATGCCGCGAGCAGCAACTGGACCAACGCCGCCGGCGACATCAACGCCGCCTGGGCGAGCCAGAAGGCGGTGTTCGCCGGCACGCCGGGCACGGTGACGGTGGTCGGTTCGCACACCTTCACCGGCCTTCGCTTCGTCTCGCATCCGACGGACTGGACCTACACGCTGTCGGCTGGTGCGGGTGGCGCATTGGTGACCAATTCGGCCGCCACCGAGATCATCGTCGCCGCCGATCCAGGTGCGGCGGTCAACAAAGCTTTCATGATTGTCGGCATTTCCGGAACGGGGAGCATCGTCAAGCTCGGCGACGGCTCACTGACGCTGGGCGTGGCCAATTCATACCAGGGCGGTTCGACCATCAAGGAGGGCGAACTCGTTGCGGCGGCCAATGGCGCGCTCGGCACCGGTGGGGTTTCGGTGTCGGGCGCGCCGGCGGCAACGCTGAAGCCGGTGCTGCGCTTTGCCGGTCCGGTCAGCGCCGGCAGCCTGTCGATCTCGACGCAGAACGGTTCTGTCGTCTTCGACAACCAGTCGAGCGCCGGCACCTCGACCATATCAAACCAGGGTAACGGCATGACGGTGTTCCTGGCCGGCAGCAGCGCCGGTTCGGCCGTCATCATCAACCAGGGTGGCGGCACCACGTCATTCCGTGGCGACAACGCATCCAATGCCGCGAAGATCATCAACCTGGCCGGCGGCAAGGTCGACATCTCGGCCTTCGACGCGCCAGGCCTGTGCAACTGCGTTTCGCTGGGCTCGGTCTCCGGCGCCGGCGATATCGCGCTCGGCGCGCATACGCTCAAAGTTGGTGCGCTCAATCTCGACGAGACGATTTCGGGCGTCATCTCCGATGGCGGTGCGCTGGCCAAGGGCAGTTTTGGCAAGGACGGCACCGGCAAACTCATCCTGTCCGGCGCCAATACCTATCTCGGCACCACGACCGTCAATGCCGGCCTCCTGCAAATCGACGGTTCGCTGGGCTCGGCCGATGTCTCGGTGGCGAGCGGGGCGATCCTTGGCGGCAACGGCGCAATCGGAGGTTTGGCCGGCGGCATGGTGACCATCCAGGCCGGCGGCCATCACGCGCCCGGCGCCTCGATCGGCACGCAGACCATCAATGGCAATTACAGGTTGGCCGGCACGCTCGACATCGAGGTCGACACGGCCAGCGCCGACAAGGTGGTGGTGACGGGCACTGTCGACGTGACCGGCGGCACGCTTGCTCTGCATGAGCTCACAGGCACCGGCTGGCAGCCGAGCCAGACCTACACCATCATCGACAATCAGGGCGCAGGCGCGGTGACCGGGCAGTTCGCAGCGATCAGCCATGTCTATGCCTTCCTGACGCCCGACGTGAGCTACACCGGCGGCGACGGCAACAATGTCGTGCTGACGCTGACCCGCAACGCGGTCGACTTCTCGTCCGTTGCCGAGACGCCGAACCAGAAGGCGGCCGCCGGCGGCGTCGAGCAGCTTGGCGCCGGCAATCCGGTCTACAATGCCATTGCGCCACTTTCGGCCGACGGCGCGCGCTTTGCCTTCGACGAGCTGTCGGGCGAGGTGCACGCGGCCGTGTCCGGCCTGCTCCTCGACGAAAGCCGGCTGCTGCGCGACGCCGCGCTCGGCCGCACCGGTGTGGCCATCGCCAATCCCGGGGCAAGGGGCTTCTGGATGCAGGGCGCCGGCCTTGCCCGCTCACTGGGAAGCGACGGCAATGCCACCGATGTCGACGCCAGCACCGGCGCCTTCTTCGCCGGTGCGGACGCCAGCGTGGGAGACGGCTGGACGCTCGGCTTCCTCGGCGGCATCGGCGTCACCGCGCTCGACATCGATGACCGTGCCTCCTCGGCTGATATCACCAGCGTGCATCTCGGCGCGTATGGCGGCGGCATGATCGATGCCGTGCATCTGAAATTCGGCGCCGGTTACAGTCATCATGATATCGACACCACGCGCGACCCGTCCTTCTCCGGCTTCAGCGAGCAACTGAAGGCGAGCTATGGCGCGAGCACCGTGCAAGTGTTCGGCGAGGCGTCGCGGGCTTTCGATGTCGGGGCTCTCAAGGTCGAGCCGTTCGCGGGGCTGGCCTATGTGCATTTGTCGACCGACGGTTTTGGCGAGGAGGGGGGAGCCGCCGCGCTCGGCTCGGATAGCATTAGCAATGACGCCACCTTCACCACGCTCGGCGCACGGCTCTCGCAGACATTCACGGTCGGCGGCACGGCGCTCGAGGCGCGCGCCTCGCTCGGCTGGCGGCATGCCTTCGCCGACCTGCCGGCGGCGCGGCTGTCCTTCGCCGGCGGGGACGCCTTCACGGTCACCGGCGTGCCGATCGCCAGGGACGCGCTGGCGCTGCAGGCCGGCGTCGATCTCGCCATCGGCCAAGCCAGCCGGCTCGGCTTCACCTATGACGGCCAGTTCGCCTCAGGCGGCATGGAGAACGCCTTCAAGGCGACTTTCTCGACCCGTTTCTGAGTGTGTCGGCACTGCCCCTGGAGCCTACGCGAAATAGGGCGGCAGATCGTGCCGGCAATCCATTGGCGGCCGCTTTTCGACTGCGACCGGACTTCTTGAAGGTTTGGGCGAATAGCCTTTTAGAACAAGTTGAATTACCTTCTATTAACTTCGAATCAGCGTCGCTTGACATATTAGGTAATATAAGAATACGATTTGGAGTTGCCGAATTGGGGGGGCTCCAATGACGGACATTTCTGTAAGCGCGAGCTTGCTCTCTCGTGCTGCGAAGAGGAATGGCTATGCCGTTCCTGCCAAAGGCCTGGTGTTCTTTGGCATTCGTGGCCTGTCTCCAGATCATCCGTTCGATAATACTTTTGCGCAGAGTCAGCCGGCGCATTTCAGCGCCTATGATTTCCGCCACATGCGCTGCACTCTTGGGCAGTGGAAGGTGGAGACAGGTGAAGTGGCGCTGTTTCCAGGTTCGACCGTACCGTCCCTGCCCAACATCACCAACGCCAAGGCCAAGGGCGGCTCCGGCACCAATCTTTTGATGCCTGGCCGCTTCGAGCATGAGCGTGGCACGCACAAGGCCGGCAAGCCTAGTGGCCACCGGGCCTTTCGTCAGGCGTCCTTCCAGCCGGTGTGGCGCACCGCCGACAATCTGGACTACGATCTCAAGGACAGACTGGATTTCGGCTCGAGCTCGGGCGATTTCGTCTGGGACAATATCCACTGCGCCTATTACGACAATCCGGAGGCGGGCTATTCCAGCGCCGGCTGCCAGGTCGTCTGCGGCCTGCCGCAGTCGCCGTCGCGCCACATGGCGCCGGAGACGGGCCCCTGGCGCGCCTTCATCGACAGCGCCTACGGCACCAGTCAGACCCGTTTCGTCTATCTGCTGTTCACCGCCGAGGAATTGTCGTCCGTCGACAAGATCGCCGACACGGCGCTCAAGCAGGTTGTCTGCTTCGGCTCGTCGGGCGCGCTCGCCAAGAAAGTGCAGCAGGCGCTGGTCAAGCAAGGCGATTTGCAGGGCACGCCCGATGGCGCCTTCGGACGCCTGTCGCTGATGGCGCTGGTGAATTTCCAGAAGCGCCAGTTTGGCGCGGGCGCAGCCGACGGCGTGTGTGGCGAGAAAACGGCGGCAGTGCTTGGCATCGATCTTCCCACCATCGCCAACGCCGGTACGGCGCCGATGCCGACGGGTCCCGCCGACGAGGCGACATCGGGCAATCCGGATCTTCCCGACGAGACCGATCTGGCGCCCGATGTGCTGACGATGCTGCTTGTGGCGCTGGGATTGCAGCCGCCGCCCGACGCTCCGGCGTCGACGTCGGCGGGCCCGGCCGCCGGCCCGGCCCAGGGAAGCGGCGCCTCGACGGCCGGCTCGGCGGCGGTATCGCCACCGGCCGATGGCGGCAAGGCCAATTTCGAACGCGCCCAGGAAATCGTTCGCGAGTTCGAAGGCGGCTATTCCGACGACCCGAAGGATCCTGGCGGGGCCACCAACTTCGGCATCACCCGCAAGACGCTTGCGGCCTGGCGCGGCAAGCCGGTCTCCAAGGCCGACGTCGCCAATATGAGCTATCAGGAAGCCAAGGAGATCTATTTCTCGGAATACTGGTCGAAATCGTCCTGCGGCGCGATGCCTGGTCCGCTGGCGCTCGCCGTCTACAATGTCGCCGTCCACGCCGGGCTCGGCACCGCGGCAACCTATCTGCAAAAGGCGCTCAACCAGAATGGCGCGGCGGTGGCCGTCGATGGCGGCATCGGCGGCGAGACCCTGGGCGCGATCCCGAAGACGCCGCTGCCGGATGTGATCGGCGACGTCATCGATCTCTATGACGCGAAGCTGCGCGCGCATCCCGACTACGAGCATTTCAAGAACGGCTTCAATCGGCGCGTCAACAAGCTGCGGCTCGAAACCGAGCGCTGGCTTGAGGAAGACGGCGAACAGACGCTTCCGATACCGACGCCGAACCTAGAGGAAGGGGATCCTGTCGTGACGGACAAAGTGAGCGAATTCATTCAGGCGCTGCTGGCTGCACTGCAACCCGGCGCGACCACAATAACTGGAACCACGACGACCACGCCGACAACCACCACGACGACGACCACGCCGGCACCGGGAACGGGAACCACCGTGGCGGCGGCTGCCAGCCTGGCCTTGCTTCTGCGTCAGCTGGCGCAAGGTCTGGATGGCAACCCTGTCGTCCTGCCGCCGAATTCGGCGGCCACCAATGTGCTGACGCCGGTCAATGGCGCGCTCGGCCAATGGCTGGGAAAGTTGCTGGATGGGCGCAAGAGCGCGCTCGGCATTATTGGGGTGCTGGCAAGCGCCTTGCTGACGCCGGGAACGGCCGGGGCGGCGGCGACCACATCTCCCCTGGGCGAGCTCATTCCGATCATAGGCTCGATACCGGGACTGGCGCCGATCATGATGCCGATCTCGCTGGCGCTGACCGCGTGGGGCCTGCTCGGCAAGATCGACAAATACGTGCGCGCGGCAAAGCAATAGGACTGGCGCCAAGGGGGGAACCAATGGCTGATGTTCCAGGCGATGGACCATCCCGGAACATCGTCGTCTTTGCCGATGGCACCGGCAACAGCGCCGCCAAGGCGTTCAAGACCAATGTGTGGCGCCTCTACCAGGCGCTTGACCTGACCAGTGCGGACCAGATCGCCGTGTTCAGCGACGGTGTCGGCACCTCGCAATTCAAGCCTTTCGAGATCATCGGCCTGGCGCTCGGCTTCGGTGTGAAGCGCCGCGTGCTGGCGCTCTACAAGTTCCTTTGTCTCAACTATGAGCCGGGCGACAGGATCTTCGCCTTCGGCTTCAGCCGCGGCGCCTTCACCATCCGCGTGCTGGTCGGCATGATCGCCAGCCAAGGGCTGGTCGACTTCAAGACGGAAGAGGAACTCGACCGCAACGCGCTCGCCGCCTATCGGGCGTATCGGCCGAAGGCCTTTGGTTCGAAACTGCCTTGGGTGGTGTTCGCCCGCTTCGTGCGCGACCGGGCGGTCGACCTGTGGAATGAGATCACCGGGAGCCGCCCCTACGCGCAAGTGCAACTGCAAGCACCGGCCTTCCGCTCGGCCGGCGAGATCCGCATCGCCTTCGTCGGTGTATGGGACACCGTCTCCGCCTATGGTCTGCCGGTCGACGAATTGACCAAGGCGGTGGACAAATGGGTCTGGCCAATGACATTCGCCAACAGGGACCTTCTCGGCGCCGTCGATTGCGCCCGGCAGGCCTTCAGCATCGACGACGAGCGGCGCACATTCTTTCCGATACCCTGGAACGAACCTGCTCCGGCACTGGCTGCGGCGATCCGGAAGGAGATTGCCGTTCCCGATCCGCGCCTACTGCAGGTCTGGTTCGCCGGCTGCCACGCCAATGTCGGCGGTGGCTATCCGGACGACAGGCTTGCCCACATACCCCTGTGCTGGATGATCGGCGAGGCCGCCGAGCAAGGCCTGCAATTCAAGAAGGATCTGGTCGCCGACTATTGGGACTATGCGTCCGAGACCGGGCGCATCTACGATTCGCGATCCGGCGTCAGCGTTTTTTACCGCTACCATCCGCGCGATGCCCAGGATCTGATGGAGCGTGACGGGCAGCGCATCAACCACGGCGTAAAGCCGCTGGTCGATGCCAGCGTCATAATCCGCATGGCGAAGGGATCCGACGACTACGCGCCGATCGCGCTGCCCGAGCATATCGACGTGTTGTCGCCCCTCGGCGAGCGGATACCCTTCATCGGCCTGCCGGGCAAACGCCTGGCGCCGACAAGCAAAGCCAAGCCTGTCGACAAATTGCCGCTCCCGATCGGTCGCGAGCGCGATCTGGCCGACATGGACGAGAAGCTCCGCGAAGCGCTGGAAAAGCTTCAGGAGAACGGCGCCGGCAGCGCCGAGAAGGCGAGCAAGGTACCGGCGTCCGGTGAAGGCAACGCAGCCGGCGGCGGCATTCACCCGCAGAGCCGCCTGCAACGCGCGGAGTTGATGCGGGACACCGTGTGGTGGCGCCGTGGCGTGTACTATGCCTTGCTGTCGATCGCGGTCCTGTTCCTGACGTTTCCGCTGTTCGCCGGCTATGTCACGCTCGATGTCGGCGGTGAAATCGGAAAGTCCGCTTCCGGCCTCATCGGGCCGATTTTCGGTCTGGTCAGCGGCTTGCTGCCTGGTTTCGCCGCGCCGTGGATCGATGCGGTGGTCAATTATCCGCCGCCGGCCGCGATCCTGGCGGCGCTGCTTGGTATTCTGCTTTGGGTCAACGGCGTGTTGCGCACGCGTATCAACGACCGGGCGCGGGCCGCTTGGAATGTCAACGCCGGGCGCAGTGCGACGATGCTGCAATCGAGCAGGAATGATGCGCATCGCCGCACGTCGCTGTTGGGAACGGTCAGCCTTGGCGCGGGCGCATTGGCCGTGTGGCTTGGTGGAAATTACTACACCGGCTGGGCCTTCGCCGCGGCGGCGCTTGGCTTGCTCGGGATCTATCTCTTGCTGACCCGCAGAGGACCGAGCCGCAAGGCCGTGCCGGCACCTGTCTCTCTCCGCTTCGCCCGCGCCGTGCGGACCGACCCCTTTGCCATACGGGTCTACAACATGCTGAGGGAATATGTGCTGCCGGCGGTATTTCTTACCTTGTCGATTGGCCTCATTTTGTTTGCCGTCAACAAGACCACGTTCGAGGTCGCCGACTCCATGGGCGCCTTCTGTGAGGAGCGGAAGGGAGAATTGCCCAAAACCGAACAGCTGACGGGAAAAGTAGCCGAGTTCAAAACATCGCAGATGTGCAGCGACACCGGCAACTGGTTGCAGGAAGGTGTTCGCTACGAGGTCGCCATTTCAATCAAGAACAAATGGTCCGACAGAACGCTGTGTGCCGATACGCGCGGTGTGGGTGGAGGAAGCGTAACCCATTACTTCGGCACCCTGCTCAAGCGCTGGTGGGCCGAACCGTATTTCAAGCCCATCGCGCGTGTCGGCACATACGGCAATGACGAGTATGTGCTAAATCCCGTCGACCCCGCTGTCGCCAACCCTGGGGTTGCCAACCCCGCAGCCGCTGTCACCTGTCCGAATAACGAGCTCAGGGCAGAGATCAAGCCCAAGGCGTCGGGCGAACTCTATGTCTACGTCAACGACGCGGTGATTGCCTTGCCGGGGTTGAACGACCTGTTTTATCGCGAAGACAACAATCACGGGTCGGCTGAGATAATAGTCAGCAAGGTGAACGTGTTTCCTTGCAAACGATCGGCCGGCTCAGTTCCGCCCGCCGATCCAGTCGACGAGAAGTGCGACGAGCCCAAAGGCGCCGCTGATGGTGCACGCGCAAGTCCACCCGCCCCAGCTCCAGGCAACACCGGCCAGCAATGAGCCGATGGCGCCGCCGATGAAGAAGATGCCGACGAACAGGCCGTTGAGGCGGCCGCGCGCCTGGGGCTGAAGCAGATTGACGGCGCGGCGGCCGAGCGTCTGGTCGCCTGTGACGCCGATGTCGAGCAGCACGGCGCTGACGCCCATCAGCACGAGCGGCTGCCATGACGCGCCGGGCTGAGAGGCGCCGGCCCAGGCGGCGAGCGCCATCGCGCCGATCAGCACGAGATGGCAGGCGATGGTGGCGGATCGCGTCCAGCCATGGTCGCCGGCGCGGCCGAACAGCGGCGTGACCACGGCGCCGCCGGCGCCGACGAGCGCGAAGAGTGCAATGCCGCGCTGGCCAAGGCCGAAGGGCGGCTGTGCGAGACGCAAGGCCACCGCCGTCCAGAACAGGCTGAACGCCGCCATCACCAGCGCCGCCGTCAGTGCGCGCCGCCGCAGCACCGGCTCGTCGCGCAGCAGACCGAACAGCGAGGCAATCAGCGCGCCATAGGTGGATTTCGCTTGCGGGCGGCGCTGCGGCAAGGTGAAGGCGAGCACGCCGGCGAGCAGGACGAGCGCGGCGGCGCTGAGGCCGTAGAAGGCGCGCCAGCCCCAGGCGTCGGCGATCAGGCTGGCCAGCGGCCGCGCCAGCAGGATGCCGATCATCAGGCCGCTCATGACATCGCCGATAACGCGGCCGGCCTCGCCGGGCGGCGCCATCGAGGCGGCGATCGGCACCAGGATCTGGATTGCCGAACAGGCGGCGCCGAGGACGAACAGCACGATCAGCAGCGAAGCGGTGGTGGGCGCGAAGGCGGCGACGCCGGCCGCAAGGGCGGCCGTCAGGAGCATGCGCAGGATCAGGGCGCGGTTCTCGGCAAGGTCCGCCATCGGCACCAGGAAGAACAGGCCGGCAGCATAGCCGAGCAGCGTGGCCATGGCGACGAGGCCGACGCTGGCGGCGCCGGCGCCGAGCGACGGCCCGATCAGGCCGACCAGCGTCTGCGGCGCGAACAGATTGGTGACGATGATGCCGGTGGAGGCGGCGAAGAGCAGCGTCTGCGGGCCGGTGATGGTGCCAGCCGACAGCCGCTCGCACAGCTGGCCATGATTGGTGTCAGGCATGGAGTCCTCAAGAAGTTGCATATTGTGAGAGGACTTTATGCTGAAGCATTATCATGCTACAATTCAATCAATTCGATAATGATTATGCGAGATGTGTATGAACATCCATGACCTCGAAGCCTTCATCGCCGTGGTGGAAACCGGTTCGATCGTCGGCGCCTCGGCCAGGCTCAACCTGACGCAGCCGGGCGTCACGCGCCGCATCCAGAATTTGGAGGACGGGCTGGCGACCGCACTGCTCGACCGTCAGTCGAAGCCGCTGAAGCCGACGGCGTCTGGGCGCGAGGCCTACGAGCACGGCAGGCGGGTGCTGCGCTCGCTGGAAGATTTGAAGGCCGGCGTCTCGCCGCAAGGCGAGGTCAAGGGCGAATTCCGCCTGGGCATCATGCCCTATCTCTCCGACGCGGCTCTTGCGCTGCCGCTCGACAGCCTGCGCGCCGCCTTTCCGCGGCTGACGCTGCGCATCAGTTCGGGCTGGTCGCCAAGGCTGGTGGAGCAAGTGGCGCGCAGCGAGCTCGACGCCGTGGTGGTGTGCCTCGCCGAAGGCCTGGCGCCGCCGGACGAGCTGGTCTGCGACGATCTCGGCGCGCAGTCGGTGCTGCTGGTCGCGTCGCCCGGCCTCGGCGTGCCGAAGCCGGCGAAGCTCGCCGACCTGTCGCGCTTCGCCTGGGTGATGAACGAAAACGGCTGCGGCTTTCGCGCCTTCATCCGCCAGAGTTTCGAGGCGGCGAGGCTGCCGTTCCAGGTCGGGGTGGAGGCGCTCAGCGTCGACCTCAGAATGTCATTGGTGGCGCGCGGCCACGGCATCGGCATCGTCACGCCCGGCGCCTTCGCCGACAGCCGCTGGCGCGACAAGGTGGAGGTCATCGACTGTCCCGACTTCAAACCGCAAGTGCGCGCCTGGCTGCTGCACCGCCCGCCCGCCGGACGGCTGGCCCGTCCGATCACGCTGTTTCGAGACGCGCTGATCGACGGGCTGAGGGTTCCGATGCCGCTGGTGTCGTGAGTTGGGCGGTGAATTGCATTGCCGCCTGAACAGCGCTCCCCAAGGCAGTGGCGCACGGAGACGACGCCCGATGCCGTTGTGCCGAGGTTCGTCCGCTTCAAGGATCACTCGGATGGGTTGCTCAGCCGGTGCGGCAGTCGCGCTAGTCCCGTCCTGCCTCCAACGCCTCGCGAAACGCTTCCAGCTCGGCATCAGCAATCCCGGCGATCTCGGCGTCGCTTGGATAGCTGCCGTCCGCAACCTCCCTGCGGAAGTTCCACAGCGCCTCGACGCGGGCGTCGCGGACGGCCTTGTGCAAGGCGGCAAGATTGCCCCAGGCGCGGGCATGGCGGGGCAGGCGGGCGCTTTCGCCACAAATGTCGGACGTGAACAGGAACATCACATCCGCCGCCGGGCCTGAGCCGAGCGACACTGTGACCAGCCCGGAGCGGCAGTTGATCTCGGCCATGACTTCGGCCGGAATGATCTCGCATTCGACGGAGAAGGCGCCGGCATCCTCCAGCCGGCGGAAGCGGTCCCAGAGTTCGAGCGCTTCGGTAGCGGTCTTGCCGACGGCCCTGATGCCGCCGACCCAGGTCGATTTGCGCGGCACGAAGCCGAGATGACCCATCACCGGGATCTGCTCGTCGGCGAGCATGCGCACCGTGTCATGGCCGCGCCCGGTGATGACGGCGTCGGCGCCCGTCGTGATCGCAGAGAGGGCGGTGCGCAGGATCTCGTCCGAGGTCACCGCGTCGGCGAAGCCTAGCGCCTGGTGCCGCCTGGGCGGCGTCCGACCTTGCGGAGGTCACCGGCCTCGGCGCCTCGCAGGTGCGGCGGCTGTTCCAGAAACATCTGCGCACCAGCCCGCACCAATGGCTGATGCGCGAGCGGCTGATGCAGGCACAATCGCTGCTGGTGCAAGGCGACCAGCCGCTGGCCGAAGTCGCCGAAGCCTGTGGCTTCTGCGACGTCTACCATTTCGGCCGCGAGTTCAAACGCTCGGTGGGGATATCACCGGCAGCCTGGCGGCGCAGCGAGTTGAGTGCCGCCCCGGGGCGGTAGATTGGGTGAGTCTTTTCAGGTGCTTGGGTGTGTGTGCTCAGGTTTTGAGTCGGCGGGGTCGCTTCCGATTGCCAGCGGCGCCGACTCTGGAGAAAAGTCATCAGCGAACTCTAAACCAGGAAGCGATTGCCCTGGCGTCCTTCCGGCTCGCCCTTGAGAATCCCTCTGCCTTGGGCAACATGACGAACATGAACAAGCCGATTTCCACCAACCCGCCGCGCAAGGCGCCGATGGCGCTGACCGAGGCGCTGGTGGCGCGGACCATGCGGGTGGTCGAGGATGCCGGGCCGACGCCGGGCATGGTCTACATGACTGACGCCGACTATGCGCGCTTTCGCGACGAGATCCTGGCCTCTGCACCGCCTGGGCCGCTGAAATTGTTCGCCTATGGCTCGCTGCTGTGGAAGCCGGCGGGCGAGGTGCGGGGCGGCGAGCGGGCGGTGGCGCGGGGCTGGCACCGGTCGTTCTGCTTCACGGTGCAGCGTTTTCGTGGCACGCTCGAGCAGCCCGGCCTGATGATGGCGCTCGACCGTGGCGGCCAGTGCCAGGGCATGGTGTTCGAGATCGCCGAGCCGGTTGCCGCCAATCTGGAGGCGCTGCTGCGCCGCGAGATGACCATCCTGCCCGCCGTCAACGTGCCGCGCTGGCTGCGGGTCAGCACCGAGAACGGTGAGGGCCGGGCGCTCGGCTTCGTCGTCGATCCGGCCAATCCGCGCTATGCCGGCAAGCTGGACAAGAAGGCGGTCGCCACGACGTTGGCCAGAGCCGTCGGCCACTGGGGCTCGGGCGCGCAATATCTGTTCGAGACGATCCGCCACCTCGACGCCTGCGGCATACGCGACCGCAATCTGTGGCAGCTGCAGGAACTGGTGGCGCGGGAGATCGGGCGTGCCCATTCGGCCCTCTAGCTGTTCTGCGAGGACGTTTTGACCAGTCGCCTGCGCTGACGGATCGTCTGTCTTCGCGATTGGCGGAAACATCCACGGCTTCGTCATCCACGGGCGGAGCAAGGAGCGAAGCGACGCGGCGCAGACCCGAGGATCCATGCCGGGACTCCTGAGCCTCGCCACGGTGCAGAATTCTGCTCCGCTGCACACTTCGATAGACGTCACGAAATGGATCCCAGGGTCTCCGCGACGGAGCTTCGCTCCTGCTTCGCCCAGGGATGACGAAGTTGGGAAGGCCTCGGCTAATCCTCCATCCATCGGTCAAAATAACTGAGCCGGGGAACTAGCCTTTCGTCAGCACCCCAAACACTGCCCGAACCAGGAAATCCCGAAAGCTTTCCGGTGGCTTACCTGTAAGCGCGGTGAAATCGCTGGAGGTCGAGGCATAGCGACCCTCGGCGATCGAGGCGCACAGGCTGGAGAAGGCCTGTGGCCACGGCTCGTCGAGGCGCGCCGACGCCGAGGCCAGATAATCGCCGAGGGCGCAGGGGCGATAGCGCAGGGGCTGTGCCGTTGCCTCGCTATAACAGGCAGCGATCTCGTCGAAGCCCAGCGGCCGGTCCCCGGTGATCGTGTAGAGGGCGCGGGATGTGTCGGCCCCGGCCGCCGCCGCTGCAACGGCCGCCGCCGCTGCAACGGCCGCCGCAACATCGCCGCGCGATACCGGCGCAACCAGGCCTTGTCCGGCAGGCAGCGCGAGTTCGCCCGAGGCTGGTGCGAGCCAGGTGTCGAGGATGAAATCGCTGTAGAGGCCGCAGCGCAGGATGGTCGAGGGCACGCCGCAGGCGGCCAGCCGGCGCTCGGCGTTCCGGTAGGCAGGCGCGTAGTAGAAGGGCGAGGTCTCGCCGATGTCGATGATGCTGGTGAAGGTGATGTGGTGGACACCGGCTGCGGCTGCCGCCGCTATGGCGTTGGCATGATGGCGCGTGACCGTATCCGCCGCGCCATCGCTTGAAATCAGCACCAGCCTGTCGATGCCGGCGAAGGCTGCTTTCAGCGCCGAGGCATCCTCGTAGTCGCCGACGCGCAGCGCTGTTGCCTGGGGCAGGCGGCTCTGCGCGGCCTCAGGCTTGCGTAGCAGCGCAGCCACCTGATGGCCGCGCGATGCCAGGCTCGAGACGACGGCGCACCCGACATGGCCGGTGGCTCCCGTGACGAGGATCATCAGCGTGCTCCATCTTCTGCCCAGTCGAGTCCTGCATCAGTCCAATCCTGCTCTTGACGAACATATATCCCTGTGGTTATACGTCAACCAATAGCCAACGAGTTATCGATCTGACATGCCAGACGCCCATGACATGCTCTTCAGGACGCTCGCCGACCCRACCAGGCGGGCGATTTTCGAACGGCTGTGCCGCCAGGGCGAGCAGACGGTGGGGGCGCTGACGAGCCAGTCCGGCGTCTCGCAGCCGGCGGTGTCGAAGCATCTGGGCGTGCTCAAGCAGGCCGGGCTGGTGCGCGACCGCCATGAAGGCCGCCAGACGCACTACAGCGCGCAGCTTGGCGCGCTGGCGCCGCTGATGGACTGGACGCGTGATATGGCCGGGTTTTGGGAGGCTCGGTTCGATGATCTCGAGGATTTGCTCAAAAGGATGGACCAGTGAACGATAGTGCCACTGAAAACCGCACTGTCGTCGTCGAGCGGCAGATTTCCCATCCGCCGGAAAAACTCTGGCGCGCGCTGACGCAACCGCATCTGATCGAGGAGTGGCTGATGAAGAACGATTTCAAGCCTGATGTCGGCCACCGCTTCAATATCAGCGCCGATTGGGGCGGTGTGCTCGACTGCGAGGTGCTGGCAGTCGAGCCGAACAAGACGCTGTCCTACACCTGGAACCTCGCGCACCCGGACCCCGCGTTCGATCTCAGGAGCGTGGTGACCTTCACGCTCACCCCGACGCCAACCGGGACGCATCTGCGCATGGAACAATCCGGCTTCCGGCCCGATCAGCGGCGCGCCTACGGCGGCGCCAAGATGGGTTGGCCGCAATTCTTCGAGAAGCTGGAACAGCTTCTGAACCGGACGGACTGAGGTCCACCGGCCGCTTGAACCCAACACCTGACTTCACCCGGGCGGCTCACCGCCAGCAAAACCTATGGAGAAAGACGATGAAGATCAAACTGACCAGCATCTATGTCGACGACCAGGAAAAGGCGCTGGCCTTCTACACCGGTGTGCTCGGCCTGACCAAGAAGGCCGATTTCAGCAACGGGCCGTTCCGCTGGCTGACGGTCGCCTCGCCGGACGAGCCGGAGGGCACCGAGCTGCAGCTGGTGCTCAACAGCCAGCCGGCCGCCAAGGCCTATCAGCAGGCGATGTTCGAACAGAGCCAGCCGGCGGTGATGTTTTTCACCGACGATGTCAAGGGCGATCACGAGCGCATCACCGCGCGCGGCGGCACGTTCGCCATGGCGCCGACCGAGGTGACCGGCTCGACCATCGCCAAGCTGAACGACGGCTGCGGCAATCTCATCCAGATCACCGAGCTGGCGCGCTGGTAGCGCGCCCGGTTTCACGCGTTTCACGGGAGGTCATCTTGGACTGGAGCAAATGGATCAGGCAGGCGCATCGCTGGCTGTCGATCATCTTCACGGCGACCGTCGTCGCCAATTTCGTCACCATGGCGTTTGGACAGCCGCCGGCCTGGGTGGTTTACTCACCACTGCCGCCGCTCTTCCTTATGCTGTTCAGCGGCCTCTATATGTTCGTGCTGCCCTATGTCGCGAAAGGACGCAGCACGCAGCGGGCCAACGGATAGGAGGAAAGCGCATGGCCAAGTCGACATCCGCCAAGGCCGAGCCAAAACTGCTTTCCGGCGGCAACCCGCAGATCGCCAAGGGTTATGGCGATGCTCCCGTGCAGGCCTATATCGCGGCGATGCCGGGCTGGAAACGCGAGATGGGCGGGCGTCTCGACGCGCTCATCGAGCGCGTCGTGCCCGGCGTGCACAAGGCGGTCAAATGGAACTCGCCGCTCTATGGCGTTGAAGGCGAGGGCTGGTTCCTCGGCATCCATTGCTTCACAGGGTATATCAAGGTTGCCTTCTTTCGCGGCCTGTTGCTGGATCCGGTGCCGCCGGGTGAATCCAAGAGCCAGGACACGCGCTACCTCGACATCCATGAGGACGACGCGTTCGACGAGGCGCAATTCAGCGCCTGGGTGAAGCAGGCCAGCCAATTGCCTGGCGAGCGCATGTAAGCGCGCTATTGTTCAATTTTTTGAGGAGAACAGCATGACCGGATCGCAGGAGAGCAAATCCCCCTCCGAACTGATCGACGGCAGGATCGAGGAGCTCGGCGACTGGCGCGGCGAGATGCTGGCCCGGCTGCGCGCGCTCATCCATCAGGTCGATCCCGATGTGGTCGAAACGTGGAAATGGCGCGGCGTGCCGGTGTGGGAGCATGACGGCATGATCTGCACCGGCGAGACTTACAAGAGCGTCGTCAAGCTGACATTCGCCAAGGGCGCGGCGCTGCCCGATCCGGCGGGGTTGTTCAACTCGAGCCTTGAAGGGAATACGCGGCGGGCTATTGATTTTCAGGAGGGGGAAAAGGTCAACGAGGACGCGCTGAAGGCGCTGGTGCGGGCTGCGGTGGCTTTGAACAAGTCGAAGGGTCGCAAGTAATTCTGCCGGCAGGCAGGCGAGGGGCAGCGCCGACGCCAGAAGATTGYCAATGACTTTGACACTGCATGGCAGCAGCCAAGAATGGCTCGCTGTCTGCACCCCGCGAAACCATCCGTGTTTACGATCTGGGAAGTTTGATGGTGCTAGACATCTGGGAATGATGGCTGGCCTCGTTGGCCGGCCCGGATGGATTTGCCATGAACAGCCCGATGCGCATGCCGTGGGTGGACACGGCCAAAGGCCTCTCGATCATCCTCGTGGTCATGATGTATTCGGCCTACAACACCGGGGAGTACACGGGCGGCGTCGGCTTCCTGCACTATGTCATCGGCTTCGCGACGCCGTTCCGCATGCCGGAATTCTTCCTGATCTCGGGCCTGTTCCTGTCGCAGGTGATCGACCGGCCGTGGCGGCGCTATGCCGACCGGCGCGTCGTCCACTATCTCTATTTCTACGTGCTGTGGGCGATCATATCGATCGGGCTGAAGATCGGCGTCTTCAGCAGGGATCCCGGCGGCATGCTGCACGATCTCGCAATGGCCGTCGTCCAGCCCTATGGCGTGCTGTGGTTCATCTACATGCTGGCGGTGTTCGGCCTTGTTGCCAAGCTTTTGCGGCAGTTCCGCGTGCCCGCCTGGATCGTCATCCCGTGTGCCGCCGCCCTGCAGATGTGGGCGCCGCATCCCGACAGCTATGCGCTTGAACAGTTCGCGGCCTATTTCGTGTTCTTCTATGTCGGCTTCCTCATGGCCCCGCTGGTGTTCCGCCTCGTCGAATGGACGCAGCCCCGCCCGATGCTGGCCGTCGCCGGCCTGGCTCTGTGGGCTGTCGTCAACGGCCTGCTCGTCTATTCGCCGGGCTATGCCATGCAGCCGGTCGGCATGCAGATGGGGTTGGCGGCATGGCCGCCGCTGCATCTCACCTTGGCCATCGCCGGTGCCGTGGCGCTGTGCGTGCTTGGCGGCTTCCTCTGCACATTCGCCTCGATGGAATGGCTGCGCTGGCTTGGCGAACATTCGCTGGTCGTCTATGTCGCCTTCACCATCCCGATGTCGCTGTTCCGTGGCGCCGCGCTGGCAAGCGGCCTCTTGACAGACACCGGCATGCTCAGCCTGGCGGTGCTGCTGGTCTCGATCATCAGCCCTGTCGTGCTCTACCTCATCATCCAGCGCGTCGGCTTCGGCATGTTCCTGTTCGAGCGGCCGGCTTGGGCGCATGTCGACAACAGCGCGCCGCAAGCCGCACCAAAGACCGCGCTGCCTGCTGCCGCCGCCCAATCGAGCCGGCCCTAGTCGAGCCCGCCTCAACCGTCGCGCAGCCACACCAGCATCTCGCCGGGCTCGCGATTGTCCCAGGCGTAGTAGGGGATGGCGGTCAGCCGCGTCTCGACGCTGGCCGGCGGCTCTCGCCGGTAGAGCCCATCCTGCCAGCCGTCGCCGGCATCGGCCCACGCCGTGGCTGAAAGCGTCACCACACCGCCCAGCAGCGCGGGCGCTTCATGCGCCTCTATGCCTGCCGTGCGCGGCAGGGTCAGGCGATGCAGCCGGCTGTCATTGTCGGATGCCTCGACGCAGTAGATCAGCGGCCCGCGCGACAGCGCGACGCGGCCGGCATCCTGCCGGACCTCGGGGTTGGCGTAGAGCCGCTCGATCGGCATTTCGAGGTCGAGCCGGACGCGGTCGCCGTTTTTCCAGACGCGCCGGATCGCGGCATAGCCGTCGCTGATCATGTCTTCGAGGTCGACTGCCTCGCCATTGATCTCAAGCGTCGCGCTGCTGCTCCATGCCGGGATGCGCAGATGCAGCGTGAACTCCACCGGCGCCTGCGGTTCGACCGTGATCCCGACGGCGCCATCCCAGGGATAGCGGCTTGCCTGCGTCAGGCTGACCGCAGTGCCCGCAATGTCGAAACGGGCGGTGGAGTCGCCATAGAGATGCACGGCCAGCGCGTCGTCGGCCAGGCTGTAGAAATAGCTGCCGATCGAGGCGACCATGCGCCCGACATTGGGCGGGCAGCATGGGCAGCGGTGCCATTTCCACCGGTTGTGCCGGCCCCGGCTTTCCAGCGGGTTTTCGTAGAAGAACAGCGAGCCGTCGAGCGACAGGCCGGAGATCGAGCCATTGTAGAGGGCGCGCTCCATCATGTCGGCATACCGCGCGTTCGGTCCCATGCCGAGCATGCGGCTTGCCCAGAACACCAGGCCGACGGCGGCGCAGGTCTCGGCATAGGCGCTCTCATTGGGCAGGTCGTAGTCGCTGGTGAAGCCCTCATTGTGCGCCGAAGGCCCGAGCCCGCCGGTGATGTAGAGGTTTTTCGTGGTGAGGTCGTCCCACAGCCGGTCGAGCGCGACGCGCAGGCTATCATCGCCATATTCGGTGGCGATGTCGGCCATGCCCGAATAGAGATACATCGCCCGCACCGCATGGCCGACGACCTTGTCCTGCTCGCGCACTGGCCGGTGCGACTGGCTGTATTCATAGGTCTTGAAATGGTAGGCCCTGGGGTCGGCGCCACGGGCGCGCGCCTCCTCGTCGAAATAATGCGGCTGCTGGCCGCGCTGGTCGATGAAGTACTTCGCCAGCTCCATGTATTTCTGCTCGCCGGTAACCCGCGCCAGCTTGACCAGCGCCAGCTCGATCTCCTCATGGCCGCAATAGCCCTTCTTCTTGCCGGGCTCGGGGCCCAGCACCGAAGCGATGTGGTCGGCGTAGCGGCACATGATGTCGAGCAGCTTGCGCTTGCCGGTCGCCTGGTAGTAGGCGACCGCGCCTTCGATCAGGTGGCCGGCGCAATAAAGCTCGTGGCAGTCGCGCAAATTCGTCCAGCGCTTGCCGGGCTGGATGCGCTGGTACCAGCTGGAGAGATAGCCGTCCTCCTGCTGCAGCCTGCCGTACATGTCGATGACGGCGTCGATCTTCTTCTCCAGTTCCGGGTTCTTGCGCCGGTAGAGCGAATAGGCCGCGGTCTCGATCGTCTTGCCGAGATCGGAATCCCAGAACATCTGCGTCGTCACCGTCGAGCCGGTGAATTCGGCGCCCTGGCGGTCCGCTTCATCGGGCGAGGGCGAGTGGAAGGGAATGACGATGCCGGGCGAGGGGCGGTCCGGATCGATCTGCTCCAGCATGCGTGCCGCCACGCAGCGCTCGTAGAGGATGTCGGCGGTGCGGGTGGCGACAGCATCGGCGCGGTCGCCCCAGAAACCGTGCACGTCGACCTGCGGCACCGGCAGCGGCCGGAAGGCGAGCCTGGGCTTGGCCGTCGTGGCGGGGCGGGGGGATGGCGATGCGGTCATGAACTCACTCCATTGTATCGATTGGTTGACGGCCTCGGCCGTCAGGCGATTACTTGACGGCCCCGGCCATCAGGCCGCGGATGTAGAAGCGCTGCAAAGCGAGGAACAGGATCAGGCACGGCACCATCATCACGGTGACGCCCGCCTGCACGGCGCCCCAGTCGATGGCGCCGAAGCGGCCCGACTGCAGTGCCGTCATCATCACCGGCAGTGTGAATTTCGACTGGTCGGTCATCAGCACCAAAGCGGCGAGGAACTCGTTCCAGGCGCCGAGGAAGGCGAACAGCGCGATGGTGACGACGCCCGGCCAGACCAGCGGCAGCATCACCTTCAAGAGCATGGTGGCGTTGCCGGCGCCGTCCATGCGCGCGGCTTCCTCTATCTCGCGCGGCACGGCGTCGAAGGCGTTGCGCATCATGAAGATCGAGAACGGCAATTGCAGCGTCACATAGACGCCGACCAGGCCGGTCAGCGTGTTGTGCAGGCCAAGCTTGGTCAGCACCAGGAAGATCGGCGTCAGGATCGACTGGAACGGGATCATGATCGTCGACAGGATGAGGACGAAGAACAGGTCCTTGAACGGAAAGCGGAACCGCGAAAAGCCATAACCGGCCAGCACGCTGACGATGACCGACAGCAGAACGGTCATCACCGAGACATAGATGCTGTTCTGCGCCGAGACCCACAGCCCGTCGCCGAAGCTGTTCAGCGTGGCATAGTTTTCCAGCGAGAAGCCCGTGGTCGGCCATGGCGGCAGCGGCGGCAGGCGCGCTTCGGCCGCCGGCTTGAAGGCCGACAGCGCCGTCCACACGATCGGCGCGACGAACAGCACCGAGGCGATGACGCCGGTGGAGTGCCGGGCGAAGCGCGCGGCGAGCTTGCCCCTGGCTGATATCGCCTGCGCCATCAGTCGAGCCCCTCGGGCTTGCGCAGCAGCCACAGCTGGATGAGGCTGAGCGCCACCAGGATAACCAGCAGCACCATGGAGAGTGCCGCGCCGTAGCCGAGCTTGAACGACACGAAGGACTGGTTGAAGATCCAGTAGACCGCCGTCAGTGTCTGGTTGCGCGGGCCGCCGCGCAGGATGATGTAGAACTGGTCGAAGGCGAGGATCGAGCCCGCGACCGACAGGATCAGCGCCAGCGCCAGCGTGCGGCGCATAAGCGGCAAGGTGATCGCCCGGAAGCGCGCGAAAGGCCCGGCGCCGTCGATGACGGCGGCCTCCTGCAGATCCTGCGGGATCGATTGCAGGCCGGTCATCAGGATGATCATGGTGAAGCCAGCGACCTTCCACACCACCATGGCGATGATCGACCAGAAGGCCGGCTGGAAGGTGGCGAGCAGGTTGAACTTCTTGTCGATCAGGCCGAGATCGTAGGCGGCCGGGCTGAACAGGCCGGAATCGACATTGAGCAGCCATGACCACAAAAGGCTCGCCGAGGCGAAGCCGACCACCGCAGGCATGAAGAAGAAGGTGCGGTAGAGATTGGTTAGCGGCCGCGGTTTTTCGATGAAGATCGCCAAGGGAAAGGCGACGGCGAAGATCGCGATGGTGACGACCACCGTGTAGTAGCCCGTGAATTTGAGCGCGTTCCAGAACCTGGTGTCGCGCAGGATCGCCCAGTAATTGTCGAGCCCGATGAAGGCGTGCTCGCCCATCAGCGGCCAGTTGTGCAGCGACATCCACGCCGTCATGCCGAGCGGGATGACGAAGAACACCATGACCAGCGCCACGGCCGGCGCGACATAGAGCAGGCCGATCCATTGCCTGCGCCCGGCGCCGACGAGTTTTCGGGCGCGGGGCGGGGCGGTGGTGCTGGCGGTGATGGTGGTCATGGCTGAGGGCTCGCCTTGCGACGCCTCGAACCGGAGATGCGAGTGAGTCTTCTCAACGCGATAGTCCTGCTATTTGAACAAAAACAATAGCCGGCCACCCGCCCAGGGAGAGAGGCGGGCAGCCGGCAGGCGGCCGCTACTTCTGCGGCGCCTGGTCGATGATCGACTGCATGGTCTCCTGCGCGTTGGCGATGGCGCCGTCGACGTCGTCGCCGAAAAAGACCTCGTTGATCATCTGCGTCCACGGGCCGTTGGCGGAGTTGATCAGATCGTTGAACACCACCGAATAGGGCGTCTTGCCCTTGGCCATGGCCTCGGCGGCGACCTGGTAGCGCGGGTCGAGTTCCCTGAGCGCGTCCTTGGCGATGTCGCCACGCACCGGCAGGCTGCCATATTTGGCCAGGATGGTCTGGCCTTCAAGCGAATAGGCGAAGTCCAAAAACTCCTTCACCACGGCGAGCTTCTTGGTGCCCTTGGTGACGACGAAATTGTCGCCGCCGGCAAAGGATGACCAGCCGCCGTCCTTGCCCGGCAGGAAGGTGACGCCGTAGTCGACATTGGGATACTGGGTGTTGAGCGCGCCGATGGCGAAGGCGCCGGAGGGCGAGATCCCGATATTGCCGGCGGCGAAGGCGGCGAAGAAGTTGGCGCCGGTGTCGGTCTGGGCGCCTGCCGGCACCAGGTCCTTCTTGACCATCGAGCGGTAGAGATCGATGGCGCCGCGCAGTTGCGGGCTGTCCAGCGTCGCCTTGGAGCCGTCTTCACTGAGGATATCGCCGCCCGAGGCCCAGATCAGCGGCGTGAAGGTGAAGATGTTGCAGCCGCCGCAATTGCCGGAGAAGTAGAAGCCCTTGATGTTGCCGCCAAGCGCGTTGACCTTCTCGGCATCGGCGGCGATTTCGGCCCAGTTGGCCGGGCCTTTCTCAGGATCGAGGCCGGCCTGCTTGAACAGCTTCTTGTTCCAGATCAGCACGGAGGCGTCGGCCGAGAAGGGCAGGCCGTAAATGTGGTCCTTGTAGGTGCCGGTCTTGACGTGCGCCGGCGACAGGCTGGCGAAATAGGGCAGGGACTTGGCCCAGTCGGTGATGTCCTCCAGCTGGCCGGCGGCGGCGAAGGAGGGCGTGTAGATCAGGTCGAGCGACAGCGCGTCGGGTGCGGTGCCGCCGGCGGCGGCCGCGCCATATTTCGGGATGATCTCGGCGTTGGGGATGATGTCGAGCTTGATCTGGTCCTTGTGCGCCTTGTTGTAGGCGTCGACGATGCGCGGCATGAAATTCGAGCCGTCGGCGCGTACCCAGATGTTGGCGGTGTCGGCGGCGGCGGCACCCAGGCCGCTGCCCAGAACGGCAGTGGCCAGGGCCAGTTTGGCAATCAGCTTCCTCATGTTTTCCTCCTCCAAGGGTTGGCCGCTGTGCGCGGCTTGGCGCCGATCTCGCGGCGCTTTCGTTTTCAGCCGTCCGGTGAGCGGCCACAGGACTGACGCACCACCAGCCGGCACGGCAGTTTTCGAATGCCCGGCGCGGCGGTCTGACCGCCGACCAGGGAAAGCAGGGTCAGCCCGGCCTCGCGGCCGAGGGCGACCAGGTTCATGTCGACCGAGGTCAGCGGCGGGCGCGTCGCTTCCGCGACGATCTCCCAATTGTCGAAGCCGATAACGCCGACATCGCCGGGAACATCGAGGCCGCGCTCGCGCAGGGCATCGATGACGCCGCGCGCGATCTGGTCGTTGCCGCAAAAGACGGCGTCCGGTCTTTGGCTTTTGCCGTCGAACAGCTGCGCCACCGCTTCATGCCCCCAGGCTTCCGACCAGGAGCCGAGCAGCGGTTCGGTCACCGGCAGGCTGTTTTCGGCGAGCACGTCGCGATAGGCCTGGGCGCGGGCATGCACCACGGCGAAGCTCGCCGGTCCGCTGACATGGGCGATGCGCCTGCGGCCGAGCCGGCAGAAATGTTCCACCGCCAGCCGCGCGCCGCCGGCATCGTCCGAGACGAAGGCGACGGCGTCGGGATCGGGCTGGGTGAAGGCGTAGATCACCGGGATGCGCAGATCGGCGAGGTCGACCGGCAGGTGTCGGTCGATGCGTTTTCCCGTGGCGATGATGCCGTCGACGCGCTTGTCGAGCATGGCCTCGACATGCAGCTGGCCCAGCCGCGGATCCTCCTCGACATTGCACAGGAACACCGAGACGCCATTGTCGACCAGCGCGTCCGAAATGCCCGACATCAGCGGCAGCGAGAAGCGGCCATAAGTATCGTTGGTGAGCAAGCCGACGGTGAAGGAGCGGCGCCTGAGCAGGCTCTGCGCCAGGCTGTTGGGTCGGAAGCCCAGGCTGCGCGCCGTCTCGCGGATGCGCTCGCGGGTCTCGGCGGTCATGCGCCCCTGGTCGTTGAGCGCCTTCGAGGCCGTCGCAACGCTGACGCCGGCCCGAGCCGCCACGTCACGCAAGGTGACGGGCTTGGGAAAGACCGGAACAGGCTGATCGTCCGCTGCCATCGCGCCGAGAAATCCTTAGTTGGGAAAAGGTTTTCTCACATAGGCCGGGACAAGGCCCGACCAATGGCCGAGCCCGATCAGATCTGTTTGGAAAAACCTTTTCTCAAGTCAGGCTAGGCCAGATTGGGGGAGTGTTCAAGGGGGAAAGTGGAGCTCTGTCGGTGGGAACAGAAAGTGTGGCTGATCGGCGCGAGGCCTGATTGCCACGTGGTTCCCCCAATCCGTCGCTGCTTCGCAGCGCCACCTTTCCCCCCTCCGGAGGGAAAGGAAGGGAGCGTTATCGGACGAGCGTTGACGGCAAAAAGCTTGGCGCCTTTCCTCTACCCCGTCGATCGGGGAGAGGTGGCTCGGCGAAGCCGAGACGGAGTGGGGGTCGACCAGCGCAGCATAAGACAATCTATGCGCCAAGCTGCCATGCACGCTGTCGCCAAAGACCAGCTGCCTGGAAATGTGTGCATGCCGTCGCCACTCCCGTGGGGGCGAGGAAACCCAAGGATTGTCAGCGAAGTATTAATCGCTGCTGCACCATGGTGGTCGCCCGCCAGGAGTCTCGCCATGCCCGATACCCCATACGCTCCGAAAGGCCCGGCCTCGCAACCCGGCAAGCGGGCGGGGCATGAGAGCGCCGGCGAGCGGCGCCGCGACGCCGACATCCCCAAGCTCAAGGCGGAACTTGCCGCGCAGGCCGCGCTGATCGCCGGCCAAGAGGTTGCGCTGGCGCACAGCCGCAAGATCTTCGATCGCGCCTCCGTCGCCGCGCGCATCGGCGTGTGGGAATGCAGCCTGCCCGGCGAACAGCTGCACTGGACCGATGTGGTCTATGATCTGTTCGACCTGCCCCGCGGCGCCACGCTCGACCGCAGCGAAATCATCAAGTGCTATCCGCAGGAGTCGCGCAAGGCGCTGGACAGTTTGCGCAGCCGCGCGATCGCCGAGCGCAGCGGCTTCACCCTCGACGCCGAGATCACCACCTTCGCCGGCCACAGCCGCTGGATCCGCATCACCGCGACCGTCGAGTGCGAGGCCGATGTGCCGGTGCGCATCTTCGGCATGAAGCAGGACATCACCGAGGAAAAGATCCTGTCGGACCGGATGCGCTATCTTGCCGAATTCGACACCATGACCGGGCTTGCCAACCGCGCCCGCTTCCAGGCGCGGCTGGCGCAGGCGGATGCCAGCCGCCCAATCGGCGCGCTGCTGTTGATCGATCTCGACGGCTTCAAGGCGGTCAACGATACGTTCGGCCACGTCGTCGGCGACGAGTGCCTGAAGGCGGCGGCCGAGCGCCTCGCCGAAGGTTGCGGCGAGGCGGACCTGGTGGCGCGCGTTGGCGGCGACGAGTTCGCGGTGCTGCTCGGATCGCATCTCGACCGGGCCGCCGTCTCCAGCGTGGCGCGCGAGATCGTCGAGAGGATGGGCAAGCCGGTCCCGATACGCGGCCAGTCGCTGCGGCTGGGCGCCTCGGTCGGCATCGCGTTCGCCGGCGCAGGCTCGCCTTGCGACCTGTTCGCGCAGGCCGACACGGCGCTCTATGCCGCCAAGGCGGCGGGTCGCAACACCTTCCGCATCTTCAAGGCCGAGGCCGGCGCGAAAGGCCGGAGCGCCGCGGCGTAAAGGCCTGCGTTTTTCAGGGGAGGCCTGGCCGGCTTACCCTTGGAGTTGTTTGTGAACAAAGTGTTAGGGCTGTGATTTGAAGTTCTGAATCACCTGGCGGCGCGCAGCGCCGGTCATTTCTTGTCCGCGCAGCCAGGATACCCGCCCATGGCAGCGCTCACGCCTTCGGGTTTTCGGGGGCGCGGCGTATGCCAAAGAGCGCTGCCAGCCGACATTTCGCAAAGTGCCGACAGAACAGCGGTCGGGCTTAACGTTTCCGCAAGCATTTCCCCGTTAGTTCGGTTGCAATGGCCTCGTGGCGGAGCGGCTACGCTGGAGACGGCAAATCTCTGAAGCCTCGGTTCGATCCCGAGGCGAGGCCTCCAAAATCCTACAGCCGAGACCCCTGTGCCCGACCACTTGTCGCGGCCGATTTGTGCGGTTGCGGTCGTTGTCGCCTGCGACGGACATGCTCACGCCGGCATGGGGCCGAGGTTAAAACCACCTATCTGCATTTGGCATGCAGGGCGCTCGCGAAAAGAGTGCTATGGCAGGGGCGCGAGCCTGCTCGCTCCGATCTTCCCCGACATTCGAGGTCATTTTCGTGCGTGAACCGTCATCGCTGCCGGTCTTTGGGAAACTTGGCGTCAAGCCATCCGTCGCCGTCGCGGCGGTGCCAACCGCTTCGGCTGGCATCGTGCCGCGCTTGCGGGAGCTTGTGGCCGCGCATGGCGGCATGGCGTTGAAGCTGTCGGTGATCGCCTGGACGATGCTGGTCCTGGGCACGGTGTTTTTCATGTTGCAGGGCTGAGGATCATGGCAAATCGCTATGCGCTGCGCATGGACCTGCCCCAGAGTTGGGCGATCGTCGATGTCTTCACCGGCCAGCCTGCGATGATCAGGCAAAAGGTGATGGTCGGCATGAGCCCGCGCGAGGCCGAGGACATGGTCGTGCAGATGAATGTCGGCGACATCCGGCGCCGCGAAAGGGCGGAGCGCAAGGGTTGAACGGGGGGCCAAGACCCCGCGGCATAAAAACAAGAGGATTCCCGTGAGAGCCAGCCTGAAGCAAAAGATACTGGAGGTCTGCGACCGCAAGATTTCCGAGAAAGGCCCTGGCGTCGGCCTGTCGTTCTACGCGTTTTTCGCCAACAGGAACGACGACCCCGAACTGCTGATGGAAGCAGCGGAATGGTGGATCAGGACCCACCGCCTCGACCATTTCGAAAAGGCCGCGAAGATACGCACGATGGTCGAGGACATGGACCTTTAATCTTTGTTTCTATGCATGTCGTTATCTCAAAACCGGGGTCACTTTTGAGCGACATGCATAGGGCTGATCAGCCGAAGTCGTCGGCCGTCAGCACATACATGCTCTTGCGCGTGCGGTCATAGGCCTTCGACGCCACGTCGCGGATGGCGCTGCTCTGCGTGTCGAATGTTGCGAGGTAACCGGCCTCATTGGCCGCGGTTGCCGGCTGCATCCTGGTCATCGCGTCGGCGGCTACCGAGAAGGAAATCTGGAACATGCCGTCATGGCCGACGAAGCGGATGCGTTTGCCGGCTTCGTCATAGCTGCGGCTGCGGTTGGGGAAGGTCAGGCTCATGTTTTTGCCTCCGTTGCGGCGGCCTTCTTGGTCGCCCGCTTCTTCTTCGGCGTCGGGTTCAGGGCTTCGGCGACGCGGTCAGCCTCTTCCTTGGCCAGCCGCAACTCCCGCAGCCTTGCCGTCTTGATCTCCCGGGCCCGCGCCTCGGACATGTACTCGGCCGTCGCCTTGTTGCGCTCGGCCGTCTTCTTCTGCTTGTCGACGAAGCGGGCTTCAGCTTTTTCCATGATCGTCTGATTGCCGTCGGCCATCGCATAAATCTCCTTGGTGCCTGGAATCGTGAAAATGAACTTGTCCGATAAATAGGCACTCGACCGGCAAAATTCAATTTTTTGAATTATTTGACTGCTTTGCGATATCACGAAACGGCAGGCCGAAATAATACTTTTCAATATTTAATTCCGGCCGCGAATAATTTTTGGCACTCCTATCTATCGAGTGCCAAAGCGCCTATATAAGGGCGCGGCCGCCTAAGCCGGCCCCAGAAAGAAGTTTTCATGAAGTTTCGGCCACTCCACGACCGCGTCGTCATCCGGCGCGCCGAAGGCGATACCAAATCCAAGGGCGGCATCATCATTCCCGACAATGCCAAGGAAAAGCCGCAGGAGGGCGAAGTCATCGCCATCGGCCCCGGCGCACGCGACGAAAACGGCGCGCTTGTGCCGCTCGACGTCAAGGCCGGCGACCTGATCCTGTTCGGCAAATGGTCGGGCACCGAGGTCAAGATCGACGGCGAGGACCTTCTGATCATGAAGGAAGCCGACATTATGGGCGTGATCGAGAAGAGCGTCGAAGCCAAGAAGGCCGCCTGACTGGAGCGCCGCGCCTTCCGCGCGGGGTTCGTCCACTCCAAATTCGAACGGGATTGAAAAAATGTCTGCCAAGGAAATCAAATTCGCCACCGACGCGCGTGACCGCATGCTGCGCGGCGTCGAGATCCTCACCAATGCGGTGAAGGTCACGCTCGGCCCCAAGGGCCGCAACGTCATCATCGACAAGGCCTATGGCGCGCCGCGCATCACCAAGGACGGCGTCACCGTCGCCAAGGAAATCGAGCTTGCCGACAAGTTCGAGAACATGGGCGCGCAGATGGTGCGCGAAGTGGCCTCCAAGACCAACGACCTGGCCGGCGACGGCACCACCACCGCGACCGTGCTGGCCGCCTCGATCCTGCGCGAAGGCGCCAAGCTTGTTGCCGCCGGCATGAACCCGATGGACCTCAAGCGCGGCATCGACCAGGCGGTCGCCGCCGTGGTCGTCGAGATCAAGGCCAAGGCCAAGAAAGTCAAGTCGTCGGCCGAGATCGCCCAGGTCGGCACCATCGCCGCCAATGGCGACGCCACCGTCGGCGAGATGATCGCCAAGGCGATGGACAAGGTCGGCAATGACGGCGTCATCACCGTCGAGGAAGCCAAGACCGCCGAAACCGAACTCGATGTCGTCGAAGGCATGCAGTTCGACCGCGGCTATCTCAGCCCGTATTTCGTCACCAATGCCGACAAGATGCGTGTCGAGCTCGAAGAGCCCTATGTGCTCCTCCACGAGAAGAAGCTCGGCAATCTGCAGGCGATGCTGCCGATCCTCGAGGCGGTGGTGCAGAGCGGCAGGCCGCTGCTGATTATCTCCGAGGACGTCGAAGGCGAGGCTCTGGCCACGCTGGTCGTCAACAAATTGCGCGGCGGCCTCAAGGTCGCTGCCGTCAAGGCGCCGGGCTTCGGCGACCGCCGCAAGGCGATGCTGGAAGACATCGCCGTGCTGACATCCGGCCAGATGATTTCCGAGGATCTCGGCATCAAGCTCGAAAACGTCACCATCGAGATGCTCGGCCGCGCCAAGCGCGTGCTGATCGAGAAGGACACCACCACGATCATCGATGGCGCCGGCACCAAGGCGACGATCCAGGCGCGCGTCGCCCAGATCAAGGGCCAGATCGAAGAGACGACCTCAGATTACGACAAGGAAAAGCTGCAGGAGCGGCTGGCCAAGCTGTCGGGCGGCGTTGCCGTCATCCGCGTCGGCGGCGTCACCGAGTCGGAAGTGAAGGAAAAGAAGGACCGTATCGACGACGCGCTGAACGCGACGCGCGCGGCTGTCGAGGAAGGAATCGTGCCCGGCGGCGGCGTGGCTTTGCTGCGCGCCCGGTCGGCGCTGGCCGGCCTCAACGGCGCCAATGCCGATGTCACCGCCGGTATTTCGATCGTGCTGCGCGCGCTTGAAGCGCCGATCCGCCAGATCGCCGAGAATTCCGGCGTCGAAGGTTCGATCGTGGTCGGCAAGCTCGCCGACAGCAAGGATCACAATCAGGGCTTTGACGCCCAGAACGAGACCTATGTCGACATGATCAAGGCCGGCATCGTCGATCCGGCGAAAGTGGTGCGCACCGCATTGCAGGACGCCGGCTCGATCGCAGCACTCCTGATCACCGCCGAAGCCATGATCACCGACATCCCGGCCAAGGATGCGGCGCCTGCCGGTGGCGGCGGCGGCATGGGCGGCTACTAACGATTCAGCCGGTCTGCGGGGTGGCTTTATCGACGCCGCCTCCCGGGCCTGAGCTTGCATCCACGCCGGTTCCAGGAGCCGGATATTACCGCCGGGGGCCGCTCCCGGCGCACAGGCCTCTAGCCCAGGAGATCGATCCATGATCGTGTTCGCGCAGAAGCCACAGACGGTCGTCACGACCGAAACCACCGAAGAGAGCCGCTTCGACCGCATCCGCAGGATTGCCGCCGACAAGCACAAGAAATCGGATTCAGATACCGCAACGCCACAAAAGGGCGAGCCGAAGCGTCCGATGTAAGGCTGCGCCGCGACGCCGCCGGCCGTCAGCGCCACATCGCCCATCAACGGCGCGAGCTCGATGCCGTTGGCCGAGCTTTGGTCCAGCCAGACAACATCCCGTCGGCCCGATCGGCGTGTCCGGTATTGTCATTATATTAGCTTCAGCGCATATTTGGGTGGCAGCGAGCCCTTGGCCGCCAACGCGTCCCAGGGCGCCTGCAATTGTTCCGAAAAATAAATCACTCCGTGCGGCTCGAATATGGAGCGGCACGAGACAATGACATTTGGAGGAAATACCCATGAAAGTGACGATCTTGGCAAACTATGCGCCTCATGCCGCCAAAGGATTGATGCAGGGGTCGGACAGGCAGGCTGCGGTCAAGGCGCTTTTTGAAAGCGTTGGCGGCAAGATGACCAGCGTGATGTTCACGCGCGGCATCTATGACGTCGTTGTCAATGGCGAGGTGCCGGACCAGTCAGCGGGAATCGGCATGTCCCTTGCGGTGCGAGCGAGCGGCTCGCTGACCGAGATGGTTGTCCTGGAAGAACTCGACATGAAGGCAGTGCTCGCGGCCGCCAAGAAGGCTGCCGGCTCGTACAAACCCGCCGGCTGATGGCTCGCCGTCTTGATCAAGGCAGCACGGTTCGATGCCGTGCTGCCGAGTGTCGGACAGACATCTTCTTCCGACTTTCGCGGCGACTGGAATTCAAGCTAGTATCGTCCGGTGGTCGTTTGGTGCAGAGAGCTTGCGGAAACGGAACCGCGTTTTCTCAATTCGGAGACAAGCCATGTTTGCGGCCAAGGCCATCGACACCTCCGACAAGGCCGCGTTCTACCGCGACCTCGCCGCTCAGCTGAAAGCGCTGCTCGACGGCGAAAGCGATTCGATCGCCAATGCCGCCAACACCGCGGCGCTGATCTTCCAGATGGTGCCGGACCTCAACTGGGCCGGTTTCTATTTCCTGGCCTCGGACGAGGAGCTGGTTCTGGGACCGTTCCAGGGCAAGCCGGCCTGCGTGCGTATCGCCGTCGGCAAGGGCGTCTGCGGAACAGCGGTCCAACTCGGCACCTCGATGCTGATCAAGGACGTGCACGATTTTCCCGGCCACATCGCCTGCGACGCCGACTCACGCTCGGAACTGGTCGTGCTGCTCGAGGACGATGAAGGCGTCTTCGGCGTGCTCGATCTCGACAGCCCGCTGCCCGGCCGCTTCGACAAGGTCGATCAGGCGGGTATCGAAACGCTGGCGGCGATCTATGCCGCTGCGAGCTCGTTCGAGGATTGATCAGCCTGCGAACTTCACCAGCATCAGGCTGAAGCAGCCGATGAACAGGAAGGCCGAGAAGGCGAGCGCCAGCGGGCGCAGACCGCGCGAGCGCAGCTGCGAGATGTCGGCCTGCAGGCCCATGGCGGCTAGCCCCATGGTCAGCATGATGGTGGTGGCGAGCGCCATTGCCGCCTTCACTTCGGCCGGCACGGTGATCAGGCTGTTCAGCGCCACGACGGCGACGAAGGCGGCGACGAACCACGGCATGGGCGGCCGCGCGGGCTGCTGGTCGCCGCTCGCCTTGCGGCGCGCCATCAGGCCGAGTGCGATGACCATCGGCGCCAGCATGGCAACGCGCGTCAGCTTGGCGACGGTGGCGATCTCGCCGGACTGGGTGCCGTTCTGGAAGCCTGCGCCGATGACCTGCGCCACCTCGTGGATGGAGGCGCCGGCCCACAGGCCGAACGCATGCTGGTCGAGGCCGAGGGCAGGGGCGAGCAGCGGGAAGCCGAGCATGGCGACGGTGCCGAACAAGGTGATCGAGGCGACGGCATAGGTGACGTCCTCGTCGCGCGCATCGGTGACGATGTTGGTGGCGATGATGGCCGAGGCGCCGCAGATCGAGGTGCCGGCGGCAATCAACTGCGCCAGCTTGCGGTCGACGCCGATCAGCCGGCCGAGCGTGATGGTGAACAGGAAGGTGGCGCCGAGCGTCGCCGCCACGATGCCGACGCCGCCGGCGCCGATCGAGACGACCTGGCCGAGCGTCAGCTGGAAGCCGAGCAGCACGATGGCAAAGCGCAGCAGGCGCTTTTGCGAGAAGGCGATGCCCGCCTTGGCATGCGCCGGCGTGCCGAGCACGTTGGAATAGACCATGCCGGCGACGACGGCCAGGATCATAGGGCTGAACAAGGCAAAGCCGGAGACATTGTGCGCCGAGAAGGCCACGGCTGTGATCATCGCCACCAGCACGATGCCGGGAATGATGCCGTTCCACACCGAATCGAGCCGCTTGCGGCCAGCGGCCAGATCGGCGGAAATTGTGCTTTTCGGAATATCGTTCGCGATGTGGGTAAGGGAAGACAATGCAATGCTCCAGGCGGGTACGCCGGAGGAATGCCATTTCATAATCGATCTTTCCAACGAATTGTTATGGTTGAAATGATCGATTTTTGCGAACGATCGTAGTGAAGGACCAGTTCGGCTACAACAATTCCTGCCACCGACGCGCGCCATGAACCACGCGCACAATCTCCGCGCCGTCGTCGATCTGGCGATAGAGGATCAGGTAGTTTCCTGCGGGGAACGTGCGCAGGCCAGCGCGCACGTCTGGCCGGGCAACACCCATTCCCGGCATGTCGGCGATCCGCTGGCAATGGGCATGGATTTCGTCATACCAGCGCAGTGCCGCCGAAGGACTGTCCTCGGCGATATAGAGCGCGACGGCTTCGATATCCGCTTCGGCTTCCGGTCGTAGGCGCAGCGTCATCGCGACGTGCGCTCGGCGATCCTTGCATCGAGCTTGCTTTTGATCCGGGCGAAGGCTTCGTCTCCGTCGACGGCATTGCCGCTTGCCATGCCTTCATCCCAAAGTCGGCCCAACTCGTCGACGGCCTGGTCACGCTGTATCCGGCGAAACTTCCATTCGCGCAATGCTTCACGCATGACCTCGCTCGCCGAGGCATATTCACCCGCCGCGACGACTTCGCGCATCATGCTTGCCATTTCAGGGGTGAGGGCAACGCTCACTTTCTCGACATTGGCCATCTGTGTTCTCCTGCTACACAAGGTAGGCAAGTTTACCACCGGCTGCAAGGACGACTGATAGCCCGCATGATTCCTGGCACCTTCGCGAGATCATGCGTGTCAAAGCTGCGCTTCGATCGCCGCCTTGTCGATGACCGACCAGACGTTCCTGATCCGGTCGTTCAGAAATTCATAGAACACATTCTCGCTGAACGAGACCTTTTTGCCGTTGATGGGCAGGCCGAAGAAGGTTCCCTTCGGCGTGCAGTTGAACTGGATGCGGCTGGCGATGAAGGGCGGTTCGGAGACCAGCAGCTGAACGTCGAAATAGAGGTCCGGAATTTCGCGGAAATCCCGCTCCAGCATGGCGCGGTAGCCTGAAAGGCCGACGCGCTCACTGTTGTAGTGGACCTCGTCATGGACGAAGCGATGCAGCCTTTGCCAATCCTGGTTGTTGAGGCAGTCGATATAGCCTCGGTAGAGGTCGGTCTCGGTCACGGCGATGCTCCGGGGTTTTGGAAAGATTACGCCCGGTCGCGAAGATAGAACGACTGCCGGCGCAGTCCAGATCGATCAACCGCGATAGCGCAGCGCATCGACCAGCAGCGAGAAGGCGGGCGTGGTCTGGCGGCGGCTGGGGTAATAGAGGTGGTAGCCGGGGAAGGGTGGGCACCAGTCGGCCAGCACCCGCACCAGCTCGCCGCTGGCAAGCGGCGCGCGCAGCTGGTCTTCGGGCAGATAGGCGAGGCCGAGGCCGGCGCGCACCGCATTCAAGCGCAGCCCTGCCGTGTTGAAGATCAGCTGGCCCTCGACGCGCACCTTCAGCTCGCGCCCGGCCCTTTCGAATTCCCAGGCATATAGCCCGCCATAGGTCGGCAGGCGCAGGTTGATGCAATTGTGGTTGGTCAGGTCCTGCGGCACGCGCGGCTTCGGCTGCCTGGCGAAATAGGCAGGCGAACCGACCACGGCCATGCGCATGTCCGGGCCGATGCGCACCGCGATCATGTCGTGCGCCACCTGTTCGCCAAGCCGCACGCCGGCGTCGTAGCGCTCGGCGACGATATCGGTCAGGCCGTAGTCGACGATGATCTCGACCTTGATGTCGGGATAGTCGGGCAAAAGCCTCGATATCGCCGGCCACAGCACCGCTTCGGCGGCGTGCTCGCCGGCGGTGATGCGGATGGTGCCGGCGGGTTTCTCGCGCAAGGCGCTGAGCGCGGCGAGCTCGGCCTCGATCTCGTCGAGCCTCGGCCCGATGGAGCGCATCAGGCGCTCGCCGGCCTCGGTTGGCGACACGCTGCGCGTGGTGCGGGTGAGCAGGCGCACGCCGAGCCGCTCTTCCAGAGCGCGCACCGTGTGGCTGAGCGCCGATTGCGAGACGCCGAGCTGTGCCGCCGCCCGGGTGAAGCTTTTTTCGCGCGCGACGGCGAGGAAGGCGGTCAGCTCGTTCAGATTGTCTCGCGGCATTGATGAGCTTTCCTCATAAGTACATGCCGGATATAGCACCTAATCCGGACCAATCGCAGGCGCTAAATAGACGCCATCACGATCGGGCGCCCAGGAGCGGCGGCCCGGATGGCGAGGGCGTCGCCCGGCAACGGCGTGGAGAAGTAAAAACCATGGACATCAAGCGAAGCGGCTCGCAGCCTTCCGTAAAGGGCGCCGCCGATTATTTCAGCGGTACCGTGCGCGTCGATGCGCCCTTCAAGGGCAGCGAACCGGCCCGCGTTGGTGGCGCCACGGTGACGTTCGAGCCGGGTGCGCGCACGGCCTGGCACACGCATCCGCTCGGCCAGACGCTGATCGTGCTGTCGGGCGCCGGCCTGGCCCAGCGTGAGGGCGGACCGATCGAGCCGATCCACCCCGGCGACATCGTCTGGTTCGCGCCCGGCGAGAAGCACTGGCATGGCGCGGCACCGACTACGGCGATGAGCCACATCGCCATCGCCGAAGCCCTCGATGGCACGGTCGTCGACTGGATGGAGCATGTTACCGACGAACAATACGGGGTTTGAGCAAGCATCAGCGCCTTGCGCTCGAACCCATGCCGCAACGAAGGAAAGCACCATGACCGATCCACCAGTGCCGCACAGGAATCCGTTCTCCGATATCGCACCCGCGCTCGGAAAATACACCGACGAGGTGTTGTTCGGCGACGTCTGGAAGCGGCCCGGCCTCTCGCCGCGCGACCGCAGCCTCGTCACCGTCAGCAGCCTGATCTCGGGCTACCGGATCAATGAAATGCCTTTCCACATCAAGCGGGCGCTCGACAATGGCGTCACCCGCGACGAACTCATCGAAACCATCACGCATCTCGCCTTTTACGCCGGATGGCCCGTTGCAAGCACCGCGATCGGCATTGCCCGCAAGGTTTTCGAACAGGCGGATGCCGAGAAAAAGGAATAAGAAAATGCCCTGGGCGAAGGACGAACTCGAAAGGATCGCGGCAACCGACGATCTGCATATTTCGCCTTTGCGCGATGACGGCGTGACCCCGGGCACGCCGACCTGGATCCGGTCGGTCGTTGCCGATGGCGCGCTTTATGTGCGCGGCTACAATGGCCAGCAGTCGCGCTGGTATCAGGCCGCGATCAGGCAGAAGGCCGGACGCATCACTGCCGCCGGCATGACCAGGGACGTTGCCTTCGAAGCCGTCGAGGGAACCGTCAACGCCCGCATCGATGACGCCTACCGGGCGAAATACACAGCCAGCCCTTATCTCGCGCCGATGATCGCGGCGCGCGCCCGCGCCGCCACGGTGCGGATCACACCGAAGGAGAATTGAAATGCAAAAGCGCACACTTGGAAACAGCGGCCTCGAAGTCTCCGCTATCGGGCTGGGATGCATGGGCATGAGCCAGTCCTACGGGCAGCCGATGGAGACGGCGGATGCCGTTCGGCTGATCCGCTCGGCGTTCGAGCGCGGCATCACCTTCTTCGACACGGCGGAGGTCTATGGACCGTTCACGAACGAGGAGGTCGTCGGTGAGGCGTTGCAGCCGATCCGCGACCAGGTGGTGATCGCCACCAAATTCGGCATCGACATCGCCGGCACCGCCGGACATGACGGCATGGACAGCCGGCCGCAGCATATTCGCGACGTCGTCGAAGCATCGCTCAAGCGGCTGAGGACCGACCGCATCGACCTCCTCTACCAGCACCGCGTCGATCCCGTGGTGCCGATCGAAGAGGTGGCGGGTGCGGTCAAGGACCTGATCAGCCAGGGCAAGGTCAAGCATTTCGGCCTCTCCGAGGCGGGCGTGCGCACCATCCGCCGCGCCCACGCGGTGCAGCCGGTCGCGGCGCTGCAAAGCGAATACTCGCTGTGGTGGCGCGAACCCGAGGAGGCGATCCTGCCGGTGCTTGAGGAACTGGGCATCGGCTTCGTGCCGTTCAGCCCGCTGGGCAAGGGTTTCCTGACCGGCGCCATCAATGCCGATACGACGTTCGACAGCAGCGACTTCCGCAACACCGTGCCGCGCTTCGCGGAGGAGGCGCGCAAGGCGAACCAGGCGCTGGTCGATGCGATCGTCGCGATCGCGGCGCAGAAGCAGGTGACCCCGGCGCAGGTCGCGCTTACCTGGCTGCTGGCGCAAAAACCCTGGATCGTTCCGATCCCCGGCACGACGAAGCTCAACCGCCTCGAGGAGAACATCGGATCGGCCACGGTTGCGCTGACGGCGCACGATCTTGCCGACATCGAGCGCGCGGTCTCTGCGATTGCCGTGCAGGGCGAGCGCTATTCGCCGCAACAGGCGGCACGGATCGACCGCTGAGACGGAAGGAGCCCGATGTCGCGGAAGGGGTGCGCGCGCTCTACGACCGGGTGGCCATCTCGGCGGATTGCTTCGCCAGGACGGTGGTGTTCGCCATGAGCCAGCCGGACGAGGTTGATATCAACGAGATCCTGTTCCGGCCGACGGCACAGGAGTATTGAAACTGAGCGATCGCTTCGGATTTCGAATTTGCCCGTCACCTTCTCTGAACGCCGGCGCTGCCCCTCACCTGCCTGCCGGCATCCTTTCCCCGTATAGTGACGGGGAGAGGGTCGCTGCCATCGCCGATTTCGCCAATCTCCAACGCTGCAAGGAGGGGGCCGGCGTTGCCGCCAGCCCCTTCTCCCCGTCACTATACGGGGAGAAGTGCCCGGCAGGGCGATGAGGGGCGGCGCCAGCTTTGGCAATTGAGTGGTCTCCGCCACAAGTTCGCCCGACCTTGACAGCCGTACGCTTCCTGCGCCAGCTTGGCGTCATGTTCGCCCTCGCGCCCGCCAACACCCAGCGACGCCGCCGTCTAGCACGGAGCGGCAAGCTGATTGCGCGACGACAAAACCCGGCACAATAAATCCGGTTCGTTCGTTTCCAGCCCCGCCCGCGACAACGCTGGTGGGGTTTTTCATGCCTGGAGCATCTTGATGACAAACAATTCCATCCGGTTTCGGCCGGCCGAAACCGCTGACGCGGCCGCGATCAGGGACATTGTGCGCGCGGCCTACGTCAAATGGGTGCCGGTGATCGGCCGCGAGCCGCTGCCGATGCGCGCCGACTATGACAAGGCCGTTGCCGAGCATCCGTTCGAGCTCGCCGTCGCGGACGGCCGCATCGTCGGCATGATCGAAACCATGCTGGCCGACGACCATCTGTGGATCGAGAATGTCTGCGTCGCGCCTCAGGCGCAGGGCAGGGGAATCGGCCGGCTGCTGCTGGAGCGGGCCGAGCAGAGGGCGCTCGAAGCGGGCCGCCCGGAGCTGCGCCTGCTGACCAACGGCGCTTTCGAAGCCAATGTGTTGTTGTACAAAAGACAGGGTTATACGATTGACCGGGAGGAGCCGTTCATGGGCGGCATGACGGTCTATATGAGCAAGAGATTGACGCGGTAGCGGGCGAATCGGGAGGCATGGATACGACGATGGCGGCGAGGGTCAAATTGAGGCAGCTTCCCGGGTCGTACGCGGTTTCGCGGCTCGGAGCGGGCGACAGCATTCCCGGCTGGGCGGACGGGCCGGGCTTCGTCAGCGTCACCAGGACCGATGACGAGCTTTCGATCACGTGCCTGCAGGATCGCGTTCCAGGCACGGTCAAGCACGATGGCGACTGGGTCGCCTTCAAATTGCAGGGGCCCTTTGCCTTCGACGAAACCGGCATCGTGCTGTCGGTCATCCAGCCGCTGTCGGAAAACGAGCTGGGCATCTTCCTGGTGTCCACCTTCGACGGCGATCATCTGCTGGTGAAAGCGGCGGATCAGGAAGCGGCGCGACAGCATCTGGTGGAGGCCGGACACACGCTGCTGTCATGATCCTACGCCATCGAAACGGCGGGGTTCGCTGGCCCAACGCCTCTGGCTCAATCACTGGCGCGCTGGCTCAACCATTTCGGGGGTTGCGTTTGACAGCGGCGTTTGTGCATCGTTATTTCTGACTGGATATGACGGCCGGAACGGCCATCCGGCGCCCCCAAGGAGAAAACCATGTCACACAATCTGCAGTTCTATATTGACGGCGCGTGGGTGGATCCTGTCGTGCCCAACACGCTCGACGTCATCGATCCGTCGACCGAGGACGCCTTCGCGCAGATCTCGCTCGGCTCCAAGGCCGATGTCGACAAGGCGGTGGCCGCTGCCAAGCGCGCTTTCCAAACGTTCGGCTTCACCTCGGTGGAAGAGCGCCTCGATATCCTGAACCGCGTCATCGCGGTCTACAAGAAGCGCTCCAAGGACCTGGCGCTCGCCGTGTCGCGCGAGATGGGCGCGCCACGCCAGATGGCGCTCGACAGCCAGGTCGGCGTCGGCCAGGCGCACCTGGAGAAGATGGCGGAGACGCTGAAGACGTTCCAGTTCCGCCATGTCAAAGGGTCCTCGCTGATCGTCAAGGAGCCGATCGGCGTCGTCGGCCTGATCACGCCGTGGAACTGGCCGCTGAACCAGATCACCTGCAAGGTCGGTCCCGCGCTTGCCGCCGGCTGCACCATGGTGCTGAAGCCGTCCGAGATCGCGCCGCTCGACGCCATCATCTTCGCCGAGATCCTCGACGAGGCCGGCGTGCCGAAGGGCGTGTTCAACCTCGTCAATGGCGACGGCCCCGGCGTCGGCCAGGCGCTGTCCAGCCATCCCGACGTCGACATGATGTCGTTCACCGGCTCGACGCGCGCCGGCATATTGGTGGCCAAGGCCGCCGCCGAYACGGTCAAGCGCGTGCATCAGGAACTGGGCGGCAAGTCGGCCAACATCCTGTTCCCGGATGTCGACCTCGCCCGCGCCGTCACCAAGGGTGTCGCCGGCTGCTTCGGCAACTCAGGCCAGTCCTGCAATGCGCCGACCCGCATGTTCGTGCCGCGCGACCGCCATGACGAGGCCGCCGGTTATGCCAAGGCGGCGGCGGAGAAGTTCGTGGTCGGCCCTGCCGACGGCGCCAACACCAAGCTTGGCCCTGTCGTCAGCCAGATCCAGTTCGACAAGATCCAGGACCTGATCCAGGCCGGCATCGACGAGGGTGCGACGCTGGTCGCCGGCGGCCCCGGCCGCCCGGCCGAACTTAACCGCGGCTACTATGTCAGGCCGACCGTGTTCGCCGACGTGACCCACGACATGCGCATCGCGCGCGAGGAGATCTTCGGGCCGGTGCTGGCGATCCTGCCCTATGACACGGTCGAGCAGGCGGTCGAGCAGGCCAACGACACCGTCTACGGCCTTGCCTCCTACATCCAGGCCAAGGACATCCAGAAGGCCCGCGATGTGGCGGCCCGCATGCGCTCCGGCAATGTCTACATCAACTACCCGGCCTGGGACGCCGGCCTGCCCTTCGGCGGCTACAAGCAGTCGGGCAATGGCCGCGAATACGCCGAATACGGGCTGGAGGATTTCCTCGAGATCAAGGGCATCGCGGGGTATGAGGCGGCGGAGTAGACGTCGATAAGGTGCGCCGCGACAGGCGGGGCGCCTGCCAGGGGTCGATAGTTCGAAGCCGGCGCCGCCCCTCATCCGCCTGCCGGCGCCTTCTCCCCGTATAGTGACGGGGAGAAGGGAAGCTGCGTTGGCCTCGGCGCTCTTCTTGCGACATTGGTGATTGGCGAAAGCGCCGATGACAGCGTCTTTCTCCCCGTCACTATACGGGGAGAAATGCCCGGCAGGGCAATGAGGGGCAGCGCGAACGTCCGGATCTGGGCCTGAAGAAACATCTGTCGGAACTGAGCCCGGCCGGCAAGGCGAAGGTGCTGGGCAGGTAGCGGGTACTGGGCGCCGACTTTCCAGAACCCTGGTCTGTTGAGGTCTCATCCTTGCCAATTGGCAAATACATGCTATATCTCTGCCAATAGTAGGGTGAGCAACATGCAGCTTCAGTCCATCGTCACGACGCCGGCCACGGTCGGGTCAGCCATTTCGGAAGAAGAGGCGGGCGCGCTGGCGCGCACCACCGTCAATCTGTTCAAGGCGTGGGGCCTCACCGACTTGGAGGCTTGCATCCTGCTTGGCGGCATGTCTGCACGCACCTGGGCACGCTGGAAGGAGGGCGGCATCGGCCGGATCGACCGCGACTTGCGCACCCGCATGGCGCATCTGATGGGCATCCATAAGGGCCTGCGCTATCTCTTCACCGAGCCGGCACGCGGCTATGCCTGGATCCGCAAGCCCAATGCCACGTTCGGCGGCCAGTCGGCGCTCGACCTGATGCTGCGCGGCGAAATCTCCGACCTTGCCGCCATGCGCGAATGGCTCGATGCGGAGCGTGGTGCATGGTGAGTGGGTTCGCGGTCCGGCGCCGCGTCCACTGGCACCAGACGTTTCGCATCATCCGCTCCATCCATCCGCCGATCGACCTGTTCGAGGACATTGCCGATCCGCGCGACTGGGAGGCGCTGGCCGCCGTCGAGGAGAAGACCAATCCGCGCATCCGGCTGGAGATCGGCGACCTCGGCAAGGTGGCGGCCGCAAGGCGGGTGTCCGGCCCCGGCGCCAGCTTCGTCATGGCGCCCTTCGTGCATTGTTCGACGCTGCGGCCCGGGCGTTTTTCCGATGGCAGCTACGGCCTCTATTATGCCGGCGACAGCGAGGATGTGGCGCTGGCCGAAACCATCCACCACCACCAGAACTTCATGCGCGCCACCAATGAGGATCCGGGCTGGACGGCCGACTTTCGCGTGCTGATCGGCAGCGTCGACCGCGACCTCGATGACGTCAACGCGGTGCCCGGCGTGCTCGATCCCGACGATTACACCGCCTCGCAGGCGGAAGGGCGGGCGCTGCGGGCGCAAGGCAGCGACGGGCTTCTCTGGGACAGCGTGCGCATGCCGGAGGGCCAATGCATCGGCATCTTCTGGCCCGATGTCATTCCCGTTCCGGTGCAGGGCCGGCACTACTCCTATCACTGGGACGGCAAACGCGTGGATTTCGTGCGCCAGCACGATACGGGCAAGGTGCTGGCGGTGGTGTGACGGGATAGAGGCGCATTCGCTGGGCTCGCGCCCGGCGGCGAGTTTCCGGTTCCTTGCAGCGTTCAGAGAGCGCCATGCTCCGATCACCCCGAAAAATGGCATGGATTTCCTGCCATATCGGCTCCACCCGATCTATATATCGGTTGAGATCGATGCGAGGTGATGATGGACCACGACATCATATTGAAGGCACTGGCGCATCCGTTTCGACGCGATGTCCTGGCGTGGCTGAAGGAGCCTGAACAGCACTTCGCCGCGCAGGCGCATCCGCTCGAGATGGGTGTCTGCGCCAGCCAGTTCGACCATCGCGGCCTAGCGCAGTCCAGTGTCTCGGCGCATCTGGCGACGCTGGCGTCGGCCGACCTGGTGACGACGCGGCGGGTCGGCCAATGGGTGTTCTACAAGCGCAACGAAGAAACCATCGCCGCCTTCCAGGCCGCCCTATCCGGTCTCTGACGATTCCGATCTCTGACGATTCCGATCTCTGACGATCCTCCCCCCGAATGCATGAAAGGCATTTCTCATGACCACCCTCTTTGATCCATTGCGGGCCGGCGATCTTGCGCTGGCGAACCGCATCGTCATGGCGCCGCTGACGCGCAACCGCTCGCCCAACGCCGTGCCCGGCGACCTCTCCGTGACCTATTACAGCCAGCGCGCCACGGCCGGTCTTATCGTGACCGAGGCCACCGCCATCAGCCATCAGGGCCAGGGCTATGCCAATGTGCCTGGCCTCTATGGCGCGGACCAGCTGGCCGGCTGGAAGCGCGTCACCGACGCCGTTCACAAGGGCGGCGGCAAGATCGTGGTGCAGCTCTGGCACGTCGGACGCATCTCGCACGACACCTTGCAGCCCGGCGGCGGCAAGCCGGTGGCGCCATCGGCGATCAGGGCAAACTCCAAGACTTTCCTGGTCAAGCCGGATGGCAGCGGCGAGTTCGTCGAGACCTCCGAGCCGCGCGCGCTGGAAACGGCCGAACTTCCCGGCATCGTCGAGGATTTCCGCCGCGCCGCCAAGGCGGCGATCGAGGTGGCGGGTTTCGACGGCGTCGAGATCCATGGCGCCAATGGCTATCTCATCGACCAGTTCCTGCGCTCGGGCACCAATCATCGCACCGATGAGTATGGCGGCTCGATCGAGAACCGGACGCGCTTCCTGTTCGAGGTGGTCGACGCGGTCACGGGCGCCGTCGGCGCCGGCAGGACCGGAATCAGGCTCTCGCCGGTAACGCCCGCCAACGACGCTTCGGACGCCGATCCGCAGCCGCTGTTCAACCATGTCGTGGCGGGCCTGGGCAGCCGCGGCCTTGCCTATGTCCACATCGTCGAAGGCGCCACCAGCGGCGCGCGCGACTTCCGCCAGGGCGACAGGCCGTTCGACTATGCGGAGCTCAAGGCCAACTATCGCCAGGCCGGCGGCGCCGGGGCCTGGCTGGTGAACAACGGCTATGACAAGGACTTGGCTGAAAAGGCCGTCGGGGACGGCTATGCCGACCTTGTCGCGTTCGGCAAGCTGTTCATCGCCAATCCCGACCTCGTCAGCCGGCTGAAGCGCAATGCCGAACTGAACGCTCCCGACAAGGCGACGTTCTATGGCGGCGACGCCAGGGGCTATACGGATTACCCGACGGCAGCTTGAGCCGCCCCTCCGGGACGGTTTGCCCTTTCGCTTGCGGCGGAAGGGCAGTCGGTCGCCTGGTACGACGACCCACGACCGGACTGAACATCGCGCCCGAACGGCGCACAGGCCCGTCGCAAGGTAACGCCAGCGGCCGCCGGATAGATTGACGGGATGCGCCGAGAAGGCGCTCCCGTCGCCACTTCAATGCCTGAGAATCTTGCTCAGGAACGCCCGGCTGCGGTCGGTCTTGGGGTGTGAGAAGAATTCGTCGGGCGTGCCGCTTTCGACGATGGCGCCGGCGTCCATGAAGACGACGCGCTGGGCGACCTTGCGGGCAAAACCCATTTCGTGCGTCACCACCATCATGGTCATGCCTTCCTCGGCCACCGCCACCATGACGTCGAGCACTTCCGAAATCATCTCGGGGTCGAGCGCCGAGGTCGGTTCGTCGAACAGCATGATCTTGGGCCGCATGCCCAGGCACCGCGCGATCGCCACGCGCTGCTGCTGGCCGCCGGAGAGTTGTGCGGGATAGGCGTTGACCTTGTCGGCCAGCCCGACCTTGGCCAGCAAGTCGCGCCCGGCCTTTTCTGCCTCGGCGCGCGGGATCTTGCGGACATGGATCGGGGCCAGCGTGACGTTTTCGAGCGCGGTCTTGTGCGGGTAGAGGTTGAACGACTGGAAGACGAAGCCGATCTCGGTGCGCAGCTGCGTCATGTTGGTGGCGGGGTCGCCGACACGTTGGCCGTCGACGATGAGGTCGCCGTCCTTGATCGTCTCCAGGCCGTTGATGCAGCGGATCAGCGTGCTCTTGCCGGAGCCGCTCGGGCCGCAGACGACGACCACTTCGCGCGGCTCGACGCTCAGCGTGATGTCCTTCAACACGTTGAGCGCGCCGAACCATTTGTTGACGCCGCGAAAGTCGATCATCCCGGTTTTGGCTGGGCCGGTCTTGGTCGGATTTGGTTGGGTCATATTGGCCGGACCTTTGGAGTTGACTGTCACAGCTGCACCTCGCCATGCGCCGCGCCCATGCGGCGCTCGAGCCGGCGGGCCAGCATGATCAGCGGATAGCAGACGATGAAATAGCCTACGCCGACCAGGAAGAAGACCAGCAGGCCGTTGGGCACACGCTGCACCACCAGCCAGCCGACGCGGGTGAGGTCGGTCAGGCCGATCGCCGAGACAACGGACGAATCCTTGATCAGCAGCACATATTGGCCGACCAGCGGCGGCAGCACGATCCGCATCGCCTGCGGCAGCACCACTTGGCGCATGCGCTGCCAGCGCGACAGGCCGGATGCCAGTGCTGCCTCGACCTGGCCCGTCGGCACGGAACGGATGCCGGCCGCGACGATCTCGCAGATGAAGCAGGCGGCGAGATTGGTCAGTGCGATGATGCCGGCGGTGAAAGCGTCGAGCTCGATGCCGAACTCCGGCAGGATGAAGAAGATCAGGAAGATCTGCACGAGGAACGGCGTGCCGCGGATCAGGTCGACCCAGGCGCCGATGATGCTGGAGAGCAGCCGGTTGCCGCCGGTGCGCAGGATGCCGAGGCCGAAGCCGAGCAGGGTGCCGAGCACCAGGCTGATCAGCGACAGCACCACGGTCATGCCCAAGCCGCGCAGGGCCAGCGGATAGGAGCCGGCGAGGCTGAGGAATTGTTGCCAGATCATGCGCGTGCCCCCGCTGTGCCAAGCCAGCGGCTGGAGACAACGGCCAGTCCCTTCAGGCCGTAGTAGAGCAGGAGGTAGAAGGCGGCGATGGTGAGAAAGCCTTCCGCCGGCATGAAGCGGTCGGACGCCAGCAGTTGTCCGGCGCGCGTCAGCTCGGCGACAGAGATCAGCGACAGCAGCGCGGAATCCTTGACCAGCACGATCGCCTGGCCGAGCAGCGGCGGGATCGTCACCTTGAAGGCTTGCGGCAGCACGACCAGGCGCATGCGCTGGACATAGGTCATGCCCGAAGCGACGCTGGCTTCGACCTGGCCACGCGGGATCGACAGGATGCCGGCGCGAATGATTTCAGCGATATAGGCGCCGCTGTTCAGCGACAAAGCGAGGATGCCGACGACCAGTTCGGGCAGGACGAAGCCGAGCCGGGGCAAGCCGAAATAGAGGAAATAGAGCTGCGCCAGCAGGGGCGTGGCACGCACGGCGTCGATATAGGCCTTGGCCGGCGCGCGAAACAGCCAGCCGCGCTGCAAATTCATGGCGCACAGCACGATGCCGACGACGAGCGCGCCGACAAAGGAAATCGCCGAAAGCCAGACGGTCGTGACCAGGCCCTGCCCGAACAAAGGCAGATATTCGACGATGGTGCGGAAACTGAAATTTTCGAGCATGGCTGTGCGGCGGTGAGGGGGAAGAGGGAATAGCGAATAGCGAATAGCGAGTAGGGAGCAGCAAAGCATGGTCGGAAACGGCTGTTCCCTACTCGCTATTCGCTACTCCCTATTCGCTAATTCCTCAGTGATCCTTCTTCCAGGCGTCGGAATTCACCCAGTAGTCGAGGTTCTTCTGCAGGCGGCCGTCGATGGTGACCTGGTTGAGGAACAGGTTCATCCAGACCAGCAGGTCCGGCTCGTCATAGCGGGTGGCGAAGGCAAGCGGTTCCTTCGACAAGAGGTCCGGCATGATGGTGAAGGTGCCGGCCGGATAGGCGGTCGACTGGCCCTTGACCGCCGAGACGTCGTTGACGCCGCAATCGGCCTGGCCGTTGTTGACGGCGTCGAGCAGCAGCGGGCCGCCGCCCTTGTAGCTCTTGATATCGGCATCGGGGAAGGCGGTCTTGGCTTCCTTCTCGCCGGTGGCGCCGAGCAACACGGCGATCTTGGTGCCCTTGGCCTTGCAGTCCTCGGTGGTCTTGAACTTCGAGTCGGCCTTGGTGAAGACGGTGCTGCCCGTGTACATGTAAGGCGTGGTGAAGGCGACCTTCATGCCGCGCGCCAACGTCGGCGTCATGTCGGCGACCAGCAGGTCGGCCTTGCCCGACAGCAGCGCCGGGATCAGGCCGTCCCAATCGAAGTCGAGGAATTTGACTTTGACGCCCATTTCCTTGGCCATCAGCTCGGCCAGTTCAACCGAACTGCCGGTGCGTTCGCCATTGGCGCCGACCAGCGAGAAGGGCGGTCCCTGCGTCTGCACGGCGACACGCAATTCGCCGCGCTTGGTGATCTCGTCGAGCGTTCCGGCGCTGGCCGCGGTGGCGAGCCCGGCAAGTGCAAGTCCGGCGATGAAAAGTCTGGCAAGCTTCATTCTGGCATTCCTCCCTGTTGTTGTTTGCCCGCGGGTTCCCGTGGGCGCTTTTTTGAGCGGCGGCGCCGTTTTGCCGGCGGGCCGTTCGAAAATCGTCAGTCCCAGGCCACCGTCTCGGCAATTTTGATGCCGCGTTTGGCCAGTTCGTCAAAGAAGGGTTCGTCGGGCACGTCGAGCAGCGGGTTGAGCAGGCCGGCCTTGCTGATTTCGCGCCGCGCCAGCATCTGCGCCACGATGCTGGCGGGGTAGCCGACGCCGAGGCTCATGCCGAACAGGCCCGACGCCAGATCGCGCTCGATGACCAGATCGGATGTCACCGTCTTGGCGCGGCCGCCTTCGAGGCCGGAAAAGACGTTGCGCATCACGCACAGGTCCTTCTCGTGGGGGCCATATTGCAGTTGCGGGCCGAGCAGCCGGCCGAGGAATTCGCGCGGGCTGCTGGAGGTGCCGGGCACCTTGTCTTCCGACAGGAAGCCGAGCTCCTTCAGCGGTGCCCAGAAGGCCGACCATCCGGGCCAGCGCAGCGTGTAGCGGCCGGTGCGGCGCAGGCCTTTTGCCGCGGGAAGCATCTCGACATAGTGCAGCGCATCGCCATTGGGAAAGGCTTCCAGCCGGCCGAGGCCGGCGACCTCGATCTCGTGGATGAAGGGGCTGTCATGCTGGCGGGCGGCGGGGACTTCGACGCGCTTGCCGTCCTCGATCATCACGCTGTCGCGGTTCTGGCTGACCAGGACCATGTCGAAGTTCCAGCTCACCTTGTAGCAAAGCGGCTTGGCCATCGCCTTCGGCTCGGGGATGCCGCCGCAATAGGAATCGATCGCGGTGATCGTATCGAACTGCCTTGCGGCGCGGGCGTAGAGCACGAGGTCGATGCCGGGGTCGAGCCCGCATTCGGTCATAACAGATACGCCCGCACGTTCGGCTTCCGGCGCCAGATCGGCGATGGCCTTGCCGTAATTGGTGGTGACCAGCGGCGTGCGGGTAGCGATGGCGGCCTGCACCGCCTCGCGCATCAGCGGCTGCGGCAGCAGATCGATGACGGCGTCGGCATCGGCCAGCACATCGGCCAGAGCCGGACCGATGGCGCCTTCTGGCACCACGAAGCGCACGCGGGAAAGGTCGGTCAGATCAGCCAGCCGGGCCGCGCCGTCCGGTGCGGTGTCGACGCAGATCACCTCCCCGACACCGCTGGCGACGAGATCGGCGATGGCCGCCCGGCCTTGCAGGCCGAGCCCGCCGAGAACCGCGATCCTCATGCCGGCTCCTTGCGGTCGTCAGACCAGCAGCCCTCGGGAAGACTGACCCATTTGTTGCAGGATGCCATGACGACGAAGGTCTCGCTGCGCACGACTTCGCCCGGCTCGCCGGCGCCCGGGATCAGCTCGCTGGTGACGCGGTAGAGATCGGCGACATCACCGGCCACCGTCACGTCGACGATGATGTCGAAGCGGCCGGTGACCACCGAGGCCGAGTTTACGAAGGGCAGTTCGGAAATGCGTTGCGCCAGTTCGCGGGCCCGGCCGCGTCCCTGGGCATTGATGCCGACAATGGCCGAGATCAGCTCGGGCCGCTCGGTCAGGTTCAGCAGGCCGACGATCTTGAGCAGGTTGCGATCGAGCAGGTTGCGCAGCCGCGAGCGCACCGTCGGCACCGAAATCGCCAATGTCTCGGCAAGCCGGTTGATGCCCGGCTGGGCGTCCTGCGACAGCTGTTTGACCAGCCGTCGATCGGTCAGATCGAGGTGTTCCCGCAAAAGTCCTGTCTTTCATAAATGAGAGAAATCTGTTGTTTTTTCTTTCTTATGTGAAAATACCTTATGGGGAATTTTTAAGAACAGCAAGGCCTGTGTCGTCTCAGAGTCACGACCACCTCCTCATCCATGCAAGGCAGGCAGGACAAAGTGCCTGGTGGTGGACCTGTCGAAGCCGCCGCACGTGCCGGCCTCGAGGGTGCGCGGGCTGGGAAGGCGTGGTCTTCCCGCTTTGCATCTTCGAATTCGAGGGGTCAGGCGAGTTCTGTGGGCTCTGGCGCGGCGCGCAGGCGGCCGATATCGCGCAGGGGCGGCGCACCGAACAGGCGGGCATATTCGCGGCTGAACTGGGATGCGCTTTCGTAGCCGACGGAGAACGCGGTGCCGGCCGCATCGCCTGACGTGGCCAGCAGGCGCCGGCGCGCTTCATTGAGGCGGATGCGCTTCTGGTACTGGATCGGCGTCATCGCCGTGACCGCCTTGAAGTGGCGGTGGAACACCGAGGCGCTCATGCCGGCTGTCCGGGCAAGATCCTCGACGCGGAACGGCTCGGCATAGTGGTCGCGGATCCAGCCCAGTGCGCGGCGGATCTGCGACAGGCGGCTGTCGGCGCCGGCAATCTGGCGCAGCATGGCGCCTTGCGGTCCCTGCAGCAGCCGAAACAGGATCTCGCGTTCGAGCAACGGCGCCAGCACAGGGATTTCGGCCGGATGATCGATGAGCTCGATCATGCGCAGCCACGCATCGACCAGCGCCTCGTCGGCCTGGCTGACGGCAAAGCCATGACCGATTGGCGCTTCGGCAACGGGCGGCATGTCGAGCAGCAGCGAGGCGATGAGCGTGGTGTCAAGGGCCAGGCTGACCGAGAGGTAGGGACGCTGCGGGCTGGCCTGCAAAACCTTGCCGACGGCCGGCACCTCGACGGCGGCGATAAAGTAGCGGCCGGCATCGTAGTGCAGCAGCTGATCGCCGATCATGACGGATTTGGCGCCCTGCAGGACCAGGCAAAGCCTTGGGTCGTAGAGCCCCAGCAACGGCCCGGTCGTCGCCTCGCCCTTCATGATGGCGACGCGGGGAATGCCGGTTTCGGTCAGCTTGCCGCGCGCATGGCGCATCACCAGCGCTTTGAGGTCGTCGAGCGATTTCATCACAGCCTGTAGATCGCATCGGCGCGGCCGGCAATCAAGCTCCCGGCAGGAATAGGCAAGAACTCACCAGTTTTCGGCACGCGGCGTCCAGCGGTCCGCCCCATCTCTGCCGCAGACCAACCACGGATCAAACTGGAGATGGAAATGACCGACAAGACCGCATTGGTGACCGGCGCCAACAAGAGCATCGGCTACGAAACCGCGCGCCGGCTGGGCGAAGCCGGCTACAGGGTTTGGCTGGGCAGCCGCGACAGGGAGCGCGGCGAAGCGGCGGCAGCCGAGCTCAGGCAGAAGGGCCATGACGTGCGCGTGCTGGAGATCGACGTCGCCAGCGACGCCAGCGTCGAGGCGGCCGCCACGCGCGTTTTGCAGGAGGACGGACGTCTCGATGCGCTGGTCAACAATGCCGGCGTCCTCGGCTCCATGCTCGCTCCCAGCGAAGAGCCGATAGCCATCATCAAGGATGTCTACGAGGTCAACGTGTTTGGCCCGATCCGCACCACTCAGGCCTTCCTGCCGCTGCTCAAGGCAGCTCCGCGTGCCAATGTGGTGATGGTTTCCAGCGGGCTGGGGTCACTCGGGGGATTGACCGATCCGGCCAATGAATTTTATGCGATCAATATCCTCGGCTACAACAGCTCCAAGACGGCGCTCAACGCCGCCACCGTTGCCTTCTCGAAGGAGCTTGCCGCGGTGGGCATCAAGGTCAATTCGGCCGATCCCGGCTATACCGCGACGGACTTCAACGGACACAGTGGCTACCGCACGGTGGGGCAGGCGGCCGAGATCATTGTTCGCCTGGCGACCCTGGACGAGAACGGTCCGACCGGCGGCTATTTCTAAGATGAGGGTCCGTTGCCCTGGTGAGGACCCGGCAAGCGACCCGTTTCGGTTCAACCTAGCGACGCGGCCAGCAATTTCGCCTGCGGCGTCAGTTCTTCGAAGCTGCGGGCGCAGAGGTTGAGCTGGCGGGTCGCCCAGTCGTCGCGGAGCCGCAGGCTGCGTAGCGTGCGGGCGGAGCGGCGCGCCGCACTTTCCGGCACGATGGCGATGCCGGCGCCCTGCGCGACCAGCCGGCAGACATTGTCGAGGCCGGGCACGCGGATGCGGATGTGCAGATGGCCGCCGAGGCGGGCGGCCTGGCGGGTGATGTGCTCCTGCAGGGGATGACCGAGGCTCAGCCCAACAAAGGACTCGCTCAAGATGTCGGCGAGGTTGACGGCATGCAGGTCGGCGAGGCCGGGCCAGTCGCGGGCTGCGATCACCACCAGCCGGTCGATGAAGAACGGCTTCTGTTCGAGATGCGACAGGCCGGCCCAGGTCGCGGCGATGCCGAGATCGGCGGCACCGCTGGCCACCGCCTCGGCGATCTCGTGGCTGGGGCGCTCGTCCAGATCGATGTCGATGCCGGGATGCGCCACCAGGAAGGGCGGCAGGGTGTCGCGCAAAAGCTCGGCCGTGGCGGCGGTGTTGGCCATCAGCCGCACGCGGGCGCGCAGGCCGCCGGCATAGGCGCCGAGGTCGCCGGCCATCGCCTCGATCTGGTTCTGCACGGCGCGCGCATGGTGCAGCAGCGCCTGGCCGGCGGCCGTCGGCACCACGCCGCGCCGGCCGCGTTCCAGAAGCGGCGCCCCGAGCCGCTCCTCCATGCCCTTGATGCGGGCGCTCGCCGAGGCCAGCGCCAGCCCGGCAAGCTCGGCGCCATGGGTGATGCTGCCGCGCTCGGCGACCAGCAGGAACAGCCGGAGATCGGTGAGATCGAAGCGCATTTTTTGTTCCCTGCAAAACAGTCCGGCAGTTCGGAAAGCCAAGCTGACTTCTGCGATCAGCCTTCGTCTTGGCCGAAGGCTGGCAGCGCAATTTCCACATTGTGCGCGGGCCGCATCTCCGTCAAATCTTTTGCGATGGAGATTTGCGATGAGCGAAAAAGCACCAGGCCGGCTCGGCATCCTTGAAAGCGCGGCGATCGTGCTGGCCGTCGCCGTGGCCACGCTTGCCATGGCGCAGGCGCAGCCCGGGTTGCGGGGATGTACGACAAGGGCGCCTTCAATCAGTTCCGATGCCGCGCCGGCGAAACCTAGCCCGGACGCCGACGCGACCGACATGCTGCTGCATGATTGATCCCGTGGCGCTGCTGGGCGTCGGCGTCATCGCCTGGATCGGCGCCGTCTTCCTCGCCGCCGGCTTCGTCAAGGGCGTCGTCGGCATGGGGCTGCCGACCGTGGCGATGGGATTGCTAGCGGTGACGATGCCGCCGGCCGAGGCCGCCGCCTTGCTGCTGATCCCGTCGCTGGTCACCAATCTCTGGCAGTTGTTCAACGGCCCCGCCTTCAGCGGCCTGTGCAGGCGGCTGTGGGCGATGATGGCCGGCATCATGCTGGGCACCGTCGCCGGGGCAGGGATGCTCACCGGCGCGCATGCGGGCGCGGCCTCGGCGGGGCTCGGCGCGGCGCTGGTGCTTTACGCCATTCTCGGTCTGTTCAAGCTTGGCTTCACCACGCCGGCGCGCCACGAGGCCATGGTGTCACCGCTGGTCGGCGTGGCGACCGGGCTGGTCACCGGCGCCACCGGCGTCTTCGTCATCCCGGCTGTGCCCTATCTGCAATCGCTGCGGCTGGAGAGGGAAGACCTCATCCAGGCGCTCGGCCTGTCCTTCACCGTCTCGACGGCGGCGCTTGCCATCGGCCTGTTCAGGACAGGCGCGCTGGCATCGCCGACGGCGCAACTGACAGGCTCGATCCTGGCGCTGCTGCCGGCGCTGGCCGGCATGTTCATCGGCCAGGCGCTGCGCCAGACGATGAGCGTCGAGACGTTTCGCAGAGTGTTCTTCGTGGGGTTGCTGGCGCTGGGGGCGTATCTGGCGCTGGAGGGGCTGTGGTAGGTTGCCCTCACTCGGCAATCGACCTGATAACCCGCGCCGGGTTGCCGCCGACAAGCGTGTTCGCAGGAACATCCTTCGTGACCACCGAGCCCGCCGCGACGATGGCGTTTTCGCCGACGGTGACGCCGCCGATGACCGTCGCGCCGGCGGCGATCCAGACGTTGCGTTCGATGACGATCGGCTTCGCGGTGGTGAAGGCGCGCCGCCGCGATGGTTCGAGCGGATGGCCCGATGTGACGAGGCTGACATTCGGCCCGATCAGCACATCGTCGGCGATGTCGAGCCCGCCAAGATCATAAAACGTGCAGTTCTGATTGATGAAGACATTGCGGCCGACGCGGGTGTCGGCCCCACCGGTTGCGTAGAAGGGCGGGATCAGCAGGAAACCGTCATCGACCTTTTTGCCGATGAGTTCGCTGAACAGGGCGCGGACTTCTTCCGCGTCGTCGAACGTCAGACGGTTGAGACGGGCGGTGATCGCCATCGCCCGTTTGACGTCCGCCAGCATCGCTGCCGATTGCGGCGTTCTCCCGGGGATTGTGCGGGTGCGATCCTCATGCGCCATTCGTTGCTTTCTCCAGGGCACGGTCGAACGAATGGCGAGGGCGATACGGTTATGCTGTTTACCGATCGGCACTTCTTGCCACGTGATGGAGCTCACAAGTGGGTCTGGCCGGCGCTGGCGGCGCGGATAAGACGGCTGGTCGGGGAGGGCGGGTTTTCAAGCAGGTCGAGGATGCGCAGGCTGTCCCGTTCCGACAGCGCAAGATGCTCGGCGCGCTCGATCGTGGCCTGGGCGTCACGCAATGCGGAGCGCGCAATGAACTCGGTCAGGCCGACATTCGACAAAGACGCCGCACGTGCGATTACGGCTTTCGCTTCGGGCGGAATCCGGAGATCGATTCGACCGTTGTCGCTGGCGTTGCGGGGCATAGGTATCTCCTTTGCCCCCAATTATTCAGTACGGATTGAATCCGTACAACATGAATCCCGTCGTATTGACCTTATGGACATATGACGAGCGCTCCGGGTCAATCTATTACCGGACCACCAGCACCGGGATCGCGGTGTAGGACAGCACTTCCGCCGTCTGGCTGCCCAGAAGCAGCTTGCCCAGTCCGCGGCGGCCATGCGAGGCCATCACGATCAGGTCGCAGCCTTGCGCCTGCGACAGTTCCAGGATCGCTTCGGCGGGCCGTTTGTCCTCGACATGGACAAGCTTGGCGGAGACGCCGGCCGCGTCGGCCGAGGCCTTGCACTTGGCCAGTACCTCCTTGCCGTATTTGCGCGACTCCTCCTGGTAGACGGCCAGTTCGTCGCCCGCCGCATAGCCGGCCATGGCGCCGCCCCAGGCGAAGATCGGGTACGGTTCCGAGACGGTTACGAAGGTGACGGCGGCGCCGATGCCCTTTGCCAATGCGAGGCCATGGGCAACGCCCTTGTCGGCCAGTTCCGATCCGTCGGTGGCGATGAGCAGATGTTTGTACATGATGATCTGACCTGTTGTGCAAGGGCTGGCGCCCTTGGAGTGGCGGGAGCGTTGGAAGCTTAATTTCATATAGTTGCGCCGCCGGCCTGCTCACAGGGCCAGCGTCATGTGGATCAGGGCCAGGCGAGGGGCACGCCGCGGCGATCTGCCGGTATCCCTCTCGGCCTTGGCTGGGTTGCGCCGCAACCGAGGTGATTGCGACGAAGGGCGGACGCCGAAGACCACGCGCGGGAAGGTCGATCTTGGTGGCTCCCTTACGGATTCGTATATCCGCGGCGAGGTGGCGGTAAGTTCCGACATCCAACATTGAGATCATCAGTCGCCTTGACTGACACGTCCGAAGAAGAATGCAGCAAATGACGATTGCCATGGGCGCGCCGCGGCCATCCCGGCCAAGAGGCCCAATAAACCGGTCGCCCTCCGAGTTTCGGCGCAAGCTGAACAAATGGGTGCATGAAAGCAAATGGGCGGCGCTTCGGTGGATGTTCCGGCGCGATATTGCTGCCATCCGGTCGACCCTCGGTGTTGAGCCGTTCACGGCAATCCTTGCTCAATATCCTGACATTGCGCTGAAGCCGGTTCGGCCGTATCTCGCGGCCAATCTGATGCGTATCCATCGTTCCGCCGCCGTCGTTGGTCACTACACCGCGGCGGCGCGTCTTTTGACCGATGCCGCCCTGGTTGAAAGTCACACGCGCGGTCGTCGTCTCCTGGCAATGTCGACCGTTGCTGGTGAAGTCACGGTGGAGCTGACGGGCCAGGCAGGTTTGTACCGGGAGGGGGAATGGCGCCTTCTCCTGCGCCTGGAAGGACGTCCCGTCATCGAAATGGCGCTCGCGATCGTGGATCGGTCGCTTCTGCAACTCGGTGGCGCCGGCAAGGTTCTCTATATTGGCGCTCTGAAGTCGATGTCGACCGGTGTGCAAGGTCTCGAGGATTCCCGGATACTGACCAAAGCCATGGAAGGCTTGCGACCGAAAACGCTGCTGCTCCTGGTGGCCCAGACGCTGGCATCCTCACTCAAACTCCGTGGCCTTGTCGCGGCATCAAACGCAGGCCACGTCTTTTCGAGGGACTATGCCCTGCGCCGCCGCATCACCGCGGACTATGACGGCTTCTGGGCGGAGTCCGGGGGGAGGCTCATACGTCGCACAATGTATGCCTTGCCCCTGGTGAAGGCTCAGCGGGATCCAGCCGACTACAAGCCGAACAAACGGGCGCAAATACGCAGGCGTCAGCGCCGCGAGGTCGAAATCGCGGACTATGTCAACGAATCCGTCAGGCAGTTGCTGCGGAGCTGAACGCCTTGCCGGGCCTGCTTCCTGTGCTTCCCGCCGATCACCATGCCGGGTGGTGTGCCGCGATGGTCACCGGGTCTTTCGCTCCCTTGCGCCGACCGCTACAGCTTGGCCTGACACCAACGAAAGGCCGAGCGTATGAGCAGCGCGTATCCGCAGATCCACCTGGTCCGGCATGGCGAGACGGCGTGGAGCCTTTCGGGGCAGCATACGGGCCGCACCGACATGCCGCTGACGCCGGCAGGCGAGGCGGCCGCGCGGGGCGTGGCGGAGCGGCTCAAGGGCCTGTCGTTCTCGGCGGTTTGGTCGAGCCCCTCGCAGCGCGCCTACAACACCAGCGTGCTTGCCGGTTTTGGCGCTTCAAGCATCAGAAACGACGATCTGCAGGAGTGGGACTACGGCGCCTATGAGGGGCGCACCACCAAGGAGATCCTGGCCGAGCGGCCAGGCTGGAACGTGTTTCGCGACGGCTGCCCGCAAGGCGAGATGGCGGCCGATGTCGGCGCCCGCGCCGACAGGATCATCGGGCAGGTTCGCGAAGCTGGCGGCTCGATCCTGATCTTTTCCAGCGCGCATTTCCTGCGCGTGCTCGCCGCCCGCTGGCTCGGCCTGCCGCCGGAAGGCGGCGCGCTGTTCGTGCTCGACACGGCCAGCATCAGCGTGCTCGGCTACGAGCATGATCTCAGCGAGCCGGTCGTGCGCAAGTGGAACCTGAAGTAGGCTCCAGCCAATTTCAGACGTCTGGCGCTGCACGGATTTGCGCCTCGCCTCCTACTTCTCGAACTTGCGGATCGCTTCCGCCGTCACCGGCGTGAAGAAATTCACCAGATTGCCGTCGGGGTCGCGAAACAGCAGCGAGCGGTTGCCCCAGGGCATGGTGGTCGGTTTCTGCACGGTCGTGTCCCTGATGAAATCCGAGAGCCGGGCGAATTCGGCATCGACGTCGCCGACGCGGAATTCGAGGATGGCCGTGTGGTTGTCGGCGGGCCGGGCGATGTCGCCGCCGAACAGCATCAGGGTGCGCGTGCTGCCGATCGCCAGCGTGCAGGAAGGTGTCGAGAGTTCCGCGAAGTCCTCGGTGTAGACCGTCACCGGCATGCCGGTGATCTCACCGTAGAAGCGCACGAGGCGCTGAACATCCGACGTGATGATGCGGACAGAGACGAAATTCATCGATTGGCTCCTTGATGATCGCTGAAGCCACGGCCGGGCTTCCCGGCCGTTCTATAGGCCAGGCCTCCTGCCAGCTTTCCGTCAGGAGAGGATGGCTACGCTTCCGGTCCGGACAAGACAGGCGGCAGGCCGAAGGCGGCGAACAGGTCTGGGCCGAGCGGGGCAACATAGATCGTCAGCGCGGCGATGGCGCCATCGGCCGGCTCGACGACGTGCAGCGATTGCGCGCGCCATTCTTGTTCCTGATGGCGCCGTGCATAGAGGGCGACGGCGGGCTGGCCGTTGGCCCGCGTCGCGACGGCGCGATAGCCGGCGTAATTGCTCCACACGGTTTTGAAGAAACCATGGATCGCTTGGCGTCCCTGGTACCAGTCGCGCCATGGCGGCATGTGGTAAGTGGCGTCCTCGCGCAGCAGCGCGACGAAGCCGTCGAGATTGGCGGCCTGCCAGGCGCTGATATAGCGTTCGAGCAGCTCGCCTTCCTCCGGGTTGGGTTGCGATCGCTGCAAGGGGCGTCCCCCGGGATAGTGCTCGCCAAGTGTCGCGCGCGCCCGCTGCAGGGCGCTGTTGACCGAGGCGGTCGAGCCGCCCAGCAGTTGCGCGGTTTCCAGCGCCGACCACCCCAGCACGTCGCATAGCAGGAGGGACGCGCGTTGCCGGGGCGGCAGCAGCTGGATGGCGGCGACGAAGGCCAGCCGCACAGCCTCGCTTGTCTCGTAGCGCGCGTCCGGGCCGGGTTCACCATCGACGAGGTCCGGCAGTTCGGCGTCGGGGTAAGGCTCCAGCCAGGAGAGCTCGGCGGCCGGCCCGGCGGCGGCGCGCCCTTCGCTCGGCGGCCGTGCGGGCTCTTCGAGAATGCGATGCGCCGACGACCGCGCCTTGATGGCGTTGAGGCAGGCATTGGTGGCGATCGTGTAGAGCCAGCCGCGCGGCAAGCCGCGCCCGTCGAACTGCGCGCGGCCGCGCCAGGCTTTGAGGAACGTCTCCTGGACGAGATCGTCGGCCTCGTGCAGCGAGCCCATCATCCGGTAGCAGTGCAGCTTCAGCGCGCGGCGGTGCGCCATCGTCAGGCGCTCGAAGGCAGGCCGATCGAGGATCGGCCCGCCTGCAGGGCCCAGCGGCTCAAACGGGCCGGGAGCGTCTGTCATGTCGTGCCTGCCAAGCGCGCAATTTGCCGGAGTTCGCCTCCCATCCTGCGCGCCTCATGCCGCCGCCGCAAGGCCGCTGCCGCTCACCGTGAAGGCGACGCCTGGCACCTTGCCGCCGGCGAGCGCGACCACGGCGCGTCCGACATCGGCGGGCGTCTGCACATCGCTCATGCTGGCCAGGAAATCCGCCGGGCTGATGCCGAGATAGGCGGAAATGCCTAGAATGCCGCGCTGGCCGACGCCGGTGCCGGCCATGATGCGCATCGGCGCCAGCGCCATGAAGCGCAGGCCGAGGCCAAGCCGGTCGGCCTCCTTCTGGCTGTGGGCGGCAAGGAACATCTGCATCTGCTTGGCGCCGGAATAGCCGCCGGAATTCGGCGGTCCGCCGCTGAATGCCGCGCCGCTGGAGATCAGCACCACGCGGCTGCCCGGCTTCAGTTGCCCCTGTAGCGCCGCCTTGCAGAACAGGAACGACGCCTTGACGTCGGTCTCCCAGTTCGCCGAGAAATCGTCCCAGCTCTGGTCCGGGATGCAGGCCGACGGCGCGAAGGCGCCGGCGCAGAGGACCAGCACATCCGGCTCCAGCGCGGCGAACACGGCGTCGGGCGCGGTGTCCTGCGTGGCGTCGGCGGCCAGCGTCCTGACTTCGGAGACTTCCCAGGCGAGTTCCTTCAAAGCTTCCGCGCCGCGGGCGACGGCAAGCACGGTTGCGCCCTCGGCGCGTGCAGCTTCCACGATCGAGCGGCCGACACCCCGGCTGCCTCCGACCACGACGACATTTTGCCCCTTCAACGATCCCATGGATCACCTCGCTTTTCCGGCCCGGACAATTCCGGCGCCTAATGATTAGGACAGCGCGGGCGGGTGGAAATCATCGGTCGACCGAGAATTTTTTCTGGGACGCCTGTCTGCGGCCGGGAGGCCTCGGCCAGTTTCTCGAGGGTCAGCGGCAGGCCGGGTAATACGGTCCGCCGCACAGCCGGCCAGCAACGCCGGCTCTTTCGGGGGCGAGCCGTTCCCATAGCCCTGTGTTGTTTGCGGAAATCGGGTCACTATCCCTGACATTCGCGCCAGATCGGCTATCCGTCATGGCGCTTGTTCTTGGCTCGGATCGCTTTTTACGGTTCTTTTTTGTAGGCATGAAGACAGTATATTCCTGCTCCGTGCGGTTTAAACATTGAAAGCCAACACCGTTGGATATTGTTTCGATTCTATTCTGATAACCATGAATTGATCGATCTGGCTGCTTCCGTGATTGGCGGCTTGTTTGCGGCTGCCATAAAACCGTCGATGGAGAATTCGCTGGTCGGGGGGACTGACATGAACTGCGGCGTGACGAGTGTCATATCGGGGCTTGCGCTTCTGGGACTTACGGTCTGTCCGGCTTCTGCTTACACCCAGACGTACACCCAGCAGAAGACGGCGCTTTCCGGCCAGGAGATCTATGTTTTCGGCGGGGCGAGCCTGAACGTGGACTGTTCCAACGTGGGCAGGGATGACGTGCGGGTGGTCTCGGGCCCGAGCCACGGAAATGTAAAACTCGTCCATGGTAAGGTGCATGCGGTCTATGCCAAGTCGAACGAGCGTTCGAAATGCAATGCCCGCATGGTGAACGGCATCAAGGCGCTTTACCGGTCGAAATCCGGATTCAAGGGCTGGGACCAGGTGACATTCTCGGTTCACACCTATGAGGGCAGCGCCTTCAAATATGTCACCAACATCAAGGTCGAGTAGCGGATCTCAGCCGAAAACGGTGAGCGGCGCCGCAGGCGCACGCTCCGCATGTCGGCCGAAAGGACGAAATTTCATGCAGCCAGGGGATCGCTGAAAGATGGTGCATAAAACCGCAGGTTTCGTAGCGGCGTTGACGGCTCTGGGACTGGCGGCCTGGCCCGCGGCCGCGGGGACGGAGAGCTATCGAAAGACGGCGCTGTCCGGACAGGAAATCTATATCCTGAGGGATGTTAGCCTGAATGTGGACTGCTCGAGCGCCGGCGCCAACGATGTCAGGGTCATCGCCGGCCCAAGCCACGGCAAGGTCAGGCTGGTGCACGCAAAGCTCTATTCCGGTTTCCCAAAATCGAATGAGCGCTGGAAATGCAACACGCACAAGGTCAACGGCATCAAAGGGCTTTACCGGTCGAATCCCGGGTTCAAGGGACACGACGAGGTGACGTTCTCGACCCATACCTATACGGGAAATGCCCATAAGACGGTCGTGAGCATCGACGTCGAATAGCGCGGGCGAAGCCTCACTGCTCACTCCGCCAGCAGCGCCAGCTCCTCCGGCGTCAAATGCCGCGCCGTGCCCTTGGCGAGGTCGCCCAGGGGCAGCCGGCCGATGGCGATGCGGATGAGGCGCTTGACCTCGATGCCGTGCGCGGCGAGCAGGCGGCGGATGTGGCGGTTGCGCCCCTCGTCGAGCACGATCTCCAGCCAGGCGGTGCGGCCGCCGCTGCGCAAAAGCGCGATCGAATTGGCCGTCAGGGTCTCGCCGTCGACGCTGACGCCCGCGCGCAATGTCTTGAGCATCGCTTCGTCAGGCACCGTGCCGACCTGGACATGATAGGTTTTGGGCAGATGCGAGGCCGGGTCCATCAGCCGGTTGGCGAAATGCGTGTCGTTGGTCATCAGCAGCAAGCCTTCGCTCGCCTTGTCGAGGCGGCCGACCGGCGAGACGAAGGGCAGGTCGAGCCCTTCCAGGCAGGCATAGACGGTGTCGCGCTGCTGCGGGTCGTCGCGGGTGGTGACCAGCCCGCGCGGCTTGTTGAGCATGACATAGACCTTGCGCTCGGCAACGACTTGCTCGCCATCGACGACGATGCGGTCGCGGTTCGGGTCGACGCGAAGTGCTGGATCGCGCACCACCTTGCCGCCGACGCGCACGCGCCCCTCGGCGATCAGCACCTCGGCCTGCGTGCGCGAGCACAGACCGAGTTTTGAAAGCGCGCGGTTGAGGCTGACGCCTGGCGGCCTGGCTGTGAGCGATGTCGGTCGTGCTGCCATTCTGTCTGGGTCGCTGCGTTGTATCGGACAGATGGCATGGGAGACGCGGGAATCGCAAGCGACCGGCGGTCGCGGTGGCCTTGTCCTGGATCAAGAGAGCGATTGCGTCGCCGGGCTATGTTGCGTGCGGTGCCCGTCGACAAGGGGCATTTTCGATCCGTTTCAAGAGAAGGTTTGAAGCAGCATGGTTCCCATTCAGCATATCCACCCGATCTTCGTGCATTTTCCAATCGTGATCATCTTGACCGTGACGCTGGTCGACATCGTCGGATTCTGGCGGCGTCATGACATGACCGTGCGCAGCGGCGCGGGCACAATCTCGACCGGCCTGGCCGTGGCCGCCGGGCTGTTTGCCGTGGCAACCTGGTATCTTGGCGGGCTGGCGCTCGATTTTGCCGAATCGGGCGGCTTCAGCAGCCCGGTGGCGGAAACGCATGAGGGGCTGGGCGGCGCCACCGCGCTGGCGTTCCTCATCTGGGGTGCCGTAAGGCTGGGCCTCTGGCTGCGCAATCGCGGCATCGGCTCGATGGCCGTCGCCATCCCGGCGATCGAAATCGCCGGTTCCGTGCTGGTCACGATCACCGCCTACTATGGTGGCATCCTGGTGTACGATCTCGGTGTCAATGTCGCCAAGGTCGCGGTCGGCGGGTGATGGCATAGGCGGTCGAGCAGTTGGCCGGCCGCCTACACCGCGGTCCCGACCAGCGCGCCGATGCCTGCGGTGAGCGCCATGGCGAAGGCGCCCCAGAAGGTCACCCGCAACGTTGCGCGAGGGATGTTGGCGCCGCCCGCCCTGGCGCCGATGGCGCCCAGCAGGGCAAGGAAAAGCAGGGACGCGAGCGAGACCGCCAGCACCAGCATGGAGGCCGGCGACACCAGCACCATGAGCAACGGCATTGCCGCGCCCACGCTGAAGGTCGCCGCCGAGGTCAGCGCCGCCTGGATCGGCCGCGCCGTGGTCATTTCCGAAATGCCGAGTTCGTCATGGGCATGCGCGGCCAGCGCATCCTTGGCCATGAGCTGGTCGGCGACCTGGCGGGCCAGCTCCGTCTCCAGCCCGCGCTTGACGTAGATCTGCGCCAACTCTTCGCGCTCGAATTCGGGCTGGGTCTTCAGTTCCTGGCGTTCGCGGGCAAGGTCGGCATTCTCGGTGTCCGACTGCGAACTGACCGAGACGTATTCGCCGGCCGCCATCGACATGGCGCCTGCCACCAGGCCGGCTATTCCGGCGACCAGAACCTGAGAAGCCGGCGCGGCGGCCGACGCCACGCCGACGATCAGGCTCGCGGTCGAGACGATGCCGTCATTGGCCCCCAGGACGGCGGCGCGCAACCAGCCGATGCGCGACACCTGGTGGTTTTCGACATGCAGGCGGCTCATGCTTTTCTCCTGATCTTGCCTTCGAGTTTCGTGGCGGCGGCGACTGTATTGGAAATCGTGCCGTACTTGCGGACGTTCTTGTGCAGCAGGTCCAGCCGCTGGTCGGTTTCATCGGTGTCGACGACAAGCTCGTAGTCGATGGAGGCAATCCCCGGCGGGCTGTCGCGCCGAACGGCATGCAATGCGACCCTGACGCCGCGCAGTTTGAAACCGAGCATCGGGGTGACGCGCTCGATGCCCTTGATCATGCAGGCGGCGATCGCCGCCAGAAGCAGTTCGGCTGGATTGAAGGCATCGGTCCGGCCCTCGAGGCTGGTGTCGAGAACGAGTGCGGCGTTCTTGGCCGTGGCCATGCTGCCTCGCGCATCGGTGCGCCTTGCTTCAACGCTGTATTCGAACATGGTGCCGCCTGCCTTGCCGCCCGCGCTGCGGGTGCCGTTCAGGCGTTTCTAGCCTCTTTTCAGCAACGCGGTTTGATCCAGGTCAGAATCCGGTCGTGCTGGCTCCGTTCACGTGCGCAGCACCCGGTAGATCGCGGGGATGACCAGCACCGTCAGCAGCGTCGAGGAGGCCAGGCCGAACAGCAGCGAGATCGCCAGCCCCTGGAAGATCGGATCGGTCAGGATCACCGCCGCGCCGATCATGGCGGCAAGTGCGGTCAGCAGGATCGGCTTGAATCGGATCGCGCCGGCCTCGATCAGGACCTCGGGCAATTGCCTGTCGGGCGACGCCGCGTGGCGGATGAAATCGACCAGCAGGATCGAATTGCGCACGATGATGCCGGCCAGCGCGATGAAGCCGATCATCGAGGTGGCGGTGAACGGCGCGCCGAACAGCCAGTGCCCGCCGAGGATGCCGATGAAAGTCAGCGGGATCGGCGTCAGGATCACCAGCGGCACCTTGAACGAGCCGAACTGGGCGACCACCAGGATGTAGATGCCGAGCAGCGCGACGCCGAAGGCCGCCCCCATGTCGCGGAAGGTCACCCAGGTAACTTCCCATTCGCCGTCCCACAAAAGCGTCGGCCGGCTTTCATCCTCCGGCTGGCCATGCAGCGAGATCGCGGGCTTCTGCAGGCCGGTCCAGTCCTGCGCGTCGATGGCCTTGCTGACGGCGAGCATGCCGTAGAGCGGCGCCTCGAAGCTGCCGGCAAGCTCGGCCGTCACCATTTCGGCTGCGCGGCCATTGTGCCTGAACACCGGGAACGAAGCGCGCTCCGGCGTCACCCGCACGACATCGCCGAGTTCGACGACGCCGCGGTCGCCGGGCAGGACATTGGCCGGAATCGGCGTGGTCAGGAAGCGCTCGTCGAGCGTCCTTTCGCCCTTCCGCCGCTCGATTCGGATCGGGATAGGCTGGCGGCCGCCGCCGCGATGCGAATAGCCGACGGTCTTCCCGCCATTGAGGATGGCGAGCGTGTCGAAGACGTCGCTCTCCTCGACATGGAAGAACTCCACATCGTCGGTGGAAATGGTGGCGCGCAACCGGCGTGCCGGCTGTCCCCAGGAATTGTCGACATCGACGATGAAGGGCACGGAGCGGAACGCCGCCTCGATCCTGGCGGCGACCTTGCGGCGGGTCTCGCCGTCGGGTCCGTAGATTTCGGCCAGCAGCGTTGACATCACCGGCGGGCCGGGCGGCGGCTCGACCACCTTCAGGCTGGTGCCTTGCGGTACCGGGATCGTGGCGATGCGCTGGCGGATGTCGAGCGCGATCTCGTGGCTGGAGCGGGCACGGTCCGCCTTCGGCAGCAGGTTGAGCGCCACGTCTCCCTGCTGCGGCTCGGTGCGCAGGACGGCATGGCGGACGAGGCCGTTGAAATTGAAGGGCGCCGCCGTTGCGGCGTGTGTCTGGACCGATCGAACCTCCTTCAGCTCGAGAACTTTGGCGGCGACGGCCTGCGCCACCGCATCGGTCGCCTCGACGGAAGACCCTTCCGGCAGGTCGATGGTCACCGACAATTCGGACTTGTTGTCGAAGGGCAGGAGCTTGACCGTGACATGCTCGGTGTAGAACAGCGCAAGCGAGCCCAGGGTCAGCACGCCGACGATGAGCAGGAAGGCCCAGCTCGCCTTCTTCGAGGCCAGGATCGGCCGGGCGACGGCGGTGTAGGCGCGACCGAGCGGGCCGCCATTGCCATGATCCTGATGGGCATGCACCGGCGTCCGTCCGGCAAGTCCAAGCATCAGCCACGGCGTCACCATCACCGCGACGAAGAAGGAGAAGATCATCGCCGCCGAGGCATTGGCCGGAATCGGGCTCATATAGGGGCCCATCATTCCCGACACGAACAGCATCGGCAGCAGTGCGGCGACCACGGTCAAGGTGGCGACGATGGTCGGGTTGCCGACCTCTGCCACCGCCTCGATTGCCGCCTGCCGGCGATCGCGGCCGCCGCCCATGGCCCAGTGTCGCGAGATGTTCTCGATCACCACGATGGCATCGTCGACGAGAATGCCTATGGAAAAGATCAGCGCGAACAGCGAGACGCGGTTCAGCGTGTAGCCCATGACGCGCGAGGCAAACAGCGTGAGCAGGATGGTCACCGGGATGACGACGGCCACGACCATCGCTTCGCGGCGGCCGATGGCGACCCAGACCAGCACGATGATCGAGATCGTCGCCAGGCCGAGATGGTAGAGGAGCTCATTGGCCTTGTCGTTGGCGGTCTCGCCGTAATTGCGCGTCACGTCGGTGGCGATATCGTTGGGGATCAATCCGCCCTGCAGCAGGGCGACCCGGTGCAGGATGTCGTCGGCGACGGCGACCGCGTTCGATCCGGCGCGCTTGGCAATGGCCAGCGTGACCGATGGCACGCGCTCGACGCCAACGCCGGCTCTGGTGACCGTGGACACCAGCGCATCACCGGTGTCGGTGGCGAAGGCGACGTCGGCGACGTCGCGGACATAGACGGGGCGGTTGTCGCGCGAGGTCAGGAGCAGGTTGCCGATCTGGTCGGGCGAGGCCAGCGTTTCGCCGGCGACGATGTCGATCTGCTCGCCCTTGTCGCGCACGCGTCCGGCGGGAAAGGCCTTGTTGGCGCCCGACACCTTGGCGGCGAGTTGCTGCAGCGTGACGCCGTAAAGGGCGAGCTTTTCCGGGTTCGGGTTGACGCGGATGATCTCTCCGGTGTCGCCGACCAGATAGGTCAGGCCGACATTGTCGATCTTGGCGATCTCGGTGCGCAGTTCGCGCGCGATGCGGGTGAGGTCGTTGGCCGTCATGCGCGCGGCTGTCTCCGGCTTCGGCGACAGCGTCAGCGTGACGATGGCGACGTCGTCGATGCCGCGGCCGACTATCAGCGGCTCGGGCACGCCGACGGGGATGCGGTCCATGTTGGCGCGCACCTTGTCGTGGACGCGCAGCACGGCAGCGTCCGACGAGGTGCCGACGACGAAGCGGGCGGTGACCATCACCTGGTCGTCGCGCGTCTGCGAATAGACATGCTCGACGCCGTCGATGCCCTTGACGATCGTCTCCAGCGGTTCGGTGATCAGCTTGACGGCGTCGTCGGCCTTCAGTCCGTCGGCGCGCACGAAGATGTCGACCATCGGCACCGAGATCTGCGGCTCTTCCTCGCGCGGCAGCGTGAGCAGCGCCACCAGCCCGAAGGCGAAGGCGGCGACCAGGAACAACGGCGTCAGCGGCGAGGCGATGAAGGCCCGCGTCAGTTCGCCGGCAATACCGAACGAGGCGGGACCTTTCATGGCGTGACCACGACATCGCCGGCCGCGAGGCCTGTCAGGATCTCGACATAGTCACCGTCGGCGCGCTTGGTGCGCTCGCCGGTGACCACCGCGCGATCGGCCTGTGCGCCGCCGGCGGCGACGCGCACGAAATCGATCCCTGAACGGGTCGCGATCGCCGACGCCGGCACCAGCAGCGCGGAGCGCTCGGCGACCGGCAGTTCGACCAGGACACGGGCATCGATGAAATTGGTATCGAGATTGCCGACCTCGACGTCGGCGATGACGCGGCCATTGTCGATCTGCGGATAGATCTTGGCGAGGCGGCCGGGGGCCTCCTTGCCGCCGGCATTGATGCGGATGGCGGCTCCCTCTCTCAGGGAGGCCGCGTACCGTTCCGGAACGGCCAGCCGCAGGAACACCCCGCCGCCGCCAATGGTGGCCACAACCTCACCGGCCATGATGACCGCGCCCCGCGTCACCGGCACGGTCAGCACGCGGCCGTCGCCGGGAGCAAAGACATCGCCCTCGGCGCCCTGCTGCACGATCACCGAACGCTGCGCCTCCGTCGCGGCAAGCTGGCTGCGCGCGACGTCGACCTCGGTACGCAGCTGGTCAAGACGCTGCGCGGTCATGACACCCTTGTCGACCAGCGTCTGGCCGCGCGCGAGTTCGGATTGCGCGGTGTCCAGCTGTGCCTGCAGCGCGTGCAACTGGGCGTCCAGCGCGGCGACCTGAAAGGCGATCTTGTCGTCCTGGACGGTGGCGATCTTTTGCCCCGCCTTGACCAGTTCGCCCTCGGTGACGGCCAGGTCGACGATCAGGCCGCCGATGCGGGCGCGCGCCGGAACGGTGTCGCGCGCCTCGACACGGCCATAGACCGCTTTCCACTCGGTCACCGTCGTCGGCGCCAGTGTCAGCGTGCCGGCAAGCGCCGGAGAGGCCGCGAGCAACGCGGCGAACAAGAGAGGCATGCGCATGCGGGTCTTCCTTAGAACGCGCATCCCGGTTTGACGCCGAGCTTGCGGAAGACCATCGCCGCCGGGCAAAAGCCGGTGAACGCCGACTGCAGCATGTTGAGCCCGACGAAGACCGTCAGCCAGACAAACAGCGGCGAGACAAGGGCGGTGAGTACGACGGACAGCAGCACCATGATACCGGCGAAAGCGAGAACGGAACGGTCGAGGGACATCGTCATCTCCATTTGTATATGATCATATCTAAATATATGTACATTATCGTTGGCCGCAAGAGGCGGTGTCAGATTTGCCGCCGGCGATTGCGGGATCTTCGTTCCCGCCAACCGCCGACCGCAAAAAGCCCAGCCACGGCGGCTTGCTCCGGTCAGGCTCCCGGGACATCCGCTGGCGCCTCGACCTTGATCTGCTTGAGCTTATCGATGCCCAGAGCTTGCAGCGCGAGGCGCTCGTAGAAGGGCTCCGACTTGCCGGCCCTTATCTTGTGCAGGAAATACTTCTCGAAGCCGACCTTGGCGGTGTGTACCCATTTGCCGGAGGACGACCAGTTGACGTTGCGCGGCGGGATCTGCGGTTGCGCCACGAAGGCGACGCCGGAATCGCCGAAATCGGCGAGGCAGACCGCATTCCACGTGCCCTGGGCGTCAGGCTGCTTGCCCTCCACCAGCCGGCCGATGTTACGCGCCGTCGCCGTCACCATGGATTCGATCATGAAGCCGGTCTTGGGCACGCCAACGGGGACCGGTGTCTTGCCGATCGGCGGGATGGCCACGCAGACGCCGACCGCGAATATTTCGGGGAACGCCGGGTTGCGCTGGTGCTTGTCGACAAGGATGAAGCCGCGCGGATTGGTGAGCCCCTCGATGCCGCGCACCGCCGCCACGCCACGGAAGGCCGGCAGCATCATGGCGTAGGCATGCGGCAATTCATGCGCCTGCCTGACCGACCCGTCGTCGGCGATTTCCTGGACGAACATCTTGCCGGGCTCGACCTTGTCGACCTTGGCGTTGCAGATCCACTTGATGTGATGCTGGCGCATCTCGCTCTCGAGCAGACCCTTGGTGTCTCCGACGCCGTCGAGGCCGAGATGGCCGATATAGGGTTCGGAGGTGACGAAGGTCATGGGCACGCGGTCGCGCACCCTGGCGTCGCGCAACGCCTTGTCGAGGATGAAGGTGAATTCGTAAGCCGGCCCGAAGCAGGACGCGCCCTGGACCGCGCCGATGACGACCGGGCCTGGCTTGGCGACGAGCGCGTCGAAGGCGGTCCTAGCCTTGAGCGCATGATCGATGTGGCAGACGGACTGAGTGTTGTGCTCCGGTCCGAGGCCCTCGATCTCGTCGAAGGCGAGTTCGGGACCGGTGGCGATGACCAGATAGTCGTAGGAAACAGATGAGCCGTCGTTGAGTTCCACCGTGCGCTCGACCGGGTGGACGCGCCTGGCTCCCTGCGGATGAAAACCGATCTTGCGCCGTGCCAGCACCGGAGCAAGGTCGATTTCGACGGCTTGCCTGTCGCGCCAGCCAACGGCGACCCAGGGATTGGACGGCACGAATGAATAGTGGCTGCCATTGTTGACGACGGAAACCTGGTGTTCCCCGGCCAGTCCGTCGCGAAGCTCGTAGGCTATGATGGTGCCTCCCAGCCCGGCACCCAGGACGACTATATGCGCCATGCTGTCCCTCCATTGCGGCGTCGCTTTGGCGCAACGCCGACACTGCTGATCCCATGCGGGATTGGCTGATTTTGCGCCATTGTGGCGGGCTGCGACTTGATGCTGATCAAACGACGTTGACGGAGCGAAGCACCGGTTTCGATCCATCGACTTGACAAGCAGTCGTGCCAGAATAGTATTTATTTGTAACTCTTAATATGATAATGTGTTCATATGCGTAATATAAAGATAGCCGAACTGGACAAGCAGGCGCGCGAAGCGTCCGAACTGCTCGCCGCGATGGCGAATGAAAAACGGCTGATGATCCTGTGCCATCTGCTGGACGGCGAGACGAGCGTGAACGAACTGGCCGAACTGGTTGCGATGAACCAGTCGGCGCTGTCGCAGCAGCTTTCAAAGTTGCGCGCGCTCAAGCTCGTAGACACGAGGCGCGACGCCCAGCAGGTCTACTACCGGTTGGCATCGGTGGAGGTAGAGCGAATCCTGCACACGCTTTACGGCATCTATTGCGATCCGCAGACGCGGATCGCCAGGGGCGGCAGCCGGTAGTCTGTCGACCGACGGCAGGAATGCCTTATGCCGCTTGCTCGGCTTCACTGCCGATGCCGTTCAGCACGGCGAGCGCGTCGGCCGGCAGGTCGAGGTCCGCCGCCGCCAGGTTTTCGCGGAGATGACCGACCGAGGAGGTGCCGGGGATCAGCAGGATGTTGGGCGCGCGGCGCAGCAGCCAGGCGAGCGCCACCTGCATCGGGGTCGCGCCAAGTTTCCTGGCGACATTGGCCAGCGTGTCCGACTGCAACGGCGTGAAGCCGCCGAGTGGGAAGAACGGCACATAGGCGATGCCGTCGGCGGCAAGAGCATCGATCAGCGCGTCGTCGTGGCGATGCGCGATGTTGTACTGGTTCTGCACGCAGACGATATCGGCGATGCCGCGTCCCTGGGCGACCTGGGTCGATGTGACGTTGCTCATGCCGATATGGCGGATGAGGCCCTGGCGCTGCAATTCGGCAAGCGTGTTCAACTGCGGCTCGAGCGATCCTTCGGCGGGGCCGTGGATGCCGTGCATGGAGCGCAGGTTCACCACCTCGATCACATCAAGCCCAAGATTGCGCAGATTGTCGTGCACGGCCTGCGTCAACTCCTGCGGTGACATGGCGGGAAGCCAGGATGCATCGGCGCCGCGCCGGGCGCTGACCTTGGTGACGATGGTGAGGTTGGCGGGGTAGGGGTGCAACGCCTCGCGGATGATCTGGTTGGTGACGTGCGGTCCATAGAAATCCGATGTGTCGATGTGGTCGACACCGCTGGCGATCGCCTCGCGCAGCACGGCGAGTGCGGCGTCGCGATCCTTCGGCGGGCCGAAGACGCCGGGTCCTGCCAGTTGCATGGCGCCGTAGCCGAGGCGCTTCACGATGCGGTCGCCGAGTTTGAAGGTTCCGGCCTTGCTGATGTCGGTCATGGTCTCATCTCCTTTGGATCAGCCCAAGATAGACAAAGCGTGCCTGCGCGATAATATGGTGCAATCGGCACAGGCTGTGCGGAAAGGCGAACAATGGCTACGGATCTAGGCGACCTCCAGGCGTTCATGGCGGTGGTGCGCGCCGGCGGCTTTCGCGAGGCGGCCCGGGTGGGCAGCGTCAGCGCCTCCAGCCTCTCCGAGACGGTGCGGCGGCTGGAAACCGGGCTCGGCGTGCGGCTGCTCAACCGCACGACGCGCAGCGTCGCCCCCACCGAGGCCGGCGCGCGCCTGCTCGAGCGGCTCGGCCCGGCGCTCGGCGAGGTCGAAGCGGCGCTCGACGTGGTCAACGGCTTTCGCGGCCAGCCTGCCGGCACGCTGCGGCTCAACGTGCCGGTCGTCGCGGCGAAACTGGTGCTGCCGCGCCTGTTGCCGCCCTTTCTCGCCGCCTATCCCGACATTCGTGTGGAAGTGACCGCCGAGGACAGTTTCGTCGACATATTGGCAAGCGGCTGCGATGCCGGCATTCGCTATGAAGAGCGGCTGGAGCAGGACATGATCGCCGTGCCGATCGGCCCGCGCCGCCAGCATTACGCCACTGCCGCCGCGCCGGCCTATCTCGATCGGCGCGGCCGGCCCGAGCATCCGCGCGACCTGCTGCATCACGCCTGCCTGCGCGGCCGCTTCGCCAGCGGCCTGACGCCACCTTGGGAATTCGAACGCGACGGCGAGGTGGTGAGCGTCGAACCGACCGGCCCGCTTCTGGTCAGTACCGGCACGGCCATGGCGCTGGCGCTCGAAGTGGCGGTCGCCGGCGGCGGCATCGTCTCGCTGTTCGAGGACTGGCTGCGCCCCTATTTCGACGATGGCCGGCTGGAGCCGGTGCTCGAACCCTGGTGGCAGGAGTTTTCCGGCCCGTTCCTCTACTATCCCGGCCGGCGGCTCACACCAGCGCCGCTCAGGGCGTTCATCGATTTTGTCGCTGGGATGCGCTGGGGCTGAGAACTGGACGAATTGCAGCGAACGGCCTCAAGCACGGAGCGAAGGCAGGGGAGGGCTGGCGGCGGCTGGGATATTTCAGAGATCGACCTTTGCATTGTCGCCCACATGCGGTTTGGAGCCGGTGACAGCCGCAAACACCATCTTTGCAGTTGCCACGATCAGTCCTGGGCTGTCCCACAGTTCGCCTTCGTCCGGCGTGACCGTTATCAGACGAATTTCGGGATCCTCGGCGTTGTCCCACCATGCCGCGTCCGTCTTCTCCCACAACTCGGTGATCTTTGCTCTGTCGTTTGTCACCGCCGCAGTGCCAGAGATGGTGACGTATTTGTAATGGCTGCTGTCACTCCAAGCCAAGGTCACCTTCGGATAGGTCGACAGTTGCTTGTTCTTGGCGCTGTCGTCGTTCACGAGAAAGTAGATCGCGTTTTCTCCACGGAACACACGAGCAGAGAGCGGCCGGGCTCGATTGTATTCGCCGTCCCACGTCACAAACATGCAGATGTCGATTTCCTTGGCGAACTCCCAGATGCGATCGGTCGCCTCGGCTGGAGTTAGATCCGTCTGTTGCTCTTGACGCTTGGCCATAAACTGTCCTCCCGGGATTGGATTGCGCTGGTACAACTCGCGTCCGGCCGCGACGTTCCCTGGGCCCGAGAAATGCTTCATACGCGCAGGAAGCCTTCTGGACCGGTGTGAACGGCACGGGTAATCCCTGACGCGAGCGCCCAAATGCCGGGTCGAAACTGATTCAACGGGCGCGCTTAAGTGTCTGTTCTTATGCTGGAAGTTATGTCGTCGCGCAAAGCTGCAGCCCGTTGATGCCGATCCGGCAGGGAAACCATGTCCGAACAATCCAAACCCGGTCCGTAACGGTTTGTTTCCTCGCTCGGCGTATCCACGGGAGGCCGCGTCGCGCATGGCCGACGCACAATGGACGCATGAAGCATGGGTTCGCCCTGGTCCGAATTGCTGGCCAATCTCGCGGTCGTTGCGATGTTCGTTTCGGCCTGGATCCACACGCATGTGTGGCTGGATCGCTGGCCGGCGGCGGTAAAGGCCGTGGCCTTCGGCCTGCTGATGGGCGCTGGCGCCATCATCCTGATGCTGACTCCCATGCAGCTGCAGCCGGGCGTGCTGGTCGATCTCAGAGCGACGATGATTGCCATTGCCGGCTTCTTCGGCGGCCCGGTCGCCGGTATCGTCGCAGGCGTCATGGCCGGTGCTTTCCGGACTTTCGAGGGCGGCATCGGCGCCTTCGCCGGAGCGGTCGGGATCGCGGCCACCATGCTGGTCGGCATCGCCGGCAATCTTGCGCTCAGGGGCCGGCGGCCCACCATGGCCGACATCATGATCCTGGGTGCCGCGACCGCGTGCGGATCGCTGCTTGGCCTCAGCGTCCTGCCGCGCTCGGTCGTACAGACGGTCCTGCCGCAGGTGGTGTTCCCCTCCACCCTCCTCATCTTCGTCTCCGTGGCGATGTCGGGGCTGGCGCTCTACCAGGAGCGGCGGCGGCTGGAGGCGCTGCAGTCGAGGCGCATCTTCAAGGCCGTGGTCGAAACCTTGCCCGACTGCCTGAACGTCAAGGATCGCGACGGACGGTTCATCGCCGCCAATCCGGCGACCGCCGAATTGATGCAAGCGGCCAACGCGAAGGCGCTGATCGGCAAGACGGATTTCGATTTCTACCCCAGCAAAACGGCTAAGGAATTCCGCGAGGACGAGCTGGCCGTGCTGGCATCGGGCGTCGCCTCCACCATCGAGCAGCATCTTCATCACGAAGACGGCACCGACGCCTGGCTGGCGACGCTGAAGGCGCCGTTTCGCGATAAGGCCGGTGCCGTCATCGGCCTGATCACGCACAATCGCGACATCACCCAACGCAAGCAGCTGGAAACCGAGCTGGCGGAAAGCCAGGCCAGGCTCGGAGACGCGCTGACGCATATGGCCGACGGCCTGGTGATGTTCGACGCTGACGGCAGGCTGATGCTGTGCAACGCCCAGTACCGCACCATGTTTCCGAAGACGGCCGATTTGAGGGTGCCGGGTGCCGATTATCGCGACATTCTGCGTGCGTCGGTGGCGCGCGGTGAAAGCGTCACGCCGCCCGACGCGGTCGAGGGGTGGATCGCCGAGATCATGGCCATGCAGACATTGTCCAGCCACCGCCAGGTCCGGCTCGCCGACGGGCGCTGGCTCGACGTGCGGACCCGGCCGACCGGCGATGGCGGCAGCCTGAGCGTGTTTTCCGACATCACCGAGGCCAAGCACGTCGAAGCCGAGCTGCTGGCCGCCAACGAAAAGCTGAACCTTCTGGCGCATCGCGACGGGCTGACCGAACTGTTGACGCGGCGCGCCTTCGACGACGCGCTGGCGCGCGAATTCGCCCGTGGCCGGCGCAACATGACGCCGCTCAGCCTGCTCATCATCGATGTCGACTGGTTCAAGCGCTTCAACGATCATTACGGCCATCCGGCGGGCGACGAATGCCTGCGCGCCGTCAGCGGCTGCATCGAGGCTACGGCGCGGCGGCCGGCCGACGCGGCGGCGCGCTATGGCGGCGAGGAGTTCGCGCTCGTGCTGCCCGAGACCGAGGCGCGGGGCGCCTTCGTCATCGCCGAAACGCTCAGGAGCAAGGTGCGCGACCTCCGGCTTGCGCATGCCGGCAGCGAAAAGGGCATCGTCACTGTCAGCATCGGGGTCGGCACTTTCGACGGGAGTGCCGACATCGAGATCGCCGATCTCTTACGGCGCGCCGACGAGGCCCTCTATGGCGCCAAGGCCGCCGGGCGGGACCGTGTGCATGGCTGGCGCCCGCATCTGAGCGAACCACGCCCGACGGGTTCTTGGCGCAAAGCGTAAGCCCTGGCTGTCACAGCCTTGTCATGATCGGCTGGCATTAATCCATAAATCTGGATAGATGGATTGATGGACAAGACAACAGCATTGCTGGCGCTCGCCGCACTCGGCCAGGAAACCAGGCTGGAGGTGTTCCGGCTGCTGGTGCGGGCCGGGGCCGAAGGTGTGCCGGCGGGCGAGATCGCGACAAGGCTCGGCACCGTGCAGAACACCATGTCGGCGCATCTGAAGATCCTCGGTCAGGCGGGCCTGGTGCATGCCGAGCGCGAAGGGCGCAGCGTGCGCTATACGGCCGACATGACCGGGTTCCGCGATCTGCTGGCCTATCTGATGGAGGATTGCTGCAATGGCGCGCCGGAGCTTTGCCAGCCGATCCTCCAGGCGGTGACCTGTAAATGTTGAGGTGGGCGCCATGACCGATCGCGATCTGCCCAAGACTGGCTGAGCCAAGGAAATCATCATGTCAGATCACGTTCTGAATGCCGGCGAGACGGCACAGCCGACTATCGGTTTCGTCGAGAAGTACCTGACGGTATGGGTGGCGCTGTGCATCGTCGCCGGTGTTGCCCTTGGCCATTTCGAGGTCGCCAACGTCAACATCCCCGTTGCCGTACTGATCTGGCTGATGATCGTGCCCATGCTGCTGCGTGTCGATTTCGCTTCGCTGGCCAGTGTCGGCACCTATTGGCGCGGGATCGGGGTCACTCTCTTCATCAACTGGGCGGTGAAGCCGTTTTCCATGGCGCTGTTGGGCTGGTTGTTCGTCGGCTGGCTGTTCCGGCCCTGGTTGCCCGCCGCGCAAATCGATTCCTACATAGCCGGGCTGATCATTCTCGCGGCGGCCCCGTGCACCGCCATGGTGTTCGTCTGGTCCAACCTTACGCGCGGCGAGCCGAACTTTACGCTGTCGCAGGTTGCGCTCAACGATGCGATCATGATTGTCGCCTTTGCGCCCATCGTCGGCCTGCTGCTCGGGCTGTCGGCGATCACGGTGCCATGGGCTACGCTTGTGCTGTCGGTTGCCCTCTACATCGTCCTGCCGGTGCTGGTTGCTCAACTGGTTCGCTGGCGGCTGCTGGCGACTGGGCAGCACGCGCTGGATGCGCTGTTGGCCGCGTTGCAGCCCTTGTCGCTGATTGCCCTGCTGGCAACCCTGGTGCTCCTGTTCGGCTTTCAGGGCGAGCAGATCATCGCTCAGCCGCTGGTGATCGCGCTGCTTGCGGTGCCGATCCTGATCCAGGTCTATTTCAACTCCGGTCTTGCCTATCTGCTCAACCGAACCTCCGGCGAGCGGCATTGCGTGGCCGGACCATCGGCCTTGATCGGTGCATCCAACTTCTTCGAACTGGCGGTCGCAGCCGCGATCGCGCTTTTCGGGCTGAATTCCGGCGCGGCACTGGCAACCGTTGTCGGCGTGCTGATCGAGGTTCCAGTCATGCTTTCAGTCGTGTGGATCGTGAACCGAAGCAGAGGCTGGTACGAACAGGGGGCGGCCGTCCGCAACACCGCTTCTCGCGAAAGGACCGCGCCATGACCATCACCATCTATCACAACCCGGCCTGCGGCACGTCGCGCAACACGCTGGCGATCATCCGCCAGTCCGGCGAGGAGCCGCAGGTGATCGAATATCTGAAGACGCCGCCGTCGCGCGAAAGGCTCGTCGAGTTGATCGAGGCGATGGCGATGGCGCCGCGCGACTTGCTGCGCGAGAAGGGCACGCCCTATGCGGAACTCGGCCTCGGCGATCCCAAATGGAGCGACGACGAGATCCTCGATTTTATGCTGGCGCATCCGATCCTGATCAACCGGCCGATCGTGGTGACACCGCTCGGCGTGGTGCTTGCCCGGCCGTCCGAAGCGGTGCTCGATATCCTGCCCAATCGCGATATCGGTCCGTTCACCAAGGAGGACGGCGAGGTCGTCATCGATGCCGACGGCAAACGCGTGGTTTGAGAGCTATTTCGAAAAATATCGAAATATGACTTGACGGTTCCCGCCGCTGGCCGCATGCTATTTCCATGAAACTCGAACAAGCAGCCAAACAGCTGGAAGCGCTCGGCAATCCGACGCGGCTGAACCTCTATCGTATCCTGGTGCGGGCCGGCGAGGCGGGCCGGCCGGTCGGCTTCCTGCAGGAGAGCCTCGGCATCGCCGCCTCGACGCTGTCGCACCATCTGCACCGCCTGATCCTGACCGGGCTGGTCAGCCAGGAGCGGCAGGCGACGACGCTGATCTGCCGCGCCAACTATCCCATGATGAACGATCTCATCGGCTTCCTGGCCGATGAATGCTGCGCCGATGCGGCCTGCAACCCGGCAGCGGGTGACGCGGCCGCCTGATTTTTTTGCCTGTTATTTCGATAATACCGGAAGGATAGAAGCTGATGCAAAACGATCTGCCTATCGCCGTCATCGGCGCCGGCCCGGTTGGCCTCGCGGCCGCCGTTCATCTCATGGCGCGGGGCCTGCCGGTGAAGCTCTATGAGGCCGGCAGCGGCGTCGCGGCCAATCTGCGGGATTGGGGGCATGTGCGGGTGTTCACGCCCTGGCGCTATTGCGTCGATGGGGCGGCCCGCAAGCTGCTCGAAAGCCATGGCTGGCGGATGCCGGACGGGGAAGCCTTCCCGACCGCCGACGAACTCGTCGCGCACTATCTCGAGCCGCTCGCCAGCCTGCCGGAACTCGCGCCGGCGATCGAAACCGAGGCGCGTGTCGTTGCCATATCGCGCTGGGGCGCCGACAAGGTGCGCGGCAGCGAGCGCGCGGCACGGCCGTTCATGCTTGTGGTCGAAACCGCCGATGGCATCCGGCGCGACAGGGCGCGGGCGGTCATCGACGCCTCGGGGACTTGGCGCACGCCCAATCCGCTCGGCGCCGGCGGCATCGCGGCGGAGGGCGAGGCGGAGTTCGCCGACCGCATCGCCTATGGCATACCCGACATTCTCGGCCGCGACCGCGTGCTTTATGCCGGCCGCACGACGCTGGTCGCGGGTTCCGGCCATTCGGCGGCCAACGCCTTGCTCGACCTTGCCCGGCTGGCGGATGAAGCGCCCGGCACGGCCTTCATCTGGGCGGTGCGCGGAACCGATCTCGTTCGCATCTATGGCGGCGGCGACGCCGACCAATTGCCGGCGCGCGGCGAACTCGGCGCCGATGTGCGCGACCTCGCCGAAAGCGGCCGCGTCCAGCTGGTGACCGGCTTTGCCACGCTTGCGATCCGCGAGCGTGACGGAAGGCTGATCGTCGAGGGGCAGGGCCAGGACGGCCTGCTGCAATTGGGCCCCGTCGACCGCATCATCGCCGCGACGGGGCAGCGCCCGGATCTGTCGCTGACCCGGGAACTCAGGCTCGATCTCGATMCGTGGCTGGAAGGCGTCAAGGCGCTGGGGCCGCTCATCGATCCCAACGAACATTCCTGTGGCGACGTGCCGCCGCACGGCCACCGCGAGCTCAGCCATCCCGAGCCCGGTTTCTACACGGTCGGCATCAAGAGCTATGGCCGTGCGCCGACCTTCCTGCTGTTGACCGGCTACGAGCAGGTCCGCTCAGTCGCGGCGGCGATCGCCGGCGACATGGCGGCGGCCGACGCGGTGCAATTGGTGCTACCCGAAACCGGCGTCTGCACGGTGCCGGCGGGCCGCGCTTCGCAGGGCTGTTGCGGCGGGCCGGCGCCGGCCGAGGTCGATGCCTGCTGCGTGGCGGATGTCGATGCCAAGGCCGCCGGCAAAGGCGGCTGCGGTTGCGCGGGCAAGATGGAAGCCGCCGAGTGACCGAGGGCAAGATCCCCGCTTCCGCCATCTGGGCGCTGGGCGCCACGCAGATCATCGGCTACGGCACGCTGTATTACAGCTACAGCATCCTGGCGCCGGCGGTGGCGGCGGAACTCGCCTGGTCGCAGCAATGGGTGTTCGCGGTGCTGTCGGTGTCGCTGCTGGCAAGCGCTGTCCTGGCGCCGTTCGCGGGCAGCCTGGCGGACCGGGTCGGGGCAGGGCGCCTGATGGTGCCGGGTTCGCTGGCGGCGGCGGGCGCGCTGCTGTTGTGCGCGCTGGCGCCTGGACGCGCCGGCTTTGCGCTCGGCGTGCTGGCCATGGAGCTCGCCTCCTGCTTCGTGCTCTACAGCACGGCCTTCGTCGCCATCGTGCAGCTCGGCGGCGCGCGCCGCGGCATCACCCATCTCACCTTGATCGCCGGCTTCGCCTCGACGCTGTTCTGGCCCTTGACGACGCTGCTGCATCATCACCTCGGCTGGCGCGAGGTGCTCATTCTCTTTGCCGCGCTCAATGCTTTTGTCTGCCTGCCGATCCATTGGTGGCTGGCCCGGCTTTCCAGCCATGCCGGCAAGGCACGGGAGAGGATTGTCCCGGTGACACCAGGCCTGTCGGGGCCGGCGCCCGGCGGGCGAGGGTCGCTCCTGTTCGTCCTGGTGCTGGCCGGCTTTGCCATTGAGGGCTTCATGCTTTCGGCTGTTCTCGTGCAGATGGTGCCGCTGCTCACCCTGGTCGGTCTCGGCGGCGCCTCGGTGCTGGTCGCCAGCCTGTTTGGCCCTTCGCAAGTGGCGAGCCGGCTGGTCAACATGCTGTTCGGCCGGGGCCTGTCGCAGACAGCGCTGGCGCTCGGCGCGACCGCGGCCCTCGCCGGCGGCCTTGCGGTGCTGCTCGTGGTGGCGCCCTCCGTCCCCGGCGCCATGCTGTTCGCCGTGCTTTTCGGCTTCGGCTCGGGCCTGATGAGCATTGTCGGCGGCACGCTGCCGCTCGAATTGTTCGGCCGGGAACGCTACGGCTCCTATGTCGGCTGGATCACGGCGGCGCGCCAGTTCAGTTCCGCCTTCGCCCCGTTCGGCCTGACTTTGACGATCGCAGGCCTCGGCGTCTTCCCGGCCCTGTGGCTCAACGTCGTGGTCGGCCTGTTCGGCATCGCGGCCTTCGCCGCCGTCGCGCTGATCAGCCGGAAATCGCATAGGGGTGAGGAGAGCGGCACGGTCGCGGTCGCGCCGGACGCGGCTGGATTTACTGCATCGCCAGATTACATTTCAGGTGCTCGCCTGAAAACGCTGAACTGAAAGGACTGCGGGGAGCCCCATGGTGTCAGATGCAGATGGTCGAGTGTGCGAACGAGGGCAAAGCCGGATCCAAGGACTTGGGCGAGGGTGCTTGCATCGTATCGTTGAACCGGCAAACCGCTGCATTTCTCCGGTCCGTCGAGCGCGAAAGTCGCGATAATCGCGTAGCCATTCGGTGCGAGTGCCCGCCTGAGTGTGAAGAGGTAAGCGTCACGGTCCGCTTTTTCGACCATGAAATGAAAGGCAGCCCTGTCATGCCAGACATCGTAAAGTCGCCTCGGCGACCAAGCACGAATGTCAGCCACGATCCACTCTATTTGGCGGCCTGCCCCAGCCCGTCGACCACGAGCCGCCGCGATCGCCGCCGCGGAGAGGTCCAGGACAGTGACGTCCTCGAAGTGTTGTTCCCCAAGATTATCCACCAGTCGAGAGGCGCCGCCTCCTACGTCAACGACGGCCGAACTGGGATGGGCAATTTCCTTGATCAACGAAAGAGAGGGTTCGGGACTATCTTGGAACCAACTGACGCCGTCCTCCCGTTTCGCTTCGTATGTCGCGTTCCAGTGCAACCGCGATGCCTCTTTCTCCATCGGACCCGGCCTCACTTTTGATGACATCCTTCAGCATATCAGTCGCCGTGGCCGGCCGTGATCAATTTGTGGAAGCACGATTATTCTGACCGGCAAGGATTGATCTGGCAGGCGCTGTTCCCGCCAAGGCACAAATTTCTGCCAGCTGAGATTGCGCGGAAGTGCCAACCGACATTGCGCTACACTTTTCCCCGGCATTCGCGGAAAATGCAGGGATGACCGATCCCGCCGCGCCGATCGTCAAGACCATCGCCATCGCAACCGCGCCGGCCAAAGTCTGGCGCGTGCTGACGACGCCCGCGATGATCCCGCAATGGATGTCCGACGAAGAGCTGACCGTCAGCCTGGAAGGGCATGCCGGCGGCGCGATCGTGATACGCGGGATGCTGCACGGCATGGCATTCGAGAACCATGGTACTATCAGGGCCTTCGAGCCGGAGAAGAGCTTCGCCTACAGTTACTGGAGCACGCTGTCGGCCTCGCGCCTTGCGGATGCGCCGGAGAACCACACGCTGGTCAGCTTTGCTCTCGCGCCGGCGGATGGAGGAACGCTGCTGACGCTTACGCTGAGCGACTTCGCCGAACCGGCGATCCGCCCACATGCCAATCTCTACTGGGGGCCGACCCTGCAGATCCTGAAGGCGGTGTGCGAGCGAACTTGACGAAGGCGCTGCGCAGCGAGCCCAGCCTTTACCCCTTTGGACGGCGGGCCAGGGCGCGGATGCGGTCGGCGACCTCGCTGCCGACAGGGTTGTAGACGGTCAGGTTCAGATCCGGCCGGCCGTCGACCGCGAAGGACGAATATTCCAGCTCGATGTCACCCAGTTCCGGGTGCTTCAGGCGCTTTGTGCCGTCGCCATGGGCGAGCACGTCGTTCTCCTGCCACAGCGTGGCGAACTCGGCGCTGCCGCTGCACAGTTCGTCGACCAACTGGGTGACCTCGGAGACCGCGCCGGCACGCGCCGCATCGGCCCGAAAAGCGCCGACCACGAAACGGGCAAGGTTTTCCCAATCATGCTGCTTGGCGCGGATGTGGGGCGTGAGGAACATGAAGCGCAGGATGTTGCGCCGGCCGGCGGGGATGGTGCCGTAGTCGGTCAACACGATCTCGGCGGCGCGGTTCCAGGCGACGACGTCCCAGGTGGCGGTCTTGACCAGGGCTGGGCTGGCCTCGAGCGTGTCGATGAGGCGCTGCAGCCGGGGGCTGACGCCCTCGTCGCCCCGGTAGCGCACCTCGGGCGGGCGGCCGAGCCCCAGCATGAAGAGATGTTCGCGCTCCGCCTCGGTCAAAAGCAGCCCCTTGGCGATGCGGTTCAGCACATCGGCCGAGGGCGCGCCGCCACGGCCTTGCTCCAGCCATGTGTACCAGGTCGGGCTGATGTTGGCGCGCTGGGCGACCTCTTCGCGGCGCAGCCCCGGCGTCCGTCGGCGCCCGGAAAAGCCGAACGAGGCGGGATCGAGCCGGGTACGCCGGTCTTTCAGGAAGGCTGCGAGCGAACCGGGGGTGGGCATCCTGTTAGCCATTATACCATGATAAGATCACTACTTTAATGGAATAATAGACCGTCGATATTACGCAGGCAACCGCAGGAGATTTGCATGCGTATCTTTCTCACCGGAGCCACCGGCTTCATCGGCTCGGCCATCGTTCCCGAACTCATCCAGGCCGGCCATCAGGTGATCGGCGTCACTCGCTCCGACGCCGGCGCCGCCGCACTCGCCGCCGCGGGCGCCGAGGTGCATCGCGGAACCCTCGAGGATCCGACAAGCCTGCGCGACGGCGCGGCGAAGGCGGACGCCGTGATCCACACCGCGTTCGATCATGATTTTTCGCGCTTCGCCGAGAACTGCGAAAAGGACAAGCGTGTCATCGCGGCGCTCGGTGAGGCGCTCGCGGGATCCGACCGACCGCTGGTCATCACGTCGGGCGTCGGCATGGGCAGCCCCGGACACGGCGAGCTGGCGGTCGAGGATGTCTTCAACGCCAGCCATCCAAATCCACGCATCGCCTCGGAACTCGCCGGCAACGCCTTGCTGGCGGCCGGCATCAACGTGTCTGTCGTGCGCCTGCCGCAGGTCCACAATCCGGTCAAGCAGGGGCTCATCACGCCGCTCATCGAGATCGCGCGTGAAAAAGGTGTCTCGGCCTATGTCGGCGAAGGCAGCAATCGCTATTCGGCGGGGCATCTTCTCGACGCCGCGCGGCTCTACCGGCTCGCCGTGGAAAAGCGCCAGCCGGGCGCGCGCTATCACGCGGTCGGCGAGGAAGGCGTCGAGGTGCGCGAAATCGCGGAAGCGCTTGGCCGGGGCCTGAACTTGCCCGTCGTCTCGATTGCGCTGGAAAAGGCGGCGGAGCATTTCGGCTGGATGGGAATGTTCGCCCCCATGGACCTGCCGGCCTCCAGCGCACTGACCCAGGCACGGCTCGGCTGGCACCCGACCGGCCCGACGCTGATCGCCGATCTGGATGCGATGCGGTATTGAGGCGCCGCGCCCTCAGCCAGGGCTGACGGCGTAGCGCAAGTGGATGAGGCCATGCGCCAGCGTTTCGCAGCTTGTCAGCGACAGTTGCATCTTGCCGGCGAGGCCGCTTTCGCCGAACTCGACAAAGCCCTGGTTTGCCGCCCGCGCATCGAGCGCGGGCGCGACGAGCAGGCTGAGCTCGTCGACAAGCCCTGCCGCGAAGAAGGAGCCGTTGATGCCGGCGCCGCCTTCGAGCAGCAGCCGACGGATACCGAGTTCGCGGCCGAGCACGTCGAGCATGGCGGCGAGATCGATCTCGGCCGTCTCAGACACGATGTAGGACACGCCGTCGGCGGCGAGTTCGGCCAGATGGCTGTCGGCAACGTCCCGCCCAAGCAGCACCACGACATGGTCGCCGCCGACATCAGGCTTGGCGAAGTGGAGCTTGCCCGAGGCATCGAGCGCCACGGCATAGGTGCCGGCATCGCGTTGGGCGAAATGGTGCGGCCGCTCGACCTTGCCAGCATTGGCCGGCGGGTGCGCGCCGGCCTTGCTCATCTCGGCCATGGTGACACGGCCGACGATCCAGGCGTCGCCGTCGAGGTCGCCGTGGATCTTTTCATAAAGGCCCGACCATGCCGGCACGCCGCCATCGGGGCTCGCCGTGTAGCGGCTCGGATGAAGGCTGCCATCGAGCGAGGCGAGCATATGGCAGATGATGTGCGGCTTCATGGTTTCTCCGGGGATCATTTTTGGGCGATACGCATCAGGCCGTTTCAAGCTCCATCGCTTTCTCGGCCGCCTTCGCGAGAAACCCGGATCGAGTATAGCCATGGGCTTCGGCAAAGGCATCAATCCGTCGCAGAACGTCGTCCGGCAGCGTCACGTTGATGCGCACCGCCTTCCTGGCCTCGGTCCTGGCCGCGACCAGGATCGCAACACCGTCACGATTATCGGCATTCGCCATCACGGCCTCCAGACTGGAAGGCTCTGGAATGGCGTCGCCATCCTCGGCCAGCCCTTCGATGTGGAGGGCGAGCGCTTCTTCAGCCATGGACCGGGCGTCATCCAGATCTTTTCCGGCGGTGATCACGCCAGGGAAATCAGGGAAAGACACACCGAAGTCGCTGTCGGCATCCTTATGGATAAGTCCGATATACTGCTTCATGTCCGTCACCTCAGTTTCAGTCCGGATTGCTTTTCGATGCTGCGAAGGATGCCTATCGGGATGTCGCGCTTGGGATGGGCAACGGTGACCCGCCCTTGCTTGTCACGGTGTTTGAATTGCGCATGGCCGCCCTTTCGGGCAACCTCGAACCAATCATCAGCTTGCAACAAGCGGATAATCTCTGCGCTATTCATGTGTATTTATACACACTGATAAACGGGCTTTCAATCAAAAATACGAAAGTCGGCTGAAGCCGATAGACCGGCCAGATCGCGTCTGTCATGCCGGGCAGGACGCCCTCGGCATCAAAATTCCGACAATTCCGATAATTCGCAACCCGGCACTGTTATATCGATGTTGCACAAATGGTTGACCCTGGGTTAGCATCCATTTGCTGATGCCGATGGGAGGCAGTTTTTGCAACTGATATCAGCTGGAGCGGCATGCGCTGTCTTGCGCAAGGAGGATGCTCCAACACTTTGAACCGACGCATGATCCCTTCTCAAGACCGATCCCGGTCCTGGGGATTGTGCGTTCTTGTGGAGGAGATCAACCATGAACAGACGTGAATTCCTGATGACGTCCGTGGCCGCGGGCGCGATGATGCTGGCCGCGCGTTCGGCGTTCGCCGAGGACAAGCTGACCATACTGGGCTCGGTGCCCAATCTCGGCTTTCCGTTCTTCGTGCACATGCTGAACGAGATCAAGGCCGAGGCGCAGGCGCAAGGCGTCAACCTGACCGAAAGCGACGGCCAGAATTCGGCCACCAAGCAGACCGCCGACATCGAGGCGGCGCTGGTGCAGAAGGTCAACGCCATCGTGATTTCGCCGCTCGACGTCAACGCGCTGGCGCCAGCCATCGAGGAAGCGGTCAAGGCCGGCGTTCCCGTGGTGACGATCGACCGTCGCGTCGACGGTGTCCAGGGTATCCTCGCCCATGTCGGCGCCGACAATGTCAAGGGCGGCGAGGCGGAGGCCAGCGCCATGGTGGCGGCGTTCCCCAATGGCGCCAAGCTGTTCCACCTGCAGGGCCAGCCCGGCGCGGGACCGGCGATCGACCGCAACAAGGGCGTGCACAATGTGCTCGATCCCCTGAAGGACAAGTACCAGATCATCTTCGAGCAGACCGCCAACTTCGCCCGCGCCGAGGCGCTGTCGGTGACGGAAGCCGGCCTTGCCGCCAACGGCAAGCCGGACGCCATCATCTGCGCCAATGACGACATGGCGCTCGGCGCGCTCGAGGCGTGTGCCGCCCGCAACTTCACCGACGTCAAGATCTACGGCTTCGACGCGCTGCCGGAAGCGCTGGTCGCGGTGCGTGACGGCAAACTCGCCGGCACGGTCGAACAGTTCCCCGGCCAGCAATCGCGCACCGCCGTGCAGATCGCGGTCGCCTACGCCAAGAACAAGACCGAGCCGAAGGAGAAGCTGGTGCTGCTGACGCCGATCGTCATCGGCAAGGACAATCTCGATAAGGCCGAGAGGTTGAGCGAGACGAAGTAGGAGGCCGGTGGGGATCGGCCAAATGGCAAGGCAGGCGGGGCATCGCCCCCCTCTGCCCTGCCGGACATCTCCCCCTCAAGGGAGGAGATCGGTCGTTGTCTCCGCTTTCGCCAATTACCGGCCCTGCAGAAAAGGCGCTGCCGGCAAAACAGCCAATCTCCCCCCTCGTGGGGGAGATGTCCGGCAAGACAGAGGGGGCGTTCAAGCGCTGACGGAACCCGGATGAACTTCACCCAGGGAGCAACCCTTGCCAGCTGAAGCCGCACCTGTCCTGCTAGCCGTCGAAGGTGTCACCAAGCACTTCTCCGGCGTCACCGCTTTGAGCGATGTCTCGCTCGACATCCACCCCGGCGAAATCCTCGGACTGCTCGGCGAAAACGGCGCCGGCAAATCGACGCTCTTGAAAATCCTGTCGGGCGTCATGCCGCCGTCCAGCGGACGCATCACTTTCGACGGCGCCGATTACGCGCCGTCCAGCCCGCAGGATGCCAAGCGGCTCGGCATCGTCACCATCTACCAGGAGCTCAGCCTGATCCCGACGCTGACCGTGGCCGAGAACATCTTCATCGGCCGCGCGCCGGTCGGGCCGCTCGGGCTGGTGAGCTGGAAACGCATGGAGGGGAATTCGCGAGAAATCATCGCCCGTGTCGGCCTTTCCATCGATCCGATGACGCCGGTTTCGGCGCTGTCGGTGGCCGAGCAGCAGCTGGTCGAGATTGCGCGTGCGCTGTCGCTGAAGAGCCGGCTGATCATCATGGACGAGCCGACCTCGGCGCTGACCGAGACCGAGGTGCAGCGGCTGTTGTCGATCATGGACCGGCTGCGCCAGGACAAGGTCGCCATCATGTTCGTCACCCATAGGCTGGAGGAGGCATCCGCCATCTGCGACCGCATGACGGTGCTGCGCGACGGCCGGCTGGCCGGACATCTCGACCGCGAGAAGGGACGACCCATCCAGCTGCCGCGCATCATCGAGAAGATGGTCGGCCGCGCGGCCTCCGAACTCTACGCGCGGCCGGCGCAGCGCGCGGTGGCCGGCGATGTCGTCTTGTCGGTGCGCGGCTTGCGCACCGTGCGCGATCCCGAAGCGCCGCATGCCATCGTGCTCGACGGCGTAGACATTGATCTCAAGGCGGGCGAAATCCTCGGCGTCGCCGGGCTCGTCGGCTCCGGCCGCACGGAGCTGGCGCGCGCCATTTTCGGCGCTGACCGCATCGCGGCCGGAACCATCACGCTCGATGGCAAACAGATCGCGCCGGCCTCACCGGCCGACGCCATTGCGCTGGGCATCGGCCTTGTGCCGGAGGACCGCAAGCACCAGGCGATCTTTGCAGCACTCGGCATCCTGCCGAATTTCTCCGTCGCTTCGCTTGGGCATTTCAGCAACGGCTTCGGCTTCATGGCGGAGCGGCGCGAGCGCGACGCCCTGTCGGGCTTCCGCAAGATGCTGTCGATCCGCATGGCCTCGGCCGAGCAGGCGATCGAGGGCCTGTCGGGCGGCAACCAGCAGAAGGTGATCCTGGCGCGCTGGCTGGCGCGTGATCCAAAGGTGCTGATCGTCGACGAGCCGACACGCGGCGTCGATGTCGGCGCCAAGGCGGAGGTGCATCAGATCCTGGTGCAACTCGCGGCGCGCGGCATCGCGGTGATGATGATTTCGTCCGAGCTGCCCGAGGTGCTGGCGGTGTCGGACCGCATCGTCACCATGCGGCGGGGGCGCATCACCGGGCAAATGCCGGGCGTCGAGGCAAACGAGGAAAAATTGATGGAACTGATGGCGCTCGACAGCCAAGATGGCCTTGGGCAAGACGCGCTTGGGCAGGATGCGGAGGGACAGGCACGATGAGCATCGCCGAAGAGCAGAACCAGCGCGGCGGCGCGACGGTCGCGCGGCTGTTGATGAGCTTCGGGCCGCTGCTGTTCCTGGCCGCCCTGGTCGTCGTCTTCACCGTGCTGAAACCGAGCTTCATCGACCCGATCAATCTGTTCAACATCACCCGCCAAATCTCGATCACCGGGCTGATCGCGCTCGGCATGACCTTCGTCATTCTCACGGCCGGCATCGATCTTTCGGTCGGCTCGCTGCTGGCCTTCTGCGGCATGGTGGCGGCCGTCGTCGCCAAGGGCGGTGCGGCCAACACGCTGTCGCTGTCGACATCAGGAACGCAGGGCTATGGCTGGTTTGCCGCGCTGCTTGCCGCCGTCATCGTCGGTGCTGCCGCCGGCGGCGTGCAGGGGCTCGCCATCACCCGACTGAAAGTGCCGCCCTTCGTCGTCACGCTGGGCGGGCTGACGGTGTTTCGCGGGCTCACGCTGACCATTTCCAATGGCGGCCCGATCTCCGGCTTCGACGCCTCGATGCGCTGGTTCGGCACGGGGCTGATCGGCCCGGTGCCGGTGCCGGCGATCATCTTCGCCATCGCCGCGATCCTGTGCCACATCGTGCTGCGCTACACGCGCTATGGCCGCGCCGTCTACGCCGTCGGCGGCAATGCGGAGGCCGCGCGGCTGTCGGGCCTGCGCGTCGACCGCATCCTCGTCTCGGTCTATGTCATTGTCGGCTTCTTCGCCGGGCTGGCCGCCTTCGTGCTGTCGGCGCGGCTGAATTCCTCCGAAGCGGTCGCCGGCATCGGCTACGAGCTGACGGTCATCTCCGCCGTCGTCATCGGCGGCACCTCGCTGTTCGGCGGCATCGGTTCGGTCGGCGGCACGGTGGTCGGTGCTGCGCTGATCGGCGTGCTGCAGAACGGGCTGCAGTTCAACAATGTCTCGTCCTACACGCAGAGCATCGTCATCGGGCTGATCCTGATCCTGGCGGTGGCGTTCGACCGGTGGCTGAAGTCGCGGGTGAGGCGGTGAGCGCTTCTTCCTTCTCCCACAGGGGGAGAAGGGAAGACCGCGCATCACCCCTGCACCTTCTCCTCAATCACCCGCGCTGAACCCGGCAAAACGCCGCCCCCCAATTTCCCGGCCCGGTTGCAAAACGATCGGGTCTTGCTAGAAAGACGCGGGGCGGGTGGCATCGTGAGAGACCTCATGTTTGCCGATATCATCAGGCCGATCAGCTTGAGTTTTTCGCTGCTGCGGCGCTTCTGGCCGCAGCTTGTCGCACTGGTGCTGGCCGGAGTGCTGGCCGGCGACCTCCTGCTGCAGCTGGCGGCCAAGGTGGCGCTGGCCAATCATTTCGCGGGGCTCGCCATGCTGACGCTGGTGGCGCTGGCGCAACTGGTGGTGACGGTGGCGATGTTCCATGTGCTGCGCCCCGGCCTGCCGCATCTGCTCGCTGCCTCGCGTGGCGCTGGCAAGGCCGAGGAGCCGCCGGCGGCCGACCGGCGCGGCTCGCGGCTGGTGCGCATGATCACCATCGCGCTGCTGCCGTTCTTCGCCTACTACGCCGCCTGGGGCTTTCTCGGCGATATCGTGCGGCAATATTCGCGCGAAACGCTCGACCAGGCCGATTTCGGCCAGAGCGCCAATGTGCTCGACGTGCTGGATTCGCGCTGGCTCTTGATCTCGGTGGCGGTGTCCTGGCTGATCCGCCGGCTGGCCAAGTTCATGCAGACCAGGACTAAAACCGCCTCGTTCTGGCAGATCGTCGTGGTGATCTGCGAAACCAACTGGATCTTCGTCGGTCTCTATGTGATCAGCCGCTGGAAGGATACGGCGCTGCAATGGCTGATGAGCCGGTCCTTCTGGTCGGTGCTGCAGGCCACCGCCGACGGACTGGCGAGCCCGGTGCCGGTGGCGACGGCGGCTCCGATGGTGCCGGTCGAGCTCACCTCGATCGCGCCCTCGACTGTCGCCATCAACCTGTTCTTCTACATGCTGCTGCCGCTGATCTGGCTGGTCATGGCGGCGCTGATCTATGGCTATGACGTGCGCGACGACGCCGCGTTGATGCGGGTGCACAACCGGGTGGAGCGGTTCGGCAAGCGCTATGCCGGCCTGCCGAAATTCCTGCGCGATTTCGTCGAGCATTTCATCGCCGGCTACCGCTCGCGCTATCTGCCGATCGCCAATGGCGTGCGGCTGACGGTGAGTTCCAGCCTGCTGCTCCTGTGCACGCTGATCATCGGCTACCGCCTCATCGACTGGGGCGCCGCTTGGCTGTGGCTCGGCGCGACGCGACTGATCGGCCCGCACGACCTCGATGTCTGGCAGATTTTCTCGCATGGCGTGACGCTGCTGTTCGGCAGCCCATTCCAGGATTCCTCCACCGGCGTTTTGATCGAGCCGATCAGGATCTGTTTTCTCGCCGCGGTGCTGGAGACAGCGTTTTCGCTGTCGAAGGGGGTGGCGAAGGCTGGCGCGGCGTAGAAGCGTTCTTCTCCCCGTCACTATACGGGGAGAAGGTGCCGGCAGGCGGATGAGGGGCGGCGCCGACGCGAAAGAATTGAGCTTGGATACGCAAAGCCGCGCTGACGCGACGTTTGGCAAATCACCCACTTTCCGGAGCGCTGGTGCTGCCCCTCATTGCCCTGCCGGGCATTTCTCCCCGTATAGTGACGGGGAGAAAGAAGCTACTTCGGCGGCCTTTGAAAACGCAGATACCAAGGCCGCTCGCTGCCCACCCCAACCGTCGGACGGATGGTTTTCACCGCGTCCTCAGGCACGATGAAAGTGTCGCCGATGGTGAGGACGTCGCCCTTTTTGGCGCCGGAAAAGATCGCCGAGGTGCAGTTCATCACGCCCTGCGGCAGGCCGAGGCCGGCGACGACATCCGGCAGCCAGCGGCGGCCGGCAGCGTCGGTCAGCATGAGCTTGCAGCCCAGCCACTGCTTTTGCAGGTCGGGGTCGCCGATGGTGACGGTGAAGGTGGCGATGACAGCGAAGGCGTGGTCGGGCAGGCGGCCGGCCTTGCCGCCGCGCAGATCGGCCAGTTTCCAGTCGCTGCCGCCGAACGCCACGGACTGGCCGAAGTCGACATCACGGGCGATGAGGTCCTCGCCATGCAGCCATTCGCGCGCGCTGTCGTAGCTGGTTTCGGCCAGCGTCAGCGGCAGCAGGATGGCGAGCGCGACAAGGCTGCGCCGCCGCCATTTTTTCTCGGGCTCGTCTTTGGCGGCTGGTTTAATGTCGGTCGAAACGGCGGTCATGCGCTTCCCATGGTCTTGCTCAGTATTGGTCGTCCCGGAAGCAGACTGTTACCCGCGCGCTCCGGAATTGCCTTGGGTTCAAATCAGGTCACTTTCAAATCATCGCGTTCCCTGGATCGGAGAAGAGAATTTGCAGATACCCGAGACGCTCCAAATTTTCGCGACGGATTTCTGGCTCCTCAACCACCGGATTGACTCGGCTTTGCCCGGTTATCTGATGCTCGGTTCCAAGCTGCCGACCAATGATCTCTCGGAACTGCCGCAGGATGCTCTGGTCGAATTGGGCCCATTGCTTGCGCAAGCTCAGAAGGCGGTGATGTCGCAGCTGCGGCCCAACCGGCTCTACATCAGCCGCTACGGCCACTCTCCCGGTCATCCGATCCATTTCCATCTGATCCCCGTTTATGACTGGGTCGAACAGCTCTTCTGGTCTGATCGTCGATATCGAGCCCTTGAACAGTTCACTGAAGCATCGAGCGAACCGGGTACCGATGGTGCGGAACTCACGCTGTTCATCTGGAGGGAGTTTTGTGAGCGAGTCGATCCGCCACCTATCGTGGACCCTTCTGTTGCCGACGTGATTGTGTTGCTGCGAGAGGCCATGGGCAGATAGACGTCCTCCTACAGCTGCGCGTCCAGATCAAACTCGGGCAGCACATCCGTCGGCTGGCCATCGGCGCCTGTCGGCACCCCGTCCAGCCTGATGCGAGCTTGCGCATCGAGCGGGCCGAACTGGCGCGCTGCTATCAGCAGCCTGGCGCCGCGGATCTGGTCGGGCGGCACTTCGAACACGAACAGGCCGCGCTTCTCAAGGCCCGGATCGACGCCATGCGGCGGCATGTCCTGGCGGTAGCCCAGCCGCTCCGTCTGGTGATAGCGCAGCCCGGTCGGGCCTTGCCAGGTGCCGTCGGCAACCGTCGTGGAGGCAGTGTTGGCGATGAGGTTGGTCGACACCACCGCCCACAGGCCGCTGGTGGTCAACAGCTTCTCCTGGCCGAACTGGTTGGTCTTCAGCGCTCGGGCAAAGACGACCTTGTCGAGCCGGACATCGAAGCTGCGTGCATGCACCGTGTCATGCATGGCGCCGTCGACCGGGATCGGCCCGGTGAGATCGGCATAATGCGGCTTCGAAACCTGCATGCCGTAGCTAACCGCCACGGTCGTGCAGAGGACGACGAGATTGCCGAGGACGCGGATTCTCATGAGCCGTTTCCCTGTGCGTCCGGCGCCGGCACGTCGGCGACCGGCAAGGTGACGCTGCCGAGCCGGTAGGGATTGAACCAGCCGGGCATGCCGTAGAGGTTGTCGCGCGGCTTGAAGATCTCGGCGGTGACGCCGAAGCTCAATGTGGCCGGGACGGCGGCGTCGCCGGCCAGCGGCCAGACATAGGCCATGCGCTCGGTCATGCCGGGATGGAGTTCCGGCGTCAGCGTCTCGTCGCGCGTCAGCGCGATCATCGGCATGGGATCAGGCAAGGCGATGCCGTCCGGCTTGAAGACATTGAAATAGGCCTTGTCGGATTGCGCGGTGCGGTTGGTGAGGTCGGCCTCCAGCACCAGCGCCTTCTGGCCGGGCTTCATCAGCACGCCATAGGTCCTGGCGTGGCTGATGTAGGCGCGCACGGGCTGCACGCGCCAGCGCCCGGCATCGATGGCGGTATCAAGCGGCAGCTGCGGTGGGGCGTGGGCGGGGAGGGCGCCGAAGGCGCCCATCAGGCCGGCGACGAACAGCGCCGCGATGGTGCCTGCGCCGGCCGTGATCCAGGTTTGAACTTTTGAGCGGGCAGTCCTGAACATTCCAAATCATGCACGTCGAACGAACAGCCACCCCGACGCAATCTAGAAAGAAAAAACGGACATTGGAACCCGCAAATGGCTGGTCCAGCCTGCCTCAGGCCGCTTCGAGCGCCCACAGGCGATGGCCGTAGCGGCGGAAGAAGCGCGCCACGAGACGCTGCTGCCTGGCCCTGACGAGGTCTGGCAGGCGCCGCTCCTGGCGCCAGCGCGGCATGTTGCGCCAGCAGGCGATGAAGCGGGCGGTATCCTCGATGGCTTCCTCAGCCGACAGCGCCGGGCCGATCGCCGCCAGGAACAGCGGTTCGGATTGTTTCAATTCGTCGATGACGGCCTTGCGCCGGAAATGATCCTGGCGGGCCTGCGCGATGCCGTTGCGGCGGATCGCCTCGAAGGCTTCGAGCAGAGCTGGACTGTCGCCGGTGTAACCGCAGGCGCGGGCGAAATCGGCGGCATCCATCATTGCTCCCGTTCGGCAGGCGACTCACATCTGTGAGTTTATAAAAGCATAACTCAAAAATTGATAAAGAGAAACTTTTGGGAAAGTGTTAAAACTGCGACTCGACTCGCGGCTCAAAACGCAGGAATATGCGAACAAATCAGGAACAAACGGGGTGGAGAGGCAATGGCATTGCCGGGCAGGAAACCAGTTATCGCGCATGTCGCCTCGCTGTCGGTCGAGTGCGCCGATTGCGGCCGCAACAGGTGGYGGAAGCCGGATGAACTCCGGCGCTTCGGCGTGACGGGCAACACGCCGCTGGCGGAGCTTTCGGGCCGCATCGTCTGCTCGGCCTGCCGCGCCGACGGGCTGCCGGGCACGGCGATTTCAATCCAGGCCGCCTTCATCGACGAGCGCCAGCGCGTGCGCAGCGAAGCGCAGATGCTGAGCGAGCGCGAGGTGCTGGTGGAGGGGGCGAGAAGGGCTTGAGGGGGGTGGCGCCAGAAGGCGTCGTCTTCATCGGAGAGGATCACGTCTCGCCCGCCGTGAAAGATTCGGATGATCGTTACGGTCTTGTCCTTGATGGTGAATGCGATCGTTGCCGCCTGCGATAGCCCTCCGTGCGGAGGCCTAGCCTTACATCATCATGACGCGTCCCGCGCTCGGGAAACGTGCCAAAGTCGGAACAGTAATTGATGACGCGATCGACATAGGCTCACGCAATCCGTTCGCCGGCCTGTGGAACCAGGTAGGTCAGCAAATCCAGCAAGTCTTGCTCTGCGGCCCTGCTGAAGACGACCCTGTGTGTTATGCTTGGCGTGAACGCTCGCCCGCCAGTGCGTCAATGCGGCTATGAAGTCGCTTGCGTACGTCCTCAAGCGGCGAGACGAGCGAAGGATCCTTCTGCAGCGCATCCATCGTTGGCGCCACCTCTTCCCGCAGCCAGCGATCGACCGCTGCGTCGCGTGCGGCAAGAGTTCTCAAGCCATCGCGGATGACTTCGCTCTCGGTGGCGTACTGGCCAGATGAAACCTTGTCCTTCACCATCTGGGCCATTTCAAGCGGCAGGGTAATGGTTAGTGGCTGGGTGCTGCGCATTGTCATTCCTTACCCAAATGTGGGGGTATGACTTAATCATACACTTTTGCGCAAACTCCCGCTAGCCGAAGGATGGCCCTGAGGGTGAATCCTCAATACCCCAGCAATTCCTTCAGCGGGATCACCCGCCAGACATGCCTGATCGCATAGCGGTTGAAGGTGATTGTCTTCGGCGGATTGTATTGCTCGACCACCAGCTCGCCCGCCGTGCGCTTGACCAGCTTCTTGATGAAGGCCTTGCCGTTGCGCTCGTTTTCTTCCGGAAACGTCTCGATCACCACATGGTCGCCGGGCACGGCGTCGCGGCCGCCGCAATAGATGAGGTCGCCGGGTTCGTAGCGCGGCACCATGGAGTCGGAGAGCACATGCAGCGCGAAGACTTTCGGCAGGTTGCGCACGCCCGGCGGGCGCTGGACGTAGCCGGCGGGCTCGCCGTTGAAGGTGAAGTCGCCGTCGTCGCCGCCGACCGCGGCCCCCAGCACCTCGATATCCATTGAGCCGGCCGGCATCGGGCCGGCATCGGTGACGACCTCGGCATCCGCCACCGGCCCGGCATCGTCGAGGAAGACGACATGCCCTTGGCCGAGCGCCACCGGGTCGACGCGCAGGAAGGCCGCGGTCTTCAGCAGGTTCTCGGTCTTGGGCAGGTTGCGGCCGGTTTCCCAATTGCCGACGGCGGCGACATCGGTGTCGTTGTGCTCGGCAATGTGGCGCATGACCAAGCCGCGCTGCTTGCGCGCCTGGCGTATCGCCGCCCCGACCTTGATCGACAGTTCCGTTTTGGCCATGGCGCCCATGTGAGTGATGAAAGCGGCCCTCGTCTATGAAAGAATGGCTTGCATCATTTTTTGAGTTATGCTTATATCCAGCCATGCAGAACTTGTCCAGTCTTCATGGCGCGGTCGCGCCAGCCTCGCGCGAGGCAAGCCCGGCGATCGAAGTCGCCGCCCATTCCCTTCCGTCCCGGCCGTCCTCCCCGGCCGGGGCGAAGCCCGAGCGCCTCGATGCCTCGGGTCCGGTCCGCCCGTCCCCGGCGGCCGGAACGGCCGGAGCCGCCGCTCCCCTCGGCTCCGGCCCCCCATTCGACCGGCCTGCTGCCGGTCCATACGCGCGCTCCTGCATCCGCACGCAGGACGGCACCGTCATCCTGTTCGAGCCGATGACGGGCAGGGCGGTTTCCGCCCCTGACAGAAAGACGGCCGAGGCGCGGTTGGCGCGCCTGGCCGCCGGGCATTCGATCCGCTCCGGCTGATCCGGCCGCGCGCCGGCTTTCGCACCGAACCTCTGACCGTGGCCCGGACCGGGCCCGAACCCTGACGCCTGGCCGACGGCGCGCTTTCGAGCGCGGCCGAGGACTGACCCCTGGATGGAGCCCTGGACATGGCAAGCTACAGCGACGCCGAACTGCAAGAGATCGCCCGCTGGTTGAAGGAGGGGCTTTCGGCCTCGCGGATCGCGGCGGCGTTCAGCGTGCTGCGCGGCAGCCCGGTCTCACGCAACGCCATCATCGGCATCGTGCACCGCAACGCCATGCTGGGCGCGATCGGCTTTGCCAATGGCCGGGGGATGCCGCCGGTCGCGGGGTACGTCGCCGGCGAACAGGCAATACGCAAGCCCGTGCCCGCAAAGCGGGCAAAGGGCAAGAGCAATGGCAAGGCAGTCGCGGAAAAGCCCGCCGGTGTCGATGCCGCCAAGAGCGCGCGCAAGAACAAGGCGCGGACCAGGCGCGATTCCTCGCCGGCCTGGCTGCCGCCGCGCCTGTTCGTGCGCGAAGTGGGCGTGCTGATCGCCGATGGCGAAGCCTATCGTCTCAAGGTGCCGGCACAGCCACGCGGACCCATCGGCCGCCAGCCACGTGGCGTGGCGATGCGCTTCATCGACTGCCTGTTTTCCCACTGCCGCGCGCCGCTCGATCTGACGCTGGACGAGGATCCTCAGAACGACGCGCCGGGCGGCCAGCCCGGCGCCGACATGCTGTGCTGCGGCATGCGGACCAAAGGGCTGAAAAGTTACTGCGGCTACCACCAGCGGCGCTTTCAGAGGCGGGTTTGCGCGTGAGCCTATTTGGGTATCTGCCGGCCCTGCTTGGGCATGCGGCTCTGCACGGTGCGCGGCTCCAGCCTCATGGCCGGGCCGGCTTCGGCAGCCAGGATGCCGGCGACGCGGGCAAAGCCGGTGAACACTTTCATGGCGTCGGATTCGGAAATCTGTGCCGCGATCGCGGCACTGCAAGCGTTGAGCGCGCTGCGGTAGACATGGCCACGCCGCTCGATCGGCCAGCGCTGCAGGAAATCGGCTGCGTCGCTGACGCTGTCAATCTCCTCGACATGGCCTTCCAGGGACACTTTGAGCGGCACTCCGGTTTTCAGCGTACCCACGGCGTTCACCTTCGATCTCGGCGTAGTTTTAAAGCCTATGCTTATAAACGCGCAAGGCCGCCACGCGGTTGCATCGCCCTGGCGTCACGGCCCGGCGGCGGCGTCGAGCCAGTCGTGCGCGCGGCTTCTGGGCTTCTCCACCAATATGCCCTGTTGCCGGGCGGTCTTGCTGAAGGCCTCGAAGGCGGTGCGCGGGCAGCAACTGCCCTCGACAGCCAGCCTGACCAGCCTCGCGGCTTCGACATAGGCGGTTGCCGTCTTGTCGGGCCACTGGTGTCGCAAGGCCGTCTCGGCGTCGGCCACCGAGCCGACCAGCATGGTCTTGTTGTCGCAAAAGCGCAGCGTAATCGGCATGAACGCCGTCATCGGCAAACCTCCCCTTGGAATCGACGCGTCATAACGTGCGGCCCGGCGACTGGTTCCATTAGCTTGCGTACAGGTGAGGGGCCGGCATGAGCGAGCGGCCCTTCATGCAGCTCTACGTCTCCGATTTCGTCGGCGACACCTTGCAACTCTCCACCGAGCAGATCGGCGCCTACATGCTCATCCTGATGGCGATGTGGAATGCCGGCGGACGGCTGCCCGACGATGACGCCAAGCTCGCGCGGGTGGCGCGCCTCTCGCCCAGGAGATGGCATGCCATCAGCGCCGATCTCTTGCGCTTCTTCGAGCGCGAGGCAGGCGAGATCGGCCACAAGAGGCTGACCAGGGAATTGCACAAGGCGCAGGTCAAAAGCGAGGCGAGGGCCGCCGCCGGGGCACGCGGTGGAGCCGCTACCGCCTTGAAAACAAAGGCACATGGGGCGGCAAATGCCGGCGCTTTGCCGCGGCATTCTCCAGACTCCAGAAACCAGAGTGAAAAAGCTTTTTCTTCTGCGGGTGAGAACGAAACGGCTCCCGTCTTTTCCGGGAAAAAACCCGGCTGGCACCGGCCTAAAACCCATACCGACGCCGCCAACGCCATCATCGAGGAGATCCGCAGCCATGACCGCAGCCGAATTGCAGCAGGCGACGAAGGCGCTGGCCGCGATGTTCTCATGCTTCCCGCAATCGGCCCTGACTGATGTCGAGATGCAGATGCGCGGCTATCTCGGCGCGGTGCGCGACGCCGAGCTTGCCGATCTGCAGGCCGCCATCCAGCGCTTCGTGCGCGGCGAGGTGAAAAGCGGCAACGCCCAGTTCTGCCCGTCTAGCGCGCAGCTCTGCATTGAGGTGCGGGAGCGGCGGACGATGCGCGAGCTGATGGCGAGACGGGCGGTGCAAGCGCCCGTGAAGCAGATGACTGGATGAGGTCGGCGGGACAGCGACCTCTCCACCAAAAACACCACACCCAAAAACAAGGAGCCACCCATGCCCAAGAAAGCCAAAGCCGCCAAACCGCAGGCGCCCAAACTGCCGAAGGGCGAGGCCGAGCAGGTGCGTATCCGCCGCGAGATCGGCCATGATTTCGCGCTCAGCGACGACGCCTTTGGCCGCAAGCGGCTGGCTGCCGGCACGGCTGAAGCGCGGCGCGTCTACGAAGTGTCGAATGACGGCTACAGCTCGACAGGCGGCATCGTGCGGGTGCGCAATGTCGATCCGCTCATCGGCATCACCTCGCTGTCGCGCCAGCAGCGCGAGGCCGGCCAGCGCTACCGCGAGGATTTCCAGTGCAGCCAGCAGGCCGGCGTGAAGCCGATGCGCTGGAGCGAGCGCGTCGACGGCGGCCGCCAGGGCGGCGGCATCGCTGACAGCGTGCTCGACGCCGGCCGCGCGCACGCCGCCGCAACCAGGGCGCTGGGCCACTGGGAGGTCGCGGCGGTGGTGCGGCAAGTCTGCTGCGCGGGGGGGTCGGTCAAAGGTGTGGCGGAGCAGACGGGCGAGGGGCGAGACGTGGTGACGAAACTGCTGAAGGTCGGGCTGGACCTGCTGGCGGTGCACTACGGGATGATGATGGGGCGGTGACGTGCCGGCGAAACTGATCCTGCCGGCATTGCCGGCCGGATCAGTTCACAAGATCAGCCTATCGGCAGACGCGGATTTCCTCGACGATCCTGTGATGATGACGCCTGTGGTTGATCACTTCGATGTGGCAACGGTGATGGTGTCGGTGGAAATAACGCGGCCTGTAGCCGTCATCGTAGGGGTCGTAGGGGCTGTAGACGTAACGGCTGCCATAGTTCCCATCGTAATAGTCATTGCCGCCGTAATAGTCGTTGTAGCCCCCACCGATACCGATAAAGACATGACTGCGGGCGTCGGCCGGCGCGATCATCGCCGCCGCCGAAGCAATGGCGATAACCGAGGCAAGCAGGAGCTTCTTCATGGCTACCTCCTCTTCAAGGTTGGTCTAATATAACTCGCGGGAGGCGGGCGCGTTCCATGGATTTGTGCGATATGGGCCGGACCTTGGTGCGAAATGCCTTCGACGGCCCGGAAATGTGTATTGCCTACCGAGCCCAATCCACGTCGATCTCGGTTGGCTTTGGCAACTGAAACCGGCGCAACGTTACGAGGCCCGCCGTGAAGGTTATGATGTGGATCAGGACCCCTGGGTGAACCCAGGGTTGGCTGTCGCGTGGGGGTGAATCGGCTTGGGATGGGTGTTTCTGCAAAAGGGCTGACTCCGGCGCTGCCCCTCATCCGCCTGCCGGCACCTGCCCTTCGCTGTCGCTCCGGGCGTTCACTGCTCGGAAAGCCAAGCAATTGGCTTTCCGTCCGCTACGCGGACCGCGCCTCACCCCCGTGGACGGGGGGAAGGCAGCTAACCCCTAAAACAACGCCTTCTCCAGCGGCCCCTCCAGCGTCTCGGCAAACGCCGTCGCCAGGTGGTGCCTGTCACGAAACGCCAGCTTGCCGCCGATGAAGACATGGCACTCCGTCGGGCCGCAGAAGCGGTCGGTGAGGTCGACATAGAGCGTGTCGGGCACGCTTTCGACCACGGCGCGCTCTTGTGCCGCGGTGGTGTCGTTGGCAGCCTGCGCCCTCGGCGTGTCGCAGCGCGCGGGGGCTTCGCGCCACCAGAGCGCTCGCGCCACGCAGGAATCGGCAAAGCTGTCGCCGATCGGCGTGTCGCGGATGACGGCGGTCTCGACGCCGGCCTGGCTGAAAGCCTGCAAGGTGGAGCGCAGGCCGGCCTGCCAGCGCGCGGTCTCGGCCTTGCGGCCAGCGGCGGGCATGTCGCGCGTCAGATTGCCGATCGAGAATTCCGAGATCACCACCAGGCGCGGCTTGCGGCGGATGATGTCGGCGATCGCCTGTTCGCGCCAGGCGTCGCATTCGGTGTAGTCGCGCTTCAGCACCGTGTTGAAGGTCGGCAGCCGCGAGGCGCGGCATGAGGATTTGAGATAGGTGACCACCTTGGTGTCGTTGCGCCGGGCCGCCTCGACCAGAGGCGTCGACCAGTGGTCGGCGTGCGAATCGCCGAACAGCACGATGGTGTGGGCGGCGTCCGCCGCGCCGAAGGTGCAGGGTTTGGGCTTCACCGTGTGGAAGTCGAGCAGGCAGTTTTTGTCCACGGCGCGCGCGATGGAGGGCTGTTCGGCCGCCTGTTCGATGCCGCGCTGGGCGGGGTCGATATTGCGTGTCGCCAGATGCGCATTGGTATAGGCCGCCGCCACGCCGACGCCGGTCAGCGCCAGAGCGGGGACCAGCGCTCGCGCGCCAACGGTCAGCCAGCCGAAGCGCCGTCCGGGATTCTCGATCAGGTGATAAGTGAGAAATGACAATGCCAGCGCCAGTGCGCCGCAGCCCAGGCGTTGCGCCACGCCGAGATCCGGCACCAGCATTTGCGCATAGACGATGACAGGCCAGTGCCAGAGATAGAGCGAGTAGGAGAGCGCGCCGACCCATTGCAGAGGCGGCAGCGAGAGCAGGGAAGCGGGCATCAGGGCCTGCCAGCCGGTCGGGCTGGCTGGCTCCGGCTCTTTGCCCACTCCGCCCAGCAGCACCAGCACCGTGCCGGCCACGGGGAGAACCGCGTACCAGCCGGGGAAGGGCAGGTCTTCGCTCAGGCTGAGATAGGCCGTCGCGATCAGCGCCAGGCCGAGCCAGCCCTGTGCTGAGCGCAGCCATGGCCGCTGTTGCCGCAAGGCCGCCGGCGCCAGCGTCGCCAGGCCGCCGGCGGCGAACTCCCAGGCGCGCAGCGGCGAGAAGTAGAAGGCCCAGGCCGGCGAGAGGCTGGTCAGCCACAGGCAGGCGGCGAACGAAGCGAGGCCGGCGACGCCGATCACCGCCACCGCCATGCGCTTGCCCGGATGCAGCCAGGCGGCGAACACGAGCAGTGCGGGCCAGACGAGATAGAACTGCTCTTCCACCGACAGCGACCAGAAATGGATGAAGGGATTGCTCAAGGCGTCGGCCGCGAAATAATCGAAGGACCAGCGCAGAAGCCAAAGATTAATGGCATAGGCCGAGGCGAACATGGCGCCGCGCGAATAGAGCGCCTGCTCCTGCGGCGCCAGGATGAAATAGCCGGCGCCAAGCGTCGCCAGGATGACGAACAGCGCCGCCGGCAAAAGGCGTCGGGCACGGCGGGCATAGAAGCGCCAGAGGTCGAGCCGGCCCGTCTCGGTGATCTCGCCCATGAGGTGCGTAGTGATCAGCCAGCCGGAAATGACGAAGAAGATGTCGACGCCGGCAAAGCCGCCCGGCAGGGCCGTGAGGCCGAAATGATAAGCCACGACGCCGCCGACCGCCAGCGCGCGCAATCCCTGTATATCAGGCCGAAACGATGCCGCCACGAGGCCTCCTTCGTTACCGCCCAGCCCGCCCCGCGTCTCGGCCCGGCCGGCCGATATCGCAATGCGGCAGACTTTTCGCAGTGCAACATGGCCAGAACATGGAAGCGGTTGGAAAGGGTGGGATGGCTTGGCACGCAGTGGCGCGGCCGCGAACGCCGTTCGACGATCGCGGAACCACGTTTGGCCATTGCCTGACGAGGGAGAGCTTTCCCCAACGACCCTGTGCCAGGCGGGCGGCGGGGCCGGCCTGGCGGATTCATCCTTGTCGCGTTGGCGCTAGCCTGGGTGACGGCATTGCTCCGGCGGTTCGCCGTCGATTCTGACAAGGGCAGTATGTGCCAGGAATCCGGCGGGCATCCGCAGCTGCGGCAACGTCTTCATCACGCTGTCCGACATTGCGCCATAGGTTTTGAACAGGAAATTGCCATGGACCTCGTCGGCCTTCACCTGCGACCAATGGCTGAACGCCGGTGACTGCTGCCAGTTCTCGATTTCGATCAGGGAGGGGTCGGCTTCGAGCGCATTGATGACGGCGATGCGTCGGCCTTCGGCCAGGAACAGATTCAAATTCTGTCTTTCCTCGCCCGTCTTTTCCGCCTGCCAGTCTTCGCTCGCATAGCCTTCGACGATCAGCTTCAATTTGCCCGCGCCGGCGGCCATGGCGCGCTTCATGCAACTGGTGTAGCTGGCGGCGTATTCTTTCAGGATCTTGCGCCTGATCTCGGCGCCGGGCAGCTTGAGATCGGTCAGGCTGTGGGCGCCGAAGTAGAAAGCCTTCTCTTGCGTGTCGATGCCTTTCTTGCCCCAAAACGCGGGGTCATAGGTGCCGGTAACGGGGTCGAGGAAGACCGGCAGCAGCATGCCGCCATCGCCAATCTCGTGCCCCTTGCCGTCGCTGGTATAGATCATCGTGAGGACGGTTGGGCCGGATTGCAGGTCCGGCGTGGCGGCAGGCGGCATGCTGATAATGACGGGCATGATCGGCGCCGCGGAGGCGCTGGTGGTGCAGGGACAGCCAGATGATTCCGGAATGTGCTTGGTTACGGCGTCCAGCCACTCCTTGAGGCTGTTGGCCAGGAGCCTGGCGGCTTCCATAAGGTTGGCCAGGGATTTAGGATCGAATTGCGTCGTGCTGGTTCCGATCTTTCCTGCGACGGTCTCCAACCCTTGCTTGATGTCAGCGCCGGCGGCCAGCAGGTCGGGTGCCTTCGGTTCTGGGCGTGGATCGTCGCAGTCGGGAAGCTCCGATGTCGTCGGCGTTGTATCGGCGGCGGCCGGCTTGGCCTGCGGATCGTCTCCGCCAATTCTGACATAACCTTCTTTGGTTCTCGTGGTTTCCTCCGGCATCGGGATCGGCGCGATGCGCAGGACCAATGACTTGGCGACCTCGGTAACCGGTTTGCCGTCACGGGTTTCAACAAAATAGCTATCGCCGCTGGCCAGCAGGACGCGGCCGCGCTCAAGCACGCATGAGCCCAGTTCGTTCGTGCGCGAGATGAAGGCGAATGACCTCCTCCAGCCCGGGTTTCCCGACAAGCAGGAGATGGAGGCGGTAACGAAAACCACGGCGGCCAGAAGTGCCCCGTTTCCCCATCTCATTGCAGAAACACGAACGGGCCATTTGGTCTTGCCGATATCGGTCAGAGTCTTGGCGAGCGAGACCGGCGAATCCTTCGCAGCAGCCGCGCTCGTTTTCGAGGTGTCCGCCGAATCGAAGCTTGCCCACCCCAGCGTCGGAAACTTGAAATAATTGTACGCTTCGCGGCCAGCGTCCTGGGTCGTCGTTCCAGCTTGCGGGCCGTACGACGTCCGGGAAACACTTTCAAAAAGCGCTCCTCGCAGATCGCCCATGATGCCATCGCGCGCAACGCGTCCAAACACCACCGACACGAAATAGCCAATGGCCGCAGCGGCTCCCGTCAGTGGAATGATCCAATTCTTGAAGGCCAGATTGTTGTCGAGGAAGACCAGTATGATGGCGACGATCAGTGCGGAAAGTGCCCCCATGCTCAGCGTCAGATAACTTGAGAAAAGGCCCCTTTTCTCGATCCTTTGGGCGTGTTCCCGGGTCGCATCCTTGAAAGCGTCCACAGAAGCCTCGGTATAGAACTCACGGCCGATGTTGCCCGCATAGCCCTTGGCGTAGTCGAGAAAATTGTTGTAGCGGACGAGGAAGCGATGGGCCGTGACCATAGCAGTCGCTGCCGCGATGAACTCGGGATCTGCCGCCAGAATGGATCGGGCACCTGCTGTCGGGATTGGGTTGGCCGACACCGGTGCACCAGTCTCGAGCGGCAAGGGAGCGTCGGCCGCGAGCTGCGGATCGGTGATCCAGTTGTTGCTCTTCGACGTGAAGTCGTCGATCGCCGCGAGCATCTTGCGGACCCTCACCTGGTCCGCCGTGAACAAGGCTAAGGCCTGGTTGAATTCATCCTGGACCCGGTCGAACAACCGCTTGGCGTTCGACTGATAGGTGACGATGTCCATCTCCTCGGCCATGCGCTTGGTGCTGGTGAGGTCGAGCAGGCGGTTTATCTCCTTGACGGTGTCGCCACTGGAGATGGCAACTCCGTCTATGCCGTCGAGCGCCTGCTGCTCCTCATCGCGTCGGGCCTTGCCTTCTTCCGGAGTATAGCTGTTACCCAGATCCCTTGGGGACGCCAACGAATTGGAGCTTTTGCCGTAGAAAATGGCTGGGTTCTGGCGCCGGCTGGCCAGGATATAGACACCATGAAGGAAGGTTTCGGCAGCTTTGTTGAGGTCCCGCATGGATGATACGAGTGCGGTTTTAGCAGTCTTTACAGCTTCATCTGCTTCGTTCAGCTGCGCTTCGAGACCCTTGGCATGCGGCCGTTTGTTGGCGGAGTTCTGCAGCTGTTCGAGCGCGCTCAGGCCCGCATCATAGCTGCCGATCAGGCCCTTCACTTTCGGATCGAGACCATTCAGCGCCTTGACGAAAACAACTTCCGCATCTTCATCCTTTTTCACGATGGCCGGCTCAATCGTGCTCTCATCCATGATTCGGTCCCCCTTGGAGGTCTTTCAGAAATTTGTGGGCGCGCATCAGGCCTGCCATGAACAGATCCATGATCTCCTTCTCGTCCATGGAGAAGTTGAGCCAGTTGGCGTCCTTGACGTCGATGGCGGCCAGGTGGAATGGAAACCGCGCGGGCATTGTCGAGCCGGCGCCGATCTGTCGCCTTTTGAATACCTTCTCCCTGCGTTCAAGCGCGGCGATGGCGTCGCGGTCGCGCTGGTCGCGGACCATGAAGCCGACAGTTCCAATATCCTCGGCGAGGCTGCTGAGACGGGCGCGACGACGGTAGGGCTTGGTCGGGCCGGCGCTCATCAACGGAATGGCGATGGTCGGCACATCCGGAAGGATCGTGCTGAACGCATCGACAGGGAGATTGGAGAAGATGCCGCCGTCGAGAAATGCCACCTCGCCGATGGTAGACAGTTCGTGGAGCTTGTCCTCGTTTGCCAGATGCTTGAACCTGTCTTTGACGAAGGCCGACCATGTGTCTTTGTTGACGTCGAAGACGGCAGGCTCGAAGAAGAACGGGATCGACATCGACGCCCGCACCAAAGCTGCCGGTGAATTCGTGCCGGTCTCGGCTGAGAGATACTGGATGTCATCGGGAAACTGGAATTTCACCCCGATCGGCGTGCAGGCCGCCATCACCTGAAGCAGGTGTCTGCCGTCCTCTTCCACGAGTTCCAGGGCCGACAGAGGCTTTACCCCCTGCAGCCTGACGGCGCCTATCGCCGCGTTGAGCTGCTTCGAGATGGAGGTCAAACGGGCGAACAGGTCGTCGACGGTTCGCAGGCCGTGCTCGGCCAGCACGCCGCGAACCCAGTCTTCGAAGGCGTTGCCCGGGTTGAGCCCGCGTGTGTGCTGGATCTGGCGAAGGGCACCGAGCCAGGCCGGCCATGACGAAGGCGAGAAGGACGGCCGGTTGAGCAGGAACTGCTTGATGAGCCTGCGTGTCCGGTACGGCCCATCGATGAAGGCGCTCATAGGCATGGCGCTGACGATGTCCACCACCTTCTTATGCGTCGGGTTGAGCAGATCGTCGCCGCGCACGGCGGCCATGCCCATGGCCATGATGGCGCCGGCCGAGGCGCCGGCGACGCCAGCGAAACGAACCCCGATCGTTTCCAGGCCGGTGACGAAGCCGGCATGCGCGATTCCCAGCACGCCGCCGCCCTGAAGGATGATGTTGGCTATCCTGTACGTGTTTTCGCGGGGCGGAGGCGTTTCTGGTGGCGCAGCGGCATTGAAGAATTTCAGATCATGGGAGGTGGAATCCGCGGTCTTGCTCGCGACGGCCTTTAACCAGAAAAACTCGTCAACCTCCGGCCGCTCGCCGAGATCTACGATCTCGCTAAGCAGGCTGATGACGCCCGGATCGTTCCAGACATCCAAGGTCATTGGCTTCGCCCCCGCGAACCCCGACTGTCGCGCTGCGTTGCCGAAGACCCCAATCTTCGGATCTTGCGCCGGGGTGCACCCTCATGGTGCCGTCATCCCCTGTTGGTTCAGCCTTTCTTTCGAGCCATTCGGCACCTTTGTTTAGGCTATGCTTTATTAGGGCGCCACATTGGTCTCGTCGTCAAGTCGTTTCTGGGCTCAACTTGGCCTTGGCGTGAAAACATAGAGAGCGTATCCATTCATTTCCTACTTTCCAGATGTCTGAACAGCAGCCGGCAGGAAATTGCAGCATGCCGGCAGATATGATTGCGGCCGCTTGCTTTGGTCCCGGTCGGTCAGGCCCGATGCTGAAAGCAAAGCGTGAATTGAACAGTGTTGATCTGCTGCAATTTTCGCCGGATCCAATCTGAGTCAGGGATCGATCAAGGCCGCGGGAGGCAGTGCGGCGCGGCCAAATTCCACGGGCAATTGGATCAGGCGCTGGGAGATGTTTTCGGGCGCGGGGCCGCGGCTCTTGCACCACGCGCGGCATAGAGGCCGGCCGCTGCCGCCGCGACGACCAAGGCGGCGAAGATCGCCAGCTTCTGTGGCGTCGCGCCTTGCGGGCCGAAGGCGACGGCATACATGGTGCGGCCGGGAATGAAGGTCAAAAGCCCGGTGATAACAAGGCCGAAAATGTAGGTGCCCTGCATGATGCGGCGGTGGGCGGCGATGTTGCCGCCGCGCGCGGCGCGCACGCCGCGCCACAACATCACCAGCACCAGCAGCGACAGAAGGTGGATCGGGCTGAAGGGTCCCCACAGCCGGATCGTCCAGATGAACAGGCCGGAGCCGGCGACCGTCGCCATCAGCGCCACCCAGACGCGGCCGAGCGCGCGGTGCAGTGGGTCGCCCTTGGTGCGCCACAGTTGCAAGGCTCCGAGCAGCAGCGCCGCGATGGCGATCAGCGCATGGAGCTGGATGACGGGCGAGGCATGGAGCAAAGGGTCGAGCGACATCGGTGTTCTCCGCGAGATGGCGGATTATGGCCGAGGGCGCGCTGGGGCGGCAAGGGTGTATGGGTGACGACCGACGATGCCGCTATCGACAAAACAGCCCCGCATGCGGGGCTGTTTTGCATGGGTCGTGGCGGGTGCGTTACTTGCTGCCGCCGTTGGCCTTGACGCTGCTGCAGAATTCCGGATGGGCGTTGGTGGGGTTGGCGTTCTTGGCTTCATCCTCGCAGGCCGCCATCACCATCTTCTGGTCGTCCGGCGTCAGCGCCTTCCAGGCTTTGACGAAATCGTCATTGCCGCGCAGCGTCTTCATGCTGGAATCGGTGTAGAAGGGCTGCATCTTGGCCGGATCGTCGAGAGCGGATGTGCCGGTGCTTCCCGCGGCGAGAGCCGAACCGGCGACCATTGAAAGCGCCATTGCGCCAAGGCAGATCATTTTGATATTCATGATAGGTTCCTTCCCTGTTGCTTTGTGACCGTCGAAGCAACGATCAAGAGCGTAACGGGAGGATTTGGGCAAAGTTCCAGTTTTTCGGGCGACGTGAACCCAATTTTCTAAAAATATATCATTCGGAAGCTTAGAATTTTCCCGGGGGTCGTCCGTGTGCGCGGGAGAAAGCTCTTTTGTTTCCACATCACCGCACAGGATACTGCCCACACATCTCAGCCTTGGCTGGCGCTGGGTCGTTCGGACGTCGCGCGTCCGGCGGTCTGAAAACTTCCCGGCTCCCTGATTGTTCCACGCCGGCCGCCTCGAAAAAGGCCCCACCGGCGAGCCGGCGGGGCATTGATCGGAGGTCTGCGATCGCCCGCGAGGCGATCCCAAAAGCAACGGGAATGGTGCGCGACAAGTTTCACTGTTTTGCGCACCGGATCACTGAGCCTGTCGAAACCTTGCTCTAACCGCTTGCTATCCGCCGGCCCTGGCCGCGCCGGGCGAGAAGGTTCGCCACAACCAGCAGCACGATCGACAGCGCCATCATCAGCGTCGCGGCGGCTGTGATGGCGGGCGAGAGTTTTTCGCGCAGGCCGATGAACATTTCGAGCGGCATGGTGCGCTGGCCGGCACTGGCCAGGAACTGCACCACAACCACCTCGTCGAAGGAGGTGACGAAGGCGAAGGCGGCGCCCGACAGCACGCCGGGCAGGATCAGCGGCAACATCACGCGGAAGAACGAAGTCAGCGGCCTGGCGCCCGAAATGGCGGCGGCGCGCATCAGATTGCGGTCGAAGCCGGTGAGGCTGGCGCCGACGGTGACGACAACGAACGGGCTGGCAAGTGCCGTATGCGCCAGGATGATGCCGGCATAGGTGCTGGCCAGCCCCACGCGGGCATAGAACAGGTAGGAGCCGACGGCAGTGATCACCACCGGCACGATCAGCGGCGAGAGCAGCAGCGGCATGACGATGCGGCGGCCGGGGAATTTCTCGTTCGACAGCGCGATGGCCGTCAGCGTGCCGAGCGTGGTGGCGATCAGCGTCGTGCCGAAGGCGACGATCAGGCTGTTGCCGATCGCCGACTGCCAGCGCTGCGTGCCCAGCACCACCTCGTACCAGCGCGTAGACAGGCCTTCGAGCGGAAAGATGAAGAAGGCGCCGCTGTTGAAGGAGAGCGGCACCGGGATGAGGATCGGCACCAGCAGGAACAGAATGACCAGCCCGCACCACAGCCAGAGCAGCGCGACGCGGATGCGTTCACCAGGGGTGGGGTAAGGCGACAGCAGCATGGCTACACCATCTTCAGGCGGTCGAGGCCGAGGATCCGGGCGAAGATGCCGAACAGGGCCAGCGTGAAGACAAGCAGGATGAAGCTCAGCGCCGCCGCCATCTCCCAGTTCAGTTCGACATTGACGTAATTGGCGATGAAATTGCTGATCAGCTGGTCGCTGGCGCCGCCGATCAGGGCGGGCGTAATGTAGTAGCCCAGGCACAGGATGAAGGTGAGCAGGCAGCCGGCCATGATTCCGGGGAAAACCTGCGGAAGATAGACGCGCCGGAAGGCGGTGAAGGGCTTTGCGCCGAGCGAATAGGCCGCCTTCATCTGCGAGGGCGCGATGGTGCGCATGACGGAATAGATCGGCAGCAGCGTGAACGGCAGCTGGATATGCGTCATGGCGATGATCAGGCCGATGCGGCTGTACATCAAGTCGAGCCGCTCGGAAGCGAAGCCGAGCCACAGAAGCATGTCGTTGACCAGGCCGAATTTCTGCAAGAGCACCGTCCAGGCGGCCGTGCGCACCAGGATCGAGGTCCAGAAGGGCAACAGCACCGCCACGATCAGGATCGCCGCCAGCCCTTTCGGCACGCTGGAGATGAGATAGGCGAGGGGGAAGCCGAGTAGCAGCGTGGCGAGTGTGACGGAAGCGGCAACGAAGAAGGTGCGCAGGAACACTTGCAGGAAGATCGCCTGTTGCGGCGGCACCCGCTCGATGCCGCCATCGGCGTTCCAGCGGAGGTCGAGGGCGCTCAAGAGATAGAACGAGGTGATGGCGTGGGTGCCGTTGGCGATCACCGGCCAGGTGCCGGGCGCCGACCAGAAGGGCACGGCTTTCATGATCTCGAGTGGCGGCTTGCCGCCGGCGCCTTCGAGCTGGCGCACGGTTTTCAGCACCTGGCTGCGGGCGCCGGGCAGGCGAGCGTTGAGCGCCTTGGCCAGTTCATAGGCGGTGCCCTTGGCCTGGTTCTCGCTGAGGTCGGCGGCGAGCGCGATGAAGGCGGCGTCACCGGGCAAGCCCTGGCCGTTCCAGTCGGCAAGGGCGGCGCTGGTGCGCGGCAGGGCGTCGGCGATGGTCGGGTCGTAGACGGCGCGCGACAGCAACAGCACGATCGGGATGCCGAAACTGAGCGCCAGAAGCAGGAGCAGGGGTGCGGCCAGCGCCAGCGAACGCAGCCGGTCGCCGAATTCGGCGCGCCGCAGCGCCGCCGACGCGGTTCCGGGATCCGCGCCGGCGGCCGGCCGGCCGCGGGCCAGCGCGGGCCGGTCGAGTTCGCTGGGCAGCAAGGCCGACATGCTTACTGCGCCAGCCAGGCGTTGAAGCGCTTGACCAGGTCCTCGCCATAGTCGCCCCAAAACTCGGTGTCGGCGACGAGGTAGGCGCCGGCCAGATGGTCCGGCGCGTTGGGCAGTTTGGGCAAGGCATCGGCCGCGACGAAGGACGCCGCATCGGTGCGCACCGGCCCGTAGGTGATGTAGCTGGCGAGCCTGGCGTTGTTTTCCGGCTTGGAGATATAGGCGAGGTATTTGTAGGCGAGTTCAGGGTTCTTGGCGCCCTTCGGGATGGCGATCATGTCATATTCGAGGATCTGGTTGTTCCAGACGATCTTGAAGGGCTTCTTGTCGGTGTCGATGGCATTCTGGATGCGGCCGTTCCAGGCCGTGGTCATCACCACTTCCTGCGAGGCCAGCAACTGCGCCGGCTGCGCGCCGGCATCCCACCAGACGATGTCCTTCTTGATGGTGTCGAGCTTCTTGAAGGCACGGTCGACACCTTCCGGCGTCGCCAGCACCTTGTAGACGTCGGCGGGCGCGACACCGTCGGCCATCAGCGCCCATTCGAGGTTCTGCGCCGGGAATTTGCGCATGGCGCGCTTGCCCGGGAATTTCTTGGTATCGAAGAGGTCGAGCACCGAGGTCGGGGCTTCCTTCAGCACGGTCGGGTCATAGGCGAGGATGTCGCCGTAAGCATCGAGACCGACACCGCAATCCAGCGCCGAGCCCTCGATGAATTTGTCGCGCGGCCCGATCTTGGAATAGTCAAGGCGTTCCAGAATGCCGGCGTCGCAGCCCTGCAGCACGGTCGCGGTTTCGACCGTCACCAGGTCGATCGGCACGTTGCCGGTGTCGACCATGGCTTTGACCTTGCCGAGATCGCCGAGATATTCCTGCTCGAGGATTTTTGCGCCGGTTTCCTTGCTGAACGGCTCGAACCAGGCCTTGCGCTGGGCGTCCTGCCAGGCGCCGCCGCTGGCCATGATCGACAATTCGTCGGCGAAAGCATGGCCGATGCTGAAGAGTGCAGTGGCGGCGGCCAAAGCCAGCATCCGGGTCTTCGCGATTCTCATTTTTCTTCCCCTGTTTTTGAGATGGATCGGTTCTTGAGATTGCTGGTTCAGGTCGCCTTCGCGGTCGAGGCATCAGCGGGAAAGGCGCGGCAGTCCTGCGGTGCGCAGGAGACTGTCACGGCCTCGCCATTGGCCATGGTCGCCTCGGGGCCGACCTTGACGGTCAGCACCTGGTCGTTGCCGAGCCTGGCCAGAAGCCGCAGATGGTCGCCGAGGTAGATGCGGCCGTCGACTGTGGCCGGCAGTGCGTTGCCGCCGGCCGGCATAAGGCTCAACCGCTCGGGGCGGATGGCGACGTGACAGGCGGCGCCCTGCGCCACGCCGATGGCAAGCGCGGTGAGTTCGCCGCCGCCGGTCAGACGTACGCGGCATTCCTTGCCGGAGATGCGGTCGACGACGCCGTCCAGCGTGTTGTTCTCGCCGATGAAGCTCGCCACGAAGGAACTTTGCGGGGCGTTGTAGAGATCGTCGGGTGAGCCGAGCTGGGCGATGGCGCCATTGTTGAAGACGGCGACGCGGTCCGACATGGTCAGCGCCTCGCTCTGGTCGTGGGTGACATAGACGATGGTGACGCCGAGCATGGTGTGGATCTGCTTGATCTCGAGCTGCATGTGCTCGCGCAATTTCTTGTCGAGCGCGCCGAGCGGCTCGTCCATCAGCACCAGGTTTGGCTCAAACACCAGCGCGCGGGCCAGCGCGACGCGCTGCTGCTGGCCGCCGGAAAGCTGCGCCGGCTTGCGGTCGCCGAACTGCTTCAGCCGCACCATGTCCAGCGCGCGGCCGACACGGCCGGCGATATCGGCCTTGCTGACCTGGCGCACGGAGAGCGGGAAGGCGACGTTCTCCGCCACGCTCATATGCGGGAACAGCGCGTAGTTCTGGAATACCATGCCGATGTTGCGCTGGTATGGCGGCAGGCGGTCGACCGGCCTGCCTTCCAGCGTGATGGTGCCGCTGGTCGGCCGTTCGAAGCCGGCGAGCATGTTGAGCGTCGTCGTCTTGCCCGAACCGGAAGGGCCAAGCAGGGTCAGGAATTCGCCGCGCGCCACGCCAAGGTTCAACCGCGTCACCGCGAAGGCGCGGCCGTCATAGGATTTCTCGACATCGACGAAGTCGACGAAGGCCGGCCCTGGCGCCGAGGCCGGAGATGACGGCAAAACGGCCTGACGGGCGGCGCTCATCGTGCGCGATCCCGAAACGTGCAGGCTGAAACACTATGCGGCTTGTGATGCATGTTTCCATCCCATCGGAAGCCCGCGTCTCGTGGGCCGTCCAAACTTGTATGCTCACACAATCTATCTGAATTCGAGCATAGATGCAGACAACTTTGGGCGTCAAGCCGATATTTATCGCGATTGTGTGATATTTCTGCCTGACAAAGCCTAATTGACGTCACACAAGCGCTATTGTCCGGCGATTTGTCTTATGCTAAGCCCACGACAAATCCGAAGCCCCGAATCCTGTCCGCATGCTAAGTGATCTCCGCCTTACCGAGGATGAAAGTCCGGTCTACCGCCGTCTCGCCGACGCGATCGCCGAGCGTATTGCCGCCGGCACGCTGGCGGTCGGCGACCGGCTGCCACCGCAGCGCGACATTGCGCGGGCGCTCGGCATCAACGTCACCACGGTGACGCGGGCGCTGGCGACGTTGCAGCAGCGCGGCCTGCTCGAGGCGCGGCCGGGGCGGGGCACGACGGTGGCGGCCCGCCAGGCCGGCGAGCGGCCCGGCTTCGTCTCGGCGCCGAGCGACGAGAGCGGCATCATCGACCTCTCGGTCAACCGGCCCGCCACCTCGGCCTATCTCGACGCGCTGGCGGCGCTTTTGCCGCGCCTGCCCAGGGATCCGCACTATGCCTCGCTGCAGGATTACCATCCGCCGGAAGGGCCGCTCTGGGCGCGCGCGGCGATCGCCGATTGGTTGAAGCCCGTTGCCGGCGACGGCGACCCCGGCCGCGTGGTACTGGCGGCGGGCGCCCAGCACGGGCTCGACTGTCTGCTTGGCGCGGTGACAAGGCAGGGCGAGGTGGTGCTTGCCGACGAGGTGACCTATCAGGGCATCAACGCGCTCTGCCGGGTGCATGGGCTCGATCTCAGGGGCGTCGCCATGGATCGCGGCGGCATGCGGCCGGATGCTTTCGACGCCGCCTGCGCGCAGCTCCGCCCCCGCGCGGTATTCCTGGTGCCGACGCTGCACAATCCGACGACCATTACGCTAAGCGAAGCGCGCCGCCATGAGCTTGCGGCTGTCGCGCGCCGCCACAATGTCTTGATCATCGAGGACGACGTCTACCGGCCGCTGGCCGACGAGGCCTTGCCTTCCTTTGCCAGCCTGGAGCCGGAACTGACGGTGCATATCGGCGCGCTGTCGAAATGCCTGGCGCCGGGGTTGCGGCTCGGCTTCGTCATCGCGCCGCGCGCCATTGCCGGCCAGGTCGCGGCGGCTTTGCGCATTAATTGCTGGAGCATCAGCCCGCTGACGGCGCTGATCGGCGCGCGCATGATCGAGGACGGGGCGGCGGCGCGCATCATCGAGGTGCAGAAACAAGAGCTGCGCCAGCGCCAGGCAATCTTGAGCGAAATCCTCGGCCGCTACGATGTGCAGAGCCAGCCGAGCGCGACCCATGCCTGGCTGCGCCTGCCCGAGCCCTGGCGCGGCGCCGGCTTTGCCCGCACTTGCCTGGAGCGCGGCGTGGCCCTTCTGCCGGGCGATGCCTTCGCCGTCGGCCGCGAGCCGGTGCAGCATGGCGTGCGCATCAATGTCGGTGCGGCGCGCTCGCAGGACGATCTGCGCACCGCGCTGACCACCATGGCCGAGTTGTTGTCGGCCGGGCATCTGCAATTGCCGGGTTTTGTCTGATGCCGGCCGCCCAAAAGTGCGCCGCGGTTTTGGGACAAGGACAGGCTTGAGGGAACAACAAGTGACAGCTTCGAAGAGTGTCGAGATCGCCGTCATCGGCGCCGGCGTGGTCGGGCTGGCGACGGCGCTGCGGCTGGCCAGCGACGGCCGCGAAGTCGTGCTCGTCGATCCCAACGAGCCCGGTTCCGGCGCCTCGTATGGCAATGCCGGCACGCTGGCCGAATATGCCTGTATGCCGGTCGGCAATCCGGCGGTGCTGCGCGCGCTGCCAAAGCTGCTTCTCGACGCCGACAGCCCTTTCTCGCTGCGCTGGACAGCACTTCTGCATCTGGCGCCGTGGCTCACTCGCTTCGTCAGGCAATCGCTGCCGGCCGCCACCCGTGCCAACGCCGTGGCGATGGCCGGCCTGCTGGCCGATTCCCTGCCGGCCTGGGAGGAGATGGTTGTCGAGGCCGATGCCCGGGATCTGCTGCGCCGCAATGGCTGCCTCTATCTCTATCGTCGCCCGGGCGATCTTGCCGACGGCGCGTCGAGCCGGGCGCTGCGCGCCGAATTCGGCGTGGACCAGGCGGTGCTGAGCCCCGGCGAAGTGGCAGCACTCGAACCGAACCTGCCGGCGGTGCAAGGCGGCGGGCTGTTCTTTCCGCAATCAATGAACCTGACCGATCCGCAGACCATGATGGCGCGGTTGTTGAAAGCGGCCACTGACCGGGGCGCAACCTTGCTGCGGGGCGAGGTGACAGCGTTGCGGGCCGATGCCGGTGGCGTCGAGCTCAGCGGTCCCGCCCTGCGGCTCCGCGCCAGCAAGGTGGTGATCGCCGCCGGCGCCTTCTCGCGGCCGCTGGCGGCACAGGCCGGCGACCGCATCCCGCTCGAAACCGAGCGCGGCTATCACCTGGAATTCGCCACGCCGGCGCCGTTGCTGACGCGGCCGGTGTGCCCGGTCGATCTCGGCTTCTACATGACACCTATGGCCGGCCGGCTGCGCGTCGCCGGCACGGTCGAGCTCGGCCGGCTGGCCTCGCCAATCAATCCGCGCCGCCTGGCGCTGCTCGATCGCGGCGTGCGCCAGTTCTTCCCCGCGCTGGGCCAGCCATCGTCAAAATGGCTGGGCTTCCGGCCATCGCTGCCGGATTCGAGGCCGGTCATCGGCCCGTCGCCCGGCAATGCCAACGTCATCTACGCCTTCGGCCATGGCCATCTCGGGCTGACGCTTTCGGCCATCACCGCGCGGCTGGTGGGCGACCTCATCGCCGGCCGCCGGCCCAACAGCGAAAGACTTGCGCCGTTTTCAGCTGGGCGGTTTTAGCTGTTTTCGCCGATCTTTACCGCTAGCGCCGCCCCTCATTGCCCTGCCGGCAGGCAGGTGAGGGGCAGCGCCAACCTGGCCCTAGCCAGCCGCCGTCCCGATCTCCTGGAGATAAAACACCTTGCTCGGCTGCAGATGGTCGACGCAGAGCTGCGCCAGTACCCAATTGTCCCGGCGCTTCAGCGCCTCGATCATCATCGCGTGGTGCTGGCGCGAGACGTCGAGCTTCTCCCTGTCGGCCAGCGAATTGGCCCGCACCGGCAGGCTGAGGCGCATGTAATGTTCGATCGAGGAGACGAGATAGGCATTGCCGCACGCCGAGAACATGGTCAGGTGGAAGCGGTCATTGGCCTCGTGGATGCCCCTGAGATAGCCATTGTCGACATGGCCGCTATAGATGCGGTGGATCTCTTCCAGTTGCGCGATCAGCGCCTCGCCGACCGGCAGCGGGATCATGAGCGCCGCCTGGCGTTGCAGCATTTCGCGCACTTCGTAGATCTGCCGCACTTCCTCGGGCGAGAGCCGGCGCACCATGGCGCCCTTGTTGCGCTCGCGGGTGACGATGCCCAGCCTCTCCAATTGGTACAGCGCCTGGCGGATGATGTGGCGCGAGACCGGGAAGCGGGCCAATAGCACATCCTCGACCAGGCGCGTACCGGGCGCCAGCCGGCCGAAGATGATGTCCTCCTCCAGCGCGTGCACCGTTTCGGCTTCCTTGCCGCCATAGTCGAAGCTGTTGAGCATCGCGTACCCCTGCTGCTCCCGGCTTCTGTCCGCCGGGGATGCCAGTCTAAAGCGGTTCATCGTTTCTCGGAAATGCCTAGCCGCCGCATTTCCATGTTCGGCGCGATTCCCAAGGGGAGGAGTGCCATGCGCTTTACCGGGAAGACCGTTTCACACCTTACGCTGGGATGGCTTGGCCTTCGCGCACAAGGCTGGCGACGAGTTGGTCGAGGAGCGGGTCGTCGAGGCTGACGGGCCGGCACATCCCCAGCATCTGCCGGAGGCTGATCCTGCCGACTGCCTGGCGCATGATGACCGACACGCAGGCCGGTCCGGAGCCGGTCAGGACGAAGGCCTTGCCGACCAGGACCGGATCCGAGAAGGGTGCCCATTGCACGGTCATGAGCGACGGCTCCCTGGTCTGGCGGCGGTTGACGCCGACGAAATAGATCCAGTTCAGCCGCGAGATGGCGACGCCATAGTGCCAGCCCAACGCCTGCGGCCTGCCTTGACGATAGCCGTCGGCCCAGCGGGTCACGCGCCTGAAAGTCACCAGCTCGGCCTCGCGCCGCACGAAGGTGACCGACCGCATGACAAGGTCGGGACGGTCCGGAACGGTGAAGTAGGTGAAGTAGGCGCCGCCGGCGATGGCGGGAGCCGGGCCGCGCACCATGTTCTCGTAGAGCGCCTGGTGGGTCGGCAACAGGGCCTTGCGTTCGGGCGCGGAGACTTCCGGCGCACGGTACAATTCATCCTCGTCGATGCCGAAATAGTCGCAGATCAGCTTGGCGGTCGCCCGGTTGGGCACGCTCTTGCCTTGCAGGTAGCGTTCGAACTGCGAGCGGTTCATGTTCAGTCCGCGGCATACGGCGGCCACCGACGGATGGCCGGAGACCAGCCGTCGCAGATTCGCGGCAAGATTCCTGCGAATTGGCACGACACCGCCCCCTCGACAGCCGTCCGAACCATTTTTAAGCAATTGCTTATATTGCGCCAATCTCGCACAAGATCGCGCCGTCGCGAATGGGACCTTTGGACAATAGCGTGGCAGGCGAGGGGCCGGGGGATAATCCTTGCTCAGGCCAGGAACCATTGCGTGCGGCCGATCGTTGGGTCGCACGGAAGGGACATCCGAAACATGGTTGACGAGCAAGAGAAGCCAACGGCTGTGACGAACGACACCGTTCGCCGTCTGGTCAATGAAACCGGCGTCACCACGGCGCAGGCCCGCGAGCTTGTCGCTTTCCTTGGGCCGCATAGCTGGACCTCGCTTTTGCGAGAGGCCCGGATATTGAAGCCCAAGGGCCCTAAAGCCGTTTGAAGTCGGCAAGCCCCAGACGCATCCTCTGGCTTTCGGCGAAGGCCAGAGCAAAGGGTTCGATCTCAAAAGATCGAGTGAGTTCCTGGTCTTCCTCAACCACGCGGACGAACCATTCGCCGCAAGCCTCGACCACTTCCACGCAAGGGCAAACCTTGCCGTTCGGCATCACGTTATCCATCGCAAGCTCCCTGGAAAGCAATGGGAAACGTCCATTTTTATAACGCTCGTCCGAAGCCGTTCTCAATATCAAATGTTAGAGGTGGCCGGGCAAATTTCGGTATCATTCCAAGCCGGTCTTTGATGCCATTGAAGGTGGTTTCAATGTCGGACTTCGCTCTAGAAGATGACTTTCTCGGAAGGCACGACTTGGGCGTGTGCGAAGCGCAATGAGCAATATGAGCGCGTGGGGTAGCTGCCAAAACCGACGGACTAAAGTCTTGGGCGTGATAGGCAAAGGTCTGACGCAATATATGAGGGAACATTAGACGTCAGTGCAGGTTGCTAGAGCGGCAGGGGTTCCAACGCTCCAGCAAGTCCCGCAATCCCTAGGGGCCCCGTCGCTGCCGTGAATGGGGCGACGGGTTCGTCAATCCGAGAGAGATGCAGATGCCCCTATCAAATGAACTGCGCGATGTGGCGATAGAGTTTCAATGTCCGGCCTGTGCTCACCCAACGGTGAAAATGGGTTCGTGGGTGAGGACCATCGGCAGTTTCAAATGCGATGGCTGCAAGGCAAAGGTGCGCATTGGCTACGAACATAAGCTGGCGATGTTTGAACGCCACATGAGAAAACGGTGATTTCGCCACCGATATCGGATTTTCAGGCGGTCGAAACCTGACTACATCTAGAGCGCTTCTTCGCCTTCGGCGTGATCTCTTCGACACGCACCTTACGCTATCTTGGCTCATCGCCTGCTCTAGCGCCTCGGCCTCTCCCTTGTCCCCAGTCGTCAGGATGGTGCGCCAATGCTGCTTGTCGAAGACGCTGACGACATAGCTTGTGGCGGCCATCTCTACCCCTTGCAGAATTGAAGCCCGCGCCCCTCTGGCGGAGAAAAAGCGCGGGCCGATCGGAGGCCCGATCTTCGGCAGGAGATGGAGGGCACCACCTGTCGCTCGCATCAATCTTTAGGAAGAGCTAATGTTCCATCAAGTCTGCCTTAAACACTCAATTTCTCGGCAGCTTATGGATCTCCAGACGTACCGGGCCGCCCTTGTTTGCAACTCGTGCAAAGAAGCGCCCGCTCAACGCTGCTGAACAGCGCTCCCTTGCCGTATCGCCGGATCAGTCCGGCTGGCTCGGCGTGATGCGAGCAGTTGGTGCACCAAGCCGGCAATGTGTGCCATTCGCGCAGATCACCTGGCGCCACGTCCAGGCCGGCGTGCACGCCTGTCGGCTGTTGTAGTGGATCAGCAGCATGCCCGGCCGGCGAAGGATCGCTTCGCGCCAGCCGAGGCGTGCTCCTCACGCATCCGAAGGCTTCGTCTTGCGGGCTTCCTGTTCGCCATTCAGAAGGCCGAAATCGCCCGAACGCGTGCCGATGTTGGCATGCAGAAAGCCCTCGGCGGCCAGGCCACGACGCAGCAGTTCACGCACGGCGGCCGCGCGGCTCGGCATGCGCTTGTCGAAACGCCATGTGTCGAGGGCCGCGAATTCTTCCTCGTTCAGCATGACCTGCAGGCGTTCAGGACGCTCGAGATTGTCAGCCATTGCGAAGGTCCCTTCTTCCGGCGATGCGGCCGGTGAGCCGAATGAGTAAGTGACTTATGTGCCTCACAATCTGCCAATGGCCCGTTTGGTTCCGAGATAGTCAAACACATTTGTTGCATCATCGGCTCAAAGTGCTTGGGTTACGTCACCGACTAAACATACTAACTAATTGATTTTATTAACAATTTCTTGACAATTGTCTTGCGTTAACGAATGGCGGGGCGCATGGTGAAAGTGAGGGAAAACCCAGTCCATTGGACAGGAGTTTGCCATGCACAACTACCCGATCGAATTGCGTGACGACCTGAATCGCACGCTTATCAAGACCATCTACGATTTTGGAATCGTCAACGTTCCGGTTCTGGCCGATGGACTGGCCGCACGCCATTGCGACCTGTCGATTGCGGACGCCGAACGGCTGGTGCTTGGCTTCGCCCAGTTCTATGCGGCACCGATCGAATTCGACCGCTCAGCCTGCGATTGGCGGTCGAGAGCGCCTGTCGGCGCCGACAACAATGGCCTGCTGCTCGATATCGTCGAGAACGAGTTCGGCCGTGCCGCCTGACACTCACTCGCCAGGTTGCTGATCGGCTGCACGCGCGGCTGGATCCGGCTGCGCCTACGCTACGGAGGCGCGGTCGCAGCCAGGTTCAGTCCGTCGCTCAGCCCAGCTTCACCTTCGGCTCGCGTGCCCAGAGGCGCAGGTCGCCGAGCCTGGTGATGAAGCCCGCGACATCCCCAGCGGATGCAAGCGGGATCACCGCCTCGTCCTCGGCAACGCCGGCCTTGTCAAGCAGCGGGGCCGCCGCCTCGACGAAGCCGATGAATTTGCAGTGCGCAAAGGCATCGGCGACGAAGTCGCGGGCGGTCGATTCCTTCAAGAGGTCGGCCATTGCAGGCTTTGCCGGCAACAGCGCAATGGCGTCGTAGAGCACCGACGGCGCGCCTGATATCATCTGCTGTCCGTCGATCCAGCTGCCGTCGCTCGCCTTGGCGCCGCTGACCTTCGGCGCGATGATTTCGAACTTGGCGCCGGCCTTGGTCAGCGCCTGCTTCAGCGTATTCAGCAAAGCGGCGTCGGTGCCGTCGGTCACCAGGATGCCGAGCTTGCGGCCCTCGAAGCGGCCGGGGCCGTTCTTGAGGATGCTGAGCGCGTCCGACGCCGGGAGATCGCGGCGCGTGGGCACCGCCGCATCGGCGGGCTTCGGCATCGCCTTCAAGCCAAGCGCGTCGGCCACCTTGCGAGCCAACGCATCATCGATGTTGAGAAGGTGGGAAACGATACGCTCGCGAATAACAGGTGTTTGCACCTTGCTCAATTCGAAGGTCAGCGCCGAGGCGATGTGGCCTTGCTCCACAGGGTGCTGGCTGATGTAGAATTGGCGTGCCTGGCTGTAGTGATCGGCAAAGCTTTCCGGTCGCAGGCGGGCCTTCGGCCCGGCTTCGGCTTCGGCAAAGGAGCGAAAACCCTTTTGCGGGGATTCGCGCGGGCCTTCATTCCATGAATTGGGCTGGTAGTTGGCCCGGCCGGCCGGATTGCGCATCGCCATGTGCCCGTCCTGCTGGAAAGTGTGGAAGGGGCATTTCGGCGCGTTGATCGGGATGTGGGTGAAGTTGGTGCTGCCCAGCCGTTTGATCTGCGTGTCGAGATAGGAAAAATTGCGGCCCTGCAGCAGCGGGTCGTTGGAGAAGTCGACGCCGGGCGGCACGTTCTGAGTCATGAACGCCACCTGCTCGGTCTCTGCGAAGAAATTGTCGGGCATGCGATCGAGGACCAGCCGGCCGACCGCGATCGGCGGCAGCACCTCCTCGGGGATGAGTTTGGTCGGGTCGAGGATGTCGAAGTCGAAGCTGTCGGCGAACGCCTGGTCGAAGAGCTGCAGCTGCAGTTCCCATTCGGGAAAATTCCCGGCGTGGATCGCGTCCCAGAGGTCGCGGCGATGGAAGTCGGGGTCAGCGCCGTTGATCTTGACCGCCTCGTTCCAGGCGACCGACTGGAGGCCGAGCTTGGGCTTCCAGAGGAATTTGACGAAGGTCGATTCATCCTTGGCGTTGAGCAGCCGGAAGGTGTGGACGCCAAAACCCTCCATGAAACGCAGCGAGCGCGGGATGGCGCGGTCGGACATCGCCCACATGATCATGTGCATGCTTTCCGGCGTGAGCGAGATGAAATCCCAGAAATTGTCGTGCGCGGTCTGCGCCTGCGGGAAGTCGCTGTTCGGCTCGGCCTTCGCGGCATGGATCAGGTCGGGAAACTTGATCGCATCCTGGATGAAGAACACCGGCATGTTGTTGCCGACAATGTCCCAATTGCCTTCCTGCGTGTAAAGCTTGACGGCGAAGCCGCGCACGTCGCGGGCAAGATCGGCGGAGCCCTTGTTGCCGGCAACGGTGGAGAAGCGCACGAAAGCCGGTGTCTTTTCGCCGGCGCGCTGGAAGATGTCGGCGCGGGTGTATTTGGCCAGCGATTTATAGGTTTCGAAATAGCCGTGCGCGCCATAGCCGCGCGCATGGACGACGCGCTCGGGAATGCGCTCGTGATCGAAATGGAAGATCTTTTCGCGGAAGTGGAAGTCCTCGAGCACGGTTGGCCCACGGGCACCGATCTTCAACGAGTTCTGGTCGTCGGACACAGGGCCGCCCTGTGCGGTGGTCAGCAGTTTGGTCGAACCGGACGCGGTCTGGTGCAGTTCGCCCCCTTCGCCGCGTTGCAGTTTCTGATCGTGGATGGTCGCGGCCGTCCCGGCCAATTTGGATGCTTGCTTCGCCATGACTGAAAATCCCTGGGGTCAATGCGCGGGCTGCGCTGGTTCCTCAATCTCTGGGAAGGCGATGTGTTCCCTGCCGATTTCAAATCCGCGAATGAAGAAGGCCGCCGGTTCGACGGCGGCCTTCACCTGTCTTTTGAAGCGAGGAATGTTCAGAGGTTCTTGTTGATCGCGGCCGCTGTCTTGTTGGTCGCGTCCTTGACGGCGGACTTGGCGTCGCCGACGGCCTTCTGGACCTTGCCCTTGGCTTCCTGCGCCGCGCCTTCGGCGCGCAGGCGGTCATTGCCGACGGCCTTGCCGACGCCTTCCTTGGCCTTGCCTACGGCCTGATTGGCGAGACCCGAGGCCTTGTCACTGGTGCTTCCCATGGAATGTTCCTTTTTTGCGAATTGTCTGCCTGACCGGCAAGGACCAACGTCGCTTTGTTGGGAAGGTTCCGCACGCCCTGGAGAGCGCCGCAAACGAAAAGGCCCGCCACCGACGCGAATCGTGACGGGCCTTCTGGAGTAGGCCAGGCGTCCCACCGCCCGACCTATTGCAAAACCTGTCAGCCGGACGATCGTTCCATCACAACAAGAAACCCGCGGGCCTCCCCTCAGTTCCTGTCCACCGGCTTGGAACGCATCCTCGACACCGTCTCGCGTTCCGCCCGCTTGGAGCGCAGCGGCGGCAGGCCGCGGTCGATCAGGTCCATGTCTTCCAGCACCATGTCGCCCATGCGCTTGAAGGCAATGTCGAGCGCGCCGGCGCGGTGGGCCGAGCGCAGGAAGCCGGGCAGGGCACGCACGGGATGATCCTGTGACAACGGCTCCTCTGGAAAGACATCGCTGGCGGCGACGATGTGGCCGCTCTTCACCGCCGCCATCAAGGCCGGGAAATCGACCACGCCGGCGCGGCTGAGCAGGATGAAGGCGGCGCCCCTGCGCATCGAGGCGAAGGCATCCGCGCCGAGAAAACCCTGGTTCTCGGAGGTCACCGAGGCGACGACGAAAACGAAGTCGCTCGATGTCAGCACGTCGTCAAGCGATGCCGGCTCGACGCCATTGTCGATCAGGATCGACGGCGGCAGCCAGGGATCGAACACCTTGGTGCTGACGCGGAAACCCGTCAGCAGCCGGTTCAGCGCGCGGCCGAGATCGCCGAAGCCGATGATGCCGACATCGGCGCCGGACAGGAGCCGCGCCGTCTGGTTGCCGTCGCCGCCCCACAGCTCTTCGCCCTTGCGGAAGGCGAGATCGGCATCGACGATGCCGCGCGCAAGGTTCAGCGCCATGGCAAGGCCAAGCTCGGCCACCGGCTCGGCGAAGACCAGTCCGGTGGTGACGACATGAATCCCGCGCGCGAACAGCGTCTCGTAAGGCATGTTGTTGAGGAGGTTGGTCTCGACATTGAAGACGCAACGCAGCGCAGTCATCCGACCCAGCGTCTCGGACGAAAGCGGCGGCTGGCCGACGATATAGCGGGCCTGCGCCACCACATCGGCCGGCAGTTCGGCGACGCCATCGGCCGTGGTCTCGACGACGCGGTATTTCGCCTTGAAACGCGCCAGCTGCGGCGGCGTGAAGATCAGTTCCAGCGAGCGCGGTTCCGGCGCGCTGATCACCAGCGGCAAATCCTTGTTTGGCACGACGATTCCTCCCGGCGCGATGCTGTCGCGCATTTTTGCTTTACCCAAGCCGTTGTCCCAAAACGCCGTGCGTTTCGGGCGACATGGGATCGGTGGCTAAAATACCGCCGATGAACCGATTTACAACTGCGAAAAATCGATTTACTCGTTTCTCCGGCGGGCAGAAAATACCTCTGTCCGCGCCTCGGGAGGAGGAGCAATGGCGCATAGGCGGGACCAGCAGCGGCGTGCGTCGATCCACGATGTGGCAAGCCGCGCGGGCGTGTCGGCCGCCACCGTCTCCAAGGTCATGGCCGGCGTCGCCACGGTCAAGCCCGAGAATGCGCAGCGCGTCTTCGACGCCATCGAACAACTGGGCTATCGAGTCGATCCGCTGGCCTCCGACATGCGCCGGGCCAAGCGCCGCATCATCGGCGCCATCATGCCGGAATTCGAAAGCGAGTTCTTCGGCCAGATGGTCACCCAGCTCGAGAGCCTCGCCGAACAGCGCGGCTATACGCTGGTGGCGGCGTCGAGCCGCGAATCCGAAACGCGCGAGACCGAAATCCTCGCCCGCATGCATGATTGGCGCGTGGCCGGCGTGGTGCTGGCGCCGGTGCGCAACGAGCATGGCCCGGCGGCCGCCTTCATGAAGGTCAATGGCATGACCGGCGTGCTGATCGACCGCGTGCTCTCCGACGACGCCTTCGACACGGTGTCGGCCGACAGTGCCGCCGCCAGCGCCGAAGTGGCGCGCGAACTGATCGGCAAGGGCCATCGTCACATCCTTGTCGTCGGCCTTGGCGAGCAGGCGGCGACGGTGCGCGCCCGCCTCGACGGGTTTCGCACCACCGCACTGCAACTGGCGCCGGATGTGCGCATCGATGTCGTGCTGGCCGAAAGCGATGTCGAGCCGCTCAGGGCACAGCTGCGCGACTATTTTGCAAAAGGCGAGCGCCCGACGGCCGTCTATTCGCTGTTCCTCAAGGGCACGCTGGTGGCGCTGTCGGAGTTCCGGCGGCGTGGCTGGCACTGCCCCAACGACATTTCGCTGGTCGGCTTCGACGACGCCGAATGGATGCAGGTGACATGGCCGGCCATCGCCGCCGTGGTGCAGCCGGTGCGCCAGATCGCCGGCCACGCCATGGAAGCACTGTTTGCCAGGATTGAAGGCGAGGAGGGGCCGCCGACCGCGCGGCTCGAGCCTTGCAAGGTTTTGATGCGGGAATCCGTTGGCTCGCCAGGCAGCGGCCCGCATTCCGCAAACCCGCAATAGCCGCCATCACGCTTGAAAGCATGAACCATGTCGATGTCGACATCGCCGGCGGCCTCGGAAGGCGGGGCTGCAGTTGGGGGTGTCCTCATTTCTGCGGCAGGTGCCGCCACGTCAAGGTGTAAAAGGCCTTAAGGCTGGCGGGACAGAGGGGGTGTGAAGGATCGCGACGGAACGGTTTTCAATCGTAGGTGCGCCGGCTAATCCCAGAGGATGCCAGATGCTCTCCCAACCCCAAGGCTGGCGCGCGTCCCTTCTCCTCTGTGGAAGGAGAAGGGAACACGCCTCTGCCTTCGATGGCGGGAGAGAGTGGGAGGACCCTCAGGCCATACCGGGCTGCCGCCGCGGTCCCAGATGGCGCATCTTGCGGCCGATGATCATCAGCTGGCGCGCCGTGTTGTTGCGCAGGCGCCGCACGCGCCATTCCAGTCCGGTTTCGGTGGTGATCTGCTTGGCGTAGACGCTGACGCGCATGCCTTCCGCATCCGAGGCCACCTTGACCGGGTCGTCGTAGAAAGCGCCGATCTTGTCAGCCGCCATGCCTGGCGTTGCCAGCCAGCGCGGGATGTGGACCGAATGGAGCTGATCGACATCGATCATGACCCGTCCGATGCCGACGCCCGGAGTCGGGCATGTCGTCACGAATGCATCGCCGATGAAGACGACCCCGTCGCGACGATGGCCTTGCGTCGTGGTCAGATTGACCTGCCTGACCTCGACGGGACTCGCCACTTCGAAATTGCCGCACTGCGCTGATATTTCGGGCATCAGTTCGCAAAGCATCTTTTGCGGATCGGCGCGGAAATCCCGCGTCCACTGTTCGGCGACGGTGCGATAGACGAACATGTTCGCCCGCATCCTGTCGCCGATGGGAAAGACGGTGAGATAGGCGATGCGGTCCGAGGCCCGTTTGCCGTAGCAGGTGACGGCCCGAAAGGCGCAGTCACGCGGCGCAATGGCGAGGTCGAAGCCCATGGACAGCGAATGCGCCTTCGACAGTTCGATGCGCTCGACGCCGATGGCGCGCCGCACCAATTCGCTGTAGCCGGTGGCCACCACCAGCAGGCGGGCATTGATGACGGTGCCGTCGGCCAGCACGACACGTTGCCGGTCCGGTCCGGTCGAGACCTCGGTTACCTTGCCGACCGTCAGCGGTACCTGCGACGGCAAGGCATCGCGCAGGCCATTGATCAGCGCGCCGTAGGAAAATGCGTATTCCCACTTTTTTTCACGCGCGAAGAATTGACCGAGGCGGAAGACATCGACGTCGGTAAACGGGGTGACGAGAGGCATGACCATCTTGTCGAGACCGAGCTTCTCGAACAGTTGCATCTGGTTCGCGCCGATCTTCTCGGCCCGGAACTCGTCGTGATGGACGCGGTGCGGGTCGATCAGCGCCACCTTGCGGCCGGCGTTTCCCAACACCGTTGCCAGGGTGGTGCCAGCCATTCCGGCGCCAATGATCGCCACGTCGACTTCGCCCGGGGCAACCTCAGCGGGGGTCATGTCGCTGCCCTTTCTGCTGGTCATTGATTCACTCCACAATCTGTGGTGGAAAATATCTTCCAGCCCTTAATCAACCTCAAGCAACCCACACGCGTGGCCGGTAGTAACACTTGTTTACCTTAACGCCGGGCCTGTTGTTTCCAGCGCGGCGCGATCGCCGAGCCATCGATGAATTCCAGTCCGCCCGCCTCGTTGAGCGTGTGCAGCTTGCGCCCACTCCATAGCGCGCCAGGAGTTAAGATCGTCTCGACGACCTGCTCCATGCCGTTCAAATCAAGGTGAGCGACGCGTGCGATGCCAAGGGCCGCGCCATAGCTCCTGCGGCAATCCTGCACCGGGCGCAGCAGGTCGTTGCCGCGCCTGACCATGCGGCCTGCCGGCCGCGCCGAGGCGATGTCGACCAGCACGGGATTTTTGGGATGCTGCGTCCAGGGTCCGCGGAAGTCGGGTGCCGACCACAGATGCAGCGCATCGGAGAAGGCGCCGCCGCCGTCGCGGACGGTGGCGAACAGCCACCAGCGCCCGCCGTGCTCGACCAGGGTGGCGTCGCTGGCGACGACGTCGGACAGGAGCGTCGCTTCCTTGACCCATCCGCCGGGGAAGGCGGTGGCGCGGTAGAGATCGACGGTGCGGTTGGCGCAGCTTTCCGGCACCATCCAGACCTCGCCGTCGCGTTCGAAGACGAAGGGGTATGAGAGATGGTAGGGCAGGTCGAGCACCGGCTCCGGACGGCCGATCGGTCCGGTCGGGCCGAAGGGCACGGCGGAGATGATGGCCCGCCCCAGACGGTGGATATAGTCCTCGACGAACAGGGTGACCTGTCCCTGGTGGAGGATCGGGAACGGATCGGCGTAGAAGCGGCTGCCATCGTCGGGCAACACCTGCCAGCCGGATGCCGGATGGGCGCGCAGGTCGTAGAGGTCGCGGCCATTGGTCTGGCGCCAGCCGACCTTCCAGTGCGGGGCGTTGTAGCAGAGGTGGTAGATCTTCTGGACGATGCGCCGCGCCAGCGCCTTGCCCGCCCGGATGCCAAGCTTGGTGGTCGAGGGTATCCGCGGCGAGGCACCGACCTGCGCCGGTTCGGGCAGCACGGGCACGGCCCGCGCGGTGCCATTCATGGCCGCGAGGATCAGGCTTGCCGTGCGCGCCAGCATGTCCTGGAAGGAAGAAAGCGCGATGCCGCCATATTCGGTGCCCAGGCGTCCCTCGGCGACGGTGGCGCCATTCTCCTCGATACGGGCAATCGGCGTGCGGCCGTCGAGGATCAGCGCCAGCAGCGCCGCTTCGCCGGCGGCGCCGTCATAGGTGATGCGCCAGACGCGCGTTCCTTCCAGGCTCACGTCGCCGCAGAGGTCGAGCACCAGATCGGGGGAGGCGGGCGGCTGCGTGTGGTAGGGCGCCAGCGCCGACGGCGGCAGGCGCTTGGCCAGCCCGTCCGCCGGCAGGCCGTGGAGGACCGTTTCAAGCTGGAACAATGCCGCGACGCTGCCTGGAATGCCGCTTCCAGCCGGCCTGGCGTCGACGGACACCTCGACCTGCGCCAGTGCCGCCAGGCGCTGCAGCAGCAGCAGGTGAAAAGCACGGACGCATTCGCTGTCCAGGCGCAGGCTCACTTGCATGTCGCACCCTTGGCGTTGTGATGTCTTGTATGTGGCCGGTGTTCGATTTCAGGGCAGGGGAGACGGCGGCACGGTTGGGCTTGACTTAAGTGCTGCCCCATTTCCATTCGTCTCCTGCTCGCTCGCGCCCGTATCAGCGCCTGTGCTAATATTACGCAAACTCCATGCCAAAAATGCGTAAACGCCCTGCCAAAAATCAGAAGAGCTCTCAACATAATTAACAGTGTTTTAACAGTTGAAGGAATAGCTAGGCTTAGGCCGCAATCTAATCTTTTGGGGCACATGGAGTGTTGTCGGAGCGACCTTTGCAATCATCCCTGCTCTCGTTGCCGCAACAATATGCTCCCGAGGCCATGCAATATGCTGCCCCGGAGCCCGTGCCGACGGCGTCCTATGCATCCTCGACCGTCGAACTGGGTGACCTGAAGCGCATATTGGTGCGCCGCCGTTTCCTGATCTTGTTGACCGCCGCGCTGCTGACTCTCGGGGCGCTGGCCTATGGGTTGCTCACGCCGGCGCTTTACAGTTCCGTGTCGGAAATCCTCATCGATCCGCAAGACCTGCAGGTGGTCACCAACGACGTCAATCCGAGCCGCGTTCCGCCCGATGGCGGCATCACCATGGTGGAAAGCCAGGTCAGTGTCGTTCAGTCGACGGGCGTGCTGCTCAAGGCCATCGAGGCGACCAAGCTGACCGAGGATCCGGAATTCAACGGGCAGGGCGGTTTGTTGAGCCGTTTGCTTGGCGGCGTGCTGGGCTCGGGGTCGGCCGATACCGACAGGACGGGCAAGACGCTCGATGCGCTGCGCCGGCGGCTGGCGGTGAAGCGGGCCGACAAGGTGCTGGTGCTCGACGTGATCGTCAACGCCAAGAGCGCAGACAAGGCGGCGAAGCTCGCCAATGCCATCGCGCAGGCCTACCTGGCCGACCAGGCGAGCGCGCGCGCGAAGATGGCCACGGATGCTTCCGATTCCATCACCGCGCGGCTGGACGAACAGCGCAAGCGCGTGCAGCAGGCCGAAAACGCCGTCGAGGCTTACAAATCCGCCCACAACATGGTGATGGCGGCGGGCAATCTGGTCAGCGACCAGGAACTGACCGAGATCAACACGCAGCTTTCGGCTGCGCAGAGCCGCACCGCGGCGCTGAAGGCACAGGTCGACCAGCTGCGCCGCTCCGGCGGCGCGCCGGACGCAACCTCGGAAGCCATGCGCTCGTCGGTGATTTCGAGCCTGCGGGCACAGGAGGCGACGCTTGTCGACCAGGTCTCGCAGCTTGGCACCGAACTCGGACCGCGCCACCCCTCTATGATCGCCGCCCAGCAGCAGCTGCGCGACACGCGCGCCCTCATCGCACGCGAGCTCGGCCGCATCGGCGCCGCCGCCGAAACCGACTATGAACGGGCGCTGGCCAACCAGCAGGCGCTGGAGGCCAAGGTCGCCGGCATGAAGAGCAAGTCGCTCGACACCGATCAGGCTTCGGTCAAGCTGCGCGAATTGCAGCGCGATCTCGAGGCGGTGCGCTCCGTCTACGCCACCTATCTGCAGCGGGCGCAGGAAACGCGCGAGCAGATCAATGTCGACAGCACCAATGCGCGCATCATCTCCAACGCCATGCCCGCCCTGAAGAAGAGCTGGCCGCCTTTGCCGCTGCTGCTTTTCGGCGCCCTCTTCGGCGGGCTGGGGCTAGGCACCGCGCTCGCGCTGATCTTGGAATATTCCTCGCCGACCGTGCTTTCCAGCGCGCAGATGCAATCGGCCATCGACGCGCCGGTGTTCGGCGTGCTGCCGGCAAAATCATCCCGTCGCCGCTGGTGGCCTTTCGGCGGTAGCGCCGCAGCCGGGCAGAAGACAGATGCCGTCGCGGGCCTGGCGCTGAGGCGCCTGTTCGCGTCCAGCCGGCGTCCGCCGAACTGGCCGCTGGTGCCATCCGTCCTGCTGACGTCGCCGCCGGAAGATGCCGCGCATCGGGGCAGGGTGGCGCGGCTGCTCGCCAATGCCGCGGCCGCCAGGGGCAGCCGCGTCCTGTTCATCGACACCAACAACGCCAGCGGCGGCAAGAAGGAGCCGCAACCCGGTCTCCTCGACGTGCTGCGCGGCGAATATGCCTTCGAGGCGGTGAGCCAGCGCACGGCCGGCAGCAATGTCGCGGTGCTGGGCAGGGGCCGGCAAACGGCCGTCTTCTCCGAGGCGCAGGGCGTCTATTTCACGCAGCACATGCTGGCCCAGGCGGGCCGCAATTTCGACCTTGTCGTCATCGACGGCGGCGCGCTGGCCGACAATCTCAACGCCTCGCCGCTGGTCGCCATGGTCGACGAGATCGTCATGGTCGCGACGCTGAACTCGACGCCGATGCGCGACGTCACGGCGGCCTCGCAGGCCATTTCCGTCATGGGGCGGTTGCCGACCGGCGCCTTGCTGGTCGACGAGGCGGCCTGACATGGCTGCCGTCCGGGTCACCAACCCGGCAGCCGGCTGGGCCGGTTCGGGTCAAGTTGCAGCCCGCCCCGGCAGCTCCGTCGACTGGCTGACCAGCTTCGGCCTGGTCGCAACGGTGGCACTGCTGTTCAGCATCTCTGGCGGCATGCTGTGGCTGGTGGGCTACAATTACGACGGCCTGACCGGCAATCCGGCGACCAAGATCCATCCGTCGACCTATCTGCTCGTGCTGGTGTTTGCCTGGCGCGCCTGCACCTTCGGCAATCCGGTCGGCTATATGGTTGCCGTCGCCGATCGGCGCCCGGCCAGCGCGCTGATGGCGGTCATGTCGATCGTGCTCCTGATCGTCGTCATCTTGCGCCAACGCCCCGGCATGGCCGGCATGATCGACACTTTCGTGGCGCCGGCCCTGCTGGTGATGATGCTGGCCGAGGGCGACGACAAGACATTCGCCCGGATGCAGACCGTCGTTCACGCCATCATGACCGTGAACGCACTGCTCGCTCTGTTCGAGTTCGCCAGCAAGACGCTGATCTTTCCCTATCGCCTCGACGGCGAAGTGTTCATGGCCGACCTGCGCTCGACTGCGCTTCAGGGGCATCCGCTGTCCAATGCCACGGTCACCTCGGTCTATGTGCTGGCGCTGCTCTCCGGTTCGAGATCGCTGTCCATGCCAATGCGGCTCGGACTGATCGGCCTGCAATTCGCGGCACTCGTTGCCTTCGGCGGCCGCTCGGCGATGGTGCTGACGATCGTGCTCGGCGGTTGCTACCTGCTCATCCAGGGGATGCGCGGTTTGCGCACGGGGCGCGTCAACCTGCTTGGCGCGGCACTCGGCCTCATCCTTGCCGCGCTGGTGCCGGTGGTCATCGCGATCGCGGCGTCCTACGGCTTTTTCGATGCGCTGCTGGAGCGCTTCGTGTCGGACTCCGGCAGCGCCAATGCCCGCGTCGAGATGTTCGAGCTCTTCCAGCATTTCGAACTGCGCGACCTGATCATGGGGCCCGATATCGATCTCATCGAAAGCCTGCGCCGCATCAGCGGCCTCGAGCAAGGCATCGAGAACCCGATCATCCGCCTGATCCTCTATCAAGGCGCCTTCTTCACCTTGCTGCTGTTTGTCGGCTTCACGCTGTTCATGCACGAAGTGGCGCGCCGCTGCCATCCCGGCATCTGGCTGACGATGCTGGGCTGGCTGATCCTGCTCAACACCTCCGAAAGCCTGGCGTCGAAGACGACGCTGATGACCAAATTCGTGGTGATCGCGCTGGTGCTGTACCGGCCGGCGCGGGCGGTGGTGAGACCGGGCGCACAAGGGGTGCGAAGGTAGCGCTCTAAGGCGCCCCCCGTCTGTCCTGCCGGACATCTCCCCCACGAGGGGGGAGATCGGATACACGCCGGCCAGCGCGCAACACGCCGGTTGGACCGTTACCCCATTCGATCTTCGTAGCGGCATGGATTCCAGGCACTTAGTCGCAAAACTGCTCCCAAAAAAAGTCGCGTGCGGTTGCCTGGAACGAGAAGATTACGCAGGAGATTCGTGGCAAGGGTGGGGCAATTTGGACCCAGCCTACGAGACCCGACCCGTGCAGATGAAGCCGTTTCTCCTCGCCTCCGCATCGACCCTCGCAATCCTCGCAGCGCCAGCGGTGGCGCGAGCCAGCTGCCCTCAGTTGTCCCTCGRCAACCAGGCCTACACCAATGCGACGGCGATCTGCTTCGTCACCACGAGCGGCGTTGTCGACCTGACCAACACCAATACGGGCATGATAGGCGGCGTTGGGGATACGGCGAGCACCGACACCACCACGATCGACAATGCCGGCTCGATCAGCAGCTCCTTCTCGGCAATCAGGTTGCAAGGAACGCTGACCCTGACCAATCGCTTGGGCGCCACCATCTTTGGATCGAGAGGAGCCATAAATGTAGGCCCCAGTGGCCTCACCACGATCGTCAACGATGGCAGGATCGAAGGCATCTACGCCCTCGATGGGGACCACTACCTTGACCTGACGAACACCGGGGTCATGGCGGGGCAGTCATTCGGCATCGACGGCTACACGGTGAAGGCGACCAATTCCGGCACGATTTCGGGTGGCTACTTCGCGCTCAGGGCCATCGGCGACCTGACCCTCGACAATTCGGGCGACATCGTCACGGATACCGACCCATCGACCAACAGCACGGCTGTCAGGGCTTGGGGTGGCACCACCGTGATCACCAATTCGGGGCTCATCTGGAGCGACAGCGGCTATGGCATCCACGCGGAGGTCTACGTAAAAAACGTTTCCGTCGGCTCTTTCAGCTTGACCAACACCGGCACGATCGGCGGCGACATAGGAGTCTATACGGCCTCCAATAGTCTCAGCACCGTCAGTGCGACTATTGTCAATTCCGGTACGATTTCTGGCTCTTCGGCGGCCATTTCAACCGATGGAGATCTGACCCTCGATAATTCAGGCTGGATCAAGTCCGTCGGCAATTCGGGCGATTGGGATGGTGTCGCGGCCCATGGCGTCACCACGAAGATCACCAATTCGGGCAACATCGACAATTTCGGCGTCTATGGCACGGGCATCGTTGCCGACAGCACCGACGCCAACGCGTCCCTGGCGTTGACCAACAGCGGCCGGATCAACGCCACGTTCGGCGTCTCCTCGCAGGTCGTCACGACGACGATCGACAATTCGGGAAGCATCACCGGTACGGGGGGCGCTGGCGTCTACGCGAACGGCCCGGCCGCCAACGCGTCTCTGACGTTGACCAACCGCAGCGGCGGCAGGATCACTGGCGAGTACGGTGTCGATTCGCTGCTCGCCACGACGACGATCGACAATTCGGGAACCATCACCGGGCTGAACGGCGCTGCCGTCTATGCCGAGGATACGGCCGCCGGCACGTCTCTGGCGTTGGTCAACCGCGGCACCATCACCGGCCGCGGAGGCGTCTCTTCGCGAGTAGCCACGACAAAGATCGACAATTCGGGGATCATCGACGTTGTGCCCAAGGGCGGCGCTGGCGTCTTCGCGTTCGGCACTCTCGCCGATGCATCGCTCGCGCTGACCAACAGTGGCACGATCGGCGGCATTTACGGCGTCCATTCGCAGGTCACCACGACAACGATCGACAATTCCGGGACGATCGCAGGCAAGTACCTCGCCGGGTATGGCATCTATGCCGACAGCACGGCCACCAATGCGTTTCTGGCATTGACCAACAGCGGCAAGATCACCGGCCGGTTTGGCGTCAATTCGCAGGTCGCCACGACGACGATCGGCAATTCGGGCTTCATCGACGGCGACAACGGCCAAGGCGTCTACGCGCAGAACACCGCCGCCAACGCCTCCCTGGCGTTGACCAACAGCGGCTGGATTCTCGGCTACTACGGCGTCCTTTCGCTGAATGCCAGGACCACGATCGACAATTCGGGAGAAATTGCCGGCAGGATTGGCGCTGGCGTCTCTGCGCAAGGCACGGCGGCCGACGCTGCTCTGGCGTTGACCAATAGCGGCACGATCAGCGGCTCGGTCAGCGGCGTCTCTTCGCAGGTCGCAACGACGACGATCGACAATTCAGGCACCATCGCCGGCAGGCAATACGGCATCTACGCCGACAGCGTCCTCACTCTGACCAATACGGGCCTGATCTCCGGCGGCACTGCCGCGGTCCTGCTGAACAAGGACGGCAACAGCCTTGGCCTGGACAAGGGCGCGCGGTTCGATGGTGTCATCGACTATGCCGGCACCACCGGCAACACCACCCGCTTCGGCCATGGCAGCTGGATCCTCGACGTCGCCAATTACGATGCCGCGGACAACACGATCGTCACCGCCGGCAGCGCCTATGTCGTTAAGGGAAACCAGATCATCGTCGCTGATGGTTCCGCGGTGCAGGCCGGCGCGCGCGGCGCGCTCGACATCACCCGCTCGCTCTCGGGCCTCGCCAGCGACGCCCTCTCGCTGTCATCGTCGTCCTTGCCCGTCGCCAGTTCTTCCGGTGGCGCACTCGCCTATTCTGGCGACAATACCGTCGACCGGGCATTTACCTCGGCGGCGTTGACCGGCTCAGGCCAGGAAAACGCTTTCTCGGGCTTCTCGAACGGCGCCGTCGGCGACGCCGCCGGCAACATCGTCTGGTCGCGCGTCCTGGCCGGGCGCAGCGTCGCTTCGCAGGACGCGGCCAGTGCAGCCTCCAGGATGAATTTCGTCGGCGCTGCCTTCGGCGGCGATCATCGCTTCTCGGACACGTTGCGCCTCGGCGGCTTCTTCGGCCTTGCGGACAGCCGCACCGATACCGACGGCGATTCCTCGCTCAAGTCCAAATGGTACTATGCAGGGCTCTATGGCAGCTGGTCGCCCGGTGCGGCCTTTGTCGAGGGGAATGTTACTGGCGGCTATGCCAAGAACCGTTCCGAGCGCATGGTCACCAACGGCCTCGCCACGGAAACGGCCATCGGCGAGTATGGCTCGACTTTCGTCTCGCCTGAGCTCGCCCTTGGCTATCGTGTCGCCCTGCAACCCGGCGTCAGCCTGACGCCGCAACTGCGCGTCCGCTATCTCGGCGTCGACGCCGAGGGATACGGCGAAACCGGTTCCAGCGCCGACATGACGGTGTCCTCGCACTACACCGGGTTCCTGGAGGAGCGGGCGCTGGCCAAGCTTCAATTCGATAATGAGCGCTGGGGCCTCTTCACCACGCTCGGCGTTGTCGCCCTGCAGCGCGTCCAGGGCTCGGGCACCGACGTCAGCCTTCTCGGCATCGCCTCGACCGTGCCGGAAGGCGACACCAATCTCTTCGGCGTCAGCTTTGGTCTCGGCGGCAACTGGAAGATGACCGACAGCGTCTCGCTCTACGGCGCCGTCAACGGCACGGCCTTGAACAACAATGCCAGCATCGACACCAATGTCGGGGTGAAGATGGTGTTTTGAGGGGCGACAGTCGGCGCTATTCTGCCATCCTCAACCCCAGCGCCTCGACCATCGCAGGGTCGAGCGCGCGCGTGGTGTCGTCCATCATGCCCATGCCGTCGAAGAGGTCCCAGAAGGCCCAGGGGAAGCCGGCCGCTTCGGCGCTCTGCCGGACATCGGATATGTAGCGGGCGCGGTCGGCGTTGGGGGCGGCGGTGTAGCGGGCGTCGGTGCGCAGCGCGCCGAATTCGCCCATGATGACGCGCTCCGGGGCGATGCCGTTTCTGTCGGCCCAGGCGCGCGCCTGGCTCAGATATTTGTCGATGAACCAACGGTCCGGCCGGGCGTCGAAATAGACCTTCAGCACGCGCTCGGTCTCCGCATAGGCGGCCTGTTTGTCCGCTTCGGAGGTTTCGGTATCCCCAGCCATGCGCGCCCTGACGGAGGCCAGAGTCGCGTCGAGCGAACCGGCCGAGGCCGGCCAGGGCACATTGTTCAGCGCGCGATAGACCGGTTCGCGCATCCAGGGCGCGCCCTGGTGGCTGAACAGATAGGGCTCGTAGAAGTGGAAGGTGAACAGGATCGGCTCGAAGGCCGCCAGCGGCGCCGGATCGAGTGCCGCGAGCCCGCTGACCATCGAGCCGCAGCCGCCGGTGACGACCAGCGGCAAGGTTTGGGATGACACCCTGGCCGCCGTCAGCAGGGATGCCTGGACCTGCGACCAGACGTTGGAATCGCAGGATTGAGCCGGCTCGTTGACCGGCTCCAGCGCCACCATGCCCGGGGTGAACCGCGCCAGCCTGCCGGCCAGCTCGCCCACCAGCCCGCGATAGGCCGCGAATTCGGGCGCGGCGGTGCTGGAGACCATGCGGTCGGGATTCCAGTAATGGGTGGCGCCATTGGCCTGGGCGTTGACGATGATGCCGAGGCCGGCGGCGAGCGTGGCGCTGACGGCGGCGTCCAGCATGTCCAGCAGCTTGCCGCGCGTGGCGGCGTCTCCCGCCAGGAACGGGCCGGGATCGACGGGCAGGCGGATGAAATCAAGGCCGGTGGCACGGAGCCGACCTAGGTCGTCTGGGGTCGGCACCGGGCGCTGCGACTGGAAGGGCGGCCAGTTATAGTCGGTGCGCGGTGCGGGAAATTCGCGTGTCAGCGCAAACCAGGGCCATGCGTTGACGCCGCGCCGGAAGCGCCATGCGCCGGTGGCGGCTTGTGATGGAGCGGAAAGCGGCGCCAGCGCGGCGGGCACCAGCGCCGTCGACAGCGCGGTGGCGAGAAGCCGCCGGCGCGACCAGCCCGTCATACCGCGCCGGGCGAGGGACGGTCGATCACGGCCGTTCTTGCCGATGTGACGCCGAGAAGCCGGTAGGCTTCATTCTCGTAGGCCAGCAGCACATCGTCCCAGCGGAAGGCCTCGCGGGCGCGCGCTCTGGCGGCCTCGCCGCAGGCCTTGACCAGCGCATCGTCCTCCATCGCCTGCTGCATCCGCTCGGCGCAGCTCTGCGTATCGGTGAAATGGATGGCGGCCGCACCCGCGACCCACCTGTTGTAGGGATTGTCGTGCGCGATCACCATGTTGCCGGCGGCCAGCGCCTCGACCAGCGACGGGTTGGTGCCGCCCACCGTGTGGCCATGCATGTACGCGCGCGCATGATAGCGCAGCGCCTTCACCGCCGCCTGGTCGTAGATGGCGCCGGGCAAAACCACCGAGCCGTTCGCCGCCTTGCGCACCGCGACATGGTAGGGGATCTCATCGGACAGCGTGCCCAGCACCACAAGCTTCATGTCGCCGCGCTTCTGGCTGCAGAAGGCTTCGACGATGGGCAGGATGTTGTTGTCGGGCTCGATGCGCGCGATCGAGATCAGGTATTTTCCAGGCTCGAGGCCGAGCGCGCGCACCGGCGCCTCGGGCGCCGCAGTCACCGGGTCGGCGCCATAGGTGATGGTGGCGATGGCGCTGCGCGGCCGGCGTGTCGCCAGGTGATCGGCAATGACGGGATGGTCGGCGACGAGGCGGTGCGAGGCCCAGGCGCCGATCCACTCGTTGAGCCAGAACCAGGTGCGCGCGGCACGCCCCCATTTGGGGCGGCGCCACTCGATGCCGTCCATGTTGGTGATGACCTTGCGCCGCATCAGCCTGAGCCAGGTCAGGAAGACCGCGCCATTATAGCCGAGCACCAGGCAGACGCCGGGCCGGCGTGCGGCGTCAAGCACGCATTGCCAATCGAATTCCAGCGTGGCGCGCGGGCCTTTCGAGGCGACCTGGACGTGGATGAGGTCGATGCCGCGCCAGCTGTCGAGGCGCACCCTCTGGTCGACCCGCTCAACCTCTTCCTGGCAGTAGACGCCGACCTTCCAGCCGCGCACGACCAGAAAAAGCGCCAGTTTCTCGGCGAAGGTCTCGAAGCCGCCATGGGCGGCTGGGATGCCGCGCGTTCCCAGGATCAGGATGGCAGGCTGTTCCGATTTCATGGCTGCTGGCGCTTTCAAGTCCGCTCGGTCCGCTGAGGAAGGCTGTCTCATCTTAAAACCGCGACCCTGCAATATCGCTGCCAGGCGCGATTCCGGCCATTGTCGCACCGGGGTTGTAAAATATTTGTTCCAACCGCCGTGGTTGTTTCATTATCGGTCAACCTTCCCAACGTATGTGTATCGAAACGAGGCGATGCCGGGGCTAGCTGACCCGCAAATGGATATATTAGCTAGGCATGATCCTTGCAAATGGACTTCTGTGCGCCAGAATCGGCGGAGGGCGTGCAGCATTGGTGTGGTGATCCGGGTTCAACATCCGTTTCATGACCACACTGACAACGAGGGAAGTCCAAAAGGGTGTTGGCTTGAAGTTTCCGGCCGCCGATAGCGTCAGGCGGCGGAATCGTCTCACCACCCTGACAGAAAGATGCATGTGAAGATGCGGATTGCTTGCATCCATCAGGGCTACGAACTCTACGGTTCCGACCGCAGTTTCGCGGAGAGCGTGGCGGCGCTGCGCGCCGCGTTTCCATTAGCCGACATCGAAGTGGTCTTGCCGCGCAGCGGACCGATCGTCGAAATCCTCGAGCCTCATGCCAGCCGCATCGTCTTCGAGCCGCTCTGGGTGCTCAGGCGCCAGGCGATGCTGCGGCTGGCGACTATCGAGATGGCGCGGCTGCCGGTGGCGCTGTGGCGGGCATGGCGGCGCCTGCGAGATTGCGACCTCGTCTATGTCAACACATCGATCGTCGCCGACTATGCGCTGGCCTCGCGCCTGCTGCCTGCCAAGGCGCTGCTGCACATCCATGAAATTCCCGAAGGCGTGCTGCGCCGCATCCTCGTCGGCCTGATGCACTGGAGCCACGCCGATCTCATCTTCAACTCGAAAGCGACGCGCGACACGTTCGGCGAGCCCAGATCCGCGCGCTCCTACGTCGTCTACAACGGCGTTGCCGGTCCGGCGGCGGCGGAAGCGATGACCTATGACGGCAAGCGCCCGCTGCGGGTGCTGCTGCTTGGCCGCATCAACCGGATCAAGGGCCAGGAAGTGCTCCTCGAAGCGATCGCCTCGCTGCCGGCCGAACTCAAGTCGAGGGTCGAGGTGCGGCTGGTCGGCGGCGCCTTCGAAAGCGTAGAGCGCGAGCGCGCCCTGGCCGAACTGGTCGAGGCCATGGGGCTGGCCGGACAGGTCAGCGCCTTGCCCTTCATCCCGGATCCTTCGGAGCATTACCGCTGGGCCGACATCGTCACCGTGCCGTCGCGGCGTCCGGAATCGCTCGGCCGCGTCGCCATCGAGGCGATGGCCTATGGCCGGCCGCCGCTGGTGTCGGCGATCGGCGGGCTGGTCGAAGTGGTGGCCGACGGCGAGACCGGCTGGCATGTTCCGCCGGGCGATGCAGCGGCGCTGGCCGCGAAATTGCAGGAGATCATGCTCGCCCCCGAGGCCTGGCGCGGTTTCGTCGCCGCCGGGCGCAAGCGCTACGAGACGATGTTCAGCGAACCGGTCGCCGCCGCCGCGATCGCGGCGATCGCCGCCGACAAGCTGAAGACGGCCATCGCAAGGCCGGGCCGGACGGCGAGCACCCGCCAGGCGGAGACACGGCCGTGAAGTTCCCCCTCCATCTGGTGCGGCGTCTCGTGCTGATGATCGGCGGCGAGGCGATGCAGAGCGGCTTTCACTTTGCCCTCAACATCGCGCTGCTGCACATGCTGTCGGCGCAAGGCTACGGCCTTTTCGCCATCGCCATGGTGATGGGCGGCGTCGGCCTGTCCTACATCAGGTCGCTCACCGCGGTTCCGGCCTCGATATGGATGGGCAAGAGCACCAACAGCGCCGGCGTCGACGCCCATGACGTGGCCTTTGGCACGGCGGCGCTGGTGGTGGCATTGGTGATGGCCGTCGGCACGGCCGTTCTGATGCATCTCCTGGGCGACCCGAGCGGCATTGCGGCCGGCTGCTTCGTCGGCGCATGGTCGCTGCGCAGCCATATGCGCACGGCATTCTTCGCCCGCCGCCAGCAGGTGATCGTGTCCGTCAGCGACGCGGCTTTCACAATCGCCGGCACCGTGTTCGCCGGGCTGGCGATCTGGTTCGCCGGGGCCGCGCTGCAGACCGTCTTCTATGCCCTTGCGGCGGCCAATGTGATCGGCATCCTCGTCCTGGTCCGGCTGGCGCGCCGCACGCTTCGCATCAGCTTCCGCATGCCGACGCGGCGGCGCTACACCAGACTCTGGCGCCAGCTGTGCTGGTCGGCCTTCAGCGCGACCACCACCAACATCCAGGGCCAGTGCCTGGCGCTGCTGGTCGCCGGCATTGCCGGGCCCGCGGCCTACGCGCCGCTGGCGGCGGTGATCGTGCTGTTCGCGCCGCTGCGCATCATCAGCCTTGCCTTCGTCAACATGACGCAGCCGGAGCTCGCCAAGCTGATGCGGCTGGGCGAAACGCGCCGCGTCTGGTCGCAGGCGAAGATCTGGTCGGTCGTGATGGGGCTCGGCGGCCTGGCCTATGGCTGCGCCATCCTGCTCGTCCTGCCGATGATCAAATCCCAGGCCCTGCAGGATGCCTCGGTCGGGTTCATCGGGCTTCTGGTGACAGTGAATTTCATCCCGATCATGCTCTACATCATGCCCCGCATCGTCCTGGAGATCTTCGGTGATTTCCGCATCGTCGCCTTCATCACCATGGGCGGGGCGATCGTCGGGCTGGCGCTGATCGCCGTCCTGCTGGCCGTGGCCTCGCCGCCATGGGCGCTGCTGGGCTCCGCGGTCTCGGAAACCTTCGTGCTCGCGGCATCATGGTATTTCGTGCATCACCGCATGTGGAACATCGAGCATCCGGACCAGCAGCGTAACAGCCGCCTGGGCTCCTGGCGGCGGGCGGTCACGTTCGCCGCGGTAAGGCGATAGGAGATGGATGTGACTGGCCAGGCGGTACGAATTGCCACGGCGGATGACGGCTTGCCGGGTGGGGAAGCCTCCCGCGTGGTGGCGGTCCCAGCGAACGATGCGTACACGGCGCGATTGCACACAAGCCTTGAAGCGGTCAGGCCGCTCTGGCTGCGCTTCCAGATGGACGGTGTCTGCACCGCCCACCAGCATTTTGCATGGGTGGAGGGGATCGTGGCGCGGTTGATGCCGGCAGGCGCCGAGCCGCTCATCGTCGAAGTGAACAACGCGGTGACGGGCGCGCCCCTGATGCTGGTGCCGCTGATGCTGCGGCCAGCCTTCCGCCATCGGGTGATCGAATGGCTGAGCTGCGGCGTCTGCGACTATTCGGCGCCGCTGCTGGCTGATGCGAGCGCGTGGACCGCACAATCCGCGCATGCCGCGTGGGCGGCGGTGCGTTCCGTGTTGCCGCCGGCGGATCGCGTCAACATCCTGGGAATTCCGAGGCGGATCAACGGTGTCGCCAATCCGCTGGCCTTGCTCCCGGCCACGCGCGATTCCATCCAGACCACCTTCGGCCTGGCCATCGACGGTGACCCGGAAACTATCCTTAAACGCCTTTGCCGGCCATCCTTCGTCAAGGAATTCGGCAAGGATTGGCGCCGCCTCGAACGGCTCGGCGGCGTGGAACTGGTCGAGGCCGCTACGCCAGCCGAAGTGGAGCAGATCTTCGGCGAACTGATCCGCATGCGGCTCAGCCGTTTTCGCGAGCTTGGCCGCTTCGACCTGCTGACGCAGGAGGCGGTTGTCGATTTCTACCGCAACGCCGCCCTGCAGGGCCTGTCGGACGGATCGGTGCGGCTCTTCGGGCTGCGCGTTGGCGAGGCTTTGATCGCGGTCCAATATCTGGTCGTCCATCAAGGGACTGTTCATGCTCTCCTGATAGCTATGGACCAGAGCGTCGTGCCCAACGTCTCACCAGGCCTCTTGATCATGGGCAGGCTGATAGGCTGGGCGCGCGAGCGGCGGTTCGACTATTTCGACCTGTCGGTCGGAAACCAGAGCTACAAGGAGCATATGGGCGCCAAGGCCTCGGTGCTGGCCGAGCTTCGCCAGGGGTTGACGGTACGGGGCCGTGCCGCAATCACGGCCATCGAGCTGCGCAACCGGGCCGAGGCGTTCGTGCGCTCCAAGCCGGGGCTGCTCAAGGCGGTCCAGGGGCTGATGCGGGGGTTGCGGCGTTTGCGTGGGGGATCCTGATGGCGGGCGGGATTAGCAGGAGAAGTATGTGGCAAGGCATGCGACGCGAACGGCTCCGACACCGGATGTGCCCGACGGGCCGTTGTCCCCACCTGTTGCCAGTGCTGCCGCAACCGCGCGGTTTGCGGCCCGGCTGCACACCAGTTTCGATACCGTAAGGCTGCTATGGCTGCTCATTGAGGCGCACGGCCTGTGTACCGGCCACCAGCGCCTTGCCTGGGTGGAAGGGATCGCTAGACGGCTGATGCCCGAAGGCTCGGATCTGCTTATCGTCGAGGTCAGCGACGCCGATACGGGCGCACCGGCCATGCTGCTGCCGCTGATGCGGCGCCGGGCGCTTGGCCACTATGTGATCGAATGGCTGAGCTGCGGCGTGTGCGACTATTCGGCGCCGCTGCTGGCCGATGCGAGGCCCTGGACCCGGCAGAGCGCCGACGCAGCCTGGGCGGCTGTGCGCGCCGTGCTGCCGCCGACGGACCGCTTCCATTTCGCGGGGATTCCGCAGCAGATTCACGGCGTCGCCAATCCGCTTGCGCTGCTTTCGGGAGCGCGCGATTCCATCCAGATCGCTTCGAGCCTGGCCCTGCATGGCGATCCGGAGACGCTGATCAAGCGCATCTGCAAATCCTCCTTCGCCAAGAATTTCCACAAGCACTGCCGCCGCTTCGAACAGCTGGGCAAGCTCGATCTGGTCGAAGCCGCGACAGCTGAGATGGTGGACGCGCATTTCGCGACGCTGCTGGAACTCAGGCTCAACCGCTTCCGCGAGCTCGGGCGCTTCGACCTCCTGACGCAGGCGCCGGTCGTCGAGTTCTACCGCGACGCGGCACTGCGGGGCCTGTCCGACGGATCGGTGCGGCTGTTCGGGCTGCGTGCCGGTGAAGCCTATCTCGCCGTCATCTACGTGGTGATCATGAAGGGCACCTTGCACGCGCTGCTGCTCGGCATTGACCAGGAAGCGGTGCCCAACGTGTCGCCGGGCCTGACGACGATCGGCAAGCTGATGATGTGGGCACGCGGGCAAGGGCTCGACTGTTTCGACCTGTCGGTCGGCAGCCAGGGCTACAAGCAGCATATCGGTGCTTCGGGCGCGGTGCTGGCCGAGCTGTGCGAGGCGGTAACGCTGAAGGGCAGGGGCTCGACCGCCTACATCAAGCTGCGCGGCAAGACCGAGCTTTTCGTGCGCTCCAAGCCCGGGCTGTACAAGGCCGTGCAGGGCGTGATGCGGCGGCTTAGACGATTGAAGAACTGAAGAATCGATGAATTGAAGAATTGAAGAACGGCTCCCGAAGCGGCTTCGGGAGCGGGAGTTTGTGGCCGCGCGGCGACATGACGGCTCACAGTGTCTCGGTGTCGAAGAGCAGCATCGTCACCAGATCGTCGTCCCGGGCGAGCTTGCGCCGGTCCGCCGCGCAGGCCCGTCCGATCTCGCTGGCAAAGGCCGTGCGAATGTCCTCCAGACTGTTGAAATAAAGCGTCGCGACCCTGAAGGGCGTCTCGCCCGGCAGGACGTTCATGATCGGCTGCCGGCTGATCTCGTAGCGCAGCAGTCCGGGCAATTGCTTGGCCAGCGGAATGTGAATGTCGTGGTAATGGCGCTCGAAGGCCGCCGGATCGGCGGGGGTTTTGTAGATGACAAGCATCTTGGCCATGATGGTGCTCCCAGCTTGATGTGATCGCGCCTCGTCGGCGCCGTACCAATGTCGTTCACCCGGAGCGGATTTCGACAGGGGGGCGGGATTTTGGCAAGACCAACGGCATGGCCCGGCGCCAGAAAACATTCCGCGCATCGCCATACTGGCCGCAGGCCAGTGCCTGCATGACGGCGCACTTGATCCATGTCAAAGCGGATCGGCGTCGATGCTTTTACCTGGGCCACTGTCTTGGGAAGGACACAAGGCGGTGGGTGGTTCCAGGCCGGCAAGCTGAAAACAGCTCCGGTCTGGACTGCCTGCAAGTTTTGCCGGCCATGCGCCGTGCTCGCGCCGAAATTGACAGGACTGCTTGTCTCCGTCATCCTTGAGCCCAGTCGCCTGATGTGTCAGGGCGACCGAGGGCAGCGTCATGTTCAGTCCCGTCACCGGCCAGAATGCCAAGCGCGCCGCGGTGCGCAAGGCGCTCGACGCCCACAAGGTCTACATCACCGCGCAGAGCTTTTCGGACGGCGCCTACCGCGCACGCGTGCTGGTCGACGGCGAGGCCTACTGGGTGGATGAGTTCCGGCTGAGCCAGCTGCAGCAGGGCCTGTCGCCGGCCGAGCTCGAGCTGACGCCGGCTGCCGACGATTGAGAGCGTGACTTCCATCCGTTCCGGAACGCGGCGGTTGCTCCTGCTTGCCAAGCGCTTCGGGCGCTGACCCATGCCTGCTCCCGTCAAGCTCAAAACCTATCGCGCCAAGCGCGAATTCTCCAAGACGCCGGAACCGGCCGGCGGGCCGGTCAGCGGCGACGGCAACCGCTTCGTCGTCCACAAGCACCACGCCACGGCGGATCATTACGATCTGCGCCTGCAGGTCGGCGACGTGCTGAAGAGCTGGGCGGTGCCGCGCGGCCCTTCGCTCAATCCGGCCGACAAGCGGCTGGCGGTCGAGACCGAAGACCATCCGCTCGAATATATCGATTTCGAGGGCGTCATTCCCGAGGGCGAGTATGGCGGCGGGCCGATGATCGTCTGGGACACCGGCACCTGGGCGCCTATGGACGATGTCGACAAAAGCCTGCGCACCGGCGCTTTCAAGTTTCGCCTCGCCGGCGAAAAGCTCAATGGCGGCTGGATGCTGACGCGGCTGAAGCCCAAGCCCGGCGAGGAGGAGAACAAGAAGAACTGGCTGCTGTTCAAGGAGCGCGACCTCGCCGCCGACAAGGCGCTGAACATCCTGGAAGCACGGCCGGAAAGCGTGAAATCCGGCCTGCGCATCGAGGAACTGGCGGCCGCCGCGAAGCCGGCGGGGAAGTCCGCGCCGAAGCCGGGCTCGCTGAAACCCGGCACGCTGCCGGGCGCGGTGAAGGCGCCGGCGCTCAGCCGTATCGAGCCGCAGCTGGCGACGCAGGCACTGAAGCCGCCGGGCGGCGAGAGCCCTGCGGAGAATACCAATGAGCTCTGGCTGCACGAGATCAAATTCGACGGCTACCGCACCATGGCGCATCGGTCCGACGGGCAGGTGCGGCTGATCACCCGCGGCGGCATCGACTGGACGAAGCGCTATGGCGACCTGCCGCACGCCTTCGCCAAACTGCCGTGCCGCGAGGCGATCATCGACGGCGAGATCGTCGTGCTCGACGCCAAGGGCATCAGCCGCTTCGCGCTGCTGCAGGATGCGCTGGCGGAGGGCGCCGGCAGCAAGCTGCATTTCTATGCCTTCGACCTCCTGCATCTCGACGGCTGGGACCTGATGAAGACGCCGCTCATCCGGCGCAAGGCGCTGCTGGCCGAACTGCTTGGCGGGCTCGGGGCGAATTCCGCCATCCAGTTCTCCGACCATGTCGAGGGCTCAGGGCAGGGGCTGTACGACCAGGCGACGGAGCTCGGCCTCGAAGGCATCGTCTCCAAGCGCGCCAGCGCGATCTACCAGAGCGGCCGCACCAAGAGCTGGACCAAGTGCAAGGCGCTGCAGAAGGACGATTTCGTCATAGCGGGTTACACGGTTTCGGACGCGGCGGAAGGGCTGGCTGCACTCGGCATGGCCGAGTGGCAGGACGGCGAGCTGCACTATCGCGGCAAGGTCGGCACCGGCTTCGACGCCGGGACGGCGGCCGACCTGCTCGCCCGGCTGGAGCCGCTGACGGCGGGCGCCACGGCGCCTGAAGGCGTGCCGCGCGAGATCATGCGCGAGATGCGCTGGGTGAAGCCGCTGTTTTCGGCGCGCATCCACTATGCCAACCGCACGGCGGACAATTCGTTGCGCCATGGCGTGTTTCGCGGTCTGCGGGATGTCGGCCTGTCGACGCCGGTCTCGGCCAAGCGCAAGCGGCTGATCTCGGAGGCCGATCTCGCCACCATCTGGGTGACCAATCCTGAGCGGCGGCTGTTCGGCAAGACCGGGCCGACCAAGCTCGACATCGCCGTCTACTACGCGCTGGTCGGCGACTTCATGCTGCCGCACATCCTCGGCCGCCCGGTGTCGCTGGTGCGCTGCCCGACCGGCCTGCCCAAGGATTGTTTCTTCCAGCGCCACGCCTTCACCGGCATGCCGCCCTCCGTGGTGACGTTCCAGGCGACCAATTCCGAGGGCGAGACCAAATCCTACCTCTCGGTCGAAGGGGCAAAAGGCTATCTGGCGCTGGCGCAGTTCGGCGTCGTCGAGTTCCACACCTGGGGCACGCACCGCTTGAGCCTCGACAAGCCCGACCAGATCGTCTTCGACCTCGATCCGGGCGAGGGGATTTCCTGGCGCGAGGTGGTGGAAGCCGCCGTCCACATCAAGGGCGAACTGGAAGGGCTGGGGCTGGTGCCGTTCGCCAAGACGTCCGGCGGCAACGGCATCCACATCACCGTGCCGGTGACGAAGAAGCAGAACTGGAAGAAGCTGCACCAGGCGACCAGCGCTATCTCCACCCATCTGGCGGCGACCGCGCCCGACACCTTCACCACCACCATGGGCAAGGAAAACCGCAAGAAGCGCATCTTCATCGACTTTCACCGCAACGCCCGCGGCCACACCTCGGCGGCGCCTTATTCGCTGCGGGCGCGGACCAACTTGCCCGCCTCGACACCGGTAAGCTGGAGCGATCTGGAGGCGATCGATGCGCCGCAGGACCTGAATTATTCGTCGCTGCCGGGGCTGCTGGAGACGTCGGGCGATCCGTGGGCGGATATCGAGGAGTTTGCGCGGGATTTGCCTACCCTTCTTTCGTCATCCTAGGGTCTGCGCGCGTCGCTTCGCTCCTTGCTTCGCCCTAGGATGACAAAGCTTCGAGGCATTCGGCCAATCACCGGTGGCTCGCTCGCCATCGACGCTTCCGACAATTTGAATTATTCTCTCCCCAACGACCTCAAAGGCGTACCGGAAGATTTCGTCAGGGATTTGCCTGTATCTTTCGGCGCTGGTGTAGGATTTGCGCAGCCTCGTTCGTCCTTCGGACGAAAAGCGCTGAGCAGTATCGGTGCATGGCCGCGTAGGAGTTTATCATGGCGCCCAGGGCAAGTTGGAAGGGTTATCTCAAGCTCAGCCTCGTCAGCTGTCCGGTGCGGCTATACCCCGCAACGACCACCAGCGAACGCATCTCGTTCAATCAGCTGCACAAGAAGACCCACAACCGCATCAACATGAAGCCGGTCGATCCCGAACTCGGGCTTGTCGAGCGCTCGGATCTGGTCAAGGGTTACGAGTACGAGGACAAGCAGTACATCATCATCGATGATGCCGACCTCGACGCGGTGCGTATCGAATCCAACCACACGATGAACATCGAGGCCTTCGTCGACGAGGGCGAGGTGGATGTCATCTACCAGGACGCGCCCTATTACCTGGCGCCGGACGGGGCGATGGCCGAGGAAACCTTTGCCGTGCTGCGCGAAGCCATGCGCAAATCCGGCAAGCTGGCGATCGCCCGGCTGGTCCTGTCCAGCCGCGAGCGGGTGGTGACGATCGGCGCGCGCGAGAACGGCATGTTCGTGTGCACTTTGAGGAACCCGAACGAAGTGCGTGGCACGGCTGAATATTTCGGCAACATCCCGGCCGGCAAGCCCGACCCGGAAATGCTCGAATTGGCGGAAGCGCTGATCAAGCAGAAGGAAACCACCTTCGACCCGAAGAACTACGAGGACCGCTACGAGATCGCGCTGATGGCGATGATCCGCGAGAAGCTGAAGGGCCACAAGCCGATCATCGCGGCGGCACCCGAGCGCGGCAATGTCATCAACCTGATGGATGCGCTGAAGGCGAGCCTGTCGCAGTCGAAGCCGCCGGCCAAGTCGAAGACCAAGGCCGACGAGGTGGCGGCAAAGCCCGCCGCCAAGAAGGCGGCAGCGGGCGGCGCCCCTGAGAATCCGTTGAAGGCCAGTCTGCTCAAGGCGGTCGGCAAGAGCAAGAAATGACGGCACCGGCGGTCTCGGTCGCAGGGGCCGTTTTCGGTACCATCGGTGCGCTGGCGGCGTTTCCCTTGCGGCTCGCCGCACGCGAGGTCGAGCGCCAGCACGGCCAGCTGAGGCGCGGCATCACAAGGCGCACGACACATGTCGTGTTCGGCCGGACGTTGCTGGCCAAGGCAGGACCGACGAAAAACGGCGATGCCGGGATCGAGCGCCGTGTCGCCGCCGAACGCGCGGCGGGGCGCGTGCTGATCAGCGAGAACGGTTTTTTGCGCCTGCTCGGCCTGATGAAAGCGCCGGAGGCATCGTCCCTGTCGCGGCAATCGCTGATCGAGCAATCGCGGCTGCCGGGCGCCGACCTCGACCTGCTGTCGCTGTTCGATGCGTTCGAGCATGACTGCGAACCCTATTCCTTCCGCGACCTGATCCTGGCGCGCAAATATGCCGGGCTGGTGGCCGGCGGCGCGACCTGGGGCGCGATCGCGCGCTCCGTGCATCGCTCCGGCCCGGTTGCCTCGCTCACCGCCAAGTCGCTCAATGTCGGCTCGCAGCACGGCCGCCCCAACGCGATCTATCTCGAAGGCGGCCAGAGCGAGCTCGACGGGCAGTTGCTGTTCGATCTGGGTGCCGCGGCACAAGGCGACGACACGCTGGAAGAGCTGTTCGCCGAGGCGGAAGCGGCGGAAGAGCAGGGCGATCATGAAGGTGCTGCGGCACTTTACCAGCGCTGCCTCGCCATCGACCCGAGCGATGCGATTGCCGCCTTCAACCGCGCCAACTGCCTGCGCACCGGCGGCCACGCGGCGGATGCCGCGCGTGATTATATCAGGGCGATAAAACTCGACCCGGCCTTTGTCGAAGCCTGGTTCAATCTCGCCGGTCTGATGAGCGAGCAGGGCCGCGACGCCTCGGCGCGACGGCACCTGCAGAAGGCGATCGCGCTCGACAAGAGCTACGCCGATCCGGTGTTCAACCTGGCGCGGCTGGAATTCGACGCCGGCAATCTGCCGGAAGCGCGGCGGCTGTGGGTGCGGTATCTGGAACTCGACGCGGATAGCGAATGGGCTGACGTGGCGGCCAAGGGCGTGCAGTTCGTGGATATGCAGCTGACACGGAAGTCCGTTTCCTGAGCGACCCTCTTTTGCTCCACTCCCTATCCTGATCAAATCGGATAGGAGGCGGAAGGGCTGTATGGGTTCTGCAGGCGGAGGATCTGGTGACTGACTGGAAAGGCGGGGAATTTCCCTTCTTATGTTTGTTACTCGCGGTATCTACCGCATCTTTTCTTTTTTTGATGGTGCAGCAGATTCGCGATCTGTGCTTCTACTGGAGAAATCATTGGGATTTTTCGCAGGACAACAACATCAGTTTGAGCAGATATTATCGTGGAGAGAGCTCTGATGAGGATCTGATGTCCAACAAGGAGAGGATTCTATTAGGTCGACCGATCCTCATTTTCGTAGCAGCAATTTTCTCGATTGCTTTCGCTTCCATCGTCTTTCAACCGGAGCATTGGAGAAGGGGTGGGGCCGAACTCTCCTATCTTTCTCTCGGGAGCCCGCAAACTGATGCCCACTAGCTTCCTCTTCGACGGCTTCGACACCGCTCCCGTCACCATCCTGCTCGCGCATGGCGCCGGCGCTTCGATGGATTCGCCCTCGATGACCGCCACCGCCAAGGCGCTGGCCGCCGCCGGCTTCCAGGTCGCGCGCTTCGAATTCCACTATATGGCGGCCCGCCGCTATGGCCACCGCAAGCCGCCGCCGCGCGCCGAGACGGTGAACCCGGAATATATCAAGGCGATCGCCGATCTCAGGGCCAGGGGCGTGACCGGGAAACTCATCATCGGCGGCAAGTCGATGGGCGGGCGCGTCGCCTCGATGGTTGCGGACGAGATGTTTGCCAAGGGTGAGATTTCGGGCCTGCTGTGCCTCGGCTATCCCTTCCATCCGCCCGGCAAACCTGACCAGCTGCGCACGAAGCATCTGATAGGGCTGAAGACGCCGACGCTGATTTTTCAGGGCACGCGCGACGAGTTCGGTACGCCCGACGAGGTGGCGGGGTACGGGCTGTCGGACAGCATCGAGGTGGTCTGGCTCGAGGATGGCGACCATGATCTTAAGCCGCGCAAGAGTGTTTCGGGCTTCTCGACCGCCGATCATCTGAAGACGCTGGCGGAGACGGTGAGGGTGTGGGCGGACAGGATTTAGGGCGGTCACGTTAGCTCGATCGTTTCCTTTCGGCGTCGGCGCCGCCCCTCATTGTCCTGCCGGACATTTCTCCCCGTATAGTGACGGGGAGAAAGACGCTGTCATCGTTGCTTTCGCTAATCGCCTACGTCGCAGAAAGGGCGGCGGCGTTGCGACCAATTCCCTTCTCCCCGTCACTAGACGGGGAGAAGGTGCCGGCAGGCGGATGAGGGGCAGCGCCGCCATTGGCCATTCGCCCAATACAACGCGCCGCATCCTCCTCTTGCCCCCAGCTTCGCCTTCCTGCTTCATGCCGCCATGAAACTCGCCACCTTCAACATCAACAACATCAACAGCCGGCTGGGCAATCTGCTGGCCTGGCTGGCGGCCGCCAAACCCGATGTCGTCTGCCTGCAGGAATTGAAGGCGCGCGACATGCAGTTTCCGCGCACCGCGCTGGCTGATGCCGGCTATGGCGCGGTGTGGAAGGGCGAGCCGACCTGGAACGGCGTTGCCATACTGGCGCGTGGCGCGGAGCCGGTGCTGACCCGCGATGCCTTGCCCGGCGACAATGCCGACCGGCAGAGCCGCTATATCGAGGCGGCGGTGAACGGCATCGTCGTCGCTTGTCTTTATGCGCCGAACGGCAATCCGCAGCCGGGGCCGAAATTCCAGTACAAGCTGGCCTGGCACAAGCGGCTGGAGGCGCATGCCGAACAGCTTCTCGACACCGGCCTGCCTGTGGTGCTGGCCGGCGACTACAACATCGTGCCCGAGCCGCGCGACATCTATGCCACGCGCTCCTATGACGACAACGCGCTGGTGCAGCCGGAAAGCCGCGCCGCCTTCGCCGCCCTCATCGAGCAGGGGTGGGTCGACGCGCTGCGAAAGATCCATCCGAAAGAGACGCTCTACACGTTCTGGGACTACCGGCGGAACCGCTGGCCGCGCGATGCGGGCCTGCGGCTCGACCACATCTTGCTGTCGAAGACGCTCGCCCGCCGGCTGAAAGGGGCCGGCATCGACCGCGACGTGCGCGGTGAGGACGGCGCCAGCGACCATGCGCCGGTCTGGGTCGAATTGAAGTAGGTCGCGCCCCGCCCGGCTAGCGGCGACGACAGCAGTCATCCCACCCTTGGCGGTGCCTCGGAGTAGTCGCGCTTGAGCATGCTCATAGTGTGGGCGTCGACGGGTTCGCCATCCCAGATCAAGGCCTCGCGCCGCGTGCCTTCGAGCCGGAAGCCGAGCTTTTCGTACACCCGCCTGGCGCGCGGGTTGAACGCGTAGACCTCCAGTTCGATACGGTTCAGCCCAAGGCCCTCGAAGCCATGGCGCAGCAGCAGCGCGGCGGCCTCGGTGCCATGGCCCTTGTCGCGGCCGGTTGCCTGCCAGATGACGATGCGAAACGATGCCGCCTTGTTCGGCCAATCGATGCCGTTCAGCACGGCTTCGCCGATCAAGGCGCCGCCGGCGACGATGCCATAGTCGCAGCGGTCGCTTGCCGTTTCGGCCCGTGCGTAATGAGCCTCCACCTCCGCCAGCGTGTGCCTGGCGTGCGTGCCCGTCAGCCGCTTGGATTCTGGTTCTTCCAACGCCGCGTGGATCGCCGGCGCGTCAAGCCGGGTGAGCGGCCTCAGCGTTACCGTCCCGCCGATCAGCACCGGCTTTGTCACCTGTGTCATGGACACTCCCTTGATTGGCCAGCCTTCTTTCGAACGAAGCAAGGAATGTCCAGCCATTTCCATGCGTTCGCACCCACGCGGCATTCGCACCGGCGGCCACTCGACTCCGCCACGGCCTTGCGTAAGATCGGCCCCGGCGAGGGAATTCGATGCGACCACAGCCTGCCAATACCGACGCCGATGCCGTCGGCGGCGCCACCGGCATGAGCCTTGCGCCATGACCAGGCCTGCCGACAGATTGCTGGCGGTGCTGTTGATGGCGCTGGCCGCGGCTTGCCTTGCACATCTCTATCTCTTGCCGGGCAGCAAGGATCCTGCAGCCATGCATGAGCCGTGGGCGGCGCAGCTGGCGGCCTTCTCGCTGCTGGCGTTCGCCTGCCTCGTCGGCGCCGTGCTGTTCTGGGCCGGGCTGCTGCCGGGACGGCCGGCGCACATGGCCGGAACGCCGCTCTTCGGCCGCGCGGCCGAGGTGCAGGAGACGGGCAGGCCCGGCCTACGTAAGGTCTTCCTCGCCTTGCCGTTGATCGTGCTGGCGGCTTTTGCCGTCGACCGGTTCGGCCCGTGGCATGATGGCGGCGACGTGGCCAGCCAGCCGAATGAACCGCCGAAGACGGCCGAACCCAAGCCCAGTGAACCCAAGCCCGACGAACCCAAACTGGCCGAACCCAAACCCGCCGAGCCGAAGGGCCAGGACGTCGCCAGCGCGCCGCCGGAGCCGGCACCCGCGCCAGCCCCGCAACCAGCTCCGCCACCGATAGCCGCCAACCCGCCGCCAGTATCGGCACCGCCGACGCCGCCCGTGGCCGTGCCGGCGCCTGTCACCCCGGCGCCGCCGGAGGTCGCGGTCATCCCGCCGCCGACCGTGGCGCCATTGCCGCCACCGCCGCCGGCGGCGCCGACGCAGCCCGACGGCCATCGCGACGCGGTCGTCTGGCTTTCGGTGGCGCCGGACGGCCGGTCGATCATGAGCGCCAGCACCGACCATGTGATCAAGCTGTGGGACATTGGCGGCAAGCACCTGATCCGCAACCTCGGCGTCCACAAGGACATGGCGCGCACCGCGCTCTATATGCCCGATGGCGTCAGCGCGCTGACGGGCGGCGACGACGGCGAAATCGTGCTGCGAAAACTTGCCGACGGCGCGGTGCTGCATGTCTTCCAGGCCGGCCAGAATGGCGGCGTCAACAAGCTCGCCATCAGCCCGGACGGCAAGCGCGCCGTCAGCGGGCACGACACCGGCAATGTCATCGTCTGGGACCTCGTCAACAATTCCGTGCTGCATGTGCTGACCGGGCACGACTGGTCGATCAGCGCGGTCGCCGTCTCGCCTGACGGCAAACAGGCGCTTAGCGGCAGCATCGACGGCACGCTGAAACTCTGGGACATCGAAAGCGGCAAGCAGTTGCGCAGCTGGCACGGTCACGAACAGGGCGCCTATGGTGCAGTATTCACCGCCGACGGACACCATCTGATCACCGGCAGCGGCGACCTGACGATCAAGGTCTGGGATCTCGACAGCGGCCGCGAGGTGAAGCGCTTCGAGGGCCATGAAGGCACGGTCTACACGCTGGCGCTGTCGGCCGACGGCAAGCGCCTGCTGTCGGGCTCGCTCGACGGCACGGCGCGGCTGTGGGACATGGAAACCGGCAACCAGATCGCCCTATTCGACAGCCAGACCGGCCCGATCTACGCCGTGGCCTTCGCCCCCGACGGGACGGTGCTGACCGGCGGCTACGACCGCACCATCAGGGACTGGCCGGCGGCGGGCGGGGATGGCGTGGTGCTGTTTGCGGGAGCGCCGGGGTGAGGGAGCGTGCGCCGCCATGGACGAGGCGGCGTGATGAATCGAATTCCCGGAGCTTCGGGGAGCTGCGGAACTGACGCAAGAGTTCATCCGTTTTCCGATTCGAGAGCCTGGCCGACCTTGACCGTCTCGCCGCCCAAGCTATGTTCGCGCCATGTCAGCTCCCAGCCTCATGGCCAACGCGCCGCTCATCGTCATCGATCTCCAGACCGGCATGTTCGACGGCGTCCATGAGCCGCCGATCCATGAAGCGCCTGCCATTGCGGAGCGTGCCCGGGCGGTGATCGACTGGGCAAGGCGCGGCGGGCGCAAGGTCGCTTTCGTCAGGCATGATGGACCCGAAGGCGACCCGCTGGCGCCGGGCGAGCCGGGTTGGCCGGTATGGCCCGCCCTTGGCCAAGCGGAGGACGAGCCGACCTTCGCCAAATCCGTGCGCGACGCCTTCAGCAATCCCGCCTTTGGCGACTGGGTGGAAGGGCAGGGAGCCGGTGGGATTGTAATCGTCGGCGCGCAGACCGATTTTTGCGTCGCGGCAACCGTCGAGGCCGCGATCGCCAGAGGGCTCGGCGTCACCGTGGTTTCCGATGCCCACAGCACGCTGGACAGCGCCAGCGAGAGCGCTGAGCAGATCATCGCCCGGCACAATGAAGACTTCGCCGAAGCCGGCGTCAGTCTGGTGACGACAAAGGCGCTGGTTGGCGGCTGAAGCGCCAGGCCATGACAGCCCGGCCTGCCGGACGGATCACAATGCCAAGCTTTTGCCATGGCCGACGCGGGCGGGGGGGCGCATTGTTGGGATGGCTGGGCGCCCGCGTCAACCAGGGCGGCTCGTACCGCCGCGATAACACAATGGCACATTGCGGCGCCGCCGAAACTTCCGCGAAAGCGTAATAGGCAAGGGCCGCGGTGCGGATTCGCGCCCTGCCTTGCCGGAACCAGGGACAATTGCGCGAAACAGTTTTTCGTCGCTGCCGCATTGACCCACGGCGGGCGGGCGGCGAGGACTGGCGCTTTCAGCAGGGATGGCGCCCATGGACGAGCAGACGATCTTGAGCGAACAGGCGATTTTCCGCAACGCGAAACTGGCCGACGGGTCGCTGACGGATCTTTTCGTCACCGGCGGCCGCTTCAGCGCCATCGCGCCGGCCGGCAAGGCGCCGCCGGCCGATTTCGCTGCCGTCGACCCAGCCATCATCGACCCCGCTGTCATCGACCTTGACAGCCAGCTTGTCGTGCCGGCCTTCGTCGAGGGGCATATCCATCTCGACACCTCGTTTTACGGCGATGCCTGGCGCCCGCACATTCCCTGCACCAACGGGTTCGACGTGCGCGAGCGTGTGGCCTTCCAGGCGCGAAACCTTGCCGCCGCCGCGCCGATGGCGGAGCGCGCCAGGAACCAGCTCGAGCTCTGTGTCGGCAATGGCAGCATGGCCATGCGCAGCCATGTCATGGTCGACGCCGCGGTCGGGCTCAGCCATGTCGAGACCATCCTTGCCGTGCGCGAAAAATACCGCGACCTCATCGACATCCAGCTCGTCGCCTTCCCGCAAAGCGGCATCCTGTCCTCGCCCGGCACGGCGGAATTGCTCGACGAGGCGCTGAAGCTCGGCTGCGACCTTGTCGGCGGGCTCGACCCCGCCAGCTTCGACCGCGACGTGAACGGCCATCTCGATGTGGTGTTCGCATTGGCGCAGAAGCATGGCGCCGGCATCGACATCCACCTGCATGATGGCGGCGCGCTCGGCCTGTTCCAGGTCGAGGAGATTGCCGCGCGGACAAAGGCGCTCGGCATGGCGGGCCATGTCGCCGTCAGCCACGCCTATGGCCTTGGCGACATCCCGGCCGACGCCGTTGCGAAGGCCGGCGCCATCCTGGCGGCAGCCGGCGTGGCGATCATGACCAACGCGCCCGGCAACCATGCTTTCCCGCCGGTGGCGGCCCTGCGTCAGGCCGGCGTCACAGTGTTCAGCGGTTCCGACAACATCCGCGATTCCTGGTGGCCCTATGGCGATGGCGACATGCTGAGCCGGGCCAACATGATCGGCTACCGCTCCGGCTTCTACGAGGACCGCGAGCTCGAGGCTGCCTGCGATGTGGTGACCCGTGCCGGCGCCACGGCGCTGGGACTGGCGGACTACGGCATTGCCGTCGGCGCCAGCGCCGACTTCGTCGCCATGCCGGCGCAGCACGTGCCCGAGGCGGTGGTGGCCGTGCCGAAGGACCGCACGGTCTATCGACGGGGCAGGACGGTGGCGAAAAACGGCAAGGTGCTGGTGCGCTGACACGAGCCGCCGGCGGGGCACAGGGTCGCGTATTGCATGTATATCAATCGACTGCCCTTTGGTCGGCCGCCTGGGCCGATCGGGCCGGCATGGAAGACAGCGCGCGCTGATCCGGCGGCTGCTCGCCGAAATAGAGCAAGCCGCCCAGGACAAGGAATACAATCCCCACCACTGCCAGTCCGACCATCAACACGGCGACCGCCGTGCCCGGGCCGTGACCTGTCCTGGTGATGATGGACCGATGGTGCATCGCTCTTCCTCCGAAATCCAGTCGGGTCCGCAGACCATGCGACAAACGACGGCAGAGGCGGTATGTTCCCGATGGGAGGACCCATCGGCCTTTTGCGTTTCCTTTTGGGACCAAGGTCTTAGGTGGCTCAAGCAAAGGTCCGATGAGTCTTGTTCGGTTCCGGCAATGTCCATTGGATGTTCTAATATTTTAGCCAATTGAGATATAATGGTTTTATCCCTCCGGGGAGTAAAAGCGAGCTTCGGGCACCGGCTGCCGGCCACCTGGCGGCAGTGTGTTATCTTCCACATTCATCGGACAGAAGGCCTTCCCACAGGCTGATCATGTGGAACCTCGTTCAATCTGGACGGCGAGGCAAACAGGCTCTTGCCGATGTTCAGGAATTCGAACTTGTAGACCTCGCGCCGGCTGAGCGGCGCTGCGATGTCAGGGTTGCGCACCGGCATGGCGAAGCCGAATTCGCCGCCTTGCCGTCCGCGGCGATCGATCCAGTACTGGTCCATGTCGGCGCGCTTGCCCGCGCGTTTGTCGAGCGTGCGGAAATTGATGGTGTGCCTGGCATCGCAGACGCCGAGGAAATGATCGGCGCCGCCGCTGATCGCGATGCCTTCCACCACCAGCAGTGCCGCATCCTTGGGCCTCACTCCGCACAGGTCGCGCGTGGCCTCTATGACCGCGCGCTTGGCCGCCGGCTCCCGGCTGCCCTGGAGCCCGCCAATGGCCACGGTGTAGCGGCCGTTCCCCAAGGCGCCGGCGCCCAGGGGGCCGGCGCCTTGGGGATAAAGGATGAAGCTCAGCCTGACCAGGTCCAGCCGGTCGCTCTGCCGCGTCAACCCGATCGAGAAGGCGCCTTCGTGGCTGGCGCCCGAATGAACGGACAGACGCATGGTCAGCGCATAGGCATCGCGTCGCCCGGTCACCTGGCCGATAGCCATCGTGCGCCCGCGCCAGGCCGCCTCGAGCAGGTCCCGCGGCAGGCCCGCCGCGGCCAGATTGAAATGGCCGACCAGAAGGTCGAGGCCGCGATGCCCTGGCAGGTCAAGCGCGAAGAATTTGTAGGGCTTCTTGCGCAGCAGATCGTCATGCGGGCAGCCCAGGCCATGCCGCCGCCGGAAGCCCGCGAGGAAGTGGAACCATTTGAAGAAGCTCACCGGCTTGCAGGCGAAGCGGGTGAGGAAAATCCTGGACTGCCGCAGCCCCAGCCGCCAGCAGAGACCAAGGATCTGGCTGAGGACGCCGGTCGTTTCCCGCAACCAGGCGCGCTCGCTCGTTTCGAAACTCAAGATACATCCCACACGGCTATTGTGGGGGCGGGGTTAGCCCGGACGGATTACGCGGACATTGCGAAACGTGCGTTATGTCCCCGCAACCACAGCGGCAACAGCGGCAATCGCCAGACCCAGCATGATGTAGGAGCCCTTGATGATGTCGCGGATGATCTTCTTGATCGTCTCGCGGTCGTCGAGGTTGGAGAGGGGCTAGTCGGGCAGCGCCACGCCGAGGAAATCGCAAAGCGGCGCCCAGCCTTCGGTCCCGTTGTGGATCAGCAGCCTGTGCGGCGGCTCCGCGGCCTTCACCTTCTCGGCATAGGTGTTGTAGCGCGCCGCCGCCTTGGCGCGGTCGCTCATCGCGCCGTCCAGCGCCAGGTCAACGCGCAACAAATTTCGAGGGTGGTCATGGGCCAGACGATCACATAGTTGCGCAGTTGCTAAAATAATGGAACGTTGTGGGCGGGCAGTGGGACTCCAAGCGGGAGAGTCGTTCGAAACGGGCAGTTTCGGCGGCTTGGGTATAGATGTATATAGGGCAGTTTCTCGTAGGAATGTCAGCCACGACCATCATTGTCGCGGTCTGGACCTATATGGCCACCGGTTCTTTGTGGAAGGCGCTGTCCTGGACGCTAGCGGTGCTGGTCATCCTCCAGGTCGGCTATTTCGTGCTCGTCATGCGGCTGATCTATCGTCGCGCGCGCAAGGCGGCACGTCAGGGTGAGGTCGACGCTGTTCCGCCGATGCATCGTGACGGTGGGCACCTGGGATAGATCAGCGGTGGGGGCTACCAGCCCATCCATTCACGCGTGCGCCAGGCAAGGCCTGCAAAAGGCACCATCAGCACGAAAACGACAAACATCAGCGTGATGGGATGCCTGGTCACGGAGGGACGGGGAGCCATGCGCGATCATTCCTTGCTGGAGATTCATCTGGGCCGGAGATTCATTTGGCAATGCGTCGGACAACGCCATGACGGTCACATAGTTGCATCTGAAGGGGGGCCACCCGCGCCGGAACCGGATGCCGGCGCCGGCGTTTTCCCGATGCGACCGGTGAGGCTGCCACCTCCGCCGGCGCTGTTTGAGCCTTCGACAACGGCATCTGGAACGACGCAGTTCGCTCTACGTTAGCTATCGCTACAAGCAGTCGTTGGATCGCGTTCCCTTGGACGAAGCTCCTTGTATGCCTCTTTCGGGGAAAGTGTATTTTATACCTATGCCCGAAATAGAATAATTGATCGTGAATTTTCGAAGCATAGGGGTAGATTACCGTGCTCATATGCCAAACTAGGCCTTCGTAAGGCGCGCCACATTTATTCCATAAACCAGAATGGAACCTCGTGGCAGTGGACGAGTTCTCCTAAGGGCGGAAAACCAGACAATTGATATGGAGGTTGTTATGAAACATTATCTTTCGAGTGCTGCGGCCGCGATCGTTCTGATGGGTGGCATGGGTATTGCCATGGCGGACACAATCGTCGTCCAGCCCGAGCAGGAAACGGTGGTTCGCGAATACGTCAAGAAGCAGCCGCTCGCTTCGGTCAATCTGCTGGGCCTCGAACTCAAGCTCGGCTCGCCGGTGCCCGACAAGGTCGAACTGCGCGAAGTGCCCAACGTGAAGTACCGCGTCGCCGTGATTAACGACCAGACGGTCCTGGTCGACCCCGAGACCCGTCAGATCGTCGAGGTCCTGCACTAAGTTTGCCGAGCCAGGCTCGGCTGGCGAAAGCCCGTCACCAGCATCAGGTTGGTGGCGGGCTTTAGCATGGCATCATCTCGGCGCTGTCCAGCCATCATTACGGGCTGGCATCGTGAAGAGCGTTGCCGGGCAGCCCTCCTGGAAGGGGGATTTTTCGTTCCTCGGTGTCTTTGCCAAGAAGAATGGCTTGATCTGGGGTGGCGACTGGGGAGAGCCAGGCAGCAAGCATAGCTTCATCGACGATGACCATGTCCAGCGCTGTACGCTTTGGCGCCAGTCGCAGCTGTTCAGCGGGACCTGGTATCCCGACGCCGGCTACGACCCCTACAGCGACAATCCCTGACAGAAGGGGGCCTTGGCGCCGAGGGCGCCGGCAAAGATGGCGGCGCGGCCGGAATTGTTCCCGGCCACACCGTGTTGAAGGGTGTCACTCGGCGGCCAGCTTGTCCTGCGTGTTCGTGTCGAAATCGCTGGCGTCGTGGCGCTCGTGCAGCTGCATGGCCGGCTCGCCGAAGGCGCGGTTGACCATGCGGCCGCGCTTGACCGCGGGGCGGGCGTCGATCGCCTTCGCCCAGCGCTGAACGTGCTTGTATTCCTGTACGGACAGGAACTCGCCGGAATCATTGTACATGCGCCCGAGCACCAGCCCGCCATACCAGGGCCACACCGCCATGTCGGCGATCGTGTAATCCTTGCCGCCGAGATATTCCGTTTCCGCCAGCCGGCGGTCGAGCACGTCGAGCTGCCGCTTGGTTTCCATGGCGAAACGGTCGATGGCGTATTCGAATTTCTGGGGCGCATAGGCATAGAAATGGCCGAAGCCGCCGCCCAGATAGGGCGCCGAGCCCATCTGCCAGAACAGCCAGGACAGGACTTCCGCGCGGGCAGGCTGGTCGGTGGGCAGGAATTCGCCGAATTTCTCGGCKAGATAGACCAGGATCGAGCCGGATTCGAAAATGCGCACCGGGGTGGCGCCGCTGCGGTCCATCAGGGCCGGGATCTTGGAGTTGGGGTTGACCTCGACGAAACCGCTGCCGAACTGGTCGCCGTCGTTGATCCTGATGAGCCAGGCATCGTATTCGGCGCCTTTGTGGCCGCGCGCCAGAAGCTCCTCCAGCATGACGGTGACCTTGACGCCATTCGGCGTCGCCAGCGAATAGAGCTGCAGCGGGTGCTTGCCGACTGGTAATTCCTTGTCATGCGTCGGTCCGGCGATCGGCCGGTTGATGCTGGCAAAGGTGCCGCCATTTGCCTTGTTCCAGGTCCATACTTTCGGCGGGGTGTAGTCTGTCATGTCGGGCCTCGTGGGGAAGGGAAGGGCGGGAATGGGCGGGTCCCCTACACCTAGGGCTGCGGAGGCGGAAGTTCAACTTGCGTTGAACTATTGTTTTATGTGGGTGCTGCCGCCTCTTCCCTTCTTCCCTTGCGAGAGAAGGGAAGGCGGCGCACGGCCCTTCGCAAAGCTCAGGGCGTTCGAGGCTCGAAAAGCCAAGCAATTGGCTTTTCGTCCGCTGCGCGGACCGCCTCTCACCCCTTGCACCATCCCCGCCGAGGCATACCTATAGGTGAAGCCGCCAAGCATTTGCATCGCAGGACAAAATCATGGCCATCAATCCCAATCCGCGTTCCGTCGTTGCCGTGCGGGCGACCGTTCCGGACGATGCCTTCACGGCCGGTGCGCTTGGCACGCTCCGGGAAGGCAGCGGCGTCGTCATCCGGGATGACGGGCTGGTGCTGACCATCGGTTATCTCATCACCGAGGCCGAGGAGGTCTGGCTGACCGCGCATGACGGCCGGGTCATCCCGGCGCACGCGCTGGCCTATGACCAGGAATCGGGCTTTGGTCTGGTCCAGGCGCTGGCGCCGACCGGGCTGCCGGCCGTGGCGCTGGGCGATGCCGGCAAGGCCCGGATCGGCGACGCGGTGGTGCTCGCCGACGGCATTGGCCGGGCGGTCGAGGCCAAGATCGTAACCAAGCAGGAATTCGCAGGCTACTGGGAGTATCTGCTCGACGAGGCGATCTTCATCGCGCCCGCGCATCCGTCCTGGGGCGGTGCGCCGCTTTTTAGCGCCGACGGCGCGCTGCTCGGCATCGGCTCGCTGCGACTGCAGATGAGCCGCGCCGGCGAGGTCGCCGATATCAACATGGTGGTGCCGATCGATCTGCTGCCGCCGATCCTCGACGATCTCCTGACGCGCGGCCAGGTGGCCAAGCCGCCGCGTCCGTGGCTCGGCGCCCTGTCGGCCGAAAGCGACGGCAAGGTGGTGGTGATGAGCGTGACCGAGGGCGGCCCGGCGGCCAAGGCCGGCCTGCGCCAGGGCGATGTCATTTCCGAGGTCCGCGACGGCGCGGTCGACGGGCTCGCCGATTTCTATCGCAAGCTGTGGGACAGCGGCTCGGCCGGCGCCGAAATCCCGATGCGGGTGGTGCGCGACGGCCGCGAGACCTGGCTGCGGGTGAAATCCGCTGACCGGGGCAGTTTCTTGAAGAAGCCGCAGCTGCAATAGGCCTGATGTCGGCCAGACGATGCATCCAAGACTGCTCAAAACCTTCCTCGCGGTGGCGCGCAGCCGCAACGTCACGCGTGCCGCCGAGGCGGTTCATCTCGCGCAGTCGAGTGTCAGCGACCAGATTCAGGCGCTGGAGGCTGAGCTTGGCGCTGCCTTGTTCACACGCTCGAAGTACGGCCTTGAACTGACGCCGGCGGGACTGGCGCTGAAGCCGATCGCAGAAGAGCTGCTGCGGCTCGACGGCGAGGCGCGCGCGGCGGTGCTGGCAGCTGGCGGCCAGACCAGCGGGGCGCTGACCATCGGTGCGCTGGAAACGATCGCCTCGGCCCGGCTGGCGCCCTGGCTGGCGGGGTTCCAGGCCAGTCATCCCGACATCACCGTGCGCATCAAGGTGACCGACAGCGGCACGCTGCGGCGCCTGCTGGAGGACGGCGACATCGACGTCGCCTTCTGCTTCGAGCGTCGCGACGGTGCGAAGGACAACGATGAACGCCTGGCCAGGCGCACGATAGGGACCGAACCCCTGGTTCTGGTCGCGGCTCCGGGGCAATCCACCGCGCCGCGTGACCTCGCAGACCTTGCCGCGCTGCGTTTCGTGGTGACGGAGCCCGGTTGCATCTACCGGCACATGTTCGACACCGCTTTTGCCGAGGCGGATATGGCTCCGCCCAAGCCTGCGGCCGAAGTCGGCAGCATCGGCGCCATTGCCCGGCTGGTGGCGGCGGGTGCCGGGCTCGGCCTCATTCCCCGTCTCGCCGTCAGCGATGCGCTGGCGCGCGGCGATCTCGTCGAACTGCCGTGGCCCGCCCCGGCACAGGCGGCACCGCTGACGATGATCTGGCGACGCCGGCGCATCCAGCCGCCGGCATTGCGGCACTTGCTCGCCGCCGCGCGCAACACGCTGATGCCGGAACGCCAGGAGGCGGGTTCAGGTCTCGATTCGGCTGACAGCTCCAAAGCCTTGTTTCCAAACAATTCCCTGGCGAAGGCTGCGGCTGGTTAAACCAGCCGGTGTCCGCCTTCGACATGCAGCGTCGTCCCGGTGGTAAAACCATTGCCGATCAGGAAGAAAATAGCGTCGGCGATGTCTTCGGGCTGGCCGACCCGGCCGACCGGCAGCCGTTCGGCCATCGCGGTGAGCATCTCGGCCTTCCTGTCGCCGGCGACCTGCGCCCAGATCTCGGTGTCGACCCAGCCGGGCGAGACGGCGTTGGCGCGGATCGGCGCGAGTTCGACGGCCAGCGCCCGCACCAGCCCTTCGAGCGCGGCGTTGACGGCGGCGACGACCGTGCCGCGCGCGGCCGGCCGGTAGGCTGCGATGCCGGAGACGAATGTCAGCGAGCCGCTCGCGGCAAGGCGTGGCGCGCCGTGCTTGGCAAGCAGCAGCGGGCCGAAGAGCTTGCTGTCGACCATGCGCTGCGCCGCCTTGAGGTCAAGCTCCGGCAGCAGCCTGTAAGCGCCTTCTATGTCGGCCGCCGTGCTGACGATGTGATCGAGGCCACCGATCTCGGCGAACAGCGCCGCGACCTGGTCTTCCCTGGCGATGTCGACGACAGCAACGTCGAGGCCCGCGGGATTGCCAAGCCCCTCACGCGCCTGTCGCAGCCTCTGCTCGCCGCGCCCGGCAATGATCACCGTGGCACCAGCCTCGACGCAACGTGTGGCCAGCGCCAGGCCCATGCCGGAGCCGCCACCGACGATCAGGATCTTCTGGTTCGAAAGGTTCATGTCGCTCTGCCTTTTCTGGATTGGACAAGGGCAGGGGAATGGCAGCTCGGTGCGCCTGGAGGAAACGGAAGAAACCGATGGCGCCATCGGAAATGCCGATGATGCCGCGCACGAAAACCGTTTTCGGTCAGCGCACCAGCGGACTATCCCAGACGGCAAACAGCAGCGCTTTCAGCTGGGCAAAGCGCTCCGGCCCGAGTTCGGTGCGCCACTCCTCCTCGATGTCGCGCAATATGTCGACCATCTTCCAGAAAGCGGCGTGGCCGCGTTCGGTGGCGTGGACCACGCGCGCGCTGCCTTCGCCGTCGGAGCGGACGATGTAGCCGTAGCCTTCGAGGCTGCTGAGCAACTGGTTGATCGCCTGTTTGCTCATGCCGGCACGCTCGGCGATGGTGCCGGGGCGCGCGCCGTCCGGGCCGGGAAACTGCAGCACGGCCATATGCGGCAGACGCAATTCGTCGAAACCGGCGGCGTTGAGCTCCTTGATCAGCCGGCGCTGGATGGCCTGCGCCGGCACGCGCAGGAGGGCGCCGATCAAGAGGTCTTCGGTCTTGGTCTGGAGAACTTCGGTGGAGGTGGCCATTGACGATCCGGTAAATTGAGTTTACTGGTAGGTAGTAAATGTAATTTACCGGAGGGGTTTGCGCAATGTCGGCCATGGATCTTCAGGTCAACCCAGCCCATGAGACCATCGGCACCAAGGGGCTGTCGGTCCGCTTCCTGGTGTCGGGCGAAAATTCGAACGGCAGTGTCGCCACCTTCGAACTGATGGTGCCAAGCGCCCAGCGCTTGCCCGCTCCGGCGCACAGCCACGATCACTACGAGGAAACGATCTACGGCATCGATGGGGTTTTGACCTGGACCGTGGACGACAAGGCGATCGAGGTTGGGCCGGGGGAGGCGCTGTGCATTCCACGCGGCGCCGTCCATCGCTTCGACAATAATGGCACCAGGGATGCCAAGGCGCTGTGCGTCATCACGCCGGCGGCGATCGGTCCGCACTATTTTCGCGAGGCCTTCGGCTTGCTCAACGCCGCCGCCGGCGGGCCGCCGGACAAGGCTGCGATGATGGAGATCATGCGCCGTCACGGCCTGACGCCGGCAGCCCCGCCTCCGGCCTGACGCGGCTGCAGGGGCAGTGCGCGCCTTATAGCAGGGTGAAAGGAAGTGTCGTGGTCCCTCCGTCGGGCGGTTGCACTCTTGCGGCAGCACGGCAATGAATCGTGTGTCCCTGCTTCGCCACTGCTGACGGAAACTGGCAGTGGGGCCGTGCCATGATGCGCGGAATCGCAGGATGACGGAGGCCGAGATGACAGGGACTTCAGCGACAACAATTCTGAACCGGCAGGCCCGCTGATGGCGCCGGTCAAGGTCGATCCCGACAAGGTCCGGGAATTTGCCGACGCGGCGAGTTTCTATACCTGGCTCGGCCAGCACCACGCCACGGAAACCGAAGTGTGGATCAAGGTGCACAAGGTCGGGTCAGGGCTGAAGTCGATCACGCCGAAGGAGGCTATCGACGTCGTGCTGTGCTTCGGCTGGATCGACGCGGTGCGCAAAGGGCTGGACGAGAACAGTTTTCTCCAGCGCTACACGCCGCGCGGCAGGAAGAGCATCTGGAGCAAGATCAATGTCGACAATGTCGCGCGGCTGGTCGAGGAGGGCCGCATGACCGGGCATGGGCTCAGAGAGGTGGAGGCCGCCAAGGCCGACGGACGCTGGACGCGCGCCTATGGCAGCGGCAAGGAGATGAAAATCCCCGACGATCTGCAGGCAGCCATCGATGCCGAGCCGGCGGCCAAGGCGATGCTGGAAAAGCTCAGCGCGCAGAACCGCTTCTCGCTCGCTTTCCGCACTCACAACATGAAGACCGAAGCCGGCCGCAAGAAGAAGATCGAGACCTTCGTGGCGATGCTGAAACGTGGCGAGACGATCTATCCGCAGGGCAAGAAGTAGGAGCCTTCGGACGCGGGAAGGAGGGGCGATGGTTCAGTCCGCGAGGGGGCTGACGACGCCATTAAGATATCGCCGCGTACGGCCTGGACAAGAAAGTCGAGAACCGTTGTCACCCGCAGCGGCATATTCCGGCGCGATGGGTAGACGAGGTTGATCGGCAGGCGCGTCGGCGGAAAATCCGGCATCAGTTTCACCAGCCTGCCGGCCTCGATGTCCGGCCCGGCCAGAATGTGGGAGAGCACCGCAAGCCCGGCTCCTGCCAATGCCGCGCGATGGACGGCCATTGAATTGTTGGCGACAAGGCGGGGCTCGATACGCAGAACAACCTCATCAGCTCCGCTGGAGAACGACCATGACCGGCCGTCGCCGCCACGGCTGTAACAGATGCAGGCGTGATCCCTGATGTCCTGCGGCACTCGCGGTTTGTCGCGTCCCTCGAGATAGGCGGGCGAGGCCACGAGAAAGGCGGTTGTCCAGCCGATCCGGCGGCACATCAGGCTGCTGTCGCCGACCGGCCCGAGGCGCACCTCGAGATCGATTGCGTTGGCGACCAGATCCGACGGCCCGTCGCGAAGGACGAGCTCGAGTTGCAGGTCGGGATGGCGTTGCAGCAGGCTTGCCAGGCGGTCGCTGATGAAGAAGCCGAGCGGCGTCGGCAGGCTGAGCCTCACCTTTCCGGATACGGCCGCGGCTTCCGCGCCGCCGGCCTCGCCGAGCGCTTCGACCGCTTCGATGACACGCAGCGCCATCGGCAACATCCGTTCACCCTCCGCCGTCAGGGCGAGCGCGCTGGTCGTTCGATGCAGAAGGCGGGTCTTCAGATGCGCCTCCAGCGCCGAAACCTGCCGGGATACCGCCGGCTGCGTCAGATCGAGGTCGATGGCGGCCGCCGAGAAGGATTTCGTCTGCGCCACGCGCAGGAACGTTCGCAACGCCGATACGACATCCATCCTCGCCTCATACTTTTCGACATAAGCCTTATGTCCGCATCCTAGGCGGGTGGCGCTTTACTGTCCAGCTATTATGGATATTAAATATCCTTAAGGACACAAGATATCCTCAAATAAGGAAGAGCCATGACACAGCGCCTCAACGCCGCGCAACAATCGCCCGAATTGTTCAAGAAGCTCATCGATCTCAGCATGGCCGAGACACGCGGCGCCATCGAAGAGAAAATCCGGGATCTGGTCCACATCCGGGCCTCCCAGATCAATGGCTGCGCCTTCTGTCTCGACATGCATGTCAAGGAAGCCAAGATCCATGGTGAGAGCGAGCTGCGGCTCCATCATGTCGCCGTCTGGCGGGAATCGACCCTTTTCATTCCCCGTGAACGCGCCGCCCTTGCCTGGACCGAAGCCGTCACGAAGCTCCCGGAAGGCGGTATCCCGGACGAGCTCTATGAGCGCGTGCGCGGGCAGCTTTCGGAAAAGGAAATTTCCGACCTCACCTTCTCGGTCATGGCCATCAACGCCTGGAACCGCGTCAACGTCGCCTTCAGGACCGTGCCCGGCTCCGCGGATAAGGCCTACGGCCTCGACAAGGCCGGCCTGAACTAAACCTTTCCCTGGCAATCAATCGAAGCGGCGCGGCGGGGCGCCAGCAAACGGAGACATCCTATGAAAATCGTCATCATCGGCGGCACCGGCCTCATCGGTTCCAAGACCGCCGAACGCCTGCGCAGGCAAGGCCACGAGGTGATCGCGGCCGCGCCGAACACCGGCGTCAATACCATCACCGGCGACGGCTTGCCGGAAGCGCTCGCAGGCGCTGAGGTGGTGATCGACCTCGCGAACTCACCCTCCTTCGAGGACAAGGCGGCGATGGACTTCTTCGAGACGTCGGGCCGCAACCTGCTCGCCGCGGACAAGGTCGCCGGCGTCAGGCACCATATCGCGCTCTCGGTCGTCGGCACCGAACGGCTGCAGGACGCCGGCTATTTCCGCGCCAAGCTCGTCCAGGAGAATCTGATCAAGGCTTCCGGCATTCGCTACACCATCGTTCATTCCACGCAGTTCATGGAATTCCTGGCGGGCATCGCCAAATCGGGCACGGTTGGCGATGCGGTGCGCCTGTCGCCGGCCTATGTGCAGCCCATCGCATCCGACGACGTCGCCGAAGTGATGGCCGGGGTCGCGCTCGCCGCGCCGATCAACGGCACGATCGAGATTTCCGGTCCCGAGCGGGTGCGGATGAGCGAACTCGTCGCCCGCTATCTCAAGGCTGTAGGCGATCCCCGCGAGGTCCTGGCCGATCCGGAGGCGCTCTATTTCGGCGCGCGGCTCAACGACACTTCGTTGGTCTCAGACAACAATCCCCGCCTTGGCCGGATCACCTTCGAACAATGGTTCGCCACCTCGGCGCGGAAATGACCGCCGGGATGCTCCGTGGCTCAGGCACAGCACTCGACACACAAAGGAGTTTTCAAATGATCAGGTCAATCATCACCGCCCTCGTCATGACGTCGGCCCTTGCAGGTACGGCCAAAGCCCACGATGCCGGCGAGAAGGCGGCCAAGGTCACCGTCGTCTACGAGCATGAACTGCCGAATGTTCCGGGCAAGAGCATCAAGGGTATTCTGGTCGAGTACGGCCCCGGCGGCACCTCGCCGGCACACACCCATCCGACCTCCGCCTTCATCTATGCGACGGTCCTGGAAGGCTCCATCCGCAGCCAGGTCAATGATGACCCGGTCAAGGTCTACAAGGCCGGCGAAAGCTTTTCGGAGATGCCGGGCGATCGCCACAGCGTGAGCGAGAACGGCAGCGAGACGGAGCCAGCGAAGCTGCTGGCGGTGTTCGTGGTCGATACCGCCCAGAAGGAACTGACCTATCCGGTCAAGAAGTAGGCGCAAAGGGCCGGGCGCCTCGCCGGCGCCCGGCCGCATTCAAATCATGCGACGTTCGATCCGCGATGAGAGTGACCAGCCGCCGCGATCATGCGGTCCTGATCACCCGGCGCGCTCAAGCACCCATTCGAAGCTACTTTTCCAAAGGTCCGCCGGGATGTCCAGGGCCAGCGCTTCAGTGAGGTCGGAAAGCCGGACGCTGCGCAATTTTGCACGCCAGGCCTCGTCGGCTTCCCACATGATGCGCGCCACCGGGCAAGGGCCCCTTTCGCAATAACCCTGGGGACGACACGGATTGTTCTCGCGGATGTTGTTGCACACAAATGTCCGCGCCTTGCCCTCCACCGCCTCCACTATGTCGAGGAAGGTCAGCTCGGCCGGCGGCCGCGCCAGCCGGTATCCGCCCGACGGACCCAGCGTCGTATCGACCAGACCCGCCTGCGACAGGCTTTGCAGCGCCTTGGAGAGATATTCCTTGGGAAGGCCGTGGAATTCGGCAAGCGCCTTGGTGGAGAGATAACGCCCTTCAGGCAGGCCGGCGAGAATGGCGCAGCAGTGCAGTGCCCATTCGACTTGGCTTTTCAGGATCATCCAGGGATTCCAGCCGACCGCATTCTATTAAGGATATGAAATATCCCTATTCTGCCCCTGTGTAAACAGACAGGTGCTGGCGGGGCGGGAATCAGCGTGGTTCATTGGTCGCGGCCCGATTCCCGCGCAATCCAACTCATGCACTCCATCGCACAATGACTGCGATCTCCACCGCCTAATAAACCAATTCCGCCTGTGCCATCTTTCCCCGAGACGACATACGAGGCATCCCCATGACCACACACCCCAACAAAGTCGCCCTCATCACCGGCGCCAATCGCGGCATCGGGCTGGAGACCGGCCGCCAGCTGGCGAAGCTCGGCTTCACGGTGCTGCTCGGCGTGCGCGATCCGGCCAAGGGCGAAGCGGCGGCCAAAGGGCTCGACGGCCATGCCGAGGCTATCGCGCTMGATGTCGCTACACCTGATGCGGCTGCAAGGGCTGCCGAAGACGTGCAGCGCCGGTTCGGCCGGCTCGACGTGCTGATCAACAATGCCGCCATCCATTACGACACCGGCTCGCGCGCCTTGCGGCCCGACTGGACTGTCATCCGCGAGGCGTTCGAGACCAATGTCTTCGGCGCCTGGCGGGTGGCGGCTGCCTTCGCGCCTCTGCTCAAGGCCGGCGGTCACGGAAGGCTGGTCAATGTGTCTTCCGAAGGTGGCTCTCTGGCTTCGATGGGGGCGGGCGCGCCGGCCTATTCGACATCGAAGGCGACGCTCAATGCGCTGACCTGCGTGCTGGCGGCGGAATTGCGCGGCTCCGGCGTGCTGGTCAATGCCATCTGCCCGGGCTGGGTCGCCACCGACATGGGCGGGGCGGGCGGACGCCCGGTGGCGCAAGGGGCGGCCGGCATCGTCTGGGCCGCGACCTTGCCGGATGACGGCCCGACCGGTGGCTTTTTTCGCGACGGCAAAAGACTGCCGTGGTGAGCGAACAGGAGGCGAAGATGAGAATAGGAATTCTGGGCGCCGGCATGATCGGCGGCACGGTCGGTCGGCTGTGGGCTGAGGCCGGCCATGATGTGACCTTCGGCGTGCGGCATCCCGAGCGGCTGCGCTCGATGCTTTCCGGCCTTGGCGGCAAGGCCAGGGCCGGTTCGGCCCTCGATGCCGTTGCCGGCGCGGATGTCGTTCTGGCCGCGATCCCGTTTCGGGCCTGGCCCGGTGTCGCGGCCGAGATCGCGGCAGCGCTCGGCGACAAGGTGTTGCTCGACGCCACGGTGCCCGATCCGCCGCGCGACGGCGCCTTCGGCGACGCCGCACTTGCCCGCAAGGACGGCGTGGCTTTTGCCGTCGCGCCGCTCTTGCCGCGTGCAAAGCTGGTTCGCGCCTTCAGCACCGTGATGTGGACGACGCTGCAATCGCAGGCGCATCGCGCCGGCGACAGGATCGGCATTCCGCTCGCCGGCGATGACGAAGGGGCCGTCGCCCTGGCCGCGCGGCTGGTGAGCGATGCCGGCTTCGATCCGGTCGTGGTCGGACCGCTGTCGCAAGCTCGCCGCTTCGATCCCGGCACATCAGTCTTCGACAGCGGCATGAGCGGGCCACAGGTTCGGGCGGCGCTTGGCCTTATGTGAAGCGCTTCACGATCTGAATCGTGGAATCGCCGTAAGCGCCTGTTTTGACGAACTTTCAGCGAATCTCACTTGCCTTGTCGCGCACAAGAAAAAGCCGCCCTCGCTTTTCAGCGAATGGCGGCCTTTTCCCGGGAGGATGTCAGAAAGAAAGATTGGCGATCATGCCGCCTTGGCGTGCTTGTGGGTACGCTTGTGGGTGTGCTTCCTGGCGACGGGCCGGTGGTGATGCTTCTTGCCCGCGTGCCGGTGGGCGTGCTTGCGCCCATGCCGGTGGTGCTTCTTGTGGTGCCGGTGACGCTTGTGTGCGGCCGCCTTGACCGGCGTCTTCGCCGCGTCCACGGCAGCGGGAGCCGCCGGCGCCGGAGCAGTCGCGGGTGCGGGCGTCGTCGTCGGAGCGGTGGTTGTCGCCGGAGCGGTCGTCGTCGTGGCCGCCGCATTGGCGGTGCCTACAACCGGCATGGCCAGACCGAGCGCAATGGCGAAACCGAGGGCGGAGAGGAAGGGCTTGTTCATGATGGGCTTTCCTTTGATGGCTGCTGTCACTGGTCGAGGTCGACCGGTGTCACTCCAAGAAGTTTCAGGGCGTTGGCGTAGGTCCGGATGCCTTGCGCTTCCTTGCGCTCGGCACAGAACCGGTTCGCCTTGTCCTGCAGTGCCGTTGCCGTGGCGATCTGGCTGGCGCTGGCACCGGGTTCGGCTTTGGTGCGAATGGCTCCGTCGAGTTGAGAACCGAGCCGGCTGCAATATTCGCTCCGGGTAACCGCCGCCTCCGCACCCGAATGCGCGACCGCAAGCATGGCGAGCGAAATGCCTGCGAGGGCACCCATCCATCCGGTCGAACGTCGTTGCATTGTCGGGACCATCCCTTTGCGTTCATGTGGCGACCGCTGTCCGGGGGCCACGAGGATGGTTATGCCTGACGATCTTTTCGCCAGTTTTTCCCGCATGTTGAATCTTGTTTCTGAAGTGTGTCTGGCTCTCACCCTCCCCCTCGTGGGGAGGGTCGCTCCGCGCAGCGGAGCGGGGTGGGGGTCTTTTTCAGCGCCGCCCCCCCACCCCGTCCCACCGACCTTGCTTCGCAACGCCAGTGTGCCGACCCTCCCCACAAGGGGGAGGGTGAAGCGCTGCTTGCGCCTCTTCCTTTGGCGCCGTCCTTCGCGTAAGGCGCCGGGCAAATCCTTTCAGCGCAGGCATAGTCCGGAAATCGCATGATCAGACTTGAAAGCATCAGCAAGCAGAACGGCCGCCAGCTTGTCTTCATCGAGGCGTCGGCTTCCCTGCAGAAGGGCGAGAAGGTCGGCCTTGTCGGGCCGAACGGCGCCGGCAAGACGACCTTGTTCCGCATGATCACCGGCCAGGAGCAGCCCGACGAGGGCCAGGTGCAGGTCGATCGCGGCGTGACCATCGGCTATTTCAGCCAGGATGTCGGCGACATGGCGGGCCACAGCGCTGTCGCCGAAGTGATGAACGGCGCCGGGCCGGTGAGCGATGTGGCGGCCGAGATGGCCGAACTGGAAGCGGCCATGGCCGATCCCGACCAGGCCGACCGGATGGACGAGATCATCGAGAAATATGGCGAGGCGCAGCATCGCTTCGAGGAACTCGACGGCTATGCTCTGGATGGCCGGGCGCGTGAGGTGCTGGATGGTCTGGGCTTTTCCCAGGAGATGATGGACGGCGATGTCGGCAAGCTGTCGGGCGGGTGGAAGATGCGCGTGGCACTGGCCCGCATCCTTCTGATGCGGCCCGACGTCATGCTGCTCGACGAACCGTCCAACCATCTGGACTTGGAAAGCCTGATCTGGCTGGAGCAATTTTTGAAAGGCTATGAAGGCGCGCTCTTGATGACATCGCACGACCGCGAGTTCATGAACCGCATCGTCAACAAGATCGTCGAGATCGATGCCGGTTCGCTCACCGCCTACTCCGGCAATTACGAATTCTACCAGCAGCAGCGGGCGATCGCCGACAAGCAGCAGCAGGCGCAGTTCGAGCGCCAGCAGGCGATGCTGGCCAAAGAGATCGCCTTCATCGAGCGCTTCAAGGCGCGCGCTTCCCATGCCGCACAGGTGCAGAGCCGCGTGAAGAAGCTCGACAAGATCGACCGCGTCGAGCCGCCCAAACGCCGCCAGGTGGTGAATTTCGAATTCCAGCCGGCGCCGCGTTGCGGCGAGGACGTCGTCACCTTGAAGAATGTCCACAAGGCCTATGGCAGCCGCACCATCTATGAGGGGCTGGACTTCCAGGTCCGCCGCCGCGAGCGCTGGTGCATCATGGGCGTCAACGGCGCCGGCAAGTCGACGCTGCTCAAGCTGGTGGCCGGCGCCTCCGATCCCGACACCGGCACGGTGGCGCGGGGGCCGAGCGTGAAGATGGGCTATTTCGCCCAGCACGCCATGGAGTTGCTCGAAGGCGAGCGCACCGTGTTCCAGACGCTGGAAGACAATTTCCCGCAGGCCGGCCAGGCGCCGCTTCGCGCGCTCGCCGGCTGTTTCGGCTTTTCCGGCGACGAGATCGAGAAGAAGTGCCGCGTCCTGTCAGGCGGCGAGAAGGCGCGGCTGGTGATGGCGCTGATGCTGTTCGATCCGCCCAATCTCCTGGTGCTGGACGAGCCGACCAACCACCTCGACATCGCCACCAAGCAGATGCTGATCGAGGCGCTGTCGCAGTATGAGGGCACCATGCTGTTCGTCTCGCACGACCGGCATTTCCTGGCCGCGCTGTCGAACCGCGTACTGGAGCTGACGCCGGAAGGCATCCACACCTATGGCGGGGGCTATACCGAATATGTCGAGCGCACCGGGCAGGAGGCGCCGGGGCTGCGGAGCTGAGCGGCGGATCCGGTACACGGATAGCCCCGGTCTCGTCGATCAGTCGAGACCGGCGACGCGCAACCCCTCGATATAGCGCGCCCGGTCCTTCTCGTGGACGATGGGGTGGTATTTCTCGACCCAGTCCACGGACACGGTTGGATGCAGGCGCCGCGTCTGCGCCAGCGCGTGGGCGGCGGCGGCGCGATCGCCCGCCATGCCGGCCGAGGCGGCGTATGTGCGCCAGGCCGTCCCGAAATTCTGCCTGAGATCAACCGCCCGCCGTTCGAACTCGGCAGCCTCGGCATAACGCCCGGCCATGAAATGACAGAGCCCGGTGACGGAAAGGCTGCCCGCCTGCGTGAAGTCGCGCGGGCTGAGGCGGTCGGCCAATGCGACATGGTGCAGGCCGTCGTCGGGCATGCCGGCATAGGCATAGGTCGATCCAAGGATCATATGCGCGTAGGCGAGGCTTGGATTGAGGGTAATCGCCTCGGACAGAGCCCTCACGGCCGGATCGAAACGGCGCGAGGCCATATGCACGAAGCCCGTCGCGAAGTGCGTCCACGGGTCCTCCGGGTCGCTGCGGATCGCCCGCTGCGCCATGTCGTGGGCGGTCGGCAAGGCGGCCTGGGCATCAGCCAGTCCAAGCATCGCCTTTGCCGCCAGGCCCCAGGCGATCAGGCAATTGGCGCGCGGATAATCGGGGTCGATGTCGATGGCTTTTTGGAGCAGCGGCTCGGCGATCTCGAAATCCGGCAGGGAGGCCCAGGTCCAGACATAGGGCATTGCCTTCATCACGAAGCCCCAGGCGTCGAGGCTGCCGGGCGACCGGCTCTGGAAACGCTCCTGTTCGGCGACGTAGAGCCTGGGCTCGATGGCGCCGATGACGCTTTGGGCGATCTCGTCCTGCAACGAGAAGAAATCGGCGATCTCCGCATCGTAGCGCTCGGCCCAGATCTGGCGCGCGGCGTCGGCGTCGCTCAGCCTGGCGTTGATCCGCAGACGCTGTCCGGATCGGCGCACGCTCCCGTCGAGCACATAGCGCACGCCGAGCTCGCGGCCGATCTGCTTCACGTCGACCGCCTTGCCACCATAGGTGAAAGACGAGTTGCGGGCCGAGACGAAGAGCCAGCGCAGCCGCGCCAGGCGAGTGATGATGTCTTCGGCAAGGCCATCGCCGAAATATTGCTGCTCGGCGTCGTCGCTGAGGTTGGCAAAGGGCAGCACGGCGATCGAGGGCCCGGCCTCGGCGCTATCGGTCGCGACCGCGGCCGCGTCGAGGCAATCCACCGCGCCACCGAAGCGATAGCCGATCCGGGGGATGGTCGCGATCCATTCGGCATCGTCGGGCCCCGGCCCAAGCAGTTTGCGCAGCAAGGCAATCTGGACGGACAGGTTGCTTTCCTCGACCGCCGCGTGCGGCCATGCCGCGTCCATCAGCGTCGCCTTTGACAGGACTTCGCCCGGTCGGTCCACCAGTGCCGCCAGCAGCCGCACGCCGCGATAGCCGACCGGAACGGGGACGCCCTGCCGAAGCAGCGTTCCCGCCTCCGGGTTAAGCTCGAACGGACCGAATGCGAACCGTTTCCCCACCATGGCGCAAAATAGCATCTTTTCGCAGCTTTTCGGAACTATTCGGTCGTGCACCCGGGACGAAATCCGCCCACCGGGCTCATCCTGTCCCTGTGTTTGGAGACAGGAGAACCCCAATGTCCGCAGTTGCCTTTGACCGTATCAGGTTCGAGACCGAGGCCAGCCAAGCGGTTCCAAAGAGCAGCCGGTGTCCGCGCGAGGAAGAATTCCGCGCCGCCCTCGACCGCTATATGGCGGACTACATCGCCTGCCAGAAACGCCGCGACATCGGGCGCCACGGCGATGCCGAATGCCACAGGGACGGCGCGCGAGTGGCGGTGCCGCCCGGGCAGACCAGGCTAGTTCAGCACCCGCTCGTCGACTTGGTCGATGCTTGTCATGCCTGTCAGCGCCATGGTGACGGACAGTTCCTTGCGGAGGATCTCGATGGCGGTCGCCACACCGGCCTCTCCGCCGGCGCCGAGGCCGTAAATATAGGCTCGGCCGACCAGGCAGCCCCTGGCGCCAAGAGCGAGCGCGCGCATGACATCCTGGCCTGACCGCACTCCGCCATCGAACAGCACCTCGGTTTGGGAACCCACCGCTTCAACAATGTTCGGCAGCCGGGAGATCGTCGATGGCGCGCCATCCAGCTGACGGCCGCCATGATTGGACACGACGATCGCATCGGCGCCGACCTTGCCGGCGATGCGCGCATCGTCCACGTCGAGAATGCCCTTGATGATCAGCTTGCCCGGCCAGATGCTCCTGATCCACTCGACGTCATTCCAGTTCAGCGAGGGATCGAACTGATGCGACACCCAGTCCGCGACTTCCTTGATGCCTTGCTCGCCTTTTACACGGCCGGCCAGGTTGCCGAACGTCCAGCGCCTGGCAGCCAGCATCCGCCGGGTCCAGCCGGGCTTGGTCGCCATGTTGAGCAGATTTCGCAGTTTCAGCGACGGCGGAACCGAAAGCCCGTTCTTGACGTCGGCGTGCCGCTGTCCCAGCACCTGCAGGTCCACGGTGAGCACCAGCGCGCTGCAGCGGGCAGCGAGCGCCCGCTCGACGAGCGAGCGCACGAAGCCACGGTCCTTCATCACATAGAGCTGGAACCAGAACGGCTTGCCGACCGCCTCGGCAACGTCCTCGATCGAGCAGATCGCCATCGTTGCGAGCGTATAGGGGACGCCGGCCGCCTGCGCGGCGCGACAGGCATGGATCTCACCGTTGGCCCATTGCATCCCGCCAAGGCCGATCGGCGCCAGCGCGATCGGCAGCGAAACCGTCTCGCCAAGGATCGTTGTCGCGGTTTCCCGTTGCGAAACGTCGACCAGCACGCGCTGGCGCAGGGTGAGGCGCTCCAGGTCGGCCCTGTTGGCGCGCAAGGTTTGTTCCGAGTAGGCGCCTGCCTCGACATAGTCGAAAAAGGCCCGGGGGACGCGGCGGCGGGCAGCCTGCCGCAGATCCTCGATGCAGGTCATGGTCTTCAGCGGCAAGAGGGCCGGTCGCGTCTTGGACCGGTCGCGAACTGCCGCGGCTTCACTGAGTTGTCCAAGGTCAGGTACTGCGGTGATCAGCCTGTCCATCGTCGCCTCCCATTTAATATTAGATATGGCTTATACATTGAATGTCGGGTACGCGCGGATGTAAACTCACTAGCGAGTATACATTCATCGGCGTCAGCCCCGTGCCCAGATCCTCCGACCGGACCCGACCAGACATATTGCAGGCGGCGTACAAGCTCTTTCGCCGCCGGGGATTCTTTCGCGTCGGCATGGACGAGATCGCGCGCGCCGCCGGCGTCACCAAGCGTACGCTCTACTATCATTTCGACAGCAAGGACGCGTTGCTGACCGCGGTGCTGGCATCACAGCACGAGCGGGCGTTCGGCGAGTTCCAGACCTATGGCATCGACCTGTCGGGCGGTCCGGAGCAGCTGATCGACAAGCTGTTCGGCGGACTGGCGCGGTGGTCGGCCAAACCGCGCTGGGCGGGATCGGGATTTACCCGGCTGGCAATCGAACTTGCCGACCTCTCGGGGCATCCCGCACGCTCGATGGCACGCCAGCACAAAGGCCTGATGGAGCAGCAACTGGCAACCCTTCTCGCCGAGGCAAAAGTGGCGTCGCCGCGCGAGCGGGCACGCGAGCTGTTCCTGCTGGTGGAGGGGGCGATGGTCATGCTGCTGATCCATGGCGACCAAGACTATTGCGACGCCGCGGCCGAGGCTGCCAAACGGCTGGTCGTGGACAGACCGGCCGTTTGAAGCGGATGTTCAGCCTTCGTCGGGCAGTACCACCGCGGGCTCTAACCCTTTGTTTCGACGCAATTCCCAAGGGAAAGCGCTACGCGCTTTTGCTCTAGCCAAGCAGGTCGGGCTGCTGCCTGAGGATGCGGTCGTGGAGCGGCTGGCACTGAAACCAGCCGGCGTGGGGCGTGCCGTTCACCGCCCGGGTGGCTTTGGCGTTTTCCGGGTCGACCTGCAGGGGCGTCCCAACACTTTCGGCGAGGAATTGCGCCTGGCAACACCGTTCCATCGAGATGAACCACCAGACGGCCTCGTCGACGGTCTGGCCAACCGTCAGCAGGCCATGATTGCGCAGGATCGCCGCCTTGTGGCCACCGAGGCTCTCGGCGATCCGCGCTGCCTCGCTCGCGTCGGTGACCAGCACCCGCGTGTCATCGAAGAAGACGTGATCCTCATAGAAAGCGCAGGCGTCCTGCGTGATGGGATCGAGCAACCGGCCGACCGCCGACCAGGCCTTGCCATAGATGGAATGAGCGTGCGCGGCCGCCACCACATCCGGCCGCGCCGCGTGGATCTGGTGATGAATGGCGAATGCGGCGACATTGACGGGCATCGTGCCCTCGACCACGGCGCCCGCGCCGTCGACCCGAATTAGATCCGAGACGGTAACGTGCGCGAAATGCATGCCGAACGGATTGACCCAGAATGTATCGGTGAATTCCGGGTCACGGGCGGTGATATGCCCGGCGACGCCCTCGCTGAAGCCCAGCGCCGCGAATATGCGGAAGCCTGCGGCAAGCCTTTCCTTTCGGTGCTGTCGCTCCTGTTCGAGGTTGTCGAAGATGGGTGGCCCGCGCAGCTTGAACAGCGGCCCATAAGCTGCCCGCTTGCTTGCGGCCAGATCGCTTTCGGTGTCCGGAATTGCTGTGACGATGTCCATGACGCTCTCCCTAGGGCTGCACCGCCGGCATGACGGCTGGCCCCAGATTGGGGGAGCTTGGGAGCGGCGTATCAAGGTCTCCGCAAATTGTTCCGAATTCTTCCGAATAGGTGCGAACTGTTGCATGGCGTGGCCATGATCAGTCCAACCTCCCGGTGCTGGACGAGCCGACCAACCACCCGACACGCACGCTTTGTCGGACGCGCTCGCCGATATTGGCCGCCCTTCGCCATTGTCGTCGTTTGCGCTCAGCCGAGTTCCTGGGCGAGGCCGATGAGAAGGCCTCCGGGTCCACGAATGTAGCAGAGCCGGTACACGTCCTGGTAGTCGACGACGTCGCCGACAAGTTGCGCGCCGCGATTGCGGAGCCTTTCAAGCGTGTCGTCTATGTCGTCCACGGTGAACATGACGCGGAGGTAGCCCAGGGCGTTGACCGGAGCATTGCGGTGATCCGCGACGACCGGCGGCGTGAGGAAGCGGGACAGTTCGAGCCGGCTGTGGCCGTCCGGCGTGCGCATCATGGCAATCTCGACGTGCTGGTTGCCGAGTCCCGTGACGCGTCCGGCCCATTCGCCTTCGATCGTGGCCCGGCCTTCGAGTTCAAGGCCGAGCTCGTGAAAGAAATCGATCGTCTCCGCGAGGTCATCGACGACGATTCCGACATTGTCCATCCGTTTGAGCGCCATGCATCCAACCTCGTGCCTGGATCAAAAGCTTATCAGTCTTCCACCCTGGAAAAGGCGGCTGTCGAGCCGACGCCGCCTTCTCGAGTTTCCGTCCGGCCTCTTGCCGTCGAAGGAATGGGAGAGGGCCCCTTACCTGAGCGAGATGGCCAGGCCGCTGAGATCGGCGTTGACCTGAAGGCCGACCTGCTTGCCGGACAATTCGAGCTGGGCGCCCTTGTCATTGGTCATGACGATCACCTGGGCACCCTTGCCCAGCGTGCCGCCGCCGCCCGCCGCACCGTAGACCCCCGTCACATCGCGGGCGCGCTTGACATGGCGCACGGTGCCGCGAAAGTAGGTCTTGGAAACGCCGAAGGCGAGGCCGCCCGAGACGCCGCCGATCGAGATGGGATAGGTTTTGCCGTGGAAGGTGAACGTGCCTTCGCCGCCGGAGCCGCCGACGAAGAAAGCCGCCTTGTAGACGGCAAAGCGGATCGTGCCGCTGTCGGCATGCGCGGCGCTGGCAAAGCCGATGCCCGCCGTGGCGATGGCGGCAACCGCGATTCTACGAAATCCGGACGAAATATTCATGATGAGAGCTCCTTGAGGTCGCCGCTTTGCCGGCTGGGATGTCAGCGTCGTGTCAAAGTTCCAACTGAACAGTCTCGCCCGTCATTTGGTTCCCGGCACGCGGCCTGAATATGGCGCAGAGAAAATCGACACGAGGCGAAGCCTATGGCAAGTGCAAGGGTGGGATATCGCGTATACGTGATTGGCTGGCGGGCTCCGCCAGGTACAGGGCGCCATTTTTGCTACGCGCGCGGAATCCAGGATGATGCAACCCACGGGAAGGGCTTGGGGATGAGAATTGCGATGGAAATTGCAATGTCCGCATTGGCCGCGACTTTGGCTGGATGCGCTACCTCTCCCGTCGATTATGGCGCGTCGCTTTCGCCGCAAGACCCGAAATGGGCGTCGCCGCAATGCCAGCAGGCCCGCGCTGCGGCCGCGGCCTACGCGGTTCGCGAAAAACAGCACCCGGGCTGGGAATTCGCGGCCCTTGGCCCGTACGGGCTAGGCATCATCGCGGCCACCAAGGAGGCCGAGCAGAAGCAGCGAAAGCTGTTCGCCCGCGACGTGCACCTGCAATGCTCTAGCCTGCCTTTGCCGAAGGAGTTGCAGGGCGATCTGAGCCCGGCGGGCGCAAAGGCGAAATATCCGTAGCGGTGGTGAGCCCTCGAAAGCACTGGCCGCCAGCTTTTATGTCACCAGCCTTTGGAACGTAAATCCATTCGCCAAGTTCTTAGCGTCAGGACAAGCGAAGGGACATCATACATGCTGACTGCCGTTCGAGCCATGATTGGCCAAGCCCGCTTCATCACCGCGAAGAGCGAACCCGAAGCGCAGGGCGCCCGGCAGACGCCGATTTCCAAGGAACTCGAGACCCTGGCCGCTATCCGCCTGACTGACATGGCCGGCCTGGGCGCTTGGTCGCAGGACCGCTGATTGGTTTTGCCACGCAGAGGGCGGACCGCATCGCCTCGGCTGGCAGGCCTGGCATATTTCAAACTTGCTTTCGCTCGGGCCTTATGAGGCGGCGTTGACCGCAAATTGCGCGGCGAAGGCCCTGGCGTAAGCGGGCCGTGCTTCCCCGCGCGCCACATAGGCGGCCAGGTTCTGGTATTCGTCCAGAATGCCCGACATGCGCAGTCGCAGCAGCACCGATACCATCAGCAGATCGCCCGCGCTGAACGCGCCATCGAGCCAGTCGGCGGCGCCGAGATAGACCGAGAGCTGGTCCAGCCGCGCGCGAACACGATCCTTGACCAGCGGCAGCCGCTCCTCGCTCCAGGGCCTGTCGGCTTCGAATATCCTTGCCGTCGTCAAGTCGAGGATCGGCGGCTCGATGGTGTTGAGTGCGGCAAACATCCAGGTGATGGCCCGTGCGCGGGCATCGCCATCCCTGGGCAGCAGCCCCGAATGCCGTTCGGCAAGATGAAAGACGATGGAGCCGGTCTCGAACAGGCACAGGGATCCATCCTCATAGGTGGGGATCTGGCCGAAGGGATGGATGGCCAGATGGTCAGGCGCCTTCATCCCGGCGAAGGAAACAAGACGAACCTCATAGGGCTGCCCCACCTCTTCGAGCGCCCAGCGCACGCGCGTATCGCGCGCCAGTCCCTTGCCGCCATCGGGCGATCGTTCAAAGGCCGTGATGGTGGGGATCATTGGCAGGCTCCGGGTGGTTGGTCGGGTGTCGGTGCTTGGTGGCACTCCAAGGACGAACGGCAGGCGGGACTTCCGACACCCTACCTCGGTTTTCGGCCATTTGATTTTGCGACCCGAACCGAAGGCGCGTGTCCGGTTCTAGCGCAGCAGGCCTTCCGCCTCGAATGTGTCCCAGCCTTCCAGCTTTGGCGCTGGAGCGCCATCCCTTCCGGAATTCCTGGCGCTGCGCGCCTTGCGCTCTCGTTTTCCCGCTCGCGTCAGAGCGGCCTTGCCGGCACCGCGTCGTCTGTTTTCGGATACCTCCTGCGCGTCCTCCTCGCGCCAGGCGCTCGCCAGGTCGCGATCGAGAATGTCCTCGATGTGGCGCGGATCGAAGACATGGAAGGTCACCGCCTTGGATCGCCCGCGCATCTTGACTGTGCGGGTGCCGATGCTCTTCAGTCGACCGTCCTTCAGCCATTTGTGGCGCTCGCGGGCGGAGATGGTGAGAATGTCCTCCGCCTCGCGCGGCAGAACAGCCAGCGTTTCGATGCCCTCCAGCGTCCTGAAGATGATCTCAGAGGCGGCCTGGAACGCCTCCGCGTCGGTTCGCAACATGCGCAATACGATCCTACCCGTCTCAGCCTTGGCAAACTTCCTCACTGCCCACGGCAGACGGGCTCGAATTTCGCGTTCGATCCCCTTCAGGCGCAAGGCGGAGCCAAGTGTTGCCGATGGCGGCAGCGGCCATTCCGCAACCACTGACGCTTTAGCGGTGCCCACGCCTTGCTCGGATGTGCGATCGGGCGCGGCGGCAATTGTCGCAACGATGCCGCTCAGGATCTTCCGCAGGGAATTTCGCTTCTTCGCTGCCATGTTTCATGTTCGCTCATCAGGTGCCTTTGTGGAACGACAGTTCGCACAGCAGACAACCGAAACCAGGCTCAAACAGTTCCTTTAGCACGCACAGGCGGCAATTCAGCTTCGCCAAACCACCGCGCCGCCGCCTGGGCAGTCTCCTTCACGTCAGGCTCAGCATCAGCAGCCCAGGCGACGAAGCCATCGGGGCGCACGAGCAGGGCGCTCAGGCCCAGCCGCTCCCTGGCATCCTGCGCGACATAGCTGATCCGTCCGTTCCAGCGGCTGGCAAGCGCTTGCAGGGGAGGGTGGGCATCGAAGTCCAGCAGCAGGCCTTGCCCGCTCCTCAAGCGTTCGCCGAGCCTCGTCCCGTCGACCAGCTCGAAATCGGGTGCGCTGCGGCCGACCAGCGGGTGGCTGCCGCCGAGATCGTAGCGCAGGGACACGCCCCAGACGCGCTCGGCGAAATAGGTCGCGCCGTCGCCTGTGTCGATGAGGTCGCGGATGATGGCTTCGAGCGCGCGGGAACTGGGGCTCGGCCGCATCAGCGCGACCTGGGCGCGCGACCAGTCAAGGATTTGCGCGCCGACTGGATGCCGCTCATCGAAATAGCTGTCGAGCAGGCCGGCCGGCGCGTTGCCGCGGATGGTGGCTGCAAGCTTCCAGCCAAGGTTCATCGCGTCGCCAAGCCCGAGATTGAGCCCCTGGCCGCCGAGCGGCGAATGGATGTGCGCGGCGTCGCCGGCAAGCAGCACCCGCCCATTGCGATAGGCGGTCGCCTGGTAGGCGCGATCGGTCCAGGTCGTGGCGAGGTTGAGCGCCGTCAGGATGACGTCCGTGCCGGACACGCGGCGCAGCACCGTCTGCACATGTTCCAGCGTGATCGGCTCTGTCCGGTGGAAAGCGGCGCCGTCGAACTCGACCATCGCGATGGTGCCTGGCCGTGAGTAGGTGTACATGCCCGTCGGCGTATAGTGGCGGCCGAGGCTGAGTGTGTCCGGATCGGCCAGTTCGACTTCAACGGAATAACCGGTGAACTCAGCATCGGTGCCGGTGAAGGCAAAGCCGCCAAGCTTGCGGACCGTGCTGCGGCCGCCATCGCAACCGACGAGCCAGCTTGTGTGGAAAGTCTCGCCGCCGGCGCGGACGGTCACGTCCTCGTCCGACTGGTCGAAGCCGTCGACACCAAGGCCGCGCCTGATCTCGACACCCATGGCGGTCGCACGGGTGGCGAGCATGGTTTCCAGATGCTCCATCGCGACCGCCATGCTGGTGCCGGCCGGGCCGGGCAGGCGATAAGGCCATTGCGAGCTGTCGATGGCGTCGAGGTGGAACTGGATGCCGGCGAAATGGCCGCCCGGGCGGGGCGGCTGCCGCATCCAGTGCGCGGCAGCCAATTTGTTGTCGCCAGCGCCATCTTTCGCGGGCGGCGGCGCAACGGCGTCCAGCAGGCCGCGACGGTGGAGGGCCTCGATTGTGGGCACGTTGAGGCCGCGCATGCCGAAGGGCAGCCGCTTCAGCGGCGAGCCGGGATCCTCGGACTTTTCCAGCACCAGCACGCAGAGGCCTGCCAGCCGCAATTCGCGAGCGAGAAACAGGCCGACCGGACCGGCGCCGGCAATGATGACGTCGTTTGAAATTGGGTGGTGGCTGTGCATGAACTACTCCTTGGTCGATGTGTTCGACCGGAGCGTTCCTCGAGTTTGAGAGCCACACGGACGAACGATTGGACGCTTGATCAGCGTCCGATGTTCGTCGCGGGGATCTCGTGCACGAAGCCAAAGACCAGAGCTTCTGTTACCAGAAGGAGTTGGGCTTACCAAACCAACCCTGCCTTTTCCGACAGCGCCGATATAAGGTCGCGGCAATAAATCCGCAACAGGGTGAGCCATGGTTTTCTGGATAATGGGCGTGGCTGGACTGGCGATCGCCTATCTCTTCGGTTCCATCCCTACGGGCTATCTGGCGGGGAAACTGATCAAGGGGATCGATATCCGGGAGCATGGCTCCAGATCCACCGGCGCAACCAACGTCTTGCGGACGCTTGGCAAAGGGCCTGCCTTGGCGGTGCTGCTGGTCGATGTGCTGAAGGGCGCGGCGGCGATCGTCTTTATCCGCTGGCTTTATGCGTTGCCGTTTCTCGCGCCGCCGGCAAGGCTTGATCCGCAAGGCTTCGTGCCCTGGGCCGTGTGTCTCGCCGGACTTGCCGTGTTGCTGGGGCATGGCCGTTCGGTCTGGCTGAATTTCACCGGCGGCAAATCCGCCGCGACGGGGCTCGGCGTACTGCTGGCGCTGTCCTGGTCGATCGGCATGGGGGCCGGGGTGGTTTTCTGTGTCGTGCTGGCAATCTCCAGGATTGTTTCGCTGAGCTCGATGCTGGCGGCGTTGACCGCAATCGTCCTCGTCTGCGCCCTCGAGCAACCGCTGCCCTACCGGCTGCTGGTGATCGCCGGCGGCCTCTACGTGATCGCGCGTCATCGCGCCAACATCCGGCGGCTGCTGGCGGGGACGGAGCCGAGCCTGGGGCAAGGTAGCTAGGAACCGCGGATCTAGATCATCGGTTCACATCCTTACATTCGACACCGTCACGCGGTCAAAGCTGACGGAGGCAGACGCCGAGATCGCGGAGGATGGGGATGCGTGGCTTCTGGTTTGCAGCACTGAACTTGGTGACGATGGTGGCCGCGATGCCCTCCGTTGCCTGCATGATGCCAGCCGAGCGGGATCTGCATGACATCAAATACGCCGACGTTGTCGTCGTTGGCCGGATTGTCGATTATCGGATTGTCCGCGACCCGGTGGCTCGACAACGATATCGCGACATGCTCGCCCGTTCTCCCGAGTTGCGGGAGACTATGCCGAAGGAGCCTCGCAGCTTCATGACGGACTATGCGCGCTTCGACATCGTGGTTGGCGAGATTCTGCGCGGCAAGGCGTCGGACAGGTTGGCTGTGACCTGGGACAATTCCACATTCGGCGAGGCCGACGATTTGGGGTCGGATGCGTTTCTGATCGCGCTGCGCGATCCGAAGTCTCCGATGCCGCCGCTGCGCGGTCCAAGCGCCACGGTTGCGCCCAATCCGGCGCCGGCGACGCTGACAGTGCTGCAGGCGCCTTGCGCGGCTCCGTTCATATTCGAGAGTTCGAGCAAGGAAGCGGCCGAGCTACGCCGGATGTTGGATCGGGAAGCCGAATGACATGTAAGCGGTGACATGTTCGAGTCTGGTTGTGAGGAAACCGCGCACAGGGTGGGACGGCGGCCAAGGGCAACGCCGTAGCGCCACTACCCCACGGCCAGCCATTTGCGCGACAGGGCGAAGGCCTTGAAGGCCCTGGCCTCCATCGGGCGGCCAAAAAGGTAACCCTGCAGGATATCGCAGCCAAGTTCCTTGAGGATGCGCGCGTGCTCCATCGTCTCGACGCCCTCGGCAACCACTTCGATGCCGAGCGATTTGCCGATCTCGATGATCGACGCCACCAGTTGCCGTTGCGCCATCGAGCCGGTGATGGGTGTAATCAGTTGGCGGTCGATCTTGAGGCGGCGCGGCCGCAGTTTGAGCAGCGAGACGATGGAGGCGTGGCCGGTGCCGAAATCGTCGATCTCGATGTCTATGCCGAGCTCCTTGATATGGTCGATGTTCCAGGTGACCAGATCATCGTTTTCATCGAGGAAAATCGACTCCACCAGCTCGAACGACACCGTTCCCGCCTTGATGGCGAGCTTGCGCAGACCCTCGATCAGGTCCCTGTCCTCCAGCCGCCTGGCCGAGACGTTGACCGACACGCGCGGGATGTTGAGATGGCTGCGCGACCAACGCTCGAAATTCTCCAGCGCGTGTTTGAGGACGATGCGGTCGATCAGCGCCACGACATTGAGTTCTTCGGCCACTTTGAGATAGGCGTCGGGGGCCAGGATGCCGCGTCGGGGATGCTTCCAGCGCGACAACGCCTCGACGCCGACGATCTCGAGCGTGTTTGCGTCGAACTGCGGCTGATAGTAGGCGACGAATTCGTTCCGCTCCAGCCCGCCCAGGATCTCGTCGGCGATCTGCTTGGTCCGCACGATCTCGCTCTGCAGCTCCTCGTTGAAGAACTCGTAGCGGTTGCGGCCACGGCCTTTGGCCCGATAGAGCGCGAGATCGGCGTTGACCAGCAACTGCTTGATGTCGATGCCGTTGTTGGCGGCGATGCCGATGCTGACCCCGAAACGGCAGGGATGACCGCGATAATCGACAGGCTGGCGCATGTCCTCGATGATGCGGTCGGCAAGTGCCGACAGTTCGTCGTCGTCAAGCCCACGGCTGACCACGACGAACTCATCGCCGCCGATGCGCGCAACGAAATCGTCACGGCCCGCATTGGCCTGGATAACCTTGGAGGCATGCACCAGCATCGCATCGCCCGCCGCGTGGCCGAGCGTGTCGTTGATCTGCTTGAAGCGATCGAGGTCGAGGTGCAGCAGTGCCGTGCGCCGGTTCGGTTCGCCGTTTTCGACCAGCAGCTCGTCGAGATAGCGGCGGTTGGGCAGGCCGGTCAGCGAATCGTGCAGCGCCACATACTCGATATGGGCCTTGGCGAGATTGAGCTCGGCATTCTTCGATTCCGTCAGCTGGCGCTCGCCAATGAGATTTTCGTTGAGCAGCACGTCGCTGGTGACGTCCCACTCGGCGCCGATCAGCTTGGGGGTTCCGCCAATGTCCTGGAAGTAGGTCGCGCGCGTGCGCACATGGCGGACGGTGCCGTCAGGGTGCAGGAGCCGATATTGTGACGAGTAGGGGCCTTTTTTGGCCGCGGCGAGATCGAAGTCCTGTCTCGCCCTTGCAAGATCCTCAGGATGGATCGCGTGCGCCCAGTCATCATAGCCGCGCGGCTTGCCGTCGGCTGATTTGCCGTAGATTTCGTTGACGCGGTCATCCCACACCATTTCGTTGGTGGTGAGGTCGTGCTCCCAAACGCCGATACCGGAGGCTTCGAGCGCCAGCTCCAGGCGCCCGGACAGGCGTCTCAGCTCCGCGTAGTTTTTCTGCCTTTCGCCGAACAGCCGACCGGCCACCATGATCGGCACCACCACGAGCGCTCCGGCGAGCAACATGAGCGACCGCAAGGTCCACTCGTTGTTCGGAGCCGCCGCCCAGCCGGCCTTCGGTATTGCCGAAATCTGCCAGGAACCCGACGGCAGCTGCACATCGGTCGAGACGGGATTTCCTTCTATGACATTGCCGCCGCCGAAGAAGCGTTCGCCGCCGCCGCCGAGCGCATCCTTGCCGGTGAGCGCGACATCGATGTCGAGATCCGGGTCGGTCAGCCCGCTTGCCGCGTAGAGCCGGTCGACATCGACCACCGCGGAGACGATGCCCCAGAAGCGGTCGCCGCCGCCCGCCGTCGGCACGAACACCGGAATGCGGCCGATGAAGCCGCGGCCGCCTTGGGCAAGGTCTACCGGGCCGGCAAACACCAGCACGCGCTGGTCGCGCGCCCTCAGCGCCGCCATGCGCTGCGCTTCGTTCTTGCGGTAATCGAGCCCGATGGCTTTCTCGTTGCCTTCCATCGGGTACATCAGCGAGATGACCAGGTCGGGTGCCGCGGCAATGTTGCGCAATTGCGATTTCTGCTCGAACAGATTTCCGGCAAGCGAGGCAAATCTCTGCTGGCCCATATAGGGTTCCGTATCGATGGCCGAGACCAACCCCTGAACAAGCTGAAGATTGCCGTTTATGTTGCCTTCGAGCTTGGCGCGGATGATGTTGACCTTGGCCAGCACGTCGGCGCGCGCCAGTTGGTCGGAAACCCTTTTGTTCTGCTGGTCGGCAACGATGGAGCAGACCAAAAGCACGACAAAGGCGATCGCCGCCGGCAAGTTGGCGGAAGAAAAGATGGCCCGTCTCACGCGGCCGAGGCTTAATCCAATGATGGCCAATTCGACCCGGATACCTTTCCTGAACTATAGCTCATCGACCGACTGTAGTAGAAAACGCTTAAATTTGCCCTTCCAGGCTGGTGGCAAGTTTCGGCATCAGCTAAGGCGGGCGGAAGGGTTGCGGAAGTACAATGGCAAGGCGATTTGCGTTTCTCCTGGTTCGCGACTTCACGCTGTCGCCGCTGTCGCTGTTCATCGACACGCTGCGTCTGGCGGGTGACGAGGGCGACCGCAGCCGCAGGATCGAGTTCGACTGGGAGATCGTCGGCGAACGCGGCCTGCCGATCCGGGCCAGCTGCGGCGTTGAATTGCTGCCGACCAAGGGGATCGGCAATCCCGAGGATTTCGACAATGTCGTGGTGGTCGGCGGCCTGCTCGACACCAATCGCAGCCTGAGTTCCGACAAGGAGGCCTTCCTGTTGCGGGCCGCCGAGAAGGGGGTGCCGCTGACGGCGCTGTGCACCGGAAGCTTCGTGCTGGCGCGCTACGGCCTGCTTGACGGCTATAGCGCCGCCGTCAGCTGGTTCCACATCAAGGATTTCCGCAACCAGTTCCCCGATGTCAACGCCCATGCCGACAGCCTGTTTTCGGTCGACCGGGGCCGCTCGACATGCGCCGGCGGCACGGGGGCGGCCGACCTCGCCGGCTATTTCGTGTCCCAGTTCATCGGCCAGAAGGCGGCGGAAAAGGCCGCCAAGATCCTGGTGCTCGACCGCATCCGGAGCAGCCGGGACGTGCAGCCCGTCGGCGACCTGTTTCCGGCGGCGTCGAGCCGTGCGGTGAAGCGCGCGCTGCTCTTGATGGAGAGTAACCTGCAGGAGACGCTGTCGGTCGGCGAGATCGCGGCCCGGCTCAATTGCTCGCGGCGCCAGCTCGAACGTCTCTTCGGCACCGAGTTAGGCATCGGACCGATGGCGGCGTATCTCGCGCTGCGGGTCCACCATGCCAAGTCGCTGCTGGAAGGCAGCGACTTGCAGATCGGCGACATCGCCTATCGCTGCGGCTTCACCAATGCCGGCCATTTCAGCCGCGTCTTCCGCCAGCAGACCGGCATCACGCCAACCCATCTCCGGCATCCCAACCGCATGGCGGCCGGTGTCGCGGGGCAATGAGGCCGGCCGCGCAGCGTTGCCTCAGCAGCACCCGCGTCGAGCCGGCTCTTTGGTGACTTACATCACGAAATGCGCTGGCCGTCCTCGTCGAGCAGAACGCAGCCTTCGGCATCGAAGCCGAGGTCGATCGCCTCGCCTTCGCGCAGGACGCGGCCGGTGATCGGCGCGTTGGCGCGGATGAGGGTCTTGCCACCGATGTCGATCTCGTAGATCGCGCTGCCGCCGAGATAGGAGGCCGAGACGACACGGCCGGTCAGCCTGTTGGCGCCTACCGCGCCGACCGACAGTTTCTGCGGCCGCACCACGACGGTGACCTTGCTGCCCTGCGCCAGCGGCCTTGGACAGGCGACCTCGACCGTCTGGCCGGTGGCAAGCGCCACCGCTGTCGCCTGGCCGGACCGGCTCACGGTGCCGGCCAGCATGTTGGCCTTGCCGAGGAAGTCGGCGACGAAGGCCGTGGCGGGCGTCTCGTAGACCTCCTGCGGGGTTCCGATCTGCTCGACCGCGCCGGCATTCATCACCACGATGCGATCCGACATGGAGAGCGCTTCCTCCTGGTCGTGGGTGACGAAGATGGCGGTGATGCCGGTTTCTCTCTGGATCTTCTTGATCTCGACGCGCATCTCCTCGCGCATGTTGGCGTCCAGCGCCGACAGCGGTTCGTCGAGCAGCAGCACCTGCGGCTCGAAGACGATGGCGCGGGCGAGCGCGATGCGCTGCTGCTGCCCGCCCGACAGCTGCGAGGGCAGCTTCTTCTCGCTGCCCGGCAGCCGCACCATTTCGAGCGCCTGGCCGACCTTGCGCGCGATCTCGGGCTTCGGCACGTTGCGGTACTTCAGGCCGAAGGCGACATTGTCGAACACGGTCTTGTGCGGGAACAGCGCATAGCTCTGGAAGACCAGCCCGATATTGCGCTTGTAGATCGGCACGTCATCGACCCGGCGCCCGTCGATCATGATCTGGCCGCCCGAAATGTCGACCAGACCGGCGATGGAGCGCAGGATCGTGGTCTTGCCGCAGCCCGAAGGCCCGAGCAAGGTGACGAAGCTGCCCTTGGCGATGGAGAGCGAGAAATCGCGCACGGCGACGAACTTGCCATAGGCAATGTCGATGTCGCGGAACTCGACCGCCGGCTGGCCGGCGCCGCCCGGACCGGGTCCGCCCGCGCCGGGCCTTGCCACCCCGGCCGCTGCCGGCCGGGGTGCCTCTGAAAGCTCGTTTCCGTCAGGCACCTTTCGAGATCCTGTTCCACTGCTTGGTCCAGGCGTCCTCGTTGGTCGCCCAGTAGACCGGGTCGGCGAAGGTCAGCGCCTTCATCGTGCCGGTCTTGTCGAAGGCGGGCAGCTTCTCGATCTTCTCGGTGAGCTTGACCTTTGTCGGGTCGAGCGACGGCGGATAGCTCTGGCCCTCGGCCACCGCGATGGAGGTCGCAGGGTCGAGCATGAAGTTGATCAGCTCCTCGCACTCGGCCATCGGCGAGCCTTTCAGGATCAGCATGTCCTCCATCCAGGCGTAGGAGCCGGCGGGATCGAGATAGCCGATCGGATGGCCCTGGTCCTGCAAGGCGGCGACGCGGCCCGACCATGCGTCGGTCACCACGATCTCGCCCTTGGAAAGCAGGTCCATCAGCTCGGCGCCGGAACTCCAGAACTTCTTGGCGAGGTCGCGCGTCTCGCGCACCTTGGCCCAGATGGTGTCCATGTCCTTGAGGTTGTTGGGGTCTTGTCCGGTGGCGAGCGCGGCGTACCAGACGCGCGTCGTCATGTCGGAATAGCCGCCGACCTTGCCGGCATATTTCTTGTCGAGCAGGAGTGCCGCGCCCTTTTCCTTGGCTTCCTCCGGCGAGATCACCTTGGTGTTGTAGGCGATGCCTGTCGTGCCGTAGTCGTAAGGCACGGCCGAGAGTTTCGGCGTCAGCTTGCGGAACGGATCGATCATCGGCTGCAGCACATTGGCCATATTGGGAATGTTGGCCTCGTTGATCTCCGAGGTCAGGCCGCCATTGACGTATTTGATGTAGTAGTTGACGCCGGAGGAATGGATGACCTGGTAGTCGCCGGGCTTGGCGGTCTTGATCTTGGTGATGATCTCGTCCTCGTCGCCGAACGTGCCCTGAACCACCTTGATCTTGGTCTTGGCCGTGTAGGGCTGGAAGGCGTATTTGTCGATCGCGTCCTGCACGGTGCCGCCCCAGCCGTCGAAACGAACCTCCTCGACCGCGGCGAGCGCCTGCCGCATCCAGGGCATGTCGAGACCGACCGCGGCCGCGGCGGCGGCAGTCAGCGTCAGGAAAGTGCGGCGGCTGAGATCGCCGTTTTGATACCGATCATGCAGCCGCTCGAGCCGCTTGCCGTTGGACAGTTTCATCGTGCTTCCTCCTTTGGTTCATCGCGTCGTTTCAATCTGGTCAGGCTTTGCAGGATCAGGCCGCCGATGAGCGGGATGCCGACGGTCACCAGGATCATCACGGTGCCGAGCGCGTTGATCTCCGGGCTGATCGAAATCTTGAGCATGGAAAGGATTTGGGTGGGCATGGTCTCGACGCCCGCCGGGCGCCAGAACAGGCTGGCCGACGTGTTGTCAAAGGAGATGGTGAAGGCGAGCAGCGCGCCGCCGACGACGGCAGGGATAAGCAGCGGCAGCGTGATCTCGCGGAAGGCCGAGAAGCGCGAGGCGCCGAGCGAGAGCGCCGCCTCCTCATAGACGCGCCGGATGCCGACCATGCGCGCCTGGGTGATCAGCACGACATAGGGCACGGCGAGCAGGATGTGGCCGAGCACCAGGAGAAGCATGGTGCGCGGCTGGTCGACCGCCTTGATCAGCACCAGAAGGCCGACGCCGAGGATGGTCTCGGGCACCAGCGCCGGCAGGATCACCAGCGTGCTCAGCGCCTGCTTGCCGCGGAATTCGAAGCGCACCAGCGCAAACGAGGTGACGACGCCTATGGCCGTGGTGACGGCGGCGGTGACCAGCGCGATCCACAGCGAGGTGCGGAAGGCGGTCAGCACCTGCTCATTGGCCATCAGCTTGCCGTACCATTGCAGGCTGAAGCCGGTCATCGGGAAGCCGCCGAACATCGAGGCGTTGAACGACAGGATCACCGTCGCCACGATCGGCGCGAACATGAAGATGTAGACGCAGACCGTGACGAGGCCGGTCAGCCGCCAGGCCCATCTGCCTTCCTCTTTTCGCCGCGCCTTCATCCGCCCAATCCCTTGACGATCTGCGACATGCCCATGAAGCGCGTGTAGATGGCGGCGAAGAAGCCGAGCACGACGAACAGCACGATCGAAAGCGTGGCGCCCATCGGCCAGTTCAGCTCGCCCATGATGGTGTCGTAGATCAGATTGCCGAACAGCGCGTCGCGGCCGGAGCCGAGCAGCTGCGGCGTGACATAGCTGCCGGCGGCCAGCACGAAGCAGAGCAGCAGGCCCGCCGCCAGCCCCGGCAGCGAAAGCGGCAGCGTGACCTCGCGGAACGCCTGCGCGCTCGTGCAGCCCATCGAGCGGGCGGCCGAAATCAGCGTGCGGTCGATGCCCTCGAGGCTGACATAGACGTTGAGGATCATGTAGGGCAGCAGGAAGTGCAGCATACCCAGGATGACCGCGCCCTCATTGTAGAGCATCGGCAGCGGCTCGCTGATGATGCCCATCCTCAGCAGCGCGACATTGATGACGCCCTGTTCGCCCAGGATGTTGATCCAGGAAAAGGTTCGGATGGTGAAGCTGATCCAGAACGGCACGATGAGCAGGAGAAGCAGCAGCCATTTGTGCTTGAAGGTCGTGGCCCAGATGAAATACGCCGGAAAATAACCGAGCACCCCGCAGAGCAGCGCGGTGATGGCGCCGACCCGCAGCGTCTTCAAAAGGAAGCCGGCATAATAGCTGTCGGTCAGGAATTCGTGCCAGTTCGCCGTCGTCAGCACGCTGGTTTCCACGCCGGCGGTGACGAAGGTGAAGAAGGTGTAGGCCGCCATCACGGCGATCGGCAGCACCAGGAAGAAGATCAGCAGCAGGAGCACCGGCGCGACCAGCAGCCATGCCAGCCGTGGATCATACAATGTCCATCGTCGTTTCATGAGCACCCGGTGCGCCTTCTTTGAAGCGCGTGTTTTGTTCCCGGGGCCAAGATTGGGTGATTGATGGCCCGATGTCTACACCAGGCGATTGAGCCAGCGGACATCGGGCGCGTCGCCGGCCGCGATGGACGCCGTGTCGGCGGCCGGCATCGCAGCGGCTCAGGCGATCGTTGGCGAAGCTCAGCCCTTCGAGATGCCGCGTGCGATCAGCCGCGCCAGACGCTCGGAGAACGCCCTGGCATCGGCCGGCTTGTCGCCGTCGAGCACGCGCGCCTCGTCGTAGAGCAGGTGGGCGGCGTCGTCCTTGAAGGCCTGCTCCTCGTCGCCGAGGCCGGCCAGCGCCAGCACGCGCTCATGGCGCGGATTGATCTCCAGGATCGGCTTGGCCGCCTTGTCAAGGCGGCCGGCGGCGTTCATCAGCCGCTCGAACTGCCGGTCGGGACCGTGCTCGGGCGCGACCAGGCAGACGGCGCTCTCGGTCAGGCGGTCGGACGCCTTCACATCCGAGACGGCGTCGCCAAGCGCCGACTTGACGAAGGCCAGGAAGCCGTCGACCTCAGGCGTTGCCGCCGCATCGGGCTGCTTGGCTTCGTCGAGCAGCGGGATGTCGGACAATTCGGCCACGCCTTGCGTCACCGATTTGAACGATTTGCCGTCGAAGTCGGGCGCCATCGTCACCCAGAAACTGTCGACGGGATCGGTGAGCAGCAGCGCCTCGATGCCACGCGCCTTGAACCCTTCGAGCTGCGGCGAGGCTTCGAGCCGGGCGCGGTCGTCGCCGGCCATGAAGAATATCGCCTTCTGGCCTTCCTTCATCGCCGCGACATAGTCGGCCAGGCCGCGCCAGCCTTCGCCCGAGGCGGTCGAGTGGAAGCGGGCGAGCTTCAGCAATTGCTCGCGGCGTTCGTAGTCCTCGTAGAGCCCTTCCTTCAGCACAACGCCGAAATTCTCCCAGATCTTGGCGTAGGCCTCGGCCTCGTTCTCCGCCAGCTTGGCGAGGTCGCCGAGCACGCGGTTGGTCAGGCCCTTGCGGATCGAGGCCAGCAGCGGGCTTTCCTGGATCATTTCGCGCGAGACGTTGAGCGGCAGGTCGGAGGAATCGACCAGCCCGCGCACGAAGCGCAGATAGCGCGGCAGAAGGTCTGCATCGTCGGTGATGAAGACGCGGCGCACATAGAGCTTCATGCGGCCTTTGCGGTCCTGGTCGAACAGGTCGAACGGGCGCGATCCCGGCACGAAGGCCAGCACGGAGTATTCCTGCCGGCCCTCGGCGCGGAAATGGATGGTGGCGGCCGGCTCGTCATACTGGCCGGCGACGCTGCGGTAGAAGTCGGTGTATTCCTCGGGCTTGACCTCGCTCTTCGGCCGGACCCAGAGGGCGGTGCCGTCGGCGATGTCGCGCGCCTCGGCGCCGGGTTTTTCGACGAGCGTGATCGGCACCGGCACGTGGCCGGACTGCGACTTGGCCAGTTGCTCCAGCCGGTATGAACCGGTGTAGGAGACGGCGTCATCCATCAGATGCAGCACGACGCGGGTGCCGCGCTTCGGCGCGGCTTCAAGCGGGGCGGGCGCGATTTCGTAGGACCCCTTGCCGTCGGACGACCAGCGCCAGGCCTCTTCGCTTCCGGCCAGGCGGCTGATGACGTCGACGCGGTCGGCCACCATGAAGGCGGAGTAAAAGCCGACGCCGAACTGGCCGATAAGCTGCGTGTCCTCCGTGCCTGTACCGACACGCTCGATGAAGGCGCGCGTGCCCGAGCGGGCGATCGTGCCCAGCGCCTCGGCCATGTCGTCGCGGCTCATGCCGATGCCGTTGTCCTCGACGGTGATCTGCTTGTTGTCCGGATCGGCCGAAATCGAGATGCGCGGCTTGGGGTCGTCGCCCAGCAATTCGGGGCGGCTGACGGCCTCGAAGCGCAGTTTTTCGCAAGCATCGGCGGCGTTGGAGATCAACTCGCGCAGGAACACGTCCTTGTCGGAGTAGACCGAGTGCACCATCATGTGCAGCAGCCGCGAGACATCGGCCTCGAACGCCCTGGTTTCCGTCGCTTTCGTATCCGTCGTCATTCCGATTTTTCCCACGTAGTCGTTCTGCCCGCCGCGCCATGCACGTTCCGGGCTCATCCTTCAACCATTTTCAATTGCGCCGGCAACTCGGCAGATGCCGGCGCGACCGACAATATCGTAGCGCGATGCGAAGGCGACAAGGGGTGAGCCAATTGCCAGGCTTTCCGCGTGACGAATGTCCGCATTGACAGCGAAGGGGTCGGGGTCTTTTGCGGTTATGGTTTGGCTACCAGCCGCACCAATATCCCGGCATCCGCAACATCGCGGATTGCCTTGGCAATTTGCCGGAATGACCCACAGGCGATCAAGCTTCCCGGTGCGGGTTGTTTTCCATGGCCGGGGTCGACAAAGGCCGAGATTTCACGATCCGTGTCGGAAACCGCCAAGAAGGATGTGGCGACGATGCCGTCGCCGCAAGTGGCGCATCGAATACAGTACGACCCGAACTGGACGATCACCTCGGTTCCGTCCGATCCACACGAGGCACATTGCAGCCTATCGTTCATCGGCCCAGCCCTCGGTCCGCAAGGCGTCCTACTTCCCCGCCATGTGATCCGCCAGCGCCTGCGCCTGGGCGAGAAGGGCTGGATAGGCCGGGGTGTCCGGCAGGCTCTTGCCCATGCAGGCGCGGAAGTCGTTGTCGCCTTTGGTCCAGGCGGCGTTGGCGGCATCGGACGTGTTTTCGTCGCTCTCGTCGGTGGCCTGCTTGGCCAGTTTCTGGGCGGCGGCGTCGGCGGCGGTCCACGCGGCGTCGCAGGCCGCGATCTTGGGGACGGGCGGCGCCGCGGGCGCTTCGGCGATCAGCACACTGTTGCCCTTGACGACCGTGACGACGACCTCCTGGTCGGAGTTGGGTCCGACGTCCTGTGCCCAGCCGCCGAGGCGGGCGATCGCCATGTCGGCGCCATCGGGCTTCTTCAGCGCGAAGTCGAGCGTGCCGGTGAAGGCGGCGTCGCTGCCGATGGCCTGGGTGTAGAAGGCATCGAGCTTTATGGCTGCGTCGAAGCTGGTGGGCAGTTTGAGATCGGCGTCCGTTTCGGCGGCGCGCGACTGCAGCCAGCGCTCGACCAGTCCGCGTGTCGAGGCCACGATGCTGGGACCGTCCCCGGTGCCGTGGCGCAACCCGTCCAGCATGCCGAAGCCGACGTCGGAGGAGGAGAGGCTTTCGATGTTGATCGTGCCGGCGGCCGGAAAGTCCTTGACCGTGAAGGGTCCGAGCAGAGCGGTCAGACGCTTTTCGAGGTCGGTGCGGGCCTTTTCATTGGCCGCATCGAGCGTCTCCACCGATGCGTTCGTGCTCTCCATCGCCGCGATGTCGGCAACCGCCTTGTCGCGCGCGGCGATATAATCGTCCTCGGGTGTGGCGGCGAAAGCCGCACTGCTCGCAAGTGCAAACATGACCGTCCAGACCAACCGCATGACAGAACCTTTCTTCGTGGCGGATCAACAGGTCCGGCAGCCATCGGGCAGCTTTGCGGCTATTGCGCGGCAGGAAAGGCCGAGGCGAAACATCCTGATCGGGAGGCATTGCAAGTGCTGCCATTAACCATCGATTAACTATCCGGTCGCCTTTGAATCAAATTTGACGGATACTGTTTTCAGGCCAAACGAGGCTGCCCGAGGGGCCGGAGAAGACAGCAATTGCAAGCCTGGCGCGCCGCTTTCGGCCGCGCGCGGAAATCAAAAAAGAAGCGACGGACCACCGTCGCCTTGCGGGGAGGCGTCAGCATCATTTTTTTGATGAGGATCGCCAGAATGAACATCGAAGACGCGATTATTGCAGTAACAGCCGACGCCAACGCGCTCATGTCGTGCCTCGGCCAACCCGTCGTCGCCTACCACGTGACGGAAATCATGCGGGAGGCCGACCTCGAACACGCCAGACAGATGCAGCTTGCCCTGATGCGGCGAAGCATCGAGGCGCTGGTCGATGACGGGCTGGAGGATGTCGCCGCGGAGCGTTTTGCGGCGCAGTTCCATGGCCGTCTCGGCTTGGCATGGAGGCTGCTGCACGTTGTGGATGGCGTGGCGCATTGATCTTGGGCGGACGGGACGCGATCGAGCTTTGATCGCCTGCGGGCCGCAATGCGTCTCATGCCGTCATGTGAAAGCGAAACGGGCGCATGCATGTATCGCGTCGAGCGCTGCCATAAGATGGGGCGTGCCAATCGCTAACTGGCCGCGGACGAAGCGGGGTCGCTCCGCCCGTCACGCCAGATTACGTCAGTTCATAGTAGAAATCACAAATCAGGTCCGCGACCTTGACGGCCTCGAAGTCCGTCATGTGTGCGGCGGTCTCATCAGCGACCGTTTCCATATCGTCTTGATCGACAGCAAGCAGATCCAGTATTTTCGCAAACTTGAACTTGAGTTCCGGGTCACCATCGAACTCATCGATCGTAACGTCCAGAATGTTCGTATTTGCGTCGATCAGGCGCGTTTGAACACTGTCGGAAGAGGCTGCTAGCGTCCTGATCGCCGCGAAAAAGTGCTCGCGCGCGTTGGCATATTTGTCGTCCATTTTTGATACCTTTATGGGTGAAGCGCTGCGCCTTGGACGTGAGACGCGCACCGCGACTTACGCTTTCGGCATGGCCTGAGTCAACGACACAGACGCGGCCGGTCGCGCCCCGACGGCCGTGAGCGGCCGGACTGTAGGCGACCGTTCAGACAACGCTTCACCGCATGTTCGAGCTTCCATGGCCAGCAAGCGCCTCGACCAAAACCGGATCGCAAAGACTGGGACGGTCCCGGTGGAGATGCCGGACGATGATGAAGACACACGGCCGTGCATTGCAGCCCAGCACGCCGGGCGCTTCAGGAAATGGGCGGCGTTTGCAGGGTCATCTTCAAAAGCAGGGCGGAACGCCAGGCTTTGCGAACCCGCTGCGAACCGGCGCAGCGGGTTGCTATGTGCCTTTTCGCCAGCGAGCGCTCACTCAGGCATAAGCCGGCTCGTGATTGGCCATCACATACGCGCCACCTTGCCCCCCAACCGGTACGCGCGGCGCGACGGCGGCCGGGCAAGGCGGCGGATCATCATCATCGTCCCTGCCGGTAAAGCGACGTCTGCGCGGCGATCCATTGATGCGCCGGCCGCGGCGGTCGAACGCCACGGTCCACGGCATTGCCCAACGCGAAAGACCCTTGCCGGCGGGGCCGGCCTGATCCAGCGCCTTCAGGCATCGCAAGATATCGTCGAGGGGGACGATCTTGCCATTGTCCAGTTTGCGTAGGGTGGGGCGATTTTCGACGGCATGCGCGTCAGACGCCCATGATGCGAGCAAGGCGCGCTTTTCGTCCAAGGCCATGCGTGGATGCTTGAGCACATCGCTCGGACTGTCGAGAAGACAAAGAAGACCCTCGAAACGTCCGGTGCGCCGGGTTGCGGCGCGGAATGTTTCAGTCTGCTGATTCATCTCCAATCTCCGCAATCAAGGCCCCCCGGCCGAAGCCGGGAGGCGACCGCAGTGTTCGCGTTGAAAGATCGGCGTCAGGCAACCTTGCGCGGTTTCTCGACATCCTGGACGATCTGCTTGCTGACCGCTACAGCGTCGCCCGAGCCGATGTTGATGCGGCGAGGCTTCAGTTCCTCGGGGATCTCCCGCACGATCTCGACGCTGAGCAAGCCATTCTCAAGCGACGCAGCCACCACCTTCATGTGGTCGGCCAGCTTGAACACGTGTCTGAAGTTGCGCAGGGCAAGGCCCTGGTGCAGCACTTGACGCCCCTCCGTGTCGGTGGATTTCTGGCCGACAACCACAAGTTCCGGGCCGTTCTGCGTCAACTCCACCTCGTCGGAACTGAAGCCGGCGATAGCCATGGCGATACGGTAGTCGTTTTCACCCGTCTTCTCGATATTGTAAGGCGGCCAGTCGGTCCTGGCGCTGTTTTCGAGCATGTCGAAAAGACGATCGAATCCGACGGTGGTTCGATAAAGCGAGTCAAAGGTTCTCATAGCCACATTCTCCTTGAAGCAACATGGGTACAAGGTGCGCCGCCCAGCGGCAGCGCCCGTTTTCGAGCCATACGGCCTCGACGGCGAACGATTTGGGCAGCGTCGAAAACAGCTTCAAGACCCCTGCGTAAAAAAATTCGAGCCTCTTGATGACACGAACAAACCCGCTGCCGGAAGGAGAGCAGCGTCACGACATCGCCAGCGTGATCCACGCGAGGGTGCAGCCCTCATGTCGTCACGCGAGCCCTCAGACCAGCGATTCAAATCTTGCAGCGTCGACCGGCCGACCGAACAGAAATCCTTGCCCGAAATCACAATCCATGTCGCGCAACAGCTTGCGTTCGACCTCTGTCTCTATTCCCTCGGCGACGACATGAAGGCCGAGTTCTCTGGAAATCCTGATGATGGACTCGACGATGACCCGCTTGGAACGGCTTTGCGCCAGGCCTTTGACAAAACCGCGATCTATCTTGATCTCCGTGAGGGGGAAATCTTCGAGGTAGCGCAGATTGGCGTAGCCGGTTCCGAAGTCATCGATGGACAGGCCGACGCCCAGTTCGCGCAGATGCCTCATGATCGATAGCATTTCCGCGGAACTCTCGACCATCAAGCTCTCGGTGAGTTCAAGCTTGATCCATGCAGCATCGGCGCCGCTGGCCGTGAGCACGTCGGAGACAAATTTCGGCATGTCTCGAAGCTTGAACTCCAGCGGTGAAACATTGAACGAGAAGGCTATCGGCACTTGTCGGCCCGGGTTCACGCGCGCGGCAAAGTCGGCGACGGTGCGAAGACCCCGGGCGCTGATGTCGAGTATGAGGCCCGTGTCTTCGGCATGGCCGATGAACTTGTCCGGCGACTGTATCCCAAACAGGCCATGGTGCCATCGCAACAGGGCTTCAGCACCGACAATCGTTCCCGTGGCGAGGTCGACCTGCGGCTGGTAGTGAAAATCGAACTCGTCATGTTCCAGGGCCTGCTGCATTTCGCTGGTCATGCGCAGTCGGTTCCGGGCACGCCTGTCGTCCTCGGCGCTGAATGCGCAGATATCGAGGAACGCCGACGACTTCGACCGATGCAAAGCGGCACCGGCACGACGAACCAGCGTGATGGCATCCGTCGTCTGGGTGCCAACGACATAGCCCATAGCAAAACGTATCCCGATCGTTGCGCCCGCAACGAGGTACCGCGGCGCCAGGGACTGCCGGATCATTTCGATTGCCGTTTGGGCCTCGTCGGCATGGCCAAGCGGTTGGGCGAGCGCAAACTCATTGGATCCCGTGCGGCAGACCAGTGCAGCGCCTGTGTTGGTCAGGCGTCGGGCAATCTGCATCAGCACCTGGTCGCCAACGTCATATCCGTACCCTTCGTTGATGTCATGGAAACGAGCCATGTCGATCTTGACAAGCAGCATCGGCCGTTCCCCCTGACGCAACAGGATGTCGACGTCCTCGACGAAGGCGTACCTGTTGAGCACACCGGTGAGCATGTCGGCGCGGGTGCTCTGGGCAATTTGAGCGGCGGCGACCCTGCTCGCCGTCACGTCCCGCATCAGTCCGATATAGTGCGTCGGCTCGCCACCAGCGATGCTCATAGGTGAGAGGCGGAGTTCGTTCCAGAACCAACTGCCGTCCTTGCGATAGTTCTTCAGCGTGACGGCAACATCCTCACGCCGGGCGATGGCTTCGCGAATGGACTGAATTTCGGGTTGAAGACGATCGCTGCCTTGCAGGAAGCGGCAGTTTCTGCCGGTCAGTTCGTCGCTGGAATAGCCGGTGATGTCCTGGAACGCGCGGTTGACGTAGACGAGCGCCGTACCCTTTTCACGCAGATCGCTGATGGCCAACCCATCCCTCGACAGATCGGGCAGCCGGGCCGCGATCCCTTCCGGCACGCCATAGCGGCGCGGGTTGGCGACCGCGGTACCGCGGATCAGATTACCGAACCCGGCCTTGAAAATCTCTGTCATGTTGGGGCCACAGCTGATACCGTCCGCAGATGCATGCCCCCATAGATGGCCAGCTATCGCGCATATTCTACTGGCACGATCAACAGGTTCCGTAACGGAATGGCCGACGTGGCGTGGGCCGCCGTCGGCTGCGACTGATTTAGTGGCTCAGTGACGTACTCGTGCCCCGGAAAGCGGCATCGACATGACCGATGAGCCTGCCCACGCGCTCCGCAAGTCCGGCATCCGCGTCATGGGCGAGATGTCCTGGGGCACACACATCTGCGTCTTCTACGAAGCGGAACAGGACCTGCTTGCCACCAACGCTTCCTATTTCGCGGCTGGGCTGGAGAACAACGAGTTCTGCATCTGGGCGGTCTCCGATCCGATCGGCGCAGAGACGGCGAAGGATGCGCTACGGCAGTTGATCCCCGACATCGATGCACGCCTGATGGCTGGCCAGATGGAGATCATTGCTGCTAGGGACTGGTACCTTCCGGGCGGCGAGTTTGACATACAGCGCATCACCGGCGGCTGGAATGAGAAGCTGCGCGCAGCGTTGGAACGGGGCTATGCCGGGATCAGAATCAGCGGTAACGCCTTCTGGATCGGGACCAGCCACTGGAGAGAGTTTTGCCAGTACGAGCATGAACTCGATCACTCGCTGGCGGGTCAGAAGATGCTCGTTTTGTGCACTTATTCGCTGTCGGAAAGCAGGGCCGTGGACCTGCTCGATGTCGCGCGAGCACATCAATTCACCATCACCCGGCGAAACGGAGAATGGGAGTTTCTCGAGACGCCGGAGCTCCAGGCCGCCAAGCAGGAAATCAGGAAGCTGAATGGCGCATTGAATATCCTGGCGGACACCAGCCACGCCACTTTCACGGCTCGCGAGCGTATCGTGCTCGCCCAAATCGTCAGGGGCTATTCGAGTAAGGAGATTGCTCGCACCTTGAAAATTGCCCCACGGACGGTCGAGTTCCATAGGGCCAACCTTCTCAAGAAGACCAACGCGCGGAGCACGGTCCAACTCTTGCACATGGTTCTTGGCGAGTAGCACAAGTCCGGGGTTGCTTCTGCGATGGAAGCTGGACCGGAGCCTGCGCTCCAGCGCGGCCTGCGAGTGCTGTTTTGCCGATGATGAAAACGGCGCCATGCGATGCGTTTCCGGGCAGCCTTTGCGGGTTTAACGCCCGCTATCACTTCTCGGCAGCCACAAGTCGCCAATCCGCTTCCGGCCCATAGCGGTCACTCTGGGATCGGATGGAGACTGAGTGCCCGTCGATCTTGCCGCTCGGCATCTTCGGCAATTCCGTTATGAAATCGATCCGCCACGAACAAAACTTGAATCACCCCTTCTGCCTGACCAACCGCTCCAGCGCATCCATGATCAGGTCGCAGAACATCGCATGGTCGAGCTTCAACGCCAGGGGTGTGGCGGAAGTCCGCCTGCTCGCTTGCCGTGCCGCCGATATGGCGCATGCTGCCCGTTTTCTCGAAGCGCGTGATCGCTCTGGACGCCCTGATATCGAGGATGAACTGGCCATCGGGCCGCCGATAGCCTGATGGCAGGCGGCCACGCGCGACCAATAGTCAGGAGCCGTTCTGTCGACTATATAGGCGTTTTTTCAGCCTGATCGCCGTTCCGTGACCCCTGCCACTCGTCTACAAGCCATCCTCGAACTAATGCATGAAGTCGATAGTGTTCCGCGTCCCGCGGATGCTGTCGTCTCGGCCTGGTTTCGCGCCCGTCGCTATATCGGCGACAAGGACCGCGGTCGGATCCTGGAGCTGCTCTACGCGCTTCTGCGACATCATGCGCGGCTTGGCTGGTGGCTGGTCAAGCATGGACGCGAGGACATGCCTCGCAACCGGCTGCTCGCATGGCTCACGCTGAAGGAAGGCAAGACGCCCGATCAGATCGAACGCTTGTTCGACGGCGCGAAATACGCGCCTGCCGTCCTGATGGATCACGAGCACGCGCTGCTGGTCAAATTGCAGGGATGCACGATCGACCATCCCGGCATGCCGGAGGAGGTGCGCCTTGAATGTCCGTCCTGGGCGGCCGATCCGCTGCGGCGTCGTTTCAAGGAAGCGTTCGGGCAGGAGATGGCCGCGCTTCTGATGCCGGCGCCGCTTGACCTGCGCGTCAATCCGATCAAGTCGACGCGCGAGGCGATGCTTCGCGCGTTGAAGGATTTCGGCTTGCCGGCGCAGCCGTCGGTGCTGGCTCCTCACGGCATTCGCGTGCATGAGCGCCCCTCTTTGGCGCGCCTGCCGATGCTGAAAAGCGGCGAGGTCGAGATCCAGGATGAGGGCTCGCAGCTTGTCGCCATGCTGGTCGATGCCCGGCCGGGCGAGCGCGTGGTCGATTTCTGCGCCGGGGCCGGCGGCAAGACATTGGCTATCGCCGCGCAGATGAACAACAAGGGCCATGTCGTCGCCTGCGACGTCATGGAAGGCCGCTTGAAGCGCGGCGCCGAGCGCTTTCGGCGGGCAGGGCTGCACAATATCGAGACGCGGCTTCTGGCCAGCGAAACGGATCGGTGGATCAAGCGACGCAAGGCTGGTTTCGATCGCGTGCTGGTGGACGCGCCATGCAGCGGCACCGGCACGTGGCGACGCAATCCTGATGCGCGCTGGCGCGCGGCCGAGCAGCAGGGGCTGGACAATCTCGTGTCGTTGCAAGCCCGGATCCTGGCGAGCGCGGCGCGTCTGGTGAAGCCCGGCGGGCGGCTGGTCTACGCGACATGCTCCATGCTTTCCGAGGAGAATGAGGAGCAGGTGGCCGCTTTCCTTGGCGCACACCCGGCTTTTCGTGCAGTGCCGCTGCGCGAGGCCGCGCCACAGCTGACGAATTCAGCCCATGCCGACTATCTGTCGCTGACGCCCGCACGCCATGATACCGACGGTTTTTTCGCCGCCGTGATGCAGCGAGAAGGCACGCTCCCGGCCGAGCGCGCGCCGATAGCGCGCTAGCGGCTCAGCTTCTTTGGGAAGGGCACGCCCTTGGTGGTGAAGCTCTGCCCTTTGCCGATGGGGCGCATGGGGCGCTTCGTGCCGGCAGCCTTGCCGGTTCCGGGTGGCTGGTGGGCAGGCACGAGCTGGTCGGGGCGAGGGCCGATAAGGTCGGCGCGGCCCATCTCCTTCAGGGCTTCGCGCAGCAGCGGCCAATTGTCGGGATCGTGGTAGCGCAGGAATGCCTTGTGCAGCCGGCGCTGCCGGCCGCCGCGAACGGTCTCGACCTTGTCGGTCGCGCCGCGCCGCACGCCCTTCAGCGTGTTGACGCCGGTATGGTACATGGCCGTCGCGGTGGCCATGGGCGAGGGCAGGAAGGTCTGCACCTGGTCGGCGCGGTAGCGGTTCTTCTTCAGCCAGATGGCCAGCTGCAGCATGTCCTCGTCGGTCGTGCCGGGATGGGCGGCGATGAAATACGGAATGAGGTAGTATTTCTTGCCGGCTTCCTTGGCCGCGGCGTCGAACATCTCCTTGAAGCGGTCATAGGTGCCGATGCCGGGCTTCATCATCTTGTCGAGCGGCCCACGCTCGGTGTGCTCGGGCGCGATCTTGAGGTAGCCGCCGACGTGGTGGGTCACCAGTTCCTTGACATATTCGGGGCTCGTGACGGCCAGGTCATAACGCACGCCGGAGGCGACCATCACCTTCTTGACGCCCTTGACCTCGCGGACCTTTCGGTAGAGCCGGATCAGGTCGTCATGCGAGGTGTTGAGGTTGGGGCAGATGTCGGGAAACACGCAGGACGGCAGGCGGCAGGCCGCCTCGATCTTGGGGTCCTTGCAGGCCATCCGGTACATGTTGGCGGTCGGCCCGCCAATATCGGAGATCACGCCGGTGAAGCCCGGCGTCTTGTCGCGGATCTTCTCGATCTCGCGCAGGATCGAGCCCTCGGAGCGGTTCTGGATGATGCGGCCTTCGTGCTCGGTGATCGAGCAGAACGTGCAGCCGCCGAAGCAGCCGCGCATCACCGTCACCGAGAACTTGATCATGTCCCAGGCGGGGATCTTCGCATCGCCATAGGACGGGTGCGGCGCACGCGCGTAGGGCAGGTCGTAGACGGCGTCCATCTCGTCTGATGTCAGCGGGATGGGCGGCGGGTTGAGCCACAGGTCGCGGTCGCCATGGCGCTGGACGAGCGGGCGGGCATTGCCGGGGTTGGCCTCGCGATGCAGCACGCGCGAGGCGCGGGCATAGGCATCGCGATCGCCCTCGACCTGCTCGAAGGAGGGCAGCCGGATCACGGTGTCGCCGGGCTTGCGGGTCGCGCCCTCGTCGGCGGAATCGAGATCGTCGGCATGGAGTTCGGTGAAGTGCTCGGGCACGCGGCGGAACAGGGCGACGCCCCTGATGGAGTCGAGCTGACGTGGCGTGTCGCCTGCGGCGAGCCGGTTCGCCACCTCGACGACGGCGCGCTCGGCATTGCCGTAGATCAAGAGGTCGGCCTTGGCATCGGCCAGGATCGAGCGGCGCACCTTGTCGGACCAGTAGTCGTAATGGGCGATGCGGCGCAGCGAGGCTTCGATGCCGCCCAGCACCAGCGGCACGTCCTTGTAGGCCTCGCGGCAGCGCTGCGTATAGACGATCGTGCAGCGGTCCGGCCGCTTGCCGCCGTCACCGCCCGCCGTATAGGCGTCGTCATGGCGCAGCTTGCGGTCCGAGGTGTAGCGGTTGACCATGGAATCGAGGTTGCCCCCGGTGATGCCGAAGAACAGCCTCGGCCTGCCCAGCGCCTTGAACGGCTCCGCCGACTGCCAGTCGGGCTGCGAGATGATGCCGACGCGAAAACCCTGGGATTCGAGCAGGCGGCCGATGATCGCCATGCCGAAGCTCGGATGATCGACATAGGCGTCGCCCGTGACCAGCACGATATCGCATTCGTCCCAACCGAGCGCCGTCATCTCGGCGCGGCTCATCGGCAGGAACGGCGCCGTCCGTCCGGCATGGGGCCGGTGGACGGATAGCGGAATGATGTCTCTTTGGGCGCTGGCTATGGTTTCCATTGGCGACGTATAGGCCGCCGCCAGCTCGAATTCAATGAACCTTGACCAGGGCTCTTCACCCCAACCCGCGCGTTAGCCGCTCCAATGCGTCCACGATCAGATCGCAGAACTTCGCATGATCGAGCTTCATCGCCACGGTGTGGCGGAAATCGGTCTGCTCGCTCGCCGTGCCGCCGAAATGGCGCATGCCGCCCATTTTCTCGAAATTGCAGACGGTCATGCCCTTGGTCCAGCGGCCGGCGATTTCGACGCGGATGTCGGCCTTTTCCGTGGTGAAGACGGTTGGATCGATCATCGCGGCGACGCAGCATGCGTCATGGATGGCCGGATATTCGATCTGCAGCAGGCCGCCATGGGTGGTGGCGATGAATTCCCAGATATCGAGGATGAACTTGGCCATCGGGCCGCCGACGGCGCGCACCCTGTCCTGCAGGTCGGGGGTGGCCAGCGCCTGGTGGGTGAGGTCGAGCCCCACCATGGTGACGTCCCAATTGGCGCGGAACACCACGTCGGCGGCTTCCGGGTCGCCATAGATATTGAACTCCGCCGCCGGCGTGATGTTGCCGCGCGTGTAGGCACCACCCATGGCGACGACCTTCTTCACCCGCCCGACGATGCGCGGGTCCTTGCGCACGGCAAGCGCGATGTTGGTGTAAGGGCCGACCGGCACAAGCGTCACCGTCTTCGGCTCATGCGCCATGACGGTGTCGATGATGAAGTCGACGGCATGCCGCCCGTCGAGCTCGAACGAGGCTGGCGGCAGAACGGGGCCGTCGAGCCCTGTTTCGCCGTGGATCTCGACGGCCAGCACCTGATCGATGATCAGCGGCCCGGGAGAGCCCTTGGCCACCGGCACCTTGATGCCATAGGCGGTGCAGACGGACAACGCATTGCGCGTGGTGTTCTCGACATTGTGGTTGCCCGAAACCGTCGTGATGCCGAGGAGATCGATCTTCGGGTTGCCGGCCGCGAGCAGGATGGCGATGGCGTCATCATGCCCTGGGTCGCAGTCCAGGATGATCTTTTCCATGTTGGGCACCTCCCTTGCCGGCCGAACCTCCTGGCACAAGAGGCTGGCGCGCCCGAGCAGTCAAGGTTTTGGTGCTCGACCACTCCAGGGGCGAACCTGCTCCCTGCGCCGGGGCAGGATGTCTTGCGTGGAGACCGCTTGATGATGCCGACCGTTGCCGATTCAAACCGAGCCGTCCTTGCCGTATCAAGCAGGGGAAGCTTCATTCGTTCGTTCGAATGACAACAAGCAGGGAAATAGGAGGTAGCGTCCGGGTGACGCGGCATCCAGCGCCGTGGCTCGAACTAAGTGGAGAATACGATCGCGGTGAGGGTCGCGCCAGGTGAGGTCAGGTGATGAATCATTTGCAGGGTACCAGGTCCAAATGTCCGCGCCTTGACTTCACCTTTACCAAGCGACGGCCTTCGCTTTTTCTTCAGGGGACACCTGGCGGCGGGCGAAACGCCATGCTGCCGGCCGTTTCGTCAATCCTCATCCTGCTGTCGGCATTTCCAGCAAATAGCCAGCTGGCGCCGGACGCGACCGCGACTGCCGCGGCCAATGGCCATTCGCCGATCGCAGTTTCGGAGCGCGCCGATCTCGCGAAAGAACCGGACAAGATGCAGCCAGGCGCGGCCGGATCCGGCACTTCCAATCCGGCGCCCGGCGAGGATGAGCAGGCCTTGCGCCGCGAATTGGCCGCGGCACGGGCCGAGTTGGCCAGGCAGGCGCAGGCCTTGAAAGAGCAGCAGCAGACGGACGAAGCGCTCACGCTCAATCTGGAGACGGCGCAGCGCGCCATCGAAAATTTCAGGGCGGAAGCCAGCCTCCTGGACAGCAAAGGCACGATGCCTGAAGCGCCTCCCGCCACGGATGCATCCCAGCCTGCGGCGACGCAGGCACTGGATGAGGAGCGCCATAAGGTGGAGCGCCTGGAACGGGAACTCGCCACGGCCCGCCAGACGATCGATACGCTCAAGACAGGCGCAAATCTGGCTATCGCGGAGCAGGCCAAGGCCGTGAGGGACCGGCAAGCGGCCGACGCCGCTTCGACGCAGGCGCTTGATGAGGAGCGCCATAAGGTCGAACTCCTGGAACAGGAACTCGCCACGGCCCGTCAGGCGATCGATGTGCTAAAGACAGGCGCAAATCTGGCCGCAGCGGAGCAGGCCAAGACGATGAAGGACCGGCAAGCGGCCGACGCCGTTTCGAACCAGGCTCGCAATGCGCTCGAACTGGAACGCCGACGAGCCGATTCAGCCATGCGTGACCTCGACAGTGCTCGTAGGGAAAGCGACGCCTTGAAGCGGAGCTCGATGGATTTGAGCGCGGCGCTGGACCAGGAGCGTGAAAGAGCCAACGGCCTGGCACGCAGCCTCAGTGCCGCTCGCGAACAGATATACAGCGCCAGGGAAAAACGTCGGACCGCGGCCGTGGTTCGCCCATCCAAAGGCCCCAGGAGCGCACTCGCGCGTTCGCTGCCGCGTTCGGCCGCAGCCCAAAACCCGGGCTTGCCGAAAAAACGGAAGGTGAAGGGTCCAAAGTCGCCGCAACCAGTCATGCTGGCAACCATCACTCTTCCCCCCGCATTGCTGCCGGTCCGACCACTTTCGCAGTGAAAGACAGGTGAGCGAAAGGCATGGCGCACGGAGGATGACGGTGAAAAAATATGTCGCTGCCGCGTTGACGATCGGTATCGCGATCGGGCCTGCCTCGGCTCTCGATGTAGGCGGCAAGGTCGGCGGTCTCGGGCTCGGTGCTGGAGTGAGCGCCGGTTCGCAAGGCGCATCCGTGGGCGTGGGCGCGAGCGTCGGCGGTGTCGGCGGCGCCAATGTCGGCGCTTCGGTCGGCGCGGGCAATGGATCAGTCAGCGCGGGCGTCAGTGCCGGCGGCAACGTCGGCACCACGGGCGGAGGCCTTTCGACAGGTGTCGGCCTGGGCGCCGACCCGTCCGCCGAAACCGGATCGGCTGCCGCTCCTGGTGGTTCGGCCGCCACGGCAGCCAGTGGTTCTGCCACGACAGGCACTGGCTCCGCAACGACAGCCGCTGCCCCGGCAGCAACCGCCTCTGCCAGGACCGCCAGGCAATCGATTGTCCTCCCGGCCGTCCTCAGGCCCTCCAAAGCCGGTCAGGGCGACCTCACCAGGGGATATCCTTTTGCACCCCTGGAAGCACTGAAAGCGAAACCCGGTACGCCGCCCGCGGTCGTGCAAGCCTGCCGCGCGGCGATCCTATCCGCTGCCAAGCCGCTTGGCGCCGTCCGTGTCCGCGCGGTCAGCGCGGGCGTCCTGCGTCAACGCGGAGGTGCGCTGACGGCCCCGATCAAGGTGCGAATAGACTATGCAGGACGCAGCGGCGTCGAGGTCCGGCAAGCGCAAGTCGGCTGCCGGCTTAATGCGGCGGGCAGGGTCATTGCGGTCATATAGTAGGAACCTGCAACAGGCCGCACGGCGCTCCACCGCTGCCCGAGCCGGTCCGGTATGAGCCGACCGCTACCCCTTGCGCTTCTCCACCTCCGCCTTCCTCAGCAGGAACCGCTGGATCTTGCCGCTCGGCGTCTTCGGCAATTCGGCGACGAAATCGATCTCGCGCGGATAGGCGTGGGCGGAGAGCCGTTTGCGGACGTGCTGCGCCAACTCCTCGGCGAGTTCCGGGCTGCCCTGGTAGGCGGAGCCCAGGATGACGAAGGCCTTGACGATTTCGGTGCGCTGCGGGTCGGGCACGCCGACCACGGCCGCCTCGTTGACCGCGGGGTGTTCGATGAGCGCGCTTTCGACATCGAACGGGCCGATGCGGTAGCCGGACGAGGTGATGACATCGTCGGCGCGGCCGATGAAGGAGACCGAGCCGTCGGGCTCGTATTCCACCGTGTCGCCGGTGCGGTAATAGCCGCCCGCGATCGCCGGCGTCTCGGCCTGGTGATAGCCGTCGAACCAGCGCAGCGGTGAATTGGCGATGTCGACGGCAAGGATGCCGGGCTGGTTGGGGCCGAGTTCGTTGCCTTCGTCGTCCAGCACCACCATGCGGTAGCCCGGCATGGCAAAGCCGGCGGAGCCCGCGCGCACAGTATGTGAAAGCCCATGATGGTTGTTGACCATCATGCCGTTTTCGGTCTGGCCGTAATGATCGTGGATGGGCGCATTGAGGTGAGCGTCGAACCAGCGGATGACTTCCGGGTTGAGCGGCTCGCCGGCGCTGCTCACAACACGCAGCCGGCCCTTGATGCGGGCGGCGGCCTCGGGCCCTTCGGCGAGCAGCAGGCGGAAGGCGGTGGGCGAGCCGGCAAGGCTGGTGACGCCGAGCCGCTCGATGATTTCGTAGGTGCTTCTCGCCGTGAAGGCACCCTCGTTGAAGGTGGTGGCGATGCCGAGCATCAGGGGCCCCGTGATGGCGTAATAGAGGCCGTAGGCCCAGCCGGGATCGGCGATGTTCCAGAAGACGTCGTCGGGGCGCAGCCCGATGGCGTCACGCATATAGGCGCCGAAGGCGAGCAGCGCGCTGAGCGGCACCGGCACGCCTTTGGGCAGGCCCGTCGTGCCCGATGTCGACATCATCATGAACAGGTCGTCGCCCTTGCGCATGACGGGTTCGCAATCGGGCGAGGCAGAGGCAAGGGCGGCGCGGAAGTCGATGTCGCCTTGGGGCAAGGCATCGCCGGGGCCGAGAATAGTCGCCACGCGCGGGCAGTTCTCGATCTCGTCGAGCTTGCCGCGATTGGCCGGATTGGTCACCACCAGCCTGGCGCCGCTGTAGCCGAGGCGGTGTTCGATCGCCTTCGGGCCGAAGGCGGTGAACAGCGGCTGGTAGACGGCGCCGATGCGCCATGTGCCGAGGATAAGCGCTATGAGCTCGGGAATGCGCGGCAGCATGCCGGCGACGACATCGCCGGGGCCGACGCCAACATCCCTGAGCAGGTTGGCGACGCGGCCCGACATATCAGCCAGGTCGTCGAAGCTGAATTCGCGTAACGCGCCGCCGGCGGAGATCGCGCGCAGCGCCAGCCGGTTCTGACCGGTGTAACGGCCGCAGCATTCGACATAGGCGTTGATGCCGGTCGCCGGGTCGCCGTCGAGCCTGGCGATCTCATCCTCGATGCGAAAGGCCGCAACGGCGTCCTCATAGCGCGGCAAGCCGGTCATGTCAGTCCTCCCTGGCGGCGCCCATCTCCCCATGGAGCGCCATCATCCGTCAGATTGCCTGAAATCGTTGTGATGGTCGATTGCGACGAAGGTGGGGGCAGGCATTGGCCTCGTCCGCACCGGCCTGTATCATGGCCGGGTGAATGCAGGACAGGAGGCTCGGGCATGCGGCTGGATCGGAACCTCTGCCATTGGCGACTCTGGACCTTCATCGCCGTCCTGGCGCTTTGGCCGCAGGCGGCGCCTGCCGACACCATCACGCCCGAGCGCATCGCCGCTGCCCTGCCGAAGCTCGAAGCGCTCGCCGAAGCCGTGGTCAAGGACGGTGGCGTTCCCGGTCTCGCCATCGCGGTGGTGCATGGCGATGACGTGGTCTTCCTCAGAGGTTTCGGCCATCGCGAGGCCGGCAAGCCGGAGGCGGTCGACGCCGACACGGTGTTCCAGATCGCCTCGCTTTCCAAGCCGGTCTCCGCCACCGTCGTGGCGGCGCTGGTCAGCGACGGGATCGTGTCCTGGGATTCGAAGATCGCCGACCTCGATCCGGCCTTCCGGCTGGCCGACCCCTATCCGACCAGCCAACTCACCATCCGCGACCTGTTTTCGCACCGCAGCGGACTGCCCGGCACCGCCGGAGACGACCTCGAGGACATAGGCTACGACCGCGCCGAGATCCTGCATCGCCTGCGCTTCGTGCAGCCATCGTCGAGCTTCCGTGCCGGCTACTCCTACAGCAATTTCGGACTGACCGAGGGCGCCGTCGCGGCCGCCATGCCGACTGGCAAGCCCTGGGAGGAGGTCGCCGAGGAGAAGCTCTACCGTCCGCTTGGCATGGCCTCGACCAGTTCGCGTCATTCGGACTTCGTCAAGCGCGCCGATCGTGCCGCGCTGCACATCATGGTCGATGGCGCCTGGGCCGCCAGGATAGAGCGCAATCCGGACGCGCAGGCGCCCGCCGGCGGCGTCAGCTCCACCGCGCGCGATCTCTCGCAATGGGTGCGCCTCATCCTCGGCAACGGGGTCTATGCCGGCAGGACGCTGATATCAGCCGATGCGTTGGATCAGACGCATGTGCCGCTGATGACACGCGGCAAGAACCCTGTCTCCGGCGGCGAATCCTTCTACGGCCTCGGCTGGAATGTCGAATTCGGCAGGCATGGGCTGAGCTGGGGCCATGCCGGCGCCTTCAGCGTCGGCGCACGCACGCTGGTGACGATCTTCCCGCGGGAGAAGCTTGGCATCGTCATCATCGCCAACGCCTTCCCGACAGGCGTGCCGGAAGGGCTGTCCGACAGTTTTGCCGACCTCGTTTTCGAGGGGACGGTCCAGAAAGACTGGGTCAAGGCATGGAACGGCATCTATGCCGGAATGTTCGGCCCGGCGGTCGACGCGGCCAAGGCCACCTATGCCGCGCCGCCATCTCCGGCAAGGCCGGCCCGTCCGGCAAACGCCTATGCCGGCCGCTACACCAACGACTTCTTCGGCAATGCTACCGTGGCGAATGCGGGAGAGGGGCTTGTGCTCAAGGTCGGCCCGACCGGCGCCCGGTCCTATTCCCTGGCGCATTTCGACGGCGACCTTTTCCTGACCTTCCCCGATGCCGAGACACCGGACAGGCCAACCGGCGTGAGCTTCGTCGTCGGCCCCGACGGCAAGGCATCGGCCATGACCATAGGCTTCCTCGACGACAATCATCTCGGCACGCTGCGGCGGGTGGGTGACTAGGGGCTGACGGGGGCAACAAGCGGCGGCCGGCCGCACGTCTTGTGCCGCACTTGCAAGATTTCTACGCCACGCGTGGTTGAGCTGATCTGGGTTTGACCACGGTGGCGAGTATGATGCCGACGACAATGAAGGCCGCACCGACCAGATCGTAATCGTGCAAGTCCTCGCCGAGCAGCAGATAGGCGAGCATGGCGACGAACACCGTCTGCAGGTAGAGCAGCATGCTCGCCCGGCTCGCGCCGAGCGTTTCCACGCTCTTGTTGTAGAGATAGTACATCAAGGCACCGCCCGGACCTGCCAGATAGGTGAGCGCGAGAATGCTGTGGACGTTCATGGCGGAGCGTTCGTCGTTGAACAATTCCCACATATGGAAAGGCAAGGCGACCAGCGCACCGGCGCCGAGCAGCAGCACGACCATCGGCAGGAGTTCGATGCCGAATTTGGCACGGCGCAAAAGCACGGTGTAGAGGCCCCAGCAGAACGCGCTGCCGACAATCCAGAGCTCGCCGGCGTTGAACTTGAGTTGCAGCAGGGCCGTCAGGTTCCCGTGGGCAACGATGAAAATCATCCCGGCGAGCGCAACCAGCGCGCCAAGCGACTTCCACAGCCCGAGCGGTTCGCCAAGCACGAGACGGGCGAGCACCATCGTCATGACCGGCGACAGCGCCATGATGATGCCGGCCGTGGTGGCGTCGGTGTCGTTGAGGCCATGGTAGATCATACCCTGGCATAGTGTGAGGCCGATCGCCCCCACGGCGACGACCTCCACGGCGCGCGTTCGCAAAAGCCCGATCATCGCGTCGTGATGGCGGTGCACAATCGGCAGCAGGATGGCGCAAGCAAGCGTCAGCCGCCAAAAGCAGAGGCCCCAGGGCGGCATTTCAGGCGCCACCCATTTGGCCGCGATATAGACACCAGCCGAAAGCAGCCAGCACAGGACGGCGGCGGGATAGCCGGTCACGGAGGATACGGGGCCGACTGCGGGTTGCGCGGCTTCATGCGCTATCGGCACTGCCTGCATGTCATGTCCTCCTCAGGACGCGGGGTTGAACTGGAGCAGCTTGAAGCAGTCGCCGCTGCCCGACTTCGCCTGCGACAACACCGGTTTCGACCGCTCGATCCATTCCTGCTGCGACCTGGCATCGGCCTCGATCGCAGTGACCGGGGCCGCGCCGACGAAGCCGCGGCCTTGGCTGAACAGCCAGCAGGCGCGGGCCAGATGCCGCCTGGAGCRCTGGCGCAGCAGGTCGGCATCGTAGAAGATGTCGAGCACCTCCTGCTTGACCCGGCGCTCCTTTTCAGGGGCGGCGACCGCTGTCTCCGCCGGATCGCCGCCGATCGTGTCGCGCAGGTCCTTGTAGTCGAGGGCGAGCTGGGTCGTGGCGTATTTGATCTCGCTCTCGTCGCGCACGATGTCGAACCACAGCCTGGAATCGAGCTCGTTGACGACGAAAGAGGATTCGAAATCGCGCGACAAGTTCAGCACCTCGAAGTCCGCGAGATCGACGTCGCGCTCGACCAGCAGGATCCTGGCCGCCTGTTTGCCGAGCTCTGTTCCCTGGAGGCTGACGGCGGTGTTCTTGCCGCCGAGATGGGGATCAAGATAGGGCCCGCCTTCATCCAAGAGCTCGTCGAATTCTTCCAGCGACTGCATTATAGGCGCGCCGCGGGCGATGCGCGCGGCGAGCTTGGCCAGGACCTGCTGCAGCTCCGTCTCGCGCCTGCGCTGGTCCTGATAGTTCTGCTGGAAGAAGAAGATGAACAGCGACACGCCGATGCCGATCAGGATCACGCCCAGCTGTGAAAAGATGTTGCGATAATATTCGAGCAGCTTTTCGCGATGGCGCACGTCGGTGCGCACGCTGTGGGCGACGCGAAGATTAACGATCAGCGACAGGATGAGCAGCCCGGCGCCGACCAGGATGAGGCCGCCGATGAGGAGGTAGCCGTGGCCCGTGCTGAAATCCATCCGCGTATCCCAAGACCCCAGACTGCGCAGAATAGAGCCATTTTGCTTCAATACCTACGGTTTCGTTGCTGATGGGGTCGATGGCGGCGAGGTGCCCATTGTGAGCAACGGATCGATGGCCGCATCCCTCTCTTTGTTTGACGCAATTCCGGACGGAAAACCGTTTCACGCTTTTCCTGGAATTGCTCTAAAGGTTCGCCTCGGCGAAGATGCGCGCGGCCCAGTCGAGGAAGACGCGCAGGCGCGGCGAGAGCTGGCGATTCTGCGGGTAGAGCGCCGACAAAGGTGTCGGCGAGGGCGGATAGCCGGCCAGCACCTCGACCAGCGTACCCTGAGCAAGGTCCTTCTCGAAGCGATAGCGCGGCGCCTGGATGAGGCCGAGGCCGAGCCGGGCGAGGTCCGCGGCGGTGTCGGAATTGTTGGCGGCGACGCGGGCCGGCAGCCTGATCTCGCGGGTCTTGCCGCCGACGGTGAATTCGAAGGGCAGCACCTCGCCGGTGCGCGACGAGACGAAGCCGACCGCTTGGTGGCCGTCAAGCGCGTCGGGGGAGGCTGGTATGCCGTGGCCAGAGAGATAGGCAGGGCTGGCGCATGTCATCTCGCGGATCATCCCCAGCCGGCGCATGATCATGCCGCTGTCGGGCGGCTCGCCGACGCGGATGACGCAATCGACGCCCTCGCGCACCAGGTCGACCAGCCGGTCGCTCTGGCCGATCTGCAGGTCAATGCGGGGAAAGCGGGCGAGGAATTCCGGCAGGCGCGGCAGCAGGAAGGTGCGGGTGAGCAGCGTGCTGGCGTCGATGCGCAGCAGGCCGAAGGGCTCGGCGTTGCGGAAGGCGGCCTCGGCATCCTCGATCTCGGCCAGGATCGACAGGCAGCGCCGGTAATAGGCCTCGCCGTCCTGCGTGGCGTTCACCTGCCGCGTCGTGCGCTCCAAAAGCCGCGCGCCGAGATGTTCTTCGAGCCGGCGGATCGCTTCCGTTGCGGTTGACCTGGGAAGGCCGAGATCGGCGGCGGCAGCGGTGAAACTGCGCCGCTCCAGCACGCGAACGAAGAGCCGCATCGTATCCAGGCGATCCATGCTCTTTGTTCGCAGTTTCCGAATAGTGATGTCAAGAGGCGGCCGATTATCCGGCGGATGGCTGCATCTATATCCGTGTCACCAGCAAAACGGAGCGACTTCCATGACAGACCGGCAGACAGACCCAACCAGAACCGCGATCGTGACCGGCGCCTCCAAGGGCATCGGTGCTGCGATCGCGCAGCGGCTTGCCCGCGACGGCATCGCCGTCGTCGTCAACTATGCGCGGGGCCAGGCCGAGGCCGAGGCGGTGGTCGGCGCGATCGAGGCCGAAGGCGGCAAGGCGATCGCCGTGCAGGCCGACATCGCCGACCCCGCAGGCATCGCCACACTGTTCGATGCCGGCGAGAAGGCGCTCGGCGGCGTCGACATATTGGTCAACAATGCCGGCATCATGAAGCTGTCGCCGATCGCGCAGACCGATGATGCTTCGTTCGACACGCAGATCGCGGTCAATCTCGGCGGCGTGTTCCGGGGCATGCGCGAAGGCGCAAAACGGCTTCGCGACGGTGGCCGCATCGTCAATTTCTCCTCGAGCGTCGTCGGCCTCTACCAGCCGGGTTACGGCGTCTATGCCGCCACCAAGGGGGCTGTCGAGGCGATGACGCATATCCTGGCCAAGGAGCTTGGCGCGCGCCGGATCACCGTCAACGCTGTGGCGCCTGGCCCGGTCGAGACCGCGCTGTTCATGGACGGCAAGAGCGCGGCGCAGATCGAGGCTACGGCCAAGATGATCCCGCTCGGCCGGCTCGGCCAGCCCGACGACATTGCCGGCGTGGTCGCGTTCCTGGCCGGGCCGGACAGCGGCTGGGTCAACGGACAGATCATCCGCGCCAATGGCGGCGTGATCTGAGGGAGGCAATGATGAAGCAGACAATCCTGATCACCGGCGCCTCCAGCGGCTTTGGCGCCATGACGGCGCGGGCGCTGGCGAGAGCTGGCCACACGGTCTATGCCTCGATGCGCGACCCCTCGGCGCGTGGCGGCGTGGCTGCGGCCGAGATGGAGACGCTTGCGCGGGACGAGAACGTTGCGCTCAGGCCGATCGCGCTCGACGTCACCTCGGACGCCTCTGCCGAAGCGGCGATCCAGCAGATCCTCGGCGAAGCCGGCCGGCTCGACGTGCTCATCCACAATGCCGGGCATATGGGGTTCGGGCCGGCCGAGGCGTTCTCGCCAGAGCAGCTGGCGCAGCTCTATGACGTCAATGTCGTCGGCCCACAGCGCGTCAACCGCGCGGCCCTGCCGCATATGCGCTCCCTCGGCCGAGGCCAGATGATCTGGGTCGGTTCGAGCAGCACGCGCGGCGGCACGCCTCCCTTCCTCGCGCCCTATTTCGCCGCCAAGGCCGGCATGGATGCGCTGGCGCAGAGCTATGCGCTGGAACTCGCCCGCTTCGGCATCGAAACGACCATCGTCGTGCCGGGCGCCTTCACCAAGGGCACAGAGCATTTCCACCACGCGGCGGCGCCCGCCGATGCCGGGCGCGCCGGCGCCTATTGGTCCGGCCCCTATGCCGGTGCCGACCAGCAGGCGCTGAAGGGGCTTGCGTCCCTGGAGCCGGCGGATGCCGATCCCGCCGCGGTCGCCGAGGCCATCGTCGAGCTCGTGGCGATGCCGCACGGCAGCCGTCCGCTGCGTGTCCATATCGACCCCTCTGACGATGGTGCTGCAATCGTCAACGGCGTTGCCGACCGCGTGCGCGCACAACTCCTGGAACGGATCGGCCTTGCCGACCTGCTCCATCCCAAAGCCTGAAACCCAACCTCAACAGAAAAGGAAACGATCATGCCATTCGCCAACATCAAGCTGCCGCAGGCCGCTCTCTCCAAGGCGCAGAAGGAAGACCTCATCCATCGGACCACAGCCATGTTCGTCGACTTTTTCGGCGAAGGCGTGCGGCCCACCACAATGGTGCTGGTGGAGGAGATCGCCGACGGCGGCTATGGCCGGGCCGACGAGGTGTTCGTCATACCTGAAGCCTATCGCGCGAAGGGGTAGGTGGGAGCGATCCCTTGACGCGGGCGACGGGGAGCGAGGAACCCAGATCCAGATAGGTCTGCGCCAGGACCCCCACCCGGACCTTCGGTCCGACCTCCCCACAAGGGGGAGGTAGGGAGCCTGCCTTTCCACGTCTCTATTAGTGCGGACGGGTGGGCACTTCCTCACCCTCCCCCTTGTGGGGAGGGTCGCTGCGCAGCAGCGGGGTGGGGGGCAGCGCGGCGCTGCTCACTCCCTCCTGGCCATCCCCACCCAGTCAGCCGCGACCTCGGCAAACAGCCAGTCGCGGAAGGCCCGGACCTTCTTCTGGCGCAGCGCGCCGTCGGGATAGACGAGGTGGTAGCTGGCCGCCGATCTCAGCGCCAGCTCGAAGGGACGCACCAGCCGCCCCGATGCCAGGTCGGCCGAGACCAGCGCGCTGCGGCCGAGCAGCACGCCTTCACCATGCACGGCAGCCTCGACGGCGAAGGTGGCGGAATCGAAGCGCACGCCGCGTTTGGGGTCGATGCCCTCGACGCCGGCCTCTCGCAGCCATGTCGCCCAGTCGATGCGAAAGGCATCGTGGATCAATTTGTGGTGCCTGAGGTCCCCGGGCACGCGCAGCGGATGTTCGCCGGCCAGCAGCTCCGGGCTGCAGACCGGGAAGACCTCCTCGTCGGCGAGAAATTCCGCCGTCACGCCGGTATAGCCGCCCTTGCCGTAGCGGATGGCGATGTCGATGCCGTCGCTAACGAAATCGGCCAGCACGCCCGAGGTCGCCAGCCGCACGTCGATATCGGCATTGGCGCGGTGGAAGCGATGCAGCCTCGGCACCAGCCAGCGGCCGGCGAAACCATCCGATGTGGAGACGTTCAGGATGCGCGTCGAGCGGTCGGGCGTGGCGGCGATGGTGGCGGCGGCGATCTGGTCCAGCGCCTTGCCGACCTCCACCGCGTAGGCCGCACCGACGGCGGTCAGGCGCACGGATCGCGTTCCCCGGTCGAAGAGCTGGATGCCGAGCCTGTCCTCGATGTTGCGGATGGCCCGGCTGACCGCGCCATGGGTGAGGTTGAGCTCCTCCGCCGCCCTGGAGAAGCTCAGATGCCTGGCGGCGGCGTCGAAGGCGGGCAAGGCGGTGAGTGGCGGCAGTCTGCGCGGCATGATCTCGACCTGTGAGCGTTGCTCACAAATCCTGAACAAAGAGTCGTTTGTCGTCCAGCCCGGAAATGCCCAATATCAGGGTGTACCGGCGCACAGACATCAAGTTTCCTTCCGTCGAAGCGCCTGATGACCAGACATAGTGTGAGCGATCGTCATGCTCGCCCCGTTGGGGCGGCACCGGCCGGCTTGCGCCCAGCGAACAGGAGACTGACATGACTTTGACCCTTGGACCTATCGGTGCCGCGATGACCGGCCTTGCCGTGCGCAGCACCGCAGCATTCGAGCGCCGCCGCGTGCTGCGCCGGATTTCCCGGCTCTCCGACCGTCGTTTGCAGGACATCGGCCTGGAGCGCGACTGGGACGGTTCCATCCTGCACAATGGGAGGGCGATATGACCAGCACCTTGATCATCGGCGCGACGGGGCTTCTGGGCAGCGAAATGGCGAAGGCCAGCGCGCGCAAGGGCGACAGCGTCCACGTCCTGGTTCGACCGGCAACGTCGGCCAATGAAGAGCGGATGCGTCCGCTCAAGGAATTGGGCGCCACGGTTCATGTCGGCGACCTCGACGACTATGACAGCCTCGTGCGCGCCGTCGGCAAGGCCGATCGCGTCGTCAGCTCGGTGCATGTCGGTTCGGCCAGCGAGATGGAACTGGTGCGCGCCGTGAAAGATGTCGGCGTCTCCCACTTCGTGCCGTCCGCCGGCTTCGGGCTCGACTTTGCCGCCGCCGCACCCGGCACGATCGCGCCGCTCGACATCAAGAGGGCCGTGTTCGATGCGGTGAGGGAGGCCGACCTGCCCTATACGTTGATCTACACCAACGGTTTCTTCTCGACCTGGGTGGCAACGCTGGGCGACCTGACGCGCTTCGGCTCGGCCGTGCTGCCGCCGGACGAGGTGACGCTCTATGGCCAGGGCAATGTGCCGGCGACCTTCGTCAGCGAGAAGGACATCGCCGCCGTCACCATGCGCGCGCTGGAGGATCCCAATGCCGTCCGCCGCGAAATCAGGATCGCGCAGAACAGGATCACGCAGGGCGCGATGATCGATCTCTGGCGCCGGGTCAGCGGCCGCTCGCCGCGTGTCGTGAATATGAGTGCGGAGCAACTGGAAGGGTTGATCGCGGCAGTCCCCGGCCTTGGATTGCTGCGGGCGTTCTGGATCCGTGGCGAGACCGCGCAGGAGACGGACACGCCGGAGGCGAGTGTGCTTTATCCGGAGTTGAAGTTTGAGACGATTGAGAGTGCTTTTGTGGCGATGGCCGAGAGGGGTGGGCGCTGACCTGGGGAAGGCTAGTGCCATACGACGCCCCCCTCTGTACTGGGGGCGCCGTAGAGTGCGGCTTGCGTCGTTGGCTTCCAGTGACGGTTGACCGCGCTGCTCATCCGGCCGATAGGTCCGCGCGACAACTCCGAGACCTGTTATGACCGACCTCAAAGATGCAACGCGCGCCCCCGACTGGCAGGACGATGTCCGCCAGGGCGTGCGCCATGTGCGCGATCTCGACCGGCTGCCGCTGTCGCCTGCCGAGCGCGCGGCCGCTCAAGCTGCCGCGGCCCTCCACAAGGTGCGCGCGCCAAAAGCCTATCTCGACCTGATCGACTGGACCGACCCGGCCGATCCGATCCGCGCGCAGGTGATCCCGTCACTGGGCGAACTGGACGAGGTGGAGGGCGAGCTTGGCGATCCGATCGCCGACCATGAGTTCAGTCCGGTGCCGCGACTGACGCATCGCCATGCCGACCGGGTGCTGTTGTTCCCGACCTATCAATGCGCGGTCTATTGCCGGTTCTGCTTCCGCAAGGAATCGCTGACCTCGATCGGCCGCGGCTACACGCGCGAGGCGCTGGAGCCGGCGCTGACCTATATCGCGGATCATCCCGAAATCCGCGAAGTGATCCTCACCGGTGGCGATCCCCTGTCGCTGCCGGACACAGCACTGGCCGAAATCCGCGCGCGCATCGAGGCCATTGCGCATGTGCGGCTCTTACGCATCCACACGCGCGTGCCTGTCGTGCTGCCGTCGCGCATCACATCCGGGCTGGTCGAAGCGCTGCAGGGGCGGCTGATGGTCACCGTCGTCACCCACTTCAACCATCCCCGCGAGATCACCGACGCGGCGGAAGCGGCATGCCGGACGATGCGGCAGGCGGGCTTCGTGCTGCTCAATCAGAGCGTTCTGCTGAAAGGTGTCAACGATACCGTCGAGGTGCTGGAAGAGCTCTGCCGCGAGCTGATGTACCGGCTCGGGGCAAAACCCTATTACCTGCACCATGGCGACCTCGCGCGCGGCATGGCGCACCGGCGCACCACGATCGCGCAGGGTCAGGCGCTGGTGGAAGCGCTGAGGGCACGCCTGTCGGGCATCTGCAATCCCGTCTATGTGCTCGACCTGCCGGAAGGCGGCGGCAAGGTGCCGCTCGGGCCGTGTCCTGTCGAGGCCCACGATGGGGATAACTGGCGGATACGCGGGCTGGATGGCGCGGTGAGGGACTATCGGGAGATCGTTGGGGAATAGGGCGGTGCGCTATTTCCCGGCAAACGCCAACACCACCACGCGCGGGGCGACGCAGTAGGCGAGGCTGACCTTGCGGCCGGTCTTCGTCGTCGCGCGGCCCGCGTCGAGGTCGACGGCGATATCCTCGTAGCCCAGCACCTCGCGATCGAGCGGATAGGCTGCCTTGTAGACCGCTTCCTTGGCGGCAAAGAGGATGCGGCCGGCAAGCCGCTGGTCCGCGGCGCCTGTGCGATCCGCGCCGGTTGCAACGATCGCGAAGATGTCGTCTGGCAGAGGCTGGGCGGGCTCGACGTCAATGCCAAGAGAGACGATACTGCCTACAGGCGCGACCGCCGCCACGGCCATGTCGTCGTCATGGGCAAGCGAGCCAATTGTCCTGTCCGGCCAGAGCGGGGCCCCGGATGGCGCGCGCGGGATGGCGACGTCCTTGACGCCGATATCGGCCAGCAGCCGGTGCGCGATCCAGCGGGCAGCCCCGCTGGCGCGCCGCATGGCCGGCTGGCGCGCGGAGATGGAACGCGCTTCCTCGGGCAGCAGATGGGCCTCGTCCGTGTCGCTGATTGCCCGGCATCCGGTCCGCACGCTCGCAGGCGCGATTGCCGCCATCGCTTCCATCAACGCGGCTTCAGGGGAGGGTGGAAGCGTCAAGGGTCATGCCTCGGCAGGACGAGGTCGGCGATCATTTCGCCATCCTCGTCGAGCCCTTCTTCCACGAAACCGGCGCTGCGATAGAGCTGGCGCGCCGCTTCATTCTCCGGCTCGTAGCAAATGGAGACGTGCCTGATGTGGCCGAGCCCGCCGATCTCGCGCAGCACCTCGCGCAACGCGGCCTTGCCATAGCCTTTGCCCTGGCTGGCGCGGTCGATCATGAAACGGTAGATGCGCGCCTCTTCGTCATCCAGCGGCGCGTCGTACATGAGGAAGCCGACGATGCGATCGCCGGCCATGATGACACGCGGCCGCGCATCCTCGTCGGATTGCGCCTCCTCCAGCGACGCAGCGTTGCCAGCGACGAAATCCATCTGCTCCGGCGCCAGTTCCAGCGCCGTGACCAGGGCCCGATTGACCCTGGTCACCGGGGCGAGACGGATTTCTGTGGCCGTCAAGCCGGCGCCTTGGCGCCGTCGTCCGTGACCGGAGTCACGAAGCGATGCAGCTTGGCCGGATTGCCGCGCCAGATGGAGTAGGGCTCCAGCTCCTCACCCTTCATCACGAAGGAATCGGTGTCGGCCACCGATCCTTCGCCCATCACGACGCCGTAATGGACAAAGGCGGACGGTCCGAGCGTGCAGCCCTTGCCGATGCGGATGTAGTCGGACTTGAACGCGCCTTCCTCCAGCGAGTGAGCCTGGATGACGCAGCCTTCGTTGAGCGTCACGTCGTCGCCGATCTCGACCAGCGATCGCTCGGTGAGGTTGGCGCCGCCATCATAGACTCTGCTGCCGACCTTGACGCCCAGCAGGCGCAGGATCATCGGCCGGAACGGCGTGCCGGCGAACAGGCGCACGATCGGCGAATCCGCCAGCTTCCAGTGCCGTTCGTGACGCCAGAAGTCGACGTCGTAGATCGTCGTGATCCGCGGCTTCAGCCTGCGAAAACCAAGGCTTGCCCGCTCGACAAAGATGTAGAACGGAATGGTGATCGCCGAGGTCAGGAGCACGGCGACGAACAGCGCGACCTCAGCCCATTCGGTGTAGTAGTTCAGCGCCCGGTCCCAGATCGCGATCGTGGCGAACAACATGACCCATTGCGTTGCCAAGAACAGAAGGATGGTCACCAGATTGTGGCGGTTCTTGTGCGGGATGCGCTGGCGTCGGTCGGCCTCGTCGACGCCGGCGATGAGTTCCTTGTCGCGGTTGACCATGCGCGGGATTTCAAAGGCCGGCGAGCCCAGGAGCCCGACATTCTCGCGCACCGGCCCGTCGATGGGGATCATCACCTTGGTGCCGAGCAGGACGTTGTCGCCCGTGCGTCCATCCGGCGGATAGTAGATGTTGTTGCCGAGATAGTTGCGCTCGCCAATGCGCGTCCGCTCGAGCCGGAATGCGGAGGCGGATTTGTGCATGTTGATCATGAACAGGCCGTCCGACACCATGGTCTCGGTGCCAATCTCACACAAAAGCGGGTTTTCGTGCTGCTGGTTGGAGCCGAAGTTGGAGCCGGTCTGCACCACCTTGTTGAGGTTCCAGCCGATGGCCCGCATGTAGTGCACGATCGCCGAGCTGTCGCCGAACAGCAGCCCCAGCACGCGGGAGTTGCTGGTGAATTCGGCGACGGTCTGCAGCCAGTAGCGGAAGCCGTAAAGCGTGTAGGTGCGGCCGGGCTTCAGAACCAGATTTGTCAAGCGGGGCACCAGCGTCGCCACGAGAAAGGCCACGGCGATATAGCCGAAAAGCGTGACCGTGGTGCCGACCGCGACCAGGCCGATCGTCTCCTGGTAGTCGTCGCCGACGTTCTCCCAATAGCTCTGGAACAGGAATGGCAACGGGGTGACGATGAAAAACAGCCCCACCAGCTGAACGGCCTCATAGAGGAAGCGCCGGACCTGGTAAGGATTTACATTACGCACCTTGCAATAGTCCGCCGTGGTCGGCACGGCCGGCGACCCATGCCAGTGTTCGCCATCCGGGATGCTTTGCCCGCGCTGCAGCGAGGACGAATGGCCGAGCTGGCCGCCGTCGCCAATCGAGGTGTCGATGTCGAGCGTGGAGCCCACACCGATGAAGGCATCGCGGCCGATGGTCAGCGGCCCGGTGTGGATATAGCCTGACTGCGCCCGATAGCCGAGGATCATCGATTCCTTGCGCAGGATGGTGTTGTCGCCGATCGAGATGAGGTCCGTGCAGACGGGCACGGACTTGGATTCGATGACGGCATTGTGCCCGAGTTTGGTGCCGAGAAGCTGCAGATAGAAGCTGTAGAGCGGGCTTCCGCGGAACAGCACGACGGGGGCGGTGCGGATCAAGGTCTTGACCACCCAGAAGCGGTAGTAGCGCAGGCCCCAGATGGGGAAGGCTTCGGCCTTCCATCGGCCGATGAGAACCCATTTCGCCAGGACGGCAAAGCCCGTCATGCCGAAGAACACGCCGGCCGAGAGCGCCACGCATCTGACATAGAGCTGCAGCGGATCGTCGAGCGCCTCATACATCCAGTTGAGGCCGATGTTGATCGCCCACAGGCCCGCATAGCTGTAGACGCCGTAGAACAGCAACTGCGCCATGCCGCAGGTCCAGTAGGCAAGGTTCGATGCCTGGCGGGTGAGGACAGGCTCGTTGGTGGCGGCCGTCATCTCTTGCGAGACGCTGAGGTGCTTGGCCAGGCGCGCCACCGTCGGATGGAGATAGATGTCGCGCATGGACGTCGTCGCCCATTCCTTGCGGGTGCGCACGCGGGCGCAGAAATGCGCCATCAGCAGCGAGTTGGCGCCGAGATCGTCGAAGAAATTGTCCTCGACCGACACTTCGTCGAATTTCAGCACCGTGGCCAGGGCTTCGGCCAGGAAGCGCTCGTCGTCATTGCCGGGCGCAACCATTTCCCGGTTGGCGGAAAGCCGCACGCTTGTCGGCTTCGGCAGCTGGCGAAGGTCCACCTTGTTGGAGACCGTCATCGGGATTGCCGGCAGTTCCTCCAGATAGGAGGGGACCATGTAATCCGGCAGACGCCGCTTCATCGTCTGGGCGAGATCGGCCCGCGAGAGCGCCGGGGATCCAGCCTTGGGCGCGTAGTAGGCGACGAGTTCGACGCGGCCGGGCTCGATCTCCCAGGTGGTGACGGCAGCCTGCGCGATCTCGGGCTGGTCCAGCAGCACCGCCTCGATCTCGCCGAGCTCGATGCGATAGCCACGGATCTTCACCTGGGTGTCGATGCGCCCGGCATACTCGATCTCGCCATCGTCGTTGATCCGGCCAAGATCGCCGGTGCGGTAGATGCGCTTGGACGGGTTGTTCGGCAGGCCGAGGAAATCGGGGATGAACTTCTGTTCCGTCAGGTCCTGCCGGTTGAGGTAACCGACCGCGAGCCCGATGCCGGCGATGCCGATCTCGCCCAGTTCGCCAGGCTCGGCAAGTTGCGGCAGCGAAGGATCGAGAATGACGATGGAGTAGGTGGGCAGCGGCGCGCCGATGGTGACGGGCCTGTCCGGCGTCAGCGCGCCCATCGTTGCGGTGACGGTCGCCTCGGTCGGGCCATAGGTGTTGAGGATCTGCCGGCCCGGCTTCGACCAGCGCACCACCAGATTGTGCGGGCAGGCCTCGCCGCCGACCAGCAGCGTGCGCAGGCTAGGCACATCCGATGTCATCGACGACAGAAGCGTCGGGCTGCAGGCCATGCAGGTGATTTCATGGAACCGCAGGAAATCCGCCAGTTCCTCGCCGACCAGCGGCATCTGGCCGGGCGCGGGCACCACGGTCGCACCGGCGACGAAGGGCACCCAGATCTCCTCGGAGGAGAAGTCGAAGGCAATCGTCATGCCCTGGTAGACGCGATCGCCCTGATCATAGCCGTAGGATGCGGCGGCGACGCGGATGAAGTTGACGAAGCTCTGGTGCCGGATGGCCACGCCCTTCGGCCTGCCGGTCGTGCCCGACGTGTAGAGGATGTAGCAGATGTCCTCGACGGCTGTTGGGGCCGTCGTCTTGTTCGGCTTCAGCGGCGCAGCGGACTGTTTGGAGATTTCGGCGGCGGCGCTGTCGATCAGCACATTGGGTACCGGCAGCTGGTCGGCCCGCGACGCATAGCTGGCGATGGTGACGACCAGGCTGACGCTGGCGTCTTCGATGATGAGCGCCATGCGTTCTTGCGGGAAGGCGGTGGCCAGCGGCACGAAGGCGGCGCCTGCCTTCACGACGGCGAGCAAGGCGACATAGGTTTCCGCCGACCGGTCGAGAATGAGCCCGACCCGATGGCCCGGCCGCACGCCGCGCTTGATCAGCACACGGGCGAACTGGTTGGCGCGGCTGTCCAGCTGCCGATAGGTCCAGACTTGTCCGTCGGAGATCACGGCCGGCAAGGTGGCGTATGTGTCGGCGAGCTGCTCGAAGACCGTATCGAGCCGCTCGTCGGGCTGGCCTGCCCGGGCGAAATCGGCGCCGGTCAGAATCTGGCCATGCGCGGCCAGGGGCCGCTGAGCACCCTTCATCAGGGCATCGACGCTTGCTAGCCTATTTTTGGCCAGTCCATCCGTGGCCAGACCAGTTTCGGACTCTCCGTCCAGTCTTGCCGTGTCCCTGTCGAGTGCGGCGATATCGACACCGTGATCCATTTCCAAACTTTCTCGTCCTGGCCGCGCATCGCCCGGCTGTTCATGCCGCCGTTCGAGCAGGCATTTCGGCTGTGCAGCCGCTGCAATTTGACCCTTGTTGGTGGAGAACCGAGGCTTCCGAAAAGGAAGAATCCGCAGTCCCCCGCGGGATGGTTATGCCATCCGATCTTTTCGCCAGTTTTTCCGAACTGTTGAAACTTGTTTCTGAATTGTGTCTGAGGCCGTGCGAACGGGCTGGAGGAGCCGCGCAAGGCCGGTGTTGTCGCTGCCCGGCAGACATGCCTATGCTGCGTGGTTCGCGGAGGCTCGTGGCGGATGGCGGCGGCAGGCAACGGTCAGGAGCCGGGCAGGGCTCTCGCGGATCGCGGGGTTCCGCGTTCCGTGCTGGATTCGGCGGGCCTGGCGCCCCGGCAGGCTGTCGCGCTGTGGCAGGAGAGCATGGGCTTCTTCTACGACGTCCGCTTGCGCAATGGCGGCGACGACCGCTTCCATTTCCATGCGGAAGCCTTGCATTTCAGCGGGATCGCCCTCAGTTCCTACCGCTGCGTCGCGCAGAATTTCGACCGCTCGCGCGCCCGCATCGGTCGCGACGGTCTCGACCAGATCACCGTGCAGCTCTGCCTGCGGGGCAGCCACGGCCGGCGCGATGGCGGGCCGGACGAAAAGGCCTGCCCGGGCGACCTGATCGTCTCCGACCTGGCGCAGGCCCAGTCGACAGGGACGTCCGGCATCGACAGCCTCAACCTGACCATGCCGCGCCGCCTGCTGGCGCCGCTGCTGAAGGCGCCCGACGAGCACAATCTGCGCGTCGTCCCCGGCAATGCGCCTTTGACGGCGCTGTTGCGTGGCCATCTCATCAGCCTCTACCAGGCAGCGCCGGCCATGGGCGGCAGGAATGCCGAGGCGGTGACCAGGCCGACGCTGGAACTCGCCGCCGCGGCGATCAATTCGACTGTCGCGGAGGAGAACGCCGCGTCGGTGCAACTGGCACTGACCGGCGAAATCCGCCGCCATGTCGACAGGCATGTAACCGGCCGGGATCTCAGCGCCGAGACAATCGCCGCGCTGTTCGGCATCTCGACGCGCAAGCTCTATTACCTCTTCGAGCCGCATGGCGGCTTCTCCAGATACATCCAGGAGGAGAGGCTGCGCCGCTGCCGCGCCGAACTCGTCGATCCCGGCCACCGGCACGAAGCCATTGGCGACATCGCCGGCCGCTACGGCTTCGGCCACCGCAAGAGTTTTGTCCGCGCCTTCCGGCGTTGCTTCGACATGACGCCGCGCGAAATGCGCGCGCTTGCAGCGCAAGGCCGAAGCCTGACCCGCGAGCATGGCGCGGACCGCACACTGTGGCAGTGGATCCGCGAGCTTCGCTGAACCCGGACCCGCAGACATTCGAGGCTGATCTTGCACCAGGGGCCACATTCCTTGCGCATGCCGCCACTTTCGCGCGGCGCGTCCATGCAGGGCTTGAACTGTCCCTGCCGCCCGCACGAAAACCGCAGGGAAGAACGGGGATCGAACGCAGGTGTCCAGCCCGGACAATGTCATCGTCCTGTCCACGGACGAGATTGCCGACCGCGAGCGCGAAGAGGCGGTGCGCGAATTCTATGGCCGCATCTGCATGCGCCTGGACCTTGCCCCGCTGCAGGGCGGCGCGCTGCATCTGAGCGCCACCACGCTGTTGCTGCCGGGAGTGAGCGTGGCCGAGGGCAAGGTCGCGCCGATGGCCTGGGAGCGCACGGCAGCCCTGCGGCAGGACGCCAATGACGACCTCGTCGTGTCCTGGATCGCCGGCGGCTGGGGGTTTGATACACCAAGCCATGGAACGGTGGAGACACTGGCCGGCGCGCCCTGCATCATGCCGATGGACGGGCGCTGGCGCGCCAGGGCGCCGAACGGCGAGTGGACCATTTGCGCCCGCTTCGACAGGTCGACGCTCGAGCCGCTGGTGCGCCATGTCGGCGATCTCGCGCCCGATGCGATCAACCCCGCCACGCCGGAGGCGCGGCTTCTCCTGGCCTATGTCAGGGCGGTGGCGCAGGGCGGGATGAGTGCTGCACTCTCGCCGCTGGCGGCCCAGCACATTGCCGATCTGTTCGCGGCCGCGGTCGGCGCCAGCCGCGAGGCGGGTGAGGTGGTCGCCGGGCGCGGCGTCCGCGCCGCGCGCATGCAAGCGATCAAAGCCTACATCAAGGAGAATCTGCACAAGGCGCGGCTGTCGGCGGAGATGGCCGGCCGGAGCCTTGGTATCAGCCCGCGCTACATCAGGCGGCTTTTCGCCGAGGAGGGGCAGGGCTTTTCCGACTATGTCATGCAAAGGCGGCTGGAACGCATCCACCGGCAGCTTGCCAGCCCGCTTTTCGCGGCACGGCCGATCGCCGATCTCGCCTTCGAGGCGGGGCTGGTCGAGCCGTCGACCTTCTACCGGCAGTTCCGCTCGCGCTATCGCATGACGCCTTCCGAGGTGCGCGCCGGCCTGGCGCAGTGAGGCGCCTGTTCCGCCAGTGCCATGCGCCTGTGCCGCCAGCGCGATACGCCCATGCCCTGGCATCCGCATAGTCGCGCCGGCGGACGCGCTGCATGAGGCATGTGCGGGAACGGAGGCTGGGGGGCCGGGTCTCCGTGACATCGGAAACTGGCCAGTGGAGGCAACAATGCGTGCGGCGAAAAGATGGATCCTGGGCATCTCGGTCTTCTGCGCCCTTCTTCCAACCGAGGTCTTCGCGGCCTACAAATGCTGGAACCCGGCGATCTGCAAGGCGGTCTGCGGCGCCGAGATCTGCGGCAAGATCAGCGCGAGCAATCGCGACATGAAGGCGCTGGACGGGTCCGGCAAGCTCGCCGCCTCCGGCGGCGGCAGCTCATCGTCAGGCAGCAGCTCCAAGAAGACTTACACCTGTTCGAACCCGGCGATCTGCATCGCGGTGTGCGGCAAGAAGACCTGTCCGTAGGCGGGTAGGGCAGGTGCATTGTTGAAGGCGTCGGCGCGCTGCGCCGGCGCCTTTTTTGTTTTTGTGTGCTGGGGTGAGCCGGGAATTTACCAGATGCCGGCGCCGCCCCTCATCCGCCTGCCGGCACCTTCTCCCCGTATAGTGACGGGGAGAAGGGAGAAGGCAGCGACGCCGGCGTCCTCTTGCAACGCTGGTGATTGGCGAAACCATCGATGGCAGCGTCCCTCTCCCCGTCACTATACGGGGAGAGGATCCCGGCAGGCAGGTGAGGGGCAGCGCCGACTTCGACGATTGGTCTGATGATCGACTGCTGGCCACCTTCCAAAAAAATCTCGCACCCCCCGGGAATAAAGCGACGCCCTGCCGGGTCTTCATCTCAGCGGGGCCAATCCGGCCCGCGACCCGAAGAAACGAAACAAGGATTTATCAAATGACCAAGCTCGCTCTCAGCGTGGCTGCGATGTTGCTTGCCTCGAGTGCCGCCTTTGCCGGCAGCGACCATTTCGGCGCCGACGCTGCCAACCAGCCTGCCGCTTCCGTCGACACCAATGCCACCGCGTCGATCCCCTACACGGCCCCCGTCGACACCAGGGTGACGACCGGACCGGGCCGGCCGGCGACCAAAACTGATGCGGGCGAACCCGGCCAGGGCATCTGGGGCCGCTGAGTTCAGGGCGGGGCATCCTCGAGGTCCCGACCCGGCCCGCGATCAGGACGGGGGGCCATGTGGCGTGGCCCTCCGTCGCTCCTTCCGCGATTTTCTTGCCGCCACCGCAACCCACAGGAGACCACACAATGTTCAGCATGACACGCCGCACAGTGCTTCAATCCGCCGCCGCCGCTGCCGCATTAGGCCTTGCCGGCAAGCTCGAATTCACCCGCCCCGCTTTTGCCGAGACCCCGGTGGAGCCGACCGTCGGTTTCTACAAATACACGGTCGGCGACATCGAGGTGACCGCCATCTATGACGGCATCTGGAAGAAGCCGCACGACCCCGCCTTCATCAAGGATGTCTCGGTCGAAGACACCAAGGCCGCACTCGCCAAGGCGGGGCTGACCACCGACTTCATGCCCATTCCGCTCACCGTGGTCGTGCTGAAGATGGGCGGCAAGCTGATCATGATGGATGCGGGCTCGGGCGTCGGCCAGTGGCAGGCCAACGCCACGCACCTGCCGGCCAACATGGCCGCCGCCGGCATCGACTACCATGCGATCGACACCATCATGATCTCGCATTTCCACCCGGACCATGTCTGGGGCCTGATGGAGAAAGGCACCAACACGCCGGTGTTCCCCAATGCCGAGCTGATCGTCAACGCCACCGAGTACAATTGGTGGACCGATCCAAGCCGGCTGGCCAAGCTGCCCGAGGGCCGCAAGCCGGCGGGCAAGCGCATCGCCGAGAATTTTCCGAAATGGAAGAACTGGAAGCTGGTCGAGGACGGCGCGGAAGTGGCGCCCGGCATCCAGATCATCGCCGCCCCCGGCCACACGCCCGGACATTCGGTGTACCTCGCCAATTCCGGCAAGGAGCAGCTGATGATCTCGGCCGACACCATGTATGTGCCCGCACTTCTGGCGCCGCATCCGGAGTGGCAGGGCGCCTACGACCAGGACGGGCCGACCGCGATTGCCACGCGCCACAAGATCATCGACCGGGTGATAGCGGACAATATCCGCATTTCCGGGTCGCACTTCCCGTTCCCCGGCACCGGCGTCTTCGTCAAGGACGGCAATGCCTACGGCTTCACGCCGGTTCAAGTTTGAACGCGGCAACCCAAACCAAGCGAGTAAGACAATGAAACAGCTTCTCTTGGGCAGAAACGCCCTGTTCGGCCTGCTCGGCGCCATTGCCGTGCTGACCGTCGTTCCCGTCGCAACGATCATGCCGGCCTATGCGGTGGATGATATCGAGGGCGCCGACGCACCCGACCTCACCGCCGTCCAGGCCAAGATCGCCGCCAAGGACTACAAGGGCGCGCTGGCCGATCTGCGCGACCTCGCGCAGGACAACCAGCAGGCCGACGTCTACAATCTGCTCGGCTTCACGCTGCGCAAGACCGGCGATTTCACCACTGCGCTGACCTACTACAACAAGGCGCTGGAGCTGAAGCCCGACCACAAGGCCGCCCGCGAATATCTGGGCGAGCTCTATGTCGAGACCGGCGACATGAACAAGGCCAAGGAGCAGCTGGCCTCGCTGCAGAAACTCTGCCCCGCCGGCTGCGAGGAGCTTTCCGACCTGCAGAAGGCCATCGACACCAAGGTGACGCAGTAGGGTCCCCCTCACCCGGATTGCCAAGACCGAATTGCGAAGGGCAATTCGGGGCAATCCGACCTCTCCCCGAGGGGAGACGAGGGCGCCGGCGTCGATGCTCGTTTCTTCTCCCCCACAGGGGGTCCGAAGGACGGGCGAGGCCCGCGACTCGCCCCGGCAAAGGTGGACGCGAAGCGGCCGGATGAGGGGGCCTTGGCACAGACCTATCCCACCAGTTTGGGCGCTCGTGGCTGGCGCCCATTGCCGGAGCCGGCGCTCTCCCTCGAGCCGGCTCCGGCCTTTTCAAAGATCACATCGGGCAGGCGCCGCCCCAGCACGGCGAGCGCGGCGCCTGCCTGTCTCAAAAAATCGGAGCCTGACCCATGACACCGAACGAAGTCGCCGCGAAGCTCACCGGCCTCGCCACGAAATACCACATCAGGGACGTGACCCTGCTTGTCGGCCGCCTGCTTATGTCCTTCATCTTCCTGCATGAGGGCGTGACGCTGGCCACCCATTTCGACGGCGCCGCCAGAGCGATGGCGGCGCAAGGCGTCGGCCTGCCGCTGTTCGTCGCCACCATCGCCCTGCAATTGGGGGCGGGGCTCTCGGTGGCATCAGGCATGCTGACGCGGCTGGGCGGCATCGGGCTCGGCCTGTTCTGCCTGGCCACGGCCTTGCTGTTTCACACCAACTTCGCCAGCCAGAACGAGCTGCTGCACTTCGAAAAGGATCTGGCGATCGCAGGCGGCATGTTCGTGCTGGCCGCCGTTGGCGCCGGCCGGATCTCGCTGGACTGGCTGCTCGCCCGCACCCTGCAAAAGCGCCTGCGCGACAAGGAGATGGTCAAGGCGTTGCTGGCCGTTGAGAACGAATTCTCCGTGGATGTGCGGCTGCCGGTTTGAGGCGGCAAGGCCTGCCTTGCGCATCGGCGTGCCGCTCCGGTTGGCTGGCCGAGCCAAATGCTCGCCCGCTGGAACCAGTCCCGGTGCTCCGCATTCTATTAGCTGGGGCTCAAGGAGTGTGTGATGAAAGCGGTTTTGGCACTGGTCGCAGGCTTTGTCCTGACCCTTGCGGTCTTCGCCAGCGGGCTGGCCTTTGCCGCCTGGGTGATTGTCGCCAAGCCCGTGCATGAGGCCAGGCCCGCCGACAGCGTCTCGCAGCTGTGGACCAAGGACGCACAGCCTGTCGACAAGGCTTCGCTGGGCCTGGAGCGGGTGGCCGCCGCGCAGCCCGCAGCACCCGACGCCGGAGCCAGGGTGCAGGCGGCATCGCTAGAGCCGACCAATGCAGGCGCGGCGCCCGGCGCGCGTGAACAACAGGCCAGGCTGCCGGCTGCCCATGTCAGCTGGTGCGCGGACCGCTATCGCTCCTACAATCCCGACGACAACAGCTACATGTCCTACAGCGGCCAGCAGCGCCCTTGCGTCTCGCCCTATCTCGACACGACCGCCGCCGCCGAACAGGCCGCGCAGCAGCCCACCGAAGTCAGCTATGTCGAGGGCGGCGCCGCGCCCCTGGTTGCCTCAGCCGACCTTTCGGACGACCACGTCCAATCCTGCTTCAGCCGCTACCGCTCCTACCGTCCCGAAGACAACAGCTACCAGCCCTATTCCGGCGGACCCAGGCGCCAGTGCGAATAATAGGCGCCGCGCACAGCGCTTTGCTGCCGCATTCCACGCAAAATTCCACTCTTTCGGCGGGTCTTACCACGCCGGCACCCACGCTGGCTCAAACACCAGCCCCTTATTGAAACCGCCAACAGCGCAACACAAACCGAGTGCGCTGAAACCTGCAACCGCAGGGATCCGGTGAGGGTCGCGGTTGGCCGGTTTCGCCCGGAACCATGAACATACAGCCTCATGAACGCGATGCGGGCGGCGCGTCGAGGCCGATGTCAACTTGTAAGAGATGGAGACTTGAAATGAAGAAGATCATTCTGACTGCTGCTGCGTTCCTGTTCGCCTCCGGCATGGCTTTTGCCGGCAGCGACCATTTCGGCTCGGACTTCGTTCCGGCCGCCGGCAGCTACCCGACCACCCATTCGATGATGTCTTCCAAGGCGGTCGACCCGAGCGTCACGCAGAGCATCACCGGCGGCGCGGCGGGACAGTCGAACCTCGACATGCCGGCCGAATACGGCCAGGGCATCTGGGGCCACTGATATCAAGGCCGTCCAGCACGGCCGGCATCCAGGCGGCGGGCGCCGCCTGGATCATCTTGTGTGCTGACTGGTGCATCTTACCGCCAGTCCTGGAGATTGGCGAAAGCCGATGTGACAGCCAATCTCCCCACAAGGGGGTGAGAAGTGGTCCGCGTAGCGGACGGAAAGCCAATTGCTTGGCTTTCCGAACGACGAACGCCCGGCAGGCCAGAGGGGGCGCCGTAGGGTACAAACCTTGCCGTTTCACCCGGACCAGCGATCACGCAAATTTTTTGGATCATTCGCGCAAGCTCGGCGTTCCTCCCCGACACGAAGGAGGAACGACGATGGGCGACGAACGGCATGAGAAGATCCAGAAGCGCGCATACCAGATCTGGGAGCGCGAAGGCGGCGGAGATCCCGAGCATCATTGGCACCGGGCCGAGGCCGAGATCGACAGGGAAGCCGCCCCGACAGCCGACGACGCGCTGCCGCGCGAGATCGCCAGCACCGACGTGCTGGAGGTCGAGGAACTGGCCATCCGCACCGGCATTTCGGGCGACGAAGCGCAAGCGCTGCTCGACCGCCTGGGCACCGACCGCGCGGCGGTGGAGCACGCGCGGAACATAAGGAGCAAACGGAAATCCTGATCAGGGAGGGCTGAGATGATCCGCAAACTCAAGGACGGCAAATACCGGCTTTATTCCCGCAAGAAGGACGAGAAGACCGGGAAGAGGCGGAATTTGGGGACGTTCGAGACGCGGGAAGCGGCGGAGAAGCATGAGCGGGAGGTGCAGTATTTCAAGCGGCGGTGAGGGGCAGGTGCTTGCCTTTGACGATCGCGATGGCGAGGTGCCGTAGGCTTGCATGACCCATTTAATCTTGATTCTAATTGGTACATGGCGGCTTTGCGCCGGCGACGAGGGCTGCACCGTCGCCAACGCTGACAACTCCTGCCGCCTCGACCGCGTCGCCGACTCGTTGATTGCAAATTTCGATGCGATCCTAGCTTGTGGACCATAGCGTGTCCGATTAGATCGGACACAATACATCGTGATGAAACCGGTGGCCGTGCCAATTACCGAACCGACGGGACGGCTGAGGCGCCGTGGCCATACGTATGGCTCCGCATGTTTGCGATGGGACGGCTAGCGTTCGTGGCGACGGTTGCTTGGCAAGTTATTTCTCTCTGGGTAGGTTGAACCCCTCGGAGGGAACAATCATGACAGGCTATTTCGGCACGCCGATACAGCAGCGCCTGCAGGCCCAGGCGGAGGCGAGTGCTGAGTTCATCAACGTAACAGCCGGTGCCTGCCAGACAGGGCGTACCATGGGCTGCGACGACCCCGAGCGACTGGGCTGGGCACGGATTGCTGAATTTCTCGATCGCGACGGCGTCTGTGGCTTCTATCCCATCCAGCAATGCGGACAAGCTACAGTCCCATTTGGAAGCGCAGGGTTTCCGCTTCGATAGATGGGACGTTTTCCTCGCTGATCGCCATTCCGCTCTCGCAGCTTCGGAGGCAATCCTGTCACATGGTCTACCGGACGAATTTAGGGAACTTGAGCGGCCGGCCGACCCGCAGGGTAGGGAAATGGCTAGAATTCAGACCCTTATGAATGATGCGGGCGTGGTGCCGTTTTCAGGCTCAATGCTGACGGGCGGCGTGGGGCCCGCATCCACTGTGACGATTGGTGAAAAGGACGGCACTGTAGTGGCAGCGGCTCACGGCTACCTGCCACACAACTCCTTCAGCCCCTATCACCAATATGCTTGGGGCGGGCTTGTTGCTGTGGCGGAAGCGCAGCGGGGTAAAGGGCTGGGCAGCTATGTCAACGCGCGTATGATTGTCAGCGTATTCCGCGATCTCAACGCGACCCACGTCTACGAGCTTATCTCACCAACGAACTTACCATCCCGTCGAATGGTGGAGGCGTGCGGGCTAAGGCACGAATCTGAGCTTGTCTGCGGTATTGCAACGCCTCACCAGAGCCCACGTCTGACGCGGTAATTCAACAGTGCTCCAACGTTTGTTATAGGGCCACAAGCTAAACGGCAGCTTGTCTCCGGGTGCAGTCGGATACCGGACGGCCTGCTTTCGGCCTCTATTAGGACATTCAAAGTGTCGCTGGCAGCGGCCGCAACTGGCGTTTGACCGACCTTCCAATTTCGCGAAGACTGCCCGGTTGCCCACCCCTCGTTAACCATTCGTTAACCATTCCCTCGCTAGCGTTTACCTCTCAGTAAGGATTCGCCAGCCGTGACCTTTGCCGCTCCCCTCGAGGCCAAATCCATTCGCTTTCGTGCCCGTTCTTTCGTCGCTTTCACATTGACCCCGGAAGCGCCCATGGTGGAGTGGCTGCAGGGGCTGGATCACTGGATCGGCAACTCGCCGGGCTATTTTGCCGGGCGGCCGGTGCTGCTCGATCTGAATGTGCTGAAGCCGCAGACGAGCGAGATCGCGGCACTTGTGGCGGAGCTTTTTACGCGCGGCATCCGCATCTATGCCATCGAGCTGGAAGGGGCTGCGCTCGGGCCCGAGCTGCCGCCTCTGCTGGTCGGCGCCAAGGAGGCGACGACGGAGGGGCTGCTGCCTGGCCGCAAGGGCGGGCAAGAGGGTTCCGGCAGGGAAGGCAAGGCCGCCGAGGGCAGGGACCACGGCATGGACGCACGGGCGGACGCCGGCGTTGCCAAGGGCAAGGCTGGCGCAAGCAAGACCGGGGAAAGCGAGCCGCAGGTTTCGCACTACGATTCGGGCACGCTGATGATCAAGGCGCCGATCCGCTCCGGCCAGGCGATCATGCATGCGCATGGCGATGTCATCGTGCTCGGCTCGGTCGCGTCCGGTTCGGAGATCGTCGCCGCCGGCTCGATCCATGTCTACGGCACGCTGCGCGGGCGGGCTTCGGCGGGTGCGCTGGGCAACACCAGTGCGCGCATCTTCTGCCGCCGCAACGAGGCGGAGCTTCTGTCGGTCGACGGCTGGTACATCACCGCCGAGGAGATGGAAGGGGTGTCGCGCGGCAAGCCGGTGCAGGCCTTCCTCGACGGCGATGGCCTGCGCGTCGAGACTTTGAGTTGAGAACGGCCGTCAGGGCGGCCGACTGAGAAAACTGGCCGGTGCGGCCGACTGAAGGCCGGCAAGCCGGCCCGGGACAACGGATAACAACGGAGGCTTTTTCCATGGGCAAGGTAGTGGTGGTCACTTCGGGCAAGGGGGGCGTCGGCAAGACCACCTCGACGGCGGCGCTCGGTGCCGCCGTGGCCAAGACCGGCAAGAAGGTGGCGCTGGTCGATTTCGACGTCGGCCTCAGGAATCTCGACCTGATCATGGGCGCGGAACGCCGCGTGGTGTTCGACCTCGTCAACGTCATCCAGGGCACGGCAAAGCTTTCGCAGGCGCTGATCCGCGACAAGCGGGTCGACACGCTGTTCCTGCTGCCGGCCTCGCAGACGCGCGACAAGGACGCGCTGACGGAAGAGGGCGTCGGCGAAGTCATCGACAAGCTGCGCTCGGTGTTCGACTATGTCTTCTGCGACAGCCCGGCCGGCATCGAGCGCGGTGCGCAGCTCGCCATGCGCTTTGCCGACGAGGCGGTCATCGTCACCAATCCGGAAGTGTCGTCGGTGCGCGATTCCGACCGCATCATCGGCCTGCTCGACGCCCGCACCATGCGCGCCGAACAGGGCGAGCAGATCGCCAAGCACGTGCTGGTCACCCGCTATGACGCGGGGCGCGCCGCGCGCGGCGAAATGCTCAGCATCGACGATGTGCTGGAAATCCTGTCGGTGCCGCTGCTCGGCATCATCCCGGAAAGCCAGGATGTGCTGCGCGCGTCCAACCTCGGTGCGCCGGTGACGCTGTCGGAGCCGCTCAACACGGCTGCCAAGGCCTATATCGACGCCGCAAGGCGGCTGGAAGGCGAGGATCTGCCGGTCGTCGTCCCCTTCGAGCGCAAAGGTTTCCTCGACCGTCTGTTGGGAAGGAGGGCGGCATGAACGTGTTCGACCTTTTCAGGCGGCGCTCCAGCGCGCCGGTGGCGCGCGAGCGGCTGCAAGTGCTGCTCGCCTATGAGCGCCGCAACCGCAGCCAGCCCGACCTCGTCTCCATCCTGCGCGAGGAGATCATGGCCGTGATCGCCAAGCATGTGCAGATCGACCAGGATTATTTGCAGGTCTCGATGGACCGCGGCGAGACCATGTCGACGCTGGAGATCGATATCCAGATCCCCAACAAGAGCGCCGTGCCGATGGCGATCGCGGGGTAATCTTCACTCTCCCCCTTGTGGGGAGAGTCGCTGCGAAGCAGCGGGGTCTGCGCGATGCTGCCAGGCCTATACTCCGAAGACTGGCGCGAGGCGCCCCCCTCTGTCCTGCCGGACATCTCCCCCTCAAGGGGGGAGATTGGCAGTTTCCGCGACAGCTCACTCCTTGAGACGTTGGTGGTTGGCGAAAGCCGGCCGGCATCTGATCTCCCCCCTCGAGGGGGAGATGCCCGGCAGGGCAGAGGGGGGCCGTCCCGCCGACGTTGCCAGTCTCCTATAGCCCTTCACGCCACCGTTTGCGCGAGGCGGCCCAGAACAAGAGGAGGGCCGGCGCCGCATCTGGAGAGTAAGCGATGGGCACCGGCCCGGGCGGATCGACAGGTCCGCCGCGAAGGAACGGTAGCGAGTCCGGGCACCGCATGGCATTGGTGCGATCGCGCAGGGTGCCGGCGGCAAGTCATCAGTCATTGATTCGGACCACCGGTGAGGGCATTGGGAAGCGCTGCCCCGGCCCATGTCAGTCGAGCGGTTCGTGCTGGTAAAGCTCGTCCATGGAGAGCGATGCCAGGGCGCCGAATGGGGCCTGTTTCTTCACCCGGCCGTCGCTCAGGATCACCACGTCGTCGCAGAACGAGATGGTGCTGTGGTGATGGCTGATGACGATGGTCGTGCGCCGTCCCGCCCTCGACTTCAGGGTCTCGACGATCGCCGCCTCCGACAGCCCGTCGACCGCATTGGTGGCTTCGTCGAGGATCAGCAGATCGGGATCGCGCACCAGCGCCCTGGCCAACGCGATGCGCTGCCTCTGTCCCGCCGACAGGTTGACGCCCCTGTAGCCGACGAGCGTCTCGTAGCCCTGCGGCAGCCGTTCGATGAATTCATGCGCCTCGGCCAGTCTCGCGGCGCGTTCGGCGTCGCCGGCCGTGGCCGCATCCTGCCCATAGACTATGTTCTCGAAAATGGTGCCGTCGACCAGTTCCAGCTCCTGGCTGGCCAGCGCGATGTGGCGCCGCCACTGGCTGGCATCGATCCCGTCGAGCGGTGATCCGTCGACGAGGATCCTGCCGCTGTCCGGTTCGACGAAGCGGCACAGAAGATTGACGATCGTCGTCTTGCCGGCGCCGGAGCGGCCGATCAGCGCCGTCGAGCGGTCGCTGTTGATTGTGAACGTCGCCGCATGCAGCACCACCTCACGCCGGTCGGTGCCGGAATAGGTGAACGTCACTTCCTCGAACTTGATGCCTTGGCGCAAACCGTGGAACGGCCCGTCGCCTTGCGGCGACCTGGGCTTGCCCGCGGGGTCCAGCATCCATGTCACCTCTTCCAGCGATCCGCTCAGGCCCTGCAACTGGCTCCACGACCCCTGCAGCGCCCGCATATGCGGCTGCAGCCTGTAGAGCAGGATGACGAAGGCGATRATCAGCGGGAAACTCACTTGCGCCAGCCAGGCGCCGATCACCACCGCCAGGAACAGCATGGCGTGGAGAACCTCCGTCAGCGGCGGCAATGCACCCTGGCGGACCTGCAGGATGAAGGAGGCGCGGCGAACCGCGTCGGACGCGGTATCGAATATCGCCTTTTCCCGGGTCTCCTGGCCGAAGATGCGTATCAGGCGTCCGGCATGCACCAGATGCAGCATTTGCGAGGCGAGGTGGCTGTTGCGCGAAGCGACGCTGCGGCTGGGGCCTTTCAGGTTGGCCGAGAGGATGGCGTGCGCGATCTGGACGAGCGCCAGTCCGAGCGTGACCAGCAGCGTCATGCGCCATGACAGCAGCAGCAGAAAGGCCAGGAGGATGATGGCGGCCGATGCGCTGACGATCGCCGACAGCATGATCTGGATGGCATCGGACGCCCGCCAGGATTCGTTGGAGATGATGTTGAGCAGCCGCCCGGGGCTCTGCCGCAGGAAGAAGGGATAGCCGACCCGCAGGAGCTGCTCCGACAAAGCGCTGCGGATCGAATGACTGGCCTTGCCGGAGATGAAGGACGTCAGCAGCGTGTTGGCGAAGGCGAAGACGTTCTTCAGGAGGATCGAGCCGAGAATGGCGGCCGAAATGACGAAAAGCCGGTCGCGCTCGCTGAAGCCCGATCCGACCTGCTGGAGCACAGCGGAGAAGCCGGCCATCCCCGCCGCATCGCCATGTCCCATGATGATGCCCAGCAGGGGGATGATCAGGCCGATGCCGAACCCTTCGAGGGCGGCGCTGACCAGGCCGAGGACCACCACGGCCGGAACCAGGCGCAGTTGCCGCTTTCCGAAGGCGCGGAACAGCATCGGCAGGCCAGGCGGGAGCAATGGCATCAGAGCGGCGCCTCGGCATTGGCTTGTTGGTCCTGCCGCACCGGCTCGGCCTGCGGCCGTCCCGCCAGCAGAAGCAACGCGTATCTGGCCGCGCCGAGCACGTTCATACCGACGATCGGCCAGTGCGACAGATTGAGTTCGCGATCGAAGGCGGGCCCGCCCGCCAATTCCCGGAAAGCCCCTCTCACGGCCCAGTAGAAATGGCGGAGCAGCCAGGGCGCATGGCGGAGATGTTTCAGGCAGAGCCCGCCATTGCCCAGGCTGTAGTCGCGGTGGAGCTTTTCGATGGCTTTGCGATCGCGCCGGCCATGGTGGTGGAATATCGTCATGTCGGGCACATACTCGACCGCGATGCCGAGCCGCACCGCCCGCACGAGGTAGTCGGTATCCTCCGCCGACCGCAATGGTCCGCCCGCGCCGAAGCGTTCGTCGAAATAGCCGATGCGGGCCGCGACATCGCGGTGCATCGTCATGTTGCAGCCCAGCACGAAGCCGCCGGGATGGATATCGGGCGTCAGCCGCTCGCGCACCCGCGATCGCTTGATCGTGAAAGGCAGGTCCCTGGGATCGCCAAGCTCGACACGGCCTCCGCGGATAAGCCCCTGTTCCCCGGAAGAGTAATGTCGTTCCAGGTCGGCGAGATAGTCGCGATGCACCGCGCAATCGTCATCGACGAAGACCAGCACGCGACCCCGCGCGCGCCTCAACCCGGCGTTACGGGCAGCGGCCAGTCCGGGGCGTGGCTCGCAAACGGGCGTGAATGGAATGTCCGACATGGCGGCGATGCTGGCCAGGCGTTCCGCCGTGCGGTCGCTCGAGCCATTGTCGACGACCACGAGCTCGGCCGCGAAGCCGGCATGGGCACGGCACGCGGCCTGCACCGACTTGATGCAGGCCTCGAGCACGGTGACGCGGTTGCGCGTGCAGATGATGAAGCTGACTTCCGGGCCTGGTCGCTCTGCCCGCAGGCCGGCCGGCGCGCCGCCAAGCGCCGTCGAACGGTCGCGTTGCAGAGGTTGGTGGGCGTTGATGGTCATGCCTCTAGCCCACCCGATGCGATGCCAGAACCGCTGCGGCGGGCGCGGATTTGAAGAAGTATTCCACGGCGTCCGCCTGCTTGCCGGCCGACAGCGAGGCGCGGCTGAGCCAGGGCGCCCAGGCGCCGGGCCGCAACGCATATTTCTCGCGGCGGCGGATGGCGTTCCACTTCGCGGTCCGTGTCAGCAGTTCATGCGTCAGCGGCGGCTGCCTTTCGTCGGCGACGAGCTGGTAGAGGAAATAGAACAGGTTGAGCGCGCCGGCCTCGAAGCTCGGCCGCGTCTCGTCCGGCAGCGGGCAGATCCGCTCCTCCAGCGCCAGAATGAAGTCGGCCGCGCGGGCAACCGTGTCGTGGCTGACGGCTTCGCCGATGTCGCGCAGGTCGCGCGTGGTCCCGGCAAGGCCCTCGCGCTCGAGGTTCTCGGCCACGATGCGCAAATGCGTCCTGCGCATCTCCTTGCTGTGCCGGTGGGTCACGCTCCCCTGATGGATCCGGTAGACGAGCAGGTTTTCGGGCATCATGGCTGCCGGGTAACGAGCGGCCAGCCGCCGGAAGAGATCGAAATCCTCGGCGTGCCGGTAGGTCGGGTCGTAGTGGAGAGCCGCGTCCTCGATGACCTCCCTGTTGTAGACGACCGTCGGGTGCATGAAGATGGTGAAGAACATCGCCAATATGGGCATGCGGCCGAACTGGAACACCGGATCTGGCTTGCCCCTGGCGATACGGCCGCGGATCAGCATGTCGACGCCGGCGCCGCAAAAGCCGAGCTCGGGCCGCTGTTCGAACAGCGCCACCTGGCGCGACAGGCGCCAGGGATAGGCGATGTCGTCGGCGTCCATCCGCGCGACGAGTTCGCCCCGCGCGACCGCCAGCCCTTCGTTGAGCGTCGCGACGAGGCCGCGATTTTCGCGCGAGATGATCGAGACGCGGCTGTCGGCCTGCCGGTATCGCTCGAGGATATCGAGCGAATTGTCGCTCGAGCCGTCATCGATCGCGATGACCTCCAGGCGGCGGTAATCCTGCCGCAGGATGCTTCCCAGTGCCGCGACGAGATAGGGGCCGGCATTGTAGACCGGCAGCAGGACGGAGACGAGCGGCGCGGCGGTCATGGTCTTGCATCCGTTCGCGGGAGGTCGAGGGATGGCGTGCGGCCATCGGGCGATCCGCCGGCATAGGCTTCCACCGGCCTCGCAAACCAACCGGCATGACCGGCCTGGGCTCGCCGGACATACGGGAAGTGGCGCTTGAGGCTGTTGAGCGGCCTTTCGAAAACCAGCCAGGAAATCGAGGCCACGACAATCGTGGCGGTGCTTGCGACCAGGAACCGTCCCGGCCCTTGCTGCGAGACATTGAGCGGAATCCAGGGCTGCGACTTGACGGCGAGCGACAGCAAGATCGGATGATAGAGATAGACGCCGTAGCTGATACGGCCCAGCGCCAGCAGCGGCGGCAGTTCCGCAAACCTGCCAAGCGTGCCGCCGAGCCCGCGCGAACAGGCGGCGACGATGGCCACCAGCGGCACCAGGGGCAGGATCTGCAGCAGCAGCCAGCGGGCCCATTCCAGCGTCGGATCGGGAGGTGCCGGGACAAACCACTCGATGATAAGGAACGCGGCCGCGAAGGCCGGCCAGCCCAGCCGCATCCATTGCGGCAGGCCGTCGCCCCTCGACCGCCAGCAGGCCAGCAGCGCGCCCGACGCCAGCGCGTCCATCGAAGCCGGCGGCAGCAGGTCGCGCGCCAGCGCCGGGGTGGCGGTCACCGGCCAGTAGAAGCGATAGGCCAGCGACAGCGCGATGACGCCGATGCAGATCGTTTCGAAGCGACGCCGTGGGGCGAGCAGGACGACCAGCGGCCAGGCGAGATAGAACTGCTCCTCGATGCTCAGGCTCCAGAAATGGCACAGCACCCAGGGGTTCCAGTCATTGCGCAGCGCATACCAGAAATTCGACAGATAGAGCGCATGCCAGAGCAGCGATCCCTTGGACTGTTCCAGGTCGACCAGCCAGACGAAACCCAGCACGGCAAAATAGGGCGGGAATATCCGCAGCGCCCGCCTGATATAGAAGGACCGCAGCGCGGGGCCGGTCTTGAACGCGGCGGCCGAACGCGCTTCCAGAAGCAGGCGCGTGATCAGGAAGCCGCTCAGCACGAAGAACAGCCGCACGCCGATATGGCCCCAGAAGGAAGATCCTCCCGCCGCGAAGAAATGAGAGTACAACACCATCGTCACTGCGATGGCCCTCAGTGCATCCAGCTGGATGTCGCGGGCGTTTGCCATCAGCTTGCGCCCATGTGATGTCCGTGCCGCCTGGCTGCTTCGAGCCGCAGGTCAAGACGAACGATACCTGCCCTCGGCCCGGTACCGTCAAACCCGAGCCCTGCGAGTCCATCCGAGCCAGGAACGAATTCGACGGATGGACAGCTCAAGTTCGTCAAGCTGGCGGAATCCTCCACGGCGTATGTCCAGTCGCAAACGAGTCCCCCAGGTGATGGTTCGGTCACGGCATTGTGCAGTGCAACACAAAAAATTTAGCAAGCTGAAATACTTGTGTGAGAAAGGCTATAAATCGGCAAAAAGCTGCCATTTTCCGGCTTCTTGCGATCTTTGACAGGAATTCAACCTTTTGGTTCGAGTTGGTGTCTATATGCCCGCCTTGGTTGATCGGAAGCATTTCTGCCCTGGGGGCAGGAGGCGTTCGAATCTTTGTAAAAAAATCTCGAAATTTGAGAAATCTACATTTTATCTATTGCGATCATTCGGAACTGCCCGGCGAATGAATTGGAATCATTGGCTTTCTGCGGTGCAGCATGGTGGCGAGGCGTCGAGCCTCGAAAGCACGCTCTCCGAGACCAGCCTGCCCGACGTGCTCGACGCGCAGCGTTCGCTCTATCCGGCCGAGGAGTCACTGCTGCGAAGCCGCGTGCTTTTGGCGACCGACTGCATCGCCCTCAACAAGGGACTCAGTGGCGGCTCGGGCGGTGCGTTCGACAGCACGAAACCCGAGATCGCCGACGTCAAGACCGGCCCACGGCTGGCGGTGCAGCGCACGGCGTCGTGAACAAATGTGTAACCAAAATCGGGGGCCGTCCGCTTATGGTGCGATGGAGGCCATCCGATGTCGCGCACCTACGATCTTGCATCCGATGTGGTCCGGCGTGTCTATGAAAGACGGATAGACGCGCCGGCAATCCTCGATACCGCCACGGAATTTCCGAACGCGGCGAAATTCACCGCTGCCTGGCGCGACCTCCGCGACGAAGCGCTTGGCGTGCATCTGGGCAAGGTCCCGCGCTTCCACGACATCATGCCCGAGCAGGCCGAGATATCGGCCAATGACGGCCTCGACTGGCGCATGTTCGTGCTCAAGGCCTATGACGTGGTGGTGCCGGAGAACCTGGCGCGGATGCCGGTTCTCAGCCGCCTGCTGGCCGAATGCCCGGAGGTCAAATCGGCGGCTGTCTCGTTCCTCGCGCCGCGCAAGCACATACCCAGTCATCGCGGGCCATTCCGCGGCATCATGCGGTTTCACCTGGGCCTGGTCATTCCGCGACAGGCCGATGGCCGCCCGGCAACCATCATGATGATCGACCGTCAGGAGAAACGCATCACCGACGGCGAAGGCATGCTGTGGGACGACACCTACCCGCACGAGGTGATGAACAATGCCGACGAAGCGCGCATCGCCTTGCTGCTCGATGTCTGGCGTCGGGGCATGCCCTGGGACATGGAATTGCTGTCGCGGCTGATCGTGCGCGGTGTGCAGGCGGGCATGCGCCTCAGGGGCGTGTCGTTCAGCGGCTGACCCGGGGGCGGGCGACTTGGCGGCCTAGGGCGAGCGAAACCGATTTGGCGCCTTGACGTGGAGGCATGTGCCAGCATCCTCCTGTATTGTGATGGCAGGCCCGCCCTATCGCTGATACTGATGGCGCTCACACACAGCACAGGCGCCGCAGATGACATCCGACACACAGAAGGCCGAAGCGGTCGAGCAGTTGCTCGATACGCCAGACCTTGCCAGCGCGCTGGAGAGCGAACAGTTCAAGAAATTCCTCGACCAGGTGCCGATCGCCATTGCCGTCTCGGACCTCGGCGCGAAGGAGCGCGTCGTCTATGCCAATCCGGAATTCGAGAAACTGTCGGGCCTGAAGGCGGCCAGGCTGGCCCAGAAGCACTGGGCGGCACTTTCCGGCACTGGCCTGCACCGGCAGAAGGACCGCGCGCTGTTCGAGGCGTTGGTCGAGGAGACCGATTTTGTCGGTACGTTCCGGCTGGAGCGGGCCGAGCATACGCCGGCGATCGTCGACGCCTATTCCAATGTCATCGAGGACGACAATGGCAAGGTCTGCTTCCGGCTGGTGGCGCTGGTCGACGTCTCGGCGCATGGCGAGACCGAGGATGCAGCTTCGGTCGAGGAACGCGTGCGCGAGAAGGACACGCTGCTGCGCGAACTGCAGCACCGGGTGAAAAACAATCTGCAGATGATCACCGCGCTGATCCGGCTGGAGACGCGCAACGCGATGGAGCCGGACCAGAAGCGGTTCGAGAGGCTGGCCGGCCGCGTCGACGCGCTGGCGATCCTTTACCAGACGCTGTCGGGCGACGATCACAAGGACGAGGTCGATCTCGGCGTCTATCTCAGCCAGATCGCGTCGGCGGTGATGAACTCGCATGCGGTCGAGGGCATTCGCCTCGACATGAAGGTCGATACGTATCCGGTGTCGATCAACGTCGCCATGCCGACCGGGCTGGTGGTGAACGAGCTTTTGACCAATGCGCTCAAGCATGCCTTCAAAGGGCGCGACGGCGGCACGATCACGCTGCATAGTATCGTGAACGGCGATGGCTGCCGTATTGTCATTGCCGACGACGGCATCGGCCTGCCCGAAGGCGAGACCTGGCCCAAGCCCGGCAAGCTAGGCGCGCTGATCGCGCGTTCGCTGACCGAGAATGCCAAGGCGGAATTCGACGTGAATTCGAGCGCCAGCGAGGGCACGCGGGTGACCATCGTCTTCAAGCGCTCCGTTGCCGCCGCCGCTTAGGCAGGCAGCTCCAACCATGCCGTGAATGGCCGGAAGGGTGTTCCCGACTTCCGGACCCGTTCCAGCGCTTGCCCCAGCCGACTGTCTTCCCGTGCCTCACGACAGGCCTGCCCGGGGAGGCCATAGCTGCCAGCCATGCCGTGGGTCGGGCGGATGCCCGGCATGGCAGGGAAGGGTGAAACAGAAGTGACATCGATGCCAATTGCCAGTCGCGAAGCGGCGCCCTTGCCGGTCGCGGCGCTGATGGGGGCCATGGTGTCGATCCAGATCGGCGCCACCTTCGCCAAGACCCTGTTCCCGGTGATCGGCGCGCAAGGCACGACGACGCTGCGGCTGGTCATCGGAGCGCTGATGCTGATCGCGGTGCTGCGGCCCTGGCAGATGCGGCCGTCGCGCGCCACCATGCCGTGGCTGGTCGCCTATGGGGTGACACTCTGCGCGCTCAACCTCTTATTCTACGCAGCCCTTGCCAGAATCCCGCTCGGCGTTGCGGTGGCGCTCGAATTTTCCGGGCCGCTGCTGGTGGCGACGCTGACCTCGCGGCGCGCCAGCGATTTTGCCTGGATCGCGCTTGCGCTGGCCGGCATCATCCTGTTGTCGCCCTTCATCCACTCGCTGCAGCCGCTCGATCCGACCGGGGTGATGCTGGCGCTGGCGGCCGGGGGCTTCTGGGCGCTCTACATCGTGCTGGCGCAGAAGGCGGGTGCGGAGCTCGGCACCCGCACCACCGCCTATGGCATGGCGATCGCCGCCGTTCTGGTGGTGCCCTTCGGCGTCGCGCAGGCGGGAACCGGGCTGCTGGCGCCGTCGATCCTGGTCAGCGCGCTGCTCGTCGGCCTGTTTTCCAGCGCATTGCCGTTCTTCCTGGAGATGGTGGCGCTGACCCGCATGCCGGCCCGCATCTACGGCACGCTGACCTGCCTGGAGCCGGGGCTCGGCGCGCTGGCCGGCTTTCTGTTCCTGCACGAGAGCCTGACCCCGCCGCAGCTCGCCGGCATCGCCGCCGTCATCGTCGCGGCCGCCGGCACGGCGCTGACCTCGAAGCCGCCGGTGCCTTCGCCGGAGTAGGGGGACGCCAGAACACGGACCGCACGACGTCAATTGGCGTGAACCGGCGGCCTGCTGTCGTCAGAACTTGACGCTAAGGTTGGCCTTGGCGCCGTTGTCCGCCGCGCCGCTGCCGAACTGCCCGGTATAGGACAGGCCAAGCGTCGCATTGGCCGACATTTTCATGTCGAAGCCGGCCTCGATGACCGCCGCATCCCTGGCGATCGGCACGCCGGCGATGGTGAAGGCGTCGCCGCCGGCGAAGGCGAAGCTTGAGCTCGGCGTGACATCGCCGAAAGCGTGGCGCCAGCCGAGCATGGCGCGTGCGGTGGCCATGACGCCGCCGAGCGCGAAATCGGTCGAGCCGCGCAGGCCGAGTGTGGTGAAGGTGGCGTCGGTACTGGTGCCGGCGCTGGTCAAGGCCGCCGCACCGCCGGTTTCGCTGAAGCCGTCCGTGTGCACGCTGACATAGGCGAGATTGGCGAAGGGCTCGAACTTGAATTGTCCGGCATCGGCCTTGTAGGCAAGTTCGCCGAACATCTGCGCGGCGCCGGCGTCGTAATCGGCCGACAGCGCATCCGTGAAGCCGTTGAAGGCGACGGAGCGATGTGTCGAAAGGCTGCTCCAGCTGTAGGCCGCACCAGTGCGGAAGGCGATGGCCCCCCAATTGGTGCCGCCATAGAGGCCGAGATGGTAGCTGTCGCTCTTGCCGGAGGAATTGCGATCGTCGGCATCGAAGCTCGAATGGCTGTAGCCGCCCAGAACACCGACGCGCCAGCCTCCGACCAGCGTGTCGGCGCCGGCCAGCAAGCCGCCGGTCGAGCGGTCGAAGGCGGCGGCGTTGCCGTCGCTGTCCGCATTGCCCCAGGAGCCAAAAGCCTGGCCCCAGACGGCAAAGCGATCAGTGTCGGCGGCGACCATTTCGGGACCGCCTTCGCCATAGGCCATGACCGGCAGCGCTGCCGTGCTGCCATCGCCGAAAGCTGAAGCGATGCGGTTGGTGGCGGCGTCGCGAACGAAGCGGGAGTCCTCGAGCAGCATGCCCTTGGCCGAGGCATGGATTTCGCCCGAGAGCTGGTCGAAGGCGTTCTGGGCGGCTGCTTCGCTCGGCAGGCCCATGATGGCATCAAAGAGCGGATTGCCGGCCCCCAGGCTTTCGGCGCCGCCGCCGGTGGCGATCTGGTTGGGGGTCAGGCCGACCTCGGCGAAGGACTTGGCCTGCACCACATCGAGATAGACATGCGTCGCGTCGTAATTGGCGACAAGGCCGACGAACGGACCAGCCCCGGTGAGCGTGTAGGTGCCGATGACGCCCGTATCGGCTTGCAGGACCGTGTAATGCGTGCCCAGCACGTAAGGCGCGGCATCCGTCTTGACCACGTCGAGGACAGCGCCGGCGGCGATCGTCGCCGTGCCCGTCGCCTGGATAAGATCGGACTGGCCGGCGGTGGTGAGCTCGACCTGGTAGACCGAGCCCACTGCCTGGTCGATGTCGCCGGCGACCTTGAGGGTGCCGATCGAATTGCCCGGTGCGATGATGCCGCCCGACTGGGCGACGATGCCGCCCACCGTACCGTTGCCGCCCAGCGTGCCGCCCGAGATCGTCACCAGCGAACCGGCCAGCGAACCATTCACGGCCAGGCGTCCGCCGCTCACATTGGTGGCGCCGGTGAAGCCGCTCGAATCGGCGGTCAGGTTCGTCGTGCCGGCGATCTGGTTGATCGTCCCCAGCCCGCTGATCGTGGCGCCGAACGCGTAGTTGGCTCCGGTGTGATTGAAATTGAGCGTGCCGACGCCACTGCCGAACTGCAGCGCGGCCGGGCCGAAAACGCCGGCGCCTGTGGCCGCGGAACCTGCCGCGGCGCCGATGTTGAGCGTGCCGGTGGAACCCGCGTGGCTGGCAATGGTGACGATGCCGCCCGCCGAAACCGTGCCGCCGTTCGAAATCGTCAGTGTGCCCGATCCGTCGAGGCCAACAATAAGGCCCGCGCTGCTGGTCCAGGTCGAGCCTGCGCCGTCGACCGTCGCCATGCTGGTCGAGCCTGGATTGAAGCCGACATAGCCCCAGGCATTGCTGACCGCGCCGCCCTTCAAGACGTTCAGTTCAGCGGTTCCGAGGTTGCCGATATAGAGGTCGCCGCTGTTGGCCCAGGCAGAGTTGGCATCGCTTACGGTCACGACGCCCTTACCCGTACCGCCATTGCCAACGGTGCCGCCCACGCTCTTGACGGTGCCGCCGTTCGAGATGGTCAGCGTGCCGGTGCCCACCGTGCCGACGAACAGCGCCGAGCTGTTGATCCAACTCGAGCCGGCGCCGTCGACGGTCGCCGTGCCGGTTGAGCCCAGCGATTTCCCCAGGTGGCCGACGGTGTTTTTCACGGTGCCGCCGCCCTGGATGGTCAGCGTGCCGACACCGCCGCCGCTGACGCCGAGATAGAGACCTGAACTGCTGTTCCATGTCGAGCCCGCGCCGGTGACCACCGCGGTGCCGGCGGAGTAGTTGCCGAGATAGCTCAGAACGCTGTTGACGGTGCCGCCGTTTGAAATGGTCATCGTCGCGGTGCCGCTCCGGCCGACAACGAAGAGACTGCCGCTGTTGGTCCAGGTCGAGCCGGCGCCGTCGACGAACACCGTGCCGGTCGAGGCGGCACCATAGCCGATGGTGGTCGAGGCGCTGCTGACGACGCCGCCGTTCGAGATCGACAGCGTGCCCGTGCTGAGGCCGCCGACATACATGTCCGCGCTGGTCCAGGTCGAGCCGGCATTCGCGACGGACACCGTGCCGGTCGAGCCAGCCGAATTGCCGATATAGGCCGTGGCGTTGCTGACCTTGCCGCCATTGGTGATCGCCAGAGTGCCCGCGCCGAAATCGCCAACAGCCAGGTTGGAACTGTTGGTCCAGGTCGAGCCGGCACCGTCGACGAACACCATGCCGGTCGAGCCAGCCAAGTTGCCGATCTGGGCCGCGCTGTTGCTGACGGCACCACCTTTGGAGACCGTCAACATTCCCGTGCCATGATTGCCGACGAGCAGATTGGAACTGTTGGTCCAAGTCGAGCCGACGCCGTCGACGGACACCATGCCGTTGGAGTCTGCATACGAACCTATGGTGCCCGTGGCGTTGCTGACCGCACCGCCCTTGGTCACGGTCAGCAAGCCGGTGCCGTTGTCGCCGACAGTCAGATTCCCGCTGTTGGTCCAGGCCGAGCCCGCGCCCGAGACCATCGCAGCGCCGCTGGAACTGGAGTACTCGCCCACGGTTCCATCAACATTGCCGACCGTGCCGCCATTCGTGATGTTCAGGATGCCGGTGCCGTTGAAGCCGACATACAGGCTGGAGGCGACGGTCCAATTGGATCCCGCACCGTCAACCGTCACGGCGCCGGTGGAGCCTCCGACATAGCCGAGCGCAGCGGCGCCGCCAGTGCTGACCGCGCCGCCCTTCAGAACGTTCAATGTCCCGTTGCCGGAGTTGCCGACATATAGGTCCGAGCTGCTTGTCCAGGTCGAACCCGCACCGTCGACCGTCACCGTGCCGTTGGAGCCCGCATGCCAGGCGATGGTGCCGACGGCATTGCTGACCGCGCCGCCCTTGGTGATAACAAGCGTGCCCGTGCCATGTTCGGCTACGTACAGGTCGCCGCTGTTGGTCCAGGTCGAGCCGATTCCGTCGACGGTCGCGGTGCCGGTGCCGCCGGAGCCGACATGACCCACGGTGTTGCTGACGGCGCCGCCGTTCGAGATCGTCAAGGTGCCGGTGCTGCTCGGACTGGCGGCAAGGAAAAGGTCCGAACTGTTGTTCCAGGCCGAGCCTGCTCCGGTCACCGTCACGACGCCGTTCGTGTCCGAAAGATAGCCCAGAAAGGCGGCAGTGCTGCCGAGCGTGCCGCCGTTTTTGATCGTCAGCGAGCCGGTGTGGCTCGCAATGGTGCCGAGAAACAGATAGTGCGCGGCCGCATTTGCCCCGTCTATCACGGTCGGATTCGGGAATGTCGCATTGAGCGTAACGTCGTCGCCCGAGGTGGGGACAGCGGCGGGGTTCCAGTTTCCGACGGTGAACCAGTCGGTGGAGGCGGCACCGGTCCAGTTATCGGCAGCCGAGGCAGTGATTGGCTGGCCAAGCCAGACCAGCGCAGTCGACGTCAGCATGAGATGCTTCAACGCCTTCGCCTTGCGGCCTCCAAATTCGTGCTGCGGCATGCAATCCCCTGATGTGGCGGTCGTTTCGCCCTGACCCGACATGTCATCGGCGTCGGGCTGTTGTCTTGGGCAGGGCCGCACCGGAATTGGACTGGAGCGAGGTGCGGCGGCTTTTCCGCGCACTGTGATGGTTTGGCACCATCGGGCCTCTCGGGTGCGGCTGGAGGACCGACCTCCGTCTCGAAGGGAGGGGGAAATTGCGCCGCCCGTCCGGCAGCGGAACCTTCCGGATCTATCGCACGCTTGTCGGCGTTTGGCCGAAGCGGCGGCGGAAACAGCGGTTGAAGTAGGACACATCGCTGAACCCGTTCATCAGCGCGATTTCGCTGATGCGCATGGCGTCATTGTGCCGTTGCGAGAGCATCTTGCGTGCTCCCTGCAGGCGCTGTTCGAGAACACGTTCGGAGAAGCTGATGCCTGTCTCCTGGAGCAGGTCCTGGACATAGCGCGCCGACAGCCCGAGCTCTTTGGCCACGCCTTGCGCGGAGATGCCGGGATTGGCGAAGCCTCCGCGAATTCTAGTCAGAATCGCCTGCGTGCGTACCGCACGTAGACCTCGCGCATCCGCGTTGTCGTGCGCCGTCACAGGTGCGGCAATGGAAGCGGTGGCGGCGATCAGATCGGCAATATGATCGGCCACGAACTGCATGGTCGGTTGAGACTCGGCTTCTTTCTCATCGGCCAGAACACCGACATAGGCACGAACAAGGGCGTTGATCATCATGGAGCCAGACACGACGGTCATCAGGCGATCCTCAAACCCCGCATATCGCTCACGCACGCGTTCTCGATCGGTCTGCACGGCGATCAGGCAGCATTGCCCGTCGCTCACACGGATGATTGAGGGAGCGCTCTGCTCGACAAGAACGGACGCGCCTTGACTGAGGTCGACGCTCCTTCCCGACTGGTCAACGCTGAGCGGGGAGTGTCCGGCATTGAGAAGCAACACGACATTGTTGGTGCCCTGGGCCGCAATGTCTTCAGTGGTTCTCGATATCGATTTGACAGTGCCGTGGATCGTACCGACCGAAACGTCGCGAGCTCGAACAATCCTCAGCTCGCCTTCGAACGACCTGCCGATGGCCGGATCTGCACGCAGACGGGCATAACCGGATGTCAGCGATGAGATCCATTGCTCTTTCTGGATTTGTTCGCCGCCGATCAGGTCGCTGGAATTGTAGATAATCCTGTGCAAGCATCCCTCAGAGGAATACGGCCTTTCGGAAGAACTGCCTTTCGAAGCCGCGATCGAAGCGCCAAGATGCTCCGGCAAATCAACCGATGAAAACACCGTCTTTCGTGACAAGGAAGCGCCCCCGCTGAACCCGCAGTCTCAAAAAAATCGAACGCGGCGCTTTCCATTCCGGGAATAACCAGCGACATAGGTCGCCAAGCGTTCAACGGATCGAGTTGAACCCTTAGTCGAGCTCAACCACGCTTGGCGTCACCCGAAAGTATGACGCCAGCAAAATCGTCCAGGTGGGATTGGCGTCCTTGCGCCGACCCCGCCGCTCAGAATTGCTGGTTTCATCTCGTGCCCGCCATCCCTCATGCGAGAGGTGGGCATGCCGGGATGTAGGAGAAACGGTGGAAAGGCTTAGCAGCGAAGTCCTTCTTTCGATTGTCGGCGATATCTATGATTGCGTGCTGAACCCCGACGGGTGGACCGGGGTGATGATCCGCATCACCGAAACCATGGACGCGGCCTATACCACCATCGCGCTTGCCAGCACCGCCGGCAATCATGGCCGCTTCGCGGCCCAATCGCCCTGGAATCCCGAGCAGATGCGCGTGCTCCAGGAAGATTATGACTTCGACGCGATTCCCGGATTGAAGGCCGCGGTCGTCGGCGATATCGACACGCCCGTCGCGACACTGTCGCATATGAGCGAAGCCGATCTTCAGCGGACGCCGTTTTTTCAGAATTGGGCCAAACCGCAGGGATTGCGTGAAGGCTGCATCACCAAATTCGTTCATACACCGGACCGTATCGGGCTCATGGGTTGCACCACGCGGGCGAGCAGGGAGGTGATTTCGGCCGAGGAGCAGCGGTTCCTGGCATTGCTGTCGCCGCATCTGCGCCGTGCCTCGCTGATCGGCGATCTGCTCGATCAGGCCCGCGTGGCCGCCAATCTTTATCGCGCGGCGCTCGACCATCTGGCCGTCCCTGTCGTTCTGACCGGCGCCAACGGCGCGATCCTCCATGCCAATGGAGCCGCCGAGCTGATGCTCTCGGGGCATGGTCCGATACTTTCCAGGAACGGCGTGCTCCAGACGGAGAACCCCGCGGTCGCCCGCGCCCTGCTGGAAGCGATCGCCGGCGCCGCGGACGCGGACGGCTCGCTTGGGTCACGCGGCATCGGCCTGCCGATTTCGGCCCCGGGTCAGCCGCCCGCCGTCGCCTATGTGCTGCCATTGACCGAGGGCACAGCGCGCGCGGCTTTCCGGCCCGCCTGTGCCGCTGTCTTCGTCTCGACCACGACATCCTCTTCGCCACTGCCGGAGGCCGTTCTGACCACGCTGTTCGATCTCACGCCGGCGGAGGCGCGGGTTCTGCTGCGCATCGGCAGCGGCTTGCCGGCGTCCAGAAGCGCCTTGTCGCTCGGCATCGGCGAGAACACGCTGAAGACCCACCTCAACCGCATCTTCGCCAAGACCGGCACGCGCCGCCAGGCCGATCTGGTCAAACTCATTTCGGATATTGGCACGCCCGTTGCGGCTCCTGGATCATAGTGCGGGCCGGCTGAGGTTGCCAATCTCCGCCTTGCCGGGGAATCGGCAGCTTGCTGACGCGCCGATTGGCTGCGGCTGATCGGCCACAGCGCTCGGGAAAGTGCAGCGGCGCGTTCCAGGACAATTCCAGTGCGGCCCAGCCCAAGACGCGGCCGGCGGACAATGCAACACCGGGTGCTCGATCGCCGCGGAGCATTTTTCGCGGCGGGGAACCACAACCCCTGGGGCGGCAGACAAACAATGAAAACGATCCTACTCGCTACGGCCTTCATCCTCGCGCCGATCGGCATGGCGTGCGCGGCTGATATCAATGAGGTTTCGCCAGTTTCCGGCTACGACTGGTCCGGCCTCTATGCCGGCGTCGACATCGGTTACATGGCCGGAAAATCCAATTTCTTCGTCGCCGGCGGCGGCTTCGGTGGGGCCTCGGACCTTAACCTTCCCCTCGATCCAGACGGTTTTATTGGCGGCATTCATATCGGCGCCAATTACCAGATGGAGAACCGTTTCGTGATCGGCGCCGAGGCTGACATTGCCTACAGCAATGCCGACGCGATAACGCCCCTCGATGCTAGTGGCGGTGGTTTCAGCACATTGCTTAAGAGCGAACTTAAGTGGTCGGGCGCGGCGCGGCTGCGAGCGGGCTACGCTTTCGATCGGACTTTGCCCTACATCGCTGCCGGCGTGGCCGCGGCAAAGTATGAAGTGACTGCGATTGGCAGCAGCGGCGCCATCCAAATACCATTCCATGATGAGACCCATGTCGGCTGGACCGTTGGCGCCGGCATCGAGCACGCCTTCACCGACCGGTGGATCGCGCGGGCCGAATATCGCTACTCCGACTTCGGCAGCAAGGACCTCTCGATAGCAGCCGGTCTGCTCACGGAAACGCATGTCGATCTGCGGACGCACGATGTGCGGGTCGGCCTCAGCTACAAGTTCTGAGCCGCCAGGCCGAACACCCCCGCGCGCCTTTGCCGCGCGGGGAAACGCAATATTTCGGAACAGCAGACAAACGATGAAAACCATTCTTCTCGCGACGGCCCTAATCCTTGCACCGATCGCCACGGCTTGCGCGGCGGATAGCAATGAGGTCATGCCGGTTGCCGCCACCTACACCTGGTCCGGCGCCTATATCGGCGCGCAAGCCGGCTATGCCTGGGGAAACGCGCGGGTCGGGCAGACCTTCGCGCCGGGCAGCTTCGACGACTACGGCTGGGCTTACAGTCCGTCTGGCGGGTTTGGCGGCCTGTATGCCGGCTTCAACCATCAGTTCGAGGGCGGGCTGGTTCTTGGCGTCGAGGGTGACTACAGCTTCGCAAGGGTGAAGGACACCACGCTGTATCGAGCCCTCGGCGTCGATGATCCTACCTTTGGCGGCGTGCTGAAGCTGGATTCCGTCGGATCCGTTCGCCTGCGGGCCGGCTACGCGATGGATCGGTGGCTGCCGTTTGTTACCGCAGGCCTGGCAGTGGGGTCCTACAAGCACGCCACGGTGGATCTTCCCAGCGGCGTTGCCTATGCCGACGCCAAGGGTACGATAGCGGGCTATACGCTGGGCGCCGGCGCGGAATATGCGGTCACCGACAATTGGCTGGTCCGCGGCGAATACCGGTTTGCCGATTTCGGCCGCCACACCTCCGTGCGCCACTCGACTTTCGATGGGGCTCCCTTCAATTCGGATGCCATCGAACTGACGACGCACGATATCCGCATCGGCATCGCCTATAAATTCTGACCGCCGAAGCCGCGGATTTTCCCCTCGAGAGGGAAGATTGCGTGCCTGGCCACGTCTGCAAATCGCTGACGTCGGCTGCCCATTGGACTTCGCCAAAGCACCACATCCTGGCTTCGCCGGTGTCCGTCATCGGCTATGTCGCGCCAGCTGCGCTCGGTGCTCGGCAAGCACGAGCTCGACGAGATGCTGGCCGAGCGCGACAAGCTCAACAGCGACATCCAGGAGATACTCGACCAGCGCACCGATGCCTGGGGCATCAAGGTTTCCAATGTCGAGATCAAGCATGTCGACCTGAACGAAAGCATGATCCGCGCCATCGCCAAGCAGGCCGAGGCCGAGCGGCTGCGGCGCGCCAAGGTGATCAACGCCGATGGCGAACAGCAGGCGGCGGCGAAACTGGTCGAGGCGGGCCGCATGCTGGCGGCCGAACCGCAGGCCATGCAACTGCGCTATTTCGAGGCCCTGCACGACATCGCCGGCGAGCGCTCGTCCACTGTGGTGTTCCCGCTGCCGGTGGATCTGCTCAGCCAGTTCATGAACGGGCAGGGGAAGAGTGCGTAATCTCCCCCCTCAAGGGGGGAGATCAGCACCTTCACACCCGCCACGGCGGCTCCGGCGCGAAGCGCTTGCTGATCCAGTCGGCGAAGGCGCGGGTCTTGGCGGCTTGTCCCTTGGCCGAGGGCACGACGACATAGACCGCGCCTTCGTCGGCCAGCGTCCACTCCTCCAGGACAGGCACCAGCCGTCCGTCGGCGAGTTCGCGGCCGATCAGCCAGTCGGTGCTCATCATCAGGCCGAGGCCCTGCACGGCGGCCTCGACCAACACCTCGGCATCGTCGCTGACCAACGGCCCTGAAACCTCGACGCGCGCGCGCCGGCCCTCGCGGTCGGTCATCTCCCAGACCGGAAAGGTCTGGAAGCCGCTGAAGCCCAGGCAGGAATGTTCGAGCAGCGCCTGCGGTGTCCGCGGCCTGCCGGTTCGGGCGAGATAGGCGGGGGCGGCGCACAGCAGCCGGCGCCGCGTCGCCACCTTGCGTGCCACAAGGCGCGAATCCTCCAGCGCGCCGAGCCGCACGGCGACGTCGAAATTCTCGGCGACCAGATCGACGAAACGGTTGGAGAATTCGGCTTCGATGCGGATATCGGGAAATTCGGCAAGGAATTGCGGCAGCAGCGGTCCGATCCACATGCGCCCGAACGTGCCAGGCAGCGCCAGCCTCAGCAGGCCGCGGGGGCCGCCGCCGGCATGCGCCGACGCGGCGGCCTCGGCCTCGTCGACGGAGGCGAGGATGGCGCGCACGCGCAGCAGGAATTCGGCGCCCGCCTCGGTCAGCGACACGCTGCGCGTCGTGCGATGCAGCAGCCTGACCCCCAGCCGCTCCTCCAGCGATTGCAGGCGCCGCGACAGGATGGTCGCGTCGCGCCCGACACGCGCCGCCGCCCTGGTGAAGGAGCGCGCCTCGGCGATGGCCGCGAAGGCCGCCATTTCGGCAAGCGCCGCCGGTTCGTGGGATTGCTGCGCGTTTCGCATTACTCAAATTCAAAATGGAGCGATTATCCAAGAATAGCGCAGCAGATAGGTTCACTCAACCATCAATCATCCAACCGGAGTGAAACCATGAAAGCCATCGAACTGAGCCAACCCAGGCTCGACGCCTTCCGCGCCGCCACTGTCGCCACCCCCGAACCGCAGCGCGGCGAAGTGCTGATCCGCCAGCGTGCGGCAAGCCTCAATTTCGTCGATGTCGCGGTGGCGAGCGGCAATTATCCAGGTCCCAGCTTTCCGCTCATCCCCGTCGCCGACGGCGCCGGCGAGATCGTCGCGCTGGGCGAGGGCGTTGCGAATTTCAGCACGGGCGATCGCGTCGTCGCCCATGCCAAGCCGCGCTGGATCGGCGGCCGGCCGCGGCCCCATGAGATGACGCAGATGCGCGGCATCTCGCTGCCGGGGTCGCTGGCCGAATATGTCGCGCTGCCGGCCAATTCGATCGTGCCGGTCCCGGCGCATCTCTCCTTCGAGGCGGCCTCGACATTGCCGATCGCCGGCACCACCGCATGGAACGCCATCCGCGCCGCCAATATCGGGCCGGGTTCGGTGGTCGTGCTGCTCGGCACCGGCAACGTCTCGATCTTCACCCTGCAGCTGGCGAAAGTCGCCGGCGCCACCGTCATCATCACCTCGTCGTCGGACGAGAAGCTGGAGCGGGCCAAGGCGCTGGGCGCCGATCATCTCATCAACTACCGCGCGACACCGGACTGGGACGGCAAGGTGCTGGAACTGACCGGCGGGCTCGGCGCCGACCTCGTCGTCGAGACCGGCGGCACCGCCACCTTCGCGCGCGCCATCAACGCCACCGCGCCCGGCGGCACGCTGTTCACCATCGGTTTCGTCACCGGCGCCGAGGCCACGGTCAACCTGCTGCCGATCATCATCAAGGCGCTGAAGGTGATCGGCAACAACACCGGGTCGGTGTCCGACCTTCGCGATGCCGCCCGCGCCATCGGCGCTGCCGGGATCGAGCCGGTCGTCGACAAGGTGTTTTCACCTGACGAGGCGGCCGAAGCCTACACCCGCATGGCCGCCGGCGGCCTGCATTTCGGCAAGCTGGTGTTCGGGTTGGAGTGGTAGGGCTAGGTCATCTCCCCCTCGCGGGAGGAGATGGCCCGCCCCTCAGATCAGCTTCTCCCAGCGTGATCGGAAGGTCCCTTATCCTCTTGCCTGTCGCATGGAATACCGCGTCGGCAATCGCGAGCGTGACACCGACGATGCCTAGCTCACCGACACCCTCGCCGCCGAGCGCCGAGGGAGTGCAGATCCGGGAGGGCGCTTACTGTCGAGGATGTCGGCATCACGCAGGCGACTCCCTTGATCCGATCATGGGGACTAAGCTGCGCTTTTGTACTGATTGCGGAGCATAACGCTATTGGGCAGGGGCGGCTGCGTCGTTCATCAGTATTTTGTTGTCATATATAAAGTCTTTGCCGAGCTTGTCCTTGAACTGAGTAACAGCATCCTTCGGGATGATGGCGACGGTGCTGTCCTCGCCTACTTGGAGGTTTGTTCCGGCCTTTGGCGCAATGATGGCCTTGAAATCAGGTCCATTCAGCAAGGTCTTGCCTCCGCTCAACCACTCCGCCGTCTGCTGGTCGCGGCCGGCCTTCACACCCTCGTCGAACCCCTTTTGATGACCATCCTCAAACCCGCGGTTATAGGCATCGTCCAACTTGTCCGCATAAGCCGAGACTGGGTTCACCACAATAATCACCGATGCGATCAATAATTTTCGTATCATGCCAGTGTTCCCTCATCTAAGGTCCTTGAGACGGTCATTCCTCTGCTGATCCGAGGGCAACGAGACGGCGGTTTTATCTGTTGAAACGCTATCCAACGTACCTCGGGTGAGAAATATCGGCGCGTCGGTTACCTGGACGGCGTCACTTGTCAGGTAGACGACGCCGCCCACCAAAAGTGTACCGACAATTGCCACGACCACCCCTGGCGAGCTTGAAGAAAGCGCGAGGGTTATCCCGCCCCAGGTGCCATTGCCGCGCGTCTCCACACTGTCGACGCGCGCCAGCACGAAAATGGCACCTAGAAGTGCCAGGACCGTTCCGGCAATGATGGCAAGAAACTGCGTATATACCCGCATGTACAGCGCGGAGATCGATCGCTTGTTGCGCATGCCGAGGCCGTCATGCTCAAGCCCAAGCAACACCACCTGCGAATCGGTCGGAGAAACCTCTAGGATCTTGCTGAAGTTCATATCTGATTGAAGTGCCTGGGAAGCATCGACAATCTTACCAAGATAAAGGAAGCCTAGCCCTATCATCGCCACGATAACGGCCGCGCAAAGAATTCCGAACCACTTTACGGTGCTGACCTTGAAATGGAAGTCCTCCCGCGTCCTTAATGCCTGGAGAACCTCATTGTCTGTGGCCGGCTTAGTTTCAACTTGTGGCGGGTCTATACCTTGGTCGACCGTTTTCGTGCTGCCTGCCGCATTGTCGGCGCTGCTCGACGTCTCGATGGCTCCATTGCTGCCTGCTGCATCTCCAGCTTTCGCGCCACTTGAGCCAGCATTAGCCGCCATTCCAGCATCGCTGTTCTTTATGCTTGCCCCACCGGCCTCCGCTGGAACATTATTTGGCTGGATGGCGCCTTCTATTGTTTCACCACCGGCGTTGCTGGCTGCAGCCTGGCCTGGCGGACCAGCCGCTTCTGCACCTTTCGTGTCCAAGCCAACATTGTCCTGCGCGGTAAAGGCAACGAAAGTAGGCATCAGAACCCCCGTCAGACGCTATCCGATCAGACCCTGCATGAGACCTTTGTCGAGTTTGCCCTGTGGCTTCGAAGCAGCCTCTCCCTTGGTCACCACGCCGTCATTATTGACGTCTAGCCCGGAATTTTGCGAGTAATATTTGGTTCCTTGCACAAACAAGGCAGACGCGTCGTTCTTTCCGACAGCCGCGGGCCAAAGTATGGCCATGTAGACATCAGACAAACCATTGAGACGGCCCGCATAGGGCAGGAAATACTTCTCGACATAGGCCATTTGCTGAACGGCGCTCATCCCTAGGAGCTGATTAATCGAAGTTCCAAGCGACAGAGCCGTCGCGGGCATGAATTGGATGAGGCCCGTAGCCTGGCTCAGCGGGTTCTGCTTAGTGGGCGAGAATGTCTCTCCGGTTTCGAACGCCATGCAGGCGGTCAAATGGCTTGGGTCGCAACCCAACTTAGTTGCGAGACCGATGACGGCGCTCTTGAGCTGCGGGCTCAGCACCTTGCCCCAGGCTATCGTGTGTTGCCCGGCTGCGTCCTGCATGGCGGGCAGGCCAACATCACCTGCTGCTTTCGCAGCCTGGTCGATGCGGCATTGCATGATGCCGAACAGGTTTTCTCCATTCACGACAATGGGAGACAGGAAGCCATCCGCCCCCCTTGCGAATGGCCGTTTGGTTACTGAGTTCCCGATATTGCCGCCAATGACCCAAACGTGGTCTTTAGTGACCTGGACAATGATGTCGCAATGCCCGTCGTACCAGCCCTGTTTTTGATTGTCGTAGTCGATGCCGGGCTCCCGCGCCCAGCACATCACATCACCAGGCTGCGGCTGATACTCATTCAACCTCTGGCACCAATAGCCAGCTTCCTGCCGACCGGATATGCGGTCACGGATAGCCTGGGCTATGTAGACCGAATGTTTGGTCGAATACCTGAACCTGTCACCGGCGCCGGCAGTCTTCATTGCCCATGAGATGAAGGCCGCCGACCAAGGCCAGTCGGTCTTTGTGCCGTCAATGCCGTCCGTGTTAGTACCGACCTTCCAATATGTCCCTATCCGCGAAGCGTAACCCGGCTGCTGTTCCTTGTGCCCGACGACTATGGCGGTTCCGTTGATGTCGTATTCCTGCCGGCCGAAATATCCCCATTCCTGCGAGCAAATAGCCAGCAGGGAATTGACGAAGGGCGAGGGGCCACCCGGCGCCGTTGGCGGGGGCGCCGCAGGTTTGGCCGCCGGTGGAGGCGCTGCTGGTGGGGGTGGCGGCGGAGGCGCTGCCGGAGGGGGCGCTGGAATCTCGCCGGCATCGTCTGGATAAGTTGCCACGAGCGTGAATGTGCCATCCTCGTCCGGCACCAGGACGACGGACGCGTCGATCTCGAAAAGCAGCTTCATCTGCTGCGCCTGCGCCGCAGTCAGATTGTGAACAACCACAGGAGTCTTCATGATGCCCTCAGTCCTTCTACTTGAGGTATCCAAGATCTCTGGCAATCTTGTCAGCCAAGCTCGCATATTGAGGATCGGTGACTAACCTTCCGACGGTCACCCCGTTCGATTTGGCTTCCACGCGCGCCAAAAGCGCGCGATCAACTTGCCCGCCGGCTGTCAGCGCATTCGCCAACGCAACTTGCCCCGGGCTGGTGCTCACATTGTAGGAAATAACACTTTGCTTGGCGGCTTGCGCCGCTTGCTCATCGGCGCTTACACCTGCCTGTGCCTTGATCATGGCGCCGGTCAGTGTTCCTGCGCGGTAGTAGTCTTCAAGATCTGAAAGCGCCAAGGCGAGTGGATAAGAGGCGTCGTCGTCGCCAAGCCGCTTCAAAATACGCGAGGCGACTATCGCCCGATTTGTTCTCATCTGAGTCTGAAGCAGCTGTATCGTGCTTTTTAAGAGAACTTCATCGTTGTATGCCGATTTTGCTCCAGTCAAACCAGCTGCAACGCCGGATAGAATATCTTTTGTACCAGGAGGAGATACCAGTGTCGACGTCGTATTCAGGGCGATGTTTGCCGTCGTGGCAAGAAAAGCGGCACCCTGACGGCCCGCGGTCAGGGACGTCTCATAGTCAGTGTATGCGAGGTCGATCGCATACATTCTAACAGTTATATAATTATTTCGGTAGGCGCGTCGCTCCTCCAATGATCTCGACTTGTAATAACTGAAGTCGGGTGGCCCGATTTGAGATTTTATCTGAGCCGACTCAGTGCCAATATCGTAAAGGCGCTGTGGGCCTTGAAGAAAAGGCGTACAGCCTGTTGCCAAGATGGCAAAAAAACCGACAATTGTTGCAAGACAAAACGCCGAAAACGCGCGCGTGACTCTAACGGCTGCGCCTCGGCATCTTTTAAGATGCGTGAGCGGCAACATTTTCTATTCCCCCGTCCTGCCTTATCGGGCATCTCTATTTTTGTAGAGTCAAGAAGAATCTTCGATACTTAGGCCGATAACCCGTTTTCTCTCGAAAGTGTGATGGATTATACAGCAACTTTTCCCAACACTGCGGCGGTCCGGGCTCCACGTGGAGCACACCAAGGTCTCTGCAGGGCTCCGCCTTCCGGCACTGGTCGATTGATGCATGCGTTTGGCTGGTCTGACGATACGATCACTCTTCATCAAAGTGCTGCCCATGTTACTGGGCGTATCACGCCACTCCTGTCCTCGCCATTAACCGGAACTTTGCTAGGAGCGGGTCACGGAATACAATTGTGTTTGGACGTAATTCCCAAGGGAAAGCGCTATGCGCTTTTCCCTTGAAAACCGCTCCCACTTTCCTGGAATTGCTCCCTAGCTAGATCAACTTCTCCAGCGTGATCGGCAGATCGCGCACCCTCTTTCCCGTCGCGTGGAACACCGCGTTGGCGATCGCGGGGGCGACACCGACTATGCCAAGCTCACCCACACCCTTGCCGCCGAGCGCCGAGGAATGCGGATCGGGAATGCCGACCGAGATCACCTCGATATCCGGGATGTCGGCATTGGTCGGCACGAGATAGTCGGCGAGGTTGTTGTTGACGATGCGGCCATGGCGGCGATCCATGAGGCCTTCCTCGAGCAACGCCTGGCCGATGCCCATGATGATGCCGCCCTTCCACTGGCTTTCGGCGAGCTTGGGGTTGTAGAGCCGACCCGAATCCAGCGCCGACACCACGCGCGATACGCGCACCGTCCCGAAATCCTCATCGACGCGCACCTCGACGAAATGCGCGCACCAGGAGTGGCGCGAATAGTCGCCCTCGGTGTGCGGCAGCGCCATGGCGATTGTGGTGTAGTTCTTGTAGCGGTCCTCGGCCGTCGAATTGGCCGGCATGGTGTCGCCGGTGGCTTCTATGCGGTCGCGGCCGACGCTCTTGAGCAGTTCGGCGATCGAGACATCGGGGCCATCGCCGCGCGGCGAGCCGATGCGGCCATTGGCGACCACCAAAGTGTTGGCCTGCAGCGCGTGGAAGGGCGAGCGCGGATCGTTGATCGCCAAGCCCACCAGCTGATCGAGCGCCGAGGTCGCGGCCTTGTAGACGGCTCCCGTCATCACGCCGGCCAGCCGCGAGCCGCCACTGACGCCGGCGCGGGCAAAGCGGGAATCGCCAAGCTTCACCACCACGTCATCGGCCGGCACGCCGACCGTCTCGGCGGCGGTCTGCGCCAGGATGGTGTAGGTGCCCTGGCCCATGTCGATCGAGGAGCTTTCGACCTCGACCGAACCGTCGGCGAGGATGCGCACGACAGCCTCGCCATAGGCGCGCCGCACCGGATAGGTGCCGGCCGCCACGCCCCAGCCGATCAGCTGGTTGCCATCGCGCATCGAGCGCGGCTCTGGCGAACGCCTGGACCAGCCGAAGCGCTCGGCGCCCGCGGCAAAAGCCTCGCGCAACTGCCTGGTCGACCAGGCTTTTTTGGCGTGCGGATCCTGTTCGGCATAGTTGCGCAGCCGGATCTCCAGCGGATCGATGCCGACCTCGTAGGCGAGCTCGTCGATGGCGCTTTCGATGCCGAAGGCCGACGGGTTTTCGCCCGGCGCGCGCATGGCGCCCGGCACTACCGAGTTCACCCGCACGACATTCTGCTTCGACGAAAAATTCGGCGTCGCGTACATGATCGAGGTGACCGAGCCCAGTGGCTCGACCCACATGCCGTCGATCGAGGTTTCATTGACGCCGCGATGCACGATCGACTGGATCATGCCGTCACGGTCGGCGCCGATCGTCACCGTCTGGCGCGTCGCGGCGCGGCCGCCATAGCCGGTGAAGGTCTGCGGCCGCGTCATCACCAGCTTCACCGGCCGGCTCAGCATTTTGGCGGCACTCGCGGCCACCGCGCCGTGGCTGAGCGCCAGCGCCTTGGAGCCGAAGCCGCCGCCGACATAGGGCGAGACCAGCCGCACATTCTCGAATGGCACTTCAAACCATTCGGCATAGGTGCGGGCCATGCCGTCGAGCCATTGGCTCGGCTCCCAGACGGTCAGATGATCGCCTTCCCAGCGCGCGACCAGGCCATGCGGCTCCATCGGCGCCTGGTATTCGCGCGGCGTGTTGTAGGCGGCGCAAATGCGCACCGGCGCAGCGGCGAAGGCGGCCGGCGCATCGCCCCATTCCTTGGTCATGGCGTCGATCGGAATGCCGTCGCCGGCCTTGCCGTCGCTGAGATCGACGATGGCAGGCGTCTCGTCATAGCTGACCTTGACCAGTGCCACCGCGGCCACCGCCTGCTCGAAGGTCTCGGCCACGACAGCCGCGATATGCTGGCCGGAGAAGGTGATGTCGCGGGCCAGCGGGCAATAGGGCTTGTCGGGCGGCGGCGTGCCAAGCCAGTCCGATGCGGTTTTGAGGCTGATGATGGTGTCAGGGGTGAGCACTTGCAGCACGCCGGGCGCTGCCTGAGCTTTCGTGGCATCGATCGCGCGCACCTTGCCTGACGCGATCGTGCTTTCGACCAGCACGGCATAGGCGAGGCCTTCGAGCTGCTGCTCGACGGCGTATTTCGCCGCACCCGTTATCTTGGCCGGGCCGTCGACGCGCGACAGCCGGCCGCCAAGGGCTTCCGTCAGCGCGCCGTCGGAGGCGTCGCCCCGTTTTGATTCACCAACTCTGATGTTGTGAACGGTCATGCCGTCTCTCCCAATTTGAGGATGGCCCTGGCGACGACGCGCGGCGCGAGCTCGATCTTGTAGTGGTTGGCGCCATGGTCGACGGCGCCTTCGACGGCGAGCAGGCTGGCGGCGCGGACGGTTTCCGACTCCAGCACCTTGCCCCTCAAAGCCTCTTCGACGGCCCGCGCACGCCACGGTTTGGTGGCGATGCCGCCGAGCGCGACACGCAGGTCGCGGATGGTGCGGCCATCGGCCTCGAATTCGATGCCGACCGCCGCACTTGCCGCCGCGAATTCATAGGACTGCCGGTCGCGGATCTTCAGATAGGTCGAACGGCGGGCGGCGGCGGAGCCGGGGATTTCGATGGCGGTTATCATCTCGCCCGGTTCGATGGCGTGTTCCCTGTCCGGCGTGGTGCCGGGCAGCAGGAAGAAGTCATCCACCAGAAGCTTGCGCTCGCCGAGATGAACGACAGCGTCGAAGGCGACCAAAGCGGTGGCGAGGTCGCCGGGATACATGGCGATGCAGGTTTCGCTGGTGCCGAGCACGGCGTGTCCCCTGGTGACGCCGCCAATGGCCGAACAGCCGCTGCCCGGCTCACGCTTGTTGCAGGCCGAGAAATTCGCGGGGTCGCGGAAATAGGGGCAGCGCGTGCGCTGCATCAGATTGCCGCCGATGGTCGCCATGTTGCGGATCTGGGCGGATGCCGCCTGCCAGAGCGCTTCCGAGATGGCGGGGAAGCGGCTCTTGATGTCGGCATGGTCGGCGACATGGCTCATTCTGGCGAGCGCGCCGATGGTGGCGCCTTGCTCGTTCACGTCGATCCGGTCGAGCCCTTCGAGATGGGTGATGTCGACCAGCGTCTCAGGCTCGGCGACGCCGCATTTGGCGAGGTCGATCAGCGTGGTGCCGCCGGCGAGCAGCATGGCGCCGGGCAGCGCGGCCGCCTGGCGTGCGGCGTCGGTCGATGTGGCGCGCAGATAGGAAAAGTCCCTCACGATGTGAACTCCTGGGCCGCCTGGCGCACGGCGGCGACAATGTGCGGATAGGCGCCGCAGCGGCAGAGATTGCCGGCCATGTATTCGCGGATTTCCTCATCCGAGCCGGCACGGCCTTCGCGGATACAGGCGACCGCCGACATGATCTGGCCTGATGTGCAATAGCCGCACTGGAAGGCGTCCTGCTCGAGGAAGGCAGCCTGCACGGGATGCAGGTCACCCTCCCGTGCAAGCCCCTCTATGGTGGTGATGGTGCGGCCTTCGGCTTGCGCGGCAAGCGTCAGGCACGCCAGCACTCGCTCGCCGTCCATGTGCACGGTGCAGGCGCCGCACTGGCCATGGTCGCAGCCTTTCTTGGTGCCGGTCAGGCCGAGCCGCTCGCGCAAGGCATCGAGCAGCGTGACGCGCGGTTCGAGCTGCAACTCGTGACGCTGGCCGTTGATATCGAGATGGACGGGGATTTTGGTCATGGGCGTCTGGCTCCAGTTGCTTGACGCTGATGGGAAGAGGTGGCGAGGCGATGGCTAATCTCCCCCCTTGAGGGGGAGATGCCCGGCAGGGCAGAGGGGGTCGGTTCGACTGGATGCGACCTCCTGCGGCGGATGGAGGTTGGCGCTCTACGCGCGACGACCCCCTCTGGCCTGCCGGCCATCTCCCCCTCGAGGGGGGAGATAACGCGCTTCGCGGCCTTCGCCAGTCTGCAGTGACCTTGTACCTTCGAAAGACGTGACATACGGGGTTCCCTGCCTATATGATGAAAGCACTCCACTTAAACGGAGGCGCCTCCGTTTATTACGTGGGGGCTGGCCCGGTCGGGTTCAAGGCCCCATATTTCGTCCGTGGAGAAAAAATTGGCCGCAGCCAACATTGCCGAACAGAAGGCCGCAGAGGAAAAACCGCTGCGCGCCGACGCGCAGCGCAACCGCGACCGGCTGGTCGAGGTGGCGGCGGTCGTGTTCGCCGAACGCGGCATCGATGCCTCGCTGGAGGATATCGCGCGCCGCGCCGGCGTCGGCATCGGCACGCTCTACCGGCATTTCCCGACGCGCGAGCATCTGGTCGAGGTGGTCTACCGCCGCGAGGTCGAGGCGCTGTGCGCGGCCGCCGGCGAGCTAGCCCAAAAACATCTCTCCGATATCGCCCTGGAGGAATGGATGCGGCGCTTCGTCGACTACATCGCCACCAAGCGCGGCCTGGCGACCAGCCTGCGCATCCTGCTCACCACCAATTCGACACTGTTTTCCGACACGTCGGGCAGGGTGTCGCAGGCCCTGCGGCAACTGGTCGAGGCGGCGGTGGCCGACGGCACCATCCGCGGCGATGTCGACGCTTCCGACGTGCTGCATGCGCTCGGCGGCATCTATTCCGCGCCCGATACGCCGGAGTGGCGCGACCGCTCGCGGCGGCTGGTCAAGCTGTTGATGGACGGTTTGCGGTTCGGGGCAGGGAAATCCGCCTAAGCGAAATTTTGTAACCAGCGCATCCATTAGCCATGGCAGGGCGAATCCGCATCCAGCGCTTGCATCCGAATGCGAGCGGTTGTTAACATCCTCACATTTCAGGGATGCACAGGCCCAACGCATGACTGTTCGAAAAGCGCAAAGGACGGCACGGCTGATCGATCTGCTGTCGCAGCGGAGGGTCATCCATCTCAGCGAGGCGGCAGCGCTGCTTGGCGTCTCGGAGATGACGGTACGGCGCGACATCGCCACCAACCAGGGACAGATCGCCTATCTCGGAGGGCACATATTGGCGGCGGCCGAGATCGAGGCCGACATTCCCTACGAGCTGGCGACCGCAGCCGACAGCCATGCGGCGGCCAAGCGCGAAGCCTGCGCGCACGCGGTGCGCAAGATACGGCCCGACGAGACGATCTTCATCGACTGCGGCACGACGCTGATCCATCTGATCGATCTCATCCCCGACAATTATCAAATAACGGCAATATGTTATGCCATGAATGTCGCGGAGCGCCTGAGCCGCAAACCCAATGTCACCATCATCATGCTGGGCGGCGTCTATCATCCGGCGTCGGCGTCTTTCTCGGGCACGCATGATTTCGACATTTTGAAGAGCGTCGGCATCAACGCCGCCTTCCTGTCGGCCGCCGGCGTCGATGCCAAGCGCGGCGCCACCTGCGAGCATTTCCACGAGGCGGTGGTGAAGCAGAAGGTGATGAGCCTGGCGCGCGAAAATTACCTGGTCATCGACTCCAGCAAGATCGGCAAGCTCAAGCGCGCCTTCTTCTCGGCGATGGATGGTTTCGACGCGGTGATCACCGAGCATGGCGAGGTCGGGCCGGATTCATTCCGGCCGTCGGCCTGACTCCGTTTGACATTTCCCCAACGTGATGGAAAAGTCACAAAAAAAGTAAGAGAAGTCTCAAAAGAGACTCGACAAGGGTAGGGGACGCGTCAACGGGAGGAAGTGCGGGCGTCATGATCGAACAGGGTTCGACTGCGCCATATTCCGGGACCCCCTTGCTGCGCGTCGAAGGCGTCAGGAAGCGGTTCGGCGGCGTCAATGCGCTGCGCGGCGTCAGTCTCGAAATCCTGTCCGGTGAAGTGCATGCGCTGCTTGGCGAAAATGGCGCCGGCAAGTCGACGCTGATCAAGATACTCAGCGGTGTGCACGAGCACGATGGTGGCTCGATCGAGATCGACGGCAAGCCTGTTTCGTTTTCTTCGCCCGCGCAATCGCGCGATGCCGGCGTGGCGGTCGTCTATCAGGATCTGAGCCTGGTCGAGTCGCTCTCGGTCGCCGACAATCTGCTTCTGGGGCGAGAGCCGAAGACGCGGCTCGGCTTCCTGAAAAAGCGCCAGCTGGTGGCGCAGGCCGAAGCCTTCCTCAAATCGCAGAACATCCCGCTCGATGCCCGCGCCATGGTCGGGTCGCTGCCCTTCGCCTATCGCCAGATGACCGAGATCGCCAAGGCGCTGATGGGCGATGTGCGCCTGCTCATTCTGGACGAACCGACCTCGGCGCTGACCGACGATGAGGAAAAAATCCTGTTCGAGGCGATCCGGGCGGTCGCGGCACGTGGCGTCGGGGTGATCTACGTCACCCATCGCCTCAACGAAGTGTTCCGCATCTCGAACCGGGTGACCGTGTTCCGCGACGGGCAGAACGCCGGCACTTTCGTCACGGCGCAAACCAATATGCGGCAATTGGTCGGCGCGATCGTCGGGCCGGATCACGCTGTGCTGAAAGCAGATGGCGCTGCATCTGGGCAAGGCATGGCGCCATCAGCCGTTTCCTCTGAAAAGCCCGTGCTCGAACTGAAGGGCGTCAGCAATGACCGGCTCGACGGGGCCAGTCTCGAATTGCGCGCCGGCGAAATCCACGGCCTTGCCGGGCTTATCGGCAGCGGACGCACCGAGATCCTGCAGACCATCTTCGGCCTGCGGCCCGTCCAGTCGGGCGAGGCCACGCTGGACGGCGTCTCGTTGAAAGACACCGATCCGGCGGCGGCGATACGGCGAGGAATCGCGCTGGTGCCGGAGGACCGGCACGTCCAGGGCCTTGTCCTCGAACATTCGATCGAGCGCAATCTGACCTTGCCGCGCCTGCCTTATTTTTCGCGCCTTGGCTGGCTGCAGCGGCGGCCGGCGAGCGAACACGCCAACGCCGCGATGCGCAGGCTGGCCGTGAAGGCGCCAAGCGCGTCGACCACGGTGAAGAACCTGTCGGGCGGTAACCAGCAGAAGGTGGTGTTCGGCAAGTGGAACGAGCCGCGGCCGCGCGTGCTTTTGCTCGACGAGCCGACGGTCGGTGTCGATGTCGGCGCGCGCGAGGAGATTTACGGTGTCATTCGCGCCGCGGCAACGGCCGGAAGCGGGGTTCTGCTGGTGTCGTCGGATCTCTCCGAACTGTTGCAGCTCTGCGACCGCATTTCCATCGTCGTCGATGGCCGCATCACCCGGACGATCGCGCGGCCGGACTTCGGCAGCGCCGAGGACCTGCATCACCTCATTCAGATTTCGCAGCCATCGGAAGAGCACGCGGCATGACCAATACGCAAAACCCGGCAAAGGCCGCCGCCAGCCAGCCGAGCGGACGCTCGGCCCTACGGCATCTGCTCCAGGGCGAGCGTCCCTACATGCTCTACGTCGCCTTCGTCGTCATGCTGATCGTCTTCAGCCTGGCGTCGCCCTGGTTCCTGTCGATCGACAATTTTCTCAACATCGGCCGGCAGACGACGCTGGTCTCGATCATCGCTGTCGGCATGACATTCGTCATCATCTCCCGGCAGATCGACCTGTCGGTCGCCTCGACGCTGGCGCTTTCGGGCATGAGCGCATCGCTGGCCATGGCTTTCGTCGCCAACAGCTGGGTCGTCGGTGCCGTGGCGGGGCTGGGCACCGGGGCGCTGATCGGGCTGCTCAACGGTGTCTTGACCACGCGTCTGGAAATCCCTTCTTTCCTGGTGACGTTGGGGACGCTGAGCGGCGCGCGCGGACTGGCGCTGATGGTCACCAACACCAAGCCGGTCATCATCACCAACGAGCATTATTTCGCGATCTTCGGCGAAGGCTCGGTGCTCGGCATCCCGGCGCCGATCCTGTGGACGCTCGGCGTCACCACATCAGGCATATTGCTGCTGCATTACAGCGTCTATGGGCGCCGGGTCTACGCTGCCGGCGGCAATCCGACGGCCGCGCTCTATTCCGGCGTCCATATCAAGCAGGTCACGACGCTCGCCTTCGTGCTGACCGGGACGCTCGCGGGCCTCGCATCGCTGATCCTGTCGGCGCGCTCGCACGCGGCGCGGCCCGACGTGGTGCAAGGCATGGAGCTCGACGTCATCGCCTCCGTCATCCTCGGCGGCTGCAGCCTGTTCGGCGGCCGCGGCTTCGTGCTCGGCACGCTGCTCGGCAGCCTGATCATCGGCACGCTCAACAACGGGCTGGTGCTGCTCGGCGTCAGCTCGTCACTGCAACTCGTCATCAAGGGAGCAATCATCGTCGCCGCGGTCGCGTTCACGAGGAGGTAAGGCGCGCATCCACGGACATCAGCAGAAACCGCCGGCTCCAAACGGCAAACAGACGTCAGAAATCAACGGAGGAAGTCATGAAACAATCGGCAAGAATCCTGTTCAGCACATTGAGCCTCGCCGCCAGCGCCTTCGCGCTGTCGACGTCGCTCGGTCTCGCGCAAACACCGGACACCTGCGTCACCGGCGTCGACATGGCCACGCTCGGCCCCAAGGGCATTGTCGGCCAGGGCCCGCATGGTGAAAAGGCGGCCTCGCCCGACGAGCTGAAACTGACCGACGAGGAAGCCGCCAAGGTCAAGGCCGGCAAGTTCAAGGTCGGCATTTCCATGCAGACGGTGAACCTCGACTGGTCGCAATTGCAGGTGCAAGGCATCAGCGAAACGCTGGCCAAATACGGCGTCACCGTCACCGGCGTGGCGTCGGCCGAATATCAGGTCGACAAGCAGATCGCCGATATCGAGAACACCATCCAGCAGCACCCGGACGGCATCATCTCCATCCCCGTCGATTTCACCGCGACGGCGCCGACCTACAAGAAGGTGGGTGAAGCCGGCATCAAGCTGGTGTTCATGGACTCTATTCCGGTCGGCCTTGAATCGCCCAAGGATTTTGCCTCGATGATCTCGGCCGACAGCCAGGGCAACGGCCAGATCGCTGCGACGATCCTGGCCTCCTGCATGCCCAAGGGCGGCACGATCGGGCTGGTGAATTTCGGCGTCGACTATTTCAGCACCAATGAGCGCACCAAGGGCGTCAGCGAGTGGATGAAGAAGAACCGTCCCGACATCATCATGAAGCAGGTCGACTTCACCGATCCCTCGAAAGTCTCGCAGATCGCCGGCGACTTCCTCACCGGCAATCCCGATGTGAAAGGCCTGTTCGCCGTTTGGGACCAGCCGGCGCTCGACACGCTGTCGTCGATGCGCGCGCAAGGCATCGACATTCCGATCGCCACCGTCGATCTCGGCCTGCAGTCGGCGATCGAGATCGCCAAGGGCGGACCGCTCAAGGCGACCGGCTCGCAGCGCCCCTATGACCAGGGGGTGGCCGAGGCGCTGGCGATGATGAAGGCGCTGATCGGGCAACCCACGCCCGCCTGGGTCGGCGTGCAGTCGCTGCCGGTGGTGCAGTCCAACGTGCTGGAATCCTTCAAGACCGTCTTCCACAAGGATCCGCCGGCCGAACTGGTCGACGCCTGCAACAGCGCCAAGCCGAAGTGCAATTGAGGTAGCGGCATGGGCGCGGGAAAACCCCGCGCCCATGGTAGCCAAAACGGCCATTCATCCCGAGCGCGGGGCATGCTAGGCGTCACAGCAGAGTAGCCTGATATCCACGTTTCGAGGGCATGCGATGTATGTAGGCCGTTCCTACAAACTGATCGATTTCGCGCTGTGGTCGCGGCGCAGCGTCATCTACATGGTGGTGGTGAGCGGACTGGCCGTCGCGGCCTACCGTCTTCCCGGCATTGCCGGCTTCTCGGTGCCGTGGTCGGTCGTACTCGTGCTCGGCACCACGGTGTCGCTGGTGGCCGGCTTCAAGAATTCGCAGGTGCTCACGCGCAGCGGCGAGGCGCTGCAGGCGTTCACGCAAATCATCGCCAGCAGCCGGATGTGGTCGAATTTCTGCAGGGATTTCCTCGACGCGCCGACAGCCAGGCAACTCATCTACCGCCATATCGCCTGGATGACGGCGCTGCGCTTTTCGCTGCGGCGGCCGATGCCGTGGGAATCGATGGGGAAGGCGGCCAATATCGAATACATGCGGCGTTACCGCATCCGGGAGGACAAGGGCTCGCTCGCAGAAGAATTGCCGCCGCTGCTGTCGGAACAGGCCGACAAGGTGCTGAAATCGCCGCAGCCGGCCCTGGCCCTGCTCGAAATGCAATCGGTCCAGGTCAACGCGCTGTTCAAGGACGCCAAGATCCCCGCGCAGATCTACGTCGAATTGACGAAGCTGATCCGCGACTTCCACGACCAGCAAGCGCGCTGCGATCGCATCAAGAACAATCCCTATCCGCGCCAATACGCCATCGTCAGTTCCATGTTCGTCATGATCTTCTGCACGCTGCTGCCGTTCGGCGTGGTTCCGGTCTTCGCGGATATGGGCAAGCTTGGCGGCGTGCTCGCCACGTTCGGCATCTGGCTGACCATCCCGTTCAGCACGCTGCTGGGCTGGGCCTACATGTCTCTCGACCAGGTCGGCGAGAGCAGCGCAAACCCGTTCGAAGGCAATGCCAACGACGTTCCGATCTCGCAGATCTGCCGCGACATCGAGATCGAACTGCGCGCGGGCCTCGGCGAGACCGACCTGCCGAAGCCCTTGCTGCCGGTCAACGATATCGCAACGTGAAGTGCCTGGTTGGCGCTTCTACGCTTTCGCCTCGACGAGGATCACCAGCGATTCCGGTACCACGCCATCATGCGCCATGGCGTCGGCGGCCGCCTTGCTCTGCATCAGCGCGGCCATCTTATCCATATCCGGCACGTCCATCATCACCGCCACCCGTTTCGGGTTCTGCGGATCGACGAAGGTGCGGATGTTGGTGATCCCCAGCGAGCCGAAAAGCTCCTTGCGCTTGGGTGAACCGAGCCAGTGCTTGCTGTCTTTCGAAATGTCGTGATGGCCAATGACTGTTGGCATGGCATCCTCCCCAAGGTGACGCCGGCGGCCGATATCGCCCGCCTATGCTGCGATCCACCTGTGCAAGGAACTGAGCTCCGTTTCCCATCGACTGTCAATTAGCTATTGCTCATGTAGTTCTAGACCTCCAGGCAAACCTTGCCGAAATGCTTTTGCGCCCCGTAGTGAGTGAAGGCGGCGGCGATGTCGCGCAGCGGGAAGCGGCGGTCGACGACCGGCTTGATGCCGTTGACCTCGATCGCGCGGATCATGTCCTGTTGGTCCGCCCGGCTGCCGATAGAAATGCCGCTGATGCGGATCTGGTTCGAGAACACGGCCGGGATCGAGACGTCAGCTGCAAAGCCGGTCAGCACGCCGATCAGGGCGATGTGGCCGCCTGTGCGGCAGGCGGTTATCGATTGCGCCAGCGTGGCGGGGCCGCCGACCTCGATCACGTGATCGACGCCGCGTCCGCCGGTCAGTTCCCTGGCCTTGCGGCCCCAGTCCGGCACGGAATTGTAGTTGACGACGGCGTCGGCGCCGAGGCGGCTCAGCCGCTCCAGCTTTTCCTCGTCGGACGAAGTGGCGATGACCCTGGCGCCGGCGGCCTTGGCGAATTGCAGCGCAAACAGCGATACGCTGCCGGTGCCAAGGACCAGCACCGTGTCGCCGGGCTTGACCTTGCCGGATACGACCAGGCCTCGCCAGGCGGTGACCCCGGTGCAGGTAAGCGCCGAGGCCTCGGCGTGCGTATAGCCCGCCGGGGCTTTGGTGAAGGCGTGAGCGGGCATGCAGACATATTCGCTGGCGAAGCCGTCGAAACTTTCTCCTGGAATGTCGCGCCTTGTGGCGGGCGTCATGTCGCCGTCCAGCCACCAGGGATAGAAGACGCTGACGACGCTGTCGCCGGGCTTGAGCGCATCGACATTGCCGCCGACAGCGATCACTTCACCGGCGCCGTCGGACAGCGGCACGCGGCCATCGGCCAGCGGCGTCTTGCCCTGCACGGCGAAATCATCGCGCATGTTCAACGAGCAGGCGCGGATCCTGACCAGGACGTCACCGGGTCCCGGCCGGGGCGGATCTTCCTCGACCAGGTCGAGCCTGTCCAAGCCACCCGGCGCCCTCAGCCTGACGAGCTTCATTGTCTTCTCCGAAATGTGGGGAGTGATGTGGTTAGGACGGCTTGGATCTATCGGAACGGCCGGCCTGAGATCACCCTCAGCCAGGGTGCGAGATGGAAGGCGCTCATCAGCAGGTACATGGCTGGCATCCCGGTTAAAGATGGGCCGGTGAGCGGCGACACACCCATGCACATCATGGATGCATCACTGCCCTGAAGGCAGGAGAGCAGCGCCATCACCGCAAAAGTCGGTGCTGCGGCGAGGCACAGCCAGTCGGCGATGCCAAGGGCGCGAGTTCCCGTATTGTCGGGGACGTTGCCGCCCACGCGTGTGTGGATGTCGCTCATGGTTCGTGTCCCTTGATGGCTGCGACCCGTCAGGACTTGGTTTCCTCTCCCCACTTCGCGAGGGAGAGGAACCCAAGCTGGATGGCTCTTGCTACTCGCCCTTGTCGCGGAAGGCGGCTTCGCCGGCGGCGGCCACTTCCGCCCATTTCTTGTCGGCTCCGGCTTCGTAGTTGTCGTGCCAGTTCCACCAGCTGTAGAGCGGCGTCTGGGGATAGCCTTCGGGCGAATCCTCCCAGATCTCCTGGCGGCCGAGCGGGGTGGCGTCGAGATAGCTCCAGACCGTACCCATCGCCTCGTCGCCGCGGCTGTTGATCAGATAGGTGCGGAAGACGCGATCGCCGTCATGGATGAAGACATTGTGGCCATGCCATTCGTCGACGCCGAAATCCTTGTCGAAGCTGTCGGTGATCGTATACCAGGGCATCTCCCAGCCCATCCGTGCCTTCAGCCTGACAATGTCGTCCTGGGGTGCGCGCGAGGCGTAGGCGAGCGTGGTGTTGCGGGCGTTGAGATGGGCGAGGTGGCCGACCTGGTCGGCGCCGAGCGAGCAGCCGCGGCAGGCATGGTCGGGCCAGCCATAGACGCCCGGCTCGAAGAAGGCGCGGTAGACGATCAGCTGGCGGCGGCCTTCGAACAGGTCGAGCAGGCTTGCCTTGCCGTTGGGGCCTTCGAACTCATAGGCCTTGTCCACTTCCATCCACGGCATGCGCCGGCGTTCGGCGGCGAGCGCGTCCTTGGCGCGCAGCGTCGCCTTTTCCTTCACCAGCATCTTTTCGCGGGCGGCGTCCCATTCCTGCCGGGAAACGACCGGCGGGGTCTTCATCGTCATGTGCTTGGTCATTGGTCTTCTCCTTTTTCAGTCATGCTGCCGACGCGGCCTGTGATCGCCTTGGGAGCCAGGCTAGTGCGGTGAAGCGGGGAGGCGTGAGTTACATCTGCGACGGGATTTGAATCGTCCGGCCCGGCGCAGCAGGGGTGGCGGAGCCGTGCGATGTGTTCGAGATTGTCGGTTGCAGGCATTTTCAACTATCCCTAATGAGATGCTTACTATTAATACCTGAGATGCTCAGGCTAGCGAGCGCCGGAATTGGCGTCAACGGTGCCGATGGCGGCCTCAGCCACATGGCTAGGTCGCCATCGGGCCATCGCGGCTTGCTGACCGGCGATGGTGATTTAAGTTAGGGCGCTGATGTGCCGGGGTGGGAGTTACAAGTGTGACGGGATTTGAATGGACTCGCTGATCACCGCGGCGGCGCTGGCGCTGGCGGCGGGCGATCCGCTGGGCGCGCTCGATCGTGTCGCTCTGCGCGAGGACGCGCCGGCGCTGGCGCTGCGCGGCATCGCCATGGCGCAGCTCGGCGATTTCGATCGCGCCAAGTTGCTCTTGCGGCGGGCGGCCCGCGCGTTCAGCCCGAAAGAGGCTGTCGCGCGCGCCAGATGCGTCGTCGCCGAGGCCGAGATCGCGCTGGTCTCGCGGGATCTGGGCTGGCCGGCCAAGGCGCTCGACGCGGCGCGCACGACGCTGGAAAAGCATGGCGACCGGCTGAACGCGGCGCATGCCGGCCACCTCAAGGTGCGGCGCCTGCTGCTGATCGGCAGGCTCGACGAGGCAGAGCATGTGCTGACCGGGCTCGACCCTACGCCGCTGCCGCCGGCCGCGCGGGCCGCGCATGAGCTCGCCGTGGCCGGCATCGCCATGCGGCGGCTCAGGACCCGGCCGGCGCGCGCAGCACTGGAATGGGCGCGCAACGCCGCCCGGCAGGCGGGCATTCCAGGCCTCATGGCGGAGGTCGCCACCGCATCGCTCGCGCTGGAGACGCCGGCGGCGCGTCTGATCACGCAAGGCACGGAGCGGCCGCTGCTGCTCGAAGAGGTGGAGGCGCTGCAGGCATCGCCGGCGCTGGTCGTCGATGCCTTTCGCTACACGGTGCGTGCCGGGGACAGGACTGTCTCGCTGGCGAGCCGGCCGGTGCTGTTCGCGCTGGCGCGGGCGCTCGCTGAAGCCTGGCCCGGGGATGTCTCGCGCGAGGAGCTCGTGGCGCGGGCCTTTGGCGGCAAGCATGCCGATGAATCGCACCGGGCGCGGCTGCGCGTCGAGATCGGCCGGCTGCGCGCCGAGCTCGCCGCGCTGGCCGACATCAGCGCCACCAAGCGCGGCTTCACGCTGGCGCCGCGCCAGGCGCGTGCGGTGATGGTGCTGGCGCGGCCGATCGAGGAACGCCATGCCGCCGTACTGGCCTTGCTGGCGGACGGCGAAGCCTGGTCGAGCTCGGCGCTCGCGCTGGCGCTCGGAACCGGCCAGCGCAGCGTGCAGCGGGCGCTTGAGCCGCTCGCCGAGGCCGGCAAGGTGCAGTCTTTCGGCCACGGCCGGGCGCGCCGCTGGATGACGCCGCCGGTGGCCGGATTCACGACCACCTTGTTACTCCCGGCGCCGCTGCCAAGCAGTTAGGAAGGGTGGATGACCACAATCGAGGATCAAGACATGAAACATTCACCGGCCGAAATCCTGCGCGAATATGGCCCTTTTCCCGGCGTGGAGCGGATCCATGGGGTGAGCTTTGACGGCGAGAACGTCTGGTTTGCCTCTGGCGACCGGCTGAACGCCTTCGATCCGCAAAGCGGGCAGGCGCTGCGTTCGATCGATGTCGCGGCACATGCCGGAACCGCCTTTGACGGCCGGCATTTCTTCCAGCTCGCCAATGATCGGATCCAGAAGATCGATCCCGATACCGGCGCGGTCCTCGCCACGATCCCGGCGCCCGGCGGCGGCCGCGATTCCGGGCTGACCTGGGCCGAAGGCACGCTCTGGGTGGGGCAGTACCGCGAGCGCAAGATCCACCAGATCGATCCCGTGACCGGGAAAATCCTGCGCACCGTCGAATCCAGCCGCTTCGTCACCGGCGTGACCTGGGTGGATGGCGAGTTGTGGCACGGCACCTGGGAAGGCGACGAGAGCGATCTGCGCCGCGTCGACCCCAAGACCGGCAAGCTCCTGGAGCGGCTCGACCTGCCGGCCGGCATGACCGTCTCGGGGCTGGAATCCGATGGCGGCGACCGCCTCTATTGCGGCAGCACATCCACCCCAGTGGTGCGGGCGGTGCGCCGGCCGAAATGAGCGGGCTCCTCTAACGAAGACATCAGGTCCAGGAAGTCGCCGGCGAAATTATCCGCAGGCGGCTGGCCGTCGCCCCGGCGCGTGCCTAGATAGGCTGGGTTGGGCGACCGCCCGGACATCTCTTCGCAAAGGACCCGACCATGGCCGAACAGATCACGTTGAACGACGGCACCACCATTCCGCAGCTTGGCCTTGGCGTGTGGCAGGTCGATCACGGCATCACCGCCGATGTGGTGGGCTGGGCGATCAAGGCCGGCTACCGGCTGATCGACACCGCGCAGGGCTACCAGAACGAGGAGGGCGTCGGCGAGGCGATCCGCGCCGCCGATGTGCCGCGAAGCGCGCTGTACATCACCTCGAAACTGCGCAACGGCGCTCATGAACGCGACGCGGCGAGGCGCGCTTTCGACGACACGATGGAAAAACTCGGCATCGAGCAGATCGACCTGTTCCTGATCCACTGGCCGGTGCCCAGCCGCGACAAATATGTCGAGGCCTGGAAGACGCTGATCGAGCTGAAGCAGGCCGGCCGCATCAAGTCGATCGGCGTTTCGAATTTCAACAGGGACCATCTGGAGCGCATCATCGGCGAGACCGGCGTGGTCCCGGTGGCCAACCAGATCGAGCTGCATCCGCGCTTCCAGCAAAGCGCGCTCAGGGAATTTCATGCCACGCACAATATCCAAACCGAAAGCTGGAGCCCGCTGGGCAGCGGCCGGCTGCTCGGCGACCCGACGATCGCCGGCATTGCCCGCAAGCACGGCAAATCCGCGGCGCAGACGATCATCCGCTGGCACCTCCAGCAAGGGCTGATCGTCATCCCCAAGTCGGTGCGCCAGGACCGCATCGCGGCCAATTTCGACGTCTTCGATTTCGAACTGGACGCGCAGGACCTGAAGACGATCGCCGGCATGGATTCGGCCGACGGCCGCGACGGCCCGAACCCGGCCACGGCGTCGTTCCTGTTCTAAGGGTCGCGTGCCCTCTCCCACCGGGGGAGGGCATGTTCTCCCCCGGGATCTGAAGGCGATTCGCTGACCCTGTAGAACGAAAGCGCGCCCGGCATGCCGCTCGCTTCCATCTCGCCCCGCTCCTGGAATATCAGGCTGGAGCCGACGACGAGATCGCGCACGGTTCGCGACGCGATGATGTCGCCCGGTTCGGCGTGATCGAGCAGCCGCGCCGCGAGCTCGATCGCGATCCCGGTCAGATCGTCGCCGCGCTCTTCGCATTCACCGGTATGGACCGCGCAGCGGACATCGATACCGGATCGCCGCAGGCGATGACGGATCGCGACGGCGCACTGGATCGACCGGGTCGGCCTCTGGAACACGGCGAGAAATCCATTTTCCGAGTGCCTGATCTGCCTGCCTTCGGCAGTGAGCAATTCGGCGCGGATCTCTTCAGCCTGGCGTTCGGCAGTATCCGCGCCGCCACAGGAGGGCGGGTTACCCATCTCCAGCAGCAGAACCGACACCAGGACCCGTTCGCCTGGTGCCACCGGCAGGGCGCCGGTAACGAAGGATTGGATCTCGTCGACGAGACGATCGGAATTCTCGCCCCAGATCACATGGTCGCGTCCGGCGAGTTCGATGTATCTGGCGCCTTCGATGTGCGTCGCCAGGTAGCGCCCTTCTTCAGGTTTTACCCAGCGGTCGCCGCTCGTCTGCACGATCAGTGCGGGAACATGAATGGTAGGCAGAATGTCACGGATGTCGATTTCCGTGCCCCAGCGCCAGAGCGCGATGGCTTCGGCGGGCGAGGCCGAATTCCTGAGGTAGGCTGCGAACCATTCTCTCTCGTAGCTGTCATTCATCAGGCTGGGTGCCGCATTGCTCATGTCCGCAGGCTCGCCCCATTGTCTCTCGACGGCGGCCAGGTCTTCTTCCACCTGCTGGCTTGTCCTTGCCCATGGGTAATCCTTCGACCACCTGCCCCTGGCATAGGTTCCGTTGAGCACAAGTGCCGCGGTGCGCTCGGGATAGGTCGCCGCGAACAGCATGCACATGGGGCCGCCTTCGGAGCTGCCGAACAGAACCGTACGCTTCGAGCCGACCGCATCCAGCACCGCCCGCATGTCTTCCATTCGTTCCTCAAGGGTCGGCAAACCAACGCTGCGGTCTGACAACCCTGTGCCGCGCTTATCCATGCGGATCAGGCGCGAAAAGGTGCCGAGACGATGAAGCAGATGCGAAAGCCGCCGCGACGACCAGGCAAGATCGAGGTTGGAAACCCATCCAGGAACATAGATCAGGTCGATCGCTCCATCGCCGGTTACCTGATAGGCGATGTTGGTCCCCGCCGATTTGACATAGTGGGTCGAAGCCTGCTGCCGCTCGCCGGCATGGGCTGGCGCTGGTGGTGATATCGCTCCGACAGGAGGGGCCGGGCCTGCCGTCTTGGACCGCGCTTGCGGCGCCATGCGGCGCGTTCGCAACTCTTCGTAGAGGGAACGGGTTTCGGGCTCGGGCTGCAGGTTGAGCCCGCGCTGCAGCACGCCACGGCAATTTTCATATTGCCTCAGCGCAAGATTGATCCGGCCCTGGGCCGCAAAGGCTCGCATGAGAGCGCGGTGGATGTCTTCCCGCAGGGGCTCCATGGTCAGCAGACGCGTCGCCGCGCGGACGCAGGATGCCGGATCGACCGCCGAGTAATGCGCAACGAGCCTGTCCAGCGCCGCGACCGCTATCGCCCTCAGGCGTTCGCGCTCGACCCGCAGCCAATCTTCGAAGGGCTCTTCCTTCAGCCCGAAGCCTTCGAGCAGGTCGCCTCGATAGACGAGAAGCGCCTGTTCGAGATCGTCAGCCATTGAACTGGCGGCCAATGCCTCGAACCGGGCGACATCGAAATCAAGTTCATCGAGATGGAGGGCGACGTTGTCACCGTCGGTAAGGAAGCGACCGCCGGACGCCTGCATGGCCTTCCTCACGGCCGACACCGCCTGCCTGAGGCTCGTTCTGGCCTGTGCCTCGCTGTTGACGCCCCAAAGCAGTGTCGCAAGCTTCTCGCGTGACTGCGAATGTCGCGACTGCAAGGCGAGATAGGCCACCATGGCGCGCGCCTTGCGGCTGAGAACCGGCACTGCCCGCGCATCGCCGGCAAAGTCGAAACCACCGAGCAGGTTGAGGTGATGGTGCGCCATCGGATCCGCCACAACTTTGCGATGATCCTTTCCCGTAGCTGCCCCCATTTCAACCGGGATTTTGCCGACGCGGCGCTTTTCACGAATCCATCACGCTTGTTCCAACGCGTATCTCACGGCGGTGGAGGAGAAGGCTGGGGATCAACAGCCTTGTATCGGGAGGATGTCATGCTGCCCCTAAATGCGACCGACTGGCCCACCTGGCACGATGAACCCAGGGAAAATTCCGGCGAGGTAGCGCCGCTGCGGCATGATCTTGCGCTCGCGCATTATCTTGAGAGGCAGCAGGCCTGGCGGGCATCGGCGGTCCACCGGTTCGATCCCGGGGAAACGGCGATCCGCTGGTGCGCGCTGGTCGCACGTGTCGTGCGGGCGGGCCGCTTCACTTCCGCCGTCCCATCGCCGCGTCACGACCATTGAGGCCGAACCGCGCCGCAGCGGCCGGAAACTCCGGCAGCCGTAAGATGTTGCACTAAAGTGGCTTGTGGCGCCGCTAAATCCCGGACCCATCCAGTTGCTGGGCGTCGTCGCCTTCCCACGGCGCCGGCATCGAGCCGCCGCGGCTGAGGTTGGCCGAGGGCAGGGGCATCCAGCATTTCAGCTCCGGCTCGGCATATTCGACGACGCGGCCGGGCGAGGAGTCGGACGCGCGCCAGCCTTCACCGGCGAACTGGTCGCCGCGCGACCAGTAGGCGAGGTCGACTTCGGCCGGCCCCTGTTCGGAGGGACGGACCGTGACCAGGATCCGGCTGCCGTCCTTGGGCGCCGTCGACATGTGGCGCCACCGTTCGGGCTCGTCCATCGCAATTCCTCCTGCCTTGGTGCGAGATGAAGTGTCGCCTCGCCATCGATGGTGGTCAACCCACACTTTGTCGGATTGCACCTGCCGGCCGCGCCCTTGATCTGGCATGTTCGCCAGGACGAGGAGAGAGGCATTCATGAATGACAAGGTCGAGGCGGCCGCGGGCGGAATGAAACTGTATTTCAGCCGCAATCCCAATCCGCGCCTGGCGGTCGCGGTGGCGCGTCACCTCGATGCGCCGGTGACTTTCGAATTCGCGTCACCCTTTGCGCCGGGGCAAGCGGAGCGATTCCGGGCGCTCAACCCCAACCTTTCCATTCCCATCCTCGCATGGCCGGGCGGCAGCCTGTGGGAGGCCGACGCCATTGCCTGCCTCCTGTCGCGCACGGCGCGTTCCGACTTCTGGCGCAGCGGCGAGGACGAACCCGACATGATCCGCTGGCTGAGTTGGGGCAAGGAGAATTTCATGCGGGCCTGCGACGCCGTGCATTTCGAGCGCGGCACCAAGCAGCGCTATGGCATCGGGCCGATCGACGAGGAAAAGGTCCGCGAGGGGCTGGAAGAGTTCCACAAGGGGGCCGCGATCCTGGAGGCGGAGCTGGCCGACCGGCAATGGCTGGTCGGGACGTCGCTTTCCTATGCCGATTTCCGCATGGCGGCTTTCCTGCCCTTCAACGATGCCGCCCGCCTGCCGCTCGGCGACTATCCCGCGCTCTTCAGCTGGTATCGCCGGCTCGAAGCCATCGACGCGTGGCGCGACCCGTTCGAGGGGCTGGATGCGCCGCCCCTGGCGCCGGTGCCGCCGCAAAGCGCGACGCTGTAACGGAAAAAACTGACGACCGGCGCATACAGAAACGAAACTTGAAGACGCCGGCCGCCATTTGGGGGCGTTGGGGTGCATCCCGTTGGGGCGTGATGCAAGGTCAGGCTAAGCGGATGGCCGGCATCCGCAACCGCAACGCCGGCCCATGGTGAACAACAAGTTACTATCCACAGGGGCGGCGGCTCTCGCGGCCCCTTCACCGTCCTTCACAACTGTGCGCAACACCCGCCGGCCGGCCATCGGTGCTCGACGGGCAGCACCTGGGTTGCTAAGCCCCATGCCGCGCAGGAGACCTTTTTGAGTCGAGACATGACCGTTGCGATCGAGATGGGACACACCACGGCGGGCGCCCCAGCAAACCTCGATCTCGAGGAACTGCTGGCGACCCGCCTTCTGGTGCAGGGCAATTCGGGATCCGGCAAGTCGCATCTGTTGCGCCGCCTGCTCGAGCAGAGCGCGCCCTGGGTGCAGCAGACCATCATCGACCCCGAAGGCGACTTCGTCTCGCTCGGCGAGCGCTACGGCCATCTGGTGATCGATGCCGAGGAGCATACCGAGCGCGGCCTGCAGGCGGCCGGCGAGCGGGCGCGCATCCACCGCGTCTCCACCGTGCTGAACCTCGAAGGGCTCGACGCCGAGAACCAGATGCGGCGCGCCGCGGCCTTCCTCGGCGGGCTGTTCGAGGTCGCCCGCGACCACTGGTACCCGATGCTGGTGGTGGTGGACGAGGCGCAGCTGTTCGCGCCGGCGGTGGCCGGCGAGGTTTCCGACGAGGCGCGCAAACTCTCGCTCGGCGCCATGACCAACCTGATGTGCCGCGGCCGCAAGCGGGGGCTGGCCGGCATCATCGCCACGCAGCGTCTGGCCAAGCTCGCCAAGAATGTCGCGGCGGAAGCCTCGAATTTCCTCATGGGCCGCACCTTCCTCGACATCGACATGGCGCGCGCCGCCGATCTGCTCGGCATGGAGCGGCGGCAGGCGGAAGCGTTCCGCGATCTGGAGCGGGGGCAGTTCATGGCGCTGGGACCGGCGCTGTCGCGCCGGCCGCTCGGCCTACGCATCGGCCCGACCGACACCAGCCCGCGCAACGGCACGCCACGGCTGATGGCGATGCCGGAGGCCGCACTTGAGGATGCCCGCGCGATCATCCTGGCGGCGCCGCCGCCCGAGACGGTGCGCACGCCGCGCCGGGTGGCCTCGCCGGACCTGCTCGACCAGCTGATGGCGGCAAAGTCTGCGGCGCTGGAAATCCGCCCCGAACCGCCGGAACCGCAAATCAGCGCCGAGGATTTGGCGGAGCGGCGCGAGCGGGTCGACCGCGTGCTGCGCGCCATCCTGGCGCAGCCCGACGCGGGTTTCCGCGTCATCGGCGTGCTCTACCAGGAGTTCGTGGTGCGCTGCCGCATCGAGGGCCTGGCCTCGGTGGTGCCGGACCTCGCCGAATTCCGCCGCATGCTGACGCGCGCCCGCGCCGGCCTCGGCTCCGAAACCACGCAGGACGATGCGTGGCGCGATGTTTCCGTGCGCGCCTCGCTGCTGCCCGACGACATGCAGGGCGTGTTCATGATGATCGCGCGTGCCGCCAAGGAAGGCTGGCCGTGTCCGAGCGATGCCGCGATCGCCCGCGCCTACGGTTCGCACTCGCTGCGCCGCGCGCGCCGTCTCCTGACCTATATCGAGGAACAAGGCCTCATCGTGTGCCAGATCGACGGCACGGGAAAGCGCACCGTGACGCTGGTCGAACTCGCCTGGGCCACGGCCCCCGGCGATCCCAATGCCGAGGAGGCGGAGCAGGGGAGCCTGGCGCTGTGAGCGGCTAGACGCTCGCAGCTCCGGGCGCGACGTCGACGCACGGGCAAACGCCCCCGTCAGCCAGCCGCCGCGATGCCGGCGTGGTGGCTGCCCAACTGCCACAGGGGCAGGGGGAAGCGGCTGTGCTGCACCTCGAGCAGGCGAAAGCCTGCGCTACCGATCAGGCGCAGCGGATCGCGGTTGAGGTGGCAGCCGCCGGCAATCGATCCCCACAGCCGGTTCAGCCGCTCCTGCCAGCGCCGGTGGCGCGGCCCCTCGGCCTGGCCGTGCTCGATGAAGATGAGCCGGCCCGTCGCCTTCAGGACGCGGCGGATTTCGCTCAGCGCCGCCTCGGGGTCCGGAATGGTGCAGAAGGCATAGGTGACGACCACCGTGTCGGCGATGCCGTCGGCCAAAGGCAGGCTTTCGCCGCCGGCGCGGATGCATTCGACCGGGAATGGCGAGGTGCTGCTCTTCGGCGCGGCGAGGCCGAGCATGGTGCCGTCGGGGTCGATGCCGACCAGCCGCTCGACCCGGGCGGCGTCGTAATAGGGCAGGTTGAGGCCGGAGCCGAAGCCGACCTCGACGACGACACCTTCAGCCCTCGGGATGAGGCGCCTGCGCATTTGCGTGAAGGCGCCGGCCGAACAGCCGGCATGGACGAAATAGGGGGCGACGCAGCGCGCATACCAGGAAAGGCAGGTCTGGCACATGGTTCAGCCTCCATGCCGGGTGCTGGCGCCCAAGGTGAGCCGTTCTGGTGTGCGATGGCTTGATGTATTGACCGGTGACATTTCTCGCTCCAAGGGAGTTGATCGGGCCGGATCGGCGCGAAACCGGGGGGATGGATAGAAGGCCGGCGTCCCCTCAACGTCCTCTCCTTGCGCGGCCGCGTGCGGATCGATGGAACTGATACAACTCAGGCTTCTGGGTTTTCCGGAGTTCCGGCTGGACGGGCGGCGCATAGAGCTTGCCTTGCGCAAGGCGGCGGCGCTTGTCATCTACCTGGCCGAGGCCGGCGGACCCGTAGCGCGCGACGTCGCCGCCACGCTGCTGTGGCCCGAGGCCGACGCGGAAGCCGCCCGCGCCCGCCTGCGGCGCACGCTCTACAAGATCCGCATCGCGTTCGGCGAGGAGGTCGTTTCAGCCAGCGCGGCATCGCTCAGCCTGCGCCCGGGGCTCCTGGTCGAGGCCGACGCAATCGCCTTCGAGCATGCCTGCGATGCCGGGCTTCTCGACGAGGCCGCCGGCCTCTACACCGGCGACTATCTCGCCGGCTTCGCGCTGCCGGATTGTCCCGAATTCGAGGAATGGGTGTTCTTCCGCCGCGAGGCCTTGCGCAGCCGGCTGGTGCAGGCGCTGGAGCGGCTGGTGGAAGCCAGGATCGCCGGGGGCGATGCGCGCGGCGCCGTGCTGCACGCCACGCGCCTTGCCGCCCTCGACCCGTTGAGCGAAAGCGCGCACCGCCACCTGATCCGCGCCCATCTCGCCGCCGGCGACCGGGCGGCGGCCGAGCGCCAGGGCGAGATCTGCGTGCGGCTGCTGCGCGAGGAGCTTGGCGTGGCGCCGGACCCCGCCACGCTGGCGTTGCTGCGCGCGGGCAATGCCGAACCGGAGATGCCCAGAACCCGCTATGTCGCCGTGGACGGCATCCATATCGCCTACCAGACCATAGGCAGCGGCCCGGCCGACATAGTGCTGGTGCCCGGCTTCATCTCGCATGTCGAGCGCATCTGGGAAGACAGGAGCTGCCGCGCCTGGCTCAATGCCGCGTCGCGGCTCGGCCGGCTGATCCTGTTCGACCGGCGCGGCATGGGCCTGTCCGACCGCGTCGGCGCCCGCCCGACCGTCGAGGCCACCGCGCGTGACATTCTGGCGGTGATGGATGCGGCCGGCAGCCGCAAAGCCCTGCTGGTCGGCGCCTCGGAAGGCGGGCCGGGCTGCATCCGCTTTGCCGTCGACCACCCTGGCCGCCTGACCGGCCTGGTGCTCTGGGGCTCGCTCGCCAAGGGCAGCCGCGCGCCCGACTATCCCTTCGCGCTGACAGCGGCGCAATATGACCTGTGGCAACAGCGCCTGCTCGCCGGCTGGGGCGGCCCGGCCGAAATCGAAACCTTCGCGCCCAGCCTCGCCTCCGACCGCCATGCCCGCGCCTGGTGGGCCGGCCTGCTCAGGGCCGCCTCCAGCCCCGGCGCCGTCGCCGGCCTGCTGCAGGCACTGCGCGACGCCGACGTCCGCCCGCTGCTGTCAAAAGTCAGGGCGCCAACGCTGGTGCTGCACCGCCGGGGTGACCGGGCGGTGCGGGTGGAGGCCGGGCGGTACCTGGCGGCGCGGATAGCGGGGGCGCGGTTTGTCGAGGTGGAGGGGGAGGACCACTGGTTCTGGGTGGGGGAGCAGGGGGTGCTACTGGAGGGGATTGGGGGGATGGTGAGGGGTGGGTGAGGGTGGGGTGTCGCCTCATTCGCCGCCATCCTGCTTTCGCGGCAGTTTAGCAAGGTGATCGCTGACCGGGATAGACTCGGCAGACCAAAGCATCCAATTTTCAAAACCTATGCTGTCATCGTGACGTGGCCGGATCTTGACCTTTATGCAACATTAAATTGACGTCGCCCACTTGCCTTTGGTGTTAACTAGGCCCCAACGTGCGCGAATTCATTAAATTGATATGCGGGACGACGTGACGCTAGGCAAGAATGCAGAGTATGAGGCGTTGGATTTGGAGGTCGCTCTTGCAGGTCTGCGGCGTGATTACTCGAAATTATTGCCACGCCTTCGGGCACTTGATCACACAGTCAAATGCGAATGTGAAGGTGTAGTCCTGAGATTGCATTTTCCAGCGTTGCGGCAAGGAAAGGCTACCATTCATGAACTCGTTGATGCTGTCGCTCACTTTCTAACATCGTTCGCGCTGCCGCGATCCGATGTTAAGGCCGTCGATGACCTCTACGGCAAGGTGAGTGTGGACGATTTCAAACTCAAAGTCTCGCAGCTTTCGGAATCCGCCAAGGCTCTTTTCAAACGCGCCAATGAAGCGACCAACCGAAACGGCGAAGCCGGCGAACTGCTCTTGTACCTCTTGACTGAGTGGATTTTGGACGCACCGCAGTTGGTTGCGAAAATGTCCCTAAAGACCAACCGAGAGATGCCTATCCATGGTTCGGATGGTATCCACGTGCGCTATTCCGCCGAGCAATCACGGCTGCTCTTGTATTGGGGCGAGTCGAAACTCTACTCCGACGTTGGCGACGCGATTACTGCAGCAATTTCATCTATAGCAGAAGCGTTGGAGCCTGCTAAGCTGCAGCACGAGATTGAACTTGTGCAGCGTTATATCGATTTTTCCGGTCTTGATGACACAAGCAAATCGGCCGTCCTGAAGTACCTTGATCCTTACGACGACGCATACAATGAACGCCATGACGTGACGACCTGTCTGCTTGGTTTCAATTTTGATGCTTTTCACGCACTGGCGTCGACGCAACCCGAGAAGGTCGACGCGGAGTTCATAAAACTCGCAGAAGCGAAGTTGAAGGAGTTGGCGCCCAAGCTGGCAGGGACCATCACGGCAGCAAACCTCGCCAACCGCCCCATAGAGATTTTCTTCTTCCCAGTGCCTTCTGTCCAGGAACTGCGTGATCTGTTTCAAGCAAAGATCGGCTGGAAGTCATGACCTTGGAGCTGATCGAGAAGGTTTGGGCCAACGCGAAATTTCACGAGGCATCGCGCCGCATAGAGTTAGCGTGGCTACGCAAAGAACTAGGGACGGAAGAGATCGCGGTCACCGCGGACGAAGCGAGCAAGCTTATTCGCGCAGCTGCGATTCTTGCTTGCTCGAGCGACCAGCGGCATCGAAAGGCAGCATTCCGCGTGGCGACCTGCACGTATGAGCTTTTTGGCGCGTCGAAACTCCCATTGGACCAAGCGCTCCGTGTTGTCCTAGCGCGGCTTGGGAATTTTCCGTCGTTCAGCACGCGTTCGGAAGTTGCTGGTGCCCAAGCGTCACTGCCACTGGTTCTAGTCACCGAAGAGATTGCCTCTGCCGATGGGCGCAGAATCGCCGTCAATCAGCAGAAGATCTACCTCACGGATTTTCAGCACGAGTTATGGACTAGCCTTGTAACCAGAAGACGGATTGCATTGGCCGCACCGACGTCGGCCGGAAAATCCTTTGTCCTACAAAATTACCTGACATCGCTTTTCGCTGCGGTCCGCCCTCAATCCATTGTGTATCTCGTGCCCACGCGCGCACTGATCGGCCAAGTCGCAGAGGATCTGACTGCTCAATTCAAAGGCTTCGCCGGCCACATTCCGGACATCGTCACTATCCCGATCGACGCGGAAACTGCACTTCCAACTCGGGCGATTTACGTCATGACGCAGGAGCGCGTTCAGCTCGCGCTTGCGGCCCACCCGGATTTCAATATGCATGTGGTGGTGGTCGATGAGGCTCACTCCATCGCCGACGGAGCTCGCGGGGTGCTCCTTCAATGGGTCATTGACGACTTACTCTCGCGCAATCCTGAGACCCAGATCCTTTTTGCTAGCCCCAGCATTCGAAACCTTGGGGTCTTCGCTCGACTGTTTGGTCTGCCAAACGTGGTCGAGTTCGCGTCGGTTGAACCCACTGTTGCGCAGAATTTTCTCACTTTGAAAATCGACTCTGTGACCAAGGGCCGGATAGTTATCCATACCGTCGGCGACGGGTCTGCAGCGCCTGTCGAAGTAATCAGTCTCCAGCTGGATCAAACGATTGCGAGTCGCGTGGAGAAACTGGTCCACGTTGCCGCTCGGCTTGGACTCGGCCAATCGAACATCGTTTATGCGAATGGTGCCGCAGAAGCAGAGAAGATAGCGATTCAGCTGGCGGACCTTTTCTCCGATCGGGAGCCCACCGAGGAACAACTAGCTTTGGCCGAGCTTGCCAAAGAGGCGGTTCACCCGAATTATGTCCTCGTGGAATGCGTCAAACGGGGCATCGCTTTCCACTATTCGAACATCCCGACCCAGCTTCGCCGAGCCGTGGAAGCGGCTGTTTCTTCGGGTCACATCGACTATCTCGTATGCACAAGTACGCTCCTTCAAGGCGTCAATCTGCCTGCCAAGAACATTTTCATGTATGCGCCAGAGAAAGGGCGTACCAACGCACTTGAATCCACCGATTTTTGGAACCTCTCCGGCCGTGCCGGTAGGCTGCGACGCGAATTCCAAGGCAATATCTTTCTCATCGACTACGCCAATTGGAAAAAGAAACCTCTAGACGGTCCGAAGGATTCCATCGTCGTCCCAGCTATTGAGACCAGCGTGAGGGAGCATGAGGCGCAGCTCGTCACTGTCATTGTCGATCAGGTAGCAGCCGGTCTGAGAGATCAGCCCGATCTTGAGACGGCCTTCGGTCGCCTCTATTTCGATCACAAGCGCGGCGAACTTTCGACCACGTTTGCACGAATTGGAATTGCCGCAGACGGTCCTGAGGCTCAAGTCTTGTCAGCCGCGCTAGTCGCGGCCGAAGCGATGGTGTCCATTCCGGCCGAGATATTGCGCCGGACGCCCAACATTTCGGCGCACAAACAGCAGCGTCTCTTTAACCGTCTCAAGGTGATTATTGGCCAAGGCGTCGACGCGGCGAAGACTCTCATTCCGCGACATCCGCGTGAAAGCGAAGCGTTCCAGTCATACGCGGATATTCTGGAACTTTGCCATGAGATCATTCTTGGTATCGACACGTCAAAAGGTTTACACCGTTTTCACGCTCTTATGGCGCTCAAATGGATGCGAGGATTAGCCCTTCCGCAGATCATCGATGAACAAATCAAACGTGACACCAGGAAGGCCCCGCAGACCATCATTCGCAACACGCTCGATCTGATCGAAACCGAAATTCGGTTTCAGGCGGTTCGCTTGTTTGGCTGCTACAGCGCTCTCCTAGTATATGCGCTCGACAGCGCAGGAATGGTCGACCTCGTAGCGAGTATACCGTCGCTTCCTCTCTATTTAGAAGTCGGAGCATCCGACAAAACAATGATCAGCTTCATTGCGCTCGGGCTATCACGAGTTACCGCGATGAAGCTCAACGAGCTTTCTGCCAGGAAGGATCTCGACGTCGCAACCGCCCTTCAATGGTTAAGGACCCGACCACCTGATAGTCTTGGCCTCTCGCCGCTTCTGTTGGCTGAAGTTAGCGCGATCATTGCGACATGAAATTCATCGCTCCAATGGTCGGACGCATGACCAGTGACGACAATAGCGGTCTGTCATCTGTGACGTGCAGGTGCGCTGATGTGACGAGAGCGAGATGCAGACGGTCGCCTGGTCGCCAAGCTGCTTCGCTCCGCTATTTCAGCAGCAGGAATTGGGTCATGCGGCCACGCGCACTTCGATGTGCAGGCCAGCTGCGGCCACCATGTTAACAAGCGAATCGAGACCAAATACTCCAGTCTTGTGACGCAAGAGGTCGGAAATGCGCGGCTGTGTAACGCCTAGCCTGCGTGCAGCCTCTGCTTGCGTCCATCCCTGCGCCTTAACATGTTTTTCGATGGCCTCCATCAAAGTAGACCTTAGCTTCATGTTTGCTGCGTGGGCCGAATCTGAATTTTCCGCTACAGGCACAATGGTCTCACTCGACTTTTGCTTGGATTGATCTTCCTTAGTCACCAGAGAGAGCTGCTGTTGTGAAATGGCTGCGATTTTCGAGGAAAGCCCAATTTTTTCCTCGGCCTTTGCGCGAGCATGGTCCGACATAAATGAGAGCAAATGACTCAACCCATCAACGTCAGCTACAGTAAGAAATTCCTTATTTTTGTTGACGAAGACGACGGATTTTTTCTCTTCCTTGATTAGTTCTATAACGTTGCTCAACGTCCCTGTGCTTTTACAATCCCAAATCATGAGGCCGTAATTGCTATCATGAGCCATTTCCAAATCTTTTGCTGTATAGAACGCTCTGCTACCCGGTGGTGCCTTTGGATAAACATTATTAACAGGCCACCCGGCAAGATTATTGCGGGGGCGATCGCCGCTGCAATAAACCTTAACTCGCTTGGCCCCATATCCAAGAAGGCATTCTTGGATAGACGAATCTGCGCCGTCAGCGTCACCGACTACAACGTTTAGGTCAGATGCGACGATTTTCTCGATCCGCGCTTTGACCCTCTCATGAAGTCTGCTGATGGCGATCGATCCTGCGATAAATACAGTGGTCATGGGCTTATTTCCATGTAACGGCGGCGGTGTAGATTTGATCGATTTTTGGGTAGGCCCGAAGGGCCTGACACACAGCATCCATAGTTGCGCCAGTGTCAAATAAGTCGTCGAGCAGCAAAGCGTTCCAACTGCCTTCGTTTGTTATGCTGGGATTTATAGAAAACCGTCCTTGCAAGGCCGCGTCCTTTTCCGCCCTGGTATTCATGTTCTTGAGCTGTGGGCTTCCCTCCGGCGGGTCGGCCTTTACGACGATGGTGTCGAAGACAGGAATATTCGTGAGTCGCCCGAGCTCGTTGGCAATTTCATTGACCGGCTGGCGAACCCGGACAGTCGATGCAGGCATAGGAATGATTAGCCCGACATTCTGGAAAAGCGGCAGCAACGAGGTTTGGATTTGCCCAGCGATCAGGCCGACCTGCGACCAATCACTGCGATACTTGAGCTTAAAGAGGGCCTCGCCTGGTTCAGACCGCGTCGTGTCGAACTGAGGATGCCCGTATATGTCGTCGCCCAAATAGACACTTGAAAGAGTGTGTTTGTGCAGCGCGTATCCTAGGTTCCAGCATCCGTTTAGCTGTTTCAGTTGAACTTGCATTCACCGACATCCCCTTACCCTGCTCAGCCAGCTAGGCCGACGAGTTTCAGAAACATACAAAATTTTGTATCCTATTGCCAACGAGGCTTTTGTAAAGCTCACAACGGGATTGGCGTCACCGAAAACTTTCTGAAGTAGGTCGGGAGATTCACGCGCAGAGCCTACACTCCGCGACGGTTTGGAGACCGTTTCAGGACACAGGCAGCCACACTCTACCGCTCCTCCACAATCCTCAAATAAGCCGCCGTGACAAACAGCACGATCAGCCCGAACAAAATCCGCCTTGCCCCCTCCGGCATCTGCAGGATCGTCAGCAGCGTCGTCATCACGGTCAGGGCGCCGGTGCCGGTGTAGCCGCCGCGGCCGCCGAAGATGCCGATGACGGCTGCCGCTACCGAGGGCAGGACCAGGGGTTCGGCGAAGGACGGGACCTTGATCAGGCCGATATCGCGCAGGCGCCGGCGAGCGGGCTCAAGGTGACGCAGAGCGCCGTGATGACCTGCCAGTATTGCAGCAAGACCGGGCATCAACCGACGCTTGGCTCGCTGCGGGAGACAAGCTGCAGGCCCGGGCTGAGACACATCAGTTGTGAGCACGACTTGGGCCGGACGACAGAAATTACGGTGACCGGCAATGCGCTATCGCGAAGACCAATGCACGCTGGTCTCCTTCAAATGAATGAAGCCGTGGATTTCATATGAGCAGATGCTAGCGGCAAGCTGAGAGGCCTTTGAGCCATCACAGGCTGGCTAGGCTTCTCAAAGCTCACTCCCTGTAGCGTAGCCGCTGGACAACCGCATACATGTGGCAGGTGGTGAAGACCATGATTTCCTGGCGGAGAATGGGGCATAGCGGACGACCAACCTTGCGAGCCGATCAAGAGCTAACGTCAGAACTCGTGAAATACTGATGCGACACCAAGCGACCGGTGTGACATGGCGGTGCTTTTTAGGGCTGGAGTTCCAGGAACTGCAGGGCATGCCAGGCCAGTGGCCGGCGCACGGACCAAGCCGTGCCTGCGAACGCGTCGCCCACCACCGGTCACCAGACCATGCACCGACGCGCAGCGGTGGTCTGTCACCGGACCTCCGTCTGAACGGCATTCTTCCAGGGGCGGGCGAGTGGCTTGTCCGCGGTTCGTCTTCGAGGCGGATGCACGTCCGACGTAACGGTCGCCGCATCTTTGTCGTCAACTCATCCCAAGACCCGGGGCGTCGCCATGCCGGCCGCAGGTGAACGCGCCGATCAGGCTCCGGCCGAACATCACAGCCGCTGGGGCGTGGTCGCCCTATGTGTCAAATTGATCATGATCGCCGGTTTCGTGGCGATCACCAGTTTCGACTTCTGGGATCGGGTCGGGAATCTCGTTGCCAACGGGCGCTTCACCACGCTGGCCTCATTCCTCGCAATCTGGGGACTGGCGATAGTGGCGTTGTTGTTTGCAGCATTTCAGCCCCGGCTCGTCACACGTCTCCTCTGGGCCGTGCCGCTTGCCCTGTCGAGCGCGGCAGCCTGGCTCTATTTCAAGGCAAGTAACGCCGATCTGTCGGTCTTCGATATTCTTTCCCTTTGGGCGAGCCGCAATTCCGTCGGCGAGGCCGCCAGTTTCTACGATCGGCTGATCTGGCCCGCCGCCGCGATCATGGCCTTTGGCGTGGCGTCGCTTTCGGTTCCGCCAGCAGCGAAAGGCGCCCGGCTATCGAGATGGATGGGGCGCATGGCCTGGCTGCCCGTGTTGCCGATCCTGATTATTGCCGCCGTGGTTTACGCCAAGGACGGCGGGGGCTCCTCGGGCATGCCGAAACAATTCGCTCCGCTGGCTCTTTCCGCGATGGCCGCGGAGCGGATCATGACACAAGGTGCTCCAGAGCGCCGCTCCGTCGCATGGAACGCCACAGCGCAGAACAGGCCCCGCGACATCGTCATGATGATCGACGAAAGCGTTCGCGGGGATTTCGTCGATCTGACGCCTGGCAATTCGCACACGCCCCGCATCGCCGCCCTCGCGGGCAAATTCGTCAATTTCGGTCCCGCCGTGTCCGGCGGCGATTGCAGCGTCTATTCGAACGCCATACTGCGCCTCGCGGCGTCGCGTCGCGACCTGGCCCATTCCGTCAATACCAACCCGACGATCTGGCAGTACGCCAAGAAGGCCGGATACCGGACGGTGTATATCGACGCGCAGTCGACCGCCAAGGCAGTCGTCGTCCTGGGGAACACGAACTTCATGACGGCGCGAGAAAAGCATGACATCGACAAGACCTATCTCATAGACGATGTAGCGATGGACCACGCCGATCTCCGTTTGATTGAGATCCTGCGCGGCGAGCTGGCCGGCAGCCAGCCCGTCTTCATCTACGCCAACAAGAACGGCGCGCATTTTCCCTATGACTGGTCATATCCTCCATCGGAAGCGGTCTACGGCCCCACAGTGGCGTCGGCCGGCCATGATACGGTTGCGACACGCATGGCATCCTACCGCAACGCAATCCGCTGGTCGGTCGATTATTTCATGCAAGAACTGTTCGAGAGAGCCGATCTTTCGAATACCGCGATGCTCTATACTTCCGACCACGGGCAGCTGCTGAAAGTCGGCGAATCGACCCACTGCACCATCTTCAATCCCGATCCGCGCGTGGGTCTGGTTCCGTTGATGGCCTATGCCGCCGATCCGGCGCTGAGGGCGCGTTTCGCGGCCGGCGCCGCGGCCAATCGCGGCAAGGCGAGCCATTTCCAGATCGTTCCTACCGTGCTGGAGCTGATGGGATACAGTCCCGCCGACATCGCGTCCGAATACGACGAGTCGCTCTTCGCCGCGACGTCCCACCCGGTGCAATTCACCAGCGGCGATATCTTTGGGTTGTTCTCCGATTCCGTGCACTGGAATCCGTTGGATCTGTCACAGGACTACCTCGAACCTGACGCGAAGACATTGCTGCCGGGCAAGCCGCCGGCGCAGGCGAGCACCCTTACCGCAGGGACATCGCAGTGAGCCTGGCTTCTCGATGCAGACGGCCTAAAGCGGCCGGTCAACCCATCAACTACCGCTCCTCCACAATCCTCAGATAAGCCGCCGTCACGAACAGCACGATCAGCCCGAACAATATCCGCCGCGCCCCCTCCGGCATCTGCAAGATCGTCAGCAGCGTCGTCAGCACGGTCAGGATCAGGGCGCCGATGATGGTGCCGGTGTAGCCGCCGCGGCCGCCGAAGATGGAGGTGCCGCCGATGACGGCAGCGGCGACCGAGGGCAGGACGAGGGGCTCGGCGAGCGAGAGCGATGGGGCCTTGATCAAGCCGATATAGAGCAGGCCGGTTATGCCGGCGAGCAGGCTCGAGGTGACGTAGAGCGCGGTGATGACCTGCCAGTACTGCACGCCCGACAGGCGTGTCGCGCGCTCATTGTCGCCGACGGCGTAGAGCAGGCGGCCGAAGCCGGTGCGGGCCAGCGTGAAGACGATCAGTGCGGCCAGCGGTATGAACAGCAACAGGGCGTTGGGAAAGCCCCAGGTGACGCCGGTGCCGAGCCAGGCGAGGAAGTCGGGGATCTTCGCGCCCGAGGCGATCACCGTGCGCTGGTAGACCTGCAGGCAGCCGGTGCCGATCAGGCTTGTGCCCAGCGTCATGATCAGCGGGTGGACGCGGAAGACGCCGACGCCGATGCCGTTGACCAGGCCGATCAGCACCGCCGGCATCATCGCCAGCAGGAAAGCGATAGAAGGGTCCTGGCTGACGATTTGCGTGGCCATGATGAAGGCGCTCATCGTCGCCACCGTGCCGACCGAGAGGTCGATGCCGCCGGTCAGCATGGTCATGGTCTGGCAGCCGGCCAGGATCGCCAGCGGAATGGCGAACTTTATCGTGTTGGCGATCCAGCGCTCGTTGACGATGCCGGGCCGCAGGAATTGCAGGCTCACCACCAGGATGACGAGCAGGATGATCAGCGGGACGAGCGGCCGGTCGGCCATGAAGCGCTTTATGCGGCGGCCGAAGGGGACGGGGGTGATCGCTGACGTGCTCATGGGGTGGCTCGCGATTGGGGTGGCGCGGGGCGTCTCTCCCTTCTCCCCTTGTGGGAGAAGGTGGATCGGCGCGCAGCGCCGAGACGGATGAGGGGTGGGTGACGGAATGCAACGTTGGCGTTCCCTGGAGCACCCCTCATCCGACCTCGCTTCGCGAGGCCACCCCCGGGGCGAGCCAACGGTCTCGCCCGCCCTTCGGGCCCCACAAGGGGAGAAGGAAGAAAGGCGCGCCGATGCCTCCCCATCATTGCCGCCCCCGCATCGTGATGAACGCGCCGAACATCACCACCGCCACCATGATGGCGCCTTCGATGATGGCGGTGACGTTGGGGTCGATGGCGAGCAGGGTCAGGTCGGTGCGCACCAGGCGCAGCACGAAGACGGCGACGATGGGGCCGAGCAGGCCGCCCTTGCCGCCGCCGAGGGCGACGCCGCCCAGCACCACCGCGGCGACGCTGGCCAGCAGATAGGGGCCGGGGATGGGGGCGCCGATGCCGGTGCTCATGGTCAGCGCCAGGCCGCCAAAGGCGGCGAACAGGCCAGACAGCGCATAGGCGATGATGCGGGTGCGCTTGACCGGCACGCCTGAGCGGAACGCCGCCAGTTCGCTGGAGCCGATGGCGTAGATGGAGAGGCCAAGGCGCGAGCGCCTGAGCGGCATCCAGATCACGCAGAGGCAGACGATCAGCACCAGCAGCGCCTTGGGCACCCAGGCATCGATGGCGTCGGGCAGGCCTGAAATCGGCACCGTGCCCGAGATCAGCGCCTTCAGCCATTCGGCGGCCGCACCGCCCGGCGCGTCCAGCACCAGCAGGGCCGCGCCCTGCAGCACGAACAGCATGGCGAGCGTCACGACGATGTCGGGCACGCGGGTGACGACGATCAACAGGCCGTTGAGCGCGCCGAGGACAAGACCCATGGCGAGCACGAAGGGCACGACGAACAGCGCGTATTCTTCCGAGGCGCCCGCCATCATCGAGGCGGCGGTGACGCTGGTCAGCGCCATCATGGCGGCGACCGACAGGTCGATGCCGCCGGCGATGACCACCACCGTTTGGGCTGCCACCGCGAAGGCATACGGCAAGACTGCCCGCGCCAGCGAGCCGAAATCGCCGCTGCCATAGCCGGGCTGGATCATCTTGGTGGCGATGAACAGGACGATGAGCAGGGCGAACAGGCCGATGACCCAGCCTTGGCGGCGCAGGAAGTGGTTCATGGATTCGCCTCCGTCGAATTCGTTGAATTCGACGAGGGGTCGGCCAGAATGCCGATATCGGCCTTGGTGCCGCGCGGCAGGCCGTAGGCGGCGCGCATCAGCGCCGGCTCGTCGGCCTCCTCGACCGGAAAGATGTCGACGAGGCGGCCGCCGAAGATGACGATGACGCGGTCGCAGACGCGCTGCACCTCTTCCAGTTCCGAAGTGTAGAACAGCACCGACTTGCCGTTGCCGGCGAGCTCGCGCATCAGATGATAGATCTCCTGCTTGGTGCCGACATCGATGCCGCGCGTCGGGTCGAAGCACAGGATGGTGCGGGCATCCGCCGCGATCCAGCGGGCGATCGTCACCTTCTGCTGGTTGCCGCCGGACAGGCGCTGCACCTCGCCTTGGGCGCGGGTGTCGATCTGCAGGCGCTTGATAGCGCTGAGCACCGTGTCGCGCTCGCGGCGCATGGGGATAGGCCCCCAGTTGCGCAGCGCCGCACTAAAGGGCAGGGCGATGTTCTCGCGCACCGAGCGCTGCATGGCGAGCGCTTCCGAACGGTCGCCCGGCACATAGGCGATGCCGGCACGGATGGCGTCGATCGGGTGCGAAAATTTCACCTGAGAACCGTCGATCTCGATCGTGCCGCCCGAAGGGCGGATCGAGCCGGCAAGGGCTGAAAACAACTCGTCCTGGCCTTGGCCTTCGAGCGCAACGACGCCGGCGACCTCGCCGTCCCTGAGATCGAAGGAGACGTCGTTGAGCTTGCTGCCGGCGCGCAGATTGTGCACGGAAAGACGTGGACGTGCAGGGGCGGGCGCTGCCTTCTCGGCGGCGCTGCGGGCGGCGACATGTGTTTTCACGATGCGGGTGCCGAGCATCAGCTCGACGATCTTTTCCTCGACGCCCGGCACGATGTCGACGACGCCGACGGTCTCGCCGTCGCGCAGCACGGTGGCGCGGTCGCAGAGCGCCGAGATCTCGACGAAACGGTGCGAAATGAAGATCACGGCGCGCCCCGCATCGCCCTGGCGGCGCACCACTTCCAGCACTTTTTCGGCGAGGTTGGCGGGGAGCGCCGCCGTCATCTCGTCGAGCAAAAGCACGTCGGGCTCGACGGCCAGTGCGCGGGCGAGGTCGAGCACACGCAGCACGGCCAGTGGAATGTCGCGCGCGGTGTCGCGCAGATCGAGATCGGCAATGCCGAGCTCGCGCACCCAGGCGCGGAACGGCTCGACCGGCGTGCCGGTCAGCCTGAGATTGGACAGCACGTCGAGATCGGGGATCAGCGACGGCTCCTGGTAGACGGGCAGCAGGCCAGCGCGGCGCGCGGCGGCGGGCGAGCGTATGTCACGCGCCTCGCCACGGATCAGGATGCGCCCGGAGTTCGCCGAGATCGCCCCGGTCAGGATCTTCACCAGCGTCGACTTGCCCGCGCCATTGGCGCCCATCAGCGCGTGTACCTCGCCGGGCAGCACGGAAAGCGACGCGTTGCGGAGCGCTGCAACCGCGCCGTAGTTCTTGGCGACGCCGGTGGCGTCGAGGAGGGGGCTGGTGCTCAAATGGTTTGGGTCTCGATTTATGTGCTCAAATCATTTCGAACGTCGGCGCCGCCCCTCACTGTCCTGCCGGACATCTCTCCCCCGTAAACGGGGAGAGAGAAGCTGGTTGCGGCGCCGGTCTGCAACGTTGAAGATTGGCGAAATCGGCGACGACAGCGTCCCTCTCCCCGTCACTATACGGGGAGAGGATGCCGGCAGGCAGGTGAGGGGCGGCGCTGACGGATGGTCCGCTAGCGAAAGCCCCGCCCTTACTCGCCGGGCCCCTTGCACGCCACGATCTGCTCCTTCGTGTACGTCGTCCAGTCGGGGATCGAGATCGAGACCGGCCATTCCGGGCTGAGCGACGGGTCGGCGGCGGCCTTCAGCTTGGCCTTGCCTTCCTCGGTGGCGTTTTCCCAGAGCTGCGGCTGCACCAGCACGGTCTGCTGCGCCGGCTTCTTGCCGTCGAGGATCTGCAGGGCGAGCGTGACGCCCGCGCCGCCGATCGAACCGGGGTTGGTGACGGCAGCACCCACCAGGCCCTTGACCGAGCTCAGCTGGCCGACGAAGCCGGCATTGTCGGCGCCGACGATCGGCACCAGCGGCGCCTGCGATTCCACCAGCGCGTCGACGATGACGTTGTCGATGCCGGACGTCCAGATGCCGTTGATCGGCGTTCCCGTCGACAGGAAGGAGAGGATCTGCTGCTTGGCCTGGTCCTGCTGCCAGCCGGTGAAGACTTCCTGCGCCACCTTCACGTCGGGGAATTCGGCCAGCGCCTTCTTGAAGCCTTTGTCACGATCAGAGTCGGCCGAAGCGCCGGCCGCGCCGCGCATGTAAAACACCTCGCCCTTGCCGCCCATCTGCTGGAACAGCCATTTGGCGCCGAGATAGGCGTACTCCTCCTGGTTGTTGGAGATGATGTAGGCCGACGGTTCGGTGACCGCCTGGTCGACGGCGACGACGACGATGCCGGCCTTGGTGGCTTCCTCCAGGCCCGCCTTGATGCCGGCCGGATCGGCCGGGTTGACGACGATGGCGTCGACCTTGGCGCTGATCAGGTTGCGGATGTCCTCCAACTGGCCGGCGGCATCGGTGTTGCGGTGGGCGATGTTGAGTTTTGCCACCTCGCCGGAAGCCAGCGCCTGCGCCTTCATGGCGCAGACCATTTCCTCGCGCCAGCCATTGCCCTGCACGGTGTTGGAAATGCCGATCGTGTATTTGCCGGCGGCCGACGAGACGCCCACCGAGGCCAGCAAGGCTGCGCCCGCAAGCAGCGGCACCATGGTCAGAATTTTCTTCATTTCAGTCTTCCTCCACATTGTTTTTCAGTTTCAGTTCCAAGTCGTTGAACCAAGTCGCTCAGAAAGAGAGACACGCGGCTCAACTCGTTGTCCTCCGCATGTCGTTGCCCCAAAACCGCGAGACAGTTTTGGGCGATATGCTTTCCTCACTTGACGTAGGGCCGCAGAACGTCGCGGGCGAGCAGAAAACCCCGTTTGACCTGCTCGTCGCTGCCTTCAAACCGCCTGTCCTCATGTTCGATGATGACCGATCCGTCATAGCCGGCGCGGTAGAGGCCGGAGAAGAAGCCGCCCCAGTCGACATCGCCCAGCCCCGGCATGCGCGGCACCTGCCAGCCTATCCCGGCCGAAAGGATTCCGCGCTCGTACAAACCATCATGATCAATCATCAGGTCCTTGGCGTGGACATGCAGCATGTAGGGGCCGAACTCCCTGATGAAGCGGGCCTGGTCGATCATCTGCCAGACCAGATGCGAGGGGTCGAAATTCATGCCGACATCGCCGCCCCAGCTCTCCAGGATGCGGCGCCAGACCTGCGGCGAATAGGCGATGTTGTGCCCGCCCGGCCATTCGTCATAGCTGAAGATCATCGGGCAGTTCTCGAAGGCAAGCTTCACGCCGTGGCCCCGCGCAAAAGCGACGATTTCGGGCCAGACCTTCAGCGCGTCCTGCCAGTTGACGTCGACGGGCTTCGCGGCATCGCCGCCGAAGAAGGTGTTGACGACCGGCAGTCCCATATTGGCGGCCAGCACGATCACCTTCTTCAGATGGCCGATAACCGCCTCGCGGTGGGCCGGATCGGGATGCAGCGGGTTCGGGTAGTATCCGAGGCCGGAAACGGTGAGTTTCTTCTCCGCCAGCGAGGCGACGATTTCCTTGGCCTGCGCGGGCGAGGTGGAAGCAGCGTCGATATGGCTGGTGCCGGCATAGCGGCGGGTCGCGCCGGACGTTTTCGGCCAGCAGGCGATTTCCAGCGCCTCGAAGCCGGCCGAGCTTGCCCAGTTGGCAACCTCGCCAAGCGGCGTCTCCGCGAATGGCGCGGTGAGCAGTCCAAGTTTCATAGTGCCTCCCCTGGCCGTGTCTTCACCGCCGATGTTCATAATGACGATTGTTTGGATCGTTTCAACCTTGCGATCTCATCTTGTTCCAGACTGTGCCGGACAGCCGCGATCGGATCGTCCGAAAGCAGCTCGTCCAGCGATGAAGTCACGGCCGCGCGAAACGCAGGGTTCGCGGCGAGACCTGGGTCGAAAATCGTGTCGCTGGCGAGGATGCCGGAGGCCAGCGCCGGCGCATCGCGCCCGGTCGCGTCGGCGATATCAGCGACCTTGCCGGCATAGGGATCCGACACCGGCCAGCGTTTGCCGAAGCGGTCAGAGGCCTGGATGAGATAGGCCATCCAGCCGGCGACCGGCACCGACAGCAGGCCGATGCTGGCGCCCTGGCTCAAGCGGTCGCGGATCGGGTTGAGCAGGCGCTGGACGATCTTTTGCGAACCGTCGGTGGCGATCTGGTGGTTGCGGTGGCGGATCGCCGTGTTCTTCAGCCGGCCGAGGCTCTGCTCGATATAGGCCGATGGGTCCATGCCGGGCACCGGCATCAGCGTCGGCAGCGTCTCCTCGACCAGCATGCGCCTGACGAAGGCCGACAGCAGCGGGTGGGCGATGGCATCCGATGTATGTTCCAGCCCGGCCAGCACGCCGAGCGTGGCGAGCGTCGTCTGGGCGCCGTTCAGCACCCGCATCTTGAGATGCTCGAACGGCGTGACGTCGTCGACGAAGGTTGCGCCGACCAGGTCCCAGCGCGGCACGCGGCCGGCGAATTTCTGCTCGATCACCCATTGCCGGAACGGCTCGCAGACGGCGACGGCCGCATCGCGGTAGCCGAACCATTGTTCGACGCTGTCGATGTCATCCTGCGTCACCGCCGGTGCGATGCGGTCGACCATGGCGGAAGGGAAGCCGGCATTGGCCACGATCCAGTCGGCAAGACCGTTGCTGCGCCGTTCGGCAAAGCTCCGTACGACAGTTTCCAGGATGACGCCATTTGCCGGGATGTTGTCGCAGGAGAGCAGCGTCAGCGGCCGGCCATGCGTGGCCCGGCGCATTTCCAGCGCCCGCGCAAGGATGCCGGGCACGCTGCGCGGCGCATGAGGGTTGGCGAGATCATGGACGATGTCGGGATGGTCGAGATCGAGCGCGCCGCTCGACGGGATGTGGCAATAGCCTTTCTCCGTCACCGTCATCGTCACCAGTTCGATATCGGATGAGGAGAGCACGCCGAGCGCCGGTGCGGCGCTGTCCTGGCTGTCCACCACGCGGACGATGCTGCCGATGATACGCGCCTCGATGTGGCTGTTTTCGCGGATCAGCCTTGTGTAGAGCCCGCCTTGGCGGCCGAGGGTGTCGGCAAGGGTGGGTGGGCGGATGTTGATGCCGACGACGCCCCAGCGGTCGAACTGGCGCGCCAGCAAATCATCGGTGTATTCGGCCTGATGGCTGCGGTGGAAGGCGCCGACGCCGAGATGCGCCATGCCGGGCGCCAGGGTTGTCCGGTCATATCCAGGCGTCTGCACCGCGGCCGGAAGCCGGTCCAGCAAGGCCGGCCCCAGTGTTTCCGGCGATGTCGAAGCAGCGTTCACCGGTTCGCCCCGATCACCGACTGTTCCTGGTCGATCACGGCGCCGGTCATCGGCCCGGCCGCGTCGGAAAGCAGGAAGACCGCAAGGTTGGCGATGTCGTCCGGCTTGAGCAGCCTGCCGAAAGGCTGCGCGGCGTTGGCGGCGTCGAGCCAGCCGGGGCCATGGCCCAGCGTCTCGGCCTGCATGACGCGTTCGGCCGGCGTGTCGGTCCAGCCGACATTGATGCCGTTGACGCGGATGCGGTCGAAGCGGTGGGCGTTGGCGGCGTTCTTGGTCAACGTTGCCAGCGCGCCCTTGGTGGCGGAGTAGACGGCGAGTTCCGGCGAGCCGCAATGGGCGTTGATCGACAGGATGTTGACGATGGCGCCGGGCTCCCCGCGCTTCCGCATGTCGGCGATCGCCGCCTGCATCAGGAAGAACGGCGCGCGCGCATTGACCGCGAACAGCGACGCCCAGTCGTCGAGGCCGGCATCGAGGAAGGAGGCGCGGTCGGTCAGCCCCGCGGCGTTGACGAGGCCGTCGATGCGGCCGAAGCGGTCGATGCAGGCCTGCGCCAGCAAAGCAGGGGTTTTCGCGTCTCCGAGGTCGGCGGCGACGAAGACGGTCGGCGTGCCGGCGGCCGACAGTTCCGCCGCCACGGCGTCGCCGCGTTTGCCGTCGCGTCCGGTGATCAGCAGGCCGCCGGCGCCGGAACGCGCCAGCGCATCGGCGATGGCGCGGCCGATGCCTTGCGTCGCGCCGGTGACCAGCACGACCTTGCCTTGGAGATGAAGCTCCATTCCTCCTCCCGGAACAAAGTTTCTATTTTTCAAAATATGGAACGGCAATTCCCGATAGTCAATTGTGCCGGTGGCGCCTTATGTGCCGCGCCGCGCGGCAACGCCTTGGACCAGCGCCATGCCGACCGCCAGCGAGGCTGCCAGCGAGCGGAAGCCGGCGAAGTCGGATTCCACCACTTCCAGCCAGCTGTCCGACAGGGGGATGAGCGGGCTGAAGGTGCTGTCGGTGATGGTGACGATGCGGGCCTTGCGCTCATGCGCCACCGCGACCAGGTCGGGCGTGATCGAATTGTAGGGGCTGAAGGAGACCGCCAGCACCGCGTCCCGGCCGCCGATGCAGCCGACCTGGTCGAGCGCGGAGGAGCCGACATTGTCGACCAGCACGTTGCGCACGCCTTGCTGAGACAAGGTCAGCGACAGATAGGCGGTGACCGGGAAGGCGCGCTTGGAGCCGATGACATAGATCAGGTCGGCTGCCGCCAGCAGCGTCACCATCGTCTCGAAGCTCTGGACGTCGAAGCCGGCCTCGATGCGGCCGAGCGAAGCCTGCGAGGCGCCGACCATGCCGTGCAGGAAATGCATGGCGGCATTGGGCTCGGCCTCGGGGCGCGGCTCGCCGCGCGCTTCCGGCCAGGAGCCCTTGACGTGCTCCTTGAACAGGCCCTGGAAATCGGAAAAGCCGGAATAGCCGAAGATCTGGGCGAAACGCACCAGCGTCGAGGGCTGTACGCCCGCCTGCGCGGCCACCTGCGCGATGGTGCCGAGCGCGACGTCGCTCGGATGCTGCCACATGAAGATCGCCACCTGACGCAGCCGCTTGGGGAAATGCACGGTGCCGGAAGAGAGCACGGCGCGCAGTTCCTCATAGGTCTGCGGCTGGATATAGCCCAACGCGGCAAGAGAGCGCCCGCGCTTGCGCGTCGCCGCTTCGTCGCTGAGAGATCGTCGCGAAGATTTGCCCGCCCCACTCATCATCTCAGGCTAGCGTGGCACAATCGTATTACAATACGGAAATTGGAAATTGTGTTCGAAAGTGGTAGCCGGGGCTTGGCGCGTCGCCAATGATCTACCCGGAGGAGAAAACATGGTCTATGCAACATCGGATGGGTCGGCGGGCAAGCGCCTGAGGGTCGGCATGGTCGGCGGCGGACGCAATGCCTTCATCGGCGCGGTGCATCGGCTGGCCATGCGTCTTGACGACCAGATCGCGCTAGTGGCTGGCGCGCTGTCATCCGACGCTGAAAATGCGGCCGCTTCCGCCGCCGAGATCGGCATCGCACCGGAGCGCAGCTATGCCGATTATCATGCGATGGCGTTGGCGGAAGCCGCGCGGCCTGACGGCATCGAGGCGGTGGTCATCGTCACGCCCAACCATCTGCACGCGCCGATCGCCACGGCCTTCCTCGAGGCCGGCATCGACGTGATCTGCGACAAGCCGCTGTCGACCACGCTCAGCGACGCCGAAGCGCTGGTGACGCTGGCCCGCGCCAAAAACCGCCGCTTCGTCGTCACGCTGAACAACACCGGCTACGCCATGGTCCGCCAGGCGCGCGAAATGGTCATGGCTGGCGCGCTTGGCCGCATCGTCTCCGTGCATGGCGCCTATATCCAGGACTGGCTGACCAAACCGATCGACGCCGAAGGCCAGAAGCAGGCGGAATGGCGCACCGATCCGGCACGCGCTGGGCAGTCGGCGGTGCTGGCCGATATCGGCGTGCATGCCTTCAATCTGGCAAGCTATATTTCCGGCCGCGAGGCCGAGGCGGTATCGGCGGACCTGTTCACCGCCGTGCCCGGACGCCGGCTCGACGACAATGCGCATGTGATGGTGCGCTGGACGGATGGCGCACGCGGCACGATCCTGGCCAGCCAGACCTCGCCCGGCCACTACAACGATCTATCCGTGCGCATCTATGGCGACAAAGCCGGGCTCGAATRGTCGGGCGGGCGGCCGGAGGAACTGCGCTTCTCGCCCTATGGCGAGGAAACCCGCACGCTGGTGCGTGGCGGCCATGGTTCGACCGCCGAGAGCCGGCGCGTGTCGCGCATGCCGGCAGCGCATCCGGAAGGCTATATCGAGGCCTTCGCCAATTTCTACCGCGACGCCGCCGATATCATCCGCGCGCATCGCTCCGGGGGCACGGTCGATCCGGCGCGCGCGGCGCAGGTGCCCGATGTGGTCGACGGCGCGCGCGGCGTGAAGTTTGTCGCCGCGGCGGTGGCGTCGAACGCGGCGGGCGGGGCGTGGACGGCGGCGCGGTTTGGAAGTTAGCCAATCTCCCCCACGAGGGGGGAGGTTGCAGCTTTGCCACCGGCAATCACTCTATCCCAGCCGCTTCGCCAGATCCGACAGCATCGGGCGCTGCCCCTGTAGAATTTTTACCTCGGCTTCGGGCAGGCTGAACCAGCCGGCTCTGTCGACCTCCGGAAACGCCTTCATCGACCCGGAGCGCGGCGGCCATTCCATGGTGAAGCTGTTGCTCTTGATCGTGGCCACATCGATCTCGATGGCGGCCTCGACGGACCAGGCGATGACGACCTTGCCGCCCGGCTGCTTGTAGTCGCCGAGGCGCTCGAAGGGGCCGTCGACCGTGATGCCGAGCTCTTCCTGGGTCTCGCGTTGCGCGGCCGCCAGTTCGTCCTCGTTCTCATCGACGAGGCCTTTCGGGATCGACCAGGCGCCGTCATCCTTCCTTGCCCAGAACGGGCCGCCGGGGTGAACCAGCAGCACGCGGATATCGCCATCGCTTCGACGATAAATCAGCAGGCCCGCACTGCGTTTTGCCATTATTGCATGTCCGTTTGCGGCGTCGGTGCGAGGTCGGCCGATTCTTCAGTCGATCCTATGTGCTGAACTTGCACCGGGAAATTGCGACGCTATGTCAGATACATCCGGATTGCACCTCACCCGCGAGTTCGGCAATCTGATAGCGTCCTTTGTGGGGCGGCGTCGAAAATCAGTTGGGGGCATCGAATGCAACTCGGTCTGATCGGCTACTACAGCGATTTCGTGGTCTATCCCTTGGCGATCGCCCTCCTGGGCGTGGCCGGGCTGATCGAGGCCGGGGAAGAGAGCGCGCCGGACTGGATCGGTACGGTGGTGATCTGTCTCGGCCTGTGGACGTTGATTGAATACGTCCTGCACCGGTTCGTCCTTCATCACGTTCCCTACATCAGGGACCTGCACGACCGCCATCACGACGATGAGCGCAGCCCGGTGGGCACACCGACCTGGCTCAGTCTTGGCGTGCATGCGCTGATCGCGCTGCCCGTCTGGTTGGTTTCGGATTTCGCGACCGCCAGCGCGGTCGCCTGTGGGCTGATGCTGGGCTATCTCTGGTACATCAGCGTCCACCACATGATCCATCACTGGCACCCCGCCCATCCCAGCTACCTCTACACGCTCAAGCGCCGCCACGCGGTGCACCACCATATCGACGACAACGCCAATTTCGGCGTGACGTCGCTGTTGTGGGACCGGATTTTCGGCACGGCGCGGCTTTGAGGGCAGTAGGGCAGTAGGGCAGTAGGGCAGTAGGGCAGTAGGGCAGTAGGGCAGTAGGGCGGTCGTTCAGCGCCTCTTGCCGCGACCGACGGGTGACTTGGCTCCGCGCGGGCCGCTCTGCACCGGCGTGTTGTTCTGGTTTTCTTCGGACAGTTTGCGCCAGCGGGCAAGGCGTTCCGGATCGAGCGTGCCGGCCTTCAAGGCGGCCTGCACCGCGCAGCCCGGTTCGTGGACATGCGTGCAGTCGCGGAATTTGCAGAGCGGCGCCAACTCGGTGATTTCGGCGAACAGCGTGTCGATGCCGTAGGCGACGTCGCTGACCTGCAGCGTGCGCATGCCCGGCGTGTCGATCACCCAGCCGCCACCGGCAATGGCATGCAGGGACCGCGCCGTCGTGGTGTGGCGGCCCTTGGCATCGTGTTCGCGGATGGCGCCAGTCTGCTGCGGCGATTGCTGCGCCGATCCGGCCAGCGTATTGACCAGCGTCGATTTGCCGACGCCGGAGGAACCGATCAGCGCCACCGTCTGCCCCGTGCCGCACCAGGCAGCGAGTGCGCTCGCGGCGCCCGCTATGCGCGGGTTCAGCGTCACCACCGCCAATCCGCGCTGCAGCGCGGCGGCCTGGCTTCGGTACACGTCGGCGTCCTCAGCCGTATCGGCCTTGGTCAACAGGATGACGGGTGTCGTTCCGGCCTCGTTGGCCAGCGCCAGATAGCGTTCGAGCCGGGCGATGTTGAAGTCGGCATTGCACGAGGTGACGATGAACAGCGTGTCGACATTGGCCGCGGCCAACTGAGGCCCCCTGCCGCCCTGGACGCGGCGTTCCAGAACCGTCTTGCGGGTCAGGCGACGCCGCACGAGGTGCCCATGCGGCTCGACCAGCACCCAGTCGCCGACGGCATAGTCGCCGGTGGTGGCTTGCGGCGGCAGCGTCAGATCCACTTGCCCTTTGAGGGACAGGCCGCTCAGCCGGTCTCGATGGACCATGGCAATGCGGGTCGGGATGAGGTCTGCGTCGCCCGGTTCAAGTTGATCGCCGAAAAACTCCGACCATCCAAGGTTGACGAGGGAGGGGGAGGAGGCCGTCAAGGCTTCGACCAAGGGCACGGCGTCGCTGACATCGGACAGTATCCTCGGGAAAGATAGGAGAGGCGCGGATCTCTCGGACAGAACGAGCCGCCCACGCCGCTGTATGGGCGGCACGGCGGGGTTTGGCAAGCGTGCCGGTTGTCGCGACGGCCCGGTGAAGATAGATTCGTGCCGGGGTCTGAGCAGGGGGCACCTCGGGAATGCTTCTGCCATTCTTGCATTGGCCTGCAACTCGTCGCCACGGCAGGCTGAAATACCTGGCTCTTTTCGCGCCGTTCATCCTCCTGTCCGGCTACATCGCCTATGGCTTTGTCGGCATCCAGATCGACTCGCCGCTCGCCGCCTTAAGGCACTTCGCCGCGTTCCCGAACTGTGCAGCCGCCCGCGCCGTCGAGCTTGCGCCCGCATATCGGGGGCAGCCGGGCTATTGGCCGACACATGATGCCGACAAGGACGGTATCGCCTGCGAACCCTGGCACGGGGGAAGCGGCAGCGGCGTCAAGGTGCATCGCTATTGGCGCACCGGCAGGTAGTTCTCACAGTTCCTTTTCCGCCAGTTCCCTGAATTCGTCGGGCACCGAGCGTGCCGCTTCCAGCGCCACCGTGCCGTAGCCGACGGCCTGCTTGCCGAAACGTTCGCGGATCTTGTCGATGGCGCGGTCGGCGCCGAAGCGGGCGAGGCCTTTTTGGCTGCCGGGGCGGCGCTTCTCGTCGGCGAGGCCAAGCGGCAGGTCGAGCTGCAACTCCGCGCTCTCCTCCAGGTGCGAGACCGAGATCGCCAGCAGCGAGATGGTCTTTTCCCGGGGATGGTCGGCGAGCACGCCGCGCACCAGGTCGCCGGCGATCTCGGCCAGCATGGTGGTCGCCGAGATCGGCTGATCCAGCGTGATCGAGCGCGTGACGGCGCTGAGATCGGCAAAGCGCACGCGCACCGTCACCGTGCGGCCGGGCCGCGCCTTGGCGCGCAGCCGGCTGGCGACGCGGTCCGCAAGATGCAGCAAGGTGGGCACGATCACCCGCGCCACGGCGGGCTTCCGGCCGAGGGCCGATTGCGCGCCGGCCGAGTGCGCCCGGCGCCTAGTATCCAGTTTCCGCGGGTCGCGGTTCCACGCGAGAGCGGCGAGCTTTTCGCCGGCGGCGGGGCCGAGCAGCCGCGTCAGGGCGCCGCTATGCGTCCTCGCCAGCTCGCCGATGGTCTGGATGCCGATTTCGGCCAGCCTCGCCTTGGTCGCCGGGCCGACGCCCCACATCAGAGAGACCGGCAGATCGTGCAGGAAGGCGAGCTCGGTGCCGGGATCGACCACCACCAGCCCGTCGGGCTTGGCGACCTGCGAGGCGATCTTGGCCAGATGCTTGGTGCGGGCCACGCCGATCGAGATCGGCAGGCCGAGTTCGGCCCGCACCCGGCGGCGGATCGCCGTGGCGATCTCCCGCGGCGAGCCGAACAGATGCGTGCAGCCGGCGACATCGGCAAAGGCCTCGTCGATGGAAATGCGTTCGACCACCGGCGTGAAATCGTCGAGCACCTTTATCGCCGCGTCACCCAGCCGCTGGTAGTGGCTGAAATTCCCGCCGACGAAGATCAGCTGCGGGCAAAGCTCGCGTGCCTTGCGCCCCGGCATGCCGCCGCGCACGCCGAAGGCGCGCGCTTCATAGGAAGCCGCCAGCACCACACCGCCGCCGACAGCGATCGGCTTGCCGCGCAGCGACGGGTCGAGCAGCTGCTCGACCGAGGCATAAAAGGCATCGAGATCGGCATGCAGGATGGTGGCTGTCGTTTCCATCCGGCTGCATATCCATGGTTGCTGATGGATTGGAACGAATAGAGAACAAAACGTGTATGGCTGTCAAGCGCCATGTCCGCGTCCGGCTGTGTCATCGGCGCTCTTCCCGCGAAAATTGCGCCGCCATTGTCGGAGCGCGGTCTTCGACGACGTCTTAAAGACAGGCAACGAGGCTGCCATCATACGCCTGAGTGCGGAAGGAGAACGACATGACCGACCACATCATCGCGCCTTACTCGGACTGGTTTGAAGCGCACAAGGCGCATCTCGAAAAAGAGAAGGCGTTGACGCGCCAGCGCCAGCAACTCGCGGCGGAGCGGCGGGCACTGCCGTGGCTGCGGATCGACAAGCCCTACGCGTTCGACACCATCCAGGGAAAGAAATCTCTGGCCGACCTCTTCAAGGGCCGCAGCCAGTTGATCGTCTATCACTTCATGTTTCCGCCCAATGCGGACTATCGCTGCACCGGCTGTTCATTCCTTTGCGACCACATCGACGCCGCCAACCAGCATCTCAGGCATCACGATGTCTCCCTGGTCGTCTGCGCCCGCGCGCCCCTGGCCGAGCTCATGGATTTCAAGGCGCGGATGAATTGGCAGTTCGATTGGGTTTCGTCATACGGGAGCGATTTCAATTTCGACTTCCAGGTGTCGTTCACCGAGGACCAGATCCGTTCGGGTAAGGTGCTGTTCAATTTCGAAGAGGTCGCGATGACGGGCAGGGATCGCGGCGGCGCGACGGTTTTCTACAGGGATGACGATGGCACGATCTACTGCACGTTCCAGGTGCGGGGCCGGGGCGGCGAGAACCTGATCGGTACCTACAGCTATCTCGACCTCACTCCCATGGGCCGCAATGAAAATGGGCCATCCCATACGCTGGGCGATTGGGTCCGCCTTCACGATCAGTATGACGATCGCTGACGATCCGCCGCGCAGTTGGGCACGCCCCGGCTCGGGGCACGATCATGTTTTCGCCAGATGCTCGGCCCGCAGCGCTGCCTTGATCCGTTCCAGCGCCGGTTCGCCGCCGGCCGCTAGTTCGTCGGCGATGCGGGCCAGCTTGTCGTCGGCCTTGCGGTGCTTGCTGCCCCAGGCGCCGAGCGTGGCCAGCACCGGCAGAAGGTCGATGCCGGCTTCCGTCAGCCGGTAGATCGCCTTCAGCCCGTGGCTCGGATCGTCGCTGCGGGTGAGGATGCCTTCATCCTGCAGCGTCTGCAGCCGCTCGGCCAGCGTGCGTGAGGAGATGCCTTCGTCCGACTGCAGGAACTCGCGAAAATGCTTTTTCCCGGCGAAGACCAGGTCGCGGATGATGAGCAGCGTCCAGCGGTCGCCAAGCTGTTCCAGCGACAGGCTGATCGGGCAGCCGGATCTTTCGCGCGTCGACATGTCTATGGTTCCATTTGTACATCACTTTATTCTTGACATCATTTTTCCCATACGTCAATGGTTCCAAAAGTAAAGCAATTTCGCTTGAGCCGGACAAACGAGGAGACGACCGTGAAAAAGCTGATCCTTCAGATGCAGATATCGGTCGACGGTTTTGTCGGCGCCAATGACGACCATCGCTGGCAACTCTGGGAATGGGGCGACGACATCGGCTGGGACGAGGAGCTGAAGCGCGATTTCAACGCCGTCCTCACCGGTATCGACACCATCCTGCTCAGCCGCAAGATGGCCGAGGAGGGCTATCTCAGCCATTGGGGCAATGCGGCGAAGAAGTTTCCACGTGATCCGTTCTATGCCTTCGCCCAGCGTATCGTGGACGCCCGGAAGGTGGTGCCGAGCGACAGGCTGAAAACCTCGCGGTGGGAGCGCACGACGGTGGTGAGCGGCGACCTGCCGCGCGAGGTCGAGGCGCTGAAGGCGAGCGAGGGCGGCGACATCGCCGTCTTCGGCGGCGCGGGCTTCGCCTCGTCGCTGATCGCGGCCGGGCTGGTCGACGAGTTCCAGCTGTTCATCAATCCGGCCGCGCTGGGCGCCGGCCTGCGCATCTTCGACCAGGGCGGCTTTGGAAAACTGCGTCTGCTCGGCTCGAAGGCCTATGCCTGCGGCATGGTGGTGAACCGCTACGCCCCGGCGCGGTGATCGCGGCACGGCGAAAGCGTCCTGCTGATAAAAGATGTTTGGGCGGAATCCTTTGCCTTCGTTTCTTCGTCTTCAAGGTGCGGTCGCCGGCAGGGCGGCTCGCATCAATCCCGAGACGGAGAAAGACGATGATCCTGGTGACAGGGGCCGCCGGCCTGAACGGCAAAGCGATCGTGCGCGAGTTCGCGCGGCAGAAGCATAAGGTGAGGGCGCTGGTGCGCGATCCCGGCCGGGCATCAGCGGCTGGGCTCGGCGGCCTTGCCGGCGTCGAACTGGTCGCCGGCGACATGCGCCGGGCGGACACACTTGGCGCGGCACTCGACGGCATCGAGCGCGTGCTGATGATTTCGACCGCAGCCGAAGACATGACGCAAACGCAGTGCCGTTTCATCGATGCCTGCAGGCAGGCCGGTGTCGCGCATGTGATAAAATTCTCCGGCGCCGAATCCAACATCGGCTATGACGCGACGAAGTTCCGCTTCACCCGCATGCATGAGGAGGTCGAGCGCTATCTGGAAGGGGCCGGCATGGCATGGACGCATCTGCGCCCCAGCCAGTTCATGCAGGTCTACCTGCGCGACGCGCCGACCATTGCCGCCGATGGCGCATTCTATCTCGCGCTCGGCGAGACCGAACTGTCGCCGGTCGATGTCGAGGATATCGCCAAGGTGGCCTTCCGGCTGCTGCGCGACGGCGGCCATGAAGGCGAGAGCCTCGATATGACCGGGCCGCAGGCGCTGACGATGAGCGCTATCGCGGCGCTGATATCGCAGGCGATCGGCAAGCCGGTCCGCTATGTCGATGTCAGCCCCGAAGAGCGGCGGCGCAACCTGCTGGCCAGCGGCATTCCGGCGATCTTCGCCGATGCGCTGGACGAACAGCTGGCCGAACGGTTGCGACGGCCGAAATCGCGGGTGCATCTCAAGACGCATGACATGTTCGGCGTGCGGCCGACGCCGTTCCTCGAATTCGCCCAACGCCACGCCGCGATGTTTCGGGGCGAGGGTTAGCCGGATCCGGGAAGAATCATGCGCGGGCGACGTATCCTTTTTGTCAGCCCATCCGTCTCTGCTTCTCGAAAGGTCGCGCGGTCCGCGATCGGTAACCAGGAGAGCATCATGGCGAGCATCGAGAGCGAAGCAAACAGGAACCACTACGCGACGATCGGCGCCAATGCCGGCAAAATGAGCCCGCAGGCATTCGTCGACTTCAACGATACAAGTTGGACGGCGCTGACCGGTGAACCCGGCGGCGTCGACTATATCGAGGTGGATGCCGGCGGCGTGCCGGCGCTATGGATCGTGCCGAAGGGCGCGGACGAGGAGCGCGTGCTGTTTTATGCGCATGGCGGCGGCTTCCTTGGCGGCTCGATCTACACCCACCGCAAGCTGGTCGGCCACCTGGCCAAGGCCGTCGGCTGCCGGGCCTTGCTTTATGGCTATCCGCTGGCGAGCCAGGGCAAGTTTCCGGCCCAGCTTGAGGCGGCGATGGCAGCCTGGGACTGGCTCGCCGACCAGGGCGTCGACACCAGGCGGATCGCGCTTGCCGCGGATTCCTGCGGCGCGATACTGACCTATGGCGTCCTGCAGCGGCTGCGCGCGCAGGAGCGGCCGCTGCCGGCCGCAACGCTGATCATCTCCGGCTGGTTCGACATGGCGCTGACCGCCGCAAGCTACGAAACCAACCGCGAAAAGGACCCTTTCTTCGCCAAGGGGGGCGTCGACTGGCTGGTGACCAACTTCATCGGCGACCGCGACCGGCTCGATCCGGAGGTCAGCCCGCTCTATGCCGATTTGCGGGGCTTTCCGCCCGTCTTTCTGCAGGCCGGGGCCGACGAGACGCTGGTCGACGAAAGCCGCATGTTCGCCGAGCGCGCGCGGCAGGCTGGCGTCGAGGCGCGTCTCGACGTCTTCGACGACATGCTGCACTCCTTCCAGATGATGGCCGGCAAGGCGCCGGAGGCCGACGACGCGATCGGCCGCCTCGCCGCCTGGGTGCGGCCGAGGCTTGGGCTGCCGGATGCCGGTGACGTCAGCGACAAAATTGCCGGCGGCAAGGCGGCGTAGGGATGGGCGGGCCGATCGGGTCGCACTTGGTGCTTGTGGATGCACGGCGCCTGCGCGATGCTGCGGAGAGGCCGAGCGACGTGCCGCGATGAACCAGCAGATCCGCAATTTCCGTGAGACGAGGCAAGGCATCGAGCCGCGCCTCGACCCCGAAGGCCTGTTCGACCTGCGCTACCGGGCGTTCCTGGAGACGGTCTCGCATCTGCGCGTCCGTCTCCACCGCTATTGCGCGCGCATGACCGGCTCGGCCCTCGACGGCGAAGACATCATGCAGGAGGCGCTGTTCGAGGCCTATCGCAAGATCGGGCAGCTCGACGACACACAGGCGCTGCGGCCGTGGCTGTTCCGCATCGCCCATAACAGGTGCATCGACTTCATCCGCAACCGTCGCACGCGGCTCAAGGCCGAAGCCGGATACGCCGGGGATGAGATCGTGCTGCCCGTCGAGCCCGCCGGCCCGGGCGCCGGCCACGCTATAGAGCGGCTGGTGGTGCACCTGCCGCCGAAGGAGCGCGCCTGCGTGCTGCTCAAGGATGTCTTCGACCATTCGCTCGACGAGATCGCCGAGCTGGTCGGCTCGACATCGGGCGGCGTCAAGTCGGCGCTCAATCGCGGCCGGGCCAAGCTCGCCGCCTTGCCGGCGCAACCGGTCGCGGCGCCCGCGCACGACCCGGAACTGGAAAGGCTGCTCAACCGCTATGTCGAACTCTTCAATGCCAGGGATTGGGACGGGGTGCGGGCACTGACCAGCGCCGACGCCCGGCTGCGGGTTTCGGACTGCTACAATGGCCTGCTCTCCGAGTCGCCCTATTTCGTCGAATATGAGCGCGGCGAGCCCTGGCGCATGCGGCCAGATGCGATCGAAGGCGAGGCGGTGCTGGTCGTCGACAGGCTGCGTGGCGAGGAATGGCGGCCGGCGTATTTCGTGCGGATCCACGCCGATGGCGGCGTCATCGACCGCATCGCCGACTATTATGCGTGCCCCTGGATCCTGGAGATGGTCGCTGCCGACGCGGAATGAATCGCGGCATTTCCTTCTACCGCAAGGGGAGAAGGAAGAAACGCTCACTTCGCATCATGAAAAATAATACCGACCGTGTGGCGCATGCCTGAGCGCAGGCGGCTGACGCCGTGGCGCAGGTTGACGCGGTAGTTGCCCCTGGTTCCCTGCACCGGCCGGTTGTGTACGGCGAAGGCCACCGCGTCGCCCTGGCGCAAAGGCACCACCTCGACCCGGCTCTGCATGCGCGGCCGCTGTTCGGTCAGCGCGAATTCGCCACCGGTGAAATCCTCGCCCGGCTCGGACAGCAGGATCGCCACCTGCAGGGGAAAGGCGAGGTCGCCATAGAGGTCCTGGTGCAGGCAGTTGAAGTCGCCGGGGACATATTGCAGCAGAAGGGGCGTCGGCCTGACCTGGCCGGCGGCGTGGCATTGGTCGAGAAATTCGGCATGCGTGGCGGGGTAGCGCAGGGCGATGCCCATGCGTTCGTTCCAGCGGGTGGCGACCTCGGCCAGCCTGGGATAGAGTGCGCTACGCAACCCGCCGAGCAGATCCGGCAAGGGATAGCGGAAGTAGCGGTACTCGCCCTTGCCGAAGCCGTGCCTGGCCATGTGGATGTGGCTGCGGAAATGCTTTTCCTCGGGGTAGAGGCCGGCGATCTGCCGGCACTCTTCGGGCGAGAGCAGCTTTTCCATCACCGCGCAGCCGAAGCCGTCGAGTTCGGCGGCCAGCGCCGGCCAGTCGTAAGCGGCGATGCGTGTCTCGGCGGCTTCCACCGCCGCCGTGGCAACCTTGGCGTAAGCGTTCATATCGCGGCCTCCTTGTCGAGCAGCGCGCGCTTGCGCTCGATGCCCCAGCGGTAGCCCGACGGCGTGCCGTCGGCTCTGACAACGCGGTGGCAGGGAATGCCGAGCGCGATGGCGTTGGCGGCACAGGCGGTCGCCACGGCGCGCGCGCCGGTGGGCCTGCCAAGGCGCCGGGCAAGCGCGGTGTAGGTGATGGTGGCGCCGCAGGGAATGGCGCGCAGCACTTCCCAAACGCGCTGCTGGAACGGCGTGCCGTGGCGCATGTCGAGCGGCAGGTCGAGGCCGGTACCGGGCGTTTCGATGAAGCGGGCTATCGCCGCGAGATCGCCGCGCAGGGTGACCTTGTCTTCGACCAGTATCTTGCCGGGGAAGCGGTCGGCGAGGTCCTGTTCCAGTGCGTCGGCGTCGGAGCCGATCAGGATGGCGCAGACGCCGACGGGGCTGCGCGCGGCCAGGATGGCGCCGATCGCGGACTGGCCGATGGCGTAAGTGAGGGTGTCGAGGGCGGCGGTGTTGCGGGCTGTCGCCGGCATATGGGTTTGCATGAGGTTCATTGGCTTCACTCCTTGTTGTGACTGAACCCTAGCCGGGTGCAGGCTGCCTCTCACTCCGATGCTTGCTTTCAAATTCAAGTTGCATGGCTTGAGGATGAAGGATGCCGGGGGTTAGCGCCCTACGGCGCTGACTTGGACCGTCCGCACTTCGTGCGTGATGTCAGGCGACACGCGTGACAGCGACCTCGCCGAACAGGAAAACCTCACCCGACAACAGCCGCAACTCAACCTCGCCCGTCGCGGTGCGGCTCCACTCGGCCTTGCCACTATCAACCAGCTCGCCGATGGCGGCCAAGACCTGTGACTTCGCGTCGATGGCGGCACCGTTGGCATTCTGGCTCTGCGCTCTGGCGGCGGAAGGCCTGGCCATCGTGCGCATCGCCGGTCCTCGTCAGGCCCGCGAAGACCGGTAGGCCTTCGTCGACCCTTGGGCCTCGCGGTCAAGCAGCGCGCGCTTGCGCTCGGCGCCCCAGGCGTAACCCGAGAGGGCGCCGTCCTTGCGGATCACGCGGTGGCAGGGAATCGCGACCGCGTGCGCATTGGCGGCGCAGGCGGCGGCGATGGCGCGGGTCGCCCTGGGCGCGCCGATGCGCCCGGCGATCTCGGCATAGGAAACCGTGCCACCGACCGGGATGCCCCGCAAGGCCTGCCAGACGCGCTGCTGGAAGGCGGTGCCGCGCACGTCGAGCGGCAGGTCGAGACCAAGCTGTGGCGCCTCGACGAAGCCGACGACGCGGGCGACCAGCGCCTCGTAGTCGCGGTCGCCGCCGATCAGCCGCGCCTTGGGGAAACGGTCCTGCAGGTCGCGCACCAGCGCGTCCGGATCGTCACCGAGCAGGATCGAGGCGACGCCCTTGCGGCTTGACGCGACCAGTATGGCGCCGAGCGAGGATTCGCCGACGGCAAAGCGTATGTCTTCATTGGCGCCGCCGGCACGGTAGCGCGTCGGCGTCATGCCGAGCATGCCGGTGGATTTCTCGTAGAAACGTCCGCTCGAATTGAAGCCGGCATCGTAGATTGCCGTCGTCACGCTGGCGCCGTCCTCGAGACCCTGGCGGACCCGGGCGGCACGGTGCGCGGCGGCATAATCCTTCGGCGTCAGCCCGGTGATCGCCTTGAAGACGCGGTGGAAATAGCCGGCGCTGCGGCCGGCGGCATCAGCGAGTTCGGCGAGCGAGGGTTCCTCTTCGCTCTGTTCGATCCTGCGGCAGGCGTCGGCGACCATCGCGGCGTTGCCGGCCTCGAGCGAGGGACCATCCGGGTTGCAGCGCCTGCAGGCGCGAAAACCGGTCGCCTTCGCCTGAGCCAGCGTGTCGTGCAGTTGCACATTCCCGGGATTGGCACGCCGCGACGGGCAGGAGGGCCGGCAGTAAACGCCGGTCGTCGCCACCGAATACCAGAATTGCCCGTCCGCCGATTTGTCGCGCGCCACGATGCGCGCCCAGCGCGGATCGTCGGTGACCGGCAGCGGCGTGGATTTCAGGTCTCTGGCCAGAGTGATGAACATGGTCATATAGAAACCGCTGGAAGCCGGCCTCGCCACCCGTTTCCTGCCAACAAAGAATGTGGCCGGATTGATCCGGAGAAGGTGTGATGGAAAACATTCGACCCCTTAAGACCGAAGCCGATTACGATTGGGCGATCGCCGAAATCACCGGATATTTCGAGAATGAGCCGGAAGTCGGCTCTGTCGACGGTGACCGCTTCGATGTTCTCGCGACCCTGATAGAGGCTTACGAGAACAAGCACTCCCCGATCGAAGCATCCGCTCCCGTCGACGGGTTGCATCCAACCGGATTCAAAGACTCGCTGTAAGCCCTTGTTTTCGCGGCATGCCACCCAAAGTCGATGCGCGTTTTGGGAGCGACATTCCTGGTTCTCCTACGCCGCGCGCTTGGGTTCCACCGCGAACGGGCTCAGCCCGAGCCATGTCTGCATCTTCCTGCCGATGGCCTGGTCGCCGGTCAGCGAAACCTTCGCGCCCGCCTTCTCGACGGTCAGCAACCCCATCCAGATTGCCGTCATCGTGTGCAGGTCGGTCGAGACGTAGAGGTCGACATCGAAGCCCGGATCGTACCAGCACAGGTCGACCTCGCCGTGCTTTTCGACGATCAGCCACCATGAGCGTTTGGACGCCGGCAGGTCCTGATACAGGAATTGTATCACCGTGCGCCCTTCGGGGAGCGGCGAGGGGTTCAGATTGCGCCGCATGTCCCACATCAGCAGCGACGGATCGAGGTTCTTGAGCGACAGCCGGGACTCGACCCATTTCTGCCCCCAGAACCCCATCGCCTCGACGACGGGGCGCAAATCACGGCCGGCCTCGGTCAGCCGGTAGTCGAAGATTCCCTTCTCGCCAGGGATCTCCTTGCGCTCCACGATCCCCGCCAGCTCCAGCTCCTTCAGCCGTTGCGACAGAAGGGTCGGCGACATTTTGGGGACGCCGCGGCGCAGATCGTTGAAGCGGGTCGAACCCGCCACCAATTCGCGCATCAGCACCATCGTCCAGCGGGTGCACAGCACCTCGGCGGCCATCGATAGCGGACAGAACTGCTTGTATCCGTGCTGGGTCATGATTGGTGCTCCTCCCTCGAAGCCGGCCGAACATTAGGCCTTCATGAATGAAGCGGCCAGTACGGAAACTGTACCACCCCAGTACAGATCGCGGACTGGTTGGCGAGGGGCCGGCCATGCGAGCCCTTCGGCCGGTTGCACGGGATACCCCTGTGCGCCGCAACCAGGAGACGACCATGACTGCTTACGTAATCGCCGACATCAAGATGAAGGACCCGAAATGGGTGCCGGAATACGCGGCCTCGGTGCACGACATCGTCCACAAGCATGGCGGCAAATATCTGTCGCGCAGCGGCAATGTGAAGACGCTTGAAGGCAAGCCGCTCGACACCACGCTGATCGCCCTGATGGCGTTTCCGTCGGAAGCGGCGGCGCGCGCCTTCACCAACGATCCGGCCTATGCGCCTTTCGTTTCGGCGCGTCAGGGCGGCAGCGACAGCCGCTTCCAGCTGATCGACGACACCGATCTGGCCGGAACGATCCCGTATCTGCCGAAGGGATGACCGGCATTCGCCGCGACGTTCCCGGGATCTCCAAGCAACAACAGTCACAGCGCTTGCCTGCCGGGCCTCCGTATTTTCGGCGGCCAGCCAGCTGTGCTTTTTCAAGCAGAATGGAATGGACATGATATCAAATCTTCGCAACAGGCTGGTCATGGCGGGGGCCATGCTGGCCGTCTGCGCCCCCCTCGCACAGGCGCATCAGGAAGCGGCCGAAGCCRCGTCCGGGCCCAATCCACTGGCCGACAAGGTGCGGGCGGCCAACAGCCGGTTTCTCGACGTCAAGGCGGCGACAGAAGAGGGCTATGCACCCATTCCCTGCGCCAGCGGCATCACCGGCGGCGCCATGGGCATCCACTACGTCAACGGCCAGTACCTGAAGGACGACAAGATCGACATCGCCCGTCCCGAGGCCGTGATGTACGAACCGATGGCCGACGGCCGGCTCAAGCTGGTGGCGGTCGAATACATCACCTCGAAGGGGCCGGCGTCGCTGGATGGACAGTTGTTCAACTTCAACAGCGCCCCCAACCGCTACGGCCTGGGTGAATTCTACGAGCTGCATGTCTGGGCCTGGAAGGGCAACCCGACCGGCACATTCGCCGACATGAACCCGAAAGTGTCGTGCGAACACATAATGGCGCCGAGCCAGTAGGCAAGGAGGCCAGGCGGCGTTGACGGCCGCCTGGCCTCTTGCGAAAGGTAGTGGAGTGGTTCGGCGGGCCTCAGGCAGTCCCGGTTATTGCGGCGCCGGTTCGGGCAGCGGCAGGCGTATCCGGGCGGTGTCGCGGCTCGCTTGCGGCAGAACGAAACGCCCGATCAGGTACCAGATCGCGGACACGACAAGGATCGAAAGATAGCCGTCAACGGCATAGTGCCAGCCGGTGTAGACCGAGCCGAACAGGATGAGCGCCGCGAAGGACCAGCCGGTCACGGCCCAGCGGCGCCCGAAACCGCTCAGGAAGAACGCGTTGAGCGTGACGAAGGCGACATGCATGCTCGGCATGGCGGAGATGCCGCCGCCCAGTTCGGGGTGGCCGCTTGTGTAGGCTGTGAGCAGATAGCTGGCATACATATGGACCGGCGCGGCGTAGCTGTTGCGCGCCAGGGAGGTCTGCAAGGCGGCAAACCGGTCGCCGCCGTAGAACTGGTCATGGAATATCGGGCCGGCGGACGACAGCGCCATGGCCAGAACGGTACCGCACAGGATCGTGGTCAGCGCGAGCGCCCACAGATAACGCAAACGCGCCGCCGGGTTGTTCCAGAAGGCGACGAACAGCAAAGTGCCGAACCATTGCAAGTGCCAGCCATATCCGTAACCGATGAAAATGACGGCCGAGATGGGTTGGGGAACGACGCGGTGTGTCCATGTCCAGGGATCGGCGCCATGCAGTGCGACATCAAGTTCCGCCAGCATGCGGTCGGCATAGAATGGCACGATCTCCGGGATGGCGATCTTGAAGGTGGTGAAGGCGGTGATGCCGAGAAAGAACAGAAGGATAACTGGCGCGGCGCCCAGCCAGCGCTGCCTGAGCATATCGAACATGAACCTTGTCGGGCTATGCCTGGCAAATGTCAGCGCCACGACGCCGAGGCCGGCGGCAAGAAGCGCGGGCAGGAAGAAGACGAACGGCTCGGCATAAGATTGCGCCAGGTGCAGATAGCGGCTTGGCTGCATGCAAAGCGCGGCCAGCGCATAGGCCAGGCATAGGGCGGTCAGCATCCAACCGCTCCTGGTCGCAGCGATGTCCAGGTCGAAAACGGCAAGCGGCCGGCGTTCGCCGTTCCGCTGCGCGGTGTGCGCACTCATTGAGGAAAACCCCGCCAGCTGCCCAAGCATTAACGGGGGGTATTTCGCCGATGAAGTATTACTATTCAATTACACTTTGAGGATGGAGAAATACAAATATTGGATGTTTATAATTACTCTTGTTTCGTCAACGGTTCGTTGACGAAGATGTCATGGCTGAATGCAGAAGTAGTGTCTGCGCCGGAGCGGTTTCCAAACCCGAAGGGTTACCGGGCTTCGATCGTAATCGAAGCGGGCCATCGCCTGGTCGGCGATGGCCCGCGGATCAGGCGGCCTTGATCAGGCCGAGCTGGGTCAGCGCCGCGACGCCGTCGTCGAGGCCGATCTCCTCGACGATCCTGCCGTCGATCACCTTCAGCACCGTAGTGCCGGTGAACCGCATGACGCGGCCGGTGGCGGCGGGCAGCGAACCGACGAGGAAATCGCCGAAAGCCGCGCCGGTATGCGTGCCGCCACCCTCCCACTGGCCGACGACATAATCGCCCTCGGCGATGAGATCGGTGGCCCAGAAGTTGAGATCCGGGAAGGCGGCGCGGAAATCGGTCATGAAGGCCTTGATGTCGTCGCGGCCCCGGCGCGGCTCGTGCAGCGAATATTTGAGCAACATCTCGGGCGCGGCGATGTCGTCGACGACGGACAGATCGCAGGTTTCACCCCAGAAGTCGGTGAACCATCTGACGACGACGGCCTTGTTGTCTTCCTGTTTGGTCATTGGGAGGTCCTTTCATGTTTGGCTGGGGTCATCGGTGCATCGGTCGCGCCGGTGACCTGAGGCATCCCTAGGACCATCGGGAGAGCGCAAAACTCCGGTTCTTGCCGGCCAATCGAAAGACGGGGCGCCCGAAATGATGCAGGCGAGAAGGCATGCATGCCGCGTCCCGGTAACTGTTTCTTCTCTGGTTTTGCCGCAGATTGCCCGCGGGTGGAGCAGGCGAAAACAGACGATGGCGCGTCAAGGCAAGAAAAGTCGCAATGGAGCGTTCTGGGCCAAGGCCCTGGAGCGCGCGCATCTTGGCGTCTGGGACTGGGATCTTCGCACCGGCGATTGCTTCTATTCGCCGACCTGGGCGCGAATGCTGGGCTATGAGGAGGATGAACTCGCCAACACCAGCGATTTGTGGCTGCGGCTTACCCATCCAGACGATCGCGAGCGGGCGCTGGCCAGCGGCGACCGCCACATTGCCGGGCTGACCGATGCCATCGAGACGGAATTGCGGCTGAAGCACAAGCAGGGCCACTGGGTCTGGGTGCTCGACCGCGGCGGCATCGTCGAGCGCGGCGCGGACGGGCATCCGCTGCGGCTGATGGGCGTGCAGACCGACATTTCGAAGCAGAAGGCGGCGGAAGCCGCGCTCGAACAGGTCAATGTGCGTTTCCGCCTGGCACTCGCCGCCAGCGGCACCGGCATCTGGCACCACGACATCGCCACCCACAAAAGCTATTGGGACGCTCGCACCCGGGACATATTCGGCCTCGTTGCCGACACCGACGAGGTGACCGCCGATCTTTGGCACAGCTTTCTGCACCCGGACGACAAGGAAGCCACCGAGCGGGCGCATTTGCCGACCCCCGGCTCGGACGCGGTCACCGCTTCGCAATATCGCATCATCAAGCGCGACGGCGAGATCCGCCATGTCGAGTCGCTGGTGCGTTACGTCGCCGCGGCGGGTGCTGCCGGCCAGGTTCTCGGCACGGTGCGCGATATCACCGAGGACAAGCTGCGCGAGCAGGAGCTTGCGTTTGCCGCCCGCCACGACGCGCTGACCGGCCTGTGGAACCGCGCCGCCTTCGACAGGCTGCTTGCCGACCACATTGCCACGGGCGTGCCGCTGGCGGTGTTCTATGTCGATCTCGACTACTTCAAGGCGCTCAACGACTTCGCCGGCCATGCCGCCGGCGACCTGGCGCTGAAGAGCGTGGCGGCGGGCATTGGCCGCTGCCTGCCGCCTTCGGCGCATGCGGCGCGGCTCGGCGGCGACGAGTTCGCCCTTTTGGTGCCGCATTGCGACGCCGCGCAGGCCGAGCGGCTGGCCGGGGCCATACTGGCGGCCGTGCGCGGCGCCGATCTCGGCCTTGCCGCGACGGCGCGCCGGCTCGCGGCAAGCATCGGCATCGCCATCGTCAACGACCGGGCAACCACGGTCGCCGATGCGCTGGCCTGCGCCGACGACGCCTGCTATGCCGCCAAGGCCGCAGGGCGCGACCGCTTCGCGGTGTTTTCGGCCGAGGCCAATTCCGGCGGACTCAACGCGGCGCGGCTCGCCGCCGACACGGTCGACGCCATGGAGGACGGAAGGCTGAAACTGTTCGGCCAGGAGATCCACCGGCTTGGCCGGCCCTGGCAGGAAAGCCGCCATGTCGAGGTGCTGGCACGTCTTGCCGGGCGCGGCGGCAAGCTGATCCCGCCCAGCGAATTCATCCCGGCGGCGGAGCGCTTCGGCATAGCCGCCAGGCTCGATCGCTGGATCATCCGCACCGCGCTGTCGCGGCATGGCGCGGCGATGAAGTCCGGCGCGATCACGCTCGGCTTCAACCTGTCGGCGCAGACGCTGAGCGACCCCGGACTGTGGGACTTCGTCGACAGCATCATCGAGGAGACCGGGGCGCCGCATTCCGGCATCGGCTTCGAGATCACCGAAACCGCCGCCGTCACCAATTTCGACGCCGCCGAGACATTCGTGCGCAAGGCGCGCGAGCGGCGCTGCAAGGTCAGCCTCGACGATTTCGGCGCCGGCATGAGTTCGTTCGAATATCTCAGGCGCTTTCCGGTCGATGCCATCAAGATCGACGGTTCCTTCATCGAGCACATGGCCGAGAGCCGCTTCGACCGCGAGATCGTCTCGGCCATATCAGGCATTGCCCGCAGCGTCGGCTGCGCCGTCGTGGCCGAGAAGATCGAGCAAGCCGAGACGCTCGGTATCCTGCAGGCGATGGGCGTCGATTTCGGCCAGGGTTTCCTGCTCCACCGGCCCGAACCGCTGGAGCAGATCGTGGCGCGCGCGACCGGGCCGGCAAGCGGAGCACAAGCCCGCAAGGCGTCCTGATGCATGTCGCCCAAAAGTGCGTAGCGGTTTTGGGATAAACGACATGCACAAGGCAAAGACTTGAAGCGCGTCGACGCGCTTCAATCAGGCTGAGTGCCGCGCCGCCGCTTGCGGAAAGTCCAGCACCCCGGCGTCGGGCCGCCTGTATTGTGCTTCCGCCACCATCTCGATCAGCAGGTCGAGCGCCTCGCATGCCGCACGGCTGGTCTCGTCACTGCCGCGCAGATAGTGATAGGCGCGTTCGAGATGGATGCGGGCGGCTGAAAAATCGCTGGTCAATGGTTCCCTCCATGATCCCGCCCTAATGTATCTTGGCCGGCCCGGCGGAATGTCGGGTAAATATCCACAGGCGGTTTTTATTCAAATGCCGCGAAATGGCGCCGAAGAGGGAGCGGCGGTGGGACTGCCAATCTCCCCCACAAGGGGGGAGATCGCCTGCTTCACTGGCCACGCTGTCAGGAGTGAAGTCTCCCACTCTTTGCCATGCCTTGCGACACGGCTAGACTGCCGCCTCCCTTGTCAGAGGTGACATGCATGATCGTCCAGGCCTGCATCAATGGCGCGCGTCCGTACGATTTCCACCCGAAGCTGCCGCTCGATGCAAAGGCCATGGCCAGCGATGCAGCAGCCTGTGTCGCGGCCGGTGCTGGCGAGCTGCACATCCATCCGCGTGGCGCCGACGGGCGCGAAAGCCTGGCCGCCGTCGACGCGACGGTGCTGGCGGTGCGCCTGATCTGCCCGGGCACGTTGACAGGCGTGTCGACCGGCGCCTGGATCGAGAACGATGTCGCGCGCACCCGCGCGGCGATCGCCGGCTGGCGCGAACTGCCCGACTATGCCTCGGTCAACCTGTCGGAGGCCGACGCGCCCGCCGTGATGGAGCTGTTGCGGCAACGCGGCGTCGGCATCGAGGCCGGGCTCGCCACCGTTGCCGATGCCGAGCGGTTCGTCGGCCTTGCCGGCCACAACCAGGTGCTGCGCATCCTGATCGAGATCGATATCCAGGATTTGTCCAAGGCGCTCGACGAGGCACACGGCATCGCCGCCGTGCTCGATCGCGCCGATGTGCGGCGGCCAATCCTGCTGCACGGCGCCGACGCCACTGTCTGGCCGTTCGTCGATCTGGCGCGCAGCAAGCGCTGGTCGACGAGGGTCGGGCTGGAGGACGGCAAGATGCTGGCCGATGGCAGAGTGGCGAAGGACAATGCGGAGATCGTGGCCGCGGCCGTCGCTATTTTCCGGTCGGGCGGCTGAAGGGCTCAGTCCTGCCCACCGGCGGGTGCTGTCCAAGTGCGCAAAATGTGTTTCTGGATCTTGCCGGATGCGGTGCGCGGCAGCGCGTCGGTGAGCAGGAATTCTCTCGGCACCTTGTAGCGGGCGATGCGGGCGCCGCAATGGCTTGCCAGATCGGCCGGATCGACGATGCATCCGGGCTTCACCACGACGAAGGCGCGCCCGACTTCGCCCCAGCGCGCGTCGGCGACGCCGATCACGGCGGCTTCGGCGATGCCGGGATGGTCGAGCAGAACGGTCTCGATTTCGACGGGATAGACGTTTTCTCCACCGGAAATGAACATGTCCTTGCGACGGTCGACGAGGGTGACAAAACCGTCCTCGTCGCGCCGCGCGATGTCGCCGGTGCGGAACCAGCCATCGGCGGTGAAGGCGCGCTCCGTCTCCTCCGGCCGGTTCCAGTAGCCTGGCGTGATCGAGGGCCCGGACAGCCATATCTCGCCAGGTTCGCCGGCCGCGACGTCGCGGCCATTATCGTCGACGATGCGCAGGCCGATCGTTGGCGCCGGCAGGCCGGCCGCGCCTGCCTTGCCGGCGATGCGGCCGGCCTCGACCGGCATGCCAAGCACCGTGCCTGCCTCGGTCATGCCGAAGCCGTCGGCCATGCACACGCCTTGCGCCAGCCACCAGTTGATCTCGGCGGCCGGGTTGGGCGCGCCGCCGGTGAAGATGGCGGTGAGCGAGGTCCAGCGCGTCGGCGTGAAGTCGGGGTGGTCGCGCAGCATCCTGGCCATCTGCGGCACACAGAAATAGTGGGTAACGCCAAGCGCCGGATCGGCGAGGCGGCGATTGGTGGCGCCGGCATCGAAACCGGGCGAGATCAGCACCGTGCCGCCGTGAAGCAGCGGCGGGCGCAGATTGGTGATGAGGCCGATGACATGGAACATCGGCGCGTCGCAGAGGAAGATGCTGGCATTGCCGACACGGCCCAGCACGCCGAAATTGACCGCCGTGGCAAAGGCGTTGCGCTCGGTGACGATGACCCCCTTTGGCCGGCCCGACGTGCCGGACGTGTAGAGGATGATCGAGGGCGCATCGTCGGCGGGCAGGGGACGGCGCGGCGCCGGCGCCTCGGCCTCCACCGCTGCCGCGAAGGTGCCGACATCGACAGGGATGCAGCGCCCCGGCAACACCGCGTGCAAGGCGGCGTCATGCAGCAGCAGCGCCGGATCGCAATCGGCGAGGATCGCCTGCTGTTCGGCACCGGCGAGCCGCCAGTTGACCGGCACGAAGATGGCGCCGAGCCGCATTGCGGCCTGCTGCAGGATCAGGAGGTCGGCGCTGTTGCGGGCAAGCGTTGCGATCCGCTGCCCGGGCCTGACGCCGTAGCCGCTTTCGAGAACGCGCACAGCGCGCTGGATGGCCTCGTCAAGCGCGGCATAGGTCCAGCGCCGGCCGGAGGCGAGGTCGACGCAGGCAACGCGGTCCGGCTGGGCACCGGCATGCAGGGCCACCGGATCTGAAGTCGTCAAGGCCGGCATGCGCATCTCCTCCCAGATTGCGTCGGTGGCTCGCGTCGTTGGCTTATCGCGTCATCTGGCCTTGTCGTAGGCGCCGAGGCCGGGCTTGTAGCTCTTTTCGTCGATGAACTGTCGGATGCCTTCCTTGCGGCCCTCATTGTCGTGCGAGTTGGCTGCCTCCTGCGCCCGCACCAGATAATCCTCGGCATTGTCGTAGGTCATTTCGCCGACGCGGCGGATGGCGTCCTTGGTCGCCTTCAGCGCGATCGGGTTCTTCTTCAACAGGATGTTGGCGACCTCGGTGACCCTCGCCTTCAGCTCGGCCAGCGGCAGGCTTTCATTGACCAGCTTCCAGGCGGCGGCCTTCCGGCCGTCGATGAGTTCGCCGGTCAGCGCGTGATACATGGCGTCGCGCATCGACAGGAGGTCGACCACCACCTTGGTGGCGCCGCCGCCGGGCAGGATGCCCCAGTTGATCTCGGACAAAGCGAACTGCGCCTCGTCGGCGGCGAAGGCGAGGTCGCAAGCGAAAAGCGGGCCATAGCCGCCGCCGAAACACCAGCCATTGACCATGGCGATGGTCGGCTTGCCATACCAGCGCAGGCGCCGCCACCAGCCATAGGCTTCCGCTTGCGCCTTGCGCACGGCGCCGAGACCCTTGGCTTCGGTCTCGCGGAAATACTCCTTGAGGTCCATGCCCGCCGACCAGGCGCTGCCTTCGCCCGACAGCACCAGCACGCCCACATCGGCGCGGTATTCGAGTTCGTCGAGGACCTCCATCATGCGCCGGTTGAGCGCCGGGTTCATGCAATTTCGCTTGTCCGGCCGGTTGAAGCGCACCCAGGCGATGCCGTTCTCGACGTCGAAGGCAACGGTCTCATCGGTCATGGTCGGCATCCTCCCGTTCCATTTGGAAATTGCTATGGAGCATAGCTATCTCGATTGCTATGTCGCATAGTCTTTTTCGCTTGACAAGGGCCGGCATCGCGGCGATCGGTTGGCATGGACGAAACCCAGCTTCACCCCGGGCCAGACATGATGTCCGAAGACGGGCTCGATGCGCAGATCGGCTACAATCTCAAGCGCGCCTCGGCCTTCGCGCTCAATGATTTCGCGGTCGAGCTGACCGATGCGGGCCTGCGCCCGGTCACCTATGGCATGCTGGCGCTGATCGATGAGCGGCCAGGCATCCGCGCCGCGGAACTGTGCCGTCTGCTCGGGATGAAGAGCGCCAACATGGCGCCGCTGCTGGCCGAGCTGGAAGAGCGCGGGCTGGTCGAGCGCGACGACCATGCCGAGGACAGGCGCGTGCGGGTGCTGACGCTGACGCCGGCGGCCAGGCAGGCGATGCCGGGCTGGCGGCGACAGGTTCGCCGGCACGAAGACAGGTTTCTGCAAAGGCTGACGAAGAAGGAGCGTGCGACGCTGCTGCGCCTGCTGCGCCTGATCTGGACGGACGAAGATTGAGGCTGTTTAGCTGGTTTCCCGTCCCAGGCTGAGCAGCAGCGGCAGTGTGGGTTTCATGGCGTCATCGCCGGGACCAGGAAACGGTCGGGCGACAGCGCCGCGGCGGTGACGCCGAGCGCCACGACATCTTCCGGCAGGGGCTCGCCTCGCATCAGCGCCGCGCTCAGCCTGGCCAAGCTCAGCGACACCTGAAAACCGTAGCCGCCCTGACCGCCGAGCCAGAAGAAGCCGGGCAGGCGGGGGTCGAAGCCGGCGACCGGCGTGCGATCGGGCGCGAAGGTGCGCAAGCCTGCCCATGGCGTCGACGGCCGGCCGATGCGCATCGACGTCGCCTGCTCGATGCGGTCGACGGCGATGGCGACGTCGAGGTCTTCCGGATACGCGTCGCAAGGCTCGGAGTCGGTCTCGTCGGCGAGCGAGCCGATCAGCCTGCCGGCGTCGGGTTTGAAATAGAACTGTTCGTGCAAGTCGACCACCAGCGGCCAGCCGGCAATGTCGGTGCCCGCAGGCGGGTCGAACAGGAAGGCGGTGCGCCGCTTGGGCTGGAAGCCGAGGCCGGAAAGCCCGGCCAGGCCAGCGACGACATCGACCCAGGCGCCGGCGGCGTTGACGACGATGTCGGCTGAATAGACACCGGCGCTCGTCTCCACCCGCAGGCCGCCGCCGTCGCGCGAGATGGCGCGCACTTCCTCGCCGGTGCGGATCAGGCCGCCGCCAGCCTTTAGCGCCGAGGCACAGGCCGCCAGCATCTTGTCGGTGTCGACATCCACCGCGTCCGGCTCATAGGCGCCGCCGCAAGTGGCTTCAGTGGCAATGACGGGAACCATAACGTGGAGCTCGGCCGCCGACAGGCGGCGCACGCTGGGCACCAGCGCCTGCAATTCGCCGGCCAGCTTGTCGATCGCGGCGCCGTCGCCTTTCCAGCCGACATGCAGCGCGCCGCGCCGATGGGCAGCAAAGCCGCCCTCGATGATCGCCTGCCGGCTGGCCAGCGTCAGAGCGCGCACCAGCCGGTTTCCATAGGTCTCGGTGAACAAGGCGGCGGAGCGGCCGCTAGCGTGGTAGCCAAGATGCGGCTCGCGCTCGAGGACGGTAACGGAGGCCCAATCCCGCATGGCGGCGGCCACCGACAGACCGGCAATGCCACCACCGATGACGACGATTTTTTGGGGAGGATTCGAAAGCATCCAGCACTCCTAAAAATGATTTCGTATCCAGTCAAACGGCGCGACCGCTTCTACAGGGCCACGGTCCGCCCCAATCCCCGCCGAACTGCCTCGCGATAGGCAAGGTCGGCCGCCACCATGTCCTCCATGGCGACGCCCATGGCCTTGTAGACGGTGACCTGGCCGGGGCCGGTCCTTCCCGGCCGCTGCCCAAGCAGCATCTCGCCGAGCTCGGTTCCGGTTTGCGGATCGATGCCATTGAGTTCGCAGGAGCCGACCGGCGTCGGGGCGAAGGCGTCCCTGGTCTCGACGAACAGGCTGGCTACGCCGACAAGCTCTACCGGCAATTCGCCGCCGGGCGGGGCGACGCCCACCGACGAGACATGCGTGCCGGGCCGCACCCACTCGGCCGAAATCACCGGCTGGTAGGAATGCGTTGCCAGGCACACGACATCCGACGAGCGCACCGCGGCCTCGACATCGCTGACGGCGACGACACCCGGATGCCGTGCGGCCAGTGCCTGCGCGTCCGCGAATTCTTTCGAGAAGACGCGGATTTCGGTGAAGTCCCGCACCAGCGGCAAAAGGTGCAAATGCTGTCCGGCCTGCACGCCGGCGCCGACCACCGTCGCGACCCTGGCGTCGCGGCGGGCGAGTTCGCGCACCGAGAGCACGGCCGAGCCGGAGGTGCGCGCTGCGGTGATGTAGGTGCCGTCCATGACGCAGACCGGCATGCCCGTTTCGGGGTCGAACAGATGGATGGTTGCGAGATGGCTGGGGATCGCCCGGGCGATATTGCCTTCGAAGACGTTGACGATCTTCACCGTCAAATGCATGCCCGCCATCCAGGCCGGCATCGCCAGCGAATAGCCGGCCTGGGGAATGTCGAGCTGCGGCCGCGCCGGATTGACGATCTTGCCGCCGGACAATGCCTTGAAGCCCTCTGCCAGCGCATCGAGAAGCTGGCGCGGGTCGATGCATGTTTTCACCTCGGCCTCGCTCAGGATGAGCACAGGTATGTCGCCCTTGGTAAGGGCATTGCGGGAGGTCGGTGTGGCTGATGTCATGGGAATTGCCTCGGTCGGGTTGCGTTGCCCGCCAACGGTATTGCCACTCGACAGCGTGATGAAATATGCTGTTTTCACGATTTTGGCGTGATAATCGCGCTATCGGTGGCCAGAAAGCGTGAATTCCGAATGGACGATCTTGACCGTATCGATCGCTCGCTGTTGCGCTTGCTGCAGGAGGATGGCCGCCGCACGACGCTCGATCTGGCCCGCCGCGTCGGCCTGTCGCCGACCGGGGCGGCGCAGCGCATCAAGCGGCTGTTTTCCGAAGGCTTCATCCGGGCGGTGCGGGCCGTTCTCGACCCGGCCCGGATCGGGCAGGCACAACTCGTCTTCATCGAAGTGCGGCTCGATCATACGGCCCCGCATGTCTTCGACCGCTTCGCCGAGGCGGTCCTGCGGGCGCCCGAGATCATCGAATGCCACATGGTGGTTGGCGGCTTCGATTACCTGGTCAAGGCGCGCATCGCCGACATGGCGATGTTCCAGGATTTCCTGCAGCGGGTGATCCTGCCGCTGCCCGGCGTCAGGGAGACGCATACCTACGCCTCGATCGCCAATGTGAAGCCGGACGCGTTGCTGCCGATCTAAAGCGCGTCACGCGACGCGCTTTAGATCTTTGTTTTTTATGCATGTCGTTCCCCCAAAACCGAGGTCACTTTTGGGCGACATGCATTAGACCGGCGGCCGTTCCCCGGCATCCAGCAGCCATTGCCGCACGGCCTGTGTCGGTTCGGGATGGCGCTGCTTCCTCGGCATCACGACATGGAAATCCTGCGTGCCGCGCATTTCGCCACTAACCGGCTGGACGAGGCGGCCGGCGGCAAGGTCGGCGGCGACGAGGAAGCGGCTGGCCAGCGCTATGCCCTGGCCGGCGATGGCCGCGTCGATGGCGAGGCTGGTCTGGTTGAAGCGCATGCGTTTGAGCTCAGCCGTCATCTTCAGGCCGACGGCTTTTTCCATGAATTCCGGCCACAGATTGTGCGCGTCGTGTAGCAGGACGTGATGCTGGATTTCGGCCGCGGCGATTTCGGTTGCGCCGGCCGGCAGCAGGGCCGGGCTGCAGATGGCGACGATCTGCTGGGGAAACAGCAGGTCGACGACCAGGCCGGCGCCGAAGGGCGGGCGGCCTTGCCTGACCGCAATGTCGACGCCGTCGGCCTGGAAGCTCGACAGGCTTTCGCTGGCCAGCACGCGCAGGTCGACCAGCGGGTTGTCGGCCATGAAATCCTGCAGCCTTGGGATCAGCCATTTGGTGGCGAAGCTCGGCGTCACACTGATCGTCAGCCGCGCCGGCTCTGGGCGCAGCAGCAGCGTCGCCTCCGAGATCAGGTCGAAGGCGCGGCGGATGTTGGGCACATAGGCGCGCCCCTGATCGGTCAGCGCCAGGCCGCGCGGCAGCCGCTCGAACAGTTTCGTGCCGAGATGGCTCTCCAGGCCGCGAATGTGCTGGGCCACCGCACCCTGGGTGACGTTCAGTTCCTCCGCGGCGATGCGGAAGTTGAGATGGCGCGCCGAGGCCTCGAAGGCGCGCAGCGCATTCAGCGGCGGCAGGCTGAGAAAGGCTTCGGGCATGCAGGAGTTTTTCTACTGGTTGATTTCAGGCATTCTGGTTCGAACCAAGCGGCAAAACCAGCTATATCACCGTTCAAATCCCGAAAACACCGCCTGCGGTGCCCGCCAACCCTGAGAGGAAAATCCAATGAGTGTAGAAAAAGTGGCTGTTGTCGTGGCTGGTGGCAGCGGCATGGGAGCGGCGGCGGCCAAACGGCTGGCCGCGGATGGGTTCAAGGTCGCCATCCTGTCCTCGTCGGGTAAGGGCGAGGCGTTGGCCAAGGCGTTGGGCGGGATCGGCGTCACCGGCTCCAACCAGTCGAATGACGACCTGCAGCGCCTCGCCGACCTGACGCTGGAGCGTTTCGGCCGCATCGACGTGCTGGTCAACAGCGGCGGTCACGGGCCGCGCGCGCCGATCCTGGAGATCACGGACGAGCAGTGGCACACCGGCATGGACGTCTATCTGATGAACGTCATCCGGCCGGTGCGCATCGTCGCGCCGCAAATGGTCAAGCAGAAGGGCGGCGCCATCATCAACATCTCGACCGCCTGGGTCGCCGAGCCGAACGCGATGTTCCCGACCTCAGCCGTGTTCCGCGCCGGATTGACCGCCTACACCAAGATCTTCTCCAACACCTACGCGGCCGACAATGTGCGCATGAACAATGTGCTGCCCGGCTGGATCGACAGCCTGCCGGCGACCGAAGAGCGCCGCGACAACGTGCCTATGCAGCGCTACGGCACGAGCGAGGAGGTGGCGGCGACGATTGCGTTCCTGGCGTCGGAAGGCGCAGGCTATATAACTGGCCAGAACATCCGCGTGGACGGAGGCGTTATCCGGGCGCTGTGAGGCGCCGACCGGGCTTGGGTTCCTGGCCCCCACGATCATGGGGGTTACGCGGTCAGGGCCTCTGGCTGTTCGAAGAGCGTATAAAGCTCGGAGACCGGCATTGGCCGGCCAAACAGCCAGCCCTGGACATCCGTGCAGCCATTCTCCCTGACCAGCCTGTACTGGTCTTCGGTCTCGACGCCTTCGGCTGTCGTCGTCATGCCGAGCGTGGTGCCGAGCTCGGCGACGGCCTTGACGATCGCCCGGCTTTCGCTGCTCTCGCACATCAGGCTGACGAAGCTGCGGTCGATCTTGATGCGGTTGAACGGGAACGATCTGAGATAGCTCAGCGAGGAGTAGCCGGTGCCGAAATCGTCCATGGCTATGGAGATGCCGAGGTCGCGCAGGCTGTGCAGCGTGTTTAGGGTGTTTTCGTTGTTCGCCAGCAGCACCGACTCGGTGATCTCCAGCTCGAGCCGTGACGGCAGCAGGTCCGAAGCCGCGAGCGCCGCGGCGACCTGAAGCGGCAGCCCCTGTTGTTTGAACTGGGCCGGCGAGAGATTGACGGCGACCTTGACGGGCAGGGGCCATTTCACGGCGTCGGCGCAGGCACGCCGCATGATCCACTCGCCAAGCGCGTCGATGACGCCGGTCTCCTCGGCCAATTGGATGAACTCCGACGGCGGCAGCAGGCCGAGGCGCGGATGGTTCCATCGCACCAATGCTTCGAAGCCAGTGAGTTTGGAGGTCTTTGCGTCGTGCAGCGGTTGATAGTGCAGGACGAACTGTTCCTTTTTCACGCCGAGCGCCAGTTCGGATTCGAGTTGGCGCCGCTCCTGCAGTCTCGCGTCCATTCCCGGCTCGAACGACCTGCAGGTGCCACGGCCCTCCATCTTGGCCTTGTACAAGGCCAGGTCGGCATTGCGGATAAGGGTTTCCGAGCGTTGTCCGTCGTCGGGGAAGACGGCGATGCCGATGCTGCCGCCGATGTTGATCTTGTGGCCCTGGACGGAGAATTCGTCGGACAAGGCATGAATGACGCGGCYTGCCAGCACGCCGGCCTCGTCGTTGCCGTCAAGCAGGAGCTGAAGGATGACGAACTCGTCCCCGCCAATTCTGGCCACCATGGCGGTTTCGCCGGCATGCTGTTTCAACCGCTTCGCCACGGCCCCGAGCAACTCGTCGCCGACCGGATGGCCGAGCGTGTCGTTGACCGGCTTGAAACGATCGAGATCGACGCAATGGACAGCCAGCTTCTCGCCGTCCCTGAGGCTTCTCAATGCCTCGTCCATCGTTTCGGCCAGGAGGCCCCGGTTAGGCAGGCCGGTGAGAATGTCATGCGTGGCGAGATGCTGGATCTGTGCGGTGCGTTCCTCGACCCGCCGCTCGAGGGTCTCGGCAGCCTCGACCTGCATCGTCATCGTCCGCCCGATCGCGTACCAGCAGGCCAGCGCCAGCAGCGTGACCACCGCGACCGCCGCATAACCGGCCAGTTCGAATTGACGCACGGACTGGACATCCATGTTGCCGTCGAACCGGCTGTTGGGGAAACCGGCCCAGAGACGCCATGCGCTCCTGGGGTCGTTGAGCGAGAGCGGGATGACTTCGGAATAGATCAAATTGGGGTCGGCCGCCGTGAAGGCACGGGAATCGGCCGCCACTGCCGTCGACATCTTGTGCTGGTCGGATTCAAACCCGTAGCCTGAATTGACGATGACATAGTCGCTGCTCGGCAACAGTTTGCGCAGCGCCGAGGTAAGCATGATCGCCGACACGGAGCCGCGCAAGCTGCCATCCGCGCCGAACACCGGGACCGAAAGGATGAAGCCTGATCGATCAGCGTCATTGCCGGTGTGGATGAAATCGGTGTTGTCGCAGGTGATGAGCTCCTTCGTGCCGATGACCGGCACATTGAGCCCGTCGATGGCGCTCGAATTTGGATAGTTCGCCTTCAACCAGGCGAGCTGTTTGGCCAACTCGTGGTATTCATAGGTCTCGATCTCCTCGGGAGGGCGGGTCAGCGCATTCTCGTCCAGTTTCGCGCGTTTGGCATCGCCAACGGTATCGGATCTTGCTTTGGCGTTCACGATCAACTGGTCGAACTGGAGGATCGGCTCCTCGAGCTTGCCGGTCACCGCATCGAAGCGGTCCGGGTTGAAATCCAGCGGCAGGAAGTAAACCTCGGAAATGGAGACGTTGCTGGCGAGGTTGTTGTAGATCTGCTGGATTGTCGCACGACCCTCGGCGCCCAGATTTGTGCCGTACCGGTCGAGGTTTCGCACGCTTGGTAGATAGGTCAAGGTCCGCACATTTTCATATACGGCCCGCAAGGCGTCTTCGACGGTCTTGGCCGTCGCTCTGGAAGCTGCCTGGGAATTCTCGAGATAGCGCTCCTTGGCCAGCGCGAAGTTTCGCTGGGCATCGATATGCAACGCCGCCAGCGTCGCCGCGCCGGTCAACAGGATCACAACAAATCCGGCCGCTCGCCTGAATGCGTTCATCTGCGTCCACCCTCGAGTGGCAAGGGATACCGTACGGTGGTTTAGGAAGCGCTAATTGAATTGGTCGTTTCTTACGACTTCCGCGCGCTGCCGCGCATCAGATCCGGCAAGACCCAGACACCCTTTTTTCGCGGGCGGACAGGCCGGGGGCCGAGCAAGGCGCGAGGAGGTCAGTTCGCGGGCAGCGGCTGCTGGTCGGCGTCGGTAAGCGTGCCCAGGAAGGCAACGATATCGTCGATCTCGGCATCGCTGAGCGCCGGTCTGTCGCCCGGCTTTTTGCCGTTGAAGGGTGGATCCTGATTCAAGTTTCCCCAGTAAGCCTTTGGCAGATCGTCATATTGCCTGACCGTGCCGTCGGCATTCCTGGGGTACCAGCGGCCGGGATCGGTGTCGCGGCTGGCGTAGAAGGCGACCGCGTCGCGCAGCGTGTGGAAGGCGCCATTGTGGAAGAAGCTCTTGCGCAGCGCGACGTTGCGCAGGGTCGGGGTCTTGAACAGGCCGCAATATTCGGACCGTCCCTTGAAGTCGATGCGCAGAGGGCCGCAGAGGCCGAGATCGACATAAGCCGGATCGGCATTGGCTGGAATGGAAGCATTGCGCGGCACCGCGATGGCGATCAGGCCGAAATCGGTGAATTGCGGCGGCTCGCCGTCATTGGCGGGTTCGCTCAAGTGGCAGCTGGCGCAATTGCCCTTGGCCGCTTCCTCGAACAGCGCCCGGCCGCGCAGTTCCTGCGCCGTCAGTTCAGCCTTGCCGGCGAGGAAGGCGTCGTAGCGGCTGGAATAGGGATAGAAGTCGGCGGCACTCTGCTCGAACGTGCCGAGCGCCTCGGCGGCGGCGTCGAAGGCATCGCTCTCGTGGTCGAACACGTCGTCGCCGAAGGCTGCCTTGAACTCGCCGGCATAGGCTGATTTGCGCAAGGCTGATGTGACGGCGGCCTCATCCTTGTTGGCCATCTCGAAGGGCGAGAGCAGGGGGATTTTCGCCTGGTCCTTGCCATGGTCGGCGCGGCCGTCCCAGGTCAGGCCGCCGGTCGGGCCATTGTCGACGCTCTCGTCGCCCTCGTCCTCGGAATCGTGGAAATGCTCGGTGAAGGCGGGCGCTGCCTGGAGATAGCGCAGCGACGGCACGGCGCGCACGCCCGGCCGGTCGAGGTTTGGACCGCCCATTTCGACCGGCGAGGCAGAGGCCGGACCGAAGGCGTGGTGCGGGTCATGGCAGGACGAGCAGGCCTGCTTGCCCGAAGCCGACAGCGCCGGGTCGAAGAACATTTTCCGGCCAAGCGCCGTCAGCGCCTGCGCCCGCGCGAAGGCATCGGCGCGCGACAGCGGGCCGGGGTGGACGCTGCCGGTTCCGGCACGGACGAAGGTTGCCGGCAAAATAGCGGCAAGGCCGAACAACGATGCGGCGGCGGCCGCAATCATCAGGCGTCTGCCTCGTCCTGTCGTCATCGGTTCCAGGTCCATTTCGCTCCGCGGTTAGGTTCGCACTGCCAGGGATTGATGACCGCCCCCGTTCTTCATGAAACCGTATTCTCAGGCAAGGCAGTCCACAACAAATCGAAGCCGCTCGTCCATGATGCCAGTCTCTCGCCAAACCATCGCCGGTCCTCCGGCGGAAACTGTCACCCATGCTATCGGTCCATTCCGTTATCTATCTATCCGGTTCAGACAGGCGCCTTTCCTCCCTGCCTTGTTGGGAGGGGCAAACGTCTCAAACCTTCAAACCGCCTGACCTGCGGATCAGCTCGCGGCCGATCGGCTTCGGCGTTTCGCTCCGCAGCACCAGCGCGGTGGTGACCGCGCCGTGGCGCGCCACGGCGTCGACGATGGTTTCAAGGTGAGCTGGCGAGGGCACGACCACCTTGAGGATGAAGCAGTCCTCGCCGGTCAGCCGGTGCACTTCGGTAATCTCGGGCATTGCGGCGAACTGCTTCAGGCAGGGGCGGATGTGTTCATGCGTGGTGCGCACACGGATGATCGCCATCATGCCGAGGCCCAGCGCCGCCGGATCGATCACCGCGGTGTAGCCGGCAATGATGCCGCGCTCCTCCAGCCGCTTCACGCGCTCGGAGGTCGCCGGCTGCGACAGGCCGACCCGCCGGCCAAGCTCCGATATGCCGATGCGGCCGTTCTCCTGCATGGCCTCGACAATGGCGATGTCGGTCGGGTCGAGCAGCGCGCGCTCATTGCTGGTGTTCATGGTCACCTTGAATCCATCGGCGAGGAAATGATTTCTCCGATGGTTTCCCATTCCCGGTGCCAGCGCAAGACGTCACCATGCACCTCGATCGATAGGAGCAAGGCGACATGACGCATTTCATCATCCTGCCGGGCAGCGGCGGGTCCGGGCCGGCGCATTGGCAGTCGCGCTGGGAAAGCGCCAATCGCGCGATGCGGCGCTTCCAGCCTTCAAGCTGGGAGCTGCCCGATTTCACCGACTGGCTGGCGGCACTGGAGGCCGCCGTGATCGCGGCGCCCGAGCCGCCGGTGCTGGTCGCGCACAGCCTGTCCTGCCTGCTGATCGCACACTGGCAGAAGATTTCGCAACGGCCGGTCAAGGCGGCCCTGCTGGTCGGCGTTCCCGATCCGGCGTCCGCGGTCTTTCCCGGATATGGCATGGCTTTCGCCAAAATTCCGCAAGGCAAGCTGCGCCTTGCCTCGCTGGTGGTGACCAGTACGAACGACCCTTATGGCTCGGCGGACTATGCGCAGGCGCGCGCGACGCAATGGGGCAGCCGCCTGGCCGTGATCGGCCCGTTCGGCCACATCAATGCCGAAAGCGGCTGGGCGATTGGCCGGAAGGTTTGGCGCTGCTCGACGGGCTGGTGTCCGAGGCCTGAAGGCGCTCAGCCGCCATTCACCAGGGCAAGGATGAGTTTTTGCAGATTGCCGCCCGGGCCGAGTTCGACGCGGTCGAAATCGCGGCTCGCCTGGCGCTGCGCCTGCGAGAGTGCGGACAGGCGCTTGGTCATCTCGGTCCGGATCTTGCTGCATCTGGGATCGTCGGCAACCGTGAGGCCGACGGTCGCCGCCTCGATCTTGCGCACCATGTCGACAATGGTCGCGCCATGCACCTTTTCATGGGCGCTGACACCGGCGAGGAAAACCTCCCAGTTCTTCTGGACGGCGGACGGCAAGGGCGAGGAGGGGCTGGGCAAGGTGTAGGTGATGATCAGCTTCGGCTTGGCCGACGCCAGCACGCAGGCGCCGGCCCGCGCCTGATAATCCCTGGTCCAGGTCAGCTTGAAATTGGTGTGGGCGATGGCGCGGGCAACGCCGACATTAGGCCCGTTCTCGCCGATCGAGCGGTAGAGCTCCGGCCCGGACTGGCCTGAAATGGCGTAGGTTTCGACCTTCTCGACCGGCTTCCACTGCGCATGGGCAGCCAGAGGCAAAGTAACCAGGGCCGCCATCAAAACGCACAGACGAACGCAGGCTCTCAACACCGTTCTCTCCAAACCACACGACTTTGCCGCAACGGGCAATGTCACGGGATCGCTTTTCCTATATGCTGCCGACGGGTGCTGCAATTGTCGGAGGGGAAGTCATGAGGGTTCGTTATCTCGTCGTCGCTGGTGCCGTGGCCGCATTGCAGGCCGCGCAGCCGGCCTTAGCCGCGTCGTGCAGCGGCTGGAGCGCCAAGATGGAGGAGGACGAGGGCGGCAGCGTGCTGACCGCCTCGGTGTGCGGCGGGCCGAAGGGCGATGCCTATCTGATGCTGACCTGTTTCGAAACGCCTGTGCTGAGCTACGATCTGGGCTCCAGCGGCCAGCAGACGGAGCCTGGCGTCAGCGGCGCGTTCGATTTCAAGGCGGACGGCAAGACGGTGACCAAGACGCTGCAGCTGGAGGAAATGTATAATTACTTCGTGGTCAATCTGGCGAAGGCCGATCCGCTGCTCGACCTCTTGCGTTCGAAGGGCGATGTGACGGTCAGCGCTGCCAAATTTGGCGCGGTAAGCTTTCCGCTGAAGGGGTCGCGCGGGGCGATCGGCAAGGTTCTGGCGCAGTGCGGCAAGGCCAAGCCCGCCGGCGATGCGGATTGAGGGTCACCGCAGCACCCCACCCAATCGCACCGTCGCTCCCATCAAATCCTCATCCGAAAACCCGGAGAAACCCAGCACCAGCCCGTGCCTCGGCGTGCCGTCGATGAACATCGCGGACAGGGCACGCGCGCCGACGCCCACCGCCTTTGCCGCTTCGACGATCGCCGTGTCCGGTCCGCCACCCCTCAGCATCGCCATCAGATGCAGCCCCTGTTGGGGCACGGTCACATCAAGCGCATCGCCGCAACGCGCCTGGAGGCCCGCCACCAGCACGTCGCGGGCGGCTTGCACGCGGCGGCGCACCCGCCTGAGATGGGCGGCAAAATGGCCTTCGTTTAAAAGGTCGGTCAGCGCACCCTCGGCCAGCGTCGAGGGGTAACGGTCGGAACGCGCCCTGATCGCCATGACGGCATCGAGCAGGGGCTCCGGCACCACGACATAGCCGATGCGCAGGCCGGGGAAGAGCACTTTCGAGAAGGTGCCGAGATAGGCGACGCGGTTGGCGCCATCCATGCCTTGCAGCGAGGTCAGCGGCGGGCCGGCGTAGCGGAACTCGCTGTCGTAATCGTCCTCGAGGATCCAGGCATCGTTGCGCCGCGCCCAGTCGAGCAGGGCGAGGCGGCGGCGCATCGTCATGGTCACGCCGAGCGGATATTGATGCGAGGGCGTGACATAGGCCGCGCGGGCCTGTGGGCAGAGACGCTCGCCGATCTCGGGATCGAGCCCTTCGGCATCGACCGGCACGGCGACAATCCCGGCGCCGCTGCCGGCCAGCGCGGCGTGCGCCATGGGATAGCAGGGATTTTCCAGCCAGACGGCGTCGCCGGGGCGAAGGGCCGCGCGCGCCAGCAGGTCGAGCCCCTGCTGCGTGCCCGAGGTCAGTACGATCTGGCCGGAGTCGCAGCGCACGCCGCGCGCGGTCCTGAGATACGCTGATATCGCGGTGCGCAGCGGAAGACCGCCGCGCGGATCGCCGTAGCGGAAATGTTCGGGGCCGGGGCGGGCGAGGTGGCGCGACAGCAGGATGCGGAACAAATTGAGCGTGCGCGGATCGGACACCGCCACTCCAAGGCCGCAAGGCAGTGACGTGGCGGCGTCGATCTCCGGCGGGCGTGGCTTGACGAGCGTTGTCGGCAGATGCGGCACGTCGGGCGCGACGAAGGTGCCGGCGCCGACCTTGGCGACGGCAAAGCCTTCCGAGACCAGCATTTCGAAACAGGCGACCGCCGCCGAGCGCGACAGGCCGAAACGTTGCGCAAGGTCGCGGGTGGTCGGCAGCTTGGCGCCGGCGGCCAGCGCGCCGGTCTCGATCAACCGGCGGAGCGCGGCGTAAAGCTCGCGGCTGCGCGGGCCGTCGCCCGGTAGCACCGGGATCAGCGCCGACCAATCCGGCAGATTGGTCTGAATTTTGTTGCTCGGATTGGTTCTTTTCTCGACCAATGTCATGGCGCATGGTTGGCAGACAACAAGTGAGGATGCAAGCCGTGAACGACGTCGCCGCCAGCTTTCCGACCACCAGCCGCAACCGGGTCAAGCGCCTGCATGAGCGCGGCAGCTACGACCATGCGGCCGTCTTCGCGGTGCTGGATGCCGGGCTGCTCTGCCACGTCGCCTACACGTTCGACGGCCAGCCCTATTGCACGCCGACCATCCACTGGCGCGAGGGCGACATGCTCTACTGGCACGGCTCGTCCGCCAGCCGCATGCTGCGCCAGCTCTCCGGCGGCACGCCGGCCTGTCTCACCGTATCGCATCTCGACGGGCTGGTGCTGGCGCGCACCGGCTTCAATCATTCGGCCAACTACCGCTCGGCGATGTGCTTTGGCACCGCGCGGATCGTCGACGAGCCGGAGGAGAAGATGAAGGCGCTGGCGGGCGTCGTCGACCGCTTCTATCCCGGCCGCAGCGAGACCTTGCGGCCGATCTCGGCGCAGGAAGCCAAGGCGACGATGGTGATCGGCATGCGCATCGAGGAAGCATCGGCGAAAGTGCGCGCCAAGGGCGTCGCCGATGACGAGGAGGATTACGGCCATCCGGTCTGGGCCGGCGTCATCCCGGTGCGGACAGTGATTGGCGCGGCCGAGCCCTGCCCGAGGATCCTGCCCGGGATAGAGCGGCCGGCGAACCTGGCTGGTTATGCGGAGGGGGAGAGGCTGGATGCTGCGCTGATGCAGGCGCAGAGGGTGTATGAGGGCGAGGTGTAACCTGCGAGGCTGGCGGCGCCTGCTTTCGCCAATTTTATCGCCGGCGAGCTTAGCTGGCCAAGTTCGCATCTCAATACAATATTGCCGCCACCATCACCTCGCGCTATCCCGGCACCATGATCACCTTCCGCAAGGCGCAAGCCTCCGACCTGCCGGCCATCGTTGCCATGCTGGCCGACGATCCGTTGGGTGCTGCGCGTGAGGATGCCTCCTTGCCGCCGGCGCGGGGCTATCTCGATGCCTTCGACGCCATCGACGCCGATCCCAACCAGTTGCTGGCGGTGGCCGTGGACGGGGCGGAGGTGGTCGGCACGCTGCAGATCACCTTCCTTGCCGGGCTGTCGCGCAAGGGCGCCTGGCGTGGGCAGATCGAGGCGGTGCGGGTCGCCGGCCACCGGCGCTCGGGCGGCATCGGCCGGTTGATGTTCGAATGGGCGATCGATCAGTGCCGGGCGCGCAAATGCAGCCTCGTGCAGTTGACCACCGACAAGGGGCGGGCGGACGCGCACCGTTTCTATGACAGCCTCGGCTTCGTCGGCAGCCATGTCGGTTACAAGAAAACCTTGTAGGCGTTCCGCCCCGGCCGCCACTGGCGTATACCGCAAGGGCTTCAGGCACTATTCAAATTGCCTGACAAAGCGGATATAGGTCAGCTAAGTTGACCTATATTCGAAACGTCCGGGGAGGCGTGACTTGACCCTTATGAACCTGTTGGCTTCGCGCTCGTCGCGCATGAAGGCCTCCGAAATCCGTGAGCTGCTGAAGCTGCTCGACCAGCCTGACATCATCTCGTTCGCCGGCGGCATTCCCGATCCGGCGCTGTTTCCGGCTGAGGCGATCCGCGATGCCTATGCCGAGGTGCTGGGCGGTGCGGAGGCGGGGGCGGCGCTGCAGTATCAGGTCTCGGAAGGCTATCTGCCGCTGCGGCGCTGGATCGCCGGGCAGATGGGCAAGCTCGGCGTCGCCTGCGACGAGGCCAACATCTTCATCACCTCCGGCTCGCAGCAGGCGCTGGATTATCTGGGCAAGCTGTTCCTGTCGCCCGGCGATACCGCGCTGGTGACATGGCCGACTTATCTTGGCGCGCTGCAGGCCTTCAACGCCTATGAACCGCGCTATGACCGGCTGCGGCCCGAAGGCGGCAACATGACGCCGGATGCCTATCGCGCGGCGGCCGCCGCAAATGGCGGCAAGGTCAAGTTCGCCTATCTGGTGCCTGACTTCGCCAACCCGACCGGCAACACGCTGGACAAGAAACAGCGCGAGGCGGTGCTCGATCTTGCCGGCGAACTCGACATCGCCGTCATCGAGGACGCCGCCTATCGGGCGCTGCGTTATGACGGCGAGGGCGTGCCGCCGATCCTGGCGCTCGATTGCGCGCGCTCCGGCGGCATCGACAAGGCGCGCACGCTCTATTGCGGCTCGTTCTCGAAAATCCTGTCGCCGGGAATGCGCGTCGGCTGGGTCTGCGCGCCGCGCCATGTGGTGGAAAAGCTGGTGCTGATGAAGCAGGCTTCCGACCTGCACAGCCCGTCGATCAACCAGCTGGTGATGCACCGCGTCGCCGAATCCGTGTTCGACGGCCAGGTCGACAAGCTCATCGGCGCCTATCGCGAGCGCCGCGACGGGCTGCTTGGCGCGCTGGAAGCCCACATGCCCGACGGCGTGACCTGGAGCCGCCCGGAAGGCGGCATGTTCGTCTGGGCGACGCTGCCGGAAGGGGCTGACGCCACCGAACTCCTGGCGCGGTCGGTGAAGGAAGCGCGCGTCGCTTTCGTGCCCGGCAACGCTTTCTACGCCGACGGCACCGGGCGCAACACGCTGCGGCTGTCCTTCACGCTCGCCGATCGGCGCGCGGTCACAGAAGGCATTCCACGGCTGGCCGCGCTGCTGAAGGGGTAAGGCGGATCACGGAAGGCGGTATTCCTAAGCCTTCACCGCGACCAGATGCTTGAGGATCGCAAGTCTGGTGCGCACCAGCTTGCGGAGCGGTTTTTCAAAGCCTTCCTCGCCGGTCTCGACGACGAAGACCAATGTCATGAAGTCGAGCATGAACTCGTCGATCGCCGCGGTGACCGCCGGCGACTTGTTGCCTTTGAAGCGTCGCAGCAAGGCGGTTGCCTCCTCGACATCGTCGACCCCGGCGCTGTCGAGCAGCGCCTCCAGCCTCTGAAAACAATCCAATCGTGGTTCCTCCCGCCGCGCCACGAAACTCCGCTTTGATCGGAAAGTTCCCGTCAGGAGAATTTCTCCTGAAAAGCGATCCGCGTGGAACCTCTTCGGCGCACAGGTGTTCCTAGGTGTCTGACCCCCCGCAGACATCTGAAAGCCTTTTCAACGAGGCTTTCCAAAAGCCCGCCGGTTTCCCCCTCTCCGGCGGGCTTTTTCGTTTGCGAAGGACCGAAGGGCGAGATTTTCGGCGACAGCGCCGGAAGGCAACGCCTGTCAGTAGCCTGCGCCCACCCGCGTTGACGGCGCTCCAAGCGAATTTAAAGTCGAAACATCGCGAGGAGGAATTTATGAAGACCCAGGAACTGCATCGCGGCCGGCTTATCGACCACATCCAATTGGTGGTGCGGGATCTCGCCGCCAGCCGGCGTTTCTATGAAGCGATCTTCCAGGTACTCGGCGTGCCGATCGGCGGGACCGGCGAAGATTATTTCTGGTCCGACGAACTGTTCATCTCCAGCGCCGACAGCCAGGCAGCCCTGGGAAAACTCACCGGCCGTCATCATCTGGCCTTCCAGGCGAAGGACCATGCGATGGTCGATGCCTTCTACAAGGCCGGGCTGGCGGCCGGCGGCAAGGGCAATGGCGCACCGGGCGAGCGGCCTTATCATCCCGGCTACTACGCCGCCTTCCTGCTCGACCCGGACGGCAACAACATCGAGGCCGTCCATCACGGTGCGCACACGCGCAGCGCCGCTTCGGTGAAGATCACCTTGTAGGGACTTTCAGGGAACGCGGCTGCGGCCGCAACCCATGACGTTCTCCACGCGCTGGCCCAACGGCTTGCGGGATGGATGGCGTTCCTGTCGTTGCCAGATTGCTGGCCCCAATGCTAACCGTGCAAAGACGGCGGGAATCGGCGTCGAAGCAAGGTACGCGGCAAATTTTCGCCGGATAGAGGCATCCTTTCCCCATCGTGGAGAAATATATTTCATGCATAAATCGACCAAGGCAATCTGCGCTGCAACGCTTGTACTTATGAGCGAAGCCATGTTGCCGGCAAGCATATTATCAGTTTCTGATATTTCATCGGCGCAGGCTCAGGAGGAATATCTCCCGACCAAGAATGACTTTGTCGGCAAATGGAAACTCAGCGGCTCGGCCATCCGGCCGCCGCGTGACATGAAGGATGCGCCGACGCCGGAACAGGAAGCGGCCGCCGCCGAATTCCAGCAGACGGTAACCGCGTTCTACGGCGCGATCGACTATCTCGAGATCACGGCGGACGGCCGCTACAATTTCCATCAGCCGGGCGACCCGACGTCTGGATCTTGCGTGTGGTGCGGGACCTGGTCCTTCAGCAAGAGCTCGCTGTGGCTCAAGCTCGACACGGCGCCCCGGCTCGACATCTACGCCAAGGACGGCGATATCCAGATGACCTACACCGCCGAACCCGACGAAAAATCGAAATACGCCTGGCTGGTGTTCGGCTGGACGAAGGCCGAGTAAGCGGGGGCCTGCGGCCGCGTCGTACAGGGACAGGTGACCCGTTTTCGTTGCTCGCCTAGGCATATTGTCTATCAGCGTTAAGTCGCTTTTTATCAGTCTCGTAGTCTCGTAGTCTCGTGTACGAGACTGATAAATGCTGCCCGGGAAACCCTGTGAACCCATTGCCTGAAACCGTGCCGTTTTTCAGCCAGTGGGAAACGCCAGACATGACGCTGGCCGTGCTTGCCGATGGCGCCGAGGCAGCGCTCAGGCGCGATCCGCTGTGGCAGGGATCGGGCGCCGAAACGCTCGACGAGTACGCGGTCTGGGCCGCCAACATCTGCGGCATGGCGTGCCTGAAAATGATCCTGGCGACGCGCGGCGAGATCGTGCCGACGATCGAACTGGCAAGGCGCTGCACCGTATATGGCGGCTATGTCGTCAATGACGGCTCGATCAAGGGCCTGATCTACGCACCCTTCGTCACCTTCGTGCAGGCGGAATTCGGCCTGGGGGCGCAGGTGATGACCAATGTCGCGACGTCGGACATTCCGGCGATCCTCAGGCAGTCGCGCTTCTTCATCGCTTCGGTCAGCAGTTCGATCCGCTGGCCTGAGCGCGAACCGCCGTCGAAGGGCGGCCATCTGGTGCTGGTGACGGCGGCATCGGATGAGGGTTTTCGCTTCCACAATCCATCCGGCCATACCAGCGCCACACAGGCCAACGCAGTGTTGGCGCCAGCCGATTTCGATCGTTTCTTTGCCAATCGCGGCATTGCCGTCACCATTTGATTTCGAGGGACTTCAATGACTGATAAGACCAGGGTCGCCATCCTCTATGGCGGGCGCTCGGCAGAGCATGACGTGTCGCGGCTGTCGGCGGCCAATGTGCTGAAGGCGATCGACCGGACGCGCTACGAGGTGGTGCCGATCGCCATTACCAGGGACGGCAAATGGCTGTTGCAATCGTCGTCCGAAGCTGGCGCCGACGGGGCAGGGGCTGCGGTGTCGGAGGATGGCATCGAAGTCGCCCTGTTGCCCGGCGGCAAGGGCCGGCTGGTGGCTCTCACCAGGAATGGCGAGCAGCCTGACCCTGTCGATGTCGTCTTTCCCGTTTTGCATGGGCCGTTCGGCGAGGATGGTTCGGTGCAGGGCTATGCCGAGGTCGCCGACGTTGCCTATGTCGGCTGCGGCATCCTGGCTTCCGCCGCCGCCATGGACAAGGATGTCGCCAAGCGGCTGCTGCGCGAGGCGGGGCTGGCGGTTGCCCGCTCAGTCACCGTGCCGAGAGGCGATGTCGGTTCGTTCCAGGAAATTGCCGGAGCGATTGGGCTGCCTTTCTTCGCCAAGCCGGCGCGCCAGGGCTCCTCCTTCGGAGTGAGCAAGGTGCATGACAGGGACGGCTTCGAGCAGGCCGTCGAAACGGCTTTGCGCTATGACAGCAAGGCGCTGATCGAAGAGTTCGTCGACGGCCGCGAGATCGAGTGCTCGGTGCTGGAGCGGGCCGACGGTTCGCTGACGGTGTCGCTGCCGGGCGAGATCATTCCGGCCGGCAAGCATGGCTTCTACACCTATGAGGCCAAATATCTCGACGCCGACGGCGCGCTGGTCAAGGTGCCCGCCGATGTCCCGGCCGATGTCGCCGACAGGGCCAAGGACATGGCGGCGCGGGCCTTCCGGGCGCTTGGCTGCGAGGCCCTGGCGCGCGTCGACTTCTTCCTGCGCCCCGACGGCTCGCTGCTGGTCAACGAGGTCAACACGCTGCCCGGCTTCACCGACATCTCGATGTACGCCAAGGCGCTGGCGGCGATTGGCATCGGCTACAGTACGGTGATCGACGTGCTGATTGAGCACGCGCTGGCGAGATATGCGGCACGCTGAGCCGCCGTGCGAAGCGTCACGCCAAGCCTGCCGCCGGCCTTGGACGTGAATCTCGACGGGCGGATAAAGTCACTTCTCCCCCTGACCACAGACCGCAGGGAACCTACTGAGCTATTCGGAATTGAACGGTAACCTGCGGTCCATCGGCCAAGGTTGCGCGCCGGCTCAATATATCAGACCATGCTAATCGGCATGGGGAGAGATCAAGAGTGGCCAATCGTCGAAACGGGACGGCGTCCGAGGCGCATGGGCTGGATAGCATTCTTGCGGCCGCCGCGCCCCATCCGCGAACCGTGTTGCCCAATGTGGCGACCACCGTCACTACGGTGGCGGCGCTGTATTTCGGCCGCGAGGTGTTCCTGCCGATCGCCATCGCGCTGCTTTTGACCTTCGCGCTGGCGCCTTTGGTTTCGGCGCTCAAACGGATCGGCATTCCCCGGATCGCCGCTGTGATCGCCAGCGTGCTCGGCGCATTCGCGGCCCTTGCGCTGTTCAGCTTCATCGTCGCCACGCAGGTCAGCGAACTGGCGCAGAACATTCCGGTCTATCAGACCAACATCCTGGCCAAGATCCGCTCGCTCAAGGAAACCGGCGTCGGGGGCGGGATCATCGCCAGATTGAGCAACGTGGTCGAGCGTGTCGGCCAGGAGATCGACAAGCAGGATGCGTCGCTGCCGGCCGCCACTCCCGACAAGCCGCGGCGCGAGCCGGTGCCGGTCGAGATCGTTGCGCGCGAAAGGCCGCTCGAAGTCCTGCAGAACATCGTCGGCCCGCTGATCAGCCCGCTCGGATCGGCGGGTCTGATCATCGTCGTCGTCATCTTCATGCTGCTGGAGCGGGAGGATCTGCGCGACCGCTTTATCCGGCTTGTCGGCTATGGCGACCTTCACCGCACCACCGAGGCGCTGCGCGATGCCGGCAAGCGCGTCGGCCTCTATCTGCTCATGCAATTGGTGGTCAACATCGTCTACGCCATACCGATCGCGATCGGGCTGTGGATCCTCGGCATTCCCAATGCCTTGCTGTGGGGGCTGCTGGCGCTGGCGCTGCGTTTCGTTCCCTATATAGGCCCGGCCATCGGCATGCTCTTGCCGCTGTTCCTGGCGCTGGCCGTGGCGCCCGGCTGGTCGCTGGTGCTGTGGACCGCGGCCCTGTTCGTGGTGATGGAACTGGTCACCGGCAATGTCGTCGAGCCCTGGCTGTACGGGTCGCGAACCGGGCTGTCGCCGCTCGCCATCATCGTCGCGGCGATCTTCTGGACGTGGCTGTGGGGGCCGCTCGGACTGGTGCTGTCGACGCCGCTCACCGTCTGTCTCGTGGTGCTGGGCAGGCACGTGCCGCAGTTTGAATTCCTCGACGTGCTGTTCGGCAACGAGCCGGTGCTGGAACCGCATGCGCGCCTCTACCAGCGGCTTTTGGCCGGCGACCCGGACGAAGCCACCGACCACGCCGAGGAGATGCTGGAAGAAAAATACCTGGTCGAATTCTACGACAAGGTGGCCATTCCGGCGCTTCTGCTGGGCGAGCGCGACCGTGCGCGCGGCGTCATGGGCGACCAGCAGAGACGGCAAGTGGCGGCCAGCGCGCTCGCGCTGGTGGCCAATCTCGAAGACGATGCGAAGGAGGAAGCGGGTGAGGAGGATGCCCCGCACGTCGCCGCGGAGGCCGGCGAGGCAAGCGAGCCTGGCGGCGCCGAGGACGCGGCCGAGCTGCCCGATGGCACGGGCATGTCGGTGCTTTGCGCCGGCGGGCGAGGGGAACTCGACGATGCCGGGGCGGCGATGCTGGCGCAGGTGCTGGAAGTCCAGGGTGCAACCGCTTCGAGGGCGGGCTTTGCCGACATGGAACCCGCCAGCATCCGCAATCTCGAGCTCGAAACCGTCGACACGGTGGTGGTCGGCTTTCTCAACCGCGATTCCGTCAAGCACGCGCGCTTCCTGGTCCGGCGGTTGAAGCGGGCGAAGGCGGCACTTCGGGTGGGCATCGTGTTCTGGTCGGAAACCGGCAACGACGACAAGGAAGCAGCGGCCAAGCTCGCCCAGGACATCAACGCGGATTTCGTCGCCCATGGCATGGCCGACGCCGTGACGGGCGCGCTGTCGAACGAGCCGCCGGTGGCGCTGAAGCTCGTCGCCAAACGGCGCCGGCCGCGCGCCGCGCCAAGGAAGGCGGTGGCCGCGGTGGCGGGTTAGGGGCTCAGCTCGATCGCTGCGAGCGACCGAGTTTGATCAAAGCGGACTCTCCCGGGTGACAGAGGAGCCGCTCTTGTCTCCGAGCGGACGACTTGTGCAATGCGGGCCTCCCCGCTTCGATCCGTTTTGATCTACCCCGCGGCCACCAAAGTCAGTTTTCGGGTGGTTTCCTCAACTTCGATCTTAGAAATTCCACCAGCAGCTTGAGACATTCAACCCTTTTGTTTTGCTCGGGATAGTAGATGTAAAATGGCGGCAGGTCTTTGACGTATGGCTCAGGGAGCGGCTCCAGATCACCCCTGCTGAAATGATCTTCCAGCGTCACCCGCGTGGACCAACCAACGCCGTGTCCATCGCATGCCGCTTGAATGACCCCTCCGGCGGAATCGAAAATCAGCCGCGCAGGTGGATCAAGTCGCTTGTCTTGACCGTCTTCCAGAACCCACCACTCTCGCAGGACTGCCGATGCCGGTAGCCTCTGCCGAATGCATTGATGGTTCAGCAGGTCACGAGGATCTTTTAGGGACACCATGGGTCTGGACGTATGAGGGTGATGCAAAGAAGGCCGACTTGATTGGAGGAGTGACGCGGATGGCGATCATGGCGGGCGCCAGCACGTCGCCCATGGTTTGGGTCCAACCGCATGGAGCGGTTGCGAATGCCTATCCGTACATCTTTGGCGCTTGGTCAAATGTGGGCCTGACCGATTGGCTTGTCCTCACGCTGCTGGCAGGATTTGCGATTGTAAATGGCATGTTGCTGGCGGGTGCCTATCAGGCTGCGCCGCCTTCCATCGTTTCGACCTTCGAGTACTGCTATCTGGTATTTGTTGCGGTTTGGGACATCATGTTCTTCGGGATAGCGCCCACCGTAGCTTCAGTCTCGGGCATGGTCTTGATTGTGACAGCAGGATTGCTGGTCTTGCGCCGCAAGACGAAGTGAGCTCCGCAAGTCCCTGCGCGAAAAGCCGGACGACCGCGGGCACGTTCGGCGCTGGCAGCATCTCCGCAAAAATGGACCTTGTCGGCGTCGACCTGCAAGCTTCTGCCTGCCGGCGGATCATATTCCGGTTATCGGCAGCTCAACCGTGACATTCGGCCGGCGCAAGGACCTTTCGCAGCCGCGTATCGGGATCCCTTTCACCGAAAAAATCCGCCGCAAGGTCCCGTCCGACTTCAGGAGCCGATACTCCGATCTCAGTTGCGCATCGCGGCTGAAGCCAAACGGACTGCTCGGGTCCGGCTTGACGATGCTGCGAATTTCATCCTGGTAGTCGGCGATACCCTGAAGGAGCGCGTTGATTGTCGCGGCAATCTCCGTGCGATCCTCGGGGCGCTCGACCACGGCATCCAGCAGTTCGCCAAGCTTGCGCAGCGGCACCTGACGGTCCTGGTTCGGATCGCCATTGCGATAGGCGATCTCGACATCGACCAGGCTGAGAACGGAAACGAACTCTTCCTTGAGCAGGAAGATTCCGACATTCACGGGCTGCGCGGTCGGGTTCTGCGCCGTCTTCTCCTTGACACTCTCGGTCTGCTCGTCGGTCTGGGTGTCTTCCCGGCCGGTTTCTATGCTCTGCTTGCGGGAACGGTTCGTCTCCGACACTTGGGAATCGATGGCGGATGTGGTCGATTCCGCAAAATCCTGCCGGACCTCATTGGTCGATCCGCGCGCATGAACCTGGGCGTCCGCGCTGCCGCCGCCGATTTCGACCGACGCTTCCCCGTGGAAACTCCCGTCGAATCCGTAATCATAGTTGTTCGTGCCGGACCTTTTGTCGGCGGTATCCTTGAGCTGCTTGTTGAAATTGTCTACCGCCTCCCGGTCCTGACTGTCCAACACGGTGGAGGTCAGCTCGTTGCTCGTCGATGTTCGCTTCTTGATGATCACCTTGTAGGTCATCGATCCGCCGGGCGACAGGCTGATGGAGTCGACCAGATCATCCCGCGCCAGATCTCCGCGGAAGCTCGCAAGCTGATATTGCTCGACCAGGAAGAGCTGTGGCCGAAGGTCCTCCGGCGCGGGTATGCCTCCCAGCGTGAACGGAACGCGCGCCTCCCTGAGCTTCGCCTGAAGCGGAGCCAGCGACATTTGAAAGAAATTGGCCTGGAGAGCCATGTAATTTTGAATCATGCCCGGCTTGATGATTGGAGGTTGCTGACCGATGACAGCCGGAGGCATGGGAACATCGAGGCCGGGCAGTGAGACGGTTTCTCTGAACGCGGCCGAAGCGCGGAAGATCGCCGGCGTCGAGAACCCGAATGGGGTTGTGTCCGGGCCTGGTTCGAATCCGAGCAGCAGAAAGGCCTTCAGCAGTCCCGCCTCGGTCTTCAGGTCGACCGGCGGGATTCCCATCGGATCGGGGGGCGGTGCCGCATTGCCGCCTGAGAAACCCACGAAAACATCCCGTTTCAGGCCAAGCGAGATGAACACCGGCTCCGGCCGGAAAGGCACGGAATCCTCGGGGTTGACTTGCACCGATACACTCGGGCCGTGCTGCGTTTCGGTTGCGCTTGGGTCAATTATGGTTTGGTCGTTCGGCATGGTCTGTCGCCCCCTCCAGGTAATGGGATTCACACAGCTGCTAAGTTAAATAAACTCGAACATATCTTGTGGGCCTGGTGTTGCGCCTCCAAGACAATATGCCATAGGCTCTTTTTACAATATCAGCGGTGTTCTTGTCGCCTGTTTCCGCCGAGTGACCTGCTCGCAATGACAGAAGGGTGCGTGGGATCTGGTCGACACCTACATCAACCTTGACGTCAGCTCTTGAAGTTCGGCGTTTTTGCCCTTCATGTCGAGCCCGGCAGGACGAAAATTCATGATGCATGACGATCAGGTGAATATCGACATCGATATCGCCCGCCGGATGATCCGCGATCAGTTTCCCCAGTATCGCCATGAGGACATCGCCTCGGTTGGATCGCCGGGAACCGTCAATGCCATCTTCCGCATTGGCTCAAAGAGCGCTGCGCGCTTCCCGTTGCGCGCGATGAATCCGACCGAATGCGCTGATATGCTTCGGTCGGAGGCCGCTGCCATGGTCGAGATTGGCGAATATTGCTCGTTTCCGACGCCGCAGCCGATCGGGCTCGGCGCGCCCGGTCCCCGATATCCAATGCCATGGGCATTGCAAACGTGGATCGAAGGCGAGGTCGCCACGCCGCACGGGCTCAGCGGATCGACGATTTTCGCCCTCGACCTTGCACACCTCGTGGGATCGTTGCGCCGGGCGGACACACGGGGCCGAGGCTTCGACGGGCGGGGGACGTGGTGGACATCTCCCCGATCATGACCATTGGATGGCTGTTTGCCTTGAAAACAGCCAGGGCCTTCTCGATGTGGCTCGACTGCGCGATCTGTGGGCCCGGTTCCGGGAGTTGCCCGTCGCAGGACCGGTCGTGATGAGCCACAAGGACCTTATCCCGGCAAACCTTCTCGTGCAGGGCGAACGTCTTGTCGGGGTGCTTGATGGCGGCAGTTTCGGACCAGCCGATCCGTCGCTGGATCTGGTGGTGGCCTGGCATCTTCTCGACGCCAAGCGAAGGGCGACCTTTCGGAGCGGCCTTCAAGTCGATGACCTCTCGTGGAAGCGCGGTGCTGCCTGGGCGTTCCAGCAGGCCATGGGGCTCGTCTGGTATTACCGCCGCACCAACCCCGCCATGAGTGCGCTGGGGCGCAGCACGCTCTCCCGCATTCTCGACGATCCGGACATCTGAGCCGTGGTAGCCGGCGCGCCGGGCACGCCGCGGCGTGCAGCGCTCAGGCATCCCTGGTGATGTCCCAGTCAGTCCGGACAATCCTGGCGTGGTCTTCGATATAGTTCGCGATGACGTCGGCGCCGTTGGTCCAGGGGATCGCCCCGCAGCGTGCGGCCATGGCTTCGCGCTCGGCGGGGTCGAGCAGTTCTTCGATGAAGCGGTCGACATGGGGGAGGTCGTGGTCGCGCCGCATCAGCAAGCCAAAACCGCCAAGCTCCGCCCAGCGGGCGCGGTTGAGCTGCAGGTCCATCTCGTCGCTCTCGTTGGGCACGAACAAGGTCGGCACCGCGCCGAGGATGTTCTCATGGAACGTATTGTAGCCGGGCGCGACGACCGCGGCGTCGAACGCGCGGCTGTAGCGGAAGCTCGGGAACAGCTCGACGATCCGATGCCTCGGGCCGACCGGCTCGTCTGAACCGAAATCGGCGCGGATCGGCGAGCGGATATCCAGTACCAGCGTATCGGGACGGTCAAGCAGGGCTTTGAGAACACCGTTGCGGACGCCGCGCATGTCGAAATTGCTGCCAGAGCCGAGTTGCAGGGCCACGACGGTCATGCCATCGGGGATTTCGAGGAAGTTGCGCGCGGCGGCTCTTTCCAGGCGCTCATTTGGCCCCAGCAACAGCACCGGCGGAACCAACAGAACCTTGTCGCGCACTTCAGACGTCGGGCCGTGATCGAATTCATCGGCCAGTTCGCCAGGCTCTATGACGGCGTCGAAAGCCTCCGCCATCTCCAGGAACGGGCGGTGCGCTTCCCGCCACATCGGTCGACGGACCCAGATCGAGAACAGGTTGGGGTCCATGGCCAGAGCCGCGGCGACACCCTCGAAGACAGCCGTGGCGTCATAGGCAAAGACCGCGGGACGCAGATGACTGATCAGATCGAACAGTTCTTCGGCAAGCACGTCATTCCAGTCCTCGGGCGCGGCATCGATGCCGCGGTGATGGGTCAGGAAGTGGGCGTGATAACCCTCGTCGGTTGCAATTTTCATGGCGTAGGACATTGTCGCAAAGACGGGCTTCAGCCCTTGCGGCAGTCGCTGGGCGACAGCCATCTGCTGCGCGAGATGCCCCATTCCGATGCCGTTGGACGATGCAAACAACACCTGACGTATCGGCAAAGGCTGGATCGTCGCTCGCACGGCCGCCGAATCGCGTGGTTTGGAAATGTTGAACAGCCTCTCGAGGCGTTGCGGGAAGAGCTTCGCCGCGTGGTGCCGGGCAACGAACTCCCTGGCCAAGGCCGATTGCCGTGCGTAGGCGTCTGCGTCGGTGACGAACATGCCGATGACGTGCTCGACATCTCGCGGCGCCGCATAGATTGCCGCGTCGCCGAACAATGGCTGGAAGTGCTCGGGGAGAATCGTGACGAGACCGACCGCGAGCGCTTCGAGGATCGTGCGGCCAAACGCCTCCGACCAGGAATTGCTATGGTAGTAGACATAGAAATCGAGGCCGTGGAGAAACTCGGGAATGCCGGTCCATGCAAAGGGCAGTATTTCCCAGTTGCCCGGCAGCGGACCGTAGAGCTCCTGGAGGAAGGAACCGCCGCCCAGGATCCTGATGCTGTAGCGGGCCGCGTCAGCAGGATAGATGCGCAACGCGTCGGCGGCTTTCCTCGGCCATTTCAACTTATCCGGGCGAGCATGGCGGCCGATGACGACCGGATTGTGCGGCGGGCTGTCCGGCCTGCGAGGCCAGTCGTCGAGATCGATCAGATTGGTCCAGTTCTCGGGCAAGAGTTCCGCGCCCGCGGGCAAACGGCGGGGCAAAGCATCCCGAACGACGGCGCTGACAGGGGCGAGCCAAACCTTGATGCCAAACGCCCAATGGCAATTGCTTATGATGCGCGCCAGGTCGTACTGTAGCTTGCCCAGCCGGTCGACCATGGGATGATGGAGAACCATGACCAGGCGTTCGGTCCGGATGCCGGTCCGCCTGGTGAAGCGGTTGGACATTATCGTCGGATGGTGCACCAGGACGAGATCGGCGTCGACCTTGGTGTCCGGGTCGATCCGTTCCGTCGCGCCGCCATCAACCAGTGCCCGCAAGTCGGGATGCATCGGGTAGGGGTGACGCAGCAATGGTCCCTTCACGGCCAGCAAGCCGGTCTTGAAACCCGTGCGGGCCGCCGCCCGGATCTCCACGGCGAGCGCGGTGGAGGTGCCGCCTTCGAAGCGGACATCGGCGACAAAGAGAATGTCCAGCTTCATGATCTGGGTACATCCGGCGTCTTGCGGACGGATGCCGTCGGTGCTGCCGCCAGGAAACTGTCGATGGTCGTGCCGTAAGCCAGGACACGGCGGGGGCGCCATTTGGCCAGAAGGAGCCCCCAGCGCTCCCGCAAATAAGCCTGCCAGGGCATGTCGGCCGCGTGCAGCCGCTGCTCCACCAATGGGGGCAAATACTCGAAAATCACGCCGTGACGGCGGAATATCGTGAAGTCCGGATTGTCGGTCAGGTAGATGAGCCGATCGCTCTTTCCTGGAAGCTTGCGCTTGGTCGTGACGATGATCTCTTCGAGAAAATCAGGATTCACGCCTAGAATCGTAACAATAATAGTCGAAATGTCTTCTTTAGATTTGTACACAAAAATATTTCCAGGGTCTTCAACTCCCGGATTTGGTTTATCCTTTCCAAGGAAGATTTCCTTGAGCTTTCTCATCTGAATGGGGCTCACATGAGGGATGCGGGAATTTACCAATGGCGATTTGTACCTGTCAAACGTTCAGGCCGACGCCAGCGCGCCGCGTGATGAACGCCCCGCAACGGCGGCAAAATCCGGTTACATGCCTTCGCCAAACTCACTTGGCGGTTCGCAGTCGGCAAGGCTGGCACATTCGCCCGCCTTGCCCTTGACTACAGGGCAGTTGGCGTATTTTCTTGTACGGCGTGACGTTGAAAGTCCTGATGCGATGCCGCGGCTGTTTTGGGCTGAGGCTGGAGCGACGCAAATGGCAAGATTGCTGCTGGCAAGGATGGCTTCGGCCGCCGCCTTGGTTTCGACCTCAGTCATATTGAGCGGATGCTGGACGATCGCGGGAAGGCCCATTTTCTGCGATTTCGGCCTTTCGCTGAAGGACGGACGATGCGCCAAGGTCACCAAGGTGAGTGCGCCGCGAGGCGACAAATCGAAGGCGAAGCGCGGCAATTCTCAATATTGATCCACCGCCTCGTCCGACGCCAGTTGCCGGCGCCGCCTGAGCGGCGGTCTTTGGCCGCTGATGGTCACGCGTTACGGGCCATTCTGCTTGATGTATAGATCAACTTCTCCGTCTATTTCCTGTCGTGTCTCGGGGGGTATTTTCGCGGCTATCTCCGCCTTTGTCTGTTCTCCCTGATCGGCCCGAAGCCTCGCGGCGAGCGAGGCGTCGAAGTAAGCGCGTCGCAGGTCAGGCTTGCCTCCCGTGAATGCACCGTCGCGATACCCCCACGCGAGGCGGACATAGGCGTACTCATTTCCCCGGTTTGCGGAAAGCTCAAGCAGGGTCAGGGCGCGGCGAGGATCGGCAGCCAGCTTGCGGTCGCCCTTCAGATAGAGCTGCGCGACAAAATAGGGCGCATACCTGTTGCCCATGTCGGTTGCGCGCTGCAACAGTTCGAGTCCTCGTGGCACGTCCTTTTTCACGCCTTCGCCCGCCAGATACGCCTGTCCCAGATTCGCCATCGCATCGATCTGGCCGGTATCGGCTGCCGCTGAATACAAGGAGGCCGCCTGGACGTAGTCCTGCTTGACGCCAGTGCCGAGGCGGTACGCGTCGCCGAGCGCGGTGATCGCATTCGCCCAGCCACTTGATGCAGCCAGGCGATACCAAAGAACGCCTTCCTCCGGCAGCTTTGGCACGCCCTGACCGGCAATATAGGCGGAGCCGATGTCGGTCCTGGCTCGGAGATTGCCAAGGGCGGCGGCCCGAACGTAAAAATCGAACGCACGGCCGTAGTCGATCTCGCGCCCCATGCCGACACGTGCCATGTAACCCATGTTGATGAGCGCGGCGCTGTACTGCTGCTTGCCGGCCAGTTCGTAGAAATGCTCCGCCCAGCTATAGCGCCTGGCGATTTCCAGAACACGGCCGAACTGGAACTGCAGGCGCGGGTTGTCGGCGTCGGCCGCTAGCGCAAAAGCGCAAGCGCGCAACGCGTCCCGAACGTTGACGAGCCCGTTGGTGACGCCAGGCACGGCGCGCTGTGGATCGTTGGGATCGGCAGCGTAGAGATCGCAATCGGTGACCATCGTGCGCATGCCACGCTGCGTGTCGGGCAGGTTGCTCGGCCAAATACGAAAGGTCTCGCTGACGGCGCGCTCGCCGGCCTGCTGGAACACGAACTCCTCGCTCCGCGCCTTGTCACCCACCTCGACCGGCGCCGCGGCCGCGATCGAGGTAGAGACCAGATTGCCGTTGACATAGAGCCCACGCTTGGTCAACGCAGCCACCTTGAAGCGGCTCTTCTCCGTCGCCTCGGCCGCGTAGCGGCTGTTCGGAAAGACCCTTACAAAGCGCTCGAAGTCCTCCGGATTCTGGCTGTCGCTGATGAAGGACCACAACACCTCATCGATGGTCAGACCGCCATTGGCTTCGGCGGCGTGCTCGTCTTGCGCAACCTGCTTGCCGGCGTCACCCTGCCGGAAGACGAATTTCGTTTCGATCGAGCCGGTGATCCAGGGAATTTGCGAGCCGCCGGTCGCCTGGCGAACGTCGCCTCGCACCGTGCGGAACGTATCGTAGACATCGAGATTGGGCATGACCAGGGCGTTGGCGAGTGCCGACGAATAGGGGCTGTTGATGCCCGTCCCGTCATAGGCGACCTCACCGGCACCGGTGGCAAAGGCGACCAGCACCTGGCCGCTGCCGGCCTCGGTGTAGGCCAGGCCCTGCTGCAGCCCCTTCTCCTTGGCCGCCGGATTGTTGCGGCAGGCATCGAGGATGAAGATTTTCACGCCGACCGGATCGTTCTTCACGATGTCGATCAGATCATTGAGTTTCATGGCGTCGGCCGCGACCTCCTTGGCTGACGAGATCCGCGTATCGACAGGAAGCAGGAGGTTCTGGCCGTTATACTGCAAGGCATGGCCGGCGTAATAGAAGACCGCCATGTCGGCGCCGACGAGATGCGCGCGTATCGCGTCGTTCAGGTCTTTCTCCGCCGATTTCTTGACATCGTAAAAGAGCAGGACGTCGAATTTGAGCTCGGTCAAGGTATTGGCGATGAGCTTGGCGTCGTTGCGGGGATTGGTCAGCGGGGCAAACGGATATTCGCTGTTGCCGACGACAATGGCCGCGCGCCGCTCTGCGTGAGCCTGGGCGAGCCAAAGCACGCTGAACATGGCCACGAACGCGAGCAGGAAGCCTTGCCTCGAATAACTGGAAAGGCTCTTTTGCAACATGCTCTCACCGCCACTTTCCAGAGGGAAGCATCCAGCCATCATAACCCAAACAACGGGAAAATTCCACGCCCGCAGGCGCCGCGCATCCTCGGCGTCGCACGTGTCGGCCGTGGGTGCTCTAGGAAGGCGCCGGCCGTAGCGGCGATGGGGTAACTCAAGTGCGCCGGAACACAATGTTCAGCCAATGCGTTTCATGTTCCGCAAGGGACGATTTTGTTGGAGGCTGAACATGCGCAGCTTCGAAATGGTCGATCTGCTTTACGTGGTCGAGGCCTGCAAGCGCGATCGAGTGGTCGGGAATTTCATCTCGATGGCTGAGGGCGTGGAAGAGTTGCGGGTGCTGACCGGCGATTTCGTGTCACCGGACGATGTGGTGGCAAACGCCCTTTCCACGGTAGCGCTGGCACGAGGCTGCCCGGTCTTGTTCGACGAACAGGCAGGCGCTGAGATCCAGCTTTGACGCCCTGACTGCCAAATCCCAGGCCTTACCACATGCCGGCCTCCGCAAAGACGGCGAAAGACGCAGGGTTCCCGTCAGCCGGGATTTCGATGGTTGTGCGCTGCTTCCACGACGCGGAAAGCCATCCCGCGTTCGCCCACGATTGATCAAACGGCAGATCTCAGGGAAACGCCCGCCACCTGGATGTGGCGGGCGTTTCAGAGCATCGTCCCAAAGTCAGGTCAGGATAAGGACGATCTTGAACGTATCCGGATCGACGATGATGATCCGACCGTCGGCCAATACGAAATACTCGTAGCTTTCGTAGGCTGGCACGATCTTGACGATACGCGCGGGCAAACGATGCAACCGGATCTTGTGCCTGGGAACCTCGATGCCGACCGAAATGTCGAAATCGACATTCGACACCGGCTCGACCTTGGTCTCCTTGATGACCTGGGTGATCTGGGTTTTCTGCTCCACCGTCACATTGCTGATGGAAGCAGTCGCCCCCTGGTCCGTCTGTGTTGAGGTCTTGCCCTGAGCCTGCTCATCGGTCTGGGTCTTGGGTTTCCCTTGAGCCTGCTGGTCGACCGAACATGGACGGCTGGCAATCGTCAGCGGTCAGGGTAAGCGTCTTGTCGGAGTGCTCGATGGCGGCAGGTTCGGGCCCCGCCGATCCGTCGCTGCATATGGTCGTCGCGTGGCATCTTCTCGACCGCGAGCGAAGGGCGGTCCTTGTTTGCACGCGTTACCGGTCGCGGTCCTACCGATCGACCATCGCCATGCCGCGCTCACCATAGCGCGGGCCGGCGATTTTTCCTGGCGCCAGCGCCTCATCCAGCGCGGCCATTTCGGCGGCGTCGAGCTGCAGCGAGGCGGCGGCGATGTTCTCCTCGAGATATTTCCTGCGCTTGGTGCCGGGGATCGGCACGATATCGATGCCGAAGCCAATGCCCTTGCCGAGCAGCCAGGCCAGCGCGATCTGGCCTGGCTTGACGCCCCGGACCGCCGCGATGTCGCGCACCGTGCTCGCTGCCTCGACATTGGCGTCGTAGTTTTCGCCCCGGTAGCGCGGGTCGTTGCGGCGGTAGTCGCCTTCCGGATAATCCTCGGCGCGCTTGACGTTGCCGGTGAGGAAGCCGCGGCCGAGCGGCGAGAAGGGCACCAGGCCGATGCCGAGTTCCCTGAGCAGCGGGATGATCTGCGGCTCCAGATTGCGCTCCCACAACGAGTATTCACTCTGCAGCGCCGAGACGGGAAAGACGGCATGCGCCCGGCGGATGTTCGCGATACCGGCCTCCGACAGGCCGAAAAAGCGCACCTTGCCCTCGGCCACAAGTCTGCCGACCGCGCCGGCGACATCCTCCATCGGAACGTTAGGGTCGACACGATGCTGGTAGAGCAGGTCGATATGATCGGTGGCAAGCCGGCCGAGCGAGGCTTCCACGACTTCACGGATATGCTCGGGGCGGCTGTCGACGCCGCTGAGCTGCTTGCCGTTTTCGATGCGGAAGCCGAATTTGGTTGCGATCGTCACCTGGTCGCGTTTGCCCTTCAGCGCCCGGCCAAGCAATGCTTCGTTGGTGTGCGGGCCATAGACCTCGGCGGTATCCAGGAAGGTGCAGCCCAGTTCGATGGCGCGATGCAGCGTGGCGATGGACTCGGCTTCGTCGGCCGGGCCGTAGGACTGGCTCATGCCCATGCAGCCGAGGCCGATTGCCGAGACTTTCAGTCCCTGGCTACCGAGTTTTCGTGTGGCGAGGGTCATGGCCGCGGTTCTCCGGTTTGGATGCTGCCGCACAATATAGAACGCGCGCTCCATTCCCCAAGGTATTCGACGCCGGCTCAATCGACTTGTGATCAAGACGTGAGGCGCCAAACCGGGCCAGGCCTGGGAAGCCTTACGGCGTTCATTCACATCGTGAAGCGGCGGCTCAGAGGTGGGCGCCCATCAGGTCGACATTATTGGATCGGCACCGACTGCGAAAAACCGTGTGAGCCGATTGCGGCTTCGTCGCCATCGACGTCGTTTCCAAACAAAGCCAACCCATTGCCCAAGGCGTCGAATTCGATTGCCGCGCCCAGCAGTTGGGCAGCCTGCAGCACCAAATACTCAATGTCCTCGAGAGCGACATTCTCGGCCAGATTCCTGACCCTTATCTGTTCGGCCGTCACCGAGATGTTGACAATGCCCGCCGTCTTGAATGCCTTCTCGACCGCTGAATTGACGTCGTCGTGCAGGCGCGTGGAGTATTCGTACCGCATTGAAACCTCCCATAGGGGAACGGTCTTCTGTTCGGGCTGAAGCATGCGCCCGGAGCGACGGACTGGCAAGCGAAATATTAAAAATATCCAAATAAAATCAGCTAGTTAGGATAGTTACAGGAATGTGCGTCAAGCGTTCGATGAGCATCATGAGTTGGATGTGGGGAGGGCTCACTGGCCGGTCTTGACGCGTAATGGGGGTTACCATAATTATAAGCTGAATGAGCTAGATACTAACTCACCGTGTTTTTAGTCCTGAGCGAGGAGTGCGGACATGGCTGAACTGGAACGCCCTGAACGCCTGCAGATCATGCTCACCACGGATGAATTGGCGGCGCTGGAAAACTGGCGCTTCGAAAAGCGCATGCCAAGCCGCTCGGCGGCGGTCCGCGAGCTGCTGCGGCGCGGCCTGGCCTCGGACGGATTCCTGATGGCCGAGCAGGGCGTCAAGTCGCAGGAGTTCGGCGTGCTGCCCGACGGCGACGGCAAGACCAGCGATCGGCCTTCGGAGTGAAGCTGGCTTCGTTCGCGGCGCGCCCATGCGAATTGCGGGCAGGGGAGATTGCCTTGCTCCGCTTGCGCGCTACCTCATGACAATGAGTGAAATCGTGGCGGCGACGGCGGACATCGCAACGGACAACCAAAAACAGGACGCGACCGCCGATGCACGCCTCGCGGCCATCGTCGATTCCTCTTTCGATGCCATCATCAGCAAGGATCTGACCAGCATCATCACCAGCTGGAACCTGGCAGCCGAACGCATGTTCGGCTACAGCGCCGAGGAAGCCGTCGGCCAGTCGATCCTCATGCTCATTCCCGATCACCTCAAGGGCGAGGAGACCGAGATCATCAGCAGGGTTCGCGGCGGCCACCGCGTGGCGAGTTACGAGACGACGCGAAGGCGCAAGGACGGCGCGCTCATCTCCGTCTCGCTGACGGTTTCACCGATCAAGAACGCCAATGGCGAGATCGTCGGCGCCTCCAAGATCGCCCGCGACATTTCCGCCGCAAAGGAGAGCGAGCGCCGCATCAGGCTTTTGATGCGGGAGGTCAACCATCGCGTCAAGAACCAGTTCGCGGTCATCCTGTCGATGGTCAGGGAGACGAGCAAGCGCTCGAGCGACCCGCAGGAGTTCGAGGAACTGATCCGCGCCCGCATCATGGCGCTGTCGCGTTCGCATGATCTGCTCGTCACCTCGGAGTGGGCCGGCGCCAGCCTGTTCGACCTGATCCAGGAACATCTGAAGCCTTTCGGCCGCGAGGAGCAGATCCTGCTTTCCGGCCCGGTCCTGACGCTGCAGTCAAATGCGGTGCAGAATCTCGGCATGGCTTTCCACGAACTCGGCACGAATTCCTCCAAATACGGTGCGCTGGGCAGCGACGACGGCCAGGTCGAGATCACCTGGACAATCGGCTCAAGTGCCCAGGGCTCCGGCACCCAAGACTTGGGCGCCAAGGACTTGGGCGCCAAGGACTCGGCCACCAGGAGTGCCGGTGCATCGGGCGGACGCGAATTCCAGCTGTTCTGGACCGAGACATCCACGCCCCGCCCCGGCGACAATCGCGAGGAGAGCGCGCGCAAGGGGTTCGGCACCGTCGTGCTGCAGCGGGTGGCGCCGCAGTCGCTGGGTGGTTCGGCCCAACTGGAGCGCTCGCCCGGCCGTCTCAGCTGGCGCCTCAGTGCGCCGCTGGCATCGATCATCGTGCCGCAAGCCGGCATTGATGCCGACGACGGCGCAGCGCTGGGCTTCGGCATCTGAACGCCCCGGGAAGATTGGTGTCATCCGCAACCGTATCGGGAGGCACGTCTCCTGGCGGCAGGCGACGCAGGGCGGACTGATGTTTCAGGCTCCGGCGTCGCGCCAGTGTCGTCAACAATTCGATAGCTTGCTGTGTGTTGGACACGTTGTAGGTGGCGCCGGCCACACCGACCGAAACCACCACCGGCCTGGAACCCATGCGGCCATCCCGCTGAAGCAAATCGTCGGAATTCGCGTCAGAGGATATTGGTTGTGACCTCGACGATGATCGCGGCGCCATCCAATGTGCCGTCGGGGACATGCACGACGCGCGATACTCTCAGGTCCTGCTGACTTCCGTCGACCGACAGCGAAACGCTTTCTCCAATGCGCGGAACAGCCTGGAAAATGGCGTCGGTGGCGTCCGGCCGGTTGTCGATGGATATGCGGCAGTTTACGGTCACGGATCTCTCCTGTCTCTGGCAGACCCCGGACGTCAACGCCGTGGCGATAAAATGGTTTCAGGAGAACCGGCCCGGGGCTGTCGACAATTGCTTCCACGGGCAATCGGCAACCGATGTACCGGTTTGATGGAACATTAGTTCTTTCTAATAGTTTCTGTAGTCGGCAGGGTGGGGGCATCCCCTGCTGAAGATCGGTTCTCCGATCGGCCCGCGCGCCTCTGGCCGAGAGCGCGGGCTTCTTCGAGCCGACAGAACGGGGCGGCGGCCCGGCACACCTGGTTGGGATGATAATGTGCCGGGCCTAACCGGCGTGGGGCGGCTGCCGGCTGGCTATATATGCGGCATGGCTAATATATAGAAAGCATTCGAATGAAGGAGGTGTATATCGCGATTGGATAAAGTAGCGGAACGTCCAATGGACGATACCGGAACCAAAGCGGTTACGTCAGACCTTTGCGCGAGGTGGTTGGGACCTTGGTCCCCATGGGAAAAGCCCGCCACAGGAGCGACCTGCAGCGGGCTTTTGGAGTGGCTACATCCCAAAGGAATCGACCGCTTGTGGTTATACTGTGAACCGCGTGTCGGCTTTAGCCTATGGTGTGATCACGGAAGGCACGCGCGGGGCAGGCGTCACAGAGACGTCCGGCGGACGTTCGATAAAGCCAACGATCTGATTGTGGCTGGTTCCCGCTCATGGGCTCGAACCACGATTCACGCCTTCAAAGGGCGCTGTCCTACCATTAGACGAAGCGGGAGAAGCTCGGATGCTTATGCCGTCAGTAAGGCGAAGCGTCAATTCGGGAAGTTATTGACAGGCTCCTCGCAGCGATAGACCGGGCAGTGCCCGTCGCGCGCCGGGATGTAGGCCGACATCGGCACTTCCGGCCAGTCGCATTCATTGCCGAACTGCCTGACATAGCGGTCATAGGTGTCCGGTCCCGTGGTCAACACCACGGCACGGCGGCTCTGGATCATGGCCCGTATCTCGGTGCAGCTCATGCCGCGGCTGTCGGGTCGGGCTTCAGCGGCAGCAGTTGCCGCGAGCACGGCGCCCAAGGTGATCAACAGGACAGGAAGGCGAGCGGACATGGCGGCTTCTCTTTGGTTCGGGTGCAGCATGCATAGTCCCATAAAACCCATGATGTGTCCGCCGGTTCCGCGACGGGCCGCGCATTGCGGGTGCCAAGGCGCTGCGCGGGGCCGCCGGCGCAACCAAATCAGGCGTCGCGCATTGCTGGGCATGGACAGCAGGCAGCCCAACGAAACGCCGCAATGGTGGCCCGGAAACGAGGGCCGCGAAGCCATGTGCTGTTCCTTCTGCGGCGGCCGCGACCACCGCTATGAGGAGTGCCCGCAAAGGGCCGATCCGCCTGCGGCCCCATCCAAGGACGATACGGAGAAACCTCGCTGACCGGGCCCGTTTGGCGGGAGCGGGATAGCCCGGCCACCGTTTGACCGCTTCGCAGGTCATAAGCAACGACGTCGACCGCCAGGCCAGGGAACCGCCGTCCGTCGGCCACGTTGTCGCCGGCAGGCCTTCGGAGAAAATCATGGAACAACTCGTCGAGGAATTTGGCCATCCGACCTATACCTCGTTTCCGGTCATCGCGGCGCGGCTGCTGCTGGCGGCGCTTTACGGCGCGGTGATCGGCTTCGAGCGCGAATGGCGCAATCGTCCCGCCGGGCTGCGAACGCATATACTGGTGTGCGTGGCCGCCGCCACCTTCGGTATCCTGACCATCGAGATTGTCCATGCGCCGATGTTCGCGCAGGGTGCCGTCAAGGTCGATCCGATCCGCGTGGTCGAGGCGGTGACCGCCGGCGTCGCCTTCCTCGCCGCCGGGTCGATCCTGTTTTCGCGCGGGGAAGTGCACGGGCTGACGACAGGCGCCGGCATGTGGCTCGCCGGCGCGATCGGCGTCGCTTGCGGCCTTGGCCTCTGGCAAGTGGCCGGCCTTGCCACGCTGATCGTGCTGATCGTCGCTGGGCTTGTCTATCGGCTCGGACCACGCATGCAGGGCGTAAAGGGCGAACGCCATTCGGCATCTCCACCCTCGAGCGGCCGCGCGGGCAAGGTCGACCGCTAGACCCGGTCCGGTTGGCCGAAGAAATCCTCCAATGCCCGCGAGGTTTGTGCTGGCGCCTCCTCGGGGAAGAAATGGCCACCGGGCACGGAATGGCCGCGGACATCATCGGCCCAGCCTCGCCAAAGAGCCAGCGGCCCGCCTTCGCCCGCATACCAATCGGCAAGCGCGCCTTGCCCGCTCCACAGCGCCAGAACCGGGCAGCGGATGCGCCGGCCGGCGGCCCAGTCGGCATGGTCGTGCTCGCGGTCGAGCGTCGCCGCCGCGCGGTATTCCTCGCAGATGGCGTGGATGTGGGCGGGATCGCGCAAAGCATCGACATAGGCCTGGCGTACGTCGGGCGGAAACGCCGAGGGCGACGACCCCCAGCCTTGGAGCGCATTGTCGACGACCGCCTCGGCGGATCCCCGCAGCATCAACTCCGGCAAGGGCTCGGGCTGGGCCAGCAGCGACCAGGGCCAGTAGCCCTGAGCCAGTCTGGCGTCGGCCCGATCCCACGCGTCGGCCGTCGCGACGATGTCCAGCACCGCAAGCTTTTCAACGCGGTCGGGATGATCGAGCGCCATGCGGTACGCAACCCTGCCACCGCGATCATGGCCGGCGACCATGAAACTGCCGAAGCCGAGTTTGGACATCAGGGCCGTCATGTCGGCGGCCATGGTCCGTTTGGCATAAGGGGCGTGAGCGCTGTCCGACGGCGGGCACGAGCTGGCGCCGTAGCCGCGCAGGTCGGCGCATATGACGGTAAACCGCCTCGCCAATTCAAGCGCCACGTCGCGCCACATCAGATGGGTCTGCGGGAAACCATGCAGGAGCAGCAGCGCCGGGCCGTTGCCCGCGCGGCGGATGAACAGGACGGCCTCGCCGGTATCGATCTCCATCGTCTGAAAGTCGCGGAACATGCTGGCGCCTCCTTTCCGGCAACGGCCGGAGGGCGGATTTGGTTGCCGGGGCGCCCATCTTTGTTGGCCAACCTTTCGGGCAGTCGGGCGTTGTCCCTGCGAGGAGGGCCGCCGCGGGCGGCCGTCAAAGCAAAAGGAGGCTCAGATGAAACCTCTGGCCATCGCGTCGCTGATGCTGGCCCTGGCGGTGCCGGCGGCGGCACAGACGGATCAGCAGGGTACCAACAACCCCACCCCGCAGGCCGACAAATGCCGGATCCAGCCGGATCAAGGCAAGCAGCAGCCGGAAAGCGGCAATCTGACCGAAAAGCTCAATGATTGCGGCGGGGTGCTGAAGCCGCCGGCCACCGGTGACCAGGGCATGGCCACGCCGGCGCCCGACGAGGGCAAGACACCAGTGATCAAGCCGGGCCAAGTGCCGCCTCAGCTGCCAGCTCAGTAGAAGACGGGCTGGCGGCATTATTCCGCAAGACGGAACCTCGTATCGCGGGAAACGTTTCTTTCAAGAATTCAATTTTGAAAGGACGGGGCCTTGAGAGATATTGTCAGCACGGCCACATTTATTGCCTCTATCGCCATCGTGATCGCCTTGGTGCTGATGGCGCCGAAGAATTTTGGGTTCGAGACCTCTCATCCGATCGTGAATGGCGATCTGCCGGCGCAAAAATAGGGGCAAAAGCAGGCGAAGGGGCATCTCCTGCTTTTTTGTTGTGTGAAACCTAGCGAACCAGCACGCCGGCATGGTCGCACAGCGCCGTAAAGGCTTCCTGCGCCTGTGCCGTGGCGTCCTTGTCTTCCAGCGCCGCCTCGATCTTTTCGCGCGCGGCCTGGTAGAAGGGACCACGGCTGGCATGCGGCCAGTCGATCAGGATTTCACTGGCGTCCTGGAGGGTCGCCACCTCACGGATCGTGTCCGAGGCATGTGGCTTGATCCGCACCGGTGTCGAAAGCATCACATCGGTCATTTTTCCCGCCTCTGGTTTCCGCTATTGGAGGATGCGGGCTTCGCGTGCGGCGTCGATCATCGCCCGCATCGCCTTTTCCGGCGGCGTCCAGCCGTCCAGCGCGTCGCGGCAGCAGCGCAGCGCCGCGTGGTATCGCCGGCCCCGGCCGGCCGGCCAGTCGCCCAGGCATTCCAGGCCCTCCCAGGCACTGCGCACCACGCGCTCGCGCTCGGGGGCGAATTTCAGACGGATCGGTCGGGGAAACATCTTGTCGTTCAACTAAATTCTCCGTGGCAGGTCGCCCGACAGTGACCGTGGTTTTTGGAACGTCGGCACTCATGAGGGGCGCCGGATAACGCCGCCGGCAAGGGAGGGTTCCAGGCCCGAAAGATCAATTTTCAATCGTGCATGACGGCGTCCGACAGAGGTCGTGGCGCCGGCGGAGCGGCGCCTTCCGGCGTAGGCACGTCGACGGGCCGGTCGTGGTCGAACTGTTCGGCGCCGGGCAAGGCATGCAGCCAGGTCTCGCGGCGGCTGATCCACAATTCGTATTGCGGCTCCAGGTCGGTCGGCGCGACGTCGAGGCTGCCGAGCATCACCTCGACTTCATCGTCGCCGACCCAGGCGACGCGGCCGCCGCAGGTCGGGCAGAAGCTGCGCGTGCCATAGGAGGCGACTTCGCCGGATGTTTCGAAGGCATCGCGTGGCCATATGGCGAAGGCCGAATAGGCCGAGCCGCCGGCCTTGCGGCAGTCCTTGCAGTGGCAAAGGCCGACGCGTATCGGCTGGCCCGTGGCGACGAAATGCACGCCGCCGCACAGGCAACTGCCGGTTCTGCGTGTGGTGTCGGACATGATCGCGGCCCTCCCTCGGTCTGGCTTTCGTCAGTCTGGCACGTTGCGGGCCGGGCGGCACAGATGCACGTTGGCCATTTTGTTGGCCGGGACAAGACATGCCGTTCATCGCACCGCCCGCCGGGATTGGGCTACCAACCCGGGCGATGCGGCCCGCAGCATCCTTCAACGCAAGGCCGGCAAAATGGTTGCGGCTCGCCGCCGGCTATCCGCGTGCGGCCATGTGGTTGTCGAGCTTCTTGCGCGACGGGCCATAGCGCTTGATGATGGTCTGGGCTTCGCTCTGCGGGATGCCGTATTTGCGCGCGAAGGCGGCGACCTCGTAGGTCTCCTCGCTTGAAACCAGCTTGCGGTCCTGTTTGATCTTCGATTTGTCGTCGGGCATGTCGGGCCTCGTTTCCTGTCAGGCGCATGATCACGCGGACATCCGTATATAGGATGCCGTGGTCAGACATAACAGCGATCGGGGCTGCCGGTTCCATGGCGGACAGAAGCCCGACGCGGATCGCAGCCCGTCAGGCCGATGCGGAGGCGGGACCCGCGGCATGGGGTTCGGACTCGGCGCACTCGGCGCAAGGCGCGCTGGCCCCGGGACAGCCGCGCTGGTGCGTGCCGGCGGGACAGCAAAGGCCGTTGGAGCTTGTCCAGCGCGGGCATTGGAAAACCTGCCCGGTGCCGCCACAGCCGTTACACTCAAGGACCGGTGACCGGACCAGATAGGACTTCGTCCTGAACCTGACGCTCGCGCCCACGACTCAACCCACCCCCAATAGATCACCGGACATGCCGGTGTATTAGCCCCAGCTTACGATACCACGTTGCGGGTTACGGACAAGTTTCGGGGTCGTTAATTGTTGGTGAATGCCGGCTTGGCGGCCTGGCTCTTCGCCCTCAAGCCGGCTTCAGACGCCTGGCGAAGGCCGGGGCCGGCAATCCTGCTGCCATGATCCCGAACGGATTTCGGGAGGGATCATGCCTTTGGTTCAAAAAGCTCGACCAGATTGCCGGACGGATCTTCACAAAGGATCTGGCGGCCGCCGGGGCCCTCGACGATGTCGTTGCGGAACGGCACGCCCGCCTCGCGCATCCGGGCGGCGAGCGCCGGCAGGTCCTGCACCTCGATCGCGATGCGGTTCCAGCCGCCAGGCTCCGGCGTGCGGCCATCCGGCATCGGTCTCGCCGCCGACGCCATCGGGCCGGCGAGCCAGAACGTCAGGTCGTCGCGCCTCAGGATGGCCATCGCCGGGCCGAACTGCTGCCGCAGGGCGAAACCAAGATGCCTGGTGTAAAATTCCGTCGCCAACGCGACATCGCTGACGAGATACCGGACCGTCGCCATAGGCTGGCTCTCCTCTGATCAAGCACCCATTGTGAGGGTAGCTTTCGGGGCAGGTCGCGGCAAGCCTGAAGGCCGGCGACGGCGTCCTGCCGGTGAGCGCCGGACCGCTGCCGGCGTCCCTCGCGGCAGCACTTGCAGGACAAAAATTTCAGGCCGGTGTCGGAACCGCGCGGCATCGCCCGTCCTTGGGTCGATATCCATCGCAACCCTGGAGAGACAGCATGCCGGACATCATTCAATCGCCGTGGCAGACCGCGGCCCTTCTCATTGCCCGCCTGATCTTCGCCGCCGTCTTCCTGATGGCGGTGACGTTCAAGTTCATGGGCATGGGCGCCACCGCCGGCTTCATCGCCGCCGCCGGCTTTCCCTTCCCGCTCTTCCTCGCCTGGTGCGCGGCGATCCTGGAGGTGGCGCTGGTGCTGTGTTTCCTGAGCGGCGCCTTCTTCACCCAGGCGGCTCTCGTCGCGGCCGGCTATGTGCTGTTCCTGGGCTTTGCCTTCCACGGCCCCAGCCACTGGGCCGGCAACCAGGCCGAGTTCGGCTTCTTCGTCGACCATTTTTCCTTCATGGCCGGACTGCTGTTCGCCGCCGTGCACGGGCCGGGCAGGGTGCTGGCGCTGAATTTGGGCTGGCCGGGCAGGGCGTGAGAACCTCACATCTGATCGTTGTAAGGCTCCTTCATCTGGCCGACCATGCGGGCCAGTTTCGAGAAGGACGGCATGTCGGCCTCCGGCTGGCACTGGTTGGCGAGTTCGAGCAGCCGGATCGGAAAATTGACGGCGTCGCGGCTCGACGCCGACATGCCATTGGACCGCTCCTCGCCGGTCTCGCCGGCCTCGGCCTTCCGCAGAGCGATATCGATCTCCTCCGATGTCAGCACCCCCTTGCGAACGAGCACATGGTTGATCGACGCGACAGCCATCAGCAGGCCTTCGAGTTGCAGATTGGCGACGTTCATGGTGATTGCTCCCTCCATTGACCAAAGGGGAAACGCGCCAGCGGCGTTTCCGATCCGAAGCCGGACGCGGAGCCGGTTCCGGCCGGGGATGCCGGGCAAGGCGCCGGCTCGTGCCCGCGGCCTATTCCTGGGTCAGCCGCTCGCCATATTCGCGCCACACCGCCTTGACCTCCAGGCTGCCGAGGCGCGGGATCGACGGATCGCCGCAGGTGACGGTGACGGCGTCGATGTCATAGTTGGGGTAGGCGTTGGCGACGAAGCGGATCGCGTCGCCGAGCGAGTTCACGCGGATAATCGGATCAGCCTGGCCCTGACCGGTGCTGCGCACACCGGACACCGTGGCTGGAGCATGCCGCATCCTGAATACGGATGCCATGGCTGGCCTGTCCATCGTCCTCTCCTACAAGGCCGTACGACGCGAATCATTCCATGAGCTTCAACTGATGGTCCCACAGCTGCCGGCTGATGAAAAGCCGGCTAGCCAATGCGGGCTTTCGGGCCGCCGGATGGTGCTGCCGCGGTTGTCGGCAGTTGTGCTATGATTTTGCCCATGGTGCCGATTTGCGCCGATGACCCGCCGCGAGGCGGTTTTGTTTTTCAGCGCGCTCCCTGAGCGATGCCGATAGGAATTTTTTCTTAGAAATCCTTGACCGGGTGAGGGCAGCCATGCTACATATTTGTCCATGGTGCTGATTTGCGCCAACGACCCGCCGCCGAGGCGGGTTTTGTGTTTTTGCGTGGTGCTTCCGTATTTTGGAGACGTTTCCGGTCGTCAGTCGAAGGTCGAAATCGGTATTCGCTTGACGACCTTAAAGGTCGGTTCCTTGGCCGACAGAACGTTAAGGCAAGTCCAACCGGTCACGAAGCGATAATGTGTCGCCGGGTGCTGCGTGAACTTCCACGTCTCTGACTGCGTCGTCTCAAAGGTGGATCCTTCGACCCTATAGGCGAAGTGGTTGGAAACCAGCCCTTCCTTGGGCGTGCTCTCACTTTCCGTGCTCAACGGCATTTCATCGAGAATGCGGACGATCACCGAATGATTCTTGAACAGCACACGCAAGACGTGGTGTTCGTCGCCGGGGATTATGAAGTCAGCGACGACCGCGTCATCCGTCCAGCGCAGTTCGCGCAGGTCGCTTTGAACGCAATCTATTTCCGGTGTCACGCTGATGGGATGGTATCGAGTCAATCGGTCCGCTTTCTATCCGGCTTGGCACTTGGCCATGGCAACGCTGCCCCCTTGTGATTGAACCATATTGTCCGAGCCTTCAAGAGACTAACCATGACACGCTATGCCACGATCATCACCGACGATGTCGGCCGCGAAATCGTCAGCGCCGTTGGCGAATTCGAGGGCGCGGCACCCGAGCCGCGTTTGGGCCGGGTCGAGTTGGTCGCGCCCGGCGTGCTGATCGGCATGGTGCGGGACGCCGCCGGCGGCTTTGGTTTTCCGCAAGCCGGCATCGGCGGGCAGGCCATCGGTCTCGTCTTGGCGCGGCTCAAGGCGCAGGCGGCAAAACGCAATGGTGCCGCAAAACCCGCCGCGGCGGCAAAGCCGAAGCGCGCCAAGCGGGCGAAGAAGAGAACCCGCTCGAAGAAACCGGCCGGATTGATGCTGAAGGCAGGCAGGGCGGCCAGCGAAGCCGCTGCACAGACGATGGGCCAGATCGATGGCTGACGGCACTTCTGACCAGCCGGCGCGCCGCAAGGCAGGGCCGGCAAGGCGTAAGCCTGCCCGCGAGGCGGTTGCGCGAAAACCCCGTCCGAAGCGGACTAAGAAGACACTGGGCGATGATTTCCTGGCTGCCGTGCGTGCGGACTTCCGCGCATATGGCGCCGGCGTCATTGCCGAGGTGCGGGCCGACAAGCCGGACCAGTATCTGAAGATCGTGCTGTCGGTGCTGCCGAGGGATTTCGATGTCGCCATCAACCATCTGGATGCCTTTTCGGATATTCTGTTCGAGCTGATCGTGCGGAAATTCAGGCCGGCGACGGAAGACTGAAAGGCCGGACAGGCCGGCCTCTGTATTGCTGATGGCCGTGGCGGCCTTAGGCCCCGATCTAGATGCCTCTCAATGGAATCTGGTTTTGAAGACGCGAAAGACTTCGCACCAGAGGTGGAAATCGGCCGGTCGCCCGGCGAAGTGTGCTTCCATGGCACAGTAGGCCGCCGCGGTTTGCGCTTCCGGCCCATAAAGCTCGATTGCGGCAATTACAGCATCGTTAGGATCGGCAAAATCTGAAAGCCTCAGCGCCGCGCCATTGTCTGTCCGGAGCATCGAACAACACCTTCTGTTCAGCGCCCTCATGCCGCATATGTGGCGCAAATCACGTCACCTGCGGCCCAGCGGCTTGGTTGCTAGAGGGGACTGGCAGCGGAAGGCCACTGGGCCTGACCGGCAGGGCCATGAGGATGGCGGCGCCGACTGGCGACATATATGCACCCCTGCTCATACCAGCGAAACATGCGAACGAAGGAAGGGCAACGCGCGCTGGTTCCTGCCGGCGGGCTTTTCGTATTGGGCACTTTCGTCCTCAGTCTCCTTTGTCGCGTCTCCAGGAACACTAGAATTTGGCCCGCCGCGCCTTTGCTGGGGCGGAATGGAGCGCCAATCGAATGATGCGCCGGCCTCCCGTATCATTGCAAAATGGATGGCCGGCATCGTTGGGGAAACCGAACTGATTTCGCTCTCCAGGCAGCCGCTCGTGGATCGCACGTCGCCGGCATTCGGAACTGAAACGGGCTTCGCAGCTTCTATCTGAGCGAAGCTTAGTGAGGCAGGCCTAATGTTCAGTGACAAGGAAACCCGATTTTTGGAAGCTGGGCTGTTCATGGCGGTGCCGCTCTCAATCCTGATCGCGGTATTGCTGGTCAGCCTCACGTTTGGCTGGTTTGGATGACGGATTGCACGCGGCTTGCGGAAGCCCGGACCAGCTTCCGAGGAATAGCCCCAGGCCTTGCCCTGCGCCCGAGAATTCGCGCCTGACGGCTCGATCGAGTTAATGCCCGCCTCGGCTCACGCCGGGGCGGGCTTTTTGCGTTTGTGGCTTCGGACCGGCCACTGTTATATCGCGGTGCTAGGTTGCCGAACTTGCGGCGGCGTTGATCCAGCCCGGGGTGACGGATGCAGATTGAACGATATGACGGGGACCGCGAAATATTGTTGCCGCTGTTTGCCCTTGCCGACGATTCTCCCATGCAGGTTTCCAGCTATATAGATGAGGGCGAGGTGCTGGTCGCTCGGGAGGGCAACAGGATCATCGGCCACGTGCAGCTCATGGAGACAGGCGAGGGCGGTGTCTTCGAGCTCAAGAGCCTGGCGGTCCGTCCGGCAAGGCAGAGCGAAGGGTTGGGGCGCGCCCTTGTGGCGGCGGCAATCACCCGCTGCCGCGAGCGCCACGGCCGGCGCCTGATCGTGTCGACAGCGGCGGCCGATATCGGCAATTTGCGATTTTACCAGAGACAGGGCTTTCGGATGTGGCGCATCGTGCAGGATGCGTTCGGGCCATCGACCGGCTACCCCGAGGGTTTGATTGTGAACGGCATTCCGTTGCGCGATCAGGTGGTCTTCGAACGCGACCTCGGCACGGATTGAGGGGATCGTCCGCCCGCTCCAGCTTCGGGACCCTAGCAGACCATCCAATAGCCCGCTCCGGTTCGCCGGGGCGGGCTATTTTGCGTTTCTGACCTAGGCCAGGATGTTGACGGCGCGGGCCGCGACCAGTGCGATCGTCAGCAGCGAGATCATCGCCTCAGCCATCATCAAAAGCTTGGCGCGTTGTGAAAGCGGCAAGGTGTCGGTCGGCGAAAACGCCGTCGCATTGGTGAAAGCGAGGAAGAAATAGTCGACGAAGCCTGGCAGCCAGTCGCGGATCTCGCGGTCGTTCAAGGTCATTTGCGGGAACAGGAAATCGGATTGGGCGCGTTTGACGAGGCCGCAGGTCGGCGGTCCGCCGCGGTCGGTGCTCCAGAACCACAAGGCAAAGACGATGACATTGGTGACCCAGATGTTGAGCGCGTCGATCAGCAGCGTCTGGCCGCTGGACCCGGCATGGCCCGCCAGCAAGGCGCGCACCAGGAACACCAGCGAACCGCAATTCATGATGCTGACGACGCCGGTCATCACCAGCGCCGTCCTGCGGATCATGACGCGAAACCGGCCGACCAGATACCAGTGCTCCTGCTCGACCGCCTTCTGGGTGGCGACCTGTGTCCAGGCGGTGGCGACCGACAGAGGCACGAGCAGGGCGGCCTCCAGCGCCGGCGCCAGCCAGCGGGGCCCAAACGAGAGATCGTTGATCACCAGGAGCTGCAAACAGATAATGACGAGGACGGCCGCACGCGCCAGCCAGAAGTCGAGCGCGCGGTGGTGGATGACGGCATGCTGGTGACGCATCGAATATCCGGGATGTTCAGATAGGATCAGATGGGCAGGCTGTTCTGCCGGGGAGGGGCAACGGAGCGCCGAAACTCCCGCTCAATCTTGGTCTTGCAATGGCCTGCAAGTATACTTTTTCGTAAGCTTTGAGGTTGGGGCTGTTCGGCAAACCGGACGATGTGGTTTAAGCGCCGCATGGTGGGAATAGACGACTCCATGGATGGTTGGGCGCCGGCGGGGCCGACTGCCGCCGGCCTCGACTCGTCATCGGTCTGGCCCGGCCTGCTTCGCCATCCCTGGTATTTGCTGGCGCTTCTGTGCCTGGTGCAGATCGTGTGCTGGACGGTGGTGCCGGCATTGATCGACCCCGCGCCGCCCGGCGATGTGGTGGAAGGGTTCATGTGGGGCCGCGAATGGGTGCTTTTGACCTACAAGCACCCGCAGCTTCCCGGCTGGCTGCTCGAAACCAGCCATCTTCTGACGGGATCATTCCACTGGCCGCAATATTTGCTCGCCCAGCTGACGATTTCGTCGACCTTCGTCCTGGTCTATCTGCTGGCCCGCGACATGCTCGGACAAAGCCGGGCGCTGGCTGCCGTGCTTTTGATGCCCTCGGTCTATTTCTTCGGCTGGCCGACCCCGCAATTCAATCATGACTACGCGCAGATGCCGTTCTGGGCGGCCATCTGCTGGCTGCTTTGGCGCGCCGGCCGTGGTGGCGGGCCTGGCTGGTGGCTGGCGCTCGGGCTGGTGTCGGGCGTCGGGCTCTATGCCAAGTTCTCCACCGGCCTGCTGCTCGCCTTCGGCGCGCTCTGGCTGCTGTACGACGCGCGCGCGCGCAGCCGGCTGGCGACGCCTTGGCCGTGGCTCGGCTTTGCCGTTTTTCTAGCGGTGGCTGCGCCGCTGGCCATCGCACTCTACCGCATCGATTTCCTGCCGCTGACCTATTTCGCCGACCGCGACGCGTGGGTAACCGAACACCGGGCGCGCCTCTACTATATCGGCGTCCAGCTGGCCGGCCTCTCCGGCTTTCTCCTGGTGCTGGCGATATCGGGGCTGCTGCGGCGTTCGCCCGCTCCCGAAGCTCCCGTCGAACGCGGCATTCTGGTCTATCTCGTGTGGATGGGGCTTGGGCCGGCGACCCTGATCATGGTGGCCTCGTTGTTCACCGGCACCGGCGAGTCCTGGGGGGCGCCGATGTACAATCTTGTCGGCGTCACGGTGCTCGCCTTCCTCGGCCACCGGCTCGGCGCCATCGAGATGCGAAGGCTGGTGATCTGCGCGTTCCTCTGCATCGTCACCATGTCGGGCGCCTATGCGACCCTCCGCTGGACGGGCTGCAATTTGCGGGGACGCCTGGACGCTGTCTGCTGGCCGGCGCAGCCGATCTCGGACGAGGCCGAAGCGGTCTGGCACGCGGCGGCGCCCGGCCGGCTCGACATTGTCGGCGGCGATACTCAGGTGGCCATGCTGGCGGGCCTCAATGCCTATGACAAGCCGTCGATCTTCACCGACCTCGATATGCGGTTCGCGCCCTGGATCACAAGGCAGCGTTTGCGTGACCACGGCATGCTGATGGTTTGGCCGGGGCAGGGCGTGCCGCCGCAACTGCGGACATGGCTGGGCAAGCTCCCGGTCAAGACCGTTCTCTTCAATTGGTCGCGTACGGCGCCGCCTGTGCAGATCAGCTTTTCCGCCATTCCACCCGGCACGCTGTATATGCCGCCTGCCGTCGACAGCCGGACCCGGCATCGGCGCAACTGAGAAACCGCTCGATCCCCGACCGCGTCGTGATATCGTTCTCTCACGGCGCGTTGTTTCCCCGCGACTGGACGAAGCGGACGAGAATGCCCATCTATCGGGAAATCCAATTTTGTCTGCGCAATTCCTGGCGGGAAACCGCCGCATGAGTTGGAATTGCCTTTTGAGGAGACGTGACATGGCGACTTCGACCGAACGCGCAGTGCTTGCCGGTGGCTGTTTCTGGGGCATGCAGGATCTGATACGGCGCTATCCCGGCGTCAGCTCCACGCGTGTGGGCTATAGTGGCGGCGACGTTGCCAACGCCACCTATCGCAACCACGGCACCCATGCCGAAGCCATCGGGATCAATTTCGATCCGGCGGTGATCAGCTATCGCACGCTGCTGGAGCGCTTTTTCCAGATCCATGATCCGACGACGCGCAACCGCCAGGGCAACGATGTCGGGATGAGCTACCGCTCGGCGATCTACTATACAAGCGACGAGCAAAAGCGCGTCGCCGAAGACACCATCGCCGATGTCGATGCTTCCGGCCTGTGGCCGGGGAAGGTCGTCACGGAAGTCGCGCCGGCCGGCGCCTTCTGGGAAGCCGAGCCCGAGCACCAGGATTATCTGGAGAAATATCCAAACGGCTACACCTGCCATTTCGTCAGGCCGGGCTGGAAGCTGCCGGTGCGCGAGAAGGCTGTCTCATAAGGTTGGCAAAAGCAGCGCGCCGATTGTCTAGAGCAATTCCAGGAAAAGTGTGAGCGGTTTTCCGTCCGGAATTGCGTCAAAACAAAGGGTTGGAGCGGTTCGCCGTTTCCATGAAACGGTGGAACGCTCTAAGTGGCTGCGCAACGCTTTGCGATCGTTGGGAGTGATATCGAAAGCCGCCGGATGTCTGGCGGCTTTTTCGTTTTTGGGGCAATAACTTACTTGCCGCAGTTGTTGTCGTTCACGGTGGCCGCCGTCAAATTGCCGTTTGCATCGGTCTGCGCACCTTGCGGGTTGGTCGGGCAATTCCGATCCGCATTGGAGTTCATATCGCCCGGCGCGATGGTCGTGCTGTTGGTTGTTGCCGGATCGACCCAATTGGGCGAAGCTGGCGTGCTCGGGTCTACAGTCACCGACTGGCCGCTGCCGCCCGACCCATCCATGCCGTTTGCGGCGTTGCCTTGCGCCATCGCTGAAGTGGCAAGCGCAATGGTGAACGCCGAAGCCGCGAGGATTTTCATGAACATGGTTGTGTCTCCATTTCTGTGAACTCGTCGTGTTGCGACTGGTGGGACAACCTCTCGGCTCGGCGAAGATTCCCCATAGAATTGCGACTGCGCGGCATCGTCAGAGTCCGCGCAATGGTCAGAGCTGGTGCAACACTTTTGGCCCAGTGCGCTGAAAAAACGGCTTCCCCTTCCGTTCGAATGGTGCTTTAACGCGCTCATCCACAGGGGTGCTCCGTACGGTCGGGGCTGAGACGGGGGCGGCAAGCCCACAGACCCTAGAAGCTGATCTGGGTAATACCAGCGGAGCGAGGCGGGCGATGTTTTCAGGCGCACAGATTTCCCTATATCCCATGGCCGACGATTTCGTCGGCGTCATCTTGGGCGCGCTCGGTGCGCTCGATCCCTACCGGGACAGGCTGAGGATCGAGACCGACGACATCTCGACCTTGCTTGTCGGGCCACCTGAAGTGTTGTTCCCGGCGCTGCGCGACCTGTTCGTGTCGGCGTCGCAGAGCGGCAAGCATTGTGTGCTGTCGGCCGCCATTTCGCGCGGTTGCCCGGGCGAGCCGGACGATCCGATCTGCCGGTCCGACGCGTTTGGCGGGCCAGTCGGGCCGCTCGGTCCGCGCAAGGAGGCCGCCATCGCCGCCGTGCGAGATGCTGCCACCACCGGCCAGCCGGCGGCGGCGCAATTCTCGCTCTATGTGATGGGCACCGGCGACCACATGGACGAGATCTATGGCTGCATCGATTTCCTGAAACAGTCCGGCGTCTATGATCGCTCCAAGAATTTCTGCACCAAACTGCGCGGCGATAGCGGGGCGATCTTTTCGGCGCTGAACGAAGCCTTCTGCCGCTTCGGGCCGGGCGCCGGTCACGTAACCCTCGACGTCACGGTTTCCGCCAACAGCCCCACCGCTGTCTGAACAGAACGCGTTTTCTTCGCGCGGCCGTCAAGGTTGTTCTATCGTGCTCTCATCGTCATCCAGCCGCCCGCGGCAGCTCGCGGGCTACTTCACCAAGGCGGCACCAGCCGTGATGTCGGTCGGGCTGCTGCTCGTGGCCTGGGAACTCTACGCCACCTATTCCGGCATCAAGCCGACGATCCTGCCGGCGCCCTCACGCGTCTTCGAGCAGGCGATGCTCAATCGCGAGGCGCTGATCGGCAACGCCATTCCCACCATCCGCGCGACGCTGATCGGCTTTGCCTGCTCGCTGGGGGCCGCCTTCGCGCTGTCGATGCTGGTCGACTTCTTCCAGCCGCTGCGGCGCGCGCTGTATCCCGTCTTCATCATCAGCCAGACCTTGCCCCTGGTGGCGATCGCGCCGTTGGTGGTGCTGTGGTTCGGCTTCGGTTTGGCGCCGAAGATCATGCTGGTGGCGCTGGTCACCTTCTTCCCGATGCTGGTGGCCCTGGTGCAGGGCTATGAGGCGACCGAGGTGGAGATCGGCCAGATGCTGCGCGCCATGGGTGCAGGGCGCTGGCGCTTCTTCGTGCTGGCGCGGCTCCCTTCGGCACTACCCTATTTCTTCGCGGGCTTGAGGATCTCCATCACCTATGCCGTGGTCGGCGCCATCTTCGCCGAATATGCCGGTGCGGCCAAAGGGCTGGGCATCTACATGCTCAACGCCAAGAACAATTTTCGCCCCGATCTGGTGCTTGCCGCGGTCGGTGTCAGTGCGGCGCTCACGCTGATCCTGTTTGGGCTGACGGTGCTCTTGCAGCGCCTCGCCATGCCCTGGGAGCGGGCTGACCGGCAGCCGGCAGGGAAGGGGCCGTGGCAATGAGCCGGCTCGAATTGCGGCATGTGCGCAAGGCGTTTGGCGGGCTCGACGTGCTTGCCGACATTTCGCTTAGCGTCGGTGCCGGCGAATTCGTCTCGATCCTTGGGCCTTCGGGCGCCGGCAAGTCGACGCTGTTCCAGCTTCTGACCGGTGCCGAGCATGGCGAGGGCGAGATGTTCTTCGACGGCACGCCGCTCGACGACCATGGCCGGCATTTCGCGTTCATGCCGCAGCGCGACGCGCTGATGCCGTGGCGGCGTATCCTCGACAACGCGACGCTCGGGCTCGAAGTGCAAGGCATCGGGCGCAGGGCGGCGCGGGCGCGTGTCGCGCCGTTGTTTGCCGAGTTCGGGCTTGCCGGCTTCGAGCAGCATTTTCCGGCACAGCTTTCGGGCGGAATGCGTCAGCGCGCGGCGCTGCTGCGCACGGTTGTGCAGGAGCGCGACATGCTTTTGCTCGACGAGCCGTTCGGTGCGCTCGACGCACTGACCCGTGCGGCCATGCAGCGCTGGCTCGAGCGGATGTGGCGGCATCACAACTGGACGGCGCTGCTGATCACGCATGATGTGCGCGAGGCCGTGTTCCTGTCCGACCGCATCTACGTGCTGTCGGCGCGCCCGGCCCGTGTGCTGCGTGAAATCAGCGTGCCATTGCAGCGCCCGCGCGATCCGACCGGCGCCGCCGCGTGGCAGGCCGGCGCACTCGAGGCCGAGATCCTCGACATTTTGCTCAACCCGCAACCATCCAAAGGACATGACCATGACTGACCTGACGCGCCGGCAGGCTTTGCTGCTCACGCTTGCCAGCGGTGTTCCGCTGATCGCCGGAGCGAGCCGCTCCTTCGCGGCAACGCAAAAAGTCACCGTCGCGCTGGACTGGACGGTCAACACGAACCACGTCGGGCTGTTCGTGGCGCGCGATAAGGGGTTTTACCGTGAGGCCGGCCTCGAGGTCGACATTCTGCCCTACAGCGACACCGGCGCAGGCACGCTGGTCGCCAACCGCGTTGCCGATTTCGGCATAAACGGCACCATCAGCCTGTTCACCCAGAAGACCGCCGGCGCCGATTTGAAGGCCGTCTACGCCGTGGTGCAGTCGGAAACCGGCCGCGTGGTCTTCAACGCGGCGCGCAGCGAGATCAAAAGTCCCAGGGATCTTGACGGCCTGACCTATGGCGGTTTCGGCAGCGCCTGGGAAAACGCGCTGATCTCGACCATCATCCGCCACGACGGCGGCAAGGGCAATTTTGAGACGGTGACGCTCGGCACCTCCGCCTATGAAGCGCTGGCCAACGGCTCCGTCGACTTCACACTCGAGGTGTCGACCTGGGAGGGCGTCGAGGCCGAACTCAAAGGCATCAAGCAGCGCGGCTTCGTTTATGCCGATTACGGCGTGCCCGATGAGCACACGACGCTGATCTCGTCGAGCGAAGCCTATCTCCAGGCAAACCCGGCACTGGCCTCGGCCTTTGTCCAGGCAACGCGGCGCGGCTATCAGTTCACCGTCGATCATCCCGGGGAAGCCGCCGCGCTGCTGATCGCCGCCAACAAGGATGCCCTGACCAATCCGGCATTGATCGAGGCGTCGCTGAAGGCGCTGATCGACGGCCACTATCTGCGCGCGGAAAACGGCGCCATCGGCACGATGGATGCCGCCAAGATGGATGCGATCGGCGACTATCTCTTCAAAGCAGGCATCTTGCGTGACGCCGATGGTAAGGTTCTCGCGCAGCGCCCTGATTTCACGGGGTATTTCAGCAATTCAACGCTGGGCTAGGCTGCTGCGGTCCGAGCCCTAAGGTTCCGCGAGCCATCCGAGCTAGTTTGCGTCTAGGGCTGCAGCCTTCTTGCGGTCGGCTGCTGCCCGCTTGTGGTTGCCCTTGGCTTCCCAGGCCCGGCTTCGTGCTTCATAGAGACTGGCAAAGTTGGGATCGAGCTTGATGGCCTTGCTGAGGTCGGCAATGGCCCCGTCGTAGTTTGCCCTGGTTGTCCGGATCACCCCCCGGCCATAGTAACCATAGACGTTATTGTGATCGAGGCTTAGCGCCTTTTCGAAATCGCCGTAGGCGCGGGCGTCGTCATGATTTCCCATCCGCACGAGTCCGCGATCGGCATAGACCTTGGCTTCGGTAGGGGCGAGCTCGATGGCCTTGTCGTAGTCGCTAAGTGCCCTGTCGTAATCCTCTTTCAAGGCATAGTTCTGGGCGCGGCCGTAATAGGTCGCGGCATAGGTCGGATCGAGCGCGATCGCCTGGTTGTAGTCGGCGATGGAGCGATCGTAGTCCTGCTTGGCATTCCAGGCCAAGGCGCGGGCGAAATAGGCGTCATGGAATGCGGGATCAATGGCAACCGCCTTGTCGAACTGCACGATGGCGCCGTCATAATCGTCCTTCCCAAGCAGCGTCTGACCCTTGGTGAAAAACGCCTTGGCGGTCTTCGGAACGGTATTGCGCGATGCGCCCGAACCGGTGGCTGAATTGCTTGCGACCGCCGCATCGCGCTCCTTGCGGGCATCGGCATAGTTTGGGTCGAGGCGCAGGGCTTCATCGAGATCGGCGATGGCGCGGTCGTATTTCCGCTTCTTGTTCCAGCAGAAACCGCGATTGTACCAGGCTTCCGCGTCGGTCGGCCGCAGGCCGATCGCCTTTGTGGAATCGGCAATGATGCGATCGCAATCATGTTTGGCGGCCCAGCCGCGGCTGCGCAGTATATAGGCGTCCGCATTATTGGGCTGTATCGAAATGATCGTGCTCAGATCCGCGATGGCGCGGTCGATGTCGCCCCTCTGCTGCCAGAGCGAGGCACGATAGAAATAGCTGTCGATGAAGTTCGGGTCGAGTTCTATTGCCTTGTTGTGGTCCGCCATCGCCCGGTCGGGATCGCCCTTCAGCGCGAAGGTGAAGCCGCGTAAACTATAGGCGCGGGCGTTGGATGGGTCGGCAGCAACTGCGATATCGTATTGTTCGATGGCCCGGTCGAACTGTTTTTGAGAGCGCCAGATCGTGCCCGACTCGATGGCATCTTCGGCCACCTTCTTTTGAAGCTGACCGGCCTGTGCGGAGGCGGGCGCTTTCGCCTTCGCCGCCACTGCGACCTTGCGGCCTTTGCGGGCGATGGCCAGCTTTGGATCGAGCTTGAGCGCCTGGTCGAAGTCGGCGATGGCTTGGTCGTAGTCGCCCTTGGCGAACCAGGCGCTGCCACGCCCGAAATAGGCAGGCGCGTAGCCGGGTTCGATTTCGACCGCGCGATTGTAGTCGGCGATGGCGCGATCCAATTCGTTCTTCTTGTCCCATGCAATGGCGCGGCCGAGGTAAGCGTCGAAATAGGTTGGATAGAGCTCGATGACTTTGCCGTAATCGTCGATAGCGCCATCGTAATCACCCTTCTCGGCACGTGAAAGTCCTCGTCCGACATAGGCGGCGGCCTTCTTTGGATCGAGCGCGATGGCGCGGCTGTACTCGGCGATGGCGCGATCGTATTTGTGCTTTTTGTAGAATGCATCGCCGCGATCCATGAAAGCCCTGAATTTCTTGGGATCCGATCCGACGGCAGCCGGCCCGGCGCCGCCCTTCTTCAGGGCGGCCACGGCCGCTTTGCGGGCGACCGCGTAGTCCGTATTGCCCGGATAGAACCTTATCGCCTGATCGAAGTCGGCAATGGCGCCGTCATAGTCCTTGCTGTCGGCCCGTTCTACGCCGCGCCCGTAATAGCTGGGGGCATCCTCGGCATCGATCTCGATCGCCGCCGAATAGGCCGTGATCGCGCGCTGGGCGTCGCCCTTCACGTGCCAGGCCATGCCCATGCAGAAATATGCATCCAGCACCTTCGGATCGAGCGTGGCGGCCCGGCCGCAATCGGCAAGAGCACCTTCAGCATCTTCGGTCGTGGCCTTGGCCATGCCCCGGCGAACATAGGCAGAGACCAGATTCGGGAGGCGCTTGATCACCTGGTCGTAGTCGTCAATCGCCCGATCGTAGGAACGCTTGGCGTGCCAGGCTTTGCCGCGGCCGAAATAGGCAAGGGGGCTGTCGGGGTCGAGCGCGATCGCCTTGCCATAGGTAGCGATCGCCTGGTTATACTTGCCGGCATCCGACAGGCCGTCGCCGTGCTGCACAGCGGCCAGGACGCGCGGGTCGGTCGCCTGAATGAGCTCGGCCATCTCGGCGGTCAAAAGCTTGCGATCGGACTTGATATCGTTGCCGGCGTCCTGCTGAACCGTAGGTTCGGTGCCGGGCTGCAACTCGGCTTTCGCTGCCACCGCCGCCTTGCGGCTGATGAGATAGTCGGCATTGGCCGGATCGAGCTTGATCGCCTGGTCGAAATCGGCAATGGCGCCGTCATAGTCCTTCCTGCCGGCTAGGGTCATGCCACGCCCATAATAGCTCGCGCCATCCTTCGGATCGATCTCGATCGCCACGGAATAAGCGGCGAGCGCACGGGCAGCGTTGCCCTTCGCCTGCCACGCCATGCCCTTGCAGAAATGTGCGTCGCGCGCCTTTGGATCGAGCGTGGCGGCTCTGTCGCAATCGGCGAGAGCGCCATCGACGTCGCCAAGGGCGATCTTGGCGAGACCCCGGCGAAAATGCGCCGCGGCAAAATTGGGGGCGCGTTCGATGACCTTGTCGTAGTCGGCGATCGCCTGCTGGTAGGCGCGTTTGGCGGCCCAGGCCTTGCCGCGGCCGAAATAGGCGAACCGGTTGTTCGGGTCGAGCGCCATCGCGTGGTTGTAGGCGCCGATCGCCTGATCGTACTTGCCCATGTCCAGGAAGGCATCGCCCCCAAGGATCGCTTCCAGGGCCTGAGGGTCGGTCGCCTCCAGGGTCCTCGCGGCCAGCGTGTCCTGCGTGGCCGTTAGATCGGGAACGACGGCTGGCGGCGTCGGCTGTTGCGTGTCCGGCAACGGTGGCGGTTTGCCGTGGTTACCCGCAACCTGTCCACTGCAGCCTCCCGCCCATTTTGGATCGAGTTCGGCGGCGCGGCGGCAATCCGCCGCTGCACCGACCATATCGCCCTTCAGTGTCCTGGCGCCGGCCCGGCTGAAATAGGCTTCAGCGCTCTCGGGATCGAGGCGGATCGCCTTATCGAGATCGAGCAGTGCCCCGTCGACGCCATATTTTGCGAGGCGCGCCTCGGCGCGTTCGAGCAGGATTTTTGCGGCTGCCGGGTCCCTCCCTGTGGCAACCGACGGAGCTGTTTCGCCCGGGGCGTGTTGGCTGCAAGAGCCTGCGCGCTTCGGGTCGAGTTCGATGGCGCGCCGGCAGTCGGTGGCGGCAGTGGCGTAATTTCCCTGGGATGCCTCGGCAAGCGCCCGGTCGTAGAAGTCCTCGGCGTTGTAAGGATCCAGCTGGATCGCAAAGCTGAATGAATCTATCGCGCCTGCGACGTCGCCTTGCACCTGCTGTTCCAGTCCCCGTTTGAGATTCCCGGCAACGAGTTCGGAGTGATCCTCGTTGGGGTATAGTTGCAGCGGTTCGTACACAGGGGACGCGGCAGGCTTGGGTGTCTGCGGCACGGCCTTCGCGCCCACCGGCCCCGTGTCGCAGCCACCTGCCTTTTTCGGATCGAGCTCGACGGCCTTTTGGCAATCGGCGGCCGCGCCGCTGGCGTCGCCGCTGCGGGTGCGCACCAGGGAGCGACCGAAATAGGCCCTGGCATAGTTCGCATCAAGAGCGATCGCTCTGTCGAAATCGGCTATGGCGCGATCGTTGTTGCCTTTGCTTGCCCACGCTACGGCCCGGTAATAGTAACCGTCGCTACCAGCGGCATCGAGTTCGATTGCCTTGCTGGTGTCGGAAATCGCGCGTATCCAATTGTTCTTGCCAAGCCAGGCGGCACCGCGGCCGGCATAGGCGTCGGCGTTATTTGGATCGAGGCCCAGCGCAACGTCATAATCGGCGATGGCGGGATCGAATTCGCCCGTGGCGGCGCGGGCAATGCCGCGGTTGATATGGACGATCGCGTCCTGCGGATCGATGCGGATCGCCTCGTCATATTCGGCGACGGCGCGCACCAGGTCGTTCTTCCTGTCCCAGGCGATCCCGAGGCTGGCATGCGCCTTGCCGTTGCCGGGATCGGCCTCGATCGCCTGCTGAAAATCGAGAATGGCCGCATCGGTCTTGCCTTTGCGCAGGAAGGCGGCGCCGCGGCTGGAATAAGCATCGCTGGACGATGGTTCCAGGCTGATGGCGATGTTGAAATCCGCGATAGCCCGCTCGTCATCCCCCTTGTCGTACCAATCGGCTCCCCGGTTGAAGTATGGCGAGGCCTGTTTTGGATCGAGCGCGATCGCCTCGCTGTAGTCCGCGATCGCTCGATCTTGATCCTGCCTGTCGTCCCAGGCGACGCCTCGATAGAAGTAGGCCATGACGCGGATGCGCGTCATCTCCGCGGTGTCCTCGGCAATCGGCGTGCAGGCGGCGAGGCGCTTGTCCGGCTCGATGTCCTTGCCGATGCAGGTAGCATAATCCTTCTCAGCCGCGAGCGCCGATATGTTGAGGGCAAGAATGACCGCGAGCCCAGCCAACAGCCGGCTGGGCGAAAGCTTGATCGGCACAGGCAATCCGATCGCGACGGCAGGCAGCCGTGCGCCTCTCCAGCTCGCCATATCGCTGGTCCTCCCCCCCAAAAATCCTGGTCCGCCTCAGCGGTTAATCCGAGTATTGTTCCTTATTTGTTCCAAAAATGCAAGCATAAATTGTAGCGCCGTCGAAACATGCATGCTCCACGCAAATTCCGGTTGGCATCTTTCCGATCTTGCCGGTTAACCCCCCGGCAATGGTTGCGTGCAATGGTCCCTTCGAGGGATCACCGGGGTGCTTGCGTTGCTCACGTCAAAAAGTGAAGCGTTATCGCATAACAATGAGGGCGGATTTTTCTCCGCCGCGCGAAGGCATGACATACTGGTCGACCTGCGTGAAGGCTTCTTTCGCCTCTGTGCGCTGGCCTGCGCGGGGCTGTTCGTCTATCGCGGCGTGTCTCAGCTCGTGGAGGATCCGACCAGGCTCAACGCCGCGCTGGTGGCGATTTCCGAGATACTCACTTTCACCTGGCTGCTTCTGTCGCGGCGCCCGGTGACGCGTGACTGGAACCCGCTTACCGTCATCGTCTCCGTGACCGCCAGTTTCGGTGTTGCGTTGATCAGCCTCCAGCCTGGCATCGCGCTTGTTCCCGTCTATTTCGCCGCGCCGCTGCAATTCGTTGCGCTGTTGTTTGTCATCTGGGGCAAGATATCGCTTGGCCGTTCCTTCGCCATCCTGCCTGGCAATCGCGGCGTGATGACGGGCGGCGCCTACCGGATCGTTCGGCACCCGATCTATGCCGGCTACCTCGCCGGCCATGTGCTTTATCTGCTGTCGGCCTTTTCCTTCCATAATCTCGCGGTCTATGCGGTCATCACCTATATGCAGCTGTACCGTATCCTGCGCGAGGAAGCGTTGCTGGCCGCCGAGCCGGAGTATCGCGCTTACATGGAACGTGTGCGCTACAGGCTGTTCTACCGGGTATTCTGAGGGCAACACGGTAAGAAGCCGGGGGTGGTCGATCCTGTTTGGGATTGGCTACAGAGCTTGCCCGAGCGGGTCACCGCTTCACAGAAACCCTGACCGTTTTATCTCCTTGTGTTGACACATCCCCCCGTGAAGCTGGTCCCGTTTTCCTGAAATTGCTGACGCGCGCTGGGTGTTTCAGCTTGCTGACAGGCGCGGCCCATCCTGAGCAGTGAATGCTCCCCGATTTTCAGGGCCAGACGCTGGCGGGGATGTATGCCGGCAACAATGCGAGTAGGCCCCAGGAATCGGTTTTGGTTTGGCAATGACGATTTATATCGATAATATCGTCTTGAAATAGAAAATATCTTTTACATGTGTATTATAGTTTTATTACTATAATAGTCTTTGAGTTTTATCAACAAAAACCATCGCTTTAGCAAGCTTCTGCGATTTGAAACCGAATCTCACCTGCCACGTAGCTGAATCTGCAATCGGCTTTGCGCCGACTGCCTTAGCGCAACGACAACAGGAGAGTGTTATGGCTTTCACCATCAGAACAGTCGCCAATGTGTTAGCGGGTAGTGCAATGGTCCTCGTTCTTTCCATGCCGGCAAGCGCAGCTGGGCTCAGCGTCGGCGCCTCGGTGGGCGGCAGCGGCGGCGTCAATGCCGGCGTCGGCGCTTCGGTCGGCGGCAGCGGTGGCGTCAACGCTGGTGCCGGCGCTTCTGTCGGCGGTTCCAGCGGCGTCAGTGCCGGGCTTGGCGCCAATGTCGGAGGTAGTGGTGGCATCAATGCCGGCGCAGGCGCCAACGTCGGCGGTTCCAGCGGCGTCAGTGCCGGGCTCGGCGCCAATGTCGGAGGTAGTGGTGGCATCAATGCCGGCGCCGGCGCCAATATCGGCGGCTCGAACGGCATCAGCGCCGGACTCGGCGCCAATGTCGGTGGCACCGGCGGCATCGGCGCCGGTGTCGGCCTGGGCATCGGTGGCGGAACCAATCCCAGCAATTCGTCAAATCCGTCCAACCCGAGCAATCTCTCGAACCCCAGCCATCCGAACCTGTCGAGAGTCGCGGCCCAGATGTCGGACAGCAAGGTGGCGCGCATGAAGAAGCGCTGCGTCGACGTGCTCAGCAGCGAAGGCACCTATGATCGCGATCTGCGCCAGCTCTGCCTGCTGATTGCCCGCCGCTGAGGATGAGCACCGCCAGGAACGCGAGTGCAGAACCAGCCGTGAGGCTCTGACCGCACTCTCCTGGCCTCCGGCCGGTCGGAAGCCCGCCATGTCGGCGGGCTTCTGCGGATTCAGTGATTTCGAGACCCTGCCGGGACGATCAGGCCTTTTCGTTTCCGGCAAACTTCCTTTCCACGCGCATGCCCTGCCGCGATCGGGCGGAACAGTAGGGCTGCTCGAACGTTCTCGTCTTCGAAACACCGCGTCCGGCGGTGCTCAAACCGGCGATCAAGCGCCCACAGGAGCGGGAACCATGAGCTTAGGCACGATACTCATCATCATTCTTGTCATTGCGCTGCTTGGCGGCTTCAGCGGCCTCGGCGGCGGACCGTTCTATGGAACGGGTTACTATGGCGGCGGCGGGCTGGGGCTCTTGCTGCTGATCATCATCATCCTTGTCGTGCTTGGGCGCATCTAGCTGACCCGCAAGTCGTCGGGGGTGATCGCGATCTCGTGACCCCGGCGAGGCCGGGGCGCAACGGATTGTGATGAAAGCTCGCCGGCTTGTGATCCTGTGTCCAGCAGGATTCGCATATGGTGATTTCGGTCCACACCCCCCGTGGAAACAAGAGGAGAGGGTCCCACCCCTTCATCCTCCTCCAAGGCCCGCTCCGGCATCCCGGAGCGGGCTTTCGCGTTGAAGCCGGGGGAACCGGCTTGCGTCGAGACAGTTGAGTTTGCGGAAGGCTGCCCAATGTCCAGAAGGACAGTCCGCGAAATTCGCGATGATCTTCACGTCATGGGGGGATCGCGGCCACATCGAAACCACCCAGGGCGTAGAGGCCTTGATCGGCATCGCGGACGCAGAGGCTATCAAAGTGATACGCCGCATCGATCGCGGGGCCTGAACAGGAAGAAGGATTTGATGAACATCAAGGAGATGACGCGGCAGGACTGCGTCGCCCTTTTGAAGACGCAACGCCTTGGTCGCCTGGCCTGCGTGCGTGATCAAAAACCCTATGTGGTGCCGGTCCATTTCGCCTACGGCGAGAGTTCTATTTTCAGTTTCTCGCTTCCCGGCAGGAAAGTCGACTGGATGCGGACCAATCCCCATGTCTGCCTTCAGGTCGACGACGTCGGCGGTGTCAATGGCTGGAAGAGCGTCGTGGTGGAAGGCGTGTTCGAGGAGTTGCCCAAAGCGCCTGATGCGGATGCCGGCATGACCGGTGTCGAAAGGATGACTGTTCCGGTCGATAGCGACCGCCAGCTTGCCTGGTCGCTTCTTGCCACGCATGCGAATTGGTGGGAGCCGGGAGCACTGAAGCCCGGCGATACTCTGGCGCCCTCGGGCAGCCATCCGTTCTATCAGATCAGGATCGAGACGATGTCGGGAAGGCAGGCCTCGTGGTAGCGGTTCTTACGCCGCGCGCGGCACCCGTGACGTGAATGTTGCCCGGGTGACCGAGACGCTTGTGCCGTCGGTGTCGCTGATGGTTTCCACCCGGGCATCCAGCTGCCTCACCAACGCCTCGACGATGGCTGTTCCAAGCCCCTTGCTCGGCACGTCATTGGCGATCTTGCCGACGCCGTTGTCCGAAACAGTCAATTTCCAGTCGCTGCCTGCTGTCTCGAAGGTAACCTGGATACGGGCGCCGGTCTTCTCCTGCGGGAAGGCATATTTGATGGCGTTGAGGACAAGTTCGGTGACGATCAGGCCGAGGCTGACGGCACGATGCGAGTCAATCCTGCCGTCCTCCGCCGCAACGGTGACCTCGATCGGCTGGGTCTCGCCGATCATTGACGAAGCGAGGCTGCCGCACAGCTTCGAAAGGTAGGAGCCGACATCGATCTCGTCGACGCCGATCGAGGTGTGGAGATGGCGCTGCACCTCGGCTACGGACAGCACGCGCTGATGAGCATCCTTGAGATGCTGGCGCGTCTCTTCCGAGGTAACCGAGCGTGCCTTCAGCAACAGGATGCTGGCGATGATCTGCAGGCTGTTGGCAACCCGGTGCTCCATCTCGCGTAGCAGCACGTCCTTCTGCTGGAGCAGATCCTCGGTGCGGCGCAGCAGCTCCTCCTTTTCCCGCTCGATGACCCGGCGGGCGGTGATGTCATTGAAGGCAAGCAGGATGGTGACGGCGGGGCTGTGGTCGTAAAGCACCTTGCGGGCGTTGAGCAGCATGGTGCGGCGGCCGATCCTCGGGAAATCATGCTCGACCTCGAAGCCGTCCATGGCGGTTTTCTCAGGGATGATCGTCTCCAGTAGCAGGCGAAGTGCGGGAATATCCCACTGGCCGTCGCCGAGCGCGTAGAGCAGCGTACCCTGCGTCTGCGCAGGGTCGACCTCGAATGTCTTGTAGAAGGACCGGCTGGCTGCCAGTACACAAAACCGCTCGTCGAGCACCAGGAATGGTTCGGTGATCGTGTTGACGATCGCCTGCGCCAGCGTTTGCGCATCGTGGATATTCGCAATGGGTTGAAACATGGGCAAAGCCAGACGAGCGGCGTTCTGCCGCTCCAAGGATTGACGCTACACCTTTGCTGAACCGTTGTCGCGAATTGAATCCGCCAGCGGCTGCGTCGTTGGCCTATCGCCGAAAGGATAAGGCGGGCACGGGGCCCGCCTTGTCCAAATGGTCGATCGGGCCTGAGCCCAAATCGCGGTGCGTCAGTTCGCGCCGCCGAGCTGCTTGGTCATCTTGCAGAAATTGTCATGCGACTTGGCAATGGCCTCATCGCCGCATTCCTTCATCATGCCTGCGCGATCTTCTTCCTTCATGGCCATCCAGGCAGTCTTGAATTCCGCCTCGGACTTCATGGTCTTCATGCCGGCATCTGTGAAGAACGGCGCCATCTTTGCCGGGTCATCGAGCGCCGACGTTCCGGTGCTGCCGCCTGCGAGCGCCGAACCGGTCATCATTGCAAGCGCCATCGCGCCCATCGTGAGCATCTTGAAGTTCATCTGGGAATTCCTCTCTGTCGAGGTCATTGGAATAAACGACCTGCAGATAAACGGGTCTGCGAGAAAACTGTTCCTTCATACGAACATAAATTAAGATCGCTTTTTATTTTCTCGCCCCTACACGGGATGGCCGCCTACTCCATGTCCGGCACGTCGCCACTGACAAACAGCGTTGTCGGCGTGCCGTAGTCGCCAAGTGTCGGGTCGGCATCGCGGCTCCATGCGATGACGCCGACATGTTTTGCCGCGAGAGCCCTGGCGGTGCGTATGGCGCGGTCTTCACTCTGCTGGTCGGCTGGGCCGAAGGCCGGAAACAATTCACCGTCCTCGCCGCGATCGAACGCGACCACCACGATCAGCTTGGGATTTTTACGCTCTGTTGAATGGGACACAGGTTGCTCCTTCGACGCAGAACCTATCACACCGCCGGCAATCCGCAGTGAGGTGTTTGATCTGTCTCGGTATCGCATTGACAGGACAGGCGCGGCCATATATTGAACAGGACTATACAGGTTCACTGAACAGGTATGGATATGAAGCGACGCGCGGTTCAATTGTCTCCCGGCACGGGCAAGCCCGAGCAGATCGCGACCGTTCTGGAACATGAAATCCGCTCCGGTGTGCTCGGCTTCGGCGACCGCCTGCAAAGCGAGAACGAGCTCGTCCAGCGCTTCTCCGTCAGCCGCAACACCGTCCGCAAGGGCCTCGAGGAACTGTCCAGCCGCGGGCTTATCACCACCAAGGTCGGCATCGGCTCCTTCGTCACCTTCGACGGCAAGCCGGTTGACGATTCGATTGGCTGGTCGCGGGCTCTGGCCAATGCCGGCGCCAACGCCGAGACGAGGACGCTGCGGCTGGAGGTCATCGAAGACGCCGACCTTGCCGCGCTGCTTGACATCGAAAGCCCGTTCTTCATCGCTGTCGACCGGGTGCGCACCAATGCCAGCGACGGCCATGCGATTTCCATCGAGCGCAGCCGCCTGCCGCTGTCGCCGGAGCTCGAGGATGTGCCCCTGCGCGGCCTGCGCGAAGGCTCGCTGCACCAGACGCTGCGCGGCGCCGGCCTCATCCCCGACCATGGCGAGGAATGGGTCGGCATCGAAATGCTCAACGCCGAGGACGCGGCCATCCTGGGCTGCCCGCAAGGCACGCCTTTCCTGCGTGGCCGCCGGCTGACGCGCGCGGCCGACGACCGGCCGATCGAATATGTCACCAGCCTGCTCAATCCCGCGCATTTCGCGCTGCATATGAGGTTCTGAGCGATGGCGGACACGCTTGATCGCGCCATGGGCGCGCTTGTCGGCGGGGCGCTGGGAGACGCGCTCGGCATGCCGACGCAGCTCTTGTCGCCGGCGCGCATTGCCGAACTCTACGGCCATGTCGAGGATTTCGTCGCGCCCTTCGCCGAACATCCGGTGTCCAAGGGACTTCTGGCCGGCACCATCACCGACGATACCGAACAGGCGCTGCTGCTCGGCCGTATTCTGGTCGAATCCGGCCAGCGGTTCGACCATACGCGGTGGGTCAACGCGCTTCTCGACTGGGAGCGCGAGGTCAAGGCGCGCGGCAGCTACGATCTGCTGGGGCCATCGACCAAGCGCGCCATCGACGCCATCAACAATGGGGTGCCGGCCGATGAAGCCGGGCGCAGCGGCGACACCAATGGGGCTGCCATGCGCATCGCGCCGGTCGGCATCATGATGCCGCTGGAGCCGCTCGACGCGTTCGTCGCCAAGGTGGCCGAGACCTGCCGCGCCACGCACAACACCTCGATCGCCATAGCCTCGGCCGCGGCGGTCGCGGCCGCCGTCAGCCGCGGCGTTGCCGGGGATGACTGGCGCGCCGCATCCGACAGCGCCGTTGCGGCGGCGAGGCGAGGGGCGACGCTTGGCCATTGGGTGACCGGCGGCGACATCGCCGCGCGTATCGTCTGGGCACAGGATCTGGTGCGCGGCAAGGCGACGGGGGATGCGATCCGGCTGATCACAGATCTGGTCGGCACCGGCGTCGCCAGCCAGGAATCGGTTCCGGCGGCCTTCGCCGTGCTGGAAGTCGCCGCCGGGGATCCCTGGCAGGCGGCGGTGATCAGCGCCAATCTCGGCGGCGACACCGACACGATCGGCGCCATCGCCGCCGGCATGGCCGGCGCCTGCACCGGCTTTTCACTGTTACCGCGGCAGCATATTGACCGGCTTGTCGGCATCGACATGTCGGAGGTGCGCGCGCTTGCCGCCGATCTCGTGGCGGCAAGGGTGGCCAAGGCCGGCCCGGGCAAGGACGCGGCGGCATGAGCGGGCGTCTCGTCCATATCGGCAGCGCGGTGGTCGACTATGTCTACCGCATCGACGCCTTGCCGGCGCCGGGTACCGAAAAGACAGCATCGAGCTTTGCCCAGGTCGCCGGCGGCGGCTTCAACATGATGGTTGCGGCCAGACGCACCGGCATGACGGTGGTGTTCGGCGGCCAGCTCGGCAGCGGGCCGAATGGCGATTTTTTGCGCGCAGCCTTCGCCGCCGAGGGCATCGAGACGCTGACGCCGCCATCGCCCGTGATGGACAGCGGCAACTGCGTCGCCATGATCTCGAGCGATGCCGAACGCACCTTCGTCTCATGGCCGGGCGCGGAGAGCGTTCTCACCCTCGACATGATGGCGCCGGTATCGGTGACACCGGGCGATTGGGTGTTCACCTCAGGCTATACGCTGAGCTATGTGGGCAGCCGCGACGCGCTTACTGATTGGATCGAGGCGCTGCCGGCAAACATTCCTTTCGTCTTCGACCCGACGCCGGTCATTTCTGAGATTCCGCGTCCCATCCTGTCGCGCGTGCTTGCCCGCACCACATGGCTGAGCTGCAATGCAGCAGAAGCCGCCGAGATTGCCGGCCCAGGTGATGTCGAGGCGCTTGCGGCGCGGCTGCTTGGCGACCATTGCCCGCAGGCTGCCGGTATCGTCATCCGCTCCGCCGCCAAGGGCTGCCATGTCAGGCTGGCCGACGGCACGGCGCAGACCGTCGCCGGGTTCAAGGTCGATGCCATCGATACCAACGGCGCCGGCGACACCCATATCGGCGCTTTCGTCAGTGCGTTGGCGCGCGGCGTGCATCCGTTCGACGCGGCGCGCTACGCCAATGCGGCGGCGGCCATTTCGGTCACCCGCCATGGCGGTTCATCGGCGCCGACCGATGCGGAAATCCAGACTTTCCTGAGCCAGGCCGCCGCGAGCGGCGCGCCAAGCCGGACAAAGAAGGCCCATCAGACAGCCTGACAAGCCCCGCCAAGCGGGCAAACAAAGAGAGGAACCAACATGCGCATGCCAAGACTGACTGCTCTCTTGACGGCGACCGCCGTCTTCACCACCGCACTCACGCTGGCCGCCAGTGCCGCCGAGGTGCATGTGCTCAACTGGAAAGGCTACGGCGCCGACGAGCCCTGGGCTGTCGCTGCCTTCGAGAAAGCGACCGGCAACAAGGTCGTCAACGACTTCTTCAATTCCGAACAGGAAATGCTGACCAAGATCCGGACCAATCCGGGGCTTTACGACGTGGTCATGATCAACGCCGCTTTCAATGACCAGGCGATGGCGGAAAAACTGATTCAGCCGATCGATACTTCGAAACTGCCGAACTATGCCGACATCAGCAAGGACAAGGCAGGCTCGCCGATGCTCGACCATGACGGCAAGGTCTATGGCGTGCCATGGGTTTGGGGCCTGACGGCGCTCGCCATCAACGAAAAGTCGTTCGACAAGCCGCCGACGTCGATCGCCGAAATGTGGGACCCCGCGCATAAGGGCCGCGTCGTCATCCGCGACGACGCCGTCGAGGCGGTGCAGTTCGGCGCCATCGCGACCGGCCAGAACATCAACGACATCAAGGATATGGATGCGGTCAAGACGAAGCTCACCTCGCTGATGCCGCAGATCAAGACCTTCTGGAGTTCGGAGAACGACTGGAACCAGATGGTCGCTTCCAACCAGATCGACATCGGCACTTACTGGAGCGGCTCGGCCGATCGCGCCAAGACGCACTTCAAGCTGCCGGTTTCGCTGGTCATTCCGCAGGAAGGCGCCGTCGCGTGGCTCGATGCCTTCTCCATCCCGGTCGGTTCCAAGAATGTCGAAGGCGCGCAGGCCTTCATCAACTGGATGATCGACCCGAAATTCTACGTCGAATGGGTGACCAAGGTCGGCGCTCCGGTTTCCGCCAACACCAAGGCAGTGGAGGCGCTGCCCGAAGATGCCTTCAACCGCAAGGTGATGGGCGATCCAGAGGTCGCCAAGCGCATCCAGTTCCAGGCACCGATCACCGACGCCCAGCGCGAGGCCTATCTGGCGCTCTGGCAGCAGCTCAAGGTCGACGTGAAGTAAAGTTCACGTCTGGACCAGCCGGCGGTTCGCGCCGGCTGGTCCTTCAATCCTGGGGAGGAGTGTATCGATGGCAGTACAGGGCGCGGTCGCGTCGCGCAGCGGGCTGAGATCGGCTCTGCCGTTGCTGGCGCCGGCCTATCTCTGGCTGACGGTGGCGATCTTCCTGCCGCTGTCGGCCATGGTCTTCTTCTCCTTCATGACCGACCTGCCGCTGTCGGGAAAGCCCTGGGCTTTCACGCTTGGTAACTATGCCGCCTTCTTCTCGCAGAGCCTCTACCTGACATTGCTGCTCGCTTCGCTGCGCCTCGGCCTTGAAGTGACGCTGTGGTGCGTCGTCATCGGCTATCCCGCGGCTTACGTGCTCGCCAAAGTGCTGAAGGGGCGCAGCCGCGAGGCGATCTTTCTCCTCGTCATCCTGCCGTTCTGGTCGAACGGGCTGGTGCGCATCTTCTCCTGGGCGATGGTTTTGCGCGAGGGCGGCATCCTCGATACGGCGCTCAACGCCGTGCTGCCGTTCAAGATCAACATCGATCTCATGTATTCCTACCCGGCCGTCATCATCGGCCTGGTGCACTCCTACGTGCCTTACATGGTGCTGACCTGCTACCTCACTCTGCAGGCGATCGACGACTCGCTGATCGAGGCCGGGCGCTCGCTCGGCGCCTCGCGGCTGCAGGTGCTGAAGCGGGTCATCATCCCGCTGTCGATGCCGGGACTGGTGGCGGGGGCGGCGCTGATCTTCGTGCCTGTCGTCGGCTCGTTCATGGAGCCGCGCATCCTTGGCGGCCGAACCGGCACTTTCTACGGCACGGTCATCGAGGACCAGTTCGTCGCCGTGTTCAACTGGCCGCTGGGGGCGGCGCTGTCCTTCATCCTGCTCGCCGTCGTGCTGGTCATTCTGGCCGTCGCCTCGCCGGTGTTGCGGAGGGCCGCGTGATGAAGACCAACCGCATCCTCGAAGGACTGGGCCGGTTCTACATCTTCCTGCTGCTCGCCTTCCTCTATCTGCCGATCATCATCATGGCGCTGATGTCGTTCAACGTCTCGCCCTTCTACCAATTGCCGTTCGAATGGACGACCGAGTGGTACGCTTCGCTGTGGCAGAACGACCAGCTGATCGCGGCCACCTGGAACAGCCTGGAAATCGCAATCATCACCACGCTCATCAGCGTGGTTCTCGGCTCGGCGGCGTCGCTGGCGCTTTACCGCTATGAATTCCGCGGCAAGAAGGTGCTGCAGGCGCTGCTCTTCCCGCCGATCGCCATTCCGTGGCTGATCACCGGCACGGCGATGCTGATCTTCTTCTTCGGCGTCGGCATCGGGCGCGGCCTGTTCGCCATCCTGCTCGGCCATGTCGCGCTGGCGCTGCCCTATGTCATCGTCGTCGTTTCGGCGCGGCTGCAGACTTTCGCGCCGGAGCTGGAAGAGGCGGCGCGCTCGCTCGGCGCCAACCAGTGGCAGGTGACAATGCGCGTGACGCTGCCCTGGATCATGCCGGGCGTCATCGCCGGCGGGCTGTTCGCCTTCGCCGTGTCGTTCGACCAGTTCGTCGTCTCCTACTTCCTGTCGACGCCCGGCCAGACGACGCTGCCGGTCGAAATCTATGCCGCGATCCGCAAGGGTTTCACGCCCGAGATCAACGCGGTCTCGACCATCATCATTGTCGTGTCGATGGCGCTGATGCTGCTCACGGCGCGCTTCTTCAAATTCGGCGGAGAGAAATAATGGCCGGCGTGCAGGTATCCAACGTCTCCCGCAGTTTTGGCGCCCACAAGGCACTGGACGATGTCTCCATCGATTTCGCCGATGGCGGCTTTTATGCACTGCTCGGACCATCGGGTAGCGGCAAGACCACGCTGCTCAGACAGATCGCCGGTTTCGATTTTCCCGATACCGGCCGCATTTCCATCGGCGGCGAAAGCGTGGAACGCGTGCCGGTCGAGAAACGCCGCATCGGCATGGTGTTCCAGAACTACGCGCTGTTTCCCAATATGAGCGTCGCCGACAATGTCGCCTTCGGCCTGTCGGTGCGCGGCGAGGCCAAGGCGGTGATCGCAGCGGAAGTGCATCGTGCGCTCGACCTCGTGCAATTGGGCAAGCTCGGCGGCCGACGGCCGCACCAGCTTTCCGGCGGCCAGCGCCAGCGTGTTGCGCTGGCGCGCGCCATCGTCACCAAGCCGCGCGTGCTGTTGCTCGACGAGCCGCTCGGCGCGCTCGACAAGGCACTGCGCGTCGACATGCAGATCGAGCTCAAGCGCATCCAGCGCGAGATCGGCATCACCACCATCTTCGTCACCCACGACCAGGAAGAGGCGCTGACGATGAGCGACCGCATCGGCATATTGCGCGATGGCAGGCTGGTGCAGGAAGGGCCGCCGGAAGAGATCTACGACCGGCCGAAGAGCGAATTCGCCGCGACCTTCCTCGGCGACGCCAACATTTTTCGCGGGGATTCGACCGGCAACGGCATTCGGCTGCCGGACGGCACGGCGATCGCGGCGGGAGTCGGGCCAACTCTTGCCGCCGGCGCCAAGGCGAGCTGCGCCGTGCGGCCGGAACGCATCCGGATTGCCACCGATGCCGGGGCTTCGGATGGCGATGTGAACACGCTGAAGGGCCAGGTTTCCAAGCGCATCTTCGCCGGCAACAACAGCACCTATTTCGTCGAGCGTGCCGGCCAGACGCTGAAGGTTATCGTGCAGAACACCGGCGCCGACAGGCTGGCGGAAGGGCAGGATGTGGTGCTGCGCTGGTCGCCGGAAAGCACGGTGTTGATTGCTGCGAGCTGATCCTCGTTCTGGCTCTTGCCAGATGGCACGCAATAAGGAACAGCATAGCCGCGCATAAGCCCGGAGTTTTCCGATGACGCTGGAATTGACGGCGCACGACCAATCCATGCTCGACGGCGAGCAAGGCCCATCCGCCGCTGCCGCCATGAAAATCCTCGCCGCCTTTTCCAAAGCGATCGGCGCGCGCGGCCTGCTCGACATCACGGGCGCCCACATCGATGGTTGCCTCTACCACGGCAAGGCCGGGCTCGATTTCGTCGAACGGCTAGTCGAAGGCGGCGGGCGCGTGCAGGTGCCGACGACGCTCAATGTCGGCTCGTTCGACCTTATCCATCCCGGCATGGTGAAGATGCCGGTGGCGGAGGAGGTGCCGGCGCGGCGGCTGATGAAGGCGCATATGGAGCTTGGCTGCCAGGCGACCTTCACTTGCGCGCCCTACCAGACACGCTTCCGGCCGGAATTCGGCCAGCAGATCGCCTGGGGCGAATCCAACGCCATTGTCTTTGCCAATTCGGTGATTGGCGCACGCACCAACCGCTATGGCGATTTCATCGATCTGTGCTGCGCCATGACCGGACGCGCACCGGCCTGGGGCCTGCATCTCAGCGAAAACCGGCGTGGCCGCATCCTGTACGAACTGGACATCGCCGGGGCCGAACCAAGCGACAGCCTGTTCGTCGGCGTCGGGCTGATCGTCGGGCAAGCCAGCGGTGACCGCATTCCGGTCATATCAGGCCTGCCGCAACCACGCGACGAGGATCAGTTGAAAGCGCTGGGTGCGGCGGCCGCGACAACCGGTGCCGTGGCGCTGTTCCATGCGGTCGGCATCACGCCGGAGGCCGGAATCCTCGACGAAGCGTTCCACGGCCACGCGCCGCAAGAGACGATCCGCATCACCCAGGCAGACATCGACCACGCGCTGTCCAGATTGTCCGGAGTGGCTGACGGGGCGCCGCTGGCAGCCGTGTCGCTGGGCACGCCGCATTTCTCGCACGAGGAGTGGACGCGCCTGTTGCCGCTGCTGCGTGAGGCAGCGCCGGGCAGGGGCATACCGATCTACGTCAACACCGGGCGCGCGACGCTGACGCGGCTGCAGGAGGAAGGGGCGCTGGCCGGCATGGAGGCGTTCGGCCTGATCCCGGTCGCCGACACCTGCACCTATGTCACCTCCATCCTCGAACGGCTCGACGGCGTGGTGATGACCAATTCCGGCAAATGGGCGCACTACGCGCCCGGCAATATCGGCGTGACCGTTGCCTTCGCCGAGATGAAGGATTGCATCCGCTCCGCCGCGGTCGGGCATGTCGTGCGAGGCGCCTCATGACGCTGGAGGCCGCAACCGCAGCCGTCGAACGGCTGGGCACTTTCCAACTTGCCGGCGAGGCCGAGGGCCTTGCCCTGGTGTTTTCGCAGCCGCTCAGTTTCTGGGGTGGCATCGACGCCGAGACGGGTGACATAACAGACCATTCGCATCCCGGGCTCGGCCAGAATGTCGTGGGCAAGATCCTGGTCATGCCGAGCGGGCGAGGGTCGTCCTCCTCGTCCTCGGTTCTGGCCGAAGCGATCCGCCGGGGTACCGCGCCGGCCGGTATCCTTCTAGAGCGTCCAGACCCGATCCTGGCGGTGGGCGCCATCGTCGCCGAGTTTCTCTACGACATCCATATGCCGCTGGTGGTCTGCGACATTGCGGGGATTGCTTGCGGCGACAGGATCGCGGTCCGTGTTGGTGAGGAGGGCGAGGCGGTCATCCGTAAAGTCCAGTAGCGGCTCGTTCCTGATGACGGCGGTGATGGGAAATGATGGTGCCGGCCTTGGCTGACCGGCAAGCCGTGGCGCTATATGCTGCCCTCCAGGGAGGAATGGATGGCAGGCACGGATTTCGAACCGGATGTGAAGGTTCGCAGCAGGGAATACCGGATCGGTTGCGTCGGTGCGGGCATGATCATGGCCGAATGCCATCTGGCCGCCTATGCGCAAGCCGGCTTCCCGGTAGTGGCGATCGCCTCGCGGACCAAGGCCAGCGCCGAGAAGGTGGCCAGGCGCTGGGATATTCCGATCGTTCACGATACGCCCGAGCAATTGATCGACGATGCCAAGGTCGAGATCGTCGACCTTGCCTTTCCGCCCGACCTGCAGCCGGCTCTCATCCGTCACGCGCTGAAGCAGCCGCACATCAAGGCGATCCTGGCGCAGAAGCCGCTGGCGCTGTCCGTGGAGGAGGCGGTCAAGCTGCGCGACGAAGCCGCCAACTCCGGCAAGATCCTCTCGGTCAACCAGAACATGCGCTACGACCAGTCGATGCGCGTCCTGAAGCAGATCATCGACAGCGGTGCGCTGGGTGATATCGTCTTCGCCCAAATCGACATGCATGCCATCCCGCACTGGCAGGCTTTCCTCGCCGATTATGACCGGCTGACGCTTGCCAATATGAGCGTGCATCATCTCGACGTATTGCGCTTCCTGTTCGGCGATCCCCAGGAAATCACGACGCTGACGCGCAAGGATCCGCGCACGGCCTTCGACCATTCCGACGGCATCACCGTGTCGACGCTGCGCTTCCCCTCCGGCGTGCTCGCCGTCTCGCTGGAAGATGTCTGGTCCGGCCCGCGTGAAAAGGGCTATCGCGACGACCAGCACATCAACTGGCGTGTCGACGGCACCAGGGGTGTCGCCAAGGGCACGATCGGCTGGCCGACGGGCGTCGCTTCGACGCTGACCTATGCCTCGACGCAGACGACGGGCGGCGAATGGGTGACGCCCAGCTGGGACACGATGTGGTTTCCGCACGCCTTCATCGGCGTGATGGAGCAGCTGCAGCATGCCGTGAAGACGGGCACGCCGCCGGCGCTGTCCGTTGCCGACAACGTCAGGACCATGGCGCTGGTCGAGGCCGGCTATCGCTCGATGGCGGAGTGCCGCACCGTCAGGCTTTCCGAAATCTCGATCAACTGAAGCGGGACCGCGCAATAAGCGTGGCGGCTGAATCGCTTACCGGGAGTAGTTCACATCATGATGCAGGCGGGGATCTTCACCGGCTATTTTCCCTACGAACTCAACGAAGCTGCCAGGCGCATCCGCGCGCTCGGCTTCAACACCGTGCAGCTCGACCTGCATTTCCGCGATATCGATCTCACCGCAGGGCAGATCACCCGGGACAAGGCCAGAAAAGTGCGCGACACGTTCCGCGACCACAATCTGCCGGTCTGCTGCATCTCGGGCTACACCAACATCATCCATCCCGACAAAGTCGAGCGCGAGAAACGCGTCGGCTATCTCAAGGAGATCATCCGCAACGCGCGCGAATTCGGTTCGCCCTACGTGATCTCGGAGACCGGAACTTACAACGCCGAATCCGACTGGGTGCATCACCCCAGAAACAAGACCGAGGAAGGTTTCGAGGAATGCCGCAAGGTGATCTCGGACCTTGCCCAGACCGCCTATGACCATGGCGCGGTCTTCCTGCTCGAAACCTATGTCAACAATGTCGTCGGCTCGGTCGAGGAGACGGTGAGGATGTTCGCGCAGGTCGACCATCCCGGCCTCGGCCTGCTGATGGACCCGACCAATTACTTCGAAGCGCACAACATCGACCGCATGGACCAGGTGCTGAACCAGGTGTTCGACACGCTGACCGACAAGATCCGGATCGCCCATGCCAAGGATGTGAAGCGCTCCGGCAGCGACAAGACGGAAAAGCACGCCGACATCGGCGATCAGGACGCGCATGAGGGGCTGACGTTCCGCGGCGTCGGCGAGATCGAGTTGCCCGCGCCTGGCCTTGGTTCGCTCAACTATGACCTTTACCTCACACGGCTCAGCGAAAAGCACCCGAACATTCCCGTCATCATCGAGCATCTGACCGAGGATGACGTGCCGCGCGCGAAAACATTCCTCGACGGAAAATTCCGCGCCAACGGCCTATAGGGCGCGCGGGAGGCGACGATGACGACGGTGGCCACGACAAAGCGCGACTACAGCCTGGTCGGCGAAAGCACCCGTGCCGCGATCGAGACGGGCCTGGCCTCGGCCGAGTGGTACCACACCGACGTGCCGCGCAAGGCGATGAAGGAGCTTATGCAGCGTTCCGACGGTCCTGCGATCCGCGACACCATCATCTGGCTTGCCGCGATCCTCGGCTCGGCCGCCGGCATCGTCTGGTTCTGGGGCTCGTGGTGGGTGGTGCCGTTCCTGTTCGTCTATGGCGTGCTCTACGGCTCCTCCAGCGACTCGCGCTGGCACGAATGCGGCCACGGCACGGCTTTCCGCACGCGCTGGATGAACGATGTCGTCTACCACATCGCCTCCTTCATGCTGATGCGCAATCCGGTGCAATGGCGCTGGAGCCATGCCCGCCACCACACCGACACCATCATTGTCGGCCGCGACGCCGAGATCGCGGTCATGCGCCCGCCGGACCTGTTGAAGGCGGCGCTGGCCTTCACCGGCATTCTCGATTTCCGCTATTCGCTGCCGACGCTGGTGCGCCAGGCCTTCGGCACGCTGTCGGACGACGAGAAGAGCTACATCCCCGAGATGGAACAGCACAAAGCCGTGGTCGCCGCGCGCTGGCACATGGCCGTGTATGCTGCGACGATCGCTTTGGCGATCGCGCTGGGGTCATGGCTGCCGCTGGTGCTGATCGGCCTGCCGCGCCTCTACGGCACCTGGCACATGGTGACGACCGGCCTGCTGCAGCATATCGGGCTGGCCGACAATGTCGTCGACCACCGGCTCAACACCCGCACCGTCTACATGAACCCGATCAGCCGCTTCATCTACTGGAACATGAACTACCATGTCGAACATCACATGTTCCCGATGGTGCCGTATCATGCGCTGCCCAGGCTGCATGCGCTGATCAAGCACGACCTGCCGGAGCCGAACCCGTCAATGTGGCACGCCTATCGCGAGGTCTGGCCGGTGCTGCTGCGGCAGCTGAAATACGAGGATTATTATCTCAAGCGCGAATTGCCGCCGACGGCCAGGCCCTATCGCGGCGAATTCCATGAGGTCGATATGTCGGCGGCGGCCGAATAGCTGAGGAGACCGATATGGCCGATTGGGTTGAAGCGTGCGCGGTGGACGACATCGAGGAAGAGGATGTCATCCGCTTCGATCATGGCGGCCGGACCTTCGCGGTCTACCGCTCGCCGGATGACGAGTTCTTCRCCACCGACGGCTATTGCACGCATGAGAAGGCGCATCTGGCCGACGGGCTGGTGATGGACGACATCATCGAATGCCCCAAGCACAATGGCCGCTTCAACTACAAGACAGGTGCCGCCAAGGGCGCGCCGGTCTGCATCAATCTCGCGACCTATCCGGTCAAGATCGAGGCCGGTAAGGTGATGATCCAGATCTGACGGGCGGCAACCGATCCAGCATCACAAAGGGGACGTTTTAATGAGCCGAAAGAGACCGACCGTCGCCGATCTGCGCGCGATGAAGGGCAAGCGCCAGCTGACCATGCTGCGCGTGCTCAACCTTGACGAGGCGCAGGCCGCCGAGCGGGCAGGGGTCGACATCGTCTCGGTGCCGCCCGAACTGGTGCTCAACCCGCAATATCGCGATGCCGCGCCCAGCCTGTTCACCATGCCGGGCGAGAACTTCTTCGAGATCGGCGCGGCCGATGATTTCCTGCGCTGGGCCTTCCGGCTCTACAAGGCAAGCGCCGACGCGGTCTATTGCAGCGCCGGCTACGCCACGATCAAACGGATGGCCGACGACGCCATCCCCGTCATCGGCCATGTCGGCCTCATTCCATCGCGCGCCACCTGGACCGGTGGCTTCAAGGCGGTCGGCAAGACCGCCGACACTGCCCTCCAGGTTTTCGAGGCGGTGAAGCAGCTGGAGGCCGCCGGCGCTGTCGGCGCCGAGATCGAAGTGGTGCCGGTCGAGGTCGCCAAGGCGATCTCGGAACGCACCTCGCTGATCATGCTGTCGATGGGGGCGGGCACCGGCTGCGACGCGCAATATCTGTTCGCCGACGACATTCTCGGCCAGAACCGGGGCCACATGCCCCGCCACTCCAAGGTCTATCGCAACTTCGCCGCCGAATATGACCGGCTGCAGGCGGAGCGGGTGGCGGCCTTCTCCGAATATGTCGCCGACGTCAACAGCGGCGCCTATCCCGAGGACAGGCACATCGTGCACATGGATCCGGCCGAGCTCAGCCTGTTCATGAAAAGGGTTGATGGAAAGAGCTGATTATTCGGTTTCCTTGGCGACCGTCGCTGCGCCTTGCCATGTTCCATCGGCGAGCATTGCCTGGAGCACCTCGGCGTCGGCCCCCAGCGGCCGGTCGTCTTTCAGCATCGATACATGCGCGCGCACCGCCGCGTAGATCGCGCCGGTGCGCGGCGCCAGCGTCAATCCCTCGCGCAGGTCGACGGCCTGGGCGGCCGCCATCAATTCGAAGGCGATCAGCCGCCGCCACAGCGCGATCATTCCGGCGCATTTCGAAACAGCGAGAGGCGACTGGGTCGCGTGATCCTCGACGCCTTCCGAAACCGGGAGAAAATCGAGCATCACCGGATTGGCCTTATGGCGGATCGCAGCCAGGATCGATGTCGCCGTCTTCTGCAGCGGCACGAAACCGGCCGATGCGCCACCGATGGGCGACAGATATTTGCTCAGCCCGTTGCGGCCCGAACCGGTGAGCTGGATGAAGCGGGCGGCGCTCGCGGCGGCGCATTGCGCGATCGCCAGGCTGAGCGTCTCGAAAGCCAGCGAAAGTGCCGCCGTGTGGAAATTGCCGGTCGACATCACCAGTTCGTCGTCGCCGATCACCAGGGGGTTGTCGGCGGCCGCGTTGAGTTCGATCTCGACGGCGCGTTTTGCCTGACCGATCGCCTCGATGAGCGCGCCGTGGATCGACGGCATGCAGCGGATCGACAGCGGGTCCTGCAAGGTGGTGGGCGCTGGCATCTCGTCGCGGGCGAGAAGGTCGTGCAGGGCCTTCGCCGCCTCCTGCTGTCCGGCGGCTGGCCGCGCCATCTGCAGGCGCGGATCGAGGATGGTGCGGTTGGCGCCAAAACCTTCCATGGTCAGCGCGCCGGCCTGCTGCTGCTGGGCCAGCGCCGACAGCGTATCCGTCACGACCAGCGCACCGCTGCCGGCGGAGACCGCCGAGGCGTTGATCAGCGACAGCCCGTCCTTCGGCGCCAGGGTGATGGGGGCGAGGCGGGCCATCATCAGCGCCTTGGCCGCGGGCATGCGGCGGCCCTGGTAGTCGGCTTCGCCTTCACCGATCAGCAGGCGGGCAAGTGCCGTCATCAGCACGAGGTCGCCGGCGCCGATCGAGCCGAGCGACGGCATCACCGGATGGACGCCGGCATTGAGCGCGTCGACCAGGGCGACAAACACGGCGGGCGACAGGCCGGAGCCGCCGGCCGACAGCATTGAGGCGCGGGCGACCATGGTGGCCCGCACGGTCTCGATCGGGAGTGCCTCGCCGACCGCGCCGCTGCGGCCCTCCAGCAACTGGCGCTGGAAGGCGCTGGCGTCGCCTTCGACGGAGGTGCCGAGATTGGCGCCAAGTCCGGTGTTGAGGCCATAGATCTGCTGACCGGAGGCGGCGGCCTGGTCGAGCACTTTGCGCGCCTTTTCCAGCCTGCCGATGATTTCGGGTCCGATCTCCACCTTGCGCGCCTGGCGGGCGACGGCGGCGACGTCGCCGATACTGACGCCAGATCCGGTGAGGACAAGCGCGCTCATGCGAAACGCAGCCTCTGGCCGATGCCTTTTTCGCCCGCCTTGGCGAGCATCGCCTTGCCCAGCGCGATGTCGGACAGCGACAGGCCGCGATGCCAGAACAGGATGGTCTCGTCGTCGCTCTGTCTGCCCGGCCTGAGACCCGCGGCGATCTGGCCGAGTTCGGCATGCAGCGTCGTTTCGCTCAACCGGCCGGTCTCGACATGGGCGCGCAGCGAGCCGAACTTGCCGCCCTTGCACTGGCCCCAATCGTCGACAACCATCTTCTGCATGATGTCGGTCAGCGACAGTTCCACCGCGCTCATCGTGCCATAGGGCACGACCAGCGCGCCGGGCTTGATCCATTCGGTCTTGAGCAGCGGCTGCGGCTCCGGCAGCCGCGAAGCCTCGACGACGATGTCGGCGCCCTTGACGCAGCTTTCCCAGTCGGCGACCGCAGTGACCTTCTTGCCGAGATCGGCGGAGAGTTTTGCGGCAAAACCGTCGCGGCTTTCCGGCCGGCGCGAATGGACGCGGATCTCGTCGAAATCGAAGAGATGGTCGAGCAGGCGCACGTTCCAATAGGCGGTGCCGCGCGCGCCGATATGGGCCAGCACCTTGGAATTCTTGCGCGCTAGATGCCTGGCGCCGATGGCGGTGACGGCGCCGGTGCGCATGTCGGTGATGAGGGTGGCGTCGAGGATGGCGCGCGGCGTGCCGGTGCGCGGATCGAACAGATTGAGAATGCCGAATTCCGAGGGCAGGCCGTGCAGGTAATTGTCGACATAATCGCCGACGATTTTCACGCCCGCCGCGTCGAGCGGCGCCACATAGCCGCGCAGCACGTTGAAATGGCCGTGGAAGGATGGGTCCAGTTCGAGGTGGACGCGCGGCTCGATCACCGTCTGGCCCTTGCCCTGGGCGACAAGGCCAGCCTCGACGGCGGCGATGATTTCGCCATCGGTCATATCGAGCGCTTCGATATCGAGGGCATTGAGATAATCGATATAGATGGGCTTCATTTACGCGCGCACTTTCCTCGGCCGCCCCGTCCATCCCATAGCAGGCCGCGGCGCGACACGAAAGTTTGTTGCGCTGGCTATGGACGCAACCGGCCAAATGCTGTTCAAACCCGTACCGACATGACTGCCATTCCCGACACTGAAGCCTTACCGGAAACGGCCACCAATGCGCGGCGCGTGGCGCTGATCGTCGCCATCGCCTTCTTCATGCAACTGCTGGACTCGACGATCATCTCGACCTCGCTGCCGCAGATGGGCGCCTCCTTCGGCGTGCCGGCGGTGGCGATGAGCATCGGCATCACCGTCTACATGCTGACCATGGCGGTGTTCGTGCCGCTGTCGGGCTGGCTCGCCGACCGCTTCGGCGCGCGCAACATCTTTCTCGTGGCGATCGCGCTGTTCACGCTGGCTTCGCTTGCTTGCGGCTTTTCCGGAAACCTGACCCAATTTGTCGCCGCGCGCGCCGTGCAGGGGCTGGGCAGCGCGCTGATGACGCCGGTCGGCCGCATCCTCGTCCTGCGCAATGCCTCGAAATCCGAGCTGCTCAATGCCACCGCGCTCATCACCTGGCCGGCATTGTTCGCGCCCGTCGTCGGGCCGGTGCTCGGCGGTTTCATCACCACCTATCTGTCCTGGCACTGGAATTTCTTCATCAACATCCCGCTTGGGCTGGTCGGGCTGGCGCTGGTCGCCCGCTTCATTCCGGGCGATCGCGAGGCGGAACCCAAGCCGCTCGACTGGCCGGGATTTTTCCTGACTTCGCTGGGGCTTGCCTGCCTGCTCTACGGTCTCGAGCGCATCGCGCATCCCGAGGACGGCGTGTTTTCGACTTTTGCGCTGATCGTGGCGGGCATCGTCATCGGCTGGCTGGCGGTGCGGCACCTCAGGCGCGCGCCCCATCCGCTGCTCGACCTTTCCGCGTTCAAGGTGCTGACCTTCGCCATCTCGACGCTTGCCGCCGGCACCATCTTCCGGGTGGCGATCAACGCCACGCCATTCCTGCTGCCGCTTTTGTTTCAGCTAGGCTTCGGCCTGTCGCCCGTCGATGCCGGTTTGATGATCCTGGCCTATTTCCTCGGCAATCTCGGCATGAAGACGGTGACGACCCCAACGCTGCGGCGCTTCGGTTTCCGCTCGGTGATGGTGGTCAACGGCATCATCGCCTCGGCCGCGATCATGGCTTGCGGCGCGATCTCGCCGCAGACGCCGCAGGCGCTGGTTGTGGCGCTGATGCTGATCGCCGGCCTGTCGCGCTCGATGCAGTTCACCGCGCTCAACACGCTGGCTTTCGCCGACATCGACGCCGCGCAGCGCAGTTCGGCGGCGACGCTGTCCTCCATGCTGCAGCAGGTGGCTATGCTGTTCGGCGTCGCCGTGGCGGCGGCGATCCTCAATCTGTCGCAGATCGTCAGGGCCCAACCCGCGCTCGACCTCGTCGATTTTCGAATCGCCTTCTTCGTCATCGGCGCCATCGGTCTGGTGGCGGCGCTGCGTTTTCTGGTGCTGCCGCCCGGCGCCGGTGCCGAGGTTTCCGGCCACACGCCGGGGAATTGAAACCGGATTTTCGCGCCTGATGCGGAGATAAATTCTCCCTCATCCTTTCGCCTTGATGCAACGCTTTCGCGAATGGCTGCGTTGGTGCAATCAATTGCCAAAAACGCAGGAGTTTCCGAGCATTGCGCCAGTTTCGGCAATCGATGCGTCCACTCGGCAAATATCGGCACAAGACCGCATTCTGAACGCGGATTCATTTGACGAACCGGCGCCGAGCCGATTAGCCTTTGCTTTCGGGATGGCAGCGCTGCCATCGGGGCGAATGCAGACATGAGCGCGATTGGCCGGCTAAACTTCAAGAGCCTGAATCAGGAAGGCATTGTCTTTGCCATCGCGGTGGTGCTGTTCGTTGCCGCGGCCATAGGCCTGCCGGGCTTCATCGACCCCAACAACCTCGTCGCCATCGTCAGATCGGTCTCGGTGCTGGGCATATTGGCGCTCGGCATGGCGGTCGTCATCATCGGCCGCGGCATCGACCTGTCGGCGGTGGCGATCATGGCGATGTCGGTCGCCTGGTACCTGCAACTGCTCAACACCGGCACTTCGGACGGGCTGGCCTTCGCCTATGTGCTGGCCGGCGTGCTCGCCATCGGCCTGCTCAACGGCTTTCTCGTCGCCTATGCCGACGTGCCGGCGATCTTCGTGACGCTGGCGACCGGCTCCTTCGTCTTCGGCTATGTGCGCTCGCAACTGATCACGCAGGATGCGGTGCCGGTGCCGCAGGGCCATTGGGTGGAACTGCTCGGCGGCCTGCGCTTCCTCGATATCCCGATCGAGGTGTTCGTCTTCGCCGGCCTGTCCTTCCTGTTCTTCCTGTTCCTGCGCTACACCAAATGGGGCCGCTACATCTATTTCGCCGGCGACAATCCGGTCGCTGCGCGCAACATCGGCATTCCGGTGCGGCCGATGCTGGTGCTGCGCTATGTGCTCTCGGCTTTCGTGGCATTGATCGCCGGCCTGCTGACGGCGGCCAGCCTGCACTCGATCAACACCCGCATCGTCAATTCGACGCTGCTCTACGACATCGTGCTGGTGGCGGTGATCGGCGGCATCGGCCTGTCGGGCGGGCGGGGCGGGGTGCGCAACGTGCTGGTGGGGGCGGCGCTGATCGGCATCCTGCTCAACGCCATGACCATCATCGACATTCCACTGCTTTACCAGAACCTGATCAAGGCGGCGATCCTGCTGGGCGCCATCATCGTCGACGGCATCATCAACCCGCGCGACGAGCAGACCGCGCAGCAGGGCGACATTTAGGGCAGATGGGCTAGCCCATCTGCTCGGGGTACCCGGCCCGATCGCGACGATCGGCCGGCAATGAAAACCGAACCAGAGGACGTGACATGAAACTGATCAGAACTCTCATGGCCGCCGCAACGGCGCTCGCCGTTACCGCCTTCGTGGCGCCGACCTTCGCCGCCGACGATCCGGGCCCGGCGGCTTATGCGCAGGCGCTGAAGGGCAAGCGCGTCATGCTGGTGCCGCTGGCCATGGGCTTCGACCTGGCGCAGGGTTGGGCGCACTATCTGAAGAAGGAGGTCGAAGCCTGGGGCGGCACGTTCGAAACGCGCGATCCGAACTGGGTGGTCGATGCCGGCGCGCAGGCGATCACCGACGCCATTTCCTCCGACACCAGGCCCGACGTGCTGATCATCCACGCACCGGACCTCAACTCCTATTCCAAGCTGATGAAGAAGGCGCAGGCCGCTGGGACCTACGTGCTCCTGATCGACAACCCGGCCAACTTCCCGGCCGACGCCTTTGTCGGCAGCGACTGGGACCGGCTCGGCCAGCTCGAAGCCGAAGCGGCGATCAAGGGCTGCGGCGAAAACTCGTCGAAGAAGATCGGTTTGGTGCAGGGCGACCAGGCGAACTCCTCCAGCCTCTATCAATATGCCGGCATCATGAAGGTGCTGGACAAGCATCCCGACTTCAAGGTCGTCGCCAAGCCCGACTCCAACTGGGACGCGACGACCTCGCGCAATGTGACAACGACCATGCTGCAGCAGAACCCGGACATCTGCTCGATCATCGATTTCTGGGATGGTGACGCCACCGGCGCATCGGCCGCGATCCGCGACGCCAAGCTCGACGGCAAGGTGTTCCTGGTCACCACCGGCGGCGGCGAAAAGGCGGCCGATTGCGACAAGCTGAACGACGGCACCTATGGCGCCGTGGTGATGACCGATCTCGCCCGCCAGTCGGGCGACATGAACGCCATCATCAAGTTCCTGCTGCAGAGCGGCCAGCCGGCCGGCACCTCGCACACCTACATCTACACGCTGGAGAAGGCGACGACCAAGGCCGACCTCAAGCCCGACAGCTGCTGGGATTTGAAGGCGCTGCAGGCCGAAGCGGCGGCGAAATAAGCCGGCTTTCCTGAGCTTGGCGCTGCCCCTCATCCGCCTGCCGGCACCTTCTCCCCGTATAGTGACGGGGAGAAGGGATACGCACCAACGCAGGCGACCCTCTCTCCCCGTTCTTCACGGGGAGAGGGTGGGGTGAGGTGCGGCGCAAACCTGACGTGATTGTCTCCGCGGATAGCCCGGCCGTTTTCTTTTTTCTCTTGCTGCAGTGACCTGATGTCCCTTCGTGAACGCCTCCAGTCCTGGCGCTACAATCTCGTGCCCGACCATCTGGTCGGCGAGATCCTGACCAAGCGTTGGACCGACAACGCCATTCCGTTCCTGGCGCTGGTGGTGACATTGGCGACTTTCGGCTCGATCATTCCCGGCTTCTTCAAGCTGAATTCGCTGCAGGAATCGACCCGCCAGCTCGGCGAGTTCTCCATGGTCGTCACCGGCATGACGGTGGTGATGCTGGGCGGCGGCATCGATCTCTCCGTCGGCTCGATCTTCGCGCTGTCCTGTTTCTCGGCCGTCTATGTCTTCTTCATCCTCGAACAGTCGATCTGGCTGGCGATGGCCGCTTCGCTCGCCACCGGCCTGGTCTTTGGCGCCATCAACGGCTATCTCGTCGGCTACCTCAGGCTGCGCGCCTTTCTCACCACGTTGGTCACCTTCATTTTCGGCCGGGCGCTGTTCGATATCCTCGTCACCACCTACGCCGCCGACGTGCAGCTTTCGACCGCCACATCTGACGTGCTCGACTTCATCGGCGACAGCACTTTCTGGGGTCTGTCGGTCTCGGTGTGGCTGGCGATCATCCTTGCCATCGTCACCCATATCGCGCTGACGCGCTCGCGGCCCGGATGGCATGTGCTGGCGGTCGGCGGCTCCCGGCGCTCGGCGCACAATGCCGGCATCCGCGTGCGCCGCACCGTGTTCATGACCTATGTCTTTTCCGGTTTCTGCGCCTCGATCGGCGGCTTCCTCATCGCCTGCCGGCTGAGCGGGGCAGGGCCGGGCACGGGCCTCAACCTCGAAATCATGGCGCTGACGGCGGCGGTGGTCGGCGGCGTCAGCCTCGGCGGCGGGCGCGGCTCGGTGATCAAGGGGCTGATGGGCGCCATCATCGTCTTGACCATGACCAACGGCCTGATCCGGCTGGGTTACGGCACCGGCACCAACCAGATGGTGCTCGGCATCATGCTGGCGGTGGCGGTTACCATCGACATCCGCTGGCTGAAGAACCGCCACAAGGTGCTCAACGAAGTCTATGTCGCGCCGGTCTACCTCAGGATGGGCGAGACGCAGTCGGCGGTGCCGGGCTCCGGCACATCATACGAACTCGACAACCGTCTGTCGGCGGCGGACCATATCGGGCTCGGCGAGCTGGAAGGGCCGGAGGATGTCATCCTCGACCGCGACGATCATCTCTATTGCGGCACCCGCCATGGCGAGATCGTCCGCTTCTTCGCGCCCGACTATGTCCAGTCGGAAGTCTTCGCCCATATTGGCGGGTTTCCGCTGGGGCTCGCCTTCGACAAATCGGGCAATCTGATCAGCTGCGTCGGCGCCATGGGGCTATATTCCGTCTCGCCGGATCGGGAGGTAAAACGCCTCTCGGCCGAGACGGCGCGATCCTGGACCTCGATCGTCGACGATGCGCGGCTGCGCGATCCCAATGATTGCGACATCGCTCCGGATGGCCGCATCTATTTCACCGACTCGACCAAGCGCTATGACGCGCATGACTGGGCGCTGGACTCGATCGAGAACCGCGCCACCGGCCGGCTGCTGGTCTATGATCCCAGGGATGGCTCGACGAAGACGCTGCTCGACGGCTACCGCTACACGAATGGCGTGTGCATGGCGCATGACGGCAAGTCGTTGTTCTTCGCCGAAAGCTGGGCCTGCCGCGTGCATCGCTACTGGCTGGAAGGGCCGAAGGCCGGCACCGCCGAATGCGTTATCCGCGACATGCCGGGCTATCCCGACAACATCAACCGCGCTTCCGACGGCAATTACTGGATGGCCTGGCTCGGCATGCGCACGCCGAGCTTCGATCTCTCGCTGCGCCATCCCGACATGCGCAAGCGCATGACCCGCCGGCTGCCGCAGGACGAATGGCTGTTTCCCAACATCAACACCGGCGGCGTGGTGAAATTCGACGAGACAGGCGGCATCGTCGAGGCGATGGGTGACCTCTCTGGCGATGCGCACCCGATGGTCACCTCCATGCGCGAGCACAAGGGCTATCTCTTCGTCGGCGGCATCCTCAACAACCGCATCGGCCGCTACAAGATCTCTGGCGCCGACCCGAACTGGACCAGCCCTGCTTCCTATTGGGGAGCAAAGCCATGATCCTCGATCCGATCCTGGACATGTTTCGCGGCAAGGCGGTGACCATCCCGCCACTCGACGGCGCTTTCCGGCCCAACACCCGGCTGGACGACGCGCCGGCCTTTGCAGAACTGATCGAGCCGGACAATCTGCTGGTTTTCGGTGACCGGCTGCTCACCACCAGCGGCAACGCCGTCTATTCGCTCGCTGCGGGAAGCGATCCCAAGGTGATCGAGACCTTTCCGTCGCCGATAACGGCGCTGGCCCTGTCGCCATCGGGCGAGCTGACGGTGGCGCTGGAAAGCGGCAAGCTGCTGATATCAGGCAAGGAGGTTTCGCTGCCGGCTGATGTCGGCTGCATCACCGCGCTCGCCTACGCCGAGGACGGCACGCTGTGGCTGGCCAACGGGTCGGCCGAGCATGCGCCGTCGCAATGGGCTGCCGATCTGATGAAGAAGGGCGCGTCCGGTTCGCTTTGGAAGCGGGACGCGACGGGCGGCGCGTTCCGCAAAGTGGCCAGCGATCTCGCTTTTCCCTATGGGCTCCACCCAATCGGCGGGGACGTGCTGGTCAGCGAAAGCTGGCGCCATCAGCTCATCCGCTTCGATGGCGCGACCGGCAGCCGTTCGACGGTGCTGACGCATCTGCCCGGCTATCCCGCGCGGCTTGCGCCTTCTGGCGATGGTGGCGCCTGGCTGGCCTTGTTCGCGCCGCGCAACCGGCTGATCGAATTCGTGCTGCAGGAAACGCACTACCGCCAGGACATGATCGACCAGGTGCCGCCGGCCTACTGGATCGCGCCGGCGCTGGCCTCCAACCGCAGTTTCCTTGAACCGCTGCAATGCGGCGGCATCCGCACCATGGGCATCCACAAGCCATGGTCGCCGAGCCGCTCCTACGGGCTGGTTGTCAGGCTCGACGCAAAGCTGCAGCCGCAATTCAGCCTGCACAGCCGCGCCAACGGCACGCGCCACGGCATCTGCAGCGTCGTCGAAAAGGACGGCCGGCTGTTCATTGCTTCCAAAGGCGGCGACTGCGTGCTCGACGCGGGAGGTTTTTGATGGAACCGATCGTCCGGCTCGAAAACGTCACCAAAAACTATCGCGGCGTGCCCGCGGTCAAGAATGTCAGCTTCGACCTGCGCAAGGGCGAGATCCACGCACTGCTCGGCGAGAACGGCGCCGGCAAATCGACCTTGACCAAGATCATCGCCGGGGTGGTCGACGCGACGTCGGGCAAGATGTTCCATAGGGGACGCGAGATCGCCTATGCCTCGCCGCATGCGGCGCTCGAAGCCGGCATCGCCATGGTGTTCCAGGAGACCAGCCTGGTGCCGTCGATGACGGTGGCGCAGAACCTCTATCTCGGTACTGAAAAATTCCTCAACCGGCTGCGCGGGACGTATATTTCAGCACAGCAGTTCCTGCAGTCGTTGAATTTTCCCGTCGACCCCAACACCATGGTGGCGACGCTGGGTGCTGCCAAGCGGCAGATGGTGGAGATCGCGCGTGCGGTGCACCACAATGCCGAGATCATCATTTTCGACGAGCCGACGGCGACGCTGACGCCGGAGGAAAAACGCCACTTCTTCGCGCTGATCCGTCGGCTGAAGGCGAGCGGCGTGTCGATCGTCTTCATCAGCCATGCGCTGGAAGAGGCGCTTGCCATTGCCGACCGCATCACCATTTTGCGCGATGGCGAACTGGTCATCACCGACGACACGTCGGCCTTCGATCGCGACAAGATTGTCGCCGCCATGGTCGGTCGCACTTTGTCGGGGCAGATTTACCGCCAACGCGACGAGGCCAGGCTGCGCAAGGCCGGCAAGAAGGTGCTGTCGGTGCAGGACATTTCGATGAGCAATGTCGTGCGCAACAATTCCTTCTCGATCTTCGAGGGCCAGATCACCGGTGTGTTCGGTCTCATCGGCTCCGGCCGCACCGAGACCTTCAAGATCGTGTCCGGCATCTACAAGCGCGATTTTTTGCGTGGCGGGGCGATCGAGCTCGACGACAGGCCCGTACGCTATCTCGTGCCGAGCGAGGCGGTGGCCGACGGCATCGTCTACGTCACCGAGGATCGCAAGAGCGAAGGCATTTTCGAGACGATGGGCATTGCCGAGAACCTGTTCGGCGGGTTGCTCGCCGCGGGCCGCGAAAAGGCCTGGGTGATCAACCAGCAGGAGATGCGGCAACTGTCGGCGGAGTGGACCAAGACGCTGAACATCAAGGCGATCAACGACAATGCGCGCGTGGTCGAACTCTCCGGCGGCAACCAGCAGAAGGTGGTGATCGGCAAGGGGCTGGTGCAGCAGCCGCGCATCGTCATCTTCGACGAGCCGACACGCGGCGTCGATGTCGGCGCCATCGCGGAAATCCACCAGATCATCAACCGGCTGGCCGACGAGGGGCTGGCTGTGGTGGTTATCTCGTCCTACCTGCCGGAGATCATGAACCTGTCGGATCGGATTTTGGTCTGCCGGCAAGGGCGTATCGTCGAGGAGTTTTCGCCGGCGGAGGCCACGGAGGAGAAGATCATGTACGCGGCGGTGCATTGAGGTTCTGGCCGGTGCGTACGTCCGACGGTTGGCCGAGTCGTCTCTCCTTCGTCATCCTAGGGCGAAGCAGGCGCGAAGCGCCGTCGCGGAGACCCTGGGATCCATTCCGTGACGCCTATCGAAGAGTGCAGCGGAGCAGAATCCTGCACCGTGGCGACGCTTCCGAGTCCCGGCATGGATCCTCGGGTCTGCGCCGCGTCGCTTCGCTCCTTGCTCCGCCCGTGGATGACGAAGCTGAGAGGGTTCGGCTAACCATCAACGTTCTGCGCCAATCGGCATCGAAAACTGAGTCAGAAGAACCGATTAGCCGTCTTTGCTCGAGACCTGATTCAACGACCTGATCCACCGATCCAACGAAGGAAAAACGCCATGGCCACCACAAAGCTCCTCAGCGATGCCGAGGTCGACAAAATCCCGGCTGTCAAGGCCGTGTTCGACGATATCCGCGCAACGCGCAAATCGGATTTCGTCAACAATTTCTGGCGCGGGCTGGCCAATGATCCGGCGTCGCTGAAGCGGGTGTGGGAACAGCTCAAGGCGGTGATGGTGGCGGACAGCGCCATCGATCCGCTGACCAAGGAAATGATCTACATCGCGGTGTCGACGGCCAATGGCTGCTCCTACTGCGTCCATTCACACACTGGGGCGGCGCGGGCGAAGGGCATGACCGACGCGCAGCATGGCGAACTGGTGTCGATCATCGGGCTGGCGGGACAGACCAACCATTTGGTGACTGCGATGCAGATCCCGGTCGATCCGCAATTCGAGGTGAAGTGAGAGGCGGCTGCGCCAGATCCGGAATCTTCATGGACAAGACGACCAGATTTCCAATTTCGCTTCCCGGCTACGAGATTGAAGGGCTGGTCGGAAACGATGCCCCCCGGTTGGCGCCGCTATACCAGGCCTGCTCGGATTATGCCGTGCTGGAGCGAGGCGAGCCGCCCAATGCCGACAGCGCGCGGGAGGAATTCGAAAGCTTTCCGCCCAACCGGACGGATGCCGACAAATTCGTATTCGGATTAAAAGCCGCCAATGGCGAATTTGTCGGCTTGCTGGCTTGCGACCGCGACTATCCGCAAGCCGGGTGTTGGTGGATTGCGTTGCTCATGATCGATCAAACCCTTCGCGGTCAAGGGTAGGGACGGGCCATCTGCGACGCCTTTTTCAGGTGGCTGAAATCCCGGCAGGTCACCCGCGTGGAGCTTGGCGTGCTCATGGAAAATGAGCCGGCGCTTCGATTTTGGCGGGGGCAAGGTTTTGGCCCGGTACGAACGGCGGGGCCGGTCAGCATCGGCTCCAAGCGGCATATGGTCGAGGTTTTAGGCCGACCGTTGTGAACAAGTCGGTCGCGCGCCTTGGAGGTCGCGACCCGTCCTGCACGTTTGCGTGTTTTGCGTATTGGCGGCCGCCGCTGACACCCCCGCCGACGCTAGTCCACAGTTTGCCCAGCCGCTGTTAAGGAAGTGACATGGAACGGCACTAAGGAAGCCCCATGCGATGCCGCTCGCCTGGGGGCGCGGCTCGCATGGTGGAGCCGGCATGAGAATCGTTCAGATTACAGACACCCATTTCAGCCCGACCAAGGCGCATTTCAACGGCAATTGGCAGCCACTGGCCGCCTGGATCGCGCAGAGCGGCGCGGACCTTGTCATTCACACCGGCGACCTCAGCGTCGACGGTGCCGACAAGGATGACGACATCACCTTCTGCATGGATCTGATGCGGGAAATCTCCACGCCGATGCTGCTGGTGCCGGGCAATCACGATGTCGGCCATCTCCCAGGCTCCCTGCAGCCGGTCAGTGCCGCGCGCCTCGAGCGCTGGCGCCGGCTGGTTGGGCCGGACTACTGGATGGAGGACGCCGGTAGCTGGCGCTTCATCGGGCTCGACAGCCTGCTGATGGGTTTTGACGATGCCGAGGACGAGGCGCAGTTCGAATGGCTGCGCACCGGGCTGGAAAGCCGCGGCGGCCGGCGCGTCGCGCTCTTTGCCCACAAGCCGCTATTCGTCGACCAGCCCGGCGAGGGCGATACCGGCTACTGGAGCGTCAGGCCGGCGCAGCGCCAGCGCCTCTACGACCTGATCGCCGCCCACGATGTCGCGCTGTTCGCCAGCGGCCATTTGCACCGGGCATGGCAAGGCGAGTACCAAAACACATCGCTGGTCTGGGGGCCGTCGGCGGCTTTCGTGGTCGGCGAGATGGAGCGCGACATGCCGGGCGAGCGGCTGCTTGGCGCCGTCATCCACCAATTCAGCGATACCGTCGCCAGCGAGATCGTCGCCATCCCCGGCATGACCACCTACGTCCTCGACGATGTGGTGGCCGAGGTCTATCCGCACGAGGCGCACAAGGTTCGAAAGCGGGTCGCGTCATGAGCGCGCTGTCGCTTCGCGGCCTGAAGAAATCCTTCGGCGGCAATGCCATTCTGAATGGCGTCAGCCTCGATGTCGAAGCCGGCGAATTTATCGCGCTCGTCGGCCCTTCCGGATGCGGCAAGAGCACGTTGCTGCGCATCCTGGCCGGGCTCGACCATGCCGATAGCGGCGACATCTTCGTCGGCGGCAAGGACATGTCGCCGGTTGCCGCGGCCGACCGCAACATCGCCATGGTGTTCCAGTCCTACGCGCTCTACCCGCATCTGACGGCGGGACAGAACATCGCCGTGCCGCTCGCCATGAAGCGGCTCGGCCGGTCGCAGCGCCTGCCGCTGGTCGGCTCGCTGCTGCCTGGCCAGAAAGAAATCCGCACCGGCATTGCGCGCGATGTCCGCGAGATGGCGGGCCTGCTCAAGATCGACCATCTGCTCGACCGCAAGCCGGGGCAGATGTCGGGCGGCCAGCGCCAGCGCGTGGCGCTGGCGCGCGCCATGGTGCGCCAGCCCTCGATCTTCCTGATGGACGAGCCGCTTTCCAACCTCGATGCCAATCTGCGCGTCCATGCGCGCGGCGAGATCGTCGAACTGCATCGCCGCGCCGGCGTGCCGACGCTTTATGTGACGCACGACCAGGCCGAGGCGCTTTCGATGGCCGACCGCGTGGCGGTGATGATCGGCGGCAATCTGCTGCAACTCGCAGCACCCGAAATGATCTACAACGATCCCGCCCATATCGAGGTCGCGCGCTTCATCGGCCAGCCGAGGATCAACATCATCCCGGCGAAGGCCGAGAACGGCCGTGTCGAGTTCGAAGGCATGCGGCTGGCTTTGCTGGAGAAGGTGGCGAACGGACCGGTCAGCGTCGGCATCCGGCCTGAATTCGTCAAACTGTCCCCCAGCGGGCGCAGCGGCCTTGCCGGTCGGATCGAACGCCTCGAATTCCTCGGCTCGGAAGTGATTGCCCATTGCCGGCTCGACACCTCCGGCGACGGCGTCGTCGCCAAGCTGGCGCCGCAGGAGGCGAGGGACCTGATCGCCGGAATGAAGGTGGGGATCCTTCTGGCCCCCGAACAGGCGATGGTGTTCGGGCCTGAGGGAAAGCGGCTGCGCATCGCGGCGGGCGCGCGGCAGGAGCCGGCCTATGTCTAGCGTCGCGCTGGCGGGCAATATGCCGGGCGCCGCGGCACTGCGCGCACGCAGCGAGGACCGGACCGCCTGGCTGCTGGCAGCGCCGGCCATCGTGCTGTTGCTGCTGTTCGTGCTGTTGCCGGTGGCCGCCGTCATCTTTCTCGGCTTCACCGATTTCGAGCTCGGCTACGGCAAGTTCCGCTTCGTCGGCTTCGAGAATTACGCGCATCTCTTGAACGACCGCACCTTCCGCCGGTCGCTGTGGAACACCTCGGTCTACACGGCCATCGTCGCGCCGGTTTCGATCGTGCTTGGCCTCGGCGTTGCCCTGCTGATCGAAGGCGAGGGGCGGGCGCGCGGCTTTTTCCGCACCGTCTATTTCCTGCCCGTCGCATCGCTGATCGTCGCCATGGCCACCGTCTGGCAATACATCTTCCACCCGACGATCGGGCCGCTCAATGCGCTGCTTTCGCTCGCCGGCATTCCCGGCCCGAACTGGCTCGGCGCGTCGAACACCGTGCTCTACAGCCTGTCGATCATCGGCATCTGGCAGTCGGTCGGCTTCAACATGGTGCTGTTCCTGGCGGGGCTGACGGCGATCCCACGCGAGCTCTATGCCGCCGCCCATGTCGACGGCGCGCAATCGGCGCTCGACCGGTTTTTCCTGGTCACCTGGCCTATGCTCGGACCGACGACACTGTTCGTCGTCACCATCAGCGTCACCAATGCGGTGAAGGTTTTCGAGACGGTGAAAATGCTGACCGATGGCGGGCCCAACAAGGCCTCCGAAGTGCTGCTTTTCACCATCTACCAGGAGGGTTTCGTCTATCTGCGCGTCGGCTACGCCTCGGCGATGACGGTCGCCTTCCTGGCGATCCTGCTTGTGCTGATGCTTCTGCAATACCGCGTGCTCGACCGGCGGGTGCACTACACATGACAGGCATTCCGGCCGGCCGCATCATCCGCTTCGCGCTGCTTTCGCTCGGCGCGCTGATGATCCTTGCGCCCTACATCTTCATGATCTCGACGGCGGGCAAGACGCAGAGCGACATCTTCACCTCGTCGCTGGCGCTGATCCCGCAGCATTTCTACTTCGCCGAGAATTTCGCCAAGGCGTTTGCCAAGGTGCCGATGGCGACGCTGCTGTGGAACGGCGTCGTCGTCTGCGGCCTGATCTTCTTCTTCCAGGTCGTGGTGGCCATCCCTTGCGCCTACGCCATGGCCAAGCTGAAGTTCCGCGCCGCGCGGCTGATGATGGTGCTGGTCATGCTCGGCCTGCTGGTGCCGATCCATGCCACCGCGCTGCCGCTCTACGTCGCCTTCGACAGGATGTCGCTGTTGAACAGCTACACCTCGCTGGTCGCGCCCTTCACCATATCGGTGTTCGCGATCTTCATGTTCCTGCAGTTCTTCCGCGCCATGCCCGACGACCTGCTGCACGCCGCGCGGCTCGACGGCATGTCCGAACTCGGCATCGTGGCGCGCGTCATAGTCCCCAATGCGTGGCCGGCGGTCACCGCCTTCGCGATCTTTTCCGTTGTCGCGCACTGGAACGACCTCTACTGGCCGCTGATCGTCGTCAGCAAGCAGGCCTACGCCACGCCGCCGCTCGGCCTGATGTATTTCCGCGCCGCCGAGGCCGGCGACGACTATGGCGCGCTGATGGCCGCCACGCTGATCATAACCCTTCCTCTCGTCGCCGCCTTCCTGCTCGCGCAGAAGCGCTTCGTCGAGGGCATCACCATGACCGGTCTCAAAGGCTGATTTGCCAACAACTGACTGGGCCAACAAGGAGAAACCAGCAATGAAGCATATTTCCAGGATTTTCGCCGCGGCGGCGGTGTCGCTGGCGGCGGCCCTTCCGGCCTACGCCGAGACGACGCTGACGGTTCACTACCCGATGCCTGGCTTTTTCAAGAACGTGATGGACACGATCTCGAAGAAGTTCATGGAGGAAAACCCCGATATCAAGATCCAGTTCGCCAGCCCGTCGGCGACCTATGAGGAAGGCATCCAGACCATTCTTCGCCAGGCCGGCACCGACGAGATGCCCGACATCACCTTCATCGGCCTCAACCGCCTGCGCATGCTCAATGAGCGCGACGTCGCCGTCGATCTCGGCCCGCTGGTCAAGAAGGAAGGCAATATGGCGGAGCTCGGCTTCTCCGACACGATCCTGAAGCTGGCGCAGGTCAACGGCAAGCAGGTTGGGCTTGCCTTCGCCACCTCCAACCCGATCATGTATTACAACGCCGACCTGGTGAAGGCGGCCGGCGGCGATCCGGACAATCCGCCCAAGACGTGGGACGAGGTGATCGCGCTCGGCGGCAAGATCAAGGCGCTCGGCAACGGCGTCGACGGCATCGACTTCCGCTGGCAGGGCGATGACTGGATGTTCTCGGCGCTGCTGTTCGGCGCCGGCGGCAAGATGCTGAACGAGGACGAAAGCAAGGTCGCCTTCAACGGTCCGGAAGGCGAAAAGGCGGTGGAGATCCTGCAGCGGATGGTGAAGGAGGGCGGCATGCCGGTCTTCACCAAGCCCGCGGGCGAGCAGGCCTTCGCGGCCGGCAAGGTCGGCTTCGAATTCCAGACCACCGGCGCGCTGGTCAACACGATCAAGAATGTCGGCGACAAGTTCACGCTGCGCACCGCCAAGATCCCGCTGATCGATCCGGTCAACGGCCATCTGCCGACGGGCGGCAATGCCGTGGTCATCCTGACCAAGGACGCGGCCAAGCAGGAGGCTGCCTGGAAGTTCGCTAAATTCGCCGCCGGCCCCTATGGCGCTTCCGTCGTCGTGCCGGGCACTGGCTATGTCCCCAACAATGAACTCGCGGCGAAGTCATCAGATTATCTCGGCGATTTCTACAAGAAGAACCCGCTCTTCCAGGCTGGGCTCAGCCAGATGCCGCTGATGGTTCCGTGGTATGCCTTCCCGGGCACCAATGGTGTGAAGGTGACGCAGACGATCGTCGACAATCTGTCGCGCATCGTCGACCAGTCGGCGACACCGAAGGAAGCGCTCAATGACGCGGCCAGCGACGTCGAAGGCATGCTGCCGACGCAGTAAGGGCTTTTTATCGCGGGTCTTCCCTTCTCCCACAAGGGGAGAAGGGAAGAGAGCGCTACACCGGCCGATAAACCTTCTCCGCCGTGTTCCAGAAAATATCGGCCTCGGCTTCCGCACCATGCCTGCCCACCGCGTCGCGGTGCGCCTTGATCAGTTCGGCGTGGTTGGTCCAGAGTTTCTCGATCGGGAAGTTCGAGCCGAACATCAGATGGTCCGACCCTAGAATATCGATTGCGTTGTCGACGATATACGCAATCAGCGCCGGGTCGTTGCGGTGGGCGAAAGTGCCGAGACCGGACAGCTTGGCATAGAGATTGGGCGCGGCGGACAGCGTGCGCAGGCCAGCCTTCCAGGCCTCGGTGGTTTCCTGATCCAAGCCGGTCAGCATGCCGGCATGAGTGAGAATGAAGTTGATCCCGGGATTTTCGCCAACCAGCGTCAGCCCGTCCTTCATCTGGGCGGGAAAGAGCTGCAGGTCGAAGGACAGGCCATAGTCCTTCAGCCGCGCCACGTTGGCGCGCACTCTGGGGTCGATGACCTGATCGGCCGAGGCGGCGAAGCGGAAGGCCGGGGTTTCGTGCCAGTGCAGTTGCATCCGCACACCGCGCAGCAGCGAATATTTTTTCAGCCGGTCGATCTGGGGCCTTATGTCGTCGACCGTCATATCGGTATAGCCGACGATGGCGTGCGGCCAGCCGGTCTCGTCAGCGGTCTTCTGCAGGAAGGTGACTTCCTTCTCGAAATCCTCCTTCGCCCAGTTGGTCTGGACATAGACGGCCTTCTCGACGCCTGATCCTTTCTGGTCCTCGAGGAATTCGCCGATCGGATAGTCGCGGCGGATCGGCTCGTAGGGACCGAAGATGCGCGGCACCATCGGCCCGACCAGCCAGGGCTGGTCCTGTTGGCGCCAGATGTGGAAATGCGCGTCGATGGCTTTCTGCATCACGATACCCTTTTCCAGATTGTCGATGCCGCAGGGGCAGGGCGGGCGAGCGACAGGATGAAATCGGTGAGGCTGTCCAGCGACGAGCCGTCGATGAGGTCGTCGAGGTCAGGCAGGATGGCGCGCAGCGCCGCCGTGGCCGGTCGAAAGCGCGGATCGCCGGCCAAGGGCGTGGCCAGCGACAGCCGGAAAGCGCGGGCACTCAGCCTTCGTATCGCGGTCTCCAGCTCGGCATGATCGCCGCGCTCGAGCGCATCCGAGAGGATCACCACCGCCGCACCACGCGCGAAGGACGAAAAGCGCGGCACCGAGAGGAAAGCGAGCAGCGTCGGTCCCATGCGGGTGCCGCCGTCCCAGTCGTCGACCTGGGCCGCCGCGCGGGCCAGCGCCTGATCGCGGTCGCGGATGCGCAAGGCAGCGGTAATGCGCGTCAGCCGAGTGCCGAAGGTGAATATCTCGGCACGGTCCGCGCCTTGCACCACCGCATGCGCCAGCTTGAGGTAGTCCGCCGTGTGCAGCTTCATCGAGCCGGAGACGTCGATCAAGAGCAGCAGCTTGCGCGGCACGGTCTGGCGGCGGCGCAGCAGCGGCGAGGGGACATCGCCATCGGCGCTGACGATTTCGCGCAGCGAGCGGCGCAGATCGAGCTTGCCGCGCGAAGGAGTGCGCACGGTGCGGAAGGAGCGGCGGGCGGGAAGAGCCGAAGCGAGCTTGCGGCGGAAAGCGGCCAGCCTGTCGTCGTCGCGCTGGAAATCGCGTGTGCTCAGCTGTTCCAGGGCGGACGACAGTTCGCCGCCTTCCTGGGTGTGCACGGCTTCGATCCGTTCGTCGTCGGCGCCGCCATCGTCCTTGATGCGGGTTTCTTCGTCCGCTTCGCCTTCGATCACGGCTGAAGTGTTGCCGTAGAAATGGCTCTGGAAATGCGCCTCGAATTCGTCGCGGCGGTCGGGCTGCGGCGCCAGGGTGGCGAGGGCGGCCTCGTGGATGTCGGCCATCGAGCGTGGTCCGAGCAGTGTGACCGCCTGCATGAAGCTGGAGACTTGCTCGGGCGCGACGGGGAAAGCGTGGCGGCGCAGCAGGCGGGCAAAGCCAAGGAAGGGCGCGGCGGCGCGGGGGAACTTCTCCTCGCCCCGTTTACGGGGGTCCGAAGGACGGGTCGAGACAGGCGGCTCGACCCCTGATGCCGGCAGGCAGGTGAGGGGCGGCGCCACCTTCTGCCCACCATGGCGCTGCCCCTCATCCGCCCCTTCGGGGCACCTTCTCCCCGTAAACGGGGAGAAGGGGTTGTCGAGGTCCCGGCTCACGCCAGCGCCTCCTCGACAATCCGACCAAGCTCCGGCGCGATATAGGAGAGGTCTTCCTCGTCCTTGATCAGCACGCCGATGGCGCGGCGGAAGGCTTCGGGCCACGGGCTGCCGCCTTTTTCCAGAATGGTGGCGGCATTGGCCCATTCGACCGCTTCGGCGATGCCCGGCGGCTTGGCGAGCGGCCGGGCGCGGATGGTGTGCACGGCTGCCGCCACGGCGCGTGCGGTGCCTTCAGCGACATCGCCGGCGCGCAGCATGATGATGGCGGCCTCGCGCTCGGCGTCGGGATAGCCGATCCAGTGGTAGACGCAGCGGCGGCGCAGCGCTTCGGCGAGTTCGCGGGTGCGGTTCGAGGTCAGGATGACAATCGGCTGGGCGGCGGCACGGATCGTGCCGCGCTCGGGGATGCTGATCTGGAAATCGGAGAGGAATTCGAGCAGCAGCGCTTCGAATTCATGGTCGGAACGGTCGATTTCGTCGACCAGCAGCACGCGTTGCTCCGGCGCCTTCAGCACCTGCAGGAGCGGGCGGGCGATCAAAAAACGGTCGTCGTAGATGTCGATCTCATGCTCGCCGGCATGGCGGATGGCGAGCAGTTGGCGTTGATAATTCCATTCGTAGAGCGCGTGCGCGGCATCGATGCCCTCATAGCATTGCAGCCGCACCAGATCGCGGCCGAGTAGATCGGCGACAGCCTTCGCGGCCTCGGTCTTGCCGACACCCGGCGCGCCCTCGAGCAGCAACGGCTTGCCCAGCCGGATCGCCAGGAAGATGGCGGTCGCCAGGCTGTCGTCGGCCAGATAGCGCGAGGCGGCGAGGTGCTGCGCCACCGCCTCCGGCGAGGTCGCGACAGTCTCGGCTTTCACCTCGGGCATGTCAGTTCGCCGCTTGCGCCTTGAGCGCGCGCAGGATGCGCTCCGGCGTGATCGGCAGCGTGTCGATGCGTACGCCGACGGCGTCGAAGACGGCGTTGGCGACCGCCGGGATCTGCGGGTTGGCGCACATTTCGCCCGGCCCCTTGGCGCCGTAGGGACCATCCGCCGAAGGACGCTCCAGCACGATGATCTCGGTTTGCGCGAGATCGCCGGGGCCCGGCATCAGATATTGGTTGAAGTCGGTGCCGCCATGGTCGCGGTTGGGGTAGTAGGGCTCGGTGGTTTCGTAGAGCGCGTGGCTGATGCCCATCCAGGAGCCGCCGACCAGCTGCTGCTCGACCATTTTCGGGTTCAGCGCGCGGCCGATCTCGAAGACGTTCTTGACCGTCAGCACGGTGACTTCGCCGGTTTCGTCATCGACCTCGACTTCGGCCACGGTGCAGGCGTGCGCGTAGCAGGTCGAGGGCTTCATCGCGCCGGTCTCCTTCTCCGGATAGGAGCGCGGGATCAGGAACATGCCGCGTCCCGATATCGACCGGCCGCGTTTGAAATGCGCCGACAAAGCGACATCGAAGATCGAGATCGACTTTTGCGGCGCACCCTTGACCAGAATGTTGCCCTGGCCGTCGGTCTCGAGATCGGAGGCGTTGACCTCCAATTCCTCGGCCGCCACTTCCAGCATCACCTGGCGGGCTTCCCGGGCGGCCTGGATGACGGCGTTGCCGGCGCGGTGGGTGCCGCGCGAGGCGAAGGTGCCCATGCAGTGCGGGCCGGTATCGGTGTCGGCGGTGTCGACGACGACGCGGTCGGTGGGCACGCCGATGGTCTCGGCGCAGATCTGCGCCATGATCTGCTTCATGCCCTGGCCGAGATCGACGGATGACAGCGTCACCATGAAATTGCCGGTCGGCGTCGAATGCACCAGCGCCTGGGTCGGGTCGCCGCCGAGGTTCATGCCGGTGGGATAGTTGATCGCGGCCACGCCGCGTCCACGCCGGATCGCCATATCAGGCTCCCTTCCTGTAGGAGGACATCGCCATGAATTTCTCCGCCACCGGCCAGTTGGCGGCGCGCGAGGCTTCCTGCATGCATTCGATGAGTGCTGCCCCTTCCGTCGGCTGGCGATGCGCCTTCATGTCGCCGTCGCGATAGGCGTTGATGAAGCGGAATTCGAGCGGGTCCATGCCGATCAGCCGCGCCAGCTTGTCCATCTGCACCTCCAGCGCGAAGTCGCCGATGGTGACGCCAAAGCCGCGCATGGCCGAGGACGGCGTGCGGTTGGTGTAGACGCAATAGGTGTCGATCCAGACATTCGGGATGGTGTAGGGGCCGGGATAATGCCCGGCGCCCTTCTGCGCGCCATAGGGCGAGTGGCGCGAATAGGCGCCGGCATCGGTGTAGCCGGTGACCTTGCGCGCGACGATGCGGCCGTCCTTCATGACGCCGTCCTTGATGATGACCTTTTCGGCGGCGCGGGGCGAGGAGATCTGCATCTCCTCCTCGCGGCTGTAGATAAAACAGACCGGTCGTCCTGTTAGCTTGGCGCCAAGGATGGCGATCGGCTCGACGATGACGTCGACCTTGCCGCCAAAGCCGCCACCGACCGTGCCGCCGACGAAATGCAGCTTCGAGCCCGGCATCTGCAGGATGATCGAGGTGTTGTCGAGGGTGAAGAACATCGCCTGCGTGTTGGTGTAGCAGGTGAAGCGGTCATTGCCTTCGGGCGCCACCACGCAGCCGGTGGTCTCGGTCGGCGCATGCTCGATCGGCGAGGACTGGTAGCTTTGTTCGAGGATGTGATCGGCGCCGGCAAAGCCCGCCTCGACATCGCCGAAGCGTACCTTGCGGCAATCGCCGCTGTCATAGAGATAGTAATTCTGGCCGTGATATTCGTTGACCAAAGGCGCGCCGGGCTTCAGCGCTTCCTCCATGTCGAAGACGGCCGGCAGAACCTCATAGTCGACCTTGACCTTGGCGGCGGCCTCCTGCGCGGCGCGCTCGGTCTCGGCCAGCACCGCCACCACCGCCTCCCCCTTCCAGCGCACCTTCCCGTCGGCCAGCACCGTCTCGTCCTCGGGGCCGATCTGGATGAGGATCAGGATGGTGTAGACATTGTGCGGTACGTCCTTGGCGGTCAGCACCTTGACGACACCAGGATGTTTTTCAGCCTGGGATGTGTCGATCGAGCGGATGCGGGCGTGGTGGTGCGGGCTGCGCACCATCTTCAGGTGCAGCATGCCGGGAAAGTTGCGGTCGGCGAAAAAGGCGGTCTTGCCGGTGACGTGGCCGGGCGAATCCGAGCGCGGCCTGGGCTGGCCGATTTCGTGCAGATCGTCCTTGCGAACATCGGCGAAGTAATTCTTGCGCAGTTCCATCGTAGCTCCCTCAGGCCGCGTTCTGCGAATTGGCGCGGGCCGCGGTGAGCACCGCCTGGATGATCGGCTCGTAGCCCGTGCAGCGGCAGATATTGCCCGACAGCGCCTCCACCACCTCGTCGCGGCTGGGATCGGGCGTGTGGTCGAGCAGCACCTTGGCGGCCATGATCATGCCCGGCGTGCAGAAGCCGCATTGCGTGGCGAAGGTGTCGAGGAAGGCGCGCTGCAGCGGATGCAGGACGCCGCCTTCGGCGAGGCCGGATGTCGTGGTGATGGCCGCGCCATTGCAGGTCTCGGCCAAGGTCAGGCAAGACAGCCTGAGTTCGCCGTCGACGATGACCGAGCAGGCGCCGCACGTGCCCTGGTGGCAACCGCCTTTCGGCGAGGTGTCGCCGATCTTGTCGCGCAGCGCGTTGAGCAGCGTCGTACCGCTGTCGATGAATTCGGCTTTCTCGGAGCCGTTGAGCGTGAATTGAACCGGGACCTTCGCCATGTTTCCTCCTTGCGCGCCTGCCCGACGGATCGGGCAGACGCGCGCCCCCCAACGGGTGATTTCAGCTCAGCAGCAGCCGGCCGAGATGGACCGGCAGGACTTCAGCGCGGTACCAGGCGCTGGCGATCGGATCGGTGATGGGCGCGATGCCTTCGGTGACGGCGGCCAATGCCGCCGCGATGCCGTCCCGGTCGAGCGACTTGCCCAGCAGCGCCTTTTCCGCCGCCTTGGCCCGCACGGGGCGGTCGGCCATGCAGCCAAGCGCGATCCGCGCCGAAGACACGGTGCCATCGGCAACCCGCTCCAGAACGGCAGCGATGCTCAGCACCGAGACGCCCTTGGGCTTGACCCGCGACACTTTCAGGAAACGGAAACTATCGTCCTTCGGCAGCGTGAAGCTGACTGCTGTGACGATGGCACGGCTGCCGTCCCGCTTGGCCAGGAAGATCTCGATCGGCAATTCGCCATCCTCGGTGCCGACCGTGGCGTCGAGCGCCAGCAAGGCCACGGCGAAATCGCCATAGGGCGCCGGCGCGAACAGATTGCCGCCGATCGTCGCCATGTTGCGGATCGCCGGACCGCCGACGGCGCGCGCGGCCTTGGCAAGCGCACCGAGGTCGGGATGACGGGCGATCGCCGCCATGGTCACCGAAGCGCCGATGCGGACCTTGCCCCCGGCAATCGCGATGGCCGACAGCGCCGGGTCGGTCGACCTGACAAGGCCGGAGACCGAAACATCGCCTTCATTGGCCGCGCGGATGACCAGTGTACCGCCGCCGAGATAGCGGGTGCCGGCCGTCTGCAGCGCCGCATTGGCGTCCTTCACGGTCGGGAATGTCTGGAGGGCAAGCGCCATGGAATGCTCCTGAAGCCCGATTCAGCTCTGGCCGGTAAAATGGCTCTTCAGGGCGTTGAAACCGCCCTGAAACACGTTGGCGCCCATGCCGGCGGCAATCTTGTCGGCTTCCTCTGGTGCCGCATCGAAGCTGGCGGTCCATTCGGCATAGGTGCGGTCGCCATCGGTGACGCGGCGCAATTGCAGCGTCGCCTTGTGGTTGGTGAGCGGCTGTGGCGTTTCCAGGATGGAGTAGCTGACGAGAAAATTCTCATCGGAGAAGTCGAGCAGCTTTTCACGGATGCGGGCGCCGCTGGCGAGCTCGAAATTGCGCACGCAGCCGAGCGTGCCGGCATCCTTGCCGTCCTCGATATGGCTCTCGACCATGCGCGGATGCCAGCCGGGCAGGCCGTTGAAGTCGCGTATGCGCGCCCAGACCTTTTCGACCGGCGCGTCGATGACGCTGGAGATGGTGACTTTTGCCATAGGACGTTCCCTTGCGAATGCGACAGTCGGGCAAGGGTAGGGCGGTGGCTCGAGCGACGCTTATCAATGCGTCTTGCGCGCGTATCAAGGAGTCTGAAAAAGCGGGCTCAGGCGGTTGCGCGCGCGGCCTCGCGATAGAGTGTCGGCGGCACGCCGACATGGTCGCGGAAGAAGCGCGAGAAATTGCCTTGCGTGGTGAAGCCGAGATTGCAGGCGACCGAGATCAGAGGCTCCTGCGACCACTGCAGCTGCCGCACCGCTTCCTCCATGCGCAGCGTGTTCCAGTAGACATTGGGCGTCAGATTGGTCTGTTCCTTGAACAAGGCGAAGAAATGCGGCCGCGACAAGCCCACACTGCGCGCCACGTCATCGAAGGAGATGCGTTCGCAGACATTGGCCTTCATCAGCTGGATGGCCTTGCGGACGCGGAAATCCTGCATGGTGTTGATGCGCGCACGCGCCTCCTGCGGCGCAGAGGCGTCGGCGGCATCGAGCACCGAATCGATAAAGCGCTCTATCTCGTAATTGGCGACATCGTCGACGCTTTCATTGTCGGTCAGATGGTCGAGCAGGCTGGCGGCGGCCTGGTGCAGCCAGGGCTCCAGCGTGATAGCGGCCTGGGCAAACAGCGGTGCGGAAGGGGGCAGGTCGCGGCGCCGGCGCGCCCAGTCGGGGTCGATGTAGAAGGCGAGAAACAGACCGGGCGTCCCGTTTTGCGACAGCACATGGCTGTGCGGCTGGAAGGAATTGATGCCGGCGGCGGTGCATGGTCCGAGCCGCACCGTCTCGCGGCCGATGGTCATCTCTCCGGCGGTGCCTTCGAGCCAGATGATGAGATGCGCCTCGACATGGGCATGGGTGACGAAGTCGCTTGCGACATTCAGGACAGAAACATGTCCGAACCGGCCCCAGTAGAGCCTGATCGCGTCCGTCATGGGTATATCCTCCCGCAGACGACTGGCCTCCCTTCGCCTGCCCGGAGATTGTGCTGCCGGTTGCCGGTTTCCGTCAAGACATAGGCTGTTGGCGGGGATCGGTGGCGGCTCGCTCCGGCTGATTTTCAGACTGAGCGATAGGAGTGAAACGAATAACGCCTGGCACTTTCCTTCTCCCGCCAGGGGAGAAGGAAAGACGCCTCAACTTCAGTCGCTGCGCCGGAAATTGCGGATGCGGTCGAACAGCACCGCAAGCAGGATGGCGCCGCCGATGAAGGTGCCTTGCCAGAAGGCATTGATGCCGAGCAGGCCAAGGCTGTTGCGGATCACCTCGATCAGGGCCGCGCCGACAATGGCGCCGAAGGCGGTGCCGACGCCGCCGGCCAGGTTGGCGCCGCCGATGACGGTGGCGGCGATCACCTGCAGTTCCATGCCGGTGCCGAGATTGGTGGTGACGGCGCCGAGCCATCCGGTCTGGATGATGCCGGCAATGCCCGCCGACAGCGCCGATATCATGTAGACGGCGACCTTGATCTGCTTCACCGGGACGCCGGTCAGCGTTGCCGCGTGCTCGTTGCCGCCAATGGCGAAGATGTGCCGGCCGAACTTGGTCCAGCGCAGGACGAAGCCGGTGATCAACGCCAGCAGGATCATGTAGAGCACCGGATTGGCGATGCCGAACACCCAGGCGCCGCCGCCGAGCGCCAGCAGCTTGTCGTGGTCGGGCCCGAACTGGAAGACGACGGTGTTGTTGGAGGCGACCATGGCCAGGCTGCGGGCAATCGACAGCATGCCGAGCGTCACCACGAAAGGTGGAAAGCCGAGATAGGCGGTCAGGATGCCGTTGAAGGCGCCGATGGCAAGCGCTGTGGCGATCGAGGCCAGGATGCCGATTTCGATCGAATAGCCGGCATGCATCGTGACGGCCAGCACCATCGACGAAAGGCACAGAACCGAGCCGACCGAAAGGTCGATGCCGCCGGTGATGATGACGAAGGTCATGCCGAGCGCGACGATGGCGACGAAGGTGATGTTGCGGGTGATGTTGTAGAGGTTCTTCGACGTCGCGAAGGCGTCGGTGGCGAACGACAGGAAGATGCAGGCAAGGATGACGGCGATGACCACCCAGAAGGTCTGGGCGGACAATAGCCGCGACAGGAAACTGTGCTGCTTCTGTGCGATCGTCTGGTCAAGGGTGACTGCCATTATCGACCTTTCCTGCCGGCTGCGATACGCGCCAGCCTGGTGAAATTAGCCGCGCTTACGAGACCTGCTCGATGGCGCCGGTGATGAGCCCGGTGACTTCCTCGGGCGAGCTCGATGCGATTGCCTTGTCGGCGACCTTGCGTCCGCGCCGCATGACGATGACGCGGTCGGCGACGTCGAACACGTCGGGCATGCGGTGGCTGATCAGCACCACCGCGATGCCCTGGTCGCGCAGATGGCGGATCAGGTTGAGCACCTCGGCGACCTGCCTGACCGAGATCGCCGCCGTCGGTTCGTCCATCAGCACGATCTTGGCCTGCGACAGCATGGTGCGGGCGATCGCCACCGCCTGGCGCTGGCCGCCCGACATCTGCTTGACGAGATCGCGCGGGCGGGTCTCGGATTTCAATTCGGCAAAGAGCTGGCCGGCGCGCTTGTACATGGCGGCATAGTCGAGGATGCGGAATGGGCCGATGCCGCGCCGCAGCTCGCGGCCGAGATAGACATTGGCGGCGGCCGTCAGATTGTTGCAGAGCGCAAGATCCTGGTGGACGATCTCGATGCCGTGCTGGCGAGCTTCCGCCGGCTTGTTCAGGATCAATTCCTTGCCGTCCATGCGCATGGTGCCATGGCTGGCGTGGAAATTGCCGGCGATCATCTTGACCAGCGTCGACTTGCCCGCGCCATTGTCGCCCATCAGGCCGACGACCTGGCCGGGTTCGATCGACAGCGACACGTCGTTGACCGCCTGAATGGCGCCGAAATGCTTCGAGATATTGGTGAGTTCGAGAACTGCCACCAGCCTATAGCCTCCCCATGCCTTGCTGCCGCCTGTTCCAGGTCGCAGCGCCTATATCGTGCTCCCCATTCCTCCCGGAAGCAACGTTGACCGGCATTTACGCGAATGCCCGCGCGGGCGTCAATTGTCGGATCGACAAGAAATAGGGTATTTGTCAGACGAATAGTGACATACGGTTCCGAAAAATCCGTTTTGTAGGACAAATAGCAATTGACGTTGGCGCCGCGCCGTTATTAGTTGATGGTCGGAGAAAGATTTCCGGTCCCAGGCTATTCTTGCGGCGGGACCGGTGGGAGGTTATCGGCCGTTCCGGCGCGTTGCCGGTCCGGCCGCATCTGAAAATGCTTATCGGCTTTGCCTGCCGGCACGAGCGTTGGCTCTGCCATCTCGCATTCAAGCCGATTTGTGTGGCGGGCACGCCGTGTCCGTCTGTTTCCAAGGGAGGACTGACATGAGGAAAACAGTATTGCTCGCCGCCGTCGCCGCCATGGCGCTGGGCGCCGGGCCGGCTTTGGCCAAGAAGCAGCTCGTCATCGTGGTGAAAGGTCTCGACAATCCATTCTTCGAAGCCATCCATCAGGGCTGCGAGAAATGGAACAAGGAGAACGCCAGCTCGGAATATGAATGCTTCTACACCGGTCCGGCGTCGACTTCCGACGAGGCCGGCGAGGCACAGATCGTCCAGGATATGCTGAGCAAGCCCGACACGGTGGCGATGGCGATTTCGCCGTCCAACGCGCCGCTGATCGCGCAGACGATCAAGAGCGCCAATCCGACGATCCCGATCATGACCGTCGACGCCGACCTTGCCAAGGAAGACGCAGCCCTTCGCAAGACCTATCTCGGCACCGACAACTATCTGATGGGCAAGAAGATCGGCGAGTACATCAAGAAGGGCAAGCCGAATGGCGGCACGATCTGCACGATCGAAGGCAACCCGGCGGCCGACAACATCCTGCGCCGCGCGCAAGGCATGCGTGACGCCCTGTCGGGCAAGGAAGGCCTAGCGGCACTTGCGGGCGAGGGCGGATGGACGGAAGTCGCCGGCTGCCCGGTGTTCACCAATGACGACGGCGCCAAGGGCGTTCAGGCGATGACCGACATCCTCGCCGCCAATCCCAAGCTCGACGCCTTCGGCATCATGGGCGGCTGGCCGCTGTTCGGCGCGCCGCAGCCCTATCGCGATCTGTTCGGGCCGCTCAAGGACCGGATAGCTAGCAACGACTTCGTCATCGGTGCCGCCGACACGATCGGCGACGAGGTGGCGATCGCCCGCGACGGCCTCGTCACTGCGCTGGTCGGCCAGCGGCCCTTTGAAATGGGCTACAAGGCGCCGTCGGTGATGATCGACTTGATCGAGGGCAAGAAGGTCGACGATCCGGTTTTCACCGGCCTCGACGAATGCACCAAGGATACGGTCGACACCTGCATCCAGAAATAGTCTTTCGAACCGGGGCGCTCGGCAACGGGCGCCCCGTCAAATCCTGAGCGAGACGCCGTGGCAAGGGGCAACAGGCTCCGGCTTTGACGCGTCCGTGGTTTGGATCTTTCGGTGACGGGATCGGCGCGCCACAGGGTTCGGAGCATCTCCGGGCGACAGGCAGCTGCCTATTGGAACGTGGATGCCCCAGGACAAGGCAAAGAAGCAAGCCAGCCGGGCCAAGGCGCAAGCCAGCCGCGATCCAGCGGTCGTGCGCAGGGCGGATGCGGCGCACTTTCCCGGATCCAGCGTTCATGCCTCGCTAGCCAGCGAGATTGGTCTGCGGATCGTGCGCGGCGACTATCCGCCCGGCAGCATCCTGCCCAACGAGGCCAAATGGGCCGAGACATTCAATGTCAGCCGCTCGGCGGTGCGCGAGGCGATCAAGATGCTGATGGCCAAGAGCCTTTTGGCATCACGCCCCAAGATCGGCAGCTGGGTCGAGCCGAAGGAGCGCTGGAACCTGCTCGACCGCGACGTGCTCGCCTGGTACGCGACCGCACCCGACCGCGAAGCCTTCCTGCGCACCGTGCAGGAGTTCCGCCACATCATCGAACCGGAAGCATCCGCCTTTGCCGCCATGCGGCGCAGCGATGAGCAGATGGCCGAGATCAGCCTGGCCTGCCGCGAGATGGGGGAGGCCGCGAACCTGCCGGAACGCATCCGCGCCGACACACGCTTTCACCTCGCCATCCTGCGGGCCTCGGGCAACGACCTTCTGGTGCCGCTCGGCGTGCTGATCGAGTCCGCACTCGACCATCTCTTCGTCTTCACGACACGCCAGGTCGGCGATCAGAACCGGGCACAGAAGCTGCACGAGGCGATCGAGAAGAACATCCGCCTGCAACGGCCGGCGGCGGCGCGCAGCGCCGTGCACAAGCTGCTCGCCGACACCGATGAGGGGATCGGAAGCCGGCGGCGCTAAGCTATCCGGCCGTCAGAGCAATTCGTTAAATCGTCTGCTTCTTGCCATCCTTGGTCGGCATCAGGTCGACGCCGTTGACCTTGCCGATATGCGTTGCCAGCATCGGCACGAACTGCTCGGCCGGGCCGGTGGCATGGGCTCCGGCGAAGGAATTCTTGGTGGCGTTGCCGAGCGGGTTGGCGATGCCGGCCGCACCGGCCATCGATTCCAGATAGGTCAGGTCCTTGAAGGCGTTGGCGATGGTGAATTTGTGGGCGTCGCGGTCGCCCTCCAGCGTCCAGCGCATGAAGGTCTGGTAGAAGCCGCAATCCATGCGGCCGTTGCGGATGACGCTGTCGAAGCGCGGCGGCGAGATGCCGACCTTCTGCGCCAGGGCCAGCGCCTCGGAATAGATGGCGGCGTAGCCCAGCGAGATGAAATTGTTGAGCAGCTTCATGCGGTGGCCGTCGCCGGTGTCGCCGATATGGACGATGCGGCCGGCCCAGGTTTCGATCACCGGCTTTACCCTGGCAAAGACGGCGTCGGGGGCGCCGACCATGGCGTCGAGCGTGCCTTCCCAGGCTTCCTTCGGCGTGCGGCTCAGCGGCGCGTCGACATAGTCGATGCCCAGCGCCTTGAGTTCGGCCGCAAGCGCCACGGTCGAGACCGGATCGGAGGTCGAACAATCGACGACGACCGAGCCTTTCTTCAAGCCCTCCTTGAGGCCGCCGGGGCCACGGATGATGGCTTCCACTTCGCGCGACCCGGTGACGCAGATGAAGACGATGTCGGACGCCGCCGCGACATCGCGCGAGGTCGACGCCTCCTTGGCGCCGCGGCTAGCCAAGTCCTCCGCGGGTTTGCGGTTCTTGCGGCCAAGGAATGTCAGGGGATAGCCCTTGTCGACGATGTTCTTGGCAATGCCGTGCCCCATCAGGCCAAGGCCGATGAAGCCGATCGTCTCGCGTGCGGCGGAGGTGTTCATGTCGTCTGTCCTATCCCAGATTATCGATAATTGCGCCGCTGTTTTAGCCATATGCGGTTGCAGAAAGCAATATTGTCTGACAATAGACGGCAATTCCAGAGTCTGTGATGGAGACAAGAATGACGAAGCGGATCATGTTCACCGGCGGCAGCGGCAAGGCTGGGCGTCATGTCGTGCAATATCTTGTCGAACAGGGCTGCCAGGTGCTCAACATCGACACCAAGCCGCTCGACAATCCCAAGGTGCGCACGCTGATCACCGACATCACCGACAGCGGGCAGGTGTTCAACGCGCTGTCGAGCTATATGGGCCTGCACGAATTCGACCCCTCGCTGCGCCCGCAGCCGGTGGATGCGGTGGTGCATTTCGCCGCCATTCCGCGCATCATGATCACGCCCGACAATGAAGTGTTCCGCATCAACGCGATGGGCACCTACAATGTCATCGAGGCCGCGGTGAAGCTCGGCATCCGCAAGGTGATCGTCGCCTCCTCGGAGACGACCTACGGCCTGGTGTTCGCCAACGAGCCGCGCGACCCCAAATATTTCCCGCTCGACGAGGCGTATGACGTCGACCCGATGGACAGCTATGCGCTCTCCAAGATCGTCAACGAGAACACCGCGCGGGCCTTTGCGCAGCGCAACGGCACCGACATCTACGCGCTTCGCATCGGCAATGTCATCGAGCCGCATGAGTATTCGCTGTTCCCGAAATGGTTCGCCGATCCGGGTTTCCGCAAGCGCATCGCCTGGAGTTATGTCGACGCGCGCGATCTCGGCCAGATCACGCTGCGCGCCATCGAGAAGGACGGTCTCGGCTACCAGGTGTTCAACGCCGCCAATGACGACACCTCGTCCGACCTGCCAACGTCCGAGCTCCTGAAGCGATTCTATCCCAACGTGCCGGTCAAGGCCGAACTCGGCGAGTACGAGACGCTGCTGTCGAACCGCAAGGCGCGCGACATGCTCGGCTTCCGCCCGGAGCATAGCTGGCGCAAATACGTCAAAACCGCCTGAGCAAGCAGGCAAAACGGGGTTGGGCTGTGCATAGCGGCGCGCTTTGCGGCCCAACCGCCCGGCGGTGCTTGACAGCTTCCGCAAACCGGCCTTTCTGAAGTCTATGCGGGACGCAAAGCCGAACAAGGAAAAGCCGCCGAAAAAGCCGGCATCCGCCGAACGCCCCTCCGGTGTTCGCCGGCCCGACGCGGCGCGCATTCCCGGCGCCAGCGTACACACGTCGCTGGCCAGCGAAATTGGGCTCAGGATCGTGCGGGGCGACTATCCGCCCGGCACCATATTGCCCAATGAGGCCAAGTGGTCGGAGACCTTCAGCGTCAGCCGCTCGGCGGTGCGCGAGGCGATCAAGATGCTGATGGCCAAGAGCCTGTTGGCGTCACGCCCCAAGATCGGCAGCTGGGTCGAGCCCAAGGAGCGCTGGAACCTGCTCGACCGCGACGTGCTAGCCTGGTACGCGACGTCGCCCGACCGCGAGGTGTTCCTGAAGACGGTGCAGGAGTTCCGCCACATCATCGAGCCGGAAGCGACCGCCTTCGCCGCCATGCGGCGGACCGACGAGCAGATGGCCGAGATCAGCCAGGCCTGCCGCGAGATGGGGGAAGCGGCCAGCCTGCAGGAACGCACGCGCGCGGACACACGCTTCCACCTGGCCATCCTGCGGGCTTCCGGCAACGATCTTCTGGTGCCGCTCGGCGTGCTGATCGAATCCGCGTTCGACCATCTCTTCACTTTCACCACGCGGGCGGTCGACGATCTCAATCACGTACAGAAGCTGCATGAGGCGATCGAGAAGAACATCCGGCTGCAACGGCCGGACGCGGCGCGCGCCGCGGTGCGAAAACTGCTCGCCAACACCGACCACGTGATCAAGTCGCGCTAGGCCGGAGTTAATCTTCCTTCTCGCGGCCGAAGGCCACGCGCAGTTCGTCCTTGGCGCGCTCGAGCACTTGTCTGCGCGCGGTGGGCAGGTTCTTGCCGGCGCGGTTGATATAGAAATTCAGCATCGACATGGCGGACTGAAAGGGTTCGGCCTTGCGGCGATGGCTTTGTTCGGCCGACCGCTTGAGCGAGGCGGCGATCTTCCTGGCATCGTCGGATTCGAAGATGTGATCCTCGAGATCCATGGCGTCGCTATGCTCGGTCACCTCGGCCGACCATTTTTGCCTGGCAGCGGTCATGGCTGGCACTCCTTTCCGGTTTGATGGTCGGGAAACTCCAAAGAGTGGCGTCGGTTCCCGCCTTCCTGTCTGCTCTGGAGCCACGGATTTGCCCGCTCTGGCGCTGCTGTGCGCTCAGAATGCGCCGATAGTGGCGCAAACTGCAGCCGTTTTCAGAGACCGCCGACAGGAAACGCCTTTGACCCGAACCGATTTGAGCCGGACCAGCCCCGGCATCGACAGCTCCTACGCCTGGATGCGCCTGGCCATTTCGATGGTGCTCGCGACCATCGGCGCGGTCGGCATGTGGGCGGTCGTCGTGGTGCTGCCCGCCGTGCAGGCCGAGTTCGGCGTCGACCGCGCCGCGGCATCCATGCCCTACACCGCGACCATGGTGGGCTTTGCCGCCGGCAATGTGCTGGTCGGCCGCGCCATCGACCGCATGGGCTATTGGGTCCCGGCGCTGATTTCTTCCGTGGCGCTCTCGGCCGGCCTGCTGCTTGCCGCGCTTTCGACCTCGATCCTGCAGTTCACCCTTGCTCAGGGGGTGCTGATCGGTGTCGGCACGTCGGTGATCTTCGGGCCGCTGATCGCCGACATCTCCCACTGGTTCAACCGCCGGCGCGGCGTTGCCGTCACCGCGGCGGCTGCCGGCAACTATCTCGCCGGCGCGCTCTGGCCGACCATCATGCCGACGCTGATCAAGGCGGAAGGCTGGCGGTTCACCTATGCGGCCATCGGTATCTTCTGCCTGGTCACCATGGTGCCGCTGGTGCTGATGCTGCGGCGCGGGGCTCCGGAAGCCGCGGCCGCCGGTTCGCCGGGAAGCCGGCCGGTGCAGCCGATTCCCATGTCGCCGGCGGCGTTGCAGGGGCTGCTGGTCGTCGCCGGCCTCGGCTGCTGCGTGGCGATGTCGATGCCGCAGGTGCATATCGTCGCCTATTGCATGGATCTCGGCTACGGCATGGCGCATGGCGCCGACATGCTGTCGATCATGATGGCGGCGGGTGTCGTCAGCCGGCTTGCCTCCGGCTTTCTCGCCGATCGCATAGGCGGCGTGAAGACGCTGCTGATCGGCTCGGTGCTGCAATGCCTGTCGCTGCTGTTCTACATCCCGTTCGACGGGCTCGCCTCGCTCTATGTCGTGTCGCTGGTGTTCGGCCTGTCGCAAGGCGGCATCGTGCCTTGCTATGCGATCATCGTGCGCGAATACCTGCCGGCCAAGGAGGCCGGCCAGCGGATCGGCATCGTCATCATGGCGACGATTTTCGGCATGGCGATCGGCGGCTGGATGTCCGGCTGGATCTACGATCTGACCGGGTCCTACGCCGTGGCCTTCCTCAATGGCATCGCCTGGAATTTGCTGAACATAATGGCGATCGGGCTGTTCATGTGGAAGGCAGCAAGGGGCAGGGCCGTCATGGCGGCCTGAGGCACTCCGGCTTGACAATGAGCAATGGCTGCGCGACCCGAGTCGGCCAAGGGTTGCGGCAACAGGCCGGTGAAATGGCGATGATCGTATTGCGGGCGCGCTTTGGCGGCCATCTGCGCGGGCGATGGCCTTGATCAAGCCGCGCTCGCGCCGGGGCGGCGGCCGCCCGACCATAGCGGATGTCGCGCGCAAGGCCGGCGTCGGCGCCATCACCGTGTCGCGCGCCTTGCGCGAGCCGGAGCGCGTCTCGGAAGAATTGCGCCGCCAGATCCAGGCCGCCGTCGACGAGCTCGGCTATGTACCGGACCCCAATGCGCGGGCGCTGGCCTCGGCGCGTGCCGAGGTGTTCGGCGTGCTGGTTCCGTCGCTTACCAACAACGTCTTTGCCGAAGTGGTGCGCGGCATCTATGACAGCCTGTCGGACAGTCCGTTCCGCATCCAGCTCGGCAACACGCACTATTCCGGCCTCGAGGAGGAGCGGCTCTTGCAGCTGTTCGGCTCGCAACGGCCGGCAGCGCTGATCGTGGCCGGCATCGACCAGACGCCAACCGCGCGAAAACTGCTGGAGAATGCCGGCTGCCCGGTGGTGCAGGTGATGGAGATCGGGCCCGATCCCGTCGACATGATGGTCGGATTCTCGCATCTCGACGGCGGCAGGACGGCGACTGAGCACCTGATCGAGATGGGGTATCGCCGCATCGGCTTCATCGGCGCGCGCATGGACCCGCGCTCGCAGCGGCGTCTGGCGGGTTATCGCGCTGCCATGGAAAAAGCCGGCCTATTCGATCCGCGCCTGGTCACCACGACGCCGCTGCTGTCCAGCGTGCCGCTTGGCCGCGAATTGTTCCGCGACGCCCTGGCCAAGATGCCGACGCTCGACGGCGTGTTCTGCAACAATGACGACATCGCGCTCGGCGTGCTGTTCGAGTGCCATCGGGCCGCGATAGACGTGCCGAAGACGATCGGCATTGTCGGTTTCAACGACCTCGACATGATGCAGGTGGCGTTTCCCTCGATCACCAGCATCCGCACCTACCGCTACGAAATCGGCAGGCGCGCCGTCGCCATGGCGCTGGCGGCGATCGCCGGCGACCGGCCGCAGCAGCGGATCGTCGATCTCGGCTTCGAGCTCAAGCGCCGCGAGAGCACAGCCCGCTGAACGCGCTTTTAAGAACGCGCTCAAATGGCGCTTTACACAACGCTATGGTAGCGCTACCATTTTCGAGAATGAGCCTCGCCTCCGAAGCAGTGAACTTGTTTATTATACATAAGCAACAGCTCATGCTTGTTTATTATGTATAATATGATAGTTTTTCTTCGGTCGATGGGGACGGCAAGGGGAGGGGGCGCGAAGGTCGTTGGCACCTGGCAAGCGTGACTGGACAAGGCGGGAGGGCCTGCCGGAAACGCGGGAATTGCATGAAACTGAACCAACAAATCAGAACTGCAATCGGGAGGATTATCGATGATCAAGTCACTCGTCGGTGGCATCGTTGCCGCCAGTGCATTCGTTATGCTGAGCTCGTCGGCGATTGCCGCGGGTCCCGAAATCGTCAAAGGCCCGGCCGCCGAGCCCGACTGTTTCGCGCCCTGGGCCGCTGACACGCAATTCTTCAAGTTCCCCAAGAAGGCCGGGCCGTATCGCATCGCGCTCGCCAACGGCTATATCGCCAATACGTGGCGCATCCAGATGGTGCAGACCGCGAAGGCCTATGCGGCGCAGAAGGACGTCGCCGCCAAGCTGAAGGAATTCAAGGTCGTCTCGACCGGCGAAGATGTGCCGGCGCAGATTTCGGCGATCAACAACTTCATCGACTCCGGTTATGACGCGATCGTCGTCAACGCGCAGAACCCGACCGCATTCGGGCCGGTGATCAAGCGCGCCAAGGAAGCCGGCGTCGTGCTGGTTGCCTTCGACAACATTCTCGACACCAAGGACGCCATCAACGTCAATGTCGACCAGAAAGGTCTTGGCGAGCTGTGGGGCAAATGGCTGGTCTCGCATGTGCCGAACGGCGGCAAGGTGCTCGAGGTGCGCGGCGTTGCCGGGACGTCGGTCGACACCGACCGCCACAACGGCATCCACGAGGTTCTCGATGCCTCGGGCAAGAAATGGGCCGTCACCGAGGTCGTCGGCAAGTGGGATGACGGCGTTGCGCAGAAGGCTTCGGCCGACGCCATCGCCACCAACGGCCCCTTCGACGGCGTCACCGGACAGGGCGGCGACACYGGCATCGTGCAGGCGATGATCGATGCCAAGCATCCCTTCGTGCCGTTCGGCGGCGAGACCGAAAACGGCTTCCGCAAGTTCTGCGCGGCTCACGCAGCCGACGGGCTGAAATGCTCGTCGGCCGGTACCGGCCCGGCGCAGGTGGCGGTTGCCATCAAGACTGCGATCGCGGCGCTTGAAGGCAATGTCGTCCCGCAGTCGGTGAAGCTGCCGCTGGCGATCGTCGAGGATCCGAACTTCAAGGCCGGTCAGGATTTCTTCCCCGACCAGTCAGACAATTTCTTCGTCGGCAATTCCTTCCCGACCTGCGGCATCAACTTCACCGCGCAGGAAATCATGGGGCAGACCAAGGCGGACCAGTAGGCTGCACTCCCGGCGCCGTGGGATGTCTCACGGCGCCGGTCACTTGATACGCTGGTGATCAAAGCGCCCCGGGAGGGCCGATGGACAGTGCGGTTCCGCTCTTCCAGATGGAAGGCATATCCAAGCGCTATGGTGGCGTGCGAGCTCTGGAAAAGGCGGAGCTTGTCGTCACATCCGGCAGCATCCACGCCATCCTTGGCGAAAACGGCGCCGGCAAGTCGACGCTGATCAAGGTCATGGCCGGTGTCGTGGCGCCCGACGAGGGCCGCATGACGCTGGACGGCCGGGAGGCGACCTTCCTGTCGCCGGCCGCGGCCAACAAGGCCGGCATCGTCTGCATCTTCCAGGAGCTGTCGCTGGTTCCAGATCTCAGCGTCGCCGACAACATCGTCATATCAGATCCGCCCAAGCGCTTCGGTATGATCGACCGCAAGGCGCAACGGCGCATCGCGGAGGAGGCATTGGCGCGCGCAGGAGCTGCTGACATCCATCCGCTGGCGCTGGTCAAGGATCTTCCCCTTTCAAGAAGGCAGATGGTCGAGATCGCCAAGGCGCTGGCCAGAAAGCCGCGGATCCTGATCCTCGACGAGGCGACCTCGGCGCTGACGGCGGCTGATGTCTCCAAGATCTTTGGTGTCCTGAAACGGCTGCGCTCGGAAGGGTTGGCGCTGCTCTACATCTCGCACCGCATGAATGAGATCGCCGAACTCGCCGATCAGTGCACGGTGTTCCGCAACGGCCGCAATGTCGCCAGCTACAAGGCCGGTTCGAAGAGCGACAATGAGGTGGTCGAACTGATGATCGGCCGTGAATACAGTCACATCTTCCCGCCCAAGCCGACGTCCGTGCCGGCTGCAGCCGCACCCAGGCTCGAGGCCCGCAAGCTCTCGTGGACCGACCGGCTGCACAACATCTCGCTGACCGTCAGGGCAGGCGAGGTGGTCGGCCTCGGCGGTCTCGACGGCCAGGGCCAGCGCGAATTGCTGCTCGCCTTCTTCGGCGTGCTGCGCGGCCTTTCCGGCGAGGTGCTGATCGATGGCAAGCCGGTGGCGATCAAAAGTCCGGCGGCGGCCCGCGAGGATGCCATCGGCATGGCGCTCATCCCCGAAGACCGCAAGACCGAAGGCCTCATGCTGCCGATGACGGTGCGCGAGAACCTGTCCTTCGCCGCGCTCGACCGGCTGTCCCGGGGCGGCATCATCGACCGCGCCGCCGAGCAGCGGCTGATCGACGACATGGTCGGCCTGCTGGCGATCAAGACGGCAGGCCTCGACATTCCGGTCGGCGCGCTGTCGGGCGGCAACCAGCAGAAGGTGGTCATCGCCAAATGGCTGATGCGCCAGCCACGCATCATCCTGCTCAACGATCCGACGCGCGGCATCGATGTCGGCACCAAGCAGGAGCTCTACCAGCTGATGCGCAAGCTGGCGGACGCCGGTGCGGCGATCCTGTTCTATTCGACCGATTATGACGAGCTGATCGGCTGCTGCGACCGCGTGCTGGTGCTTTACGACGGCGCGGTCAAACGCGAACTGGTCGGCTCCGAGATCACCGAGCGGGCGCTGATTGCGAGCGCGCTCAACATCCATGGCGAGGAGAGCCCGGTGGGCCTGGGAGCAAGCGCGTGAAGGATTGGCGCTACTGGCTGGCAGAGCAACGCGGAACGCTGCTGGCGCTCGGCATCTTCATCGTCATGTTCATCATCTACACCTCGAACCACCCTGCCGGCTTCACCGCCAATGTGGTGCAGACGGCGGCGAACAAGGGCGTGCTGCTCGCCTTCGTGGCCATGGCGCAGACGCTGGTGGTGATCACCGCCGGCATCGACCTGTCAGTCGGCATGATCTTTCTCCTCACCAACTGCCTGGCCTCCTGGCTGGTGGTGGGCACGCCCATGCAGACGACGCTCGGCGTCATCGCCGTGCTGGCGGTCGGTCTCCTGTGCGGCGCCATCAACGGCGCCATCGTCATCTACGGCCGGCTGCAGCCGATCGTCGCCACCATCGCCACCGGGGCCGTCTATTACGGCATCGGCCTTTTGCTGCGGCCCTTCCCGGGCGGCTCGGTCAATGAAGATCTGGCCGATGCGATGACCGGGCGTGTCTTCGACGTCGTGCCGGCGAGCCTCGTCGTGCTGTTCGCCATCGTGCTGGTGATCTGGGTGCCTTTCAGCCGCTCGGTGCTTGGCCGCGCTGCCTATGCGGCGGGATCGTCGGAGACGGCGGCCTATATGTCGGGCGTTCCGATCAGGCGCGGCAAGTTCGCCGCCTACACGCTGGCCGGGCTGCTGGCCGCGATCGGCGGGCTGTTCCTGACCTTCTTCACCTATACGGGCGACGCGGCCTATGCCAGCGGCAACGCCTACACGCTGTTCTCGATCGCCGCCGTGGTGCTGGGCGGTGTCTCGCTGTTCGGCGGCAAGGGCAGCGCCATCGGCGCCATCTTCGGCGCGCTTGCCTTCCGCACCATCGGCGATTTGTTGTTCGTGTTCGATTTCGATCCGCTCTGGCAGCCTTTGTTCCAGGGCGTTATCCTGCTGATCGCGGTCAGCCTCGGCGCCTTCGCCCTGTTTCGGGTCCGCAACCGGCTGGAGTGGTTCCTGTGAGCGAAACGACGCCGATGGTTGGGAAGAGCGACGGCGGCATTGCCGGCCGCATGCCGAAATTCATCCGCCGCGCCGACCCGGCGGTGCTGACCGCCTTCGCCTGCATCGTGCTGTTGCTGTTCCTCGGCAGCCTCTATTCCAGAAGCTTCCTGTCGCCTGAATATCTGCTGCAGCAGCTGAAGGTCGCCTCGTTCCTCGGCGTCATCGCCACCGGCATGATGCTGGTCATCCTGCTTGGCCAGATCGATCTGTCGGTGCCTTGGTCGGTGGCGGCGGGCGCCATGATGGCTTGCGCCGCGGCGGCGTACGGTCCGGCCGGGGTGGCGCTCGCCATTCCGTTCGGCATCTTCTGCGGCGTGCTGATCGGCATCGTCAACGGCATCGGCGTCGCCTATCTGCGCATTCCCTCGATGATCATCACGCTCGCCACCAACGCCGTCGCGCAAGGGCTGATGGTGGTCTACACCGGCGGCTTCTCGCCCCAGGATTCGGCCACGGGCGCCATGCGTTACCTGGCCACAGGGTTCGCCATTCCGGGCGTGCCCAACGCCGTCATCATCTGGGCGCTGATCGGGGCCGCGATGGTCTTCGTGCTGACCCGCACCGGCTTCGGCCGCACCGTCTACGGCATCGGCAACCGCGAGCGCGCGGCCTATCTCTCGGGCATCGACACAAGGCGCGTGGTGATGATCGCCTTCGCCGTCTCGGGCGGGCTTTCGGCCTTCGGCGGCGTGCTTCTGGCCGGCTATGCCTCGAAGGCCGCGCAGTCGATGGGCGATGCCTATCTCCTGCCATCGATCGCCGCGGTGGTGCTTGGCGGCACCTCGATCCTCGGCGGGCGTGGGTCCTATCTCGGCACCGTCGCTGGCGTCATCCTGATCACGCTCTTGCAATCCATCCTGTCGGTCATGCAGATGCCGGAGGCGGGGCGGCAGATCATCTATGGCGTCGTCATTGTTGCGATGCTCCTGCTCTACGGCCGCGCGCCGGCAAGCCGCTGACGATGGACGGAGAAACAGTACAGGCGCCGGCGGGCGCTCCCGGCTCCGCGCCTCCGGCGATCGTGGTGATGGGCGTCGCCGGTTGCGGCAAGTCGGCTGTCGGCATCGCGCTGGCGGCCGCGCTGGATGCCGTCTTTATCGAAGGCGACAGGCTGCATCCGCCGGAGAATGTGGCGCGCATGGCGAGCGGCGAGCCGCTTACCGACCAGTTGCGCGAAGGCTGGCTCGATGCGATCGGGGAGCGTATCGCGGCGTCGGTCCGCGAAGGGCAGGGCGTGGTCGCGGCCTGCTCGGCGCTGAAGCGCAGCTATCGCGAACGCCTGCGCGGCTTTTGCCCGGACATCGTCTTCCTCTATCTGGAAATCGACCCGGCGACGGCGCGTCAGCGGGTCGCCAGCCGGAAGGGCCATTTCATGCCGGCAAGCCTGGTCGACAGCCAGTTCGCCATTCTCGAGCCGCCGGGGAAGGATGAGCGGGCGCTGACGATCGACGCGACGCGCCCTGTCGCGGATGTCCTCGCGGAAGCAATGCATCTGCTGACCGGGACATGAGCCGGCATCGTTGGCTGCCACGACATCGTCCTGCGCGATCATGGAATCTTACGATGACCAACGCCGCCCGCCGGCCGTCGATCTAGATCTGCGACGACAACTCGACCGGGAAATCGTCGTTGTCGGCATCGCGCATGGCGGCGAGGCTTCTGTTATCGAGCACCTCGGCGATAGCCTGGCGGACTTCCAGCATCATATGCCGGACCTGGCAGGTCGCCTCGTCGCAATCCTCGCAGCGCTGGTATTGCGTGCGGCTGGCGCACGGGATCGGCGCCAGCGGCCCGTCCAGCACGCGCACGACATGGCCGATCTTGATCTCGGAGGCCGGGCGGGCGAGGCGATAGCCGCCCTCCTTGCCCTTGCGGCTCTGGACGAAGCCTGCATTGCGCAATTCGCCCAGGATGGCGTCGAGGAATTTCTTCGGGATGTTGTTGGCGACCGCGATGTCGTTGACGAAGGCCAGTTGGCCAACCGGAAGACTGGAAAGATGCACGAGGGCCTTGAGGCCGTATTTGCCTTTTTTTGTCAGCATGCCCGAGTCAACCCGTTAAAGCCCCAACCACCCCGCATCTGGCGGCTGTTTGTGTGCAAATGATGACGGTTTCGCCACGCGGTGGCGTTTCGCGACACAAGACGCCAAGTGGCACGTTAGGCACAAACGCGTTGATTCTTTGTAACGTTTTGCCGGTAGGGCGTCGCATTCGCCCTGGCGGATGGCAAAAACGAAGAAAGCCGGCTTGTTGCCGGCTTTCCCGCATCTGTTCTTGCGTACTGTAGCCGTCAGCGGCTGCCATAGGCCTGGTCGAGCAGGCCGCCGGCGGCGAAATGCTCTTTCTGGATCTTGTCCCAGCCGCCGAAGACATCTTCCACTGTCAGCAGGCGCACCTCCGGGAAGTCGGCCTTGTGTTTGGCGGCGACGGCTGCGTCACGCACCCGGTTGCCGTTCTGGGCAAGTATTTCCTGGCCTTCCGGCGTGTAGAGGAAGTCGAGATAGGTCTTCGCCAGATCGCGCGTGCCGTGCTGGTCAGCGACCTTGTCGACGATCGCCACCGGGAATTCGGCGAGCAGGCTGACCGAGGGCGTGACCTGCTCGAACTTGTCGTCGCCATACTCCTTGCGGATGCCGCGCGTCTCGGATTCGAAGGTGATCAGCACGTCGCCGATCTCGCGCTGCACGAAGGTGGTGGTCGCCGCACGTCCGCCCGTGTCGAAGATCGGCACGTTGTTGAACAGCTTGGTGATGAACTCCTTCACCTTGGCGTCGTCGCCCTTGAAGGCCTCCTTGGCGTAGGCGGTGGCCGCCAGATAGGTGTAGCGCGCATTGCCTGAGGTTTTCGGATTGGGGAAGATCACCTGCACGTCGTCGCGCACCAGATCGTTCCAGTCCTTGATGTGCTTGGGGTTGCCGGCGCGGACGAGAAACGAAGGCAGCGAATAGAAGGGCGAGGCGTTGTCGGGAAAGTCCTTCTGCCAGTCGGCGGAGACGAGCCCTTTCTTGACCAGGAAATCGATGTCGGTGACCTGGTTGAAGGTGACGACATCGGCACCAAGGCCCTCGGCGATGGCGCGCGCCTGCGCCGAGGTGCCGGCATGCGACTGGTCGACGGTGACGCCTGGATGGCCGGCGACGAAGGCCTTGTTGACCTGGACGAACAGTTCGCGGCCGACGTCATAAGAGGCGTTGAGCAGCTTGTCGGCCGACCAGGCTTGGGAGGATGCGAGGACCAGGCCGGCAACAGTGGCAACGCCGAGGAAAAATCGCTTCATGAAAAAGGCTCCGGATGCAATGCGTTATGGCTCGACCATAGCCGTGGCGCAGGGGGCGGGGCGAGGTATGGGGGATGGCTCCGCGACCTTGCCACGAGAAAAGATATGGCCAACACTACGGTTCCTTAGAATTCTGTTCCAGACTTCGGCCTGCGTTTTGCTGTCGCTTGCCGGGAGCTGCTGTTTGGCATATACATATGGCATATACAAACGGAGGCAGTCATGCCCCAGCATCGCCACACAGCAACGCCGCCACCGAAGGAGGCGAAACTGTTCCGCAACAACCGCAGCCAGGCGGTGCGCATTCCTGTCGAATTCGAGCTCCCTGGCGACAAGGTTCTGATCAGCCGTGAAGGCGACCGCCTGATCATTGAGCCGGTCCGCAAACCCGGCCTTGCCGCGCTGCTCGCCCAATGGGCGAAAGAGGCGCCGCTTGGTCCTGAGGACGACTCTCCCGAGATCGACGATGCGCCTGTCGAAGCCGAGGACATTTTTTGATGCGGTTCATGCTGGATACGAACATCATCAGCGACATGATCCGGAACCCGGCTGGCAAGGCTGCCAGTGCAATGGTGCGCGAGGGAGACGCCGCTGTGTGTACCAGCATCGTCGTCGCCTCTGAATTGCGGTATGGCTGCGCCAGGAAAGGCTCGGCCAAGCTGCTCAAGAAGGTCGAGGACCTGCTGGCTGAAATCCCTGTCTTGCCGCTCGATGGGCCGGTGGACGCCGAGTACGGCGCGCTTCGCACCGAGCTGGAGGCCGTTGGCCAACCCATTGGCCACAATGACCTTTTCATTGCCGCTCACGCCTGCGTGTTAGGCGCCATTTTGGTGACGGCCAGCATCGGGGAGTTCACCCGGATACGGAAGCTGAAGGTCGAGAACTGGCTGGAATAGCGCCGACCTCGAGATCAGGCCGCCGGAAACAGCTTCCAACGCCCCGGGCGGAACGCCACCCGGCTTTTCTGCGCGGCGGGATGGCCGACCGGCAGCTCAATCTCGACCCGCTGGCGCTCGCCGCCGATTTCAAGCTCGACGCGCCGTGTTCCCGCGACGCGGCGGCTGGCGGCGACCGTGCCGGCGATGCAGCCGCTGCAGCCGTCGAGCAGTTCGACATCGTGCGGGCGGAAATAGAGCGTCGCCTCGCCCTCGGGCGCATGCGGCGCCGACAGCCCGATCGGGCGATCGGCGAGCCAGATCTCGCCATTCTCGACCTTGACGGGAAGCGAGCTCGATTCACCGATGAAGCCGTAGACGAAAGGCGAGTTCGGCGTGTCGTATATATCGTCGGCGGTGCCGACCTGCTCGATGCGGCCCTGGCTCATCACCACGACGCGGTCGGCAAGCTCCAGCGCCTCTTCCTGGTCATGGGTGACGAAGACGGTGGTGTGGCCGGTGCGGTCATGGATCTCGCGCAGCCAGCGGCGCAGTTCCCGGCGCACCTGAGCGTCGAGCGCACCGAACGGTTCGTCGAGCAGCAGCACCTTGGGTTCGATGGCCATGGCGCGCGCCAGCGCGACACGCTGCCGCTGGCCGCCCGAGAGCTGCGCCGGATAGCGTTTCTCCAACCCCGAAAGCTGGACGAGATCGAGAAGCTCGGAGGCGCGGCGGCGTATTTCCTGCGCCGGCGGCCGCGAGGACCCATGCCGGACTTTCAGGCCGAAGCCGATATTGTCGGCCACGGTCATGTGCCGGAACAGCGCATAATGCTGGAAGACGAAGCCGACATTGCGCTCCTGGATCGACTTCTGCGAAGCATCCTCGTCGCCGAAGAAGATCTTGCCGCGCGTCGGCCGCTCCAGCCCGGCGATCAGCCTGAGCAGCGTCGTCTTGCCGGAACCGGACGGCCCCAGCAAGGCGATCAGTTCGCCCGACTTGATGTCGAGCGACACGTCGTGGAGCGCCGGAAACCGCTCGAACTCCTTGCGCACATTGGCAACGCGAACTTCCATACAAATCCCTCTGTCAGTGTCCGCGCGTCGCGGCAAGCTCGGCGCCGTAGCGCATCTCGAGCAGTGTTTTCAAGACCAGCGTGACGAGCGCCAGCCCGGCAAGCAATGAGGCGACGGCAAAAGCGCCGACCGCGTTGTACTCGTTGTAGAGGATTTCGACATGCAGCGGCATGGTGTTGGTCAGGCCCCTGATATGGCCCGACACCACCGACACCGCGCCGAATTCGCCCATGGCGCGCGCGTTGCACAGCAGCACGCCGTAGAGCAGGCCCCATTTGACGTTGGGCAGCGTCACATACCAGAAGGTCTGCCAGCCATTGGCGCCGAGCGAAAGCGCTGCTTCCTCGTCGCCATTACCCTGTTCCTGCATCAGCGGGATCAGTTCGCGGGCGACGAAGGGGAAGGTGACGAAGACGGTGGCCAGCACAATGCCCGGCACGGCGAACAGGATCTGGATGCCGTGCCCCTTCAGCCAGTCGCCGAGCAAGCCTTGCGCGCCAAACAGCAGCACATAGACCAGGCCCGAGATGACCGGCGAGACCGAGAAGGGCAGGTCGATCAACGTGGTGAGAAACGCCTTGCCCTTGAATTCGAACTTGGCGATGGCCCAGGCGGCGGAAATGCCGAAGACGACATTGAGCGGCACCGAGATCGCTGCGACGAGCAGTGTCAGGTGGATGGCCGAGCGTGCGTCCGGCTCGCCCAGCGCCTGCGTATAGGCGCCTATGCCTTTTGCCAGCGCCTCATGGAAGACGATGATCAGCGGCAAAAGCAGGAAGACGCCGAGGAAGACGAAAGCAATGGCCATCAGCACGGCTTGCGCGGGCCGGCTTTCCGTCACCGCTGCCGAGCGGCTCTCATGGTACGGTTCGTAGGATTTGATTTCAGGGTCAGCCATAGCGCTTGCGGCTCCATGTCTGCACGAGATTGACGACCAGAAGCATGACGAAGGACAAGGCGAGCATGATCGCCGCGATCGCGGTCGCCGCCGGGTAGTTGTATTCCTCCAGCCGGATGACGATCAAAAGCGGTGCAATCTCCGATTTGTAAGGCAGGTTGCCGGCGATGAAGATGACCGAGCCGTATTCGCCGACGCCGCGGGCAAAGGCCAGCGAAAAGCCGGTGATGATGGCCGGCGCCAGGCCCGGAAACAGCACGCGGGTGATGATCTGGAAGCGGCTGGCGCCAAGCGTGGCCGCGGCTTCCTCCACCTCCTTGTCGATCTCCTCCATGATCGGCTGCACGGTGCGCACGACGAAGGGCAGGCCGATAAAGACCAGCGCGACGACGATGCCGAGCGGCGTATAGGCGACCTTGATGCCGAGCGGCATCAGCAATTTGCCGATCCATCCGTTCGGCGCATAGAGCGTGGTCAGCGCAATGCCGGCCACCGCGGTCGGCAGGGCGAAGGGCAGGTCGACCATGGCATCGACGATGCGACGGCCGGGAAAGCGGTAGCGCACCAGCACCCAGGCGACCAGTGTGCCGAAGACGACATTGACGGCCGCCGCGAGGAAGGCGGTGCCGAAGCTGATTTCCAGCGCGTTGATGGTGCGGCGGTCGCTGGCGATCGCCCAGAAGTCAGCCCAGCCGAGCGAGGCCGAGCGCCAGATCAGCCCGGACAGCGGAATGAGGATGATGAGGGTGAGGTAGGCAAGCGAGAAGCCGAGCGTCAATCCGAAACCCGGAATGACACTCGGCTGCCTGAATCGCCACCCCGCCTGCGCGGGTGCTGTGCTCATGGAATTCTGGATCGTCCCTTCTTACTCAACCAGATTGTCGCTGAAGAAGCCCATTCGCTGGCTTCTTCAGGCACTGCCCAACCTCACTGGGCCGGCTTGTAGATCTGGTCGAATATACCACCGTCGCCGAAATGATAAGGCTGGGCCTTCTTCCAGCCGCCGAAAAGCGGATCGTCGATGGAGATCAGCTTGATGTCGGGGGTCTTGGGCAGATCCGCCGGCGCCACCAGTTCAGGCTTGGCCGGGCGATAGTGGTTCTTGGCGATGATCGTCTGGCCTTCCTTGGAATAGAGCCAACCGAGATAGGCCTCGGCCACCTTGCGCGTGCCTTTGGCGTCGACATTGGCGTCGACGATGGCCACCGGCGGTTCGGCCAGGATCGATGTCGGCGGATAGACGATCTCGAAATTGTCGGCGCCGAATTCGTCGAGGGCCAGATAGGCGTCGTTTTCCCAGCCGATCAGCACGTCGCCGATGCCCTTTTGCGCGAAGGTGACGGTCGAGCCGCGCGCACCGGTGTCGAGAACCGGGGCATTGGCGTAGAGCTTGCCGACGAATTCCTTGGTCTTGGCCTCGTCGCCGCCGTCATTGGCGTTGGCGTAGGCCCAGGCCGCCAGATAGTTCCAGCGCGCGCCGCCGGAGGTCTTCGGGTTGGGCGTGATCACCTGGGTGCCGTCCTTGACGAGGTCGCTCCAGTCGTGGATGCCCTTGGGATTGCCCTTGCGGACCAGGAAGATGATGGTCGAGGTGTAAGGCGCTGAATTGTTTTCGAATTTCTTGCGCCAGTCGGGATTGATCTTCTTCGATTTCGAGACGATGGCGTTGATGTCACCCTCGAGCGCCAGCGTCACCACGTCGGCGTCAAGGCCGTCGATCACGGCACGCGCCTGGGCGCCCGATCCGCCATGGGACTGCTGGATGGTCACCGTCTCGCCGGTCTCGGCCTTCCAATGCGCTGCGAAAGCCTCGTCATAGGCCTTGTAGAGCTCACGCGTCGGATCGTAGGACACGTTGAGGATGGTGGTGTCGGCGAACGCGAAACCGAGCGTGCCGAACTGGACAGATGTGGCGACCAGTGCGCCGAGCAGTTTCCGGAAATGAGGTTTGGTCATTTCTGCCTCCGTTGAACCCGCGCCAAATCTAGCGAATTGATAGAAATTAGATGCATCGAATGTTGCCTTTTTTGCCCTCCTGAAGAAAATCTTCGATGATCTTCCGCTGCATGAGGAAATATTTTCCTCGCAGGTGCCAAGCGCGGATTCGAGGTCTATCTAGGGACGTGCGATGCCGAGGCAAGGTCGCTTGGGGCATGGTCCGGCCATTACTCGGCGCCCACCGGGAAATCGAAGCGCTGGGTGGGAAAGGGCTCATGCCCAAGGGTAAAATGCCACCATTCGCGCGCGTAATTCTTGAATCCGCCGGCACGCATGGCCTCGACAAGCAGCTTGCGGTTTGCTGTCGCTTCACTGCCGAGCGGGCGGTGCGCCGTCTCGCTCATCGGGTCGAAACAGTCGAAACCGGTGCCGAAGTCGAGCGTGTCGGCATCGCCGGCGCCGCAGGCCGGTTTGGCGACGGATGGGCGGTCGGCCCGCGCAATCGCGACGTCGACGGTCGAGCCGCGCGAATGGGTCGACAGTTCACCGACATAACCCTTGGCGATGAGGTCGCCACGCCGAACTCTGGGATACCATTGCGGATCGGACGGTCCGCCCTCTCGCGTCCAGTCTCCCATGTCGGCCACGGCGCGGGCGGGGCGGTAGCAGTCGAAGACGACCAGTATCAGGCCCTTCGCGGCGATTGCCTGCTGGACGCCGGCAAGAGCCCGCGCCGCCTGCAAGGTGAGAATGCAGACCGGTGCGTCGTAGCCATTCACCTTCCGGTGCAGGAAATTGCCCGCGCCGGCGTAGCGGATGTCCTGGCGGATCGACGGGGCGATATCGGCGAGGCGGACGAAACCGGCGGGGAGAGGGTCGGCATGTGCAGGGAGAGGGCTCGCGATTGCTAACGCAAGCGCTGTGAAGAATGCTCCCAACACAAGTCGGTGCGAGGCCCCACTCCCTGCCCTGCAGGCCAGAGAGGGAGGCCTCGCACCGAACCTCAGACGAAAAAGCGCAACACCCTGAATCGCTTGCCGCATCCTATTCGACGAACACTTTCACGCTGGCCGCGCGTCCCGCCGCGTCGATCACGGTCAGCGTCGAATAACCGGCGCCGTCCGGTTGCCAGGTCGCGGTGCGGCGGCGGTCGAGGCCGACCAGCGGCTTGCCGTTGGCCAGCCAGCGGAACGGCGCCCGGCCGCCTTGCAGTTTCAGCACCAGCGGCGTCGCGTCGGCGGAGTTGGTGGCAAGGTCGACGCGGGCGCCGTCCGGCGGGAAGATGATCGTCGGGGCCGGTTCGGTCGGTGTTGCCTGCACCAGGCCATCGGCGCCGGCGCCGAAGCGGGCAAGGGTCACCGGCAGGTCCTCGCGCTTGGGGGTGAAGGCGCCGGGCGGCTTGCCCGGCAGCGGCACGGTGGCGAGGCCCGAGCGGACAAAGCCCTCGAACAGGATCGGGGCGGCCGAGACATAGCCGGAGAGGCCCGGCACGGCGCTGGCGTCGGGGCGGCCGACCCAGACGCCCAGCACATAGCGCCCGTCGAAGCCGACCGACCAGGCGTCACGGTAGCCGTAGGAGGTGCCGGTCTTGTAGGCGATGCCGCGCTGCAAGGCGCCTTCCGGCGGTTTTACCCCGGAGAGGATGTCGATGATCTGCCAGTTCGCCTGGTCATTGAGGATGGTGGCGGTGGTGCGCTCCGCATTGGCCGGCTCGGTGCCGTCATGCAGCGTGTGCGTCTTGCCGCCATTGGCGAGCCCCGTATAGAGCTGGACGAGGTCGCGCAGCGTGACGCCGACGCCGCCAAGGCCGATGGCAAGGCCCGGCGCCTCGTTGACTGGCAGGATCGGGTTGACGCCGGCCTGGCGGAAGCGCGCGGTCAGCCGCGCCGGGCCGACCGCATCGAGCACGCGGATCGCCGGCACGTTGAGCGACAATTGCAGCGCCTGGCGGACGCTGACATCGCCCTGATAGCCCATGTCGAAATTCTTGGGCCGGTAGCCGCCGAAATCGACCGGGCTGTCCTCGATCAGCGTTTCCTGCGCCACCAACCCCTGTTCGAAGGCGAGGCCATAGATGAACGGTTTTAGCGTCGAGCCGGGCGAGCGCACGATCTTGGTCATGTCGATCCAGCCGGAACGGCTGGCGTCGAAGAAATTGGCCGAGCCGACTTCGCCCAGAATGTCGCCGGTGCGGGAATCTGCCAGTACCATGGCGACGGACAGGCGCGGCCCAAGCTTGGTGGCGGCATCGCGCGCCACCTGTTCCAGCCCTTCCTGGACGCTCTTGCGGATGGTCAGTTTGAGCGGCTGGCCGGGAACGGCCCTGGGCAGCATCGCATAGGCGGCATGCGGGGCAAGCGCCGGCAGAGTGCGGCGCAGGCCTGATACGTCGTCGAGGGCGGCGCGCGCGGCCTCGCGTTCGCCGATCAGGCCCGACGAGACCATGCGGGTCAGCACGCGGTCGCGGGCGGCGTGGGCGATTGCGAGGTTGCGGTCGGGCCGGCGTTTTTCCGGCAATTGGGGCAGCGCTACGAGCAGGGCGGCTTCCGAGACGGTGAGCCGCTTCGGCTCCTTGCCGAAATAGGCGAGCGAGGCGGCGCGTACGCCTTCGAGATTGCCGCCATAGGGCGCCAACGTCAGATAGCGCTCGAGGATCTCGCGTTTGGACAGCCGCCGCTCGATCTGGATGGCGCGCAGCATCTGCTTGATCTTGGAGCCGAGGCTGCGGCTTTCGCGCGGCTCGATCAGGCGGGCAAGCTGCATCGACAGGGTCGAGCCGCCGGAGACGATATGGCCGCTGGTGATAAGCTGGCCGGCGGCGCGGCCAAGCGCCAGCACGTCGACGCCCTGATGATCCCAGAAGCGCTTGTCCTCATAGGTCACCAGCATGTCGACGAACTGCTTGTCGACCTGGTCGAGCCGGGTTTCGAGCCGCCAGTAGCCATCCGGCGTGGCGAAGGCGCGCAACAGCTGGCCATCGCGGTCCTGGACTTCGGTCGAGACCGTGAGTTCCGCCGGCAGCGGCGGCGGGAAGGCGCGGTCGAGTTCCCACAAAGTGGCGGCGGAAACAGCCAAGAGACCCAGGCAGGAAGCTGCGGTTATGGCGGCGCGACGGAGGAATTTCTTGGAGAGCATGGCGCCGCCCCTCATCCGCCTGCCGGCACCTTCTCCCCGTATAGTGACGGGGAGAAGGGGGCTGTCGTCTGCACAATCGCCATCTGCATGATCGTCACCAACGGCGCCTTACGGCGCCTTGATTTCCATCATGCCGGTGGCGGTGCGGGCCGAGTATTGCGGCCGGTACATGTCTTCCACCGTTGCCGCCGGATGGGCGTAAGTGCCCGGCGTCACGGCGCGAACGACATAGGCGAGCGTCAGGTTGTGGTCGTGGTCGCCATCGGCCGGGTTGAACGCCGCGACGAAACGGTCGTCGCGGAATTCGAGGTGCGCCGCGTCGGTCTGTGCCAGCCAGGAGAAATTCGTCAACTGGGCGCTGGAGACGAGGCCTGGATTGTCGATCTCGAAGCCGGCGGGCAGAAGGTCGGTGACCAGCAGGCGCGACGGCCAGCTGTTCTGCTCGGTGACCTTGAGCACGACGACATAGCGCTCGTTCTGGGTTGCCTCCGTCACATTGGCTTCGGTGCCGTCGAGCTTGTAGTAGGTGCGGTCGATGGTGAAGCCGTCACCGCCGGCCGGCAGGGGCTGGATCGGCGACGCCACGGTGGTGACGACAGCCTGCAGCGGGGTCTTGCCGGTGTTGGCGATTTCGAGCGGGCTGTCGACCAGTTCGGAGCCGTTGACCTGGTTGGAATAGCCGCCCGAATGCGGCGCGCCGTTGACGGTCAGCGTGATCGAGTCGTTGCCTTCCTTCAGCGCGCGGGCCGCCAGCAGCATCCAGGAATCGTCCTGGGTGCTGGTCCAGCGGACTTCGGCGCGTTCCCTGGTCACCAGCTTGATCAGCTCCGGCACGATCGTCGAAACCGGCTTCGATTCCGCCGCGAGCGACAGCATCGCCGCGCCGTCACGCAGCGCCGAGCCGTAGTCGGAGCGGTACCAGTCGTAGTCGGTCTGCGACTTGGCGAGCTGCAGCGCGGTCTTGAAGGTCGCTTCCGAGCGCTGGGTGTCGCCGTAGAGCGCCAGGCTCGCCGCCAGCTGGGCAACGGCCATCGGGCTCGAGAAGGCTTCGAGCTGGGTGTCCGCGTAGTAGCGCAGGTCGCCGATCGAGGCCTTCTTGTTGCGGGCCAGAACGTAGAGGGCGTAGGCGATCTCGCTGCCGCGGTCCTGGACGCTCTGGTCGTAGCCGAGCGAGTTCTGCAGGTTGCTCAGCGCCTGGTTCATGGCCAGCGCCGGCACGTCATATTTCTGCTCGCGCGCCCTGGTCAGGAACTCGCTGACATAGGCGTCGAGCCACAGATCGCCGGAGCCCGGACCCCACAGGCCGAAGCTGCCGCTCGAGGACTGGTAGCTCAGCACCTTGTAGATGGCATCCTGGATGCGGCCATGCAGGTCGGGATCGCTTTCCATGCCGACGCCCGAGGCCATCTCGTTGACATAGAGAAGCGGCATGGCGCGGCTGGTGGTCTGCTCGGCGCAACCATAGGGGTAGCGGTCGAGCGTCATCAGCAGCGAGGGCACGTCGAAGGCCGCCGCCTGCGAAACACCGACACTGACGGAAGCGCCTTCCAGCAGGCTTGCCGCCAGCAGCTCCTTGTCGACGCGCAGCGCGCCGCCATTGCCCTTGAGGTCGACCACAAGGCGCGTGGTGACCGGCAATTGCGCCGGGCGCACCGGCACGTAGAGCGTCTGCTCGACCTTGGTGCCGTCGGCATGCGCCAGCTTGATGGTGAGCGAGGCATTGCCAGGCGTCTTCGCAATCAGCGGCACCGTCAGCGTCTGACGCTTGCCTTGGGCGAGCGTCAGCTTCTGGGGCAGGGGCTTGTCGCCCGTCGACAGGTCGCCTGTCGTGTCGATCGAGAAGGCATAGTCGCCGGCCGGGCCGTCGGTGTCGGCCACGTCGAGCCGCATCACGGCGTTGTCGCCGGGCGCCAGGAAGCGCGGCAGGCCGGCGGTGATGACCACCGGGTCGCGCACGATGACATCGGACTGGGCATGGCCGACCGCTTCCTTGGTCCAGGCGACGGCCATGACGCGCACGGTGCCGTTGAACTGCGGAATGTCGAAGTCGATCCGCGCCTTGCCGTCGGCGTCGAGCTGGACCGGACCGGAGAAGAAGGCGACCAGCTTTTCGGTCGGCGGGCTGCCTTGCGCCTGCATGTTGGCGCCGTCACCGCCGGTCCTGAGCTTGCCGGTGGTGCCCAGCGAGCCGTCGATCAGGCGGCCATAGATGTCGCGGATCTCCATGCCCAGCATGCGCTGGCCGAAGAACCAGTTCTCAGGGTCCGGCGCCTTGTAGTTGGTGAGATTGAGGATGCCGACATCGACGGCGGCGACCATGACATAGGCGTTGGTGCCTGGCTGCACGCCGGCCACGGAAACCGGGATCGACAGCTGCTGGCGCGGCACGGTCTTGTCCGGCGGGGTCAGGGTGACGGCGAGCTTCTTGGCGCCCGGATCGACCGTCAGCCATTTCACGCCGATGGCGCGGGCCGGCATGCGCGTTTCCTGAGCATCGCCCGGCCGGAACAGGGTCGCCGTGACATAGGCGCCGGCGCCCCAATCGTCACCGACCGGGATGTCGACGGTGCTGCCGCCGGCCGGCACGGTGGCCGTGATGGTCTTCAACAGCTTGTCGGACCCGATATTGATGAGAAGTTCGCCGGCAAAATGCGGCGAGACTTTCAGCTTGGCCACTTCGCCCGCGGCATAATTGTCCTTGTCTAGAGCGATCTCCAGGCCGTCGGGCGTTTCGGTGGTGGTCGAGGCGACATACCAGCCGGCGTCGAATTCATAGCTGGTGGCAGGTCCCTCCGGATCGGAGGTCTCGACCTCGAGCCGGTACTGGCCCCAATCGACCGGCACGGAGACGGTGGCGTCGCCGTCGGCGCTAAGGTCGATCTGGCCGTTGGCGATCGACTTGGTCAAGGTGACCGGTTCGTAGCTCCACGAATTGTTGGAGCGGTACCACTGGTAATTGCGTTCGACCTTGACCAGCGTCCACTGCGCGCCTTTCAGCGCCTCGCGCTTGCCGGACGGATCGACGGCGATCAGGCTGAACTTGGCCGTGCCGCCCTGCGGCACCTCATCGTCGGCGAAGTCCGGACGGATGCCGATCATATGGCCTTGCGGGCGGATACCGATGTTGAGCGAGCGCTCGATGGCGCGGCCGCCGGTTTCACGCATGCGCACCGTCACCTTGCCGTTGACCAGCTTGGTGGTCGAGGGCAACTGGTCGACGGTAACAGGGAAGGTCGCCTTGCCGTCATCGCCAACCACCGGCAGATTGGTCAGCGGCGTGACCGTGGGCTCGCCCGACTGCTCATCGGCGAGGCCGAAGGAGAAGTTGGGGAAGCGGTCCCAGTCGCGCGCCGTCGACAGCGTCAGTTCGCCTTCCAGCGCCAGGCCCGCCGCCGGCGCGCCATAGAGGAAGCGGCCGTCAATGTTGATGTTGGCGGTTTCGCCGCGCTCGATTTCCTGCTTGTCGGCCTTCATGTCGAATTCGATGCGATCCGGCACGAAGTCCTCGACCAGGAACATCTGGGTGGCCACAGCCGGCTGCTTCGGATCGGTGTAGATCGACACCGACCAGGTGCCGCGCATGGCATTGGGTTCGAGCGGCAGGTCGACGGCGTGGCCGCCGGCCGAAGCGCCGTCGCTGACGATGCGGCGGTCCTCGACGCCGTCGGGGCGCGAGAAGATGAAGGTCAGCGGCAGGTTCTCGACCGCCTTGGCGGCGCCATCGCGGGCAAGGGCGGCGACATGGACATCCTCGCCGGCGCGGTAGATGCCGCGTTCGGTCCAGGCGTAAACGTCGAGCGCACCGGGCGCCGCGCGCCCGGTGACGCCGCGGTCGGACAGGTCGAAGCCGGCCTTGGACATGTCGAGAAAGACGAAATCATTGTCGCCCTGCTTGGCCATCAGCACGGCCGGCACCATGCCGCCGTCGCCGCGCGTCAGGCCGGGATTGAAGACGGCGTGGCCGTCGGCATCCGACGTGGCGGTGCCGAGAATCTCGTTGTTGCGGGCAACCAGCGTCAGTTCGGCGCCGGCGATCGGCTTGGCGGAGCCGAGCGAGCGGGCAAAGACATTGAGTCCGTCCTGGCCGGTATAGGTCGACAGGCCGATGTCGGAGACGACGAACCACTGCGTGGCCAGCGAATTGTAGTCATCGCCCTTGCCGTTGACGGCCTGTGCGGTCAGCACATAGACGCCGGGCTTGCGCTGCGGCAGCGCCTCGTCGACCGGGAAGGAGGTGGTGACCTCCTTGTTGAGGTCGTTGACGATGTCGAGCTGGCCCTGCCAGACCGGCGCGCCCATCTGCTCGGAAATGTTGGAGATGTCGTAGCTGTCGAGCTGGTGCAGGAACTGGTAGCCCGACAGAAGCTGAGCCAGCGAACGGTCGCCGATGCGGTAGAGCTTCATCTCGGCGGCGTTCATGTTGACGGTGACAACCGGAATGCCGCGGCGCGCGCCGGCCGGCAGCACGAAGCTGTCGCCGGTGAAGCGGGCCGACGGGGCGCGATCCTGCACATAGATCGACAGCACCACGGGAGCGGCGGTCACTTCGCCGATTGCCGCCGGCAGGCCGGCGCGGAAAGTGACATCGTAATGCTGGCCGTGTTCGAGCCCTTCGACGCAGATCTGCTTGTCCTTGGCCTCGACGCCCTTCGGCGGCGCGTTGTCGACGGTCACGAACTGCGCGTAGTCGACGCCGGTCTTGACCAGGTCCTCGGAGAATTGCGCGCAGATGCGCGGCGCGCTGGTGTCGGCGTCGACGCTGTGGTCGACGACGCGGAAGCCCTTGCGGGCCTTGAGATCGGCATAGTCGGCCTGCACGGCGGGCGACGTCACGAGCGCAAGGCTCGCCTCATAGGCCTGCAGCGCCGGGCGGTAGAGATCACGCTTGTCGAGGCCGGCGCCAAGCAGGGCCAGCACGTCCGCGCGCGTCTTGGTGGTGCGCAAGAGCTTATAGGCGTTGAAGGCGGCCGAGGTGGCGTTCATCGGCAAAGTAGACGCTTCGGAGGTGTTGGCTGCGGGCTGCACGGCCAGCGTTTCGCGCGCCAGATTGAGCCAGAGCTGGCCATCGTCGGGCATCACCGAGACCGCGGCCTCGTATTTCTGCATGGCGGAGCGATGGTCGCCGGTCAGCATGGCCTGCTCGGCCGAGCTGATCAGGGCCGCCATGCCTTCGGTCGGCTTGTCAAAGGCCGGGCCAAGCAGCCTGTTGCGGTATTGCTGGGCCTGGTCGGCCATCCAGTTGGGGAAGAAGGTCAGTTCCGGCGGCGCGCCGATATCGGGATCGCCGTCAATGTTGACGACCTTGCCGGCAACCGCGCCGTTGAACGCTTTGAGCTGGTTGTAGTCGGATTTGAGAAAGCACCATTTGGCCTTGGTGTTGTAGGTGAAGGCGCGGCAGGCCGGGTCACCAAGGCATGTCGTCTTGCACTGGTCGAGGGTGACATTCTGGTCGGATCTGAGGTCGAAGCCGAAATAGTCGGAATTGTCGGTCGTTGCGATTCGCCGGGCCTCGGCCGCTTGCGCGACACTATTCCAGGCTAAGACATTGGCCCAGGCGAAGAAGAGAAGGATCAGGATCGACAGACCACGAGCCGCGCGCATTGCCATAACACCCTCCAGACAATTGCAGACGTCCAGGCATGTTCAAGCTTCAGTCAGGCTTGTCAACACAGGACGCGGCAGGGTTCCGCCTGCCAACGGTTTCCTTTCCGGCCGATGACCGGTAGTACCTCCATAGGACAGGGGATCACGCATTCTTGCGGCGACGCAAAAGGTGTGAATTCCAAGCCCGTCCTATTTCAGACAATTGGATTGTGGCCCCTTTACGAGCGCTTCAGAACTTCATTCCAATTTTAGTTTTGTAACCTAGGTTGTCTTAATGCCGGCGCATGAAGAGCAGATGTCAGGGGGGGCCGCGCCAGGGCGCGTGCTTCCGCGCGCCCTGCTTTTGGCGTTGATGTGCGCGACCGCGCTGGTCGCCGAATCACCGCCTGCGGCCGCTTTCGAGCTTTTCGGCATCAAGCTGTGGGGATCGTCCAACGACGAGGACGCCGATATAGTCGATCCGCTGCGCTATGCCGTGACCATCACGGCGCCCGATGCCGACAAGGATCTGGTCAAGAAGCTGGAAAACGCCTCGGCGCTGAAGGGCGACGAGGACCGCCCGGTCTCGGGTTCGCTCGGGTTGATGGCCAAGGCGCGCAGCGACCGTGAACAGCTGGTCGCCGCCCTCTACGCCGATGCCCGCTACGAAGGCGTGGTCACCATCACCATCGACGGCAAGTCGCTCGACGAACTTCCGCCGGACGCCGAGTTCAAGGGACCGCAGCCCATTCCGGTGGTGGTCACCGTCGCCGTCGGCCCCAGATTCACGCTTGGCACTATCCGACTGGAGGGCGACGCGGCGGGGTTGATGAGCGCCGACTACGGCCTGATATCGGGCGGCGACGCCGGGTCGGGCGCGGTGCTCAAGGCCGAGGCGCTGATCGTGCGGACGCTGAAGGAGCAGGGCAGGCCGCTCGCCAAGGTGACCGACCGGCAGATCGTCGCCGACCATGCCACCTCGACGCTCGACGTGACGCTGACGGTCGCGGCCGGGCCGGTCGCCGGCTATGGCGCGACCACTGTGGAAGGCACCGAGAAGGTCGACCGCGACTTCACGGAGTACATGACGGGCTTGAAGCGCGGCAAACAGTACTCGCCGCAGGAGATCAGCGACGCACGCGACAGGCTGCTGGCGCTGGAAGTCTTCAACAGCGTGACGTTCAAGGAAGCCGACAAGCTCGACGCCGACGGCAACATCCCGATCGGCGTCCAGGTCAGCGAGCGCAAGCCGCGCTATTTCGGCCTGGGCGGCACCTTCTCGAACACGGAGGGCCTGGGCCTCGAAGGCTATTGGGGGCACCGTAACCTGTTCGGTCACGCGGAAAAGCTGCGCATCGACGGCGCCATCAGCGGCATCGGCAGCAACAATCTGTCCGATCTGAACTACAATGCCGGCATCATGTTCGAGAAACCCGGCGTGATCGGGCCGTCGTCGAAATTCTTTGCCAGCTTCAAGACCGTGCTCGAGCATCCGGACGCGTACGACCATTTCTCGGTCAAGGGCAGCACCGGCCTGTCCTATGAACTCGACAAGAAGCAGACCGTCTCGGCGGAAGTGGCGCTCGACTATCCCAGGATCACGGATGCGTTCGGCAAACACACCTATCTGATCGCCAGCATTCCGCTGCAATATGTCTATGACAACAGGGACAGCAGGCTGAACCCGACCAGGGGCTTCCGGGTGCTGGCCTATGCCGAACCGAGCTACGACATCATGAGCGGTGCCGCCTTCCTCAAGCTGAAGGGCGAGGGATCGGCCTACCAGTCGCTGGATACGGCCTCGAAATTCGTGCTGGCCGAGCGCGTCGCCATCGGCTCGATCGTCGGCACCGGGCTGGCGAACGTTCCCGCCGACCGGCGTTTTTATTCCGGCGGCGGCGGTTCGGTGCGCGGCTATGCCTATCAGGGCATCGGCCCGAAAGACTTCACCGGCCAGCCGATCGGCGGCCTGTCCTTCTTCGAGACCTCGGTTGAAATGCGCATCGCCGTCACCGATACGATCGGCATCGTGCCGTTCGTCGATGCCGGCACGGTGTCGACCAAATCGATGCCCAATTTCTCCGACGTCAAGGTCGGCGCCGGCGTCGGCCTGCGTTACGTCACGCCGTTCGGGCCGCTGCGCATCGATGCGGCCGTGCCGCTCAACCGCGATCCCGGCGATCCGCGTTTCGGCATCTATGCCGGTATCGGGCAGGCGTTCTGACATGAAGACGGTGTGGCGCATCCTTCGCATTGTCTTTTACACGCTGCTGATCGTGGTCGCGGGCGCGATCGGCGCGCTCATTGTCCTGACCAAGACCGAGCGTGGACGCGACAATCTCGCCGGCATCATTTCGCGGCTGGCCTCGAGTGACGACCGCAAGGTCACGGTCAGTGGCATTGACGGCATCTGGTCGGGGGCGCTCAGCGTCGACCATGTGGTGCTGGAAGACCGCCAGGGTGCGTGGCTGGTGGCGCGCAAGGTCGCCGTCGACTGGTCGCCGCTTGCATTGCTGTCGAAGAGCTTCAACGCAGACCGCATCGCGGCCGAGCGCGTCGAACTGGCACGCTTGCCGGTTGCCGGCGAGCCGCAGCCGGCACCGAGTGGCGGCGCAACGCTGCCGGTTTCCATCGACATCCGGCAGATCGACCTGCCGGAAATCGCGCTTGGCCAGCAACTGGCTGGCAGCGGCATCGCCGAACTCGCCGCCAAGGGAATGCTCAAGGCCGACGCGGCGCCGCTGGCGGTCGAAACGGTGCTCAACGTCACCCGCCATGACGGCAGGCAAGGCAATGTCGACGCCAAGATCCATTTTGCGCCTGCCGACAACAGGCTCGACCTCGACCTCAAGGCGTCGGAGCCGGCCGGAGGCATCATTGCCAATCTGCTCAAGCTGCCCGATGCGCCACCGGTCGAAATAGCCGTCTCGGGCACGGGACCGCTTGCCAACTGGAACGGCATCGCCACGTTCATGGTCGATGGCAAGATCGTCACACAGCTGACCGGCCGCCATCAACTCACCGACAAGGGCAATCACGTCGAGGCCAAGGGCGACGGCGCGTTCGCGCCTTTCCTTCCGGAAAATCTGCGGCCGCTGTTTACCGGCAAGACCAGTTTCGATGTCGCGGGCACCGCGACGTCGGCCGGCGGCATCAGTGTTGACCGCGCCAACATCGAGAGCGATGCCATCCACGGCACCGCGACCGGCATAGCCGACCCGGCCGGCGCAAGCGACCTGTCGGTTGAAATCGCGGCCAAAGGCGCACCTGTGCCGATCACGGTGGGCAATGCGGCACAGCCGATCACGGTGGTCATCAGGAACATCACCGCCCGCGCCTTTGGCGACGGCAAGGCGCCGATCATCGACATCGGCGCCGCGCTGGTTTCGGTGGTGGCGGGCGGCACCCAGCTCAACGATATTTCGGCGCAGGTCCATTCCGACGGCTTCGACATCCAGAACCGCGCCGGGCCGTTTGCCGTCAAGCTGACGGCAGGCGGGCTGAAAACCGATGTGGCGACGCTGGCGCCGCTGATCACCGGCAAGGTCGATGTCGACCTCGGTGGATCGCTGAGCAAGGACGCCATCACCATCGATCAGGGCACGCTTCGCTCCGATGCGCTGAACGCCTCGCTGACCATGACGGTGGCGCTTGCCGATCTGTCGATGCAGCTCAAGATGAATGCCGATGCGGTGTCGACCGCCTTGCCGCCGCAGATCAGTTCGGTGCTCGGCGAGCGGGTGAAATTCTCGGCCGCCGCGACGCGCGACCCGCAAGGGGCCTTTGCCGCCAATTCGATCTCGTTGACCTCGGGCTCGCTCAGCGCCAGCGGCACCGCCAGTGCGCAAGGCAGCGACATCCAGGCCGACATCAAGGGCACGCTGGGCGACGTTTCGGTGCTGTCGCCGATGGTCGGCGTGCCGGTCGCCGGCGGCGTCGATTTCGCGCTGTCGGCAAGCGGCGCCAGGACGGCGCCGGATTTCACCGTTTCCGCCAACAGCGACAGCCTGACCGCCTCGGGACGCACGGTGAAGGCGATCAAGCTGACGGCAAGCGGCAAGGCCGACATAGCCAGCCCCTCGGCCAACGTCTCGCTGACCGGCGCGGTCAACGACCAGCCGCTCGACGTCAAGGCGGCGCTGGTGACCAGCGAGGGCAAGCGCTCGATCAACGGTTTCCTGGTCTCGCTCGGCGACAACAAGGTTTCCGGCGACCTGGCGCTCGATGACAAGTTCATGCCGCTCGGCACGCTGACGCTCGCCGCACCCGCGATCGACCAGCTTGCGGCACTTGCCGGCCAGGCCGTGACCGGCGACATCAACGGCACCATCCTGTTCGCCAAGGAAGGTGATGCGCCCTCCGTCACCATCGACGCCAAGAGCACCTCGATCGCGCGCGGCGAGGTGACGGCCAGGACGATCGCGGTCAACGCGCTGATCGCCAACTATCTCAAGGCGCCGGCGATCTCGGGCACCATCAAGGCCGGCAGCGTCACCTCGGGCGCCACCGAAATCAGCGGCATCGGCGTCGACCTGAAGCGTGACGGCGACTGGACCAATTTCACCGGCGGCGCCACCATCGCTGGCATTCCGGCGACCGCCGCCGGCCGGGTCAAGATCGCAGAGGGCACCACCAGCGTCGAGATCGCCTCGGGGGAGGCGACGGTTCGCGGCATCAAGGCGGCAATCGCTGCGCCCTCGACGCTGAGCATCGCCAATGGCACGACCAGCATCGAAAAACTGGCGCTCGATGTCGGCGGCGGTTCGGTGACGCTGTCGGGCAGCGCCGGCCAGACGCTCGATCTCGCGGCACAGTTTTCCGCGCTGCCGGCGGCGTTCGCCAATGATTTTGCGCCAGGCCTCGATGCCGTAGGCACGCTCGGTGGCACGGCGCAAGTGACGGGAACGCCGGCCGCCCCCGAAGTTCGATTCAACGCGCAGTTGGCTGGCGTCGAAACCAGCCAGACCCGCCAGGCAGGGCTCGGGCCGCTCGCTGTCGATGCGGCTGGCGCCTATACCTTGGCCGGCGGCGTCGCCCTCGACCATGCGACGCTCTCCGGCGACAAGATTTCAGGCACGGCCTCCGGCACCATCAATCCGAACGGCGCCAGCGATTTTGCCCTCGACCTTACATCGTCGGGACCAAGCCTGCCCCTGTCGGTCGGCAGCGCCGCGAGCCCGGTGAAGATCGAGATCCGGTCCTTGTCTGCAAAGGTGGCGGGCGAGAGCACGCAGGCCCGCCTGGACGTCTCCGCGATCCTGCCTTCGGTGACCACCAGCCCGGCGAAGGTGGACGGACTGGTGCTCGCACTGCATTCGGATGCGTTCGACCTCAAGAACCGCGCCGGACCGGTTTCCGGCACGGTGTCGGTGGACAAGGTCGGTCTCGACAATGCCGCCATCGCACCGCTGATCGCCGGCAAGGTGACGGCCGCGCTCAACGCCCGGCTGACGTCGGACGGCGTCGCCATCGACAGCGGCTCGCTCAAGAGCGATGCGCTGAACAGCCAGGTCGCCGGCCATGTGTCCCTGCGTGACGGTGCCATCGACCTCAAGCTGAACGCGGATGCCCCGTCATCGGCCTTGCCGGCGGCGGCGCGCGGCATGCTTGGCGAACGCGCTGAGATCAGCGCCACGCTGAAGCGCGATCCCAATGGCAGCATCAATGTCGACGGGCTGAAGCTGGTCTCGGGCGGACTGACCGCGCAGGGGCAAGCGAGCCTTGCCGACAACAAACTGGCAGCCGACATCACCGGCGCCCTTGCCGATATCTCGCCGCTGTCGAAAGACGCCAAGGGCGCCATCGCCTTTGCACTGAATGTCCAGGGGCCGGCCATCGCGCCGGATCTGTCGCTGACGGTCAACAGCGATCGGCTGCTGGTTGCGTCGCGCGAGATCACCGGGTTGAAGCTTACGGCCACCGGCAAGGCGGATGCCGCGAACCCGGCGGCGAATGTGCAGCTGACCGGCAATGTCGCGGGACAGGCCTTGCAAGGCAGCGCCGTGCTGGCGACGGCGGACGGCAAGAGCGCCATCAACGGCCTGTTGTTGTCGCTGGGCAAGAACAAGATCTCGGGCGATCTGGCGCTTGACGACAAATTCGTGCCTGAGGGCACCATCTCGCTCGACCTGCCCGATATCGGCCCGCTCGCCGCACTGGCGCTGGAAAAGGCGGAGGGCGACGTGCGCGGCACGATCGCCTTCACCAGGAATGGCGCGGCACCCCAGGTCGCCATCAAGGCGGCCACCGCTTCGATCACGCGGGGCGACCTGCAGGCGAAGGCGGTTTCCATCGACGCGCTGATCGCCAACTATCTCGCCGCACCGGTGATCTCGGGCAAGATCCGCGCCGGCACCGTCACATCGGGCGGCACCGTGATCAGCGGCATCGATGTCGATCTCAAGCGAGACGGCGATTGGACCGGCTTTTCAGGCGGCGCCACGGTCAAGGGCATTCCCGCCAAGGCCGCGGGCCGCGTGAAGGTGGCCAATGGCACCACCACCATAGAACTCGCTTCCGGCGAGGCGACTGTCCAGGGCATCAAGGCGGCCATCGCCCAGGCTTCGACGGTCAGCATTGCCAACGGCACGACGACGCTGGACCGGCTGGTGCTCAACCTTGGCGGCGGCACGGCGACGGTGACCGGCAAGGTCGGGCAGGCGCTCGACATCAATGCGACGCTGGCCAAGGTGCCAATGTCGCTCGCCAACAGTTTTTCGCGCGGGCTCGACGCCGCCGGTTCGATTTCCGGGACGGTGAAGGTGACCGGTGCGCCGGCGAGCCCTTCCGTTGCCTTCAATATTGACGCGGCGGGCGTGCAGACGTCGCAGACCCGCGGTGCCGGTGTCGGCGCGGTGGGGGTGTCGTCGTCCGGCACTTTTGCCGGCAACAGGCTGACGTTCAACGCCAATGTCAGCGACGGCGCCGGCCTTGGCCTCAAGGGCGGCGGCACGGTGACGACGGCGGGCACGCCGGCGCTGGTGCTCGACTTCAATGGCGCCGTTCCGTTCGGCATGCTCAGCCAGAAACTTGCCGCGCAGGGCCTGGCGCTGACGGGGACGGCCAACGTCAACGTCCAGGTGCGCGGTCCGGCGACGTCGCCCGTCATCGGCGGCAGCGTCAGCACTTCCGGTGCGCGGCTGGTCGATGCGCGCTCGGGCTTGGCCGTCAACGATCTCACGGCCGACGTCTCGATTGGCGGCGGCGTGGCCAGGATCAACCGGCTGACCGGAACATTGTCGACGCGCGGCAGCCTGTCGGCCAGCGGCACGGTCGGCATCAACCCGGCGCAAGGTTTTCCCGCCGACCTGTCGATCAAGCTCACCGACGGGCGCTATACGGACGGACGCGTGGTGACCGCCAATCTCGGCGGCGACCTGACGATCAAGGGGCCGCTGGTATCGGCACCGGTGATTGCCGGCACCGTCAACCTGGCCAAGACCGTCATCACGGTTCCGGATAAATTGCCGGGCTCGCTCTCGGCGCTCGACGTCAAGCACAAGAATGCGCCCGGCGCGGTGAGGGCGCAGGACAAGGCGCTGCGCCCGGCGACGACGTCAGGCAAGAGCGGCGGCAGCGGGCTTGCGCTCGACGTCACCGTCAACGCGCCGAACCAGATATTCATCCAGGGCAGGGGCGTCGATGCCGAACTGGGCGGCTCGCTGAGATTGACCGGCCCGGCCTCGTCGCCGCAGGCGGTCGGTACCTTCACCTTGCAGCGCGGCAGGCTGTCGATCCTGGGCAAGCGGCTGACCTTCACCGAAGGCACTGTTGGCTTCTCCGGCTCGCTGGTGCCCTATCTCAATTTGACGGCGACCACGACGACGACCAGCGCCACGGTCACCATCGTGGTGTCGGGCGAGGCGACCAATCCGAAATTCACCTTCTCCTCGGTGCCGGCACTGCCGGAGGACGAGGTGCTGGCGCAATTGATCTTCGGCCGGTCCATGTCGAACCTGTCGCCGCTGCAGATCGCGCAGCTGGCCGAGGCGGCCGGGCAATTGGCCGGTGTCGGCGGCTCGACGTCGCTGCTGGAGAATCTGCGCAGCGCCATCGGCGTCGACGATCTCGACGTCACCACCGACGACCAGGGCGGCACCGCGGTCTCGGCCGGCAAGTACCTCAACGACCGCACCTATGTGACCATCCAGAAGGGCGACAAGCCCGGTTCGGGCAAGGCGACCATCGACCTCAATGTCGGGCGTGGCGTCAAGTTGCGTGGCGAGGCGACGGATGCCGGCGAGGCCAAGGGCGGCATCTTCTACGAAAAGGAATATTGAGGGCCTGGCCCTCACCATGGCCAGGGCTGGCGCTGTCGCAACCCGCGCCAATGTCTCAGTTTAATCGCCTTGAGTAGATTTTGGCGAAATCTGGGCGCACTAGCAATTTTGCGTCAAGACTGTCGCTATCGCGCGTACCGCTCCCTTTTCAAAGTTGCACATTCTCCAACATGTTCCCAATCCAAGCTGTCTTTGACATGATGGCCTGGATGCGGAATGTTAATCGGCGGAAAGCCAACAATGGGAGTTAGTCATGACGATCTACAAGAGTAATGGCGATCGCGTTCCGGATCACATCCTGGCCATGGCCGAAGAAGCCAAGGCAGGTAAGGTCGATCGCCGCGAATTTCTGGCCATGGCCAGCGTCTTCGGCGCCTCGACGGCGATGGCTTATGGCCTTCTCGGTCTCGCCGATCCGACGCCGGCAAGGGCGGAAGAGGTAAAAGGCAAGAAAGGCGGCACGCTGAAGGTCGCGCAGTGGATCAAGGATCCCAAGGATCCTCGCAAGGCCGACTGGTCGGAAATTGCCAATGCCGAACGCCAGGCACTCGAGCCGCTGGTCAAGTACACGAGCGAATATACGTTCCGCCCCTATCTGCTGGAAAGCTGGGACGTGAACGACGACGCCACCCAGTACACGCTGCATGTGCGCAAGGGCGTGACCTGGTCGAACGGCGACCCCTTCACGGCCTCTGATGTCGTCTTCAACCTGAAGCGCTGGGCCGACAAGAAGGCCGAAGGCAATTCGATGCCCGGCCGCCTCGGCTCGCTGGTCAAGGATGACAAGCTCGACGAAAGCGCCGTGACCATGCCGGACGACCACACCGTCGTGCTCAAGCTCGGCAAGCCTGACATCGCGCTGATCCCCAACATGTGCGACTATCCCGGCCTGATCGTCCACAAGACTTTCGACGAGAAGGGCGGCGACTTCAAGGCCTGCCCGATCGGCACCGGTCCATTCGAGCTCGTCTCCTACGACGTCGGCCAGAAAGTCGTCTACAAGCGCCGCGAAGACAACAAGTGGTGGGACGGCGAAGTGTTCCTCGACGGCATCGAATTCATCGACTACGGCACCGATCCGGCGGCCATGGTCAGCGCTTTCGAGGCTGGCGAAGTGCATACCAATTTCGAAACGTCGGCCGACTATGTGTCGATCCTCGACAAGATGGACCTGGTCAAGTCGGAGATCGTCACGGCTTCGACCATCGTCTGCCGCACAAACGTCAACAACAAGCCTTATGGCGAGCAGAAGGTGCGCAACGCGCTGCAGCTCGCGGTCGACAACAATGTCGTCCTGCAGCTCGGCTATGGCAATGCCGGCTCGGTCGCCGAAAACCACCATGTCTGCTCGATCCATCCGGAATACTACGAACTGCCGAAGATTGCCCGTGATCCGGCCAAGGCAAAGGCGCTGATGGCGGAAGCCGGCCAAGCCGACTTCGAACACGAGCTGATCACGGTGGACGAGGACTGGCACAAGAACACCGGCGACGCGATCGCCGCCCAGCTGCGCGATGCCGGGATCAAGGTGAAGCGCACGGTGCTGCCGGGCTCGACGTTCTGGAACGACTGGACGAAGTATCCGCTGTCGATGACCAACTGGAACATGCGCCCGCTCGGCGTCCAGGTTCTGGCCATCGCCTATCGCACCGGTGAGGCCTGGAACGAGGCTGGCTGGTCGAATCCCGACTGGGATGCCAAGCTCAATGCCGCGCTTGCGGTCGCCGACGCGGCCAAGCGCAAGGAAATGATGAAGGACATCGAGCAGATCCTGCAGGATTCCGGCATCATCATCCAGCCCTACTGGCGCAAGCTCTACAGCCACTCGGTCAAGGCGGTGCAAAACTACAAGATGCATCCGACCTTCGAGCGTGACTACGGCAAGGTCTGGCTCGACCAGGCGTGATCAGGCCAAGTGGAGGAAGGGGCGGCTCGCCCCTTCCTCCCGCTCTCCGCATGATTCCAAAACCAGAAGTCGGCGCAGCAAAAGTTGCGGACTCCTCTGGCGAGGTCGTGCAATAAACTGGGTTGATTGCATCCGAGGGCTTGTTTGACAGCCAGTTCCGCCATCGCGGCCGAAGTGGTTTTTCAATAGGCTCCAACCCCAACCAGACCGGCAGGGGGCCGCCATGCTTTCCTTCATTATCAGGCGCCTTGGCACCATGGCATTGACGATGCTGTGCCTGACCATGATCGTCTTTTTCCTGATCAACCTCGAACCCAATCTGAAGAAGCTGGCGATCAGCCAGACCGAAATGCACACGTCGGCCGAGCAGCTGGAGGACTGGCTGGTCAACCATGGCTACCGGCAGAATTTCTTCGCCCGCTACGGACAGTGGCTGGGCCTGCTGCCCAAGCAGCCGGTGACCGACCCGGCAACGGGTAAGCCGACGCAGCGTTTCACTTTCTGCAACGATCCGGTCGTGCCGACCTTCGCCGGCGTCCTCGAAGGGGATTTCGGCTGCTCGACCAAGTTCAAGACGACCGTCGCCTCCAAGCTGTTCCCGGCACTTGGCGCCACCGGCATCCTGATGTTCTGTGTGCTGGCGGTGATGGTGCCGGTATCGCTCCTGATCGGCATCCTGGCCGGCATGCGCGAGGGGTCGCGAACCGACCGGGTGCTTTCGGTGGCCTCGATCGCCTCGACGGCGACACCGGAATATGTGTCGGGCGTCATCTTCACCGTCATCTTCGCCTCATGGCTCGGCTGGCTGAACGGCTCCGCCGCCTCGGCGAGCCAGGGCATCACCTTCTACAATTTCACCCTGCCGGTGATGACGCTGGCAATCTACGGCATCGGCTACATCGCCCGCATGACGCGCGCCTCGATGGTCGAGGTGATGACGCAGCAATATATCCGCACCGCGCGCTTGAAGGGCCTTTCCTTCCGCGGCGTGGTGGTCAAGCACGCGCTGCGCAACGCGCTGATCGCGCCGTTCACCGTCATCATGCTGCAGTTTCCCTGGCTGCTCACCGGCGTCGTCATCGTCGAGGTGATGTTCCGCTACCAGGGCTTCGGCTACACGCTGGTCGAGGCCGCCGGCAACAACGACATCGACCTTTTGCTCGGCTGCTCGCTGGTCTCGGTGTTCATCGTCTTGATCACGCAGCTCATTTCCGATGTCGGCTACGCGTTTCTCAATCCGCGTATCAGAGTTCAGTAGGGGGCGAAGCGGATGCAGGTCCAATATATCAGTGCCTTCACCGTCGTTCTCGAAGTGCTGTCGCGCTTCTGGCCGGTGTGGATCGCGCTCATCATCGTCATGGGCGCGAGCTTCGCCTACAAGAAGAAGCTCGCGCTCTACGGACAGCTGTTCGACAGCGGCGTCGGCATCGTCGGCGTCGGTATCTGCCTGTTCTGGCTGTTCACGGCGATCTTCGCGGCGACCATCTCGCCCTTCGATCCGCTGGCCCAGGTCCCCGTGATGAAGGACGTGTTGCCGGGCGCGGTCGAGCCGCAGTCGGGTCTGGTCTATCTGTTCGGCGGCGACAAGCTGGCGCGCGACGTGTTTTCGCGCATGGTCTATGGCAGCCAGATCGTGCTGATCATCGCGCCGGCGGCGACCGGCTTCGCGCTCATGGTCGGCATCACGCTTGGCCTGCCTGCCGGCTATTACGGCGGCAAGATCGACACCGTACTGTCGTTCCTGGCCAACCTCGTGCTGGCGTTCCCGGTGATCCTGCTGTTCTACCTGCTGGTGACGCCGGGCATCATGGACACGCCAATCCCCTATGCCATGGCCGGCGTGTTCTTCCTGTTTCCAATCATCTTCTTCAGCGTGCTGTTCTGGACGCGCTACAAGAACCGGCCCGACCGGCTGTACATCCTGCTCGGCATCACCTTGATCGTCGGCGGCTGGATTTATCTGGGCCTGGTGTTCGACAAGGACCCGCTGCACATCGTCCACATCGATCCCAACCAGCTCAACATCTTCGTGGCGGTGGTGTTTGCCTCCAGCCCCGGCGTGTTCCGCATCGTGCGCGGCCTGGTGATGGACATCAAGACGCGCGACTATGTGGCGGCGGCGCAGACGCGCGGTGAATCGCCCTGGTACATCATGCTGTGGGAGATCCTGCCCAATGCGCGCGGACCGCTGATCGTCGACGCCTGCCTGCGCATCGGCTACACCACCATCCTGCTCGGCACGCTGGGCTATTTCGGCCTCGGCCTGGCGCCGGAAAGCCCCGACTGGGGCACGGCGATCAAGGATGCCAGCCGGCTGCTGCGCTCCTTCATCCATCCGGCGCTGCCGCCGACGATCGCGCTGATGTCGTTCGTGCTGGGGCTCAACCTGTTGGCCGACTCGCTGCGTGAACAATCGATGAAAGATTGATTGACGGGCTCTGGCCCGCATCTGGTAAAATTGGATTGGAGCGACCCATGAACGAGGCAGTTCGAAATCCCGCAGAGCCGATCATCGAGATCGAAAACCTGTCGATCTCCTTCTTCACCCGCAAGGGCGAAATACCGGCGGTCATGGATTTTTCCTGCACGGTCATGCCTGGCGAGGCGATGGGCATCGTCGGTGAATCCGGCTGCGGCAAGTCGACCGTGTCGCTGGGCATCATGCGCGACCTCTCCAATATCGGGAAGATCGTCGGCGGCAAGATCAAGTTCCAGGGCAAGGACATGGGCGAGCTCTCCGAGGAGGAGCTGCGCGCCATCCGCGGCAACAAGATCGCGATGATCTACCAGGAGCCGATGGCCAGCCTCAATCCGGCGATGAAGGTCGGCCAGCAATTGATGGAAGTGCCGCTGATCCACGACAAGGTGTCGAAGGAAGAGGCCTACAAACGCTCGCTTGAAATGGTGCGCGCGGTCAAGCTGCCCGATCCCGAGCGTATGATGCGCTCCTATCCGCACCAGCTCTCCGGCGGCCAGCAGCAGCGCATCGTCATCGCCATGGCGCTGCTGTCGAAGCCGGCGCTGCTTCTGCTCGACGAACCGACGACGGCGCTCGACGTGACGGTGGAGGCGGGCATCGTCGAGCTGGTCAAGGGGCTAGGCGAAAAGTTCGGCACCTCGATGATTTTCGTGTCGCACAATCTCGGCCTCATCCTCGAAACCTGCGACCGCATCACCGTGATGTATTCGGGCGAGGCGGTGGAGACCGGCAAGATCAAGGACGTGTTCGACCGGATGCGGCACCCCTATACGCAAGGGCTGTTCCGTTCGATCCCGCTGCCGGGCGCCGACAAGAATTCGCGGCCGCTGATTGCCATCCCCGGCCAGCTGCCGCTGCCGCATGAGCGGCCCAAGGGCTGCAATTTCGGTCCGCGCTGCCACCATTTCGTCGAGGGAGTCTGCAACGCCGCCGAAATCCCGATGATTGAGGTCGCCGGCCACGAGGGCCATTTCTCGCGCTGCGTGCGCTTCAACGAGATCGACTGGGAGGCACTGCCGCCCGGCGCCAAGAAGGTCAATGAGCGCGTCGTGCCCGGCGCGCCGGTGCTCAAGATCGAGGATCTGCGGAAATACTACAAGGTCGGCGGCAGCGAGGTGTTCGGCTCGAGCGAGGGCCGTGTCGTCAAGGCCAACGAGACCATCTCCTTCATGGCGCGCGAATCCGAGACCGTCGCCATCGTCGGTGAATCCGGCTGCGGAAAGTCGACGCTGGCCAAGGTGCTGCTCGGCCTGGAGACGGCGAGTTCAGGCACGGTCACGCTGGGCAACAAGCAGATCCAGTCGACCGGCATCGAGAGCCGCAGCGTCGACACCGTGTCGTCGATCCAGATGGTGTTCCAGAACCCGTTCGATACGCTTAATCCCAGCCATTCGGTCGGCTCGCAGATCATCCGCACGCTGGAGAAGTTCAATGTCGGCAAGACGGTCGCGGACCGGCGCAAGCGCATGCTGGAACTGCTCGACCTGGTGAAGCTGCCGCGCGCCTTCGAGACCCGCAAGCCGCGCCAGCTGTCCGGCGGCCAGAAGCAGCGCATCGGCGTGGCGCGCGCCTTTGCCGGCGACGCCAAGGTGGTGGTGGCGGACGAGCCGGTCTCGGCACTCGACGTGTCGGTGCAGGCGGCGGTGACCGAACTCCTGATGGACATTCAGCGCAAGAACAAGACGACGATGCTGTTCATCAGCCACGACCTGTCGGTCGTGCGCTACATAGCCGACCGCGTCGTCGTCATGTATCTCGGCTACATCGTCGAGCAAGGCACGACCGACCAGATCTTCGCGCCGCCCTATCATCCCTATACCGAGGCGCTTTTGTCGGCGATCCCGATCGCCGATACCAGCGTGGTCAAGAAGCACATTGTGCTCGAAGGCGACATCCCCTCGGCGATGAACCCGCCGTCCGGCTGTCCGTTCCAGACACGCTGCGGCTACAAGAAGCTGGTGCCGGACAATCTGTGCGAGACCAAGGTTCCGCCGGTCAAGCATCTTGGCGATGGCCATATGAGCCTGTGCTGGCTATCCGACGACGTGCTGGCCAAGATGGAGCCGGTGATCAAGTTCGACAAGGAACACGCAGCCCATGAGGGGGTGCCGGACAATGCGCCGCATGGCGGCGGACCGGGTCCGACTGGATCGGCGCCCAAGCGGCCGCGTGGCAAAACGGGCAGCGCGGAAGCCGACCAGATCGGGGAAGCCGTGGAGCAAAGCGAGGCCGGCATGCGAGCCCGTCGCCACGAAGTGCGCGACGAGGTTTCCGAAACCGGTGTTTCGAAGCCGAAAGACACGACGAAGCGGCACTAACCCTAGGCAGGTATCAGGAGCCGCACTGCCGCAGTTGTTCAGCATAGTCCCGCGCCATCTTGTCGGTGGCCCGGGCATAGCCCTGCACGCCGGCGTCGCCGCGGTTGCCTCGACCATAGGAGGTCCAGCCGAGATAGTAGGCGAGGTAGAGATTGTAGGTGTCGTTGCGCGCGACGCCGTAGGTGTCCGCGGTCTTGGAATGATACCAGCCGACGAAATCGACGGCGTCGGCGAATTTGGTGCGCCGCGCGGCCCAGTTGCCGGTTTCGCGCTGATATTGCGACCAGGTGCCGTCGAGCGCCTGCGAGAAGCCGGTGGCGGAAGAGACGTGCTTCCAGGGAATGAAACCGAGCAGCTTGGTGCGCGGCGGCCGGGCATTGCTCTTGAAGCCGGATTCCTTGCGCACCGTCGCCATCAGCACCGGGACCGGCACGCCATATTTCTGCTCGGTGCGTTCGGCCGCCGACTGCCAATTGTCGAACCAGCCGTCATTCTGGTCGAAGACGGCACAGACATTGTTGATGTGACTGGGCGCGGTCGCGCAGGCCGAAAGTGCCAGCAACACGCCAATCGCTACAATTCTACTAAAACTCGACCTACGCATTGGGTGAGCAATAGGCCGAAATCATAAAAGGAGTCTTGCTGCCGCCGTTAACGCTTCGCCGGCGCGAGCGCGCAGGAAAAAGCCATGTTGATATTCCGACGCTTTCTGCCGCTTTTTATACAGTGACGCTGCGCAAATGCCGCCTTGGCTAAAATCACGCCCGCAAACGGCGTATTTCTGACAGCTTGCCTGGCTGGCCGAGGCTTTGATGCCGGGCATGAACGAACCAAGACGCAAGCGCGGCGCCGATCGCACCAGCAACCGGGGGCCGGCGCCCATCCCGCAGCTGCCGCAAAGGCGGGTGACCAATCCCTATCCGCCGATGGATCTGCTGTCTCCAGAGCAGATCGAGGCGATCCACCAGGCTTCGATGCATATCTTGGAGAATTTCGGCATCGAGGTGATGAGCCCGCGGGCGCTGTCGCTGTTCGAGAAGGCGGGTGCCAGGGTCGATCACGCCTCGGCCAATGTCCGCATCGATCGCGGCATGGTCGACGAGGCGCTGAAGACGACGCGCTCCAACTACACGCTGACGCCACGCAACCCGGCCAACACGATCCATCTCGGCGGCAACACCATCAATTTCACGCTGGTMGCCGGGCCGCCCAATGTGCACGACATGGAGCGCGGCCGCCGCGCCGGCAATTTGCGCGACTACGCCGATCTCACCCGGCTGGCGCAGCATTTCAACTGCATTCATATGCTCGGCAACCAGGTTTGCGCGCCGGTCGAGCTGCCGGCAAATTCGCGCCATCTCGACACATATTTCACCAATCTGACGCTGACCGACAAAAGCTTCCATGTCTCGGCGATCGGCCGGGGCAGGGCGCTGGACGGCATCGAGATGATGGCGATCGCGCGCGGTCTGACGCTGGACCAGATGCGCGACGATCCGGGCATCGCCACCATCATCTCCGTCAACTCGCCGCGCCGCTTCGACGAGATGATGGCCGAGGGGCTGATGACCATGGCCGAATTCGGCCAGTCGGTGGCGGTGACGCCGTTCACGCTGATGGGGGCGATGAGCCCGGTGACGCTGGCGGGCGCCTTGGCGCAGCAGAACGCTGAGGCGCTGTTCGGCGTCGTGCTGACGCAGTTGGTGCGGCCGGGCGCGCCGGTCATGTATGGCGCCTTCACCTCCAATGTCGACATGAAGTCGGGCGCTCCGGCCTTCGGCACGCCGGAAAACACCAAGGCCAACATCGCTTCGGGGCAATTGGCGCGGCGCTACGGACTGCCCTACCGGACGACGCCGGGCTCGGCCTCCAACGCGGCGGATGCGCAAGGCGCCTATGAGACGCTGATGGCGCTGTGGGGCGCCGTGCTCGGCCATGGCAACCTCGTCTACCATGCCGCAGGCTGGCAGGAGGGCGGGCTGACGGCGTCGTTCGAAAAATTCATCATCGATGTCGAGATGATCCAGCACATGATGGAGTTCCTGCGGCCGATCGTGGTCGACGAGGCGGAACTGGCAGTCGAGGCGCTGGGCGCGGTGCCGACCGGCGGCCATTTCTTCGGCGAGCCGCACACGCTGGAGCGCTACGCCACCGCCTTCTACCAGCCGATGCTGTCCAACTGGCAGAATTTCGAAGCCTGGCAGGAGGCTGGCAGCCTCGACGCCACCGCACGTGCGACGCGGCTGTGGAAGAAGGCGCTGGAAGACTATGTCGAGCCGGCGATGGACATCGCCGTGCGCGAGGCGCTGGAGGCCTATGTCGCCAGGCGCAAGGAAGCGATCGGGCAAGGCGAGCCGTGACGCCTCCCGTCTTGAATCCACTTACCCATCCAACTCACTGATATCAGAGAAAAATCCATGAAATCGCATGCAAAGGTCGTGGTCATTGGCGGCGGTGTCGTCGGGTGTTCTGTTCTGTTCCATCTGGCCCGCCATGGCTGGACCGACGTGGTGCTGCTGGAGCGCGACGAACTGACCTCGGGTTCCACCTGGCATGCGGCGGGCGGCATGCACACGATCAATGGCGACCCCAACGTCGCCAAGCTGCAGAAATACACGATCAGCCTCTACAAGGAGATCGAGGAACTGTCTGGACAGGCGACCGGCGTGCACCTGACCGGCGGCGTGCTGCTCGCCGCGACCGAGGCGCGGCTGGACTGGCTGCGCGGTGTCGTCGCCAAGGGCCGCTATCTCGGCATCGACCTGGAAGTGATCTCGGCGAAAGAGGCGGCCGAACTGATGCCGTTGCTCGACCCCAAGCAGTTCGTCGGCGCTGTCCGCAACAAGGAGGACGGGCATCTCGATCCCTCCGGCGTCACACACGCCTATGCCAAGGCCGCGCGCAAACTTGGCGCCGAGGTGGAACGCTTCACCAAGGTCGAGGACATTGTGCGGCGGCCCGACGGCCTATGGCGCGTCATCACCAACAAGGGCGAGGTGGTGGCAGAACATGTCGTCAATGCCGGCGGCCTGTGGGCGCGCGAGGTCGGCCGCATGGTCGGGCTCGAATTGCCGGTGCTGGCCATGGAGCACATGTACCTGATCACCGAGGATATGCCGGAAGTCGCCGACTGGAACGCCAAGACCGGCACGGAGATCATCCACGCCGTCGATTTCGACGGTGAGCTCTATCTGCGCCAGGAGCGCGGCGGCATGCTGATGGGCACCTATGAGAAGGCCAACAAGCCGTGGTCGGAATACCAGACGCCGTGGAATTTCGGCCATGAATTGCTGGCGCCCGACATCGACCGCATCGCGCCGTCGCTGGAGGTCGGCTTCCGGCATTTTCCGGCCTTCCAGAACACCGGCATCAAACAGATCATCAACGGCCCCTTCACCTTCGCGCCCGACGGCAATCCGCTTGTCGGGCCGGTGCGCGGCCTGCCGGGCTTCTGGGTCGCCTGCGGCGTCATGGCTGGCTTCAGCCAAGGCGGTGGCGTCGGGCTGGCACTGTCCAACTGGATGATCGAGGGCGATCCCGGCGCCGATATCTGGGCCATGGATGTGGCGCGCTACGGCGACTGGGCGACGATGGCCTACACCAACGCCAAGGTTCGCGAAAACTATTCCAGGCGGTTTTCGATCCGCTTCCCCAATGAGGAACTGCCGGCCGGGCGGCCGCTCAAGACAACGCCCGTCTACGATCTGTTGTCGGCCAAGGGCGCGCAATGGGGTGTCGCCTATGGGCTGGAAGTGCCGCTCTGGTACGCGCCGCAAGGCGTGAAGGACGAATTCTCCTGGCGGCGGTCGAGCGATTTCACCCATGTCGCCAGGGAGGTCGCGACGGTGCGCGACGGCGTTGGCCTGGCGGAGATTTCGAGCTTCGCCAAATACAAGGTAACAGGCGAGGGGGCAGCGGCCTGGCTTGACCGTATGCTTGCCTGCAAACTGCCGAAACCCGGCCGCATGACGCTGGCGCCGATGCTGAAAGACGACGGCAGGCTGATCGGCGATTTCACGCTGGCCAACCTAGGCGGCGATGGCTGGTTCCTCGCCGGCTCGGGCATTGCCGAGCAGTACCATATGCGCTGGTTCGAGGCGCATCTGCCTGGCGACGGCTCGGTCCGGATCGAGGCGCTGGGCGCGAAACTCACCGGCCTTGCGATTGCCGGGCCGAAAGCGCGGGAGGTCCTGGCCAAGGTCAGCCGCGCTGATGTTTCCAACGCGGCGTTCCCGTTCATGGCGATGGCCAGGATGGATATCGGCATGGCGCCGTGCCTGGTCGGCCGCGTCAGCTACACCGGCGACCTCGGCTACGAGATCTGGGTGGCGCCGGAATACCAGCGCGCGGCATTCAATGCGTTGATGGCGGCGGGCGCGGAACTCGGCATCGGCCTGTTCGGCTCACGGGCGCTCAATGCGCTGCGGCTCGAGAAGAACTACGGCTCATGGGGGCGCGAATACCGGCCGATCTACGGGCCGCTCGAGGCCGGGCTCGACCGCTTTGTCGCCTATGGCAAGGAGGCCGATTTCATCGGCAAGGCGGCGGCGCTGGCCGAGCGCAAGCAAGGCGGCAAACTGCGGCTGCGCGCCTTCATCGTCGACGCGGACGATGCCGACGTCATCGGCGACGAGCCGATCTGGTTCGGCGGCACGGTGCGCGGCTGGGTGACATCGGGCGGCTATGCCCATCATTCGAAAAAATCGGTCGCCGTCGGCTATGTGCCGAAGGAGATTGCCGACGAAAGCGACGGCTTCGAGATCGAATTGCTGGGCAAACGCCATGCGGCGCGCATCCAGGCGGCACCGCTGTTCGATGCGAATTTCGAACGGATGCGGGGATGATGGCTCATCCCCGCGGGGACGTCAGGCCTTGCCGCGATTGTCCAGCGCGAAGGCGCCGGCGCCTGCGAAGACCAGATAGAGGAAGATGAAGCAGAAGGAGATCGCCGCGTCGCCGCCATTGTTGGCCGGGAAGAAGTCGCGCGGCATGTGCGCCATGAAATAGGCGATCGCCATTTCGCCGGCCAGCAGGAACGCGACGGGCCGCGTGAACAGGCCGAGAGCCAGCAGGATGCCGCCCGCGAATTCGAGGATGCCGGCCGCCGTCGTCAGCCCGGTGAGGGTATGGGGCTGGGCGCTGAAGGGGAAGTTGAACAGTTTCTGGCTGCCATGCTCGATGAATTGCAGCGCGGTCATGATGCGCAGCACGCCGAGCGCCTGCGGTCGGTATCGGGAGAGGCTTTCGAAAAGCTTCATCTGAAACTCCATTTTCACCCTCCCGGTCCGGCCATAGATTGTTGCCCGGCGATGGACCATTCACTTCCCATGGCGCGCCATCAACAATCGGTGATTGGAAATGTTCCCCGGTATGTCCTTTCATATCACTCTCGCCAGGGTTGCATTTGTATCGCTATGGTTGTATTGATATGGACACTCTAAACCTGTGGGTTCCCTTGCCATGAAAAAAGTCGTCGTCAGCCTATTCGCACTCCTTGCAGGCACCAGCCTCGCCATGGCCGAGGACGCCGGCTGCGAGGCTTTCAAATGGCCTGTGACGCGGGAACAGGCGCTGTTTGCCGCGGCGCCCGCGACGCCGGCTGGAGCGGAACTGGCGGTGGGCGCCGCCGCGGACCTGGCATTGGTTCCGGCGGAAAAAGCCGGTTTTACGCTGCCCCCCGAGCGCGCGCCGGCAGAGGGCACGTTCGGTGCTGTCGCCAGTGTGGACGTGCCGGCCGAAGGCGCCATCCAGATCAGCCTGTCGGGCGAGGCCTGGATCGATGTCATCCAGGACGGCAAGGCCATCAAGTCGGCGGGCTACAGCGGTGTGAAAACCTGCCCCGGCATCCGCAAGAGCGTGCGCTTCAAGCTTGCGGCCGGCCCGGCCACTGTCCAGTTCAGTGGCGCGAAAAAGGCCGAGCTGAAGGTCGCGGTGCTGACGCCGGAGTAAGACGGCCAAGCAGAGGGTGCGGCCTTTCACCGGTGGTGCGATGAAAGGCCGTCGCTTCGAGCCTGCGGAGTTGCCGTCAGCGCACCGGCGCCATCAGCGCGAAATGCGCGCCTTGCGGGTCCTGGCACTGCACGATCCAGCTGCCGCCGGGGACTTCCATCGGCCCCATCAGGATCTTGCCGCCATTGTCGGTGATGCGCTTCGCCGCCGCGTCGATGCCGGTGACGTTGAAATAGAACTGCCAGACCGGAACCGGAATCTGCTGCGGCTTGTTCATGATGCCACCGCCGGATTCGGGGCCGGCGGTAAACGTCTGGTAGGTGCCCATCGGGCCCATGTCGAAATCGCCGGCATTGGCCCAGCCGAACTGGCCGGAATAGAAGTCGAACGCGGCCTTCCAGTCGCTGGTGTAAAGCTCGTGCCAGCCGATATGGCCGGGCGTGCTGGCCGGCACAACGGGCTGGTCGGGGCGGTTGGGTTGCAGGAACATGAAGGTCGCGCCTTGCGGGTCGGCGACGACGGCGAAGCGGCCGACACCCGGAATGTCGCTGGGTTCACAGTGGACGCCGCCGCCCGCGGCTTTCAGGGATTTCGTCGAGGCGTCCACGTCCTTGGTGTGGATATAGCCGAGCCAGGCCGGTGGAGCGCCCATCTTCTTGACATCCTCGGGCATGGTCATCAGCCCGCCGACGCCGCGCTCGCCGACATTCATGACGATGTAACGCGGCATGCCGGGCGCCTTGTCGAAGGGCTGCGCCGTCCAGCCGACAACCTTGGTGTAGAAGGCCTCGGCGGCGTCGAGGTCCGAAGTCATCAGCTCGTACCAGAAGAAGGGCATTGGGGATTTCGGCATGGTCGGTCTCCTCACCGTTCAGCATCGATCGTTGTCCGATCCACCGCAGGACGATCCTGGAGGCGGACATCCGACAACCGCCCGCACAATAATGCCTTGTCCATGACATGCGTTCCCCGGTTGCGTATTCCACGTTTTTCGATTTCTGTACGGCAAGGGGGTTGTTCATGCGCCAGATGTCGCTGCCACGCCAGATGTCGCTCACGCCTGAGCTTGTCGCACTGTGCCACAGGGAAGAAGCCGATCCCGGCCCTGACCCGAGCTGGACCGAGCTGACTGACGAGGATTTCCGGACGCTTGCAATACGGCTTTCCGCGGAAGCGGACGAGGGGCCGCTCTGGGTGTTCGCCTACGGCTCGCTGATCTGGAAACCGGAATTCGAATCGGTCGAGCAACGGCTCGCCACGGCGTTCGGCTGGCACCGCTCCTTCTGCCTCGACATGGTGCGCTGGCGCGGCAGCGCCGCACAGCCGGGGCTAATGATGGCGCTCGAACGAGGCGGACGCTGCAACGGGGTGATCTACCGCTTGCCGGAGGGCGAAAAGCCGGCCCAGATCGAAAGGCTGCTGCGGCGCGAGATCAGCGACCATGAGAGCGTCAGTTCGGTCCGCTGGCTGCCGGTGCATACGGCGCAGGGCGGGCTGCGGGTGCTGGGTTTCTGGGTTGGCGTCAAGGGGCGGGGAACGTCGCTCGGCCAACCACTGGACAGAGTGGCCGGCATATTGGCCCGGGCCTGCGGCCATATAGGCTCGGGCGCGGAATATCTCTACAACACGGTCAGCCACCTCGAAGCGTTCGGCATCCATGACCGCAATCTGTGGCGGCTGCAGGAACTGGTGGCGGACGAGGTCCGGGCGCTCTATGGCCGGCCGGCCGGCGAGGACCATCGATCTCGGCAAGAGCAGCCCTCCATAGCATAACATGAGTAAAAAAATCATGTTTTTATCGAGCCTTTTCAGCGACTTGCGCTGAAAATTGACCAATTGATAAAAAAATAAAACGTGCTAGCCTTCCCCAAAACGAAAACATGGGGAACTGACAATGCCAGAAGGCCAGTTCAAGGAAGGTATCGTCGGCGGGCGGCTTGCCGCCGAGCAGTACGCGGATAATTTCTCCGACCTGCATCCGCCGCTCGATCACCATGAGGCGCTGGTCGAATCCGACCGCTGCTATTTCTGCTACGACGCGCCATGCATGAACGCGTGCCCGACCTCGATCGACATTCCGCTGTTCATCCGCCAGATCTCGACCGGCAATCCGATCGGCTCGGCCAAGACCATCTTCGACCAGAACATCCTTGGCGGCATGTGCGCCCGCGTATGCCCGACCGAGACGCTGTGCGAGGAGGTCTGCGTGCGCGAGGTGGCGGAAGGCAAGCCGGTACAGATCGGCCGCCTGCAGCGCTACGCCACCGATGTCGCCATGGCAGAGAACAAGCAGTTCTATGCGCGCCCGGAAGCGACCGGAAAGACGGTCGCCGTGGTCGGCGCCGGCCCGGCCGGCCTTGCCGCCGCGCACCGGCTCGCCCGCCATGGCCATGACGTCACCATACTGGAGGCGCGGCCGAAGGCCGGCGGCCTCAACGAATACGGCATCGCCGCTTACAAGAGCGTCGACAATTTCGCCCAGGCCGAGGTCGACTACGTCACGGCGATCGGCGGCATCGACATCCAGAACGGCAAGGCGCTCGGCCGCGACTACCAACTCTCCGACCTGATCCGCAACTATGACGCGGTGTTCCTCGGCATGGGGCTTGGCGGCGTCAATGCGCTGCGCGCCGATGGCGAGGATGCCGCTGGCGTCACCAATGCGGTGGAGTTCATCGCCGAATTGCGCCAGGCCAGCGATCTCTCCGGCCTGCCGGTTGGCCGCCGCGTCGTCGTCATCGGCGGCGGCATGACGGCGATCGACGCCGCCGTGCAGTCGAAGCTGCTCGGCGCCGAGGAGGTGACGATCTGCTACCGGCGCGGCCAGGAGCACATGAACGCCTCCGGGTTCGAACAGGATCTGGCCGCCGCCAACGGCGTCACCATCCGCCATTGGCTGCAGCCGAAGCGGGTGATCGCCGAGGCCGGCAAGGTGTCGGGCATCGAACTCGAGTACACGGCATTGAAAGGCGACAAGCTTGCCGGCACCGGCGAGACCCTGACACTCGTCGCCGACCAGGTGTTCAAGGCCATCGGCCAGAGTTTTGTCCCGGCCGCGCTCAATGGCAGCGGCGCCGCGATCGAACTCGAAGCCGGCCGTATCAAGGTCGATGCGGAAGGGCGCACCTCGCTGGCGAAAGTCTGGGCCGGCGGCGACTGCATCTTTGGCGGCGATGACCTGACGGTTTCGGCGGTCGCGCAGGGCCGCGATGCCGCGGAGAGCATACACAGGAGTCTGACGCAGGGATAAGGATCATGGCGACGGTGGAACCGGGCATCGCCCGTCACTACGACATAGCAGGTCTTGAGCAGCGCATCCTTGCCGCGCTTGCTGACACTGGCGTGGACATTGCTCATTTGCGTGCCGGTGATCTCGAAGCGGTCGACGAATTCCACATTGGCGGCATCGCCGCCACAAAAGAACTGCTTGGCCAGATGGGTTTGAAACCTGGAGCCAGGCTTCTGGACATTGGTTCCGGCGTGGGCGGTCCGGCCCGCTTTGCCGCCAACGATGCCGGCGCCGATGTCACCGGCATCGATCTCACGCAAAGCTATGTCGACATCGCGACCAGCCTGTCGAAGCGCACGGGAATGGCCGACAAGACGCACTTCGTGCAGGGCAGCGCGCTGGACATGCCGTTCGCCGATGCCAGCTTCGACGCCGCCATGATCCTGCATGTCGGCATGAACCTTCCCGACAAGAAAAAGCTGATGAGCGAGGCCGCGCGCGTGCTGCGGCCGGGCGGTGTCTTCGCCGTCTACGACGTGATGCGGTTGAAGGACGGCGCGCTGACCTATCCGCTGCCGTGGGCCTCCAACGAGACCATGTCCTTCGTCGCCACGCCCGACGACTATCGCTCGGCCGCCACGGCCGCGGTGTTTTCCGTAATCACTGAGCGGCAGCGCGGCGCTTTCGCCGTCGAATTCTTCGCCGCGATACGCGCGCGGATGGCCGCCGCGCAGGCCGAGGGCAAGAAGCCGCCGCCCGGCGTCGGCCTCGTCATGGGCGAAGACGCCCGCACCAAGATCGCCAATCTCACCGCCGCGCTTGAAGGCGGCATTCTCGCACCCGTCGAACTGCTTCTTCGTCTCGGCTGAAAGGGACCTGTCATGGCAGATATCAGCAACAATTTCGTCGGCATCAAATCGCCAAATCCGTTCTGGCTGGCCTCGGCGCCGCCGACCGACAAGGCCTACAATGTCATCCGCGCCTTCAAGGCAGGGTGGGGCGGCGTGGTGTGGAAGACGCTTGGCGAGGAAGGCCCGCCGGTGGTCAACGTCAACGGTCCGCGCTATGGCGCGATCTGGGGCGCCGACCGGCGCCTGCTCGGCCTCAACAATATCGAGCTGATCACCGACCGCGACCTGCAGACCAATCTGCGCGAGATGAAGCAGGTCAAGATGGATTGGCCCGATCGCGCGCTCATCGCCTCGATCATGGTTCCTTGCGAAGAGGCAAGCTGGAAAGCCATCCTGCCGCTGGTCGAGGAGACCGGCGCCGACGGCATCGAGCTCAATTTCGGCTGCCCGCACGGCATGTCGGAACGCGGCATGGGCGCCGCCGTCGGCCAGGTGCCGGAATATATCGAAATGGTGGTACGCTGGTGCAAGCAGTATACGCGCATGCCCGTCATCACCAAGCTGACGCCCAACATCACCGACATCCGCAAGCCGGCGCGGGCCGCGCATGCCGGCGGCACCGACGCGGTGTCGCTGATCAACACCATCAACTCGATCACGGGCGTCGACCTCGACAGTTTCGCGCCGATGCCGACCATCGACGGCAAGGGCTCGCATGGCGGCTATTGCGGCCCGGCGGTGAAGCCGATCGCAATGAACATGGTGGCCGAGATCGCGCGCGATCCCGAAACGCGCGGCCTGCCGATCTCGGGCATTGGCGGCATCACCACCTGGCGCGACGCGGCCGAATTCCTGGCGCTCGGCGCCGGCAATGTGCAGGTCTGCACGGCGGCGATGACCTACGGCTTCAAGATCGTGCAGGAGATGATCGCCGGTCTCGAAAACTGGATGGACGAGAAGGGTCACCGCTCGCTCGACGACATCATCGGCCGCGCCACGCCCAACGTCACCGACTGGCAGTATCTCAACCTCAACTATGTCGCCAAGGCGCGTATCGACCAGGACGCCTGCATCAAATGCGGCCGCTGCCATATCGCCTGCGAGGACACCTCGCACCAGGCGATCACCAACATGGTCAATGGCGTCAGGCATTTCGAGGTGATCGAGGCCGAGTGCGTCGGCTGCAATCTCTGCGTCAATGTCTGCCCGGTCGACAATTGCATCACCATGGAGCCGCTGGCCGCGGGTGCCATGGACGAGCGCACCGGCAAGCCGGTGTCGCCGGTCTACGCCAACTGGACCACGCACCCGAACAACCCGATGGCCAAGGTGGCCGCGGAGTAGGGTTTCGTCACGACAAGGGCGCCGAGGGCGCGGCAGCTCCCTTCTCCTCGTATAGTGACGGGGAGAAAGACGCTGTCATCGCCGATTTCGCCAATCACCGACGTATTCTCGTTTCAAAAGCAGGGGGCTGCACTTTCTTATTGCAGATAAGAATTATCCACGATAAAAGATATCCATGAATAGGAGATTGGCACCATGAAGCTGGGCGAGGGCGTTGAGGCGGCCATCCATTGCGCGGCCACGCTGGCGAGCGTGGAGGGCAACAGCACCATGCCGGGCGCGGCCCTGGCTGAGTGTTTCGGCCTGTCGCCGAGCTATCTGCTGAAGCATCTCAACATGCTGACCGCCGAGCGCATCCTGGAATCGGTGCCGGGCCCGGCGGGCGGCTACCGGCTGGCCCGGCCGGCCGAGCGCATCACCCTACTCGACATCGTGCTGGCGGTCGAAGGGCGGGAGCCGGCGTTTCGCTGCGGCGAAATCCGCCGCAACGGTCCGGTCAAGATCGATGCCTCGGCCTATGTCAAACCCTGCGGCATCAATGCCGCGATGCTGAAAGCTGAGCGCGCCTATCGGACAGCGCTGGCCGAAGTGAAGCTGTCCGATGTCGTGGTGGACTACGCGGCCGAAGGCGATCCGAGATCCTATGCCGCGAGCTGCGCCTTCGTGGCGCGCCACCAGCGGCCGCAGAAATCCAGTTCAACCCCTCCAAAGCAATTGTGAAAGGACAGACCATGAAACAGAGGATGCAATTCTTCGCCAAGGCGCCGGAGATCATGAAGGCGGTGTCGGCGCTCAACAAGGCGGTCGACGAATGCGGGCTGGAGGTCAGCCTGCTGCACCTGATCAAGCTCAGGGCCTCGCAGATCAATGGCTGTTCCTTCTGTGTGGAGATGCATAGCCGCGAAGCGAGGCGTGACGGCGAAACCGAACAGCGGCTCTATCTCGTCGCGGCCTGGAAGGAATCGCCGCTGTTTTCCCCGCGCGAGCGCGCCGCCTTCGCCTGGACCGAAGCGGTGACGCTGATTGCCGACAATGGCGTGTCGGACGAACTCTATGCCCGCACGCTGGAGCATTTCTCGGAAGAGGAACTGGTGAAGCTGTCCGTTGCGCTCGGCATGATCAACACCTGGAACCGGCTGTGCATTCCGTTCCAGGCCATTCACCCGATGCCGGCCGCCAAGGCGGCCTGATTTTTATCGCCATGGGAGCGCCGTCGAGGAGGCGGCGCTCCCTGTTTTTCAAAGGGAGTGTTTCATGCCTGCCGATTTGCCTTCAAGCCTGTTGTTTCTTGGCCGCCTGTTGCTCGGCGGCGCCTTCGTCTTCGCCGGCCTGCGTAATGTCCAGAATGCGGCCTTCCTCACCGGGCTGATGGCCGCGCGCGGCGTGCCGCAGGCACGGCCGGCGCTGTGGGCCGGCATAGTGCTCCAGATCATTGCCGGCGCCCTGGTGATGGGCGGGCTATGGGTGGCAATCGCCAGCGCGGTGCTGGTGTTGTTCCTGATCGTCGCCACGCCGATGTTCCACAATTTCTGGGATCATCAGGGCCCGGACCGTGCGGCGCGCATCAACGGCTTCGTCGGCAATGTCGCGCTGAGCGGAGGGTTCCTGACGCTCATCGCGCAGTCGCTCTGAAGGGCGAAGCTAGAGCGGCGAACCGCTCTGGCTCTCTGCTTGACGCAATTCCGGACGGGAAACCCCTCCACACTTTTCCTGGAATTGCTCTAGGCCGCGAACCGCAACCCGCCATCGCAGGTCAGCACCTGGCCGGTCATGAAGCCGTTGGAAACGAGGAAGGCAATCGCCGAGGCGACATCCTCGGCGCGGCCGATGCGACCGACCGGTGTCTTGCCGGCATATTCGGCAAAGACCGCCTGCCGCTGTTCGTCGGGCAAGAAGTCCCACCACGGCGTGTCGATGACGCCGGGCGCCACGACGTTGACGCGCAGCGGCTTCAGTTCGACCGCCAGGATCGGCGCGACGGTCAAGAGCATGCCGTTGATGGCGCCGATGCCGGCCACACCAGGCATCGAGACCTGGGCCGACACCGCCGATATGAAGGTCACCGATCCCGATTTGCTTAGCGTCGGCAAGGCGGCCTGCAGGCAGGACAGTTGCGGCCGCACCTTCTCCTCGACGCCGCTGCCGAGATCGGCAAGGTCGAGCGTCTCGAACGGGCCGAGGCCCTTGCCGCCGCTCGCGGCCAGAACGAGGTGGTCGAACGGACCGAGGCGCTCGAAGAATTGACGCACCTCGTCCGGCTTCGACGCATCGAATGCAGCCTTGTCGGCGGCGCCGCCAAGGCTTTTCCAGGCGCTGTTGAGCCTGTCCTGGTTGCGCCCGGTGATCGTCACCTTCATGCCTGGGCCAAGCAGTTTTCGCGCGGCTGCCAGGCCGATGCCGGACGAGCCGCCGATGATGACTGTGTGTTCGGTTTTGCTGGTCATGAATGCTGTTCCCTGGATTTCGGGGAGGCTGGGCCGACGAGGTCGAGGCTCAGGCTTCGCAATTGCTGTCTGGCCTCGGCGTCGTAAGCCTGGGCGTCGGCACGGACCTCGCGCAGGCCGTCGAAATAGAGGCCACTTCGGCCTTCGAGCGCGGGTGAGGCGGCGAGATTGACGATGGCTTCGGCGCCGGTTTCGACCGAACTCCATGGCGTCACGCCGGCCTGCCGGACCATGGTGGTGTTCATGTAGCTCGCCGGATGCAGCGCGTTGACGGTGACGCCGGTGCCTTTCAGCTGTTCCGCCAGATCGACGGTGAACAGGATCTGCGCCAGCTTGCTCTGGCAGTAGGCGCGCACGCCACTATAGCCATTCGTCAGCATGACGTCGCCGAAGTCGATCGCCTGCTGGCCGGCCGAGGCAACATTGACGATGCGCGCAGGGGCGCTGGCCTTCAGCAGCGGCAGAAGCTCCGAGGTCAGCAGGAAGCCGGCGAGATAGTTGACGGCGAAACGCAGTTCGTAGCCGTCGGCGCTGACTTGTCTCTTGGCGCCGGCCGTGCCGATGCCGGCATTGTTGATGAGGATATCGAGCCGGTCCGTTCGGCGACGCACGGCCTCGGCGAGGCGGCGAACCTCCGCTAGCGAAGCAAGGTCGGCGGCGAAGAACTCGGCTTTACCGCCGGCCGCTTCGATCTCGTCGACGATGGCCTTTCCGCGCGTAGCATCGCGGCCGTGCACCAGCAGGCGGGCGCCGGCGGCACCCAGTCGCTGCGCGACGACGCGGCCGACGCCGTCGGTCGAACCGGTGATGAGGATTGTCTTGTCTTTCAGGTCCATTCTTGGAGCCTCCTGTCTGCTGCTCTGAACCCAAGATGGGCCGTGGGGTCGATCTCAAACAGTTCAAACTTTATCCTGGTATCAGTACTGCTATAGTAGCTTCATGGACGCTCCCTCTCATTCCGCTGAAGACAGCCGCCGGCGCGAGCTCGGCGCTTTCCTGCGCTCGCGGCGCGAAAGGCTGACACCTTCGGCCACCGGCATCTCGACCGGCCTCAGGCGCCGCACGCCGGGTCTGCGCCGCGAGGAGGTGGCAATGATCGCCGGTGTCGGCACCACCTGGTACACCTGGCTGGAGCAGGGCAGGGACGTGCGGCCTTCCGTGGAGGTGCTGACCGCGCTCAGCCAGGCGCTGCGCCTGGACGCCGTCGAGAAGCGGCATCTGTTCATCCTTGCCGGACGCCAGCAGCCGGAGCGCCGCGTCGCCGCGCCGGAAAAAGCCGATGGTCCCTTGCTGCACATGTTGCAAAGCCTTGTCCTGCAACCCGCCTACGTCGTTGGCCGGCGCTGGGACGTGCTCGCCTGGAATGACGCGGCCGTCGCGGTGTTCGGCGACTACGGCCTGCTGGAGGGCGACGCCCGCAACATCGTCCACATGGTGTTCACCAGCCCGCATCACCGCCGTTTGCTGGTCGACTGGGAAGAGCTTGCCCGCGTGGTGCTCGCTTCGTTTCGCGCGGAGAGCGCCAAATATGTCGGTGATCCCGATTTCGACCGGCTGATCGCGCTGATGATGCGCTCGAGCCCCGAGTTCCGTGACTGGTGGCCTCTAAGGGACGTGGCACGAAGGCTGACCGGGCTGAAGCACGTCCGGCACCCGATTGCGGGTCCGATGACATTCGAGCATATGAGCCTGTCGATCGACGATGGGTCTGACATGAGGCTGGTCGTCTACACGCCGATGGCCGAGCAGAACTCGATCGCCAAGCTGCAGAAACTGCTCGACGACCTTCCGGCCGAGCGGCGCAGCGCCTGAGCCTTCGCGACAGTCAGCCCTTCGGCTTCAGCCCATCCAGGAACAACTGCTCCAAAAACCTCGCCGCGTCCTCGAAGCGGCCGTCGCCGCCGCGGTTCGGCCCGAGCACGGCGCGGACCTGCACGTCGAAATCGGCATAATGCTGCGTCGTTGCCCAGATCGAGAAGATCAGGTGCCAGGGGTCGGTCTTGGCGATCTTGCCGGCGCGCATCCAGCCCTTGATGACGGCGGCCTTCTCGTCGACCAGCGTTTTCAGCTCACCGGCCAGCAGCGGCATGATGCGCGGCGCGCCTTGCAGGATTTCGTTGGCGAACAGCCGGCTCTCGCGCGGGAAATCGCGCGCCATTTCGAGCTTGCGCCTGATGTAGCTCCTGAGTTCGGTCATCGGATCGCCGATGTCGTCGAGTTCGCGCAGCGGCGCCAGCCATGTGTCGAGCAGGCGCTGCATCAACGTCTCGTGAATGTCTTCCTTGCGGCGGAAGTAATAGAGCAGGTTCGGCTTCGACATGCCGGCGGCTTCGGCGATCTGGTCGATGGTCGAGCCGCGGAAGCCATGGGTGGAGAACACTTCGAGTGCCGCCTCCAGGATAAGTTCGCGCTTTTCCTGCTGGATGCGGGTGCGGCGAGGGGCTTCCGTGCCGGTGTTCACCGTTGCGAACCCTCACGTTGCCAAATCTCGCGTTCAGGGGCATCTGGACCAATTCTCTGGACCAGTTTTTCCCCGGGCTGTGGAACGCACTTCAGGAGCCGCATTTCCGCTAGTAATCCCTTGACCGCCGACAGGGCGGTGCTAACGTTTGTCCAATCGGTCAAAATTTGCGTAGCATGAAAACGGCGCAAAGACCAAGCGTTGGACGCACCGAAACAGATTACAAGGGGAAGTCTTGGTCATGTCCAACCGGCTGAAAGTCACGCCGAACGATCTCAGCGCCTTCTGGATGCCGTTCACGGCAAACCGGCAGTTCAAGCAGGCGCCACGCATGTTCGTGTCCGCCAAGGACATGCATTACACCACCAGCGATGGCCGCAAGGTGCTGGACGGCACCGCGGGTCTGTGGTGCGTCAATGCCGGCCACTGCCGTCCGAAGATCACCGAAGCGATCCAGCACCAGGCCGCCGAACTCGACTACGCCCCTGCCTTCCAGATGGGCCATCCCATCGTGTTCGAGCTGGCGAACCGCCTGGTCGACATCGCGCCCAAGGGGATGGACCATGTCTTCTTCACCAATTCCGGTTCCGAATCGGTCGAGACCGCGCTGAAAATGGCGATCGCCTATCACCGCATGAAAGGCGAGGGCGCGCGCACCCGCCTGATCGGCCGCGAGCGCGGCTATCATGGCGTCAATTTCGGCGGCATCTCGGTCGGCGGCATCGTCTCCAACCGCAAGATGTTTGGCACGCTGCTGGGCGGCGTCGACCACATGCCGCACACGCATCTGCCGGAAAAGAACGCTTTCTCGAAAGGCGTGCCGGAATATGGCGCGGAACTCGCCAACGAACTGGAGCGCATCGTTGCCCTGCATGATGCCTCGACCATCGCTGCGGTCATCGTCGAGCCGGTCGCCGGCTCCACCGGCGTCATCCTGCCGCCCAAGGGCTATCTGCAGAAGCTGCGCGAAATCTGCACCAAGCACGGCATCCTGTTGATCTTCGACGAGGTCATCACCGGCTTTGGCCGTCTCGGCGCGCCGTTCGCGGCCGATTATTTCGGCGTCACGCCCGACATCATGACCACCGCCAAGGGCGTCTCCAACGGCGTCATCCCGATGGGCGCGGTGTTCGTGAAGAAGGAAATCCACGACGCCTTCATGACCGGCCCCGAGCACATGATCGAGTTCTTCCACGGCTACACCTATTCGGGCAACCCGATTGCCTGCGCCGCTGCCCTGGGCACGCTCGACACCTACAAGGAAGAGGGCCTGCTCACCCGGGGCGAGGAACTGGCGCCCTATTGGGAGGACGCGCTGCACTCGCTGAAGGGCGAGCCGCATGTCATCGACATCAGGAACATCGGCCTGATTGGCGCGATCGAATTGGCGCCGATCCCCGGCAGCCCGACCAAGCGCGCGTTCTCGGCCTTCGTCAAGGCGTTCGAGCGCGGCGCGCTGATCCGCACCACCGGCGACATCATCGCGCTGTCGCCGCCGCTGATCATCACCAAGGGCCAGATCAACGAACTGATCGACCATGTGCGTGAAGTGCTGCGGTCGATAGACTAAACTCGCTTTTATCTGGGCGGGTGGCGATGGGAACCGCCACCCGCCCAGATCATGAAATGGAAGGACTTTGAATGGCCGCACCCGGCGAGAATCTGCGAATCAATTCAGACCGTTTGTGGGATTCGCTGATGGAAATGGCGAAGATCGGCCCCGGCATTGCCGGCGGCAACAATCGCCAGACGGTGACCGACGAGGACGGCGAGGGACGGCATCTGTTCAAGCGCTGGTGCGATGATGCCGGGCTCGAAATGGGCGTCGACGAGATGGGCACCATGTTTGCCCGCCGTGAAGGCACCGATCCCAGCCTGCCGCCGGTCTATGTCGGCAGCCATCTCGATACGCAGCCGACCGGCGGCAAATATGATGGCGTGCTTGGCGTTCTCGGCGGGCTGGAGGTGGTGCGTTCGCTCAACGATCTCGGCATCAAGACCAAACATCCCATCGTCGTCACCAACTGGACCAATGAAGAAGGCGCGCGCTTTGCGCCGGCGATGATGGCGTCGGGCGTGTTCGCCGGCGTGCTCGACCAGGCCGACGTCTATGAGCACACGGACAAGAACGGCAAGAAATTCGGCGAGGAACTGGAGCGCATCGGCTGGAAGGGCACCGAGAAGGTCGGCGATCGCAAGATCCACGCCTTCTTCGAACTGCATATCGAGCAGGGGCCGATCCTCGAGGACGAAGACATCGACATCGGCGTGGTCACCCATGGCCAGGGCTTGAAATGGCTGCAGGTGACGCTGACCGGCAAGGAAGCGCATACCGGCTCGACGCCGATGCCCAAGCGCCGCAATKCCGGGCTCGGCATGGCCCGGGTGATCGAACTGGTGCACGAGATCGCCATGGACTACCAGCCCGACGCCGTCGGGGCGGTCGGCCATATGGAAGCCTATCCCAATTCGCGCAACATCATCGCCGGGCGAACCGTCTTCACCGTCGACATCCGGTCGCCGGAGAAGGAAGTGCTCGACGCCATGGATGCGCGTGTCCGCGAAGGCATCGACACGATCTGCGATGCGCTCGACATCAAATACAAGATCGAGCAGGTCGGCCATTTCGATCCGGTGACCTTCGACAAGGGCTGCGTCAAGGCGATCCGCGATGCCGCCGAACGGCTTGGCTACTCTCACCGCAACATCGTCTCCGGCGCCGGCCATGACGCCTGCTGGATCAACCGCGTGGCGCCGACGGCCATGGTGATGTGCCCCTGCGTTGATGGCCTCAGCCACAACGAAGCGGAAGAGATCACCAAGGAATGGGCCTCGGCCGGTGCCGACGTGCTGTTCCACGCGGTTGTGGAGACGGCCGTCATCGTGGAGTGAACTTAGACATCTAGATTCCAAACGCCGCTCATAAAGAAGCGCGAAGAGAACAAGGGAACAAGAAAATGACCAAAGTCATCAAGAACGGCACCGTCGTCACCGCCGACCGCTCGTGGAAGGCGGACGTGCTGTTCAGCCACGGCAAGATCGTCGCCATCGGCTCGGACCTGCACGGCGATCACGAGTATGATGCCACCGGCTGCTATGTCATGCCCGGTGGCATAGACCCGCACACCCATCTTGAAATGCCGTTCATGGGCACCTATTCGGCCGACGATTTCGAATCCGGCACGCGGGCGGCGCTCGCAGGCGGCACCACGATGGTGGTCGATTTCTGCCTGCCGGCGCCGCAGCAGTCGCTGCTCGAAGCCCTGCAGATGTGGGACAACAAGACGTCCAAGGCTGCCTGCGACTATTCCTTCCACATGGCCATCACCTGGTGGGGCAAGCAGGTGTTCGACGAGATGGCGACCGTCGTCGACAAGGGCATCACCTCGTTCAAACACTTCATGGCCTACAAGGGCGCGCTGATGGTGGATGACGACGAGATGTACGCGTCGTTCCAGCGCTGCGCCGACCTTGGCGCGCTGCCGCTGGTGCACGCCGAGAATGGCGATGTGGTTGCAGCACTCTCGCAAAAGCTGCTCGCCGCGGGCAACAATGGTCCTGAGGGCCATGCCTATTCGCGGCCGCCGGAAGTGGAAGGCGAGGCCACCAACCGCGCCATCATGATCGCCGACATGGCGGGCGTGCCACTCTATGTCGTGCATGTCTCCTGCGAGCAGAGCCACGAGGCCATCCGCCGGGCGCGGCAGAAGGGCATGCGGGTGTTCGGCGAGCCGCTGATCCAGCACCTGACGCTGGATGAGACCGAGTATTTCAACAAGGACTGGGACCACGCGGCGCGCCGCGTGATGAGCCCGCCCTTCCGCAACAAGCTGCACCAGGATTCGCTATGGGCCGGCCTGCAGGCGGGATCGTTGCAAGTGGTGGCGACCGACCATTGCGCCTTCACCACCAAGCAGAAGCGCAACGGCATCGGCGATTTCACCAAGATCCCAAACGGCACGGGCGGCCTCGAGGACCGCTTGCCAATGCTGTGGACCACGGGCGTCAACACCGGTCGGTTGACGATGAACGAGTTCGTCGCGGTGACCTCGACCAACATCGCAAAAATCCTCAACATGTATCCGAAGAAGGGCGCCATCGTCGAAGGTGCGGATGCCGACATCGTCGTCTGGGATCCGAAGCGCAAGAAGACGATTTCTTCGAAGAAGCAGCAGTCGGTCATCGACTACAATGTCTTCGAGGGCGTCGAGGTGACCGGACTGCCGCGCTTCGTCTTCTCGCGCGGCGAACTGTCGATCGAGGAGGCCGAAGTGAAGACCAAGCCCGGCCATGGCCAGTTCGTCGGCCGTGAGCCGAACGCCGCTGTCAACCGGGCGCTGTCGACGTGGAAAGAGATCACGGCGCCGCGCAAGGTGGAACGCTCAGGCATCCCGGCGACGGGGGTTTGAGCTTGGCGCGTTCCACCGCGCTCACCCTGTTGGTCTTGGCGGCGTTTGTCACTGGCCCGGCAATCGCGGCCGGCGTGCTGGCCGGCTCCTGGGGCAATGATGTCGGCTGTGCCGGCGTGAAGGCCGGTTATCAGGACAGCGATGCCTATATCCTGCTGACCGCCGAAGGCATCGAGACCTATGGCAGTGGCTGCCGGTTCGAACAGCAATTGACATCGGCGCCGGGCACGCAATCGCTGCGTTCGACCTGTTCGGCCGAGGGCGAAGCGGGAACGACGATCGAAACAATTCTGGTCACCAACAAGGGTGCGGATGGCCTCTTCGTCACCATTCCCGGCCTTGAGGAAATGGGACCATTGCAATCATGTTCGTGACGTTTTGAGCATTGGGATCTGGGGGATGGGCATGCGCGGTTTTGGTCTGTGTGTTGCGATGGTCGTCGTTTTGGCCGCCGGTCAGGCCTTCGCGGCAGGCATCGACCTGTCGAAGCCCTATGGCGACAAATATGGCTGCATCAACCGCAACGGCCAGGAAGTCGCCGCCGATCAGATGCTGCTCTTGACCGACAAGGAATTGATCACCGCGGCCAGCGCCTGCACCTTCACGAAGACGCAAGCGCAGGCTGACGGATCGCTGGTGGTGACGGCGACATGCGAGGCGGAAGGCGAAGACGGACAGGCGCCGACCAATTTCACCATCAAGCGCAGTGCCAAGAACGCCAAGAAGCTGACGATCGCCGATGCGGACGGCAATGTGATGGGGGAAGTCTCGCGGTGCAAATGACGGCGATCCCGTCGACCTCAGGCGACCAGCGCATCCAGTTCCGGCAGCAGGACGACGCTTTCCTGTTCGTTGGGATCGGTGCGGGCAATGACGGCCGAGGACGGGGCATTGCTCAGATTGGCCGGCAGATGCGGCACGCCGGCCGGAATGTAGAAGAGGTCGCCGGCCTTGACGACGATATGGTGCTCGAGCCGGTCGCCATACCAGGTATGGACCTCGCCGGAGAGCACGTAGATCGCCGTTTCGTGGTTCTCGTGCAGATGCGCCTTGGCGCGGGCGCCGGGCGGCATGGTGAGAACATGCATGCAGATACCGGAGGAGCCGACCGACTCGGTGGCGATGCCGGCGAAATAGGTTAAACCCTGCTTGCCTTCATAAGTGCTTTCAGGGCGGATAAGATGACAAGTGGGTTTGGGCGACATCGGGGAACTCCGGGCGTCGATTTGAGTGGGACAGGCTTGGTGGGACAGGGCCAAATGGGACAGGGTAAGTGGAAAACAACATCGCGATAAAAGCAATCGGAATCCGGCCGGCGCCCCTGTGGCGAGAACAGGCAGGCAACGGCCGATGACAGGGATTTCGCCAGCCGTCGTTGCGGCAAGCAAACTTGGCCTCACCTTCCAGACCAATGACGGGCCGGTCCAGGCGCTGTCCAATGTCGACCTGACCATCGGCAAGGGAGAGTTCGTGTCCTTCATCGGGCCGTCGGGCTGCGGCAAGACCACCTTGCTGCGCGTTATCGCCGATTTGGAGAAGCCGACCTCGGGGACGATCTCGGTCAACGGCATGACCGCGGAGCAGGCGCGCGAGAAACGCGCCTATGGCTATGTCTTCCAGGCCGCCGCGCTGTTTCCGTGGCGCACCATCGAACGCAATGTCGCGCTGCCGCTGGAGATCATGGGCCTGTCCAGGGCGGAGCAGGCGGAGCGTATCAAGCGCACGCTCGACCTCGTCAATCTGTCAGGCTTCGAGAAGAAATATCCCTGGCAGCTCTCCGGCGGCATGCAGCAGCGCGCCTCGATCGCCCGCGCGCTGGCCTTCGACGCCGACCTGCTCTTGATGGACGAGCCGTTCGGCGCGCTGGACGAGATCGTGCGCGATCACCTCAACGAGCAATTGCTGCAGCTCTGGGCACGCACCAACAAGACCATCTGCTTCGTCACCCACTCCATCCCGGAAGCGGTGTATCTGTCGACGCGCATCGTCGTCATGTCGCCACGGCCTGGCCGGGTCAGCGACATCATCGAATCGACGCTGCCCAAGGAGCGGCCGCTCGACATCCGCGAAACGCCGGAGTTTTTGGCGATCGCGGCGCGCGTGCGGGATGGGTTGAGGGCAGGGCACAGTTATGATGATTGAGGCGGCCCGCTAGATGGACTCCTTCCGCGACAAGCTCATCCCGGTCACCTCCATCCTGTTGGGGGTGGTCGTCCTCTGGTATGTCTTCGCCGTCATCCTCAACGCGCCGTTCCAGCGCGATCTCGACACCCGTGCCAACGAAACGCCCGGCGCCGTCGAATTCATCGGCAAGACGCTTGCGCAGCCGAAGCCGACGCTGCCGGCGCCGCACCAGGTGGCGGTGAACTTCTTCGAGAACACGTTCCTGCGGCCCATCAATTCAAACCGCAGCCTCGTCTACAACGCCTGGGTGACCCTGTCGTCGACGCTGCTCGGCTTTGCCTTCGGTACCGCGCTTGGCATCATCATCGCCGTCGGCATCGTGCATGTGGCGACGCTCGACCGCAGCCTGATGCCTTGGATCATCGCCTCGCAGACGATCCCCATCCTGGCGGTGGCGCCGATGATCATCGTGGTGCTCGCGGCTATCGGCGTCACCGGCCTGATCCCGAAGGCGATGATCTCGACCTATCTGTCGTTCTTCCCGGTCACCGTCGGCATGGTGAAGGGGCTGCGCTCGCCCGAGATCATGCATCTCGATCTGATGCACACCTATAATGCCAGCCCCTCGCAGACCTTCTGGAAACTGCGCGTGCCGGCCTCGGTGCCGTTCCTGTTCACCTCCATGAAGGTGGCGGTGGCGGCGAGCCTCGTCGGCGCCATCGTCGGTGAACTGCCGACGGGCGCGGTCGCCGGCATCGGCGCCAAGCTGCTTGCCGGCGCCTACTACAGCCAGTCCATCGACATCTGGTCGGCGCTGGTCGCCGGTTCGATCGTGGCGGCACTGCTGGTCATGGTGGTTGGTATTGCCGGCCGCCTCGTCGATCGCGCCATGGGCGGGAGGCCGGCATGAACTGGCTGAAACCTTCCTGGCAAGCCGTGCTGGCGATCGTGCTGTGCCTGATCGCGGTGGCGCTCGGCGCCATGTCGAAGCCGGAAGCAGCAGCTCTTGCGGACCCGGCGGCCAGCATCAACTACCCTTATCTCGGAACCAAGGGCTTGATGCTCTGCCTGGCGATCGTGGCGGCGCTGGTCTCGATGATCCGGATTCCATCGCTTGCGGAAGCCGTCGTGCTGTTCGTCGGCGCCCATCTCGTTGCCTGGCTGCTGATCTCGGGCATTGCGGGGTTCGAAGGCACGGCATTGGCGCCGTACTTCCTGCTGCTCACGGCCGCCTGGCTGCTCGGCTGGCGCTGCGTGGCGGTGCTGTCGGGGCTTCGCCCTATGGCGGGTTCGGCCCGGAACGCGCTGCGCCTGATCATCCCGGCCATCTTCGGCGCCTGGATCCTGATCATCTGGGAAGCCGTGACGCGGGGCGCCGGCATTCCCTTCATCCTGTTGCCGCCGCCCAGCGCCATCGGCGTGCGCATCGTCAGTTCGCTGCCTATACTTGGCGCCGATGTGCGGCAGACCATCTTCAAGGCGGTGCTGTTCGGCTATGTCGTGGGCAGCGGCGCCGGCTTCATCGTTGCCATCCTCGCCGACCGCGTGCCGTTCCTGCGGCGCGGGCTCTTGCCGATCGGCAACATGGTCTCGGCGCTGCCGATCATCGGCGTGGCGCCCATCATGGTGATGTGGTTCGGTTTCGACTGGCAGTCCAAGGCGGCGGTCGTCATCATCATGACGTTCTTCCCGATGCTGGTGAACACGGTCGCAGGGCTGGCCGCATCAGGCCATATGGAGCGCGACCTGATGCGCACCTATGCGTCGGGCTACTGGCCGACGCTGATCAAGCTCAGGCTGCCGGCTGCAGCCCCCTTCATCTTCAACGCGCTGAAGATCAACTCGACGCTGGCGCTGATCGGCGCCATCGTCGCCGAGTTCTTCGGCACGCCGGTTGTCGGCATGGGCTTCCGTATCTCGACCGAGGTCGGGCGGATGAACATCGACATGGTCTGGGCCGAAATCGCAGTTGCAGCACTTGCGGGTTCGGTCTTTTATGGCGTGGTCGCTCTTGTCGAAAGAGCCGTCACGTTTTGGCATCCCTCTGTCCGTGGTGGATAGGGGCGGTGGGTTTAAGGGCACTAACTCCAGAGGGTAAAAGAATGAAAAAGCTGATTATTCCCGTTCTGGCCGGCGCAATGTCGCTGGCCGCGTTCCAGGCAATGGCCGCCGACAAGGTGACCTTGCAGCTGAAATGGGTCACCCAGGCGCAGTTTGCCGGCTACTATGTCGCCAAGGCCAAGGGTTTCTATGAGGCCGAAGGCCTCGACGTCGACATCAAGCCGGGCGGCCCGGACATTGCGCCCGAGCAGGTGATCGCCGGCGGCGGCGCCGATGTCATCGTCGACTGGATGGGTGGAGCGCTGGCCGCACGCGAAAAGGGCGTGCCGCTTGTCAACATCGCCCAGCCGTTCAAGAAGGCCGGCATGGAGCTGGTCTGCCCGAAGGACGGCCCGATCAAGACCGAAGCCGACTTCAAAGGCCATACGCTCGGCGTCTGGTTCTTCGGCAACGAATATCCGTTCTATGCGTGGATGAACAAGCTTGGCCTGAAGACCGAAGGTGGTCCGGACGGCGTCACAGTGCTGAAGCAGAGCTTCGACGTGCAGCCGCTGATCCAGAAGCAGGCGGATTGCATCTCGGTCATGACCTACAATGAGTACTGGCAGCTGATCGACGCCGGCTACAAGCCGGAACAGCTCACCGTGTTCAACTACTCGGCGATGGGCAACGACCTGCTCGAGGACGGGCTCTATGCGTCGGAAGACAAGCTCAAGGATCCGGCCTTCGAGGACAAGATGGTGCGTTTCGTGCGCGCGTCGATGAAGGGCTGGAAATACGCCGTCGAGAACAATGACGAAGCCGCGGGCATCGTCATGGACGGCGGCGGCCAGGACGAGAACCACCAGAAGCGGATGATGAGCGAAGTCGCCAAGCTGATCGACAATGCCGACGGCAAGCTCGATCCGGCGACCTATGAGCGCACTGCCAAGGCGCTGCTCGACCAGAAGATCATCACCAAGGAGCCGAAGGGCGCCTACACCACCGCCATCACCGACAAGGCGATCAAGTAAGCCTGTTGGGGCGTGGTCCCGAAGGATCATGCTCTGACGTAAATTGGAACGGCGCCCTCAGAGGCGCCGTTCCTTTATGGTGTTCATGACGAAGCTGGTTTCGATCGAGGCGACGCATTTCAGCCGCGCGATCTTTTCCTTGATGAAGCGCTCATATTGTTCGAGGCTGCCGGTCACCACCTTCAGCACATAGTCGCGCGAACCGGTGACGAGGTGGCACTCCAGCACCTCTTCCCAGCCGCGGATCGCCTCCTCGAACATGACGATCTCGTCCTCGTTCTGGCGGCTGAGCCGGATGGTGGCGATGGCGACCATGCTCCAGCCGAAGGCGGCGGGGTCGACCAGCGTGGTGTAGCCCCTGATGACGCCCGTCTCCTCCAGCCGCCGCACGCGCCTCAGGCAAGGCGACGGCGACAGGCCGATGCGCTCGGCAAGCTCATTGTTGGTGATGCGGGCGTCGGCCTGCAGTTCCCTGAGAATCCTGAGGTCGAAATCATCGGCTATCTTCTGCTGCAATTTTTATTCCCTTGGGCAGTTTCTTGCTGCCAAGCAGCCATGCTGGGTCGAAAATAGCAAGGACCGGCTGATCGGGATCGCATAAATTGCGGCGCGACATCCCTCGAACGCAGGAAAAGCCATGACCGCGCCACGCCCGTCGAAAACCCATATCGGCAACCACAAGCTCCATCCCGAGACGCTGATGCTGAGCTATGGTTTCGATCCGCAGCTTTCGGAAGGCGCGGTCAAGCCGCCGGTGTTCCTGACATCGACCTTCGTGTTCAAATCGGCGGAAGAGGGGCGCGACTTCTTCGACTACACGTCCGGGCGCAAGGAGCCGCCGAGCGGCACGGCGTCGGGCCTGGTCTATTCGCGTTTCAACCACCCCAACAGCGAGATCGTCGAGGATCGGCTGGCAATCTATGAAGGCACGGATGCCTGCATCCTGTTTTCTTCTGGCATGTCGGCGATCGCCACGACCTTGCTCGCCTATGCCCGTCCGGGCGATGTCATCCTGCATTCGCAGCCGCTCTATGGCGGCACCGAGACGCTGTTGACGCGCACGCTGTCCGGCTTCGGCATCGGTGCCGTCGGCTTCGCCGACGGTGTCGACGAGAAGGCGGTGCGGGCGGCGGCCGATGCCGCGGTGGCGAAGGGGCGCGTTTCGGTCATCCTGATCGAGACGCCATCGAACCCGACCAACAGCCTGGTCGATATCGCGCTGATGCGGACGATCGCCGACGAGATCGGCGCACGCCAGGGTTCGACGCCGATCATCGTCTGCGACAACACGCTGCTCGGCCCGGTGTTCCAGCGGCCGATCGAGCACGGCGCCGATGTCTCCGTCTATTCGCTGACCAAATATGTCGGCGGCCACTCCGACCTGATCGCCGGCGCGGCCATGGGCAGCAAGGCGGTCACCAAGCCGATCAAGGCGCTGCGCGGCGCGATCGGCACGCAGCTCGATCCGCATTCCTGCTGGATGCTCGGCCGTTCGCTGGAGACGCTGTCGATCCGCATGGAGCGGGCCAACGACAATGCGCGCCTGGTCGCGGAATTCCTGCGCGATCATGCCAAGGTCGAGAAGGTGCACTATCTGCCGTTCCTCGGCGAGGACACGCCGGCGGGGCGCGCCTATTCGAGGCAATGCAGCGGCGCCGGCTCGACCTTCTCCTTCGACATCAAGGGCGGGGAGAAGGCGGCCTTCGCCTTTCTCAACGCGCTGCAGATCTTCAAGCTGGCGGTGAGCCTCGGCGGCACGGAATCGCTCGCCAGCCATCCGGCGGCCATGACCCACTCCGGCATCCCCTTCGACGTGCGCCAGCGCATCGGTGTGCTGGAAACCACGGTCAGACTGTCGATCGGTGTCGAGCATCCGGACGATCTGATCGCCGACCTGACACAGGCACTGGCGTCGGTCTGAGGGCTCTCTCAGGGCGCTCTACGGGATGCACAGATATTCTGTGACTGGCGTGACTGATCGACGTGAGGCTTGATTGCCACGTGGTTCCCCCAATCCGTCGCTGCTTCGCAGCGCCACCTTTCCCCCCTCCGGAGGGAAAGGAAGGGAGCGTTGCTGGACGAGCGTTGACGGCAAAAAACCTGGCACCCTTCCTCTACCCCGTCGATCGGGGGGTCCGAAGGACGGGCGAGACCCGTGGCTCGCCCCGGCTGGTGTCTCGGCGAAGCCGAGACGGACTGGGGGTCGACCAGCGCAGCATTAGACAATGCATGCGCCAAGCTGCCATGCGCGCTATCGCCAAAGGCCAACTGCTTGGAAATGTGTGCATACCGTAGCTGGACGCTGGAAAGAAGCGAGCGATCGCCCTTTTTTGCTTTCCGGTCACAAAACCGTGTTCAGGGAAACATTGCGCCGCCCAGCCGTTGCAGTTGAGGCATGCGCGCTCCGGGGGAGCAGCGACGCATGCCACAGCCAATCGGAGGTTCTTCATGCGCACATATTCTTTCCTGCCGGTGCTTTCGGCGCTGGCCGTTTCGACCGCCTTTCTGCTCGCTTCGCCAGCAATGGCCGAGGTGGTGAAGTACAAGGCGACGCTCGATGGCGGCCAGCAGAGCCCGCCCGTCACCACCAAGGGCAAAGGCACCGCCACGCTCACCTTCGACACCACCAAGAAGAAACTCAGCTGGGACGTCAAATATTCCGGCCTCAGCGGGCCGGCGACGGCAGCGCATATTCACGGCCCGGCGGCGATGGGCGCGAATGCCGCTCCCGTGATCCCGTTCAAAGGCAAGCTCAAGAGCCCGATCAAGGGCTCGGCTACGCTGACGGACGCGCAGGCCGCCGACCTGGCAGCCGGCAACTACTATGTCAACCTCCACACCGCCGCCAACAAGGACGGCGAGATCCGCGGTCAGATCGAGGCCGCGAAGTAGCGCAAACCGCCTGGAAAAGGGGCGGCCGCCCGCCCCTTTTTCTTGGATTATGCCTTGTCGCGGATTTGCGTCATCGTGCGGGTTGGCGTGATCGCTTCGGGATCGAGCCTGATTTCGACGATCGCCGGCTTGCCGCTGGCTTGTGCTCGCTCGAAGGCGGGCCCGAAGTCGGCCGTCTTCTCCACGGTCTCGCCATGGCCGCCATAGGCGCGGGCCAGCGACGCGAAATCGGGGTTCCTGAGATTGGTGGCGACGACGCGGCCGGGATATTCGCGTTCCTGGTGCATGCGGATGGTGCCGTAAATGCCGTTGTTGACGACAATCACGATGATCGGCAGGTCGTACTGCACGGCGGTGGCGAATTCCTGGCCGTTCATCAGGAAACAGCCGTCGCCGGCAAAGGCGATCACGGTGCGATCCGGATAAAGCGCCTTGGCGGCGACCGCCGCCGGTGTGCCGTAGCCCATCGAGCCGGAGGTCGGCGCCGCTTGGGTCGCAAAACGGCGGAAGCGGTGGAAACGATGCACCCAGGTGGCGTAGTTGCCGGCGCCGTTGGCGAAGATGGCGTCGTGCGGCAGTTCCTCTTCCAGGTAGTTCATGATCGGACCCATCTGCACGTCGCCCGGGCCTGTCTGCGGCGGCGTCGACCACTCGAGATAGGCGCTATGCGCTTTCGCTGTCTCAGTCGCCCATGTTGGCGTGTCGGTTGGCTTGCGCTTGACAAAGGCCTCGACGAAGGCGGCGGGCGAGGCGTTGATCGCCAGCGTCGGCCGGTAGACGCGGCCGAGCTCGCCGGCGTCGGCGTGGACATGCACCAGCGCCTGGTCGGGATAAGGGCTTTTCAGCAGCGTATAGTCGGAAGAGGGCATCTCGCCCATGCGTCCGCCGATCAAGAGCACGACGTCGGCCGCCTTGATCTGAGCCGCCAGCCTGGGGTTGATGCCGATGCCGACGTCGCCGGCGTAATTCGCATGAAGATGGTCGAACAGCATCTGGCGGCGGAAGGAGCAGCCGACGGGGAGGGACCATGCCTCCGATATCGCCCGCATGCGCGCAACGGCTTCCTCATTCCAGCGTGTGCCGCCAAGGATGACGAAGGGTCGCTTGGCGCCGGCAAGCAGCATTTCCAGCGCATCGAGTTCGGCCCCACCGGGATAGGTCTCGACCGGCGTGTGGGGAAGGGCTTCCGGCGCCTCGACTTCACTGGTTAGCATGTCTTCGGGCAGCGAGATGACGACCGGTCCAGGGCGGCCTGACGTCGCGACCGCGAAGGCGCGGGTGACGAATTCGGGGATGCGGGAGGCGTCGTCGATCTCGACCACCCATTTGGCGATGTCGCCGAAGAACCTCTTATAGTCAACCTCCTGGAACGCCTCGCGCTCCTTGGCGTGGCTGGCGACCTGGCCGATGAACAGGATGAGCGGCACCGAATCCTGCATGGCGATGTGGATGCCCGCGGATGCGTTGGTGGCACCGGGGCCGCGGGTGACGAAGCAGATGCCGGGCTGGCCGGTCAGCCGCCCCTGGCAGTCGGCCATCATCGCGGCGCCGCCTTCCTGGCGGCAGACGATGGTGCGGATCGATGAATCGTGCAGCGCGTCGAGCACCGCCAGGTAGGATTCGCCCGGCACGCAGAAGATGCGGTCGGTGCCGTTGGCTTCCAGCGCGTCGACGATCAGTTGTCCACCGGTCTTCATTTCCCGGACCTCTCCAGTTCGGCAAGGATTTCTTGCGTGTGTTCGCCAAGGCGCGGCGAGGGGCGCTCGTAGACCAGGGGCGTGCCCGACATCACCATCGGCGCGCGCACCGAAGGCAGAAGATTGCCATGGCCGTCGTCGAGGTCGAGCCGCATGCCGCGCGCGATGGTCTGCGGGTCGGCGAACATCTGGCCGATCGTGTTGATCGGGCTCGCCGGCACGCTTGCCGCTTCCAGCTTGGCCAGCAGCGGGTCGCGATCGACCGTGCTCAGCGCCTCGACAATGCGTTCGCGCAGCTTCACCCGGTTGGCGACCCGGGCCGGATTGGTGGCGAAGTCGGGATTGGTCGACAGCTCATCCAATCCTACGGCGGCGCAGAATTTGGCGAACTGACCGTCATTGCCGACCGCCAGGATGATGTGGCCGTCGCGTACCGGCACCACCTCGTAGGGCGCGATGTTCATATGCGCGTTGCCCATTTGCACAGGCGACTTGCCGGAGACGAGATAGTTGAGGTTCTGGTTGCCGAGCGCCGAGATCTGGGTGTCGAACAGCGCCATGTCGATATGCTGGCCTTCGCCGGTCTGGTCGGCGTGCCGCAACGCGGCCTGGATGGCGATAACGGAATAGAGGCCGGTGAAGATGTCGGAGATGGCGACGCCGGCCTTTTGCGGCTCGCGCCCGACCTCGCCGGTGATCGACATCATGCCGGCCATGGCCTGGATGATGAAGTCATAGCCGGCGCGCGGCGCGTATGGCCCATCCTGGCCGAAGCCGGTGATCGAGCAATAGACGAGGCGCGGGTTGATCTTGTGCAGGCTGTCATAGTCGAGCCCGTATTTCTTCAGGCCGCCGAGCTTGAAATTCTCGATCAGCACATCCGATGTGGCGACCAGACGGCGGATGGTTTCCGCACCTTCGGGCGTCGAGAAGTCGATGGCGATGGAGCGCTTGCCGCGATTGCAGGAATGGTAGTAGGCGGCCGACAAGTTCTCGCCGTCATGGCTCATGACGAAGGGCGGACCCCATTTGCGGGTGTCGTCGCCGCCATCGGGGCTTTCGACCTTGATGACGTCGGCGCCGAGATCGGCAAGCAATTGCCCGGCCCATGGCCCGGCAAGGATGCGGGCGAGTTCGACGACGCGGACGCCTTTCAGGGGTGGTTCGGCCATAAGTCACCGTGGTTGCCGCAATCACCGTGATTGCCGCGAAAGCAGAGCCTCTATCAAGCCCGGCACCGGCTGTCACGGCCCTTGCGATGGGCCAACAGGCCGGTTCCAAAGGGATTCGGGGCGCTATTTCAGCACGCCATCGGCCCAGGCGGCGAAATCGTTCATGATGATGTCGCGGTTCACCTCGTTCAGGCTTTCGTGGCGGGTGTCGGCGTGAACCTTTGAAACGAGATTCGAAAAGCCCATCGCGCGCATCCGATTGGCGAGGTGGGTGATGCCCTTGCCATAGTCCGAGGCGGGATCTTTCTCGCCACCGACGATGGCGACGGGAAGGTCGCGCCGGACGCCGGCGAAGGCGGCATCCCTGCCGCCGTTGAGCGCCATCGAGACCACGTCGCGCCACATCGAGACGGAAGCGTCCCAGCCGCACAGCGGATCGGCGATGTATTTCGCCACCTCCGCCTCGTCGCGCGACAGCCAGTCGAACAGCGTGCGGTGATTGGGCACCGCCTTGCCCCAGGCCTGGAAGGTGAGTTTCGGCAGCAGGCGGGACGGGACGTCGGAGCCTAGGCGCATCCGCTCCCAGGCGAGGATGCCGAGCGCCACCTGGCCGAGCAGGCCTTGCGAAAAATTGCCGTTCCAGATCGCGGCGGCATGGACACGTGGTGAGTGTTCCAAAAGGTAGTTCAGCGCCACCGACGCGCCCATCGAATGACCGAAGAGGATAACCGGCAGGCCTGGGCATTCGCTGGCGATGAGATCGTGGATGGCATCGACATCGGCGATCACCTTGGCCCGGCCATCCCAGTCGGCGAATTTACCGAGCGGCGCGTCGGGCGCCCTGGTCGCGCCGTGACCGCGATGGTCATGGACATAGACGTGGAAGCCGCGCGCGGCGAGGAAATCGGCAAAGCGGGCATAGCGCGCCGCGTGCTCGGCCAGGCCGTGGTTGATCTGGACGACGGCGCGTGGCCGGCCTTCGGCCTGCCTGATGAGGAGATTGAGATCGGCGCCTGTGGGTGAGCGGACCATGCGTTGCTGATTGAAAGGCATGGCCGCCCTCTCTCCCTCATTTTGTCGTTATTGGTTTTGTTTGCGCTGACGCCGGTTTTGCGTCAATCCACAGCAACTGTTTTTGCGCGACGATCTTTCTTGCCACGGACCAGCAAAATATCGCAATTCTGACATGGAGACAGCTTCAGTCTGTCGCCCACTTCTTCAGCCGGGGATTTCTCATGCGCATTGGTGTCGTTTTCGGATTGGCCATGCTGGCGGCATCGCTGGCCAATGCTGCGCATGCCGACGTCAAGATGAACGGCACCTTCGTTGCCGACGCCGCCTGTCCGGCGACACAGGCCATCAAGAACGGCAAGAACCCCGGCAATGTCTCGACCGATGCCGGACAGAGCTACCAGCTGCTTGCCGGCAACAAGGACGCGCCGACGCATTATCTGATCCTGGTGCCGGGCGCCGATCCGGAGCGCCGCTGGGTGAAGGTCACTTGCGGCCATCTGTCGGGCAGCAATGCCGCGACGGCGCCGGCAGACCCTGGCGGACAAGGCAAGCCCGCCGCGTCGGGAAAACCCGAATATGTCTTCGCCCTGAGCTGGCAGCCGGCTTTCTGCGAGACCAAGTCCAGCAAGACCGAATGCAAGGCGCAGAACCCTGGCGAGTTCGATGCCACCAACTTCACCTTGCATGGGCTGTGGCCGCAGCCGAACGGCAATTTCTATTGCCAGGTGGCGGCCAGCGACAAGGCCAATGACAATCCTGCTCACTGGAAGGATCTGCCGCCGGTCAATCTCGACGCCGGTACGCGCAAGGAGCTCGATCAGGTGATGCCGGGCACGGCCTCCCAGCTCGAACGGCATGAATGGATCAAGCACGGCACCTGCTACGGCAAGAGCCAACAGGAGTACTTTTCCGACGCGCTCGGCCTGATGCGGCAGGTCAATGCCTCGCCGGTGCGCGAACTCTTCGCCAAGACCATTGGCGGCAAGCTGACGGCGGACCAGATCCGTGGCGCCTTCGACACCGCCTTTGGCGCCGGGGCCGGGGATCGCGTGCGGGTGTCCTGCGTTATCGATCCGTCGAACGGCCGGCGGCTGATCGGCGAACTGACGCTTGGCCTTGCCGGCCCGATCGGCCCGAACGCTTCGCTCAAGGACCTGCTGCTGGCCTCGGTGCCGACCAACAAGGCCGGTTGCCCGATAGGCACCGTCGACGCGATCGGGTTCCAGTAAGGAGCAGCGGCTTTCGACACGCCGTCGACGGCTGTCGCCGGCCCGTGAAGTGATGCTATGCTGTCCCGGCATCATTGAACGGGGGCGGCAATGAATGGCATGACAAGCAGTGCGCTGGCGCGGCTGGCCTTCTGGGCCAAGGGCATGGTTTCGATCAATAATGCCCGGATGGAGTGGCCGGGCTTTTCCTATACCGATACCGAATGGGCGCGCATGCGCACGCTGTCGCAGCCGATCGGCCCCGGCACCTATCAGCTGTTCACGATCGTCAATGCGGCGATCTTTATCGCTATCGCGGCGCTCGGCATGTTCGGCGTCTTCCTGCCGCTGGCGACGCTGCTGTTCCCGATACCGGCGGAAACCAGCGCGCTGAAGTTCTCGCTGCTGCTCGCCGCCTGCGCCTTCCTGATCATCGGCCTCGGCCTGCCGATCTCGATGCGTCTCTCGGCCATGCTGGTGGGCGGCAAGACGCTGCGCGCGGCGCTGGTCCCCGCATCGGGCGACGAGGCCTTGGCCACAAAAGTCTCCTGGCAGATCAACCGCATCATGCTGATTATGTGCGGCCTGCTGGTGCCGGGAATTCTTTTGTTCATTGCCTACGACATCCAGGCCGGGCCGATCATCACCGCGTTGAAATGGCTGGCAATCGCGCTGATGGCGGTCTCGACGCTGACCGGAATTGCGCGACAGAGAAAATCCTAGATCAGAACTGCGCCGATTTCGTCCAGGCGACGGCGGCGTCCGGCTCATGGCTTGCCGGTTCGCCGACGACGCGGTCGCGCCCGGTCGACTTCGCCTTGTAGAGGCGTTGGTCGGCAAGCGCGAACAGATCGGCAAGGCAGCGCGTCGTTTCGCCGACGGTTGAAACACCGGCGCTGACGGTCAACTCGAGACGGCCGGTGACGGCCGATGCCTTGACCGCGTAGCGGATGCTCTCGCCAAACAGCCTGGCGACGGGATGCGGGCGTGAACTCAGGATGGCGAATTCCTCGCCGCCGATGCGGAACACCTGGTCTTCGGCGCTCGCCACTTCGCGGAGCAGGGCGGCCACCGCTTTCAGCACCTTGTCGCCCTCGGCATGGCCGAAGCGGTCGTTGATGGACTTGAAATGATCGACATCGATGATCAGCAGGCTGAGAGGTCTCGCCGTGCGCAGGCTGACCTCGACGGCGGCTTCACCGTCGGCGTCGAAGCGGCCGCGATGCAGCAGGCCGGTCAGGCCGTCGCGACCGACATGCTCGACCAGCGCTTCATAGCGCTCGCGATAGGTCAGCGTTTCGAAAATGTCGGTCAGGCCACGCGGCAGCGCAATGTCGCGGGCCTCGAACCATTTGAGGTAGGCCACGAGCATGCCGCTGAAGGCCAGCGCCGCCGCCATCTTGGCGAACCAGCCGCCGAAGAAGACGGCGATCGGCGCGCCGGCGACGAAATGCAGCGCGGTGAAGAAGCCCGCCTGGTCGAAGGTCAGCACACAGGCGACGCAGATCAGGATGCGCGCGAACTGCGCCTTGCGCAGGGTACGCCCGAGTCTCTCATAGAGCAGGATGATCAGGATGGCGTCGATGAACAAAAGCGTCGTGCCCCACACCATCAGCCAGCCCATCTCGTCGATGAAGCCGATGTCTGGCACCTTGCCGTCGGGGAGCGGCGCGATGGCATGCAGGCGCAACAGCAGCACCAGCCCGATCATCAGCGCATTGCCGAGCAGCAGGCCGTAGATGGGCTGGCGCACGGTGGCGGCGTCCTCCTTGATGTAGAGCAGGAGCAGCATCACCAGCTTGCCCGAAAACAGCACAGCCGAGCCCGGTGAGACCAGGCCGAACGGCAGCGCGACATAAAAGACGCTGGCGAGATAGGTTTCCAGGAAATGCATGACGCCGAGCGCGCAGACGAAGACGCCGAGACCAATGCGCTTCCTGAAGCGGAAAAGCGTCACCATGACGCTGAAGTAGACGACCGCCTCGGCAAGGAGCAGGAAACTGTTCAGCAATGCCGTCGATCCGCTTTCTCTAAAGGAATCGTGGCCAGCCAGCGATTCCACCCCGATCCTGTTTTGACGCGGAAGGGTTAACCGGAGATTTCAACGCGCCTCGTGACCGTTGGAAAACTCGTCGGTCGGCGCACACTTGTCCGTGTGTTCGGCTTGATCCGGCAAAAGCGATTGCCGTTCGCCGCCGCATCGCCTACATAGCGGCCAACCTCCATTCAAATCGGCAAATCCAGTCAGTTTTTCAGGGAAAGCGCGCGTGGCACGCCAATTCATCTATCACATGTCCGGCCTGTCGAAGGCCTACGGCACCAAGAAGGTGCTCGATAATGTCCATCTGTCCTTCTATCCGGACGCCAAGATCGGCATTCTCGGGCCTAACGGCTCGGGTAAGTCGACGATCCTGCGCATCATGGCCGGGCTCGACAAGGAGTTTCAGGGCGAGGCATGGCTGGCCGAGGGCGCGACCGTTGGCTACCTGGCGCAGGAGCCGCATCTCGACCCCAAAAAGACCGTGATGGAAAACGTCATGGAAGGCGTCGCACGGAAGACGGCCATCATCGAGCGCTACAACGAACTGATGATGAACTATTCCGACGAGACGGCGGACGAGTCCGGCAAGCTGCAGGACGAAATGGACAGGCTCAACCTTTGGGATCTCGAGCAGCAAGTCGAGATGGCGATGGACGCACTACAGTGTCCGCCAGGCGATTCCGAAGTGACCAACCTGTCGGGCGGCGAGCGCCGCCGTGTCGCGCTTTGCCAGCTTCTGCTGCGTCAGCCCGACCTTCTGTTGCTCGACGAACCGACCAACCATCTCGATGCCGAGACCACGGCATGGCTGGAAAAGCACCTGCGCGACTATCCGGGCTCGGTGCTGATCATCACCCACGACCGCTACTTCCTCGACAATGTCACCGGCTGGATCCTCGAGCTCGACCGTGGCCGCGGCATTCCCTATGAGGGCAACTACACCAGATATCTCGACGCTAAGGCCAAGCGCCTGATCCAGGAAGGCCGCGAGGATGACGCCCGCCAGAAATCAATCTGGCGCGAGCGCGAATGGATCCAGTCCTCGCCGAAGGCTCGCCAGACCAAGTCGAAGGCGCGTATCAAGGCCTATGAGGAACTGGTCGAGCAGTCGCAGAACCGCAAGCCGACCGACACGCAGATCGTCATTCCCTCAAGCGAGCGTCTCGGCAACGTGGTCATCGAGGTCGAAGGCCTCAACAAGGGTTTTGGCGACGAGCTTCTGATCGAGAACCTGTCGTTCCGGCTGCCGCCGGGCGGCATCGTCGGCGTCATCGGCCCGAACGGCGCCGGCAAGACGACGCTGTTCAAGACCTTCACCGGCCAGGAAAAGCCGGATGCGGGCACCGTTCGCATCGGCGAGACGGTCAAGCTCGGTTATGTCGACCAGAGCCGCGATGCGCTGGATGGCAGCAAGACCGTGTGGGAAGAAATCTCCGGCGGCGCCGAAATCATCAAGCTCGGCAAGCACGAGATCAACAGCCGCGCCTATTGCTCGTCCTTCAACTTCCGTGGTGGCGATCAGCAGCAGAAGGTCGGCAACCTCTCCGGCGGCCAGCGCAACCGCGTGCATCTGGCCAAGATGCTGAAGAACGGCGGCAATGTTCTGCTGCTCGACGAACCGACCAACGATCTCGACACCGAAACGCTGGGAGCGCTGGAAGACGCGCTCGAAGCCTATGCCGGCTGCGCCGTCATCATCAGCCACGATCGCATGTTCCTCGACCGCATGGCGACCCATATGCTGGCCTTCGAAGGCAACGCGCATGTCGAATGGTTCGAAGGCAATTTCGAGGAATATGAGAAGGACAAGCTGCGGCGCCTGGGCGCCGAAGCGGCGGCCCCGCACCGCATGACGCACAAGCGGCTGACGCGGTAGGGGATCGTTCGGGCGGTGAATTCTCAAAGCCACATGAGGAGCTCAAATGGCCGACTGGTCCGCCGCCCAATATCTGAAATTCGAGGATGAGCGCACGCGGCCGGCGCGTGACCTTGTCGCGCAAGTGCCGGTCGATTTTCCGCGCCGGGTCGTCGACATAGGCTGCGGGCCGGGCAATTCGACCGAGCTTCTGGTCGAACGCTGGCCGGATGCTGCCGTGAGCGGCTTCGACACCTCTCCCGACATGATCGAGAAGGCGAGGGCGCGCCTGCCCAATGTCAGCTTCGACCTCGCCGATGCATCGACCTGGCAGCCGGCCGAACCGGTCAATGTGATCTTCGCCAATGCAGTGTTCCAGTGGCTGCCTACGCATCCGGCGGTGTTCCAGCGGCTGATGGGCTTTCTGGCGCCCGGAGGCGCGCTCGCCGTGCAGATGCCGGACAATTTGCTTGAGCCCTCGCATCAGATGATGCGGGAAACCGCTGCCGAAATGCCGTTCGCCGAGAAGCTGAAGGGTGCGGCGCGCGGACCGTTGCCGCCGGTGTCGTTCTACTATGACCTGTTGTCACCGCTCTCCGATAGGCTGGATATCTGGCATACGGCCTACAACCATCCGCTGGCCGACGCCGAGGCGATCGTCGAGTGGGTGAAGTCGACCGGGCTGAAGCCTTTCCTCGATCCGCTTGACGCGGACGAGCGCAAGATCTTCCTCGACAGCTACACCGCAAAGATCGCCAAGGCCTATCCGAAGGCCGCCAACGGCAAGGTGCTTCTGCGTTTCCCGCGCATTTTCATCGTCGCCAAGCGGGCAGGCTAGGAAAGAATTACCCACTTTATGTGCGGCCCTTTGCAGCGGCTTGACCCCGTTTCGCCGTCATGCCCAATTCATGGCGTTGGGCCATGATGGCCGCGTGGCAGGGGGGAAACACTGCGTTTGAAAAGGTTGCTCTATGGCGGCGGCGTGTGCGCGGCGGCACTTCTGGCGTTCTCGGTTTCGGCGGAAGCCAAGCGGGCGCGCTGCTTCACCACGGATGACGGCTATTTCCCGTGCAGCTACCGCGCGATCGATGATGCAGGCAGCTTCCGCATCTCGGCGCCGGGTTACCCGACCTATGTGCTGGAGATCGACGGGCCGGGCTTTGCCTATGGCTATGTCAATCTCGGCCGCCGCAACGTGCCGCTGCCGGGCCAGTTCGTGCGCAGCCGCGACGACGGCGCCTGCTGGAACAATCCGCAGACAAACACCAAAGTGTGCGCCTGGTGAAATCCTGGTTCGACCCGGCCTGAACATTTGGTTTAAGCCGGCGTAAACCGGCCTGGTGAGAAAAGTGTTGCGCCGAAGCGTTTCGGCGCCCACATGAAGCCGCAACGCCTGCGGATGGGACGGACTGAAACATGCATCGCGTCATCATCAGCGGCATCGGCGCTGAAATTCCTGAAGCTGTCATCACGAATGAAGAACTGGTCGAGAGCTTCAACAGATGGGTCGACACGGAGAATGCGCGCCGCCAGGGCACCGGCGAGGCGCTGCTGCAGAAATCCGACAGCGACTTCATCGTCCATGCCTCGGGGGTGAAATCCCGTCATGTCATCGAGCGCGAAGGCATTCTCGACCCGACCCGCATGACGCCGCGCATCCCGGCGCGGCCCGACGATGCGCTGTCGCTGGAGGCCGAGTTCGGCATCGCTTCGGCCAGGAAGGCGCTCGAGCATGCCGGGCTTGAACCGTCCCAGATCGACCTGATCATCTGCTCGGCCTCGCACCATCAGCGCCCCTATCCGGCGATCGCCATCGAAATGCAGGAGGCGCTCGGCACGACCGGCGCCGGCTTCGACATGGGGCTTGGCTGTTCGTCGGCGGCGGCCGCTCTTCACATGGCGGTCAATCTGGTGCGCTCTGGCGCGCACAAACGCATCCTGGTGACCACGCCGGAAATCATCACCGGCCATCTCAATTTCCGCGACCGGCAGACGCATTTCATCTTCGGCGACGCCTCGGTGTCGATGGTGGTGGAGGGACTTGCCCAGGGCGACAAGCGGCCGGGGCGTTTCGAGGTGCTGGACACGCGGCTGTGGACGCAGATGTCGAACAACATCCGCACCAATCTCGGCTACCACACCCGCACCGCCCAGGACGATCCCTACATGATCAACCTGGAAGGCAACCTGATCAAACAGGTCGGCAACAAGGTGTTCAAGGAAGTCACCGTCGCCGGCCAGAAATTCATCGTCGAGTTCCTGGCCGAGCATGGGCTGACGCCGCAGGCGATCCGGCGCTTCTGGCTGCACCAGGCCAATGCGCGCATGAATGCGATGATCCTGAAACTGTCGTTCGGCCACGATGTCGATCACGACCGTGCGCCGATGGTGCTGGAGCGGCTGGGCAACACGGCGGGCGCCGGCGCCATCGTTGCGCTGTCGGAGAACCATGCCGACATGAAACCCGGCGATTTCGGCTTGATCTGCGCCTTTGGCGCGGGCTATTCGATAGGCGGCGCGCTCATCCGAATGCTCTAGGCATATCGCGGTGACGCCGGCCTGAAGGGACCTTCGTCTCGTCCCGGCCGCTTCGCGCCGTCCTCCACTCCCGTCCAGCCTGACCTGACCCTCAACACAGCCTGTGTTGGGGCTCAGCTTGAATTGACGCGATCCGTTTCGGAAAGGAGAGTTCCAATGGTCGATGCCCGATGCAGTTGCGGTGCCCTCACGCTGACGCTGACAGGACCGTCAAAACTGGTTGTCGCCTGCCACTGTCTCGATTGCCAGCGCCGAACCGGCGCGCCCTTCGGCGTCGGCGCCTTTTATCCGGCCGACACTGTCGCCATCTCAGGAACCTCGAGAGAATTCACCCGCGAAGCGGCAAGCGGCGGCAAGGTGCGCAACCACTTCTGTCCCGCCTGCGGCTCGACGGTCTATTGGAAAGCCGACAGGCTGCCGTCATTGATTGGTGTCGCCGTCGGCGCCCTGGTTGACCCGAAATACCCGCCGCCCGCCCGGTCGATCTTCGAGCAATCGAAACATGATTGGGTAGAAATCGACGGCGCCGTCGACCATTTTCGGCAAGGCAGCGCGACCGGCAAATCAAGCTGAACTGGCGTTCCAACGCACCTTGGCGTGTCAGGCCGGCATAAAGGGAACCAGCATCGGCACCCGCCGCGCGTAGTCGTCATAGGCGGGACCAAGTTCGCCGCGCAGGAAGCGCTCCTCGAGCCTTGCCTTCATGACGATGCCGATGGTGAGCAGTGCGACACCTGCGATGCCCCAGACGGTGCCCTTCGTCGCCACGGTGGCGAGGAGCGCCAGCAGCAATCCTGTATAGATCGGATGACGGACCAGCCCATAGGGGCCGGTATCGATCACACGGTGGTCGGCTTTGGCGGTGATCGAGGCCGACCACAGCCTGCCCAGATGGATGCGCGCCCACCACGAGAAGATCAGGCCGATGGCGATCAGGGCAATGCAAGCCCAAGCCTCGGCCAGGGTCGGAGTCCACAATCTCAACATGCCTTCATAGCCGTGCGCCGGAACGAACAGCAGGACTGTGCCTGCCAGCCAGAAGATACGATAACGGACCTCCGTGCCTAGGGTGGCGCGTTTTTGAGCCGGATCAGCCCACGTGGCGGCCGCAATCCAGGTGACCACCCAGACGAGCCAAAGCAGCGCGATCACCGTCGCCGGTCGCATGAGAACCTCCACAGTGTCTCGCCACCATGAAAGCGATCCGACGCGGCGGCAATGCGGCGCGGCGGGCGTTCCGGTAAGAAGGTCGTGATCGAATGTTTGCCTAGCAAGGGCTTCGAACGGTTGCTGGCAGCTGCCGCGATGGCATGTCGTACGATCTAGCCGCGGCGTTGCGCTGGCCTTCGGGGCAACATCAATGCAAGGATTGAAGCTCCATCGGAGAGGGGTGAGGGATGAAAGCTTGTCGCGCAAGGATTATCGGCACCAGGTCTTTGGTGTTGGCCGCCGCCTGTTCGTTGGCGCTGCCGTTCATTGGGACGACGACTGCTCAGGCCAAATCCGGCGATAGATGGCAAAGCGTTGATGCTGCCGTCCGCGAAGCAAGACGGATGGACAAGGCCGGCATGCGGCCAACGTCGATAGATTGCAAACTCGGCCGAGGACTGCTCATTGTCGTCAAGCTTGAGTATGTGAAGTCAAGGCTTCCCAAGCCGTTTTGGCAGTTTGAGGCTGGCGACGCCGCGCGGATTGCCGAGGCAGAAAAATTCGCTCGCTCTGTCGATATGCCCAGAACGCAAATCAAGACCTTCCGAAATCCGAGTACAGGCGAAAAGTTCTATTGCGCGATCTGGTCTCGCGAGAAATAGCCGAGAAAAGGCAGCGCGATGCTTCATTCAACGGGGCTGCTGAACATCCACTGCACGCCATAGGCGTCGACCAGCATGCCGAAACTGGTTCCCCAACATTGCCGCGCCAGGGGAACCGTGATGCGGCCGCCGGCGGCCATGCGGGAGAAAAGGTCCCGCATGGCCGCGAGGTCATCAAACTCCAGCATCATGGCGGAACCTTTCATCGGCTCCGCATCGTCATTGTCGGAGGCATGGAACAGCACGCCCGAACCTTCGAAGCGCGCATGCAGGATTTTTCCACGCATGGTTTCCGTGCGCACCGGCATGCCGTTGTCGCCCCAGCGCAACAGGATCGTTCCCCGGCCAAGACCGCACTGTTCGTAGAAGGCCAGTGCCGGCTCGCAATTGGTGGTGAAGAACAGCGAGGGGGAGAGCCGCATCCTGTCTTTTCCCTGTCAGATCAGTGCGCGGCTGCGGTGGCGGCGGCGATGAGAGCGTCGCCGGTAAATTGCCTGTCGCCGATACCCCAGCCGCCGTCGGGCGCGTTGACGATGTTGATCCAGGTGTTTTCGGGCTTGTGGCCGGGCACGCAGAGTTCGGCGACAATGCCGGCGGCCGTGGCGATGAAGGCGTTGCGGGCCTCGATTGAGCCAAGGCCGATATTGGGCAATTTCAACTCAACCATCACGACGGGCCTGTTGGCGCCGCCGGCATAGATGTGGCGGGACGGCAGGATGTGGACCGTGCCGCCGACAATGGCGGTGAAGAACGGATTGCCGGTGGCGCCGGAGGCTTCGATGAGGGCGGCGCTGAGGCGGGGCAGGATTTCGCGCTCTCCGGCCTCTGTCAGGACGCCTTCCGGCGCGGTCACGGTGATGGGCATTCGGTCTCTCCTTGTCCTCGGGCTGCACGGCCTTGCCGGAGCTTCCGGCTTGCCATGTTTCGTATCAATTGTTACGTTATGCTCGCCGAGCAAGTCAACAGGTTTCGTATCGATCACTATGGATAATTTGGAAAAGGCCAGGGGTGGTCGTCCCCGCGCGTTCGATCCCGACCTGGCACTGGATGCGGCGATGCATCTGTTTTGGGAGCATGGCTATGAGGCGACGTCGCTGGCCATGCTGCGCGAGGCGATGGGGCTGACGCCGCCGCAGATCTACAATGCCTTTACCGACAAGGAGACTTTGTTCCGCAAGGCGCTGACGCGCTACCACGAGACGGAGATCGGCTTTGCGCTGGACGCGCTGAGCGCGCCGGTGCCGACGCGCGAGGCGATCCGTCGGTTGCTGCTGGGCGCGGCGGAGGCCTATTCCAGGCCCGGCAAGCCGGGCGGATGCCTTTTCGTCAGCGGTGCGCTGGCGGCCTCGCCGCAGGCGCAAGCCGTGGCCGATGAACTCAAGGCCTATCGCAAGGCGAGCGAGGCGGCGATCGCGGAGCGTGTGGCCAAAGGCCAGGCGGTGGGCGATCTGCCGGAAGACCTCTCCGTCGAGAGCTTCGCCAAATATATCGCCGGTGTCATGAACGGCATGTCGATCCAGGCGCGGGACGGCGCGTCGGCTGAAGAGTTGCGCATTATGGCCCAAACCGCTCTTGCGGCCTTGCCGCCCGAAGGGCAAAAACGGGGAGCGTGATTCAAGGACGGTACGCCATGCTGGATCTCTTCCCTGAAGCCGAGAAGCCGGTCGAAATCATCCCGGCGAAAAAGCTCTCCGCTCGCGCTGCGGCGCTCTATGTCGCTCCATCGGATCATTTCCAGACAAGACCCGTGGAGGAACTGCGGCTCGGCTTCGACGGCATTTTGGGCGATTTCCACGCCGGATCGACACGGCGCTCGGGCGGGCGCGAACCCTGGTATCCGCGCGGCACCGAAATGCGCAATGAGCGGCAGCTGTCGATCGTGGCTGCCGACGAACTGGCCATCGTCGCCGAGCGGATGGGCCTTCCCCAAATCAAGCCGGAATGGATCGGCGCCAATCTGGTGATCGAAGGTGTGCCGCATCTGTCGATGCTGCCGGCCGGCACGCTGCTGTTCTTTAGCGATGGCGTGACCCTCAAGGTCGACGCCCAGAACGGACCGTGCCGGATCGCCGGGCGATCGATCGCCGAAAATGCGGGGATGGCCGACATCGAAGCCGGCGCACTGCTCTTTCCGAAAGTGGCCAAACGGCTGCGCGGCGTCGTCGCCTGGGTCGAGAAGCCGGGGACGATCAGGGCCGGCGAAGAGATTTCGGCGCGGGTGCCGGAACAGTGGATTTATCAGGCATAGCCGCGCGTTCTCATCGTGGCCAAAGGGCTACGCCGCCGATGAACGGCGTAGCAGAAGCGCCGGGCCTCAGCCCTTTCGGTTCTTCCTGGCGCCTTGCGCCATGACCGACACGTGGTCCCATTTGTCCCAGGTGGCGAGGCGGTTGGCGTATTCCTGGCGGATCATCGGCAGGCCGCCATCGCCGAAGAATACACGCAGCGGCGGCTCGGCGGCGTCGACGATGACCAGCATCGCCGGCCCGGTGGCCTCGGGATCGCCGGCGACCGAATTGGCGCGGCGCTCGGCCATCTTGGCGCGGGCGGGCGCGTAGGCCTCGATCGGCTTGGAGACCTTGGCCGAGGCGCCGGACCAGTCGGTGGAGAAGCCGCCCGGCTCGACCAGCGTGACATGGATGCCGAATTCCGCGACCTCGATGCTGAGCGACTGGCTGAAGGCTTCCAGCGCCCATTTCGAGGCGTGGTAGAGACCGAGCGAGGCAAAAGCGTTGACGCCGCCGATCGACGAGATCTGGATGATGTGGCCGGATCGCTGTGCCCGCATGATCGGCAGCACGGCCTGGGTGACCCAGAGGGCGCCGAACACATTGGTTTCGATCTGGTCGCGGGCTTCCTCCTCGCTGACTTCCTCGATGGCGCCGAAATGGCCGTAGCCGGCATTGTTGATGACGACGTCAAGCCGGCCAAAGCGTTTGTGGGCTTCGGCAACGGCGGCATCGACGGCCTTCTTGTCGGTGACGTCGAGCTTTATCGCGGCGATGTTGTCGCCATACTTCTCGACCAGATCGGCGAGCGTGCCGGCGTCACGGGCGGTCGCGGCAACGCGGTCGCCGCGCGCCAATGCGGCCTCGGCCCAGACGCGGCCGAAACCCTTCGACGATCCGGTGATGAACCAAACCTTTGATGTCATGATGTGGAATCCTTGCCCCTGCGGGCGTGATTTCGGGTGAAAGCGGAGGCTTCTCCGCTTTCGGGCATATACGGCCTGTCCCGTGATTTTCCAGAGGCGAGGGGGAATCTTTTTGAACGGCCCCTTTGATCAGGGATACTTCACCTGAGACGACCAGGCCGGATCGTCGTGTTTTTGCCAATAGAGCGCCATCAGCCGGCTGGTGACAGGCCCGACCTTGCCGCCGGCGATCGCCACGCCGTCGATCTCGGTCACCGGCATGATGCCGCCGGCGGTCGAGGTGATGAAGACTTCGTCGGCCGCCTTGAGCGCGGCGACGCTGACATCGGCTGCGGCGGCGACAAGACCTTCCTCGGCGCAGAGATCGAAGACGGTGCGGCGGGTGATGCCGGGCAGCACGCCGATGGCCGGCGTCGACAGGCTGCCGTCCTTGACGCAAAAGACGTTGAAGCCCGGGCCTTCGGCGACATTGCCGTTGAAGTCGAGGAGGAGCGCGGTCTCGGCACCTTGGTCATAGGCATCGTAGAGGCCGCGCACCAGGTCGAGCCAATGGTAATTCTTGATCGCCGGATCGATCGAGGCCGGCGGGATGCGCACCTTGTCGCTGATGGCGACGCGCAGGCCGCGTCGCAGCTGCTCGGCATTGGCGACCGAGCCGAACGGCACGGCGAAGGCCATGAAGCGGTTGATCGCCTGGCGCGGGTCGCGGCTGAAGGTCGGCGAGGCGCCGCGCGTGCACAGCATTTCGACATAGGCGGCGGGATGGCCCGAAAGGGCGACGCAATTGTGCAGGATCTCGGCCACGCCGTCCCTGTCGAAGGGGATGGTCATGCGCAGCCTTTCCAGCCCGCCGAAGAAGCGGTCGAGATGCAGATCGAGGCGGAAGAAGCGGCCGTCCCAGACATGCACCGTGTCGTAGGTGGCGTCTGAATGCAGGAAGCCCCAGTCCAGTACCGAGACCTTGGCTTGCGACATCGGCAGGTACTGGCCGTCGAGGAAGGCAATGCCCTCGGGATAGGCATGCGGGTCGATATGGCGATCGCTCACCGCCGGCAGCGGCTTTGAAGCCTGTGTTGCCGTCGTCTGGTCCATCGGGGCCTCCTCGCGCAGAGCTGATCGTTAGCCTACCGGCCCCTGACGGAAGGCATAGAGCCAGCCATCAGGCGCTGTTCGTCCTCCATGACGGTCTGGCCGATACACTGGATTGGAATTGCCTTATGATCCGATGACTTGGAATGGGGAGGGGACATGGGCAGGCTTGGGACCATCATCGCAGCCACGGTGATCTTCGCCGCCGCGGGCGAGGCCGGCGCGCAGTGCGTGAAACAAGGCGACGAACTCTGCCAGAACGGCCAGACCTATCGCTGCGAGAAGACCGGCAGCGAACTGACGCCGATCTTCCAGAATGTCCCTTGCGCGGTAACCGTGCCGGCGCCGACGCTGACCGGCATTTGGGTCGGCAGCGGCCACCAGAGCCCGGCGGGTGACGCTGGCGCCGACTGGTCGATCACCATGACGATCAGGGATGACGGCGCGTCGATCGATTATCCGTCGCTTGGCTGCGGCGGATCGCTGTCGCAGACGTCGCGGGACGAGACGTCCGCGGAATTCCACGAGAGCATCACCTATGGCCAGGACAAGTGCATCGATGGCGGCGACATTACCGTCCGCTTCTTCAAGGGAAACCTGTCCTGGACCTGGGTCGGGCAGGCCGACGGCCAGCCCTACAATGCGATCGCCGTGCTGACGCGGCAATAGCCGCCCTTACTCCTCTTCGTCGTCGGCGTCGAGCAGCCGTGTGGCGCGCCAGCGGGTGAGCACGATGTTGGTCTGCTCGATGACGAAGAAGCGGGCGGAGTCGCGGTCGTAGCCCTCGGCCAGCAGCTTTTCGTAGTCGGTATGCATGTGGCGGATGTGGGCAATGGTTGCCAGCCACACGGCAATGCCCGGCGGCAAGGTCTTCATATGCACCGCGCCGGCATCGGCACGGATCTTCTCCATGTCGGCGTAGGGCGCCAGCGGCAGAAGGGCGGTCAGCGCCTTGGCGATGGCGCGGCGGCGGCCGGTTGGTGCTGTCATCGTTCATCGCGTCCTTCGACGGTCGCCTCCGGCATGGCGTCTGTCGAGGCGAAGTAGGGCTTGATGTCGATGACCGGCGTGCCGTCGAGCACGTCGATGGCGTCGAGATCGATGCGTCCGGTGGCGATGTCCAACCCAACGAGCCTTGCCACATGCAGGCCGACCGGGTTCGGCCGGGCAGGGGAGCGCAGGCCGAATACGCCTTTGGCTTCAGCCGCATGGCGGGGTTTTTGCACAATCAGATTCCGCGGCGCGTGATGCAGCCAGGACAGGACGATGACATGGCTGGCGCGCTCCAGGCCCTGCAAGCCACGGCGGTATGGCGCGTCGATGGTCAGCACCGCCGGCTGCCCGGTCTCGCGGGCCGTGCGCATGTTCTTCGGGCAGGTCTCCCGTGTCGTCCAGGGCGAGGCGATGCGGCCGATGAAGACGACACCGCCATCCGCCGGCATCGTTGCCGGATCCTGTTCCAACCTCTGCTCGCCTTCGCGTGCGTCGAACATTTCGCGCGGTCCGGTCATTCCGCCCATCTCTGTGCTGGTGCCTGTCATTGTCGGAAGACCGCACCACATTCTTGGGCGGTGCGCACCGAAAAATCACGCATGCGGCATTTTCTTGTCCGGAAGCGACATAGCGCTTGCAAGGTTTTGAAAATCGACATAAACATATGTTTATATCTTTTTCAAAGTGAATGCGCTGAAAAGAGAATACGCTGATGCATGTCTCTCTCGACACCATGGTGGATACGCTGAAGGCGGCGGCCGAATCCAGCCGCCTGCGCATATTGGCACTGTTGTCGCGTGGCGACCTCACCGTTTCCGATCTTACCGAAATTCTTGGCCAGTCGCAGCCGCGCGTTTCCAGGCATTTGAAGCTGCTTCTCGAGGCCGGGCTGATCGACCGCTACCAGGAAGGGTCATGGGCGTTCTTTCGCCTGTCGGATGCCGATTCGGCGCGCGACTTCGTGATGGGACTGGTTTCCGGCATTCGCGGCGCCGACCCGCAGGTCGAGCGCGACCTCGAGCGGCTGGCCTCGGTCAAGCGCAAGCGGCAGGACCGGGCGGCGGAGTATTTTTCGGTGAATGCCGCAAGCTGGGATCATATACGCTCGCTGCATGTACCGGACCGCGCGGTCGAGGCGGCGATGCTGAAGCTGGTCGGCAAGCGGCCGTTCCAGTCGATGCTGGATCTCGGCACCGGCACCGGCCGGCTGCTCGAAATCTTCTCGCCGCTCTACCGGCGCGGCGTCGGCATCGACATGTCGCGCGAGATGCTGACCGTGGCGCGCGCCAATCTCGACAAGGCCGGCGTTTCGAACGCGCAGGTGCGGCAGGGCGATATCTTCTCGCCGCCAGTCGAGCGCGATGCCTTCGATCTCGTCACCATCCACCAGGTGCTCCACTATCTCGACGATCCGGCCCGCGCCATCCACGAGGCGGCGCGGCTTTTGCGGCCGTCGGGGCGGCTGGTCATCGTCGACTTCGCTCCGCACACGCTGGAATTCCTGCGCGAAGAGCACGCACATATGCGGCTCGGCTTTTCCGACCGGCAGATCGGCGAATGGTTTGCCGAGGCCGGCCTCGATCTCGAGGATGCCCAGGAATTCGAACCGCGCGGCGGCAATGAGGCGAGGCTCACCGTCAAGCTCTGGCTTGGCCGCGACCGGCGCCTGCTGATCGCCGACCCTGCCAATGACAGCCAACAGACCAAAGTGAATTCGATAGGGGAAATCGCCTGATGAACCAGTTCCGCTTTTCCCGCCGCCCCGACATTGGCGACAAGGTCAAGGTTTCCTTCGAATTCTTCCCGCCCAAGAATGACGAGATGGAGGCGAGGTTGTGGGACACGGTCACGCGGCTGGAGCCGCTGAAGCCGAAATTCGTCTCGGTGACCTATGGCGCCGGCGGCTCGACGCGTGAACGCACGGCGCGCACCATCGGCCGCATCCTGAACGAGACCAGCCTGACGCCGGCCGCGCACATGACCTGCGTCGATGCTGCCCGCCATCAGGTCGACGCGGTGATCCAGGAATTCGCCGATATGGGCGTCAAGCGCTTCGTCGCGCTGCGCGGCGATCCGGCCGCGGGCGTGGGCACCGCCTACCGTCCGCATCCGGACGGCTACGCCAATGGCGCTGAACTGGTCGGAGCTCTCAAGGATGCCGGCGATTTCGACATCTCGGTTTCGGCCTATCCGGAAAAGCATCCGGAAAGCCCTGACTTCGCCACCGATATCGACATGCTCAAGCGCAAGGTCGACAATGGCGCGACGCGGGCGATCACCCAGTTCTTCTTCGACAATGACCTCTACGAGCGCTATGTCGAGCGCGCGCGCCGGGCCGGCATCTACATCCCGATCGTTCCGGGCATCCTGCCGGTGCACAATTTCACCCAGGTCGCCAATTTTTCGGCGCGCTGCGGCGCGCTGGTGCCGGCATGGCTGGCCGAGCGCTTCGACGGCCTGCAGAATGACCCGCAGACGCATGCGCTGGTGGCATCGGCCGTCGCCGCCGAACAGGTTCTCGACCTGGTCGAGCGCGGGGTGGGTGATTTCCACTTCTACACGATGAACCGCGCTGACCTCGTTTTCGCCATTTGCCACATGATCGGCATCCGCTCGCACGAAGCGGAGGTGGCAGGCTCGGCCGCTGCGTGAGACCGGGCTGAACAGCAAAAGGCCGGGTAAAAACCCGGCCTTTCGAATTGCTTAGACTATCTGGTGCTGGTCTTCCCCGTTTTGGCGGGTTCAGGGAAGGACGCCCATAATGAGGGCGCCGATGAAAGCAAACGCAGCACAAATCATCAATGCGTTGATCGGCCTCGTAAGTCCCATGACATAGCCTCCTCTTAAAGAGCTATGCCTGAGAGTCTAGGTTCATTTGTGCCACAGGCAAGCGGAAAATGTGCTGCATTGCGACGTGATTGTGAAAATTGCGACCCGCGTTTTGCCGTTAGCCGTTGAAACTCTTCGGCAAAAACCCGCTTCACGCCTGTGAATAAATTGTGGCGGCGGCGTGTCGATGCTGTGTCATGGCAGCGCTACCGCGGCGGAAGTCGACTTCGACTTTCGCGAGAATGCGGTTCGATCTACCGTCTTCCAAGGACGCGTCCGTCGATTGTGAGAAGACCGAGGCCGATCAGCACCACGCCGCCGATCTCGAACAGTTCCAGCCRCTCGCCCAGGAAAAGAAAACCGAGCAGCATGGCGCTGGCCGGCACGACCAGCGTGACCAGCGAGGCGTTGGTGGCGCCAGCCGAGGCGACGAGGTTGAAATAGAGGATGTAGGCGAAAGCGGTGGACAGCAGCGCCAACGCCAGCACCGCCGCCCAGACCGGCGGCGAGGCCGAAAACAGGCCGGCGGGTCCGTGCGCCAAAAGCACGACCGGGATCATGATGATGGTCGAAGCGGTCAGCTGTCCGGTGGCGATGACCGGCGAGGGCACGCCCTTGAAGCGGCGGGCGACCATCAGCGCGACGCCATAGGACAGAGAGGCGCCGATCAGCGCGAATTTCGCCCAGACCGGGCCGCCGAGGCCGGCAAGCAGGCCGGGACCGATCATAACCGCGGTGCCGGCGACGCCGAGCCCGATGCCGGCCAGCTTGTTCCAGGACAGCTTTTCATCCGATGTCAGCGCGTTGGCGAGGATCAGCGTCCAGAATGGCGTCGTTGCGTTCAGCACCGAGGCGACGCCGGCGCCCAGCTCGGTCTGGCCGGCGAAGATCAGCGAGAAGGGGACGACGTTGTTGGTGAAGGCCAGCAGGAAGAACAGGCCGGCATGGGGAAAGGCAAGGCGGAAGGACGGACCGCGCAAGCCAAGATAAATCTGCAGCGCGATTGCCGCGATGGCGACGCGAAACAGCACCAGCACCAGCGGGTGAAGTTCCGCAACCGCGATGCGGGCGAAGAAGAACGAACCGCCCCAGATGGCGCCAAGCAGCAGCAACTGCCCCCAGTCGGTGAGCGTCATCGGTCCGCGTGGCGCGGATGTAGAGGCTATTGCCATGTGAATCGTCCTCCCCCGATGGCCGACATGCCGGCCCGAATGCCGGCCGATCAGGAAGATGGCATTGCCGGTCTGATCGCAAGGGCCACCCGAAACCTGATTGCTGGCAAGCGACACCGCCAAAAACTAGCGACGATGCGTCAGGGGCACGAGACACAGAATTGTTTTCATTAGCCGCTAGCTTGGATTAATTGTGCGCAGCCGAGATCGAGGATTCGTCAATGCAGCGATTCGAGAATGCCCGCGAGGCGGCACTGGCGCTTCGTCCTGACGATCCGGTCTATTGCTTCCGCCCGCAGGTGCTGAAGGCCGATGCCAGGCAGTTCATGGGCATGTTCCCAGGCAAGACCGCCTATGCGGTCAAGACCAATGGCGAGCAGATCGTGCTGAAGACCTTGGTCGAGGCCGGTGTCACCGCCTTCGACGTTGCTTCGCCTGGCGAATTCGCCGCCGTGCGCGCGGTCTCCCCCGATGCCGAGATGCTCTACATGCACCCGGTCAAGGCGCAGTCGGATATCAAGCTGGCGCTGGAGAAATACGGCATCCGCGTCATCTCGCTCGACCATGAGGACGAAATCACCAAGCTGACGCGGGTGGTGCGGGCACTCGACATCGACCCGGGTTCGATCAGCGTGTTCGTGCGCATCCAGACGAAAGGGTCGGCGGCCTATGAACTGTCGAAGAAGTTCGGCGCCGGGCCGGCCTATGCGGTCGAACTCGCCGAGCGGCTGAACCGCACCGGCTACAAGGTTGGCCTGTGTTTCCATGTCGGCAGCCAGATCGAGGATCCCGACACCTATGAGCGGGCGCTGGCCTCGGCCGACTGGGTGCGCAACCGGCTGACCTTCGATATTGCCGGGCTCGACGTCGGCGGCGGCTTTCCGGCCGAATACGGGCATGATCCCAACCGCAAGCAGATCGAGATGCCGTCGCTCGGTCAGATCATGTCACGGCTTTCCGGCGATCTGAAGGAATACCAGTTCGACCAGATGCCGCTGGTGGCCGAGCCGGGCAGGGTGATCGTCGCGCGCTGCCTGTCGCTGATTGTGCGCGTGCTCCTGCGCAAGGGCAAGCGGCTCTACATCAATGACGGCATCTGGGCGTCGCTGTCGGATTCTTGGACCGGCAAGATCACGCTGCCGGCGCGCTTCATTCCCGATCCGGCGATCAGGACCCGCAATGGCGTCGAAAAGAACATCGTGCCGTTCAAGGTGTGCGGCGCGACTTGCGATTCCGTCGACATCCTGTCCCGGCCGTTCTGGCTGCCGGAGACCGTCGACACCGGCGACTGGATCGAGATCGGCCATATCGGCGCCTATTCGCTGTCGCTCAGGACCCGCTTCAACGGCTTCTATCCCGACACATTCGTCGAGGTGACCACGCCGTTCGACGAGGGCGACGCGCCGCAGGGCTTTGCCAGCCTGGAGACCATGGCGGATTAACGAAGTAGGGGAATAGGGGAATAGGGGAATACGGCAGTAAGGCAGTAGGGGAAACAAGGGAATTAAGGCGTTTACAATATCTGCTTTCGGACCAGTCTTTTCCTACTGCCCTACTGCCCTACTGCCCTACTGCCCTACTGCCCTACTGCCCTACTGCCCTACAATTTCCCCAGCAGCTCCGGCGTCGGCCAGCCGTCCACCGGCAACCCAAGCCGCATCTGCTCCTTGCGGATGGCTTCCCGGGTGTTGGTGCCCAGAATGCCGTCGACCGTGCCGACGTCGTAGCCGCGGGCTTCGAGCTTGGTCTGCAGCGCCTTCATCTGCTCGTTGTTGAGGCCTTGTTCCGGGTTGCGCGGATCAAGCGGCGGCGCGCCCGCCAGCCGCGCGGCGAGGTTCGCCGCGGTCAGCGCGTAGGTGAAGGACTGGTTCCATTCGAGATAGACGTCGAAATTGTCGTAGGTCAGGAAGGCCGGGCCCTTGCGGCCCATGGGCAGCGCCAGGCCGGCCTTCAGGCCCTTGTCGACGAGCGGCGAGCCGTCGGGATTGGTGACGCCCCATTGCGCCCATTGCGTCAGCGGCAATTTGTTTGTGCGCCCGGTCTCGTCCCAGGGCATCTCGTCGGGCACACGCACTTCCTGGATCCAGGGCTCGTCGCGCTTCCAGCCGCGCGACAGCACCTTGTTGGCCGTGGTCATGATCACGTCCGGCACGCTGCTTCGCAGGTCGATCTTGCCGTCGCCGTCGCCATCGACGCCGCGGGCCAGATAGTCCGAAGGCAGGATCTGCGTCTGGCCGATCTCGCCGGCCCAGGCGCCCTTGACGTCGGCCGGCAGCACGCCGCGATCGATCAACTCCAGAAGCGGCACCAATTGCTGGCGGAACAACTGCGGGCGCCGGCAATCATGCGAAAGCGTCACCAGCGCGCTCAGCGTGTGGAAATCGCCCTGCACGGCGCCGAAATCGGTTTCCAGCGCCCAGAAGGCGGTGATGACCGGCGCCTGCACGCCGAACTGCTGGTCGGCACGGGCGAAGATATCGGCGTATTTCTTCATGTTCGCCGCACCTTGCTTCAGCCGGTAGGCCGAGATCATGCGGTTGGAGAACTCGATGAAGGTCTGGGTGAAGACGCCCTGGGCGCGGTCGCGCGCCAGCGCCCGCTCGTCGAAGGCGGCATCTTCCAGGGCGTCGAGACCGACGGCGCCGACACCGGCCGCCTTGGCTTCCGCCGCCACGCCCTGTTTCCAGGTTTCGAAGTCGCCGCCGCATTGCTGCGCCATCGCCGGCAAGGCCGTGGCGCACAGGAATAGCGCCGCGAGGGCTTGGGAACGCAGTCGCATCAGCTTCCTTTCGAAACGAAGAGGGCATTGTCGTGCTGGCTGGAAACCCAACGCCCTGAATTACCGGCGGTTGCACTCTTTACCGCTGGCTGTGTCGAAAAGCAGGCGGCAGGCCCGGTGTCAACGGTTCTTCTGCCGCAGCCCCTTATTCCTCAAGACCGCTGCTGCGCGATCACATAGCGGAACCGGTTTCTCACACGGAGCGATCCGTCGCCATCGAGGAAAGGGGTGAGCGCGTCACATAGCGCATCCTGCACCGCGATGACGCCGGCATGGCGCTCGGCGCGGGTGACGGGCGCGGCCGCGCCGATCGCGCGCCTGGCTGTCTCCAAGTCGGGATAGACAAACACACTGTCGGTTTCCTTGGTGCCGATCGGCGACAGGCCGACCTTGCGCATCCAGCTTTCCATAACGCCTTCCTGATGGAAGGCTGGAGCCGTGGCGGCGCCGGCAGGCGCGGGCGGAAGCAGCGCCATCACCTTGGGGACGATCCTCGAGATTATGTCGCAGTCGGTGGGTGGTCCCCAGACAAACATCACAACCGAGCCGCCCGGTCGGCAGACCCGGCTGCTTTCTGTCAAGGCGCCGAGCAGGTCGCCTGCGAATTGGAACGCATTGAAACTCGTGACCAGGTCAAACTGACGGTCAGGGAATGGAAGGGCCTCCATCTCACCGACCTCAATCCGCGCCTTCGGCAGTCGACGGCGCGCTACCGCTACAAGCGCCTCGGACGCATCGAGCCCGACTGGCTCGGCCCCCAGCTCAAGCGCCGCCAGGAGGGCTTCGCCGCCGCCACAACCCACGTCCAGCATGCGCGTATGGCTTCCTGCGCGGGTCTGGCGCAACACCTCGTCATAGAGAGGGCGCCAATAAGGCTCCTGCACGAGAGCCCAGTCTTCAGCCTTCGCGCCCCAAAGCGGGCCCTGGATGGTTGCGGTTCCCATGTCGAGTTCGCCCTTGGTGGATATCGCTCCTCTGTGAGGCGATAAGGATGCGCCCGGCGTGCGAAGCCTACAAGGGAGGTTCGGATGCGGACGCCAAGTACTGGTAACAATTCCGGCGACCGTCCGAGCGTCTGCTAGCGCGAAGAGCTGCTTCGCTCTTCAAGGAGGCGTGCGCACAGCCTTGGGCGGGTACCAATCGTCAGCTTCTATCCACCAGCCTCTTGTTGCCGCCGACGCCGCTGTCGCCCGGTTCAACGGCAGTTGTGCTGGATCGATGATTATCTAGGTTGGTGCTGCCGTTGAACCCGGTTCAACGGGTATTCTGCCGCAGCCACTTATTCCATGCGGCTTCCGAGCCGTTGAAGACGTTGATGTCTGATTTGCCGGTCAAGCCGGGAACGATACCGGTTCCGGTGTATTGCCAGAAGGTGAAGGGATGGCTGCCATATTTTTCGCGGGGGTGGCCGGCGACGGAGCGCAGCCAGTAGGGATAGCCGCGGAAGGTCGACAGCTGGTTGTCGTCGAAGAAGTCGACCGAGGTGTAAATGATCGGCTTCTTGCCGTAGTGGCGCTCGACGATCTGGAGGAAGGTGGTCATCTCGGCGCGCACCGTGGCGGCGTCGGGGCGCAGCCTGCAGGTCGGCGATTTCGGGTTCCATTCCATGTCGAGAACCGGCGGCATGGCCGAGCGGTCGACGGGAACGTTCTGGATGAACCAGCGCGCCTGCTGGGCGGCCGGGGTGCAGAAATAGAAGAAATGATAGGCCGCACGGGGGACACCGGCGGCCTTCGTGCGCGCCCAGTGCTCGTTGAAATACTCGTCGAAACGGTCACCGCCTTCGGTCGCCTTGATGAAGGCGAAGGAAATGCCGCTCGCCTTGGCCGTCGGCCAGTCGACCGAGGTCTGGTACTTGGAAACGTCGGTGCCGTGAACGGCATAGTTCCACGGCGCGCCGCTGTCCCATTCATGCGGCTTGGAATCCTCGAAGCGCGGCGCTCGCACGGCGACCGTCGGGCTGCTGGATGAAGACGGCGACAGCGGCGACAGATCGTCCACGGTCGAGCAGGCGCCAAGCAGCGTCAGCATGAAAAGGGCCGCAAGACGGCGCATCACAACTTCCAAGCCGGAATCAGCCGGTCGCTGATGGGTCTGTGAACCGATGGCCGACGATTGGTCGAGCCCCTCCAGGCGATCGCCCCACAGCATCGCCCAGTATATCCTTTTTGTGCATGTCGTTGTGCCAAAACCGCTGCGCAGTTTTGGGCGACATGCATCCATGTGATCGCCGATCATGGTTGATAATCCGTTGACGGCGCTCGACAGGCGCCACGATTTTGCGGAAGCAATGGCGGCAATTCGATGACATAAGAGGCGGGCGAAAGCCCGGGAGGCAATAGATGCGCATCGTCGTCAAGATCGTCAAATGGCTGTTTGGCCTGATCGTGCTGGCGGTCGCCGCGCTGTTTGCCTGGCTCTACATCGCGCCGCCCGAATTGATCCGCGTCGGTTCGGGCTATTCGGCCAAGATCGTCTGCTCCAACGTCTTCATCGCCGGGCGCGATGCCAATGAGGTGCTTGCCGTCGACGTGCAGGCGCCCGGCCACCCGCTGCTGCGGCTGATGCGGGTCTCGGTCGACAAGAACCGGGGGACGGTTTCGGCGGGCCTGCTGGGCTTCCTCGGCAAGAGCGAGGCGGTTTCCCGTGACGGGCTGGGCTGCGCCTCGGTTCCCGACGGCGATGTCGGCAAGGCGCGGCGCACGGCGATCCATGTCGAACCCGCGGCGACCAAGCAGGATGTGCTGTGGCCCGAGGGCGATGGGGTCGAGGCATCGCAGGATCCGGTGATTGCCAAGCTGCTCGACGATGCGGCGCTGACCGGCACCGGCATGCGCGCGGTGGTCGTGGTCAAGAACGGCCGTGTCGTCGCCGAACGCTATGGCGACGGCTTTTCCGCCAAGACGCCGCTGCTCGGCTGGTCGATGACCAAGACGGTGAACGCCGCCATCATCGGCACGCTGGTCAAGGACGGCAAGATGGCCATCGACAATAAGGGCCTGTTCGCGCCGTGGAAGGCGGACGGCCGCGCGGCGATCAGCCTTGCCGACATGATGGCGATGTCGAGCGGGCTGGAGTTCAACGAGGATTATGGCGACGTCGCCGACGTCACGCGCATGCTCTATCTCGAACCCGACATGGCGGGGTTTGCCGAATCAAGGCCGCTGACGGGCGAGGTCGGCAAGGTGTTTTCCTATTCGAGCGGCACGGCGGTGATGCTGTCGCGGCTGTGGCAGGACGCGATCGGTGACAAGGCCAAGGCCCTGACATGGCCGCGCACGGCGCTGTTCGAGCCGCTCGGCATGCACAGCGCCGTGCTCGAAACCGACGAGCAGGGCACGTTCGTCGGCTCGTCCTATCTCTACGCCACGGCGCATGACTGGGCTCGCTTCGGCCAGTTCCTGCTGCAAGGCGGGGTGTGGAACGGCAACCAGGTGCTGCCCGCCGGCTTCGTTGACTGGATGCGCGAGCCGGCGCCCGCTTCGAAAGTCTATGGCAAGGGCCAGCTGTGGATCGAGGCGCCTGGCGACGAGGAAAATCCAGGCGCCGGTGTCGCTGCCGGCCTGCCCAAGGACACATATTGGATGGAAGGGCATGACGGACAGACGGTCGCCATCATTCCCTCGGAGCAACTGGTGATCGTGCGGCTCGGGCTGACCCCGGCCAAGCTAGGCTATCGCCCGCAGACGATGGTGGGCGCGCTGGTGAAGGCGCTGCATTAGCTCCCTTACCTCCCCTTGATGGGGAGGGTCGGCGCGTAGCGCCGGGGTGGGGTGCCTCAGCGCTTCACCCCCACCCGCGCCTTTGGCGCGATCTCCGTCGTCGAGGGGGAGGCGAGGTTGCGCGGTCCAATCACGCCATGCCAGGCGTAGCCGCGATAAAGCGTGCGGAAACGGAAGGTTGCACCGGTTCGCCGAGATTCCGATTCCAGGACTTCGCGCAGCGATTCACGCGGCGAGACGTGGAATTTTCTGAGCCAGCCGCGCAGCAACGTCCGGAACCAGCCCGGCAGACCTTCCTGCTGGCCGAAATCGACGACATGCAGCGAACCGTTGGGGGCGAGTGCCGCCAGTGCCGCCGACACCGTCTTTTCCCAGCCGGGGATCATCGACAGCGAATAGGAGACGAAGACGCGGTCGAAACGTTCGATGCCGTAAAGGGAACCCGCATCGAAATCGGTGGCGTCGCCTCGTGCCAGCATGACGCGGCCGGACAGGCCTTCGCGGTCGATCGCCTTGCCGGCCGTCTCCAGCATTTCGGCCGAGATGTCGAGGCCGAAGAAGCGGGCATCGGGGTAGCGGCGGGCGGCCAGGATGATGTTGCGGCCGGTGCCGCAGCCAAGCTCCAGCACGGTGCCGCCTGGTGGTACCTCAAGCCCCTCGATCAGCCGGTCACGGCCGAGCAGATAATATTTGCGGGTCAGGTCGTAGATGTGGCGCTGCCAGCGGTAGACGCCGTCCATCAGTTCGGCATGGTTGGCCTTGAATTCGGGGCTGGCCGGCAGTTCCGTCGTGCTCATGCGGCGCGCTTCACATAGAGGTGGAAGCCGCCATAGATGGCGGAACGGTCGCGGGCCGAGAATTCGCGCGAGGCTTCGTCCTGATAATCCCACTGGTCGAGCAGCGAGGTCGAGACGCGGCCCGGCAGCAGGCTGGGCTCGGCGGCGGTGCGGAAGATGACGCGGGCGCCGGTCGAGGCGGTGCGGCTGATTTCCGACCACAGCGCATTGAGCTGGTCATCGGTCATCCAGTCCTGCGCATCGAGCAGGATGAAGCGGTCGACGGTGCCCGCATCCTTGCCGGCCAGGAACTCGATCAGATTGGCGTGGTGGATGGCGACGCGGTCGATGTTGCCGCGGATGGTGTCGTAGTTCTGCTTTTCCAGATAGGCGGGCAGGGCGGCCTCGCCGGGCTCGGGATAGCGGCGAGCAAAGGCCTGCCAGGCGAAGTAATTGTTTTCCAGGGGAAAATCGCAGGCGAGTTTTTCCAGCCGGGCCTTCAGCACGCTGGCCATGGTGCCGTCGCCTGATGTGATCAGCGAATCATACTGCGCCGGCGGAATGCCCAGGCCGAAAAGCGAAGCCTTGCGCGAGGTCGCCCATTTCAACAGCTTCCTGTCGAAGACCGGCGCCAGCTCATCGTTGAAGAAGCGGCGCTGTTCGCCAATGTTTTTGGCTTCCATCATGCGGGCCGGGTTGACGCCGAAGAATTTCGCCGTGCGGTGGCCCATGGCGATGAACAGGCCGAGCAGGCCGGTCTGGTAGAAATTGCGGTCGAAGACGCCGATGCGCCGGCGGCCGCGCCAGTTGCGGCGCTCCCAGTACTGACGGCTGACCGGATCGAGATGCGGCGCGATGAAACGATCGTAGGCTTGCGAATTGTGGCTGGTGTCGGCGGCCCCGAAGAAACGAAACAGATCGCCCTGCGAGGGCAGGCGGCGCACCGCCTCAAGCTTCATGCGGTTCAGCGCGACATGGGCGGTGGTGAGGTCGACGGCGTCGACCCTTGCCGGCGAACGGGTGAGGTAGGCCAGGATGTTGCAGCCGCCGGAAGCGATGGTGACGACGCGATGGTTTTGGCCGAGTTGCATGGCCTCCATGTCGACATCGGGGTCTTCCCAGATCTGCGGGTAGACGAGACCGGAAAACAGGAAGGCGAACAGCCGCTCGGAAATGCCGGCTTTGGAAAGCGCGCGGTTCTGGTAGACGGCCTTTCCAACTTCCTTGCCGCGGCGAAAAACCAGATCCGAGGAGACGTCGGTCATGACAAATTGATTCCCCATTTGCTCTGGCGCAAGCGGGTAACCCAGGGTCATGACAGGCCGGTGACAGCCTGTTGACGTGTTCTTTACAGCCGTCGCACGCAAGATCGGTTGGCACCTCACCGCAACGTCATTTGGTACCACCTTGTTTTCGGATATTCATTCGAAGGATGGGAGCAAGACGGTGATTGGTTATGGTCTGCGCGGGAGCGGGCCGATGGGAGTCTCACAGTTCAGTATTGCGTTGCGGCGACTCCGAGAGGCCCGCCGGCGTTCAGGCAGGCAGCGATGTCGAGACCCGGCAGAAGCGGGAACCGGTGAAGATGCCGTCTGCGATCGGCTATAGACGCGACATAGACGGGTTACGTGCCGTCGCCGTCATCTTGGTCCTGGCGTTTCACGCTTTCCCGGCTCTTGTTCCAAACGGATTCATCGGCGTCGACATCTTCTTCGTGATCTCTGGCTACCTGATCACTTCGATCATTGTCAGGGACACGTTCACATACAAGCGTTTCTACGCAAACCGCGTCCGCCGGATAGTTCCGGCGCTTGTCCTGGTGTTGGCGAGCGTTTTTGCTCTGGGGTGGCTTCTCTTCGACCCTGAAGAGATGGCCAGATTAAGCAAGTCGATTCTGGCCTCATCGCTATTCTTTCCGAATTTTCAATTCTGGAGCGAAGTCGGGTATTTCGATGCCGCATCCGAAACAAAGCCGCTGCTGCATCTTTGGTCCTTGGGGGTTGAGGAGCAATTCTACGTTGTCTGGCCGTTGTTTTTAGGCGCCCTGGTCTGGTTGAAACGGCCCGTTTTGGCGCCTCTCATCCTGGTTACGCTGGTGTCCTTGGCGGTCAGTATCTGGTTATCTGTCCGAGATCCAAATGCTGCCTTCTATGCCCCGTGGTCGAGGGCTTGGGAGCTTTCGTTGGGGGGGATTATCGCAACCGCGAGTTTCAGCGCTGGCGGTCGTCACGCGTCATCTTACCGGGCAGATCTTCTCGGCATCGCCGCGATCCTGGCGATATCGGCGGCAGCGTTTGTCCTCGGCTCCAAAACCCTTCTGCCGAATATCGCCGCTACCCTGGGCACCGCGGCGCTGATCTGGGCTTCGTCCGGATCAGTGAACCGGATGCTTGGCGGCAGGCTGTTGGTCGCGATCGGATTGATCAGCTATCCCTTGTACCTTTGGCATTGGCCGCTCCTCGTCTTCGCAAGAGCATATGAAGGCAGCCCGCTTTCTGCCCCGCAAACATTTGTCTGTCTGGGGGCAAGTCTTGGTTTGGCGGCAGCGACGTATTGGTTTGTCGAAAAGCCCATCAGATTTGGAGCGTGGAGGCGATGGAGCCTTCAGCCTCTGGTGGCGGCCGCGGCGCTCCTGGGGTTATCAGGGTTTGCCGGCGTTTTCACACAGGGGTTTCCTCTGAGATTTCCAGCAGAAATTCGCGATGTCCTCGCCTACGGGCACTATGAGCATGCCAAGGACGGGCGTGCCGTGGAGTGCTGGATAAGAAACGAGGATCCGTTCACGGCTTTTGCCCCTGAGTGCGCCCTCAAACCGTCGGTCGGCGGACAGAAAAGGTTACTTGTGTGGGGCGATTCCCATGCCGCCCGGCTTTATGCCGGTATGAGAACCGAACTACCGCCTGATGTTGATATCGCAGAATTCACCAAGGACAGTTGTCCACCCTTGCTGGATCTGAGCGGACCATGCGGAGACAGTAACCGCTCCGTTCTCGATGAAATTCGACGCAGCAATCCCGATACGGTCATACTCTTCGCAGTCTGGGGCCTGTATGGAGATTGGGGAAATGGCGCCACCCTTCGACACGATCTTGCGGAGACCATTGCCGGGATAAAAGCATCCGTGCCCGCGAAGATAGTGGTCGTAGGACCCGCGCCTGTGTGGTCCGATGCCTTGCCGAAACTCGTATATTTGTCATGGCGGGATTCCGGCAAGTCATTGCCCGACCGACTGAGCCATGGGTTCAAGGCGGACATCTTTGAAAACAGCGCCAAGATGGCTGATATCGCCAAGGCGGCAGGGGTTTCCTATGTTTCGTTGGCTGATCTCTTTTGCAACAAAGCCGGCTGTTTGACGCATGTTCCGGCAAATCGGACCAGGCTCACATCCTGGGATTACGGCCACCTTACGACGGACGGGGCGGCCATGGTCACCACATACATGGTTAGACAACAGCTATTGCCCTGACCGTCGCAGCGAGGTCGGCAGCCGCCTGATTCCTGCCGCAGCGCGTGGCGCACCGGCCTCAGCCGGCAGACGCCATCCGAAGTTGCGCGCTACAGCTTACCAAACCCGCCCGGCGTCGGCGTCGTCAGGATGACGGCATCGCCGGCATCGAGCACGGTCTGGTCGCAGGCTTTCAGCACCTCGATCGTGCCATCCTTGCGGCGAATCTTGGTCGAGCCGACCTCGCCGTCGCCGCTGCCATCCAGCCCCTGCGGCGGGCGGTTGCGGTGCGAGGACAGGATGGCGCATTCCATCTGTTCGAGGAAGCGGATGCTGCGTTTGGTGCCGTCGCCGGCGTTCCATTTGCCCTTGCCGCCGGATCCCTCGCGGATGTGGAAATCCTCCAGCACGACCGGGAAGCGCAATTCCAGCACTTCCGGATCGGTGAGGCGCGAATTGGTCATGTGCGTGTGCACGCCCGACGTGCCGGCAAAGCCGCGGCCGGAGTTCATGTGGCCGGCCGGCGAACCGGAACAGATCGTCTCGTAGTACTGGTACTTCTTGTTGCCGAAGGTCAGGTTGTTCATCGTTCCCTGCGCGTTGGCCATCGCGCCCATGGCGCCGAACAGCGCATTGGTGACGTGCTGCGAGGTCTCGACATTGCCGGCAACAACGGCGGCGGGGTAGGCGGGCTTCAGCATGCAGCCGTCGGGAATGACGATGTTGATGGGCCTGAGACACCCGGCATTCATCGGGATCATGTCCTCGACCATCACACGGAAGGCATAGAGGACCGCCGCACGGGCAACGGGCTCCGGCGCGTTGAAATTGTTCTTCATGACCGGCGACGTGCCGGTGAAGTCGACCGTCGCTTCGCGCTTTTGCCGGTCGACCGAGATCTTCACCTTGATCACCTGGCCGGTATCCGTGGCATATTCATAGGCCGATGTGTCGGGCAACCGCTCGATCACGCGCCGCACGCTCTCGGCGGCGTTGTCCTGGACATGGCCCATATAGGCCTCGACGACATCGAGGCCGAAATGCGCGACCATCTTGCGCAATTCGGCGACGCCTTTCTCGTTGGCGGCGATCTGCGCCTTGAGGTCGGCGATGTTCTGGTGCGGGTTGCGGGCCGGGTAACGGTGGTCGGTAAGCAGCGCATGCAGCTCATTTTCGCGGAACTTGCCGCGATCGACGATGCGGAAATTGTCGAACAGCACGCCCTCCTCGTCGACCGTGGTGGCGAGCGGCGTCATCGAGCCGGGGGCGGTGCCGCCGATGTCGGCGTGATGGCCGCGCGAGGCCGCCCAGAACAGGATCTCTTTCTGGGCGTCGTCGAAGACCGGCGTCACCACGGTGATGTCAGGCAGATGCGTGCCGCCATTGTAGGGGGCGTTCAGGGCAAAGACGTCGCCGGGGTGGATGTCGCCGGAGTTCAGCCGGATGATGGTTTCGACCGAGCGGTCCATCGAGCCAAGGTGCACCGGCATGTGCGGCGCGTTGGCGACCAGCGCACCGGTGTGGTCGAAGACGGCGCAGGAAAAATCCAGTCTTTCCTTGATGTTGACGGAGTAGGCGGTGTTCTGCAGCGTGACACCCATCTGCTCGGCGATCGACATGAACAGGTTGTTGAAGACCTCAAGCATGACCGGATCCGCTGACGTGCCAAGAGCGGCGGCGCGGGCTTTCCTTTCGGTGCGGCGGATCACGACGTGATTGAAATTGGTTATTTCAGCCCGCCAGCCCGGTTCGACGACAATGGTCTGGTTCGGTTCGATGATGAGAGCGGGGCCTGCGACCAGATTGGATGGGCGCAGGTTCTCGCGACGATGGATGCCGGCTTCATGCCAACGGCCTTCGGTGTAGATGCGCCGCGTTCCAGAAGCGCCGGCTTCAATCCTTGCCGGTCCGGCCGGCGCATAGGCCTCGGCGCTGCTTTCGCCGATTTCGCTGCCCTCGACACCAACCGTCTCGACGATCATCGGCTTGTCGTCATAGACGAAACCGAATTGCGCCTTGTGGGCGATTTCGAAATCGCGCTTTGCCTGGAAAATCGAGTCGCTTTCGAAATTCACCGGCAGTGTCGTGTCGGTGCCGTCGTAGCGAATGTGCAGCACCGGCTTGGCGGCAACCGCGTCCTCGGCGATGCCTTGCACCGCCAATTCGGCGATCACGGCCTTTTTCAAGGTGGCGATGAGGCTGGCGATCTCGGTTCGGGACTCCTCGGCAAGCGGCTTGAGCAGCGCCTGCTGGCGTGAGGCAAAGACCGAGGCGAGGCCGATACCATAGGCCGAGAGCAGGCCGGAGAAGGGATGGATCAGCACCGCTTCCATGCCGAGCGCATCGGCGACCAGGCATGCGTGCTGGCCGCCGGCGCCGCCGAAACAGTTGAGCAGATATTCGGTGACGTCGTAGCCGCGCTGCACGGAGATTTTTTTGATGGCATTGGCCATGTTCTCGACGGCGATGGTGATAAAACCCTCGGCAACCGCTTCCGGAGAGCGGCCGTCGCCGATCTCGGCGGCCAGTGCCGCGAATTTCGTGCGCACGGTATCGACGTCGAGCGGCTGGTCCTGGTCGGGGCCGAAGATCGCCGGGAAGAAATCCGGCTGTAGTTTGCCGAGCATGACATTGGCGTCGGTGACGGCGAGCGGGCCGCCGCGCCGGTAAGCGGCGGGGCCGGGATTGGCCCCGGCGGAATCCGGTCCGGCGCGAAAACGGCCGGCCTCATAGTGCAGGATCGAACCGCCGCCGGCGGCCACGGTGTGGATGCGCATCATCGGCGCGCGGACGCGCACACCGGCGACTTCGGTGTCGAAGGCGCGCTCATACTCGCCATCATAGTGGGCGACATCGGTGGAGGTGCCGCCCATGTCGAAGCCGATAACCTTTTCGAAGCCGGCGAGCTTCGCCGTCTCGACCATGCCGACGACGCCGCCGGCCGGACCCGACAGCAGCGCATCCTTGCCCTGGAACATGTCGGCGGCGGTGAGGCCGCCCGACGACATCATGAACATGAGATGGGGACTTTCCCTCCCCCTCGAGGGGAGGGTGGCGGCCAGGCCGCCGGGTGGCGTCGGATCGACCCGGCTCGACGTTTTGGCGGTGCCTTCTGAGAGGACCCCCTCTGACCGCTTTGCGGCCATCTCCCCCTCGAGGGGGGAGAGGACGCCGAGCTCTTGGCCAACCCTTTGCACATAACGCGACAGGATGGGTGAGAGATAGGCGTCGACCACGGCGGTGTCGCCGCGGCCAACCAGCTTGATCAGCGGCGAGACCTCATGGCTGACCGAGACTTGGGCAAAACCGATCTTGCGGCAGACCTTGGCCACCGCCTTCTCGTGATCGGGGTATTTCCAGGCATGCATGAAAACGATGGCCACGGCATCGATGCCGTCGGCCTTCGCCTGCTCGATCGCCGGCCGGCACGCAGCGATGTCGAGCAGCCGTTCGACGCAGCCGTCGGCGAGCACGCGCTCGTCGATTTCGATGACGCGCTCATAGAGCTGTTCTGGAAGGATGATCTCCTTGGCGAAAATGTCGGGCCGCGCCTGGTAGGCGATCCTGAGCGCATCGCGAAACCCCTTGGTGATGAGCAACAGCACGCGATCGCCCTTGCGCTCCAGAAGCGCGTTGGTGGCGACCGTCGTGCCCATCTTGATGTCGCCGATCAGGCCGGACGGAACCGCCGCGCCCGGTTCCAGGCCGAGCAGCTCGCGGATGCCCTGGATGGCCGCATCGGCATAGGCTTCCGGATTCTCCGAAAGCAGCTTGCGCGGATGCAGCCCCCCTTGCGGGTCGCGGCCGATGACGTCGGTGAAGGTGCCGCCGCGATCGATCCAGAAATCCCATTTCGCGGCCATGGCTGTCTCCGACATTTTTCCGTTTTCAGCTTTCGTTGTTAATGCGCCAATGCGCCGGCAGCAACGCATCCCGTTGATGTTACACGCGGAAACGCAACGTTACGAAACTCATGGCCGCGTGGCGCATTTCCTCTGTAACCGTTCACTGCAACGTGAGCGCGTGTGTTGAAGGAGAGATATTATGAAAAAGCTCATTCTGGCTTCCTTGTCCGCCCTTGCCCTGCTGGGCGTCGCGGCCTGTAGCGACAGCGGCAAGGGAACTGACACCACCACCACGCAGAGCACCAATCCGCCGGCTGCCGAGCAGCCGATGAAGCCTGCGGCTCCGACCGATAATTCGACCAAGCCTGCCGAGCCGGCTCCGGCAACGCCTGCTCCTGCGCCCGCGCAGTAGTTTGTAAAGCGTGTCTTGGGAGGAAGGGCCGGCGTCTCGCCGGCCTTTTCTTGCAAAAGGCAGCCACCGGGACCGACCAAGGCGCCTCTGTTTCACGAACCTGACAGAGGCCGTTAATGGCTTGATAGCGGGGACCGGTTGGTTCTATGAAGCGGGCCATGTCGATTTGGGACCGCCTCGGCGAGTTTATCACACGGGTATCGTCTTCAGCGACGTCGGGTGTTGCCGACGTGGTCGAGGCTGTGCGCACGGTGTTCTCCGGCGATGCGGACCTGCGCCGCCGCGTTGCTTTCTCGGTGGCCATGATCGCGCTCTCGGCCAAGATGGCCAAGGCGGACGGCATCGTCACACAGGATGAGGTGCGCGCCTTCCAGGAAATATTCGAAGTGCCGCCGAAGGAGACGCGCAATGTCGCGAGGCTCTTCGATCTCGCCCAGCAGGACGTGGCTGGGTTCGAAACCTATGCCGAGCGCATGGCGCAATTGTGCGGTTCCGGCCATTCCAATTGCGTGATGCTGGAAGACATACTTGACGGCTTGTTCCACATCGCAAAGGCCGATGGGCTGGTGCATGAGCGCGAAGGCATTTTCCTGCATCGTATCGCCGAGATCTTCCGCATCGACGAGGCGCATTACGAATCGATCCTGGCCCGGCACGTCAATCTTGGCGCCGGCGATCCCTATCTCGTGCTCGGCATCGAGCGCGGCAAGCCGTTCGAGGAGGTCAGGAAGCGTTACCGCAAGCTTGTCTCCGACAACCATCCCGACCGGCTGATCGCGCGCGGCCTGCCGCAGGAATTCATCAAGATTGCCACGACCAGGGTCGCGGCGATCAACGCCGCCTATGAGATGATCGAGCGGGGACTGCGGCACGTATGAGCGGCTTCCTGCCCGACGAGCCGAGCGCCGAGGTCAGGGTGTCGCCGAATTTCGGACCAAGGCGCGATACGCCGAAGCCCGACATGATCGTGATGCACTATACCGGCATGGCGACGGGAGCCGGAGCTGAGGCGTGGCTGTGCGATCCGGCGAGCGAGGTTTCATCGCACTATCTCGTCCATGAGAATGGCCACATCGTGCAGATGGTCCGGGAAAGCGACCGCGCCTGGCACGCCGGCAAGAGCTCCTGGTTCGGACGCACCGATATCAATTCCTGCTCGGTCGGCATCGAGATCGTCAATCCCGGCCATTCGCTGGGCTATCCCGGGTTTCCCCGGCGCCAGATCGTGGCGGTGATCGGCCTTTGCAAGGGGATTGCCGCGCGGCACGCGATCCCCGCCATGCGGGTGCTGGCGCATTCCGACGTGGCGCCGGGACGCAAGATCGATCCGGGCGAGAAGTTCCCGTGGGCTGACTTGTTCAGGGCCGGTGTCGGCCATCTCGTGCCGGCTGCACCCATCAGGCGCGGGGCTGGGCTGAAGCCCGGCGACAGCGGTGCCGATGTCGAGGCGTTGCAGTCGATGCTGGCGCTTTACGGCTATGGTGTCGAGATATCGGGTGTTTTCGACCATCAGACACGGATTGTCGTCGAGGCCTTCCAACGGCATTTCCGGCCCCGTCTGGTCGACGGGCTGGCCGATGGCTCGACCATGCGCACGCTGCGGAAGCTGCTTGCTTCGATGAGCGGCTAACGCGGGCTGCGAGGCGCCGCCCAAGTAATCTTTTTCCCCGCCAGGTTACAAACTGTCACTCAAAGTGACTTGCCCCGCCTTCATTGGCGCCAATTCGGGCCCCAAAGGGCAATTCGTACAGTTTGTCGGACCTCTAGCCCCCCGGATGTTCCGATAGTAGTCAAGCCGCACCGCGCGAACATCTTCGCGTGGTCCAGACAGAACAGGATCACATGCAGAAATTGACCGTTGTTACGGCAGCTCTTGCTGCCGGCGTAATGACTTTTGCCTTCAGCGCGGCTCACGCCACGCCGTTGAGCCCACGGGCCGACCAGGGACTCGTCGCGGCGACCGCCAAAGGCAAGGCCATTTCGGCCAAAAGCGGCAGAAGTGCAAAGGCGATGGCGAAGCAGGCTTCCGCGAAGGTGGAAAAGGCCAGCTGGACCAAGGCGAAGAAATCCTCCGCCAAAAGGCAGACGAAGCGTGGCCGCAAGACCGTCGACATGACGACAACGGCATCGATCGGCCTCAGGAATGTCGCCGCGTCGACGGCGGCGGTGGCCAGCAGCGGCCAGTATTCCGCGATCGTCGCCCGCTATGCGGCAAGCTATGGCGTTCCGGTGTCGCTGGCGAATGCCGTCATCAAGATCGAGAGCAACTACCGGCCGAATATGGTCGGCAGCGCCGGTGAGATCGGCCTGATGCAGATCAAGCCGGCGACGGCGCGGATGATGGGCTACAACGGCTCGGCCAAGGGCCTTTTCGATCCCGACACCAACATCAAATACGGGATGAAGTATCTCGCCTTGGCGCAGAACCTTGGTGGTGGCACGACCTGTGGCACGATCCTGAAATACAATGCCGGCCATGCCGCGACGCGAATGAACCCGATCTCGGCCGCCTATTGCAGCAAGGTCAAGGTTCAGATGGCCTCGCTTTGAGCGCAAGGTGCGAGAGCCGGCGGACAAGCCGGCTTTTTCGTTTGCGTTTTCCCGGCTGAACCCCTTTATACGCCGAGCCAGCTGGCTGGGCGGCCGCACTCGCAAACGCCGAAAGGCCGCGAGTGAGGAAAGTCCGGGCTCCATGGAGACACGGTGCCGGTTAATGGCCGGCGGGGGCGACCCCAGGGAAAGTGCCACAGAAAGCAAACCGCCACGACTTTGTCGGGGTAAGGGTGAAAGGGTGGGGTAAGAGCCCACCGCGCGACTGGCAACAGGAGCGGCATGGTAAACCCCACCGGGAGCAAAACCGAATAGGGGCGGTGCGAGGGGAAACCCTCGAGGGCTGTTTCCGGCTCACCGTCCGGGTAGGTTGCGTGAGGCGCATGGCAACATGCGCCCAAGATGAATGGCCGCCACGTTCTCGTCCCGCAAGGGGCGAGGGCCATACAGAACCCGGCTTACAGGCCAGCTGGCAGTTTCTTCCCTGAAGGAAAATCTTTTGAGATCAGCAGGTTGCGCCCTCGGGCGCGCCTGCCGATTCAAGCTTCTCTGGCCAATCCCTGGTGGTCTGGTACGGGCCGAATGCTTGAACCTGGTGCGATTAAATCGTACCATGGTTCGAGGACGATATCGGGAGCCTTTCATGGGACAGGTCGACAAACGCAGCATCACGCTGTCGCCGGAACTGGCGCAAGCGGTGGACGATGTGGTTGCTGCCGGCGAATATGCCTCGGCGAGCGAAGTGATCCGCGATGCGCTGCGGCAATGGAAGGACCGCCGCGATCTCTTCGGCTATACGATCGAGGAGTTGCGCAGACTGGTGCAGGAAGGCATCGACAGTGGGCCGGGTCGATTTGCATCGATGGATGAAATCAAGGCCGAGGCACGTAAGCACAGCTTGTTCAATGGCCTTGAGACGATGGTGGACGGGCCTCAATTCATGGACCGCTTGCGGACCAAATATGTCGCGGTGACCGAGGCCGGCGACTTTCAGAAGTGATACAGAATTATCGCCTCGGAGGTTGGCGCTGCCCCTCATCCGCCTGCCGGCACCTTCTCCCCGTATAGTGACGGGGAGAAGGGAGCGCTTCGATGTCGGCATGCCTTCTTCAACGTTGGTAGTTGGCGAAATCACCAGTGACAGCGCTGATGCTGGTCAATCTCGAGGACGTCACGTCCAAGGCGTCAACCGCTGACCCTGTCCAGCGACACCTCAATCGCTTTCCAGAGCTCCTCCACCGGTTCGCAGCCGACCGAGAGGCGGATAAAGCCCGGCGGCACCGCATCGCCTCGCTTCGAGCGCCGCTCGGCCGAGGTGTGGACGCCGCCGAAGGAGGTTGCGGCCTCTATCAGTTGGCAATTGTTGATGAAATCCTCGGCTTTCTCCTCCGAGGCGAGTTCGAAGGAGATGAGGAAGCCGAAGCGTTCCATCTGGGTGTGGGCAAGGTTGTGCGATGGGTCGCCGTTGAGGCCGGGAAAGCGCAGGCCACGCACTGCGCGATGTTGCTTCAGCCGTTGCGCGATCGTTTCGGCCGACGCGCACATGCGGTCGAAGCGAACCTCCAGTGTTTCGAGGCCGCGATGCACCAGCCAGGCTTCGAACGGTCCGGGAATGCCGCCAACAATGCTGCGCCAGTCCGTCACCTTGGTGACGATGTCGGCGTTGCGGCTGGCGACATGGCCGAACAGCACGTCCGAGTGGCCGTTGACCGCCTTGGTGTCGGCGGAGACGACGATATCGGCGCCGAAGTCGAGCGGACGTTGGCCGAACGGTGTCATCGTCGTGTTGTCGACGACAAGGATCCCACCCTGTTCGTGGACAGCCTTGGCGATGGCCGAGATGTCGCAGATGTCCAGCCGCGGGTTGGACGGGGTTTCCACGAAAACCAGTGAATAACCTTCGAAGCCGCCATCGAGGAAGGTCGGCGTCGGCCTGACGTCGCAGGTGATGCCGAGCGGCTTCAGGAAGCGTTCGGCCATCGCACGCGTGGCGTGATAGCCGTCCGAGGGCAGGAGCACGCGATCGCCCGATTTCAGCAGCGCGAAAAACACCGACGAAATCGCGCCCATTCCGGAGGGAAAACTCACGCATTGCGCATCTTCCAGATGGCCGAGCACGTGTTCCACGGCGCGCCAGGTCGGGTTGTCGTAGCGGCCATATTGATCGACACCGGTCTCGGCACCCGGCGTGTGAAAGATCGAGGCCATGGTCAGCGGCAAGGGGATCGGATCGCCGCTGGCGAAGTCGCGGCTGCGCAAATGGGACAGTTCGGCGGCGCGTGACTTTGCCGTCTCGGACATGAGCTCGATCCTTGCTTTTTTGGGCGGAAGACGCCGCTCGACGCTATGCGGGCGGATGATTTGCGGCAAGCCCAAGTCTTTTGGGCCAGAGGGCTCTAAACGCTTCGTTAGGCTTAATGATCCATAAAGACGAGACGTGCCGTAACGGCTGCTCGGATTGGTCGCGCTGCGCGTGTTTGTGAAGCCCATTCCCGTTGACGCCCATAGTACCCCATGATATCCCATCAAGACATCAAAGCCTTCGTTCCGCGTCAGGGTAAAGCGTACGCCAATCGGGCAGCCGCGGCGGCTGCCCGTTTGCCGGTTTTTGCCCGTGCGGGCGAGGCTGATACGGGGCAGGGAACGCGCGGCGGTGGCGCGTGCAAGACAATGAAGAGGGGTGCGGCGGCGCAAGCGGCTGTAACGTTTAATGGACCGGTTTCTGTCGAACACGGTGAGCAGGATCGATGCGAAGGGACGGGTGTCCGTTCCGGCGCATTTCCGCGCCGTCGTGCAGAAGCGCGGCTATTCGGAACTCTACGCACTGCGCTGCCTGGACCTGCCAGCGATGGATGTCGGCGGGCTCGATCTGCTCGATCGCTACGAGCAGCGCATTGCGCTGGAAGATCCCTTCCTGCAGACGGCGGACGACATGTCGTTCTTCTGTCATGGCGATGGGACCTTCCTGAAACTCGACCAGGACGGCCGCATCACGATGAGCGATTTCATCCGCGAGCATACCGGCATCTCGGCGGAGGTGGCGTTTGTCGGGCGCGGCAATTTCTTTCAGATCTGGGAGCCGGGACGGCTTGCGGCCTATGGGGCGCAGGCGCGGGCCAGGCTTTTGCAGCTTCGGCAGGGGACGAAGCCTGGGGAGCGACCGGAATGACGGTGGGCCACGGCGATGATACGAACGCCGTTGGCGGACCGGTCCGCCACATTCCGGTCCTCCTTGGCGAAGTGCTCGAAGCACTGGCGCCGGAGGAGGGCGACATCATCATCGACGGCACGTTCGGCGCCGGCGGCTACACCAGGGCCATTCTGGCGACGGGCGCTTCGGTCGTGGCGATCGACCGCGATCCCGATGCGATCGCGGCCGGGCGCGATCTCGAGGCGCAAGCGGGCGGCAGGCTGAGACTGGTGCAGGCGCCGTTCTCGACGCTGGACGAACATGTCGAGAGCGCCGACGGCGTCGTGCTCGACATTGGCGTTTCCTCCATGCAGCTCGACCAGGCCGAGCGCGGCTTTTCTTTCCGCTTCGATGGGCCGCTCGACATGCGCATGGCGCAGTCGGGCCTCAGCGCCGCCGATGTCGTCAACAGCTTCAAGCCCGGTGATCTCGCCCGCATCTTCGGCTTTCTCGGCGAGGAGCGACATGCCGGGCGCATCGCCCGCATGATCGAGGCGCGCCGTGAAAAGCGGCCGTTCGAGCGTACGCTCGAACTGGCGGACGCCATCGAGACGCATATCGGCCGCGCGCCGAAGGACAAGATCCATCCGGCGACCCGCGTCTTCCAGGCGCTACGCATCTACGTCAACGACGAACTCGGCGAACTGGCCAAGGCGCTGTTCGCGGCCGAGCGCGCGCTGAAGCCCGGCGGACGGCTCGTCGTGGTGACTTTCCACTCGCTGGAAGACCGCATCGTCAAGCGCTTCATCGCCGACCGGGCCGACGTCGCCACTGGCTCGCGTCACCTGCCCGAGGCGCATGCGCGCACCGCGACCTTCCGCAAGGCCGGCGGCGGCGTGACGGCTGATGACGCCGAGGTCGCGGCCAATCCGCGCGCCCGCTCGGCCAGGCTGCGCGCGGCGATCCGCACCGAGGCACCGGCGCGCACCGGCGACTTTTCGATTTTCGGCCTTCCAAAGCTTCCCGGCATCAACCCGCCGGGGGAGAGGTAAGCACGTGTTCCGTACCAGCGACATTGTCCTGATCGCCGTCATGGTTTCGGCGGCGGCCCTGACCTACAAGACCAAGCGCGAGGCCGAGGACCAGTTGGCGGCGGTGCAGAAAATCCATAACCAGATACGCTACGAGGAGGAGACGATCGACCTCCTCAAGGCCGACTGGAGTCTGCTCACCCAGCCGTCGCGGCTGCAGAAGCTCGCCGAACAATACAAGTCGCAGCTTGCGCTCGAGCCGGTCAGCGCGCGCCAGATCGTCGGCTTGAGCGACCTGCCGGCCAAGGCCCTGGACATCCAGGACATTCTGAACGGACGCCAGGGCGGCATGGCCGACAATTCCGACAAGGCGCCCGCGGACGGCAAGGATCCCGTCGTGACCGGAGGCATCGCCCAATGATCGGCAAATTGCTGAAGCGTCGCGCAAGGACGGGTGAAGACGGATCGATCGTCGTCGAGGGCGCCCGCAAGGCGACCGGCGGCAAGGGCAAGGCGCGCATCGTGATGACGATGGCGGTGTTCTTCGGCATCTTCTCGACCATTTCCGGGCGGCTGGTCTATCTCGGCTTCCAGACCCCCGATTTGTCGGGCGGCCCGCAGAGCCGGATCACCGCCTCGCGGCCCGATATTGTCGACCGCAATGGCGAAGTGCTGGCGACCGACATCAAGACGGCGTCGCTGTTCGCCGAGCCGCGCCGCATCGTCGATGCCGACGAGGCGATCGAGAAGCTGTCGACCGTGCTGCCCGAGATCGATTACGAGCAGACCTACCACAAGCTCAAGAGCGGCGCCGGCTTCGTCTGGCTGCAGCGGCAGCTGACGCCAAAGCAGCAGGCCGACATCATGCAGCTCGGCATTCCCGGTTTCGGCTTCCGCACGGAGAAGCGCCGTTTCTATCCCAGCGGCGAAACCTCGTCCTACATTGTCGGCCTGACCAACATCGACAATCAGGGCATCTCCGGCATGGAGAAATATATCGACGAGCAGGGCCTGAGCGACCTGCAGGCGTCGGGCCTGGCGGTGGCCAAGGATCTCAAGCCGGTGAAGCTGTCGATCGATCTGCGCGTCCAGCATGTGGTGCGCGACGAGATCGCCGCCGGCCTCGAGCGCTACCGCGCGCTCGGCGCCGGCGCCGTCGTGCTCAACGTCAAGACCGGCGAAGTGGTGGCCATGGCCTCGGTGCCGGATTTCGATCCGAACAATCCCTACAATGCACAGGAAAAGGACCGGCTGAACCGGATGTCGGCGGGCCTCTATGAGATGGGCTCGACCTTCAAGAGCTTCACCTCGGCCATGGCGCTCGATTCCGGCAAGGCGACGATGAACAGTCGTTTCGACGCCTCGCACCCGATCCGGGTCGGCCATCAGGCCATTCACGATTTCCACGGCAAGAACCGTGTGCTGTCGTTGCCTGAAGTGTTCCTCTATTCGTCCAACATCGGGTCGGCCAGGGAGGCCGAACTGGTCGGTATCGAGGGGCACCGGGAATTCCTGCATCGCCTCGGCATTCTGGAAAGGATGCAGACCGAGCTGCCTGAAGTCGCCCGCCCGACCGAGCCGAAGATCTGGAAACAGGTCAACTCGTTCACCATCGCCTTCGGCCATGGTGTATCGACGACGCCGCTGCAGGCGGCTGTCGGCTGCGCGGCGCTGATGAATGGCGGTTTCCTTATGAATCCTACCTTCCTGGTGCGTACGCAGGAAGAAGCGATGGCAACCGCCAAGAAAGTTGTGAGCGAAAAGACGGTCGAGGGCATGCGCTACCTCTATTCGCTCAATGCCGAGAAGGGCTCGGCCAGAAACGCCAGAGTGCCTGGCTACCGCGTTGGCGGCAAGACCGGAACGGCCGAGAAGGTCATCAACGGCCGCTACTCTAAAGAACTGAATTTCAACACCTTTGTCGCCGCCTTCCCGATGGACGACCCGCAATATCTGGTGTTTACGATTGCCGATGCTCCGCACCCGGAAAAGCCTGGGATGACCGATGTCGCGGCCGCGAATGCGGGGGTCATGGCGGGTAATATCATCAGGCGTTCGGCGGCCATGCTTGGCGTGAAACCAGATTTCAGCCATGAAAATGGTGCAACGTTGGTTTCCTATGAGTGATTCTTAGGGCGCGCCGGCGACTGCGCGCTATTTTATTGCGGTGAACGGAACTCGATGAAGCTCAGAGATCTAGCCGGTGTCCTGCCAGTCGAAGGAACAGCTTCCGCCGATCTGGAGGTAACCGGGATTTCGTCCGATTCCCGCCAGGTAAAACCGGGCGTCGTCTTTTTTGCGCTCGCCGGAACCAAGGCGGACGGTGCGGCCTATGCTGCCGACGCGGCCAAGCGCGGCGCGCTGGCGGTTGTGGCAGGAAAGGGCGGTTCCATCGCCGGACTGCCGGTTCCGGTGCTGGCGGTCGATGATCCGCGCCTGGCGCTGGCGCTGAGTGCCGCCCGCTATTTCGGCAAGCAGCCGCAGACCATGGTCGCGGTGACCGGTACCAGCGGCAAGACCTCGGTCGCCGCCTTCACCAGGCAGATCTGGGAGCAGGCGGGCTATGCCGCGGCTTCTATCGGCACCACCGGCGTGGTGGCGCCCGGCCGCAACGAATATGGCTCGCTGACCACGCCCGATCCGGTCGCCCTGCACCAATTGCTGCGGGAATTGGCCGATGCCGGCGTGACGCATGCCTCAATGGAAGCGTCCAGTCATGGGCTCGACCAGCGCCGCCTGGATGGCGTGAAGCTCGCCGCCGGCGGCTTCACCAATCTCGGCCGCGACCATATGGATTATCACCCGACGGTCGAGGAATATCATCGAGCCAAACTGCGCCTGTTCGACACACTGCTGCCGAAGGGCGCGCCGGCCGTTATCTTCGCCGACGATCCGTGGTCGGCGCCGACCATCCAGGCGGCACAGGCTGCCGGGCTCAAGGTGCTGACGGTTGGCCGCCATGGCGATTTCCTCACGCTGAAGCGGGTCGAGCACGAACGCCATCGCCAGCGCGCCGAGGTCGAGGCCGAGGGCGTGCTCTACGAAATCGACCTGCCGCTGGCCGGCGATTTCCAGATTTCGAACGCGCTGGTTTCGGCGGGACTTGCCATTTCCACCGGAACACCTGTCGCCAAGGCCTTGATGTCCTTGGAGAAACTCAAGGGTGCCCCGGGCCGGCTCGACCTCGTCGGCACCACCGCCAGCGGCGCGCCGGTCTATGTCGACTACGCCCACAAGCCCGACGCGCTGGAAAACGTGCTGGCTTCGGTGCGGCCGTTCACCACCGGCCGCGTGATGGTCGTCTTCGGCTGCGGCGGCGACCGCGACCGGGGCAAAAGACCGATCATGGGCGAGATCGCGACCCGGCTTGCCGATGTCGTCATCGTCACCGACGACAATCCGCGCTCCGAAGTGCCCGAGACGATCCGCGCCGCCATTCTGGCCGCCGCCCCAGGCGCCATCGAGATCGGCGACCGGCGCAAGGCGATCCACGAGGCCGTCGGCATGCTGCATGCCGGCGACACGCTGATCGTCGCCGGCAAGGGCCACGAAGAAGGCCAGACGATCGGCTCCGAAACCCTGCATTTCTCCGACCACGAGGAAGTCCGCGCGGCGCTTCGGGAGCGTGCCGCATGAGTTTGCTGTGGACCTCCGAGGCGCTGGTTGCCGCCATGGACGGGCGGCCGCTCGGGCCTATGCCGGAAGGCATATCGGGCATTTCGATCGACAGCCGCAGCCTGCAGCCGGGTGACGCCTTCTTCGCCATCAAGGGCGAGGCGATGGATGGCCATGACTTCGCCACCGCCGCCATCAAGGCCGGCGCCGGCGTGCTGGTGGTGGCAGAAGGCAAGCTGCCTTCGCTCGGCCGGCTGACGGCGCCGATCATCGTCGTCGAGGATGTGCTGGTCGCACTGGAAAAGCTGGGCGTCGCGGCGCGTGCCCGCTCCCAGGCCAAGATCATCGCGGTCACCGGTTCGGCGGGCAAGACCACGACCAAGGAAGCGCTGCGCCATGTGCTGTCGGCCGTCGGCAAGGTGCATGCCTCGGCGCAGTCCTTCAACAACCACTGGGGCGTGCCGCTGACTCTCGCGCGCATGCCCGAGGATTGCGACTATGCCATCTTCGAGATCGGCATGAACCATCCCGACGAGATCCGGCCGTTGGTGAAGATGGTGCGGCCGCATGTCGCCATCGTCACCATCATCGCGGCGGCGCATCTCGGTTTCTTCCGCAATCTCGACGAGATCGCCAAGGCCAAGGCCGAGATTTTCGAAGGGCTGGAGCCCGAAGGTGCCGCCGTCCTCAACCGCGACGATGCGCGTTTCAAGCTTCTCGACAAGATGGCGCATGCCGCCGGCGTCGAGCATGTCTACGGCTTCGGCGAGAATGCGCGCTCGACCTTCAAACTGACCAAATGCGAATTGCACGCCGACCATTCCGACATCGCCGCCAGGATCGGCGGCCATGACATGATCGCCCGCATCGGCGCACCTGGCCGGCACATGGTGCAGAATGTGCTGGCGGTTCTGGGCGCAGCACAGCTGGTTGGCGCCGATCTCGACAAGGTGGCAATCGCGCTGAACGATCTCTCGGCCGAGCGCGGCCGCGGCAAACGCCATGTGTTGCGGCATCCCGGCGGCCCGATCACGCTGATCGACGAGAGCTACAACGCCAATCCGGCCTCGATGGCGGCGGCGATGGCGCTGCTCAACGCGACGCCGGTGACGGGCGAGGGGCGCCGCATCGCCGTGCTCGGCGACATGCTGGAACTCGGCGACCATTCGGCGAAGCTGCACGTCGCCCTTGCCGATCTCATCGTCGGCACCGGCACGCAGACGGTCTTTCTCGGCGGCCCCGAAATGCGGGCGCTGGCGGAAGCGCTGCCTGAAGACATCAAAACGGAATACCGCGCCGGCGTCGAGGAATTGAAGCCGGTGCTGCTTGCCGCGCTGAAGCCGGGCGACGTGGTGATGATCAAATCGTCGAAGGGCATCGGTTTTGCAAAACTGGTCGATGCGCTGCTGGGCAAATATCCGGCTGAAACGACAACCAGCAAACTGACCTAGGTCAAGTCGGGGGACGAAAGCGCATGTTTACACTGCTGGTCGATTTCGCGGACAAGATCTCGGTCTTCAATGTCTTCCGCTACATCACGTTCCGTACCGGCGGAGCGCTGATCACTTCGGCGCTGATCGTCTTCATCTTCGGGCCGACCATCATCAATTCGCTGCGGCTCAGGCAAGGCAAGGGCCAGCCGATCCGCGCCGACGGGCCGCAGACGCATTTCAAGAAGGCCGGCACGCCAACCATGGGCGGGCTGATGATCCTGTCCGGCATCATCGGCTCGTCGCTCCTGTGGGCGAATCTGTCGAGCATCTATGTCTGGGTGGTGCTTCTGGTGACGCTGGGCTTCGGCTCGATCGGCTTCTACGACGACTATCTGAAGGTGACCAAGCAGTCGCATCTGGGCTTCTCCGGCAAGGCGCGGCTGGGGCTCGAATTCATCATCGCGGGCATCGCCGCCTGGGTGATCATGCACAACGGCCAGGCGCCGTTCTCGTCATCGCTGACCTTCCCCTTCGCCAAGGAATTCATCGTCAACCTCGGCTGGTTCTTCATCCCGTTCTCCTGCTTCGTCATCGTCGGCGCCGGCAATGCGGTGAACCTCACCGACGGCCTCGACGGTCTGGCGATCGTGCCGATCATGATCGCGGCGGCGTCCTTCGGCGTCATCGCCTATCTCTCGGGCAACGCGGTGTTCGCCGAGTATCTGCAGATCCATTTCGTTCCCGGCACCGGCGAACTGGCGGTCGTGCTCGGCGCCGTCATCGGCGCCGGCCTCGGCTTCCTCTGGTTCAACGCACCGCCGGCGGCGATCTTCATGGGCGACACCGGTTCGCTGGCCATGGGCGGCCTGATCGGCACCGTCGCGGTCGCGACCAAGCACGAGATCGTGCTGGTGATCGTCGGCGGATTGTTTGTCGTGGAAATCCTGTCGGTCATCATCCAGGTCGGCTACTTCAAGATGACCGGCAAGCGCGTGTTCCTGATGGCGCCGATCCACCATCATTTCGAAAAGCTCGGCTGGACCGAGAGCCAGGTCGTGATCCGCTTCTGGATCATCGCTGTCATCCTGGCGCTGGTCGGCCTCTCCACCCTGAAGCTGAGATAGGAAGCCTCCTTGATCCCCGCCGCATCCTTCGCAGGCAAGCATGTTTCGCTCTTCGGGCTCGGTGGCTCGGGGATCGCGACCGCGCGGGCATTGATCGAGGGCGGGGCGCAGGTGCTGGCCTGGGATGACAATCCCGACAGCGTCGCCAAGGCGGCCGCCACCGGCATCGCCACCGCCGATCTGCGGGGTGCGGACTGGGCTGTTTTCTCCGCCTTCGTGCTGTCGCCCGGCGTGCCGCTGACGCATCCCAAGCCGCATTGGACGGTGGAACTGGCGAAGGGCGCCGGCGTCGAGGTGATCGGCGACATCGAACTTTTCTGCCGTGAGCGGATTCTGCAAGCCCCGACGGCGCCTTTCATCGCCATCACCGGCACCAACGGCAAGTCGACGACGACGGCGCTGACAGCGCATATCCTTAAATCGGCGGGCCGCGACACCCAGATGGGCGGCAATATCGGCCGCGCGGTGATGACGCTCGATCCGCCGAACCCCGATCGCCACTATGTCGTCGAGTGCTCATCCTACCAGATCGACCTCGCGCCCTCGATCAACCCGACGGCCGGCATCCTGCTCAATCTGACGCCGGACCATCTCGACCGCCACGGCACCATGCAGCACTACGCCTCGATCAAGGAGCGGCTGGTGGCCGGCAGCGAGACGGCGATCATCGGAATAGACGATTCCTGGTGCGCGCAGATCGCCGAGCGGCTGGAGCGGGCAGGCCAGCAGGTCATCCGCATTTCCAAGCGGCTACCGCTGACCGACGGCTATTTCGCCGACGGCACCAATCTGATGGAAGCCGTGCACGGCCGCTACAGCAAGGTCGCCTTCCTCGAGGGCATCGGCTCGCTGCGCGGCCAGCACAATGCGCAGAACGCGCTTGCCGCGGTCGCCGCTTGCCTCAAGGTCGGGCTCGACCTCGGCGAAATCCAGTCGGGGCTCGAAAGTTTTCCGGGCCTCGCCCACCGCATGGAGCAGGTCGGCCGCAAGGATCATGTGCTGTTCGTCAACGATTCCAAGGCGACCAATGCCGACGCGGCAGCACCGGCGCTGTCGAGCTTTCCGCGCATCTACTGGATCGCCGGCGGCCTGCCCAAGGAAGGCGGCATCGAGCCACTGCGCGGCTTCTTCCCGCGCATCGCCAAGGCCTATCTGATCGGCGAGGCGGCACCCGCCTTTTCGGCGACGCTGGGCGAGACGGTGCCCTACGAGATCTCGGGCACGCTGGCGGCGGCGGTGGAGCATGCCGCGCATGATGCGGCCAAGGACGACAGCGGCGAGGTGGTGGTGCTGTTGTCGCCGGCTTGCGCCAGTTTCGACCAGTTCAAGAATTTCGAAGTTCGCGGCGAAGCCTTCAGGCAAGCTGCGAGCGCTATAGATGGCGTCAAACCCATCGGAGGGGCACGATAATGCAGAGCCGTCTCGACAAAAGTCCTGTCGCAACCTGGTGGTGGACGATCGATCGCTGGTTCCTGGCGGCATTCCTGTCGCTGATGGGGCTGGGCATCGTCTTGTCCTTTGCCGCCAGCCCGGCGGTGGCCGAACGCATCGGCCTCGACAGTTTCCACTTCGCCACAAGGCAGATCATCTTCACCGTGCCGGCGCTCGGCGTGATGCTGGCCGTCTCCTTCCTCGATTCCAGGCAAATACGGCGCATGTCGCTGATCATGCTGTGCCTGATGCTGGTGCTGATGGTGGCGGTGCTCTATGTCGGCGTCGAGGTGAAGGGCGCGCGGCGCTGGGTTTCGCTCGCCGGCCTGTCGATCCAGCCGTCCGAGTTCCTGAAGCCGGCCTTCGTCATCATGTGCGCCTGGCTGTTCGCCGAGCACAAGCGCCAGCCCGACATTCCGGGCAATCTGTTCGCCATGCTGCTTTTGGTGCTGGTGGTGTCGCTGCTGGTGGCGCAGCCGGACCTCGGCCAGACCATGCTGACGACCGGCACCTGGGGCATCATGTTCTTCATGGCGGGGCTGCCCTGGCTGTGGATCATCGTGCTGGGCGCGGCCGGCGTCGGCGGCGTCTTCGCCGCCTATACGGTGTTTCCGCACGTGGCACTGCGCATCGACAAGTTCCTTACCGGCGAGGGCGACACGTTCCAGGTCGACATGGGACGCGACGCGCTGATCAATGGCGGCTGGTTCGGCGTCGGTCCGGGCGAGGGCACGGTCAAGCGGGTCATCCCCGACAGCCATGCCGACTTCGTCTTCTCGGTCGCGGGCGAGGAATTCGGGCTGATCATGTGCTTCTTCATCATGTCAATCTTCGCCTTCATCGTGCTGCGCGGCCTCAACACGGCGCTGAAGGAACATGACGACTTCACCCGCTATGCGGTCGGCGGTCTCGTCACCGTGTTCGGCCTGCAGGCCGTCATCAACATGTGCGTCAACCTGCAACTGGTGCCGGCAAAGGGCATGACGCTGCCCTTCATCTCCTATGGCGGCTCCTCGCAGATCGCCATCGCCATCTCGATGGGCATGGTGCTGGCGCTGACGCGCAAGCGGCCGGAGAAGCGCAAGCAGATGGGTTTTGCGCTGCCGCAGCGCGCCTTGCCGGCGGAGTGACATGGCGAGGGGTGTCATCCTTCTCGCGGCGGGCGGAACCGGCGGACATCTGTTTCCGGCCGAGGCGCTGGCGCACGAGCTGAACGAGCGCGGCTGGACGGTGCATCTGGCGACCGACGACCGCGCCGAGCGGTTCGCCGGTCATTTCCCGGCTGCCGCCGTCCATCCGATCCAGTCGGCGACGATGGGCTCGAAGAATCCGATCGCCGTGCTTGGCGCGTTCTGGAAAATCTGGCGCGGCGTGCGCCAGGCCTCCGCTATTATCGGCCGCATCAAGCCGGATGCGGTGGTCGGTTTTGGCGGGTACCCGACCCTGCCGCCGCTCTATGCGGCGACGCGGCGCAAGGTGCCGACTCTGATCCATGAGCAGAACGCGGTGATGGGGCGCGCCAACCGGGCGCTGGCCGGCCGCGTCGATGCCATTGCCGGCGGCTTCCTGCCGCAGGATACGAGTGCCACCGGTGAAAAGACGGTGACGACGGGCAATCCGGTCAGGCCGGCTGTGCTGGAGGCAGCCAAGACGCCTTACGTCGCGTCGACCGCCGAGGAGCCGTTCCGCCTGCTGGTGTTCGGCGGCAGCCAGGGCGCCCAGTTCTTTTCCGATGCCATGCCGGGCGCCATCGCGCTGCTTTCCGACGCGCAGCGCAAGCGCCTGGTGATCACCCAGCAGGCCCGCGCCGACGACGTGGCGCGGGTGAAGGCGGCCTACGCCGCCCTTGGCGTCGCCGTCGAGGTCTCGCCCTTCTTCACCGACATGGCGGCGCGCATGGCGGCGGCGCATCTGGTGATCTCGCGCTCCGGCGCCTCGACCGTCTCGGAGATCGCCGTCATCGGCCGGCCGGCGCTGCTGGTGCCCTATCCCTATGCGCTCGACCATGACCAGGCGGCGAACGCGGCGGCCCTTGCCGCTGCCGGCGGCGGCGAGGTTCACCCGCAATCGACACTGTCGCCCGAGCGCATCGCAACCCTGATTGGCGGGCTGATGGACAAGCCTGAGCGGCTGGCGGCGATGGCCGCGGGCGCGAAATCGGCCGGCAGGCCGGACGCGGCACGGTTGCTCGCCGATCTCACAGAGGCTATTGCGTCCCAAAAAACCGTTTCGGATTTCAGGAAGGGCACGCAAGCATGAAGATGCCGCAGACCATCGGCCTTGTGCATTTCATCGGTATTGGCGGCATCGGCATGAGCGGCATCGCCGAGGTGCTGCACAATCTCGGCTACAAGGTGCAAGGGTCCGACCAGGCCGACAGCGCCAATGTGCAGCGGTTGCGCGACAAGGGCATCGAATGCTTCGTCGGCCACAAGGCCGAGAATCTCGGCGGTGCCGAGGTGGTGGTCGTTTCGACCGCGATCAAGAAATCCAATCCGGAGCTGAAGGCCGCGCGGGAAAAATTGCTCCCGATCGTGCGGCGCGCCGAGATGCTGGCCGAACTGATGCGCTTCCGCCAGGCCGTCGCCATCGGCGGCACGCATGGCAAGACGACGACGACCTCGATGGTGGCGACGCTGCTGGAAGCCGGCGGGCTCGATCCGACCGTCATCAATGGCGGCATCATCAACGCCTATGGCACCAATGCGCGCATGGGCGACGGCGAATGGATGGTGGTCGAGGCGGACGAGAGCGACGGCACCTTCCTCAAGCTGCCGGCCGAAATCGCCGTCGTCACCAACATCGATCCCGAACATCTCGACCATTATGGCAGCTTCGACAAGGTGCGCGAGGCGTTCCGCCAGTTCGTCGAGAACGTGCCATTCTACGGCTTCGGCGTGATGTGCACGGACCATCCGGAAGTGCAGGCGCTGGTCAGCCGCATCGAGGATCGCCGCGTCATCACCTATGGCGAGAACGCGCAGGCCGATGTGCGCTTCACCAACCATCGCATGGCGGGTGCTACGTCCGAGTTCGACGTGATTATCCGCGACCGCAAGACCGGCAGCCAGAGCACGATTTCAGGCCTGCGCCTGCCGATGCCCGGCCGTCACAATGTCTCCAACGCCACCGCGGCAATCGCCGTCGCACATGAGCTTGGCCTGTCCGCCGAGGCGATCAAGAAGGGCCTGTCGTCCTTCGCCGGCGTCAAGCGCCGCTTCACCCTCACCGGATCCTGGAACGGCGTCGACGTGTTCGACGATTACGGCCACCATCCGGTCGAGATTTCGGCGGTGCTGAAGGCCGCGCGCAGCGCCACTAAGGGCCGCGTCATCGCCATCGCCCAACCGCACCGCTTCACCCGGCTGCATGATCTGTTCAACGAGTTCTCCGCCTGCTTCAACGACGCAGACACGGTGATGGTCGCCCCGGTCTACGCCGCCGGCGAAGACCCGATCGACGGCGTCACCTCGGATGAGCTGGTGTCACGCATCCGCGCCGGCGGGCATCGCGACGCGCGCTATATAGAGGGACCGACGGCGATCGCGCCTATCATTCGCGATCTCGCCAAGCCCGGCGACTTCGTCGTCTTCCTCGGCGCCGGCAACATCACCCAATGGGCCTATGCTCTGCCAAAGGAGCTTGCCGCCTCATGATGCACGGCCAGGCCCTGATCGACAAACTCGGCGACCGGCTTGCCGGCCTGCGCGGCCGGCTCACGCCGAATGCCGAGATGGACAAGATCACCTGGTTCCGCGCCGGCGGCCTGGCCGAGGTGCTGTTCCAGCCGGCCGACGAGGAAGACCTTGCCACGTTCCTGCGCGCGGTTCCCGAGGAGATACCGCTGACCATTGTCGGCGTCGGCTCGAACCTTCTTGTTCGTGACGGCGGCATTCCGGGCTTTGTCATCCGGCTTTCGGCCAAGGGCTTTGGCGAGGCCGAGATCGTTTCACCGATCAGGATCAAGGCGGGCGCCGCCACGCCCGACAAGCGCGTGGCGGCCCTTGCGCTCGAGGCCGGCATTGGCGGCTTCCATTTTTATCACGGCATTCCGGGCGCCATCGGCGGGGCACTGAGGATGAATGCCGGCGCCAATGGCGTCGAGACGCGCGAGCGTGTCGTCGAGGTGCGCGCGCTCGACCGCAACGGCAATGTCCAGACGCTGAGCAATGCCGAAATGGGCTATGCCTATCGCCATTCGTCCGCCCCTGCCGGGCTGATCTTCACGTCGGCGGTGTTTGAGGGCTTTGCCGAGGACCAGGCCACGATCAAGGCGGCGATGGATGCCGTGCAGAACCACCGCGAGACTGTACAGCCGATCCGCGAGAAGACCGGCGGCTCGACCTTCAAGAATCCGGAAGGCACGTCGGCCTGGAAGGAGATCGACAAGGCGGGCTGCCGCGGCCTGATGATCGGCGGCGCGCAGATGTCGCCGATGCATTGCAATTTCATGATCAACACCGGAACGGCGACCGGCTATGATCTCGAATATCTCGGCGAGACGGTGCGCGCCCGCGTGCTCGAACATTCGGGCATCCGGCTGCACTGGGAGATCAAGCGCATCGGCAATTTCCGGCCCGGCCATGCCGTCCAGGAGTTTTTGGGGCAGCTCCTCTAGTTACGCTGATATTCAGGTGATGCCGGCCTGCAAACGACGGCCTTCTCAGCTTTCGGTGCTCACGGACCCGAATGCCCGCTCCGCTCCGGTTCTCGAAGGCCATCGTTTTCGGCTCGGCCTGACCTGAATCTCAACGTACCTTCGGCGTTCACGAAGTTCATGTGATGCATGAACTTCAACGCGCTCGCAAAACGCGCAAAACCGTTGCTGTAAAGACTCAGCGACGCGGTTTTCGCAGCCATTTTCTCACAAAGTGAATCTCTCGGATTCATAAGCACTTGCCAGTGAATCAACTCTCTGATTCTCTGCTTAAAAGCGTTTCCTGATTTGAGTCGTTCGACGCGTTACCCGCGTTTTCCGTCTGGGGGGCAACCTGCCGGGAGACTCGGACTCAATGTTGCGGAAATCTTGGTTTTTGGTCCGCCGTGAGAGGGGATGACGGGGAATGAAAAGCAAGCATGTGGCCGTCCTGCTGGGAGGTTTTTCGTCCGAGCGGCCCGTGTCCCTGTCCTCCGGAAAGGCCTGTGCCGATGCGCTGGAGAGTGAGGGTTATCAGGTCACCCGCGTCGATGTCGGGCGCGATGTCGGCTCCGTGCTTGCCGAGCTCAAGCCCGACGTTGCCTTCAATGCGCTGCATGGCCCCTTTGGCGAGGACGGCACCATCCAGGGCATCCTCGAATATCTCGGCATTCCCTACACCCATTCCGGCGTGCTCGCCTCGGCGCTCGCCATGAACAAGGAACAGGCGAAGAAGATCGTCAAATCGGTCGGCGTTCCCGTCGCCGAATCGAAGGTTGCCAATCGCTTCGCCATCCAGAACAAGCACCCGATGAAGCCGCCCTATGTGATCAAGCCGGTCAATGAGGGGTCGAGCTTCGGCGTCGTCATCGTGTCGGAGGGGCAGTCGCATCCGCCGCAGGTCGTCGGGTCGTCCGAGTGGAAATATGGCGATACCGTCATGGTCGAGCGCTACATCCATGGGCGCGAGCTGACCTGCGCCGTCATGGGCGATGTGGCGCTCGGCGTCTGCGAGATCATTCCGACCGGCCATTCCTTCTACGATTACGATTCAAAATATGTCGCGGGCGGATCAAAACACGAATGCCCCGCAAAAGTTTCACCGAATATTTACCAAAAAATACAGACACTGGCGCTCAAGGCTCACCAAGCTGTCGGCTGTCGGGGCGTTTCCCGGTCGGACTTCCGTTATGACGATCGTCACTCCGAAAATGGCGAAGTTGTATGGCTCGAGGTCAACACTCAGCCGGGCATGACGCCGACGTCTCTGGTGCCTGAAATCGCTGCCCAAGCCGGGCATTCGTTTGGTGAGTTGTTGAGTTGGATGGTGGAGGACGCTTCGTGTCTGCGTTGAACTGGGGACAAGGCAAGGGGAGGGGCGCGGCCGGGCCGTCGCTGTTCGGCTTGTCGCTGTCGTCAGGCCATTTCGTGCTGCCACGCCTGCTTCGTCGCCCGGTGCGCATCCTGGCGCGCCTGGGCGATGGTGAATTCGAAGTGCCGCGGTTCTCCGCCGCGATGATGTCGGCGGTGCTGCTCGCTTCGAGCGGCGCCTATGGCGCCTATCTCGGCGGCCATGCCGACGGCATCATCCAGAGCATCACCGCCCGCACCGGCTTTGCCGTCGATCAGGTCAAGGTGGTCGGCAACCGGCAGACCTCCGAGATCGACATTCTCGACAGGCTCGAACTCGACGGCTGGACCTCGCTGATCGGCTTTGACGCCGAGGCCGCGCGTGAGCGTATCTCCGGCCTGCCCTGGATCGAAATGGCGGCGGTGCGCAAGGTCTATCCGCATACGCTGGAAGTGCGTGTCGAGGAGCGTGAGGCTTTCGCGCTCTGGCAGCAGGGCAATGATCTCTCGGTCATCCAGAGGGATGGCGCTGTCATCGCGCCGTTCTCCGGCGGCAAGCAGGTGCTGCTGCCGCTGCTGATCGGCGAAGGCGCGCCGGCCAAGGCGCCTGACTTCCTGGCCAAGGTGGAAAAATACCCCGACCTGGCGACCCGCGTGAAAGGCTATATCCGCGTTGGCGATCGCCGCTGGGACCTGAAGCTGGACAACGGCATCACCGTCAAGCTGCCCGAAGACGAGGAAGACCAGGCGCTCGCCGAACTGGTCAAGATGGACAAGGACAAGGGCTTGCTGTCGCGCGACATCGCTGCTGTCGACATGCGCCTGACAGACCGGCTGGTCGTGGAGCTGACGCCCGAAGCGGCGACGCAGCGCGAGGCCGCGCTCAACGAGAAGCCGAAGACCCTCAAGCGCAAGTCGGAGACGAAGATATGAGCTGGCTTGGCGGTTCAGGCGATGCCTCGTCGCGCCGGTCCGGCACTCTGACGGTGCTGGATGTCGGCTCGAACAAGGTCTGCTGCATGGTGGCCAAGCTCAAGCCGAACGATGACGGCAAGCTGTTGCGCGGCCGCTCGCACCGGATCCAGGTGATCGGCATCGGCCATCAGAAGTCGCAAGGCGTGAAGTCGGGCGTGGTCGTCGATCTCGACCGGGCCGAGCATGCCATCCGCCTTTCCGTCGACGCCGCCGAGCGCATGGCGGGGCTGACGGTCGATTCGCTCATCGTCAACATGACCGCCGGCCGGCTGAAGAGCGAAGCCTTCTCGGCGACCATCAATCTTGGCGGCCACGAGGCCGACGAAGCCGACATCAAGCGCGTGCTGGGCGCCGGCGCCAAGCAAGCGCTCAAGGCAGAGCGCGAGGTGATCCATTCGCTGCCCGTCGGCTTCTCGCTCGATGCCGAGCGCGGCGTGCGCGATCCGCGCGGCATGGTCGGTGACGCGCTTGGCGTCGACATGCATGTGCTGACGGGTGACGCGGCGCCCATGCGTAATCTGGAGCTCTCCATCAACCGCTCGCATCTGTCGGTCGAGCGCATGGTGGCGACGCCCTATGCCAGCGGGCTGGCGGCACTCGTCGACGACGAACTGGAACTGGGTGCCGCCTGCATCGACATGGGCGGCGGCACGACGACCATCTCGGTGTTTTCGGAAGGCAAGTTCGTCCATGGCGACGCCATCGCCATTGGCGGCAACCACGTCACGCTGGACATGGCCAAGGGGCTTTCGACTTCGCTCGACGCCGCCGAACGGCTGAAGGTCATGCATGGTTCGGCGCTGCCGGGCAGCGCGGACGACCGCGACCTGGTCTCGATCCAGCCGATCGGCGACGATGGCGACGTGCCGCTGCAGATCCCGCGTTCGGTGATGACTCGCATCGTGCGCGCCCGCATCGACGAAACGCTCGAATTGCTGCGCGACCGGCTGAACAAGTCCGGCTACGGCAATGCCGTCGGCAAGCGCGTCGTGCTCACCGGCGGCGCCAGCCAGCTGGCCGGCCTGCCGGAGGCGGCGCGCCGCATCCTGGGGCGCAATGTACGCATCGGCCGCCCGCTCGGCGTGGCGGGCCTGCCCGAAGCAGCGAAGGGGCCGGCCTTCTCGGCCGCCGTCGGGCTTCTGATCTATCCGCAGATGGCGAGTTTCGAGAGCCATCCTGCAAAAGGTATTTCCGGTCTCAGGATGACCGGGACGGGTGGAAAACTGCATCGCATGAGTCAGTGGTTGAGAGACAGTTTCTAATTGACGGGGACAGCCCCATAGGCGGCCGCGGCGGCGAAGCGGCGTGAAAGGCAAAGGACGGAGACAATGACCATCAATCTGCAGAAGCCGGACATCACCGAGCTTAAGCCGCGCATCACCGTGTTCGGTGTCGGCGGCGGCGGCGGCAATGCCGTGAACAACATGATCACCGCGGGCTTGCGCGGTGTCGAGTTCGTCGTGGCCAACACCGACGCGCAGGCGCTGACCATGTCGAAGGCCGACCGGCTGATCCAGCTCGGCGCGCATGTCACCGAAGGCCTCGGCGCCGGCTCGCAGCCGGAAGTCGGCCGTGCGGCGGCGGAAGAGTGCATCGACGAGATCATCGACCACCTGTCCAACACCCATATGTGCTTCGTCACCGCCGGCATGGGCGGCGGCACCGGCACCGGTGCTGCTCCGGTCGTTGCCCGCGCCGCGCGCGAGAAGGGCATCCTCACCGTCGGCGTCGTCACCAAGCCGTTCCATTTCGAAGGCGCGCGGCGCATGAAGACGGCGGACCTCGGCATCGAGGAACTGCAGAAATGCGTCGACACCCTCATCGTCATCCCCAACCAGAACCTGTTCCGGCTGGCCAATGACAAGACCACTTTCGCCGACGCCTTCGCCATGGCCGACCAGGTGCTCTATTCCGGTGTCGCCTGCATCACCGACCTGATGGTCAAGGAAGGCCTGATCAACCTCGACTTCGCCGACGTGCGTTCGGTGATGCGCGAGATGGGCAAGGCGATGATGGGCACCGGCGAAGCTTCGGGCGAGGGTCGCGCGATGGCCGCCGCCGAGGCCGCGATCGCCAACCCGCTGCTCGACGAAACCTCGATGAAGGGCGCCAAGGGCCTGCTGATCTCGATCACCGGCGGCCGCGACCTGACGCTGTTCGAAGTCGACGAAGCGGCGACCCGCATCCGCGAGGAAGTCGACCAGGACGCCAACATCATCCTGGGCGCCACCTTCGACGAGGAACTCGAAGGCGTCATCCGCGTCTCGGTGGTCGCCACCGGCATCGACAAGTCGGCGGCTGAAATCGCCGCGGCACCGATCTCGATCCGTACGGCGCCGCAGAAGCCGGCCGTCCGTCCGGCCGTGGCCGCCGTGGAAAGCCGCCCGGCGCCGGTCCAGCAGCCTGTCTACGAGCCGCGCGCCGCGGATCCGGTCGCCGAAGCCATCCAACTCGCTGAGGCAAACGCCGCCGCCATGGCGCAGGCCCGGCCGGCTCCTGTCGCCCATGCGGATGACTTCCGTCCGCAGAGCAAGATCTTCCAGGCGCCGCCGCAGCAGCCCCAGCCAATGCCGCAGCCGGTCGTCCAGCAGATGCAGCCGGCTCCGCAGCCGCGCGAAATGCTGCGCGAGGTCCAGCAGCCGGTAGCGATGGCGCCGCAGCGCATGCCGCGCGTCGAGGACTTTCCGCCGGTCGTGAAGGCCGAGGTCGACGCCAAGAGCCGCCCGGTGGACCACGAGAACAGCAGCGGGCCGATGGGCCTGTTGAAGCGCCTGACCAACGGCCTGACCCGCCGCGAAGAGGAGCCCGCAAGGCTGCAGCCGGCACAGCCGCGCGAGCCCAAGCTGCGCCAGGCTGCCCCTGAAGTGCGCCGTCTCGCCAGCCAAGACGCCCAGCTCTACGCGCCGCGCCGCGGCCAGCTGGACGACCAGGGCCGCCTGACGCCGCAGACCAGGGCGACTCAGGACGACGATCAGCTGGAGATTCCGGCGTTCCTGCGCCGCCAGGCCAACTAAGCGGTTAACGGACCGTAACAATTGTTAACAGGCAAGCAAGGAATTGCTTGCCTGTTAACGTTTTAAGTGCTGCAGAATCAAATAGTTACGATATGGAGTTCGCTCCGGTCCGCGGTTACAAAGGGTAAGAATCCGTGATTTGGAGTCTCTCTGGCGGGACATTATCTTCGCTGCCTACCATAGTCGGTCTGCCGGGATTTCGGGGAAGTGGCCCTGCCTGCCGATTTAACAAGAGCCGCGCCCTCGGGCTGGAGAAGCGGACCTAGGCATATCGGGCTTATGGGGATTGTCTTGCACGACTATCAGACGACAGTGAAGACGCGCGCGTCGCTTACGGGCACCGGCGTTCACAGCGGCAAAGAAGTTTCCGTCAGTTTCCTGCCCGCGGATGCCGACACCGGCATCGTGTTCCAGCTCATCAGTGGCGAAGGGCAGGGCCGCGAGTTCCGCGCCCTGTTTTCCGAGATCGGCGCCACCGATCTGTGCACCATGCTGGGCGATCCCTCGGGCGAGCACATCGCCACCGTCGAGCACATCATGGCCGCGTTGTTGGGTCTCGGCATCGACAATGTTCTCATCGAGATCGACGGCCACGAGGTTCCCATCCTCGACGGCAGTGCCATTGCCTTTGTGGAGGCCATCGACCAGGCGGGCATCGAGATGCTGCCGGTCAAGCGGCGCTATATCAGGGTCGTCAAGCCGGTTCGCATCGAGAACGGTGCTTCCTGGGCGGAGTTCAGGCCCTATGACGGCACCCGCTTCGAGGTCGAGATCGATTTCGAAAGCCCGGCTATCGGCCGTCAGCTGTTTGCGTCGGACCTCAATGCCGACATTTTCCGCCGCGATATCGCGCGCGCCCGCACCTTCGGCTTCATGAAGGATGTCGAGCGGCTGTGGGCGGCCGGCTATGCGCTGGGATCGTCGCTGGAAAATTCGCTGGTGATCGGTGACGACAACCGCGTCATCAACATGGGCGGCCTGCGCTACCCCAACGAATTCGTGCGCCACAAGACGCTCGACGCCATGGGCGATCTGGCTCTGGCCGGCGCTCGCTTCATCGGCTGTTTCCGCTCCTATCGCGGCGGCCACAGGCTGAACGCGGCGGCGCTGCGGCGCCTGCTGTCGGACCGCACGGCCTTCGAGATCGTCGAGACGACACGCCGCGAGCGCGGCCGCGCGGCGGAGATGAGCGCCGTCAATGCGCCGCTCTACGCGCCCTGGATGATCTGAACTCCGCAACGTTTTCGCACCTTGTGGCGGGATGCCAGGTGTTGCAGGAATGCATCATCGGTCGGCGAAATTACAGGGATGCTCCGGCGCCGTCGCGTCGCCACAAAAATGCGCCATTGGCCGGAGATAGCGTTGCCGGGCAAGGCGGTTATGGTTTATGGCTGCTGCCGTCGATTAGTGCATGTCGCTCAAAAGTGGGGACCAGTTTTGGGACAACAGCATGCAAGAGGCACTAAAATAACGCCGAAAGGGCGCAATCCAATCATGTTCTTCAAGCGAGTCAGTCAATCGAAGGCGCCCCAGCGGTCTGTTCTCCTGGCGCTTTCGCTGGTTGTTCCATCGCTCTTTCTGTCGGCCTGCATGTCGTCGGAGAAAGACATCGACCTGTCGAAATATGTCGACCAGACCGAGCCGGCCGACGTTCTCTACAACCAGGGTCTCGCCAATTTGAATGCCGGCCGCCTGGACGAGGCGAGCAAGAAGTTCGACGCCGTCGACCGGCAGCATCCCTATTCGGAATGGGCCCGCAAATCGATGGTGATGGGCGCTTTCGCCGACTATCGAAAGGGCAGCTACGACGAGGCGATCTCGTCGGCCAAGCGCTATCTGGCGCTTTATCCGTCCACCGATGACGCGCCCTATGCGCAGTACATTATCGGCCTGAGCTACTATCGCCAGATCAAGGACGTGACGCAGGATCAGAAGGAAGCGCGCCAGACGCTGCAGACGATGCAGGATCTGGTCACGCGCTGGCCGACGTCGGAATATGTCGACGACGCCAAGGAGAAGATCCGCTTCGCCAACGACCAGCTCGCCGGCAAGGAAATGCAGATCGGCCGTTATTATCTGGAGCGCCGTGAATACATCGCCGCCGTCAAGCGCTTCCGCACCGTGGTGGAGAGCTATTCCAACACGCGTCATGTCGAGGAAGCGTTGGCTCGCCTCACCGAAAGCTACTACGCGATGGGGCTGACCTCGGAAGCCCAGACGGCCGCCGCGGTGCTCGGCACCAACTATCCCGACAGCCCGTGGTACAAGGATTCCTACAAGCTCCTGCAGAGCAACGGGCTTTCGCCGCGCGAGAATGCAGGATCCTGGATATCCAAGGCTGGCAAGCTGATCACCGGCGCCTGATCTTAGAGCCATCGGACCGAAGCGCGCGCACCGCTTTTTCGGATTGATCCGATGCTCAAACAAAAAGATAGTGCGGCACTGCGATTCCAACTGGTCGCCTGCCGCTCTAGGTCCGGGTTCTGATGCTTTCCAGACTGTCGATCCGCGATATCGTCCTGATCGAGAAGCTGGATATCGACTTCCAGCCGGGCCTTTCCGTGCTGACGGGTGAAACCGGCGCCGGCAAATCCATTCTGCTCGATGCCCTGTCGCTGGCGCTCGGCGCGCGCGGCGACGCCTCTCTGGTGCGCCATGGCGCGGCACAGGGCCAGGTCATTGCCGTGTTCGACGTGCCGCGCAACCATCCGGTGCGGGCGCTGCTTGTCGAAAACGCCATCGAGGACGATGGCGACATCATCCTGCGCCGCGTGCAGACGGCGGACGGCCGCACCCGCGTCTTCGTCAACGACCAGCCCTCCAGCGTGACCCTGATGCGCGATGTCGGGCGCGCGCTGGTCGAGATCCACGGCCAGCACGACGAGCGCGCCCTGGTCGATCCCGGCGCCCATCGCGACGTGCTCGATGCTTTCGGCGGCCATCTCGGCGCGGTTCGCTCGACCGGGGAGGCCTGGCGGCACTGGCGCGCCGGTGAGCAGGAGCTTACCCGCCACCGCGCCAAGGTGGCGGCCGCCGCGCGCGAGGCCGACTATCTGCGCGCCGCGGTTGCGGAACTCACCAAGCTCGATCCGCAGCCCGGCGAGGAAACGGAACTTGCCGAACTGCGCGCGCATATGATGCGTGCCGAGAAGATTGCGTCCGAAATCCATGACGCCCAGGATGTGCTGTCCGGCCCATCCTCGCCCTTGCCGCAGCTCGCCAGTCTGCTGAGACGGTTGCAGCGCAAGGCGACGGAGGCGCCCGGCCTGCTCGAGGACGTGGTCAAGTCGCTGGACGAAGCCATGCTGTCGCTCGATGCGGCGCAATCCGGTGTCGAGGCGGCCCTTCGCGCAACGGAGTATGACCCACAGCGGCTGGAGAAGGCGGAAGAACGGCTGTTTTCGCTGCGCGCGGCGTCACGCAAGCACAGCGTGGCCGTCGATGATCTGGCCCAGCTGCGCGACACGATGGTTGCCGATCTCGCCGATCTCGACGCCGGCGAGGAACGCCTGCACGGGCTGGAAAAGCAGGCCGCGGCGGCACGCGAGGCCTATGACATCGCCGCAGCCCAGCTTTCCTCGCTTCGCCACGCGGCTGCGGTCGGCCTGACCAAGGCCGTCATGGCCGAATTGCCGGCGCTGAAACTCGAACGCGCCGCCTTCATCGTCGAGATGAAGAGCGAGGCCGAGAGCCGCATGGAAGAGGGCATCGACCAGATCGAGTTCTGGGTGCGCACCAATCCCGGCACGCGGCCCGGGCCGATGATGAAGGTGGCGTCCGGCGGCGAGCTGTCGCGCTTCCTTTTGGCGCTGAAAGTGGCGCTGGCTGACCGCGGCTCGGCGCCGACGCTGGTCTTCGACGAAATCGACACAGGCGTGGGTGGCGCCGTGGCGGATGCCATCGGCCAAAGGCTGGCGCGGCTGTCGAAGCGCGTGCAGGTGCTGTCGGTCACCCATGCGCCGCAAGTGGCGGCGCGGGCGGCGACGCATTTCCTGATCTCCAAATCGGGTAGCACCGACCGTGTGGCGACCGGCATTGCCGAGATGGACAGGAGCGCGCGGCAGGAAGAGATCGCCCGCATGCTGGCCGGCGCCACGATCACCGACGAGGCGCGCGCCGCCGCCGAGCGGCTGCTGCGCGAAAACACAAACGCGGCATGAGACTATCCGGCGTCATGGCCGATTTAGGATACGGGAGCGAGTCAGGATATGGCTCCATCCTGCTGATCAGGAATGATTTTCCCAAAATCCTGATCTATTGTGACGCGCCACCGTTCGGGGGAGAAAAGCATGGCTGAAAAACCTGTCGATTCGCTCAGCGAAAGCGAGGCTGAAGCCGAGTTGAAGCGTCTGGCGGAGCAGATCGCCGAGCACGATCGGCGCTACCATGCTGAGGATGCGCCGATAATCTCGGACGCCGCCTATGATGCGCTGACGCGGCGCAACCTTGCCATTGAGGAGCGTTTTCCCGATCTGGTGCGCGAGGATTCGCCATCGCGCAGGGTCGGTTCGCCGCCGGCTGAGGGCTTCGCCAAGGTGCGCCATGCCGTTCCGATGCTCAGCCTCGCCAAGGCCTATACGGACGAGGACGTCACCGATTTCATCGAGCGCGGGCGGCGCTTCTTCGACCGCGACAAGGACCTCGACATCGCCTTCACCGCCGAACCAAAGATCGACGGCCTGTCGGCGTCGCTGCGCTACGAGAACGGCGTGTTCGTGCAGGGCGCGACGCGGGGCGACGGCGCCGTCGGCGAGGACATCACCGCCAATCTCAGGACCATCGCCGATATTCCCGCGAGGTTGAAAGGCTCGGGCTGGCCGGAAACGATCGAGATACGCGGCGAGGTCTACATGACCTATGCGGAGTTCGAGGCGCTGAAGGCACGCTCGGCGGCGGCCGGCGGCCAGGATTACGTCAATCCGCGCAACACGGCGGCGGGATCGTTGCGCCAGAAGGATGCCTCCGTCACCGCCAGCCGCAACCTCAAATTCTTCGCCTATGCCTGGGGCTTCACGACCGCGGATCCGGCGCCGACGCAGTACGAATCGGTGCAAAAATTCGCCGATTGGGGGTTCAAGATCAGCCCTTTGATGGTGCGGGCGAAGTCGGTCGAGGAACTGGTCGCGCATTACCATCTGATCGAGGAGCGGCGCTCCTCGCTCGGCTATGACATCGATGGTGTGGTTTACAAGGTCGACCAGCTGGAGCTGCAGCGCCGCTGGGGGTTCGTCACCGGCGAGCCGCGCTGGGCGGTTGCCCATAAGTTCCCGGCCGAGCAGGCAATGACGACCGTGCAGAAGATCGACATCCAGGTCGGCCGCACCGGCACGCTGGCGCCGGTAGCGCGGCTTGCGCCCGTCACCGTCGGCGGCGTCGTTGTCGAGAACGTCACGCTGCACAATGAGGATTACATCAAGGGCTTCGACAGCAACGGCCTGCCGATCCGTGACGGCATCGACGTGCGCATCGGCGACACGGTTGTGATCCAGCGGGCAGGCGACGTCATTCCGCAGATCGTCAGCGTCGTCATCGACAAGCGCCCGGCCCATGCCGTGCCTTACGAATTCCCGCACACCTGCCCGGTCTGCGGCTCGCCGGCGACGCGCGAGATCAACGAGAAGACCGGCAAGGAGGATTCCCGCCGGCGCTGCACCGGTGAGCTGATCTGCCCAGCCCAGGCCGTGGAGGGGCTTCGCCATTTCGTGTCGCGCGGCGCCATGGATATAGAGGGGCTGGGCGCCGAAAACATCGACACCTTCTTCAATGCCGGGCTGATCAAGACGGCCGCCGACATTTTTACGCTCAGGGACCGCCGCCCAGCCGTCACCAAGGCGCTGGCCGAGCGGCGCGAGGAACAGGCCAGGCAGCGCGAGGCGGCGTCCGGCAAGACGCGCAAGAATGTACGCAGCGTCGAGGACCGCAATTATGAAGGCCTCGACAAGCTGTTCGCCGCCATCGACTCGCGCCGCGAGCCGGAACTCGACCGCTTCATCTTCGCGCTCGGCATCCGCCATATCGGCGAAACGACGGCCGCGGTGCTCGCCAAGACCTTTTCTACCATCGAGGAGCTGATCCGCGTCGGCAAGGAAACGGCGGCGGCGGAAGATCCGCACACCGTCTTCCCATCGGTCAACGGCATCGGCGACACGGTGATCGACGCGCTGCGCGACTTCTTCGGCAATGAGCGCAATGACGACGTGCTCGACAAGCTGCTCGAACAGGTCAAGCCCAAGCCCTATATCGTCACCGTCTCGGCCGACAGCGAGGTTGCCGGCAAGACCATCGTCTTCACCGGCACGCTGGAGAAGATGACGCGCTCGGAAGCCAAGGCGATGGCAGAACGCCTCGGCGCCAAGGTGGCCGGCTCGGTTTCGGCCAAGACCGATTTGCTGGTGGCCGGACCCGGCGCCGGCTCCAAGCTCAAGCTTGCCAGCGAACTCGGCGTCGAGGTCATCGACGAGGACACCTGGCTGCAACGGGTCGGCAAGGCGTGACGGCGTTCAAAGGCTTCGGCCCAAAGGCCATCCCATTCCTGAAGGCGCTGGATTTCCACCAGAGCCGGGAGTGGTTTCTGGAAAACCGCGACCTGTTCGAGCAGGAACTGCGCGATCCCCTGGGCGATCTCGTCGACACGCTGACGCAGCGTTTTGCCGAGGCCGGGCTCGGCTTGCGCGGCGACCGCAAGAAGTCGCTGTTCCGCATCAATCGCGACGTCCGCTTCGCCAAGGACAAACGGCCCTACAACCGGCATGTCTCGGCTATCCTGTCGCCTGACGGCAGCAAGGCCGTGCAGGGCGTGTTCTACATCCATATCGGGCTGGAGGGATGCTTTGCCGGGGTCGCATGGTGGCAGCCGGAAGCCTCGTTGCTGCTGGCGATGCGGCGCGCCATCGAGACGTGGCCCGACAGGTTTCGCGCCATGGTGAAGGCGTTGCAGAAGAACGGCCTCGAGCTCAGCGCCGAGGACGCCATGAAACGCACGCCACGGGGCTTCGAGCACGTCACCGACAAAGATCTTGTCGCTGCGATCCGCAGCCGGCATTTTGCCGTCCGCCACGTGATCGATCCGGCTGGCATCCACGGGCCGGAACTGGTCGAGGAACTCGTCGACTTCACCATGCGCGCCAAGCCACTGCTCGATTGGGGCAGGGCGATCGAGGGCAGAATCGCGAAGGACTAAGGTCCGTCTCGGACCCGGCGACGATCATTTCCGCTGATCGTTTGGCTCAATTGAATTCGTGTGACAAGGCGGGCGGCACCACCTACATCGACCATCTTGACCCTGGAGCGATCGATGGCAACGGACGTGATTTCCGAGAGCGGCGGCAGAAGCGACTTCTGGCAAGGCGTGCGGCTCTCCATGCCTGTCGTCGTGGCGGCGGCGCCGTTCGCGGTGCTGTTCGGGGCGCTTGCCGTCGAGAATGGGTTTTCGGTCTTCGAAGCCTTCCTGATGAGCGCGCTGATCTATGGCGGCGCCAGCCAGATGGTCGGCATCCAGCTGTTCGGCCAGCATGTCGCGCCGTGGCTGATCGTGCTGTCGATCTTCGCGGTCAATTTCCGCCATGTGCTCTACTCCGCAGGCATCGGCCGGCGCATCACGCATTGGCCGGTTGTCCAACAGGCGCTAGGCTATTTCATCCTCACCGATCCGCAATTCGCCGTGGCCGAGGCGAGGGCGGCGTCCGGCCAGACGGTCGGCTTTGCCTGGTATCTGGGGCTTGGCCTGCCTGTCTATGTGTTCTGGGTGATCGAAAGCGCGCTGGGTGCGGTGTTCGGCAAGCTCATCCCCGACACGCATGCGCTGGGCATCGATTTCCTGCTGCCGATCTATTTCCTCGGCCTGGTGATGGGCTTCCGCAAGCGGCCGCTGTGGCTGCCGGTGGTGGTCGCCAGTGCCTGCGCCTCGATCATCGCCTACAAGACGGTCGGCTCGCCCTGGCATGTCTCGATCGGCGCCATTGCGGGCGTGCTGCTCGCCGTCATCCTGCCACCGCACCATAGCGGCGTGGAGACAAGGCCATGAGCACGACTTTCTGGATCATCATCGCCGGCGCGGTGGTCACCTATCTCACGCGCATCGGCGGACATCTGGTCATCTCGCGCTTCGACAATATCCATCCGCGCGTCGAGGCCGGCCTCAACGCCGTGCCGGCGGCGGTGCTGACGACGCTGGTGGCGCCGGAACTGCTGAATGCCGGACCTGCAGAGTGGGCCGCACTGGTCGTCACCGCCGCGGTCTCGCTGCGCGGCGGGCTGATGTCGATGTTTTTGGCCGGCGCGGCGGTGCTGATCCTGGCGCGGCAGTTTGTGGGATGAGAGCTCCGCCGTCGCGATTGCTTTGAACGCAAGCGCCGCCCCTCATTGCCCTGCCGGGCATTTCTCCCCGTAGAACGGGGAGAAAGAAGCTCATCTCAAATCTTCGCGTCGTGCGGCAGCGGCGCTGTCGCCTTTTCCAGCCAGGCCAGCGTTTCGCCGTCGAGCATCGGTCCGATCTCGGCCAGCACGCGGGCATGGTAGGCGTCGAGCCAATGCAACTCCTCGCGCGTCAACAGGTCTGACCGCACCAGCCTGATGTCGATCGGCGCCAGCGTCAGCGTCTCGAAGCCGTGCATGGCAACGTCGCCGCCGTCGATCTGTTCGGCCGGCGTCACCAGGATCAGGTTCTCGATGCGGATGCCGTAGGCGCCTTCCTTGTAATAGCCGGGCTCGTTGGACAGCATCATGCCTTCGAGCAGCTTTTCGGTGCCGGTGCGTGCAATGCGCTGCGGGCCTTCATGCACGGCCAGGTACGAGCCGACGCCATGGCCGGTGCCGTGGGCGAAGTCGCAGCCATGCTTCCACAACGCCATGCGGGCGACGGCGTCGATCTCGGAGCCGCGCGTGCCTGCGGGGAAGCGCAGCGTGGAAATGCCGATCATGCCTTTCAGCACCAGCGTGAAGCGTTCGCGCATTTCCTCGGTCGGCTGGCCGATCGGCACGGTGCGGGTGATGTCTGTGGTGCCGTCCTGGTACTGCGCGCCGGAATCGAGCAGGAACAGCTCGCCCGCCTGCAGCTTCCGGCTGGTGGCGCGCGACACGCGGTAGTGCATGATGGCGCCGTTCGGGCCGGCGCCGGAAATGGTGTCGAAGGACACGTCGCGCAGCGGCATCTGCGTTTCCTCGCCGGTCTGCCGGCGGCTTTCCTCCAGTCTGGTCACCACCGCGATCTCGTCGAGCGAGCCGGGTTTCTGCCGCTCCAGCCAGCACAAGAGCTTGGCCACCGCCGCGCCGTCGCGGCGATGCGCGGCGCGCGAGCCGTTGATCTCGGCCTGGTTCTTGGTGGCGCGCGGGATGCGCGCCGGGTCTGGCGCCGCAACCACCGTGCCGCCATTGTCCTCGACCAGCATGCGCAGCCGGTCGGCCGCCAGCACCGGGTCCAGCGCGATTTTCGCACCGCCCTTGGCAAGGGTTGCGATCGCCGCTTCGAATTCGCCGGGCTCGTGCAAATCGGCGAGCTGGGTGAGATAGGCCGCGACCTGGCGCGAGAATTTGCGCTTGTCCATGAACAGCTGGTGCGATCCGTCGGCGGCGAGGATGGCGAAGCCAAGGGCCAGCGGCGTGTGTGGCACGTCACCGCCACGGATGTTGAAGGCCCAGGCGATGGAGGAGGGATCGGTCAACACCGCATGCGTGGCGCCGTCCTTGCCAATCGCCGTCGCCAGCCGCGCCAGCTTGTCCTTGGCGAGCTCTCCGGCAAAGCCGATCGGGTGCAGCTCGACCGGCGTCACAGGTGCGGCGGGCTGGTCCTTCCAGATGATGTCGATCGGGTTGTTCTCGAGCGGCACCAGCACGGCGCCGGTCTTGTCGGCCGAGGCCTGCAGCGCCTTGACCTCGCTGATTGTGTGCAGCCATGGATCGAAGCCCAGCCGCGCGCCCTTGCCGATATTGTCCTTGAGCCAGACGGCGGGCGGGTTGTCGACCAGGCTTTCGACCGAAAAAATGTCGAGATCGACCTCGCTGCGCACCTGCAGCGTATAGCGCCCGTCGACGAAGATGAAGGCGCGGCCGCGCAGCACGATGGCGACGCCGGCCGAGCCGCTGAAGCCCGTCAGCCATTTCAGCCGTGCCGAACGATCGGCGACATATTCGCCCTGATGCTCGTCCGCGCGCGGAACGATAAAGCCGTCGAGGCCGTTCGCTGCCAGCCACTGGCGCAGCAACGCCACGCGCGGCTTGCCGACCGAGGGGTCGCCGGCGGAATCGAAGGTCTGGAACATGATGGGCCTCCTGACATCGGCGTGACCGTAACCTATGGACCTGGAAAGCGGAATCGATTTCCAGCTGGCGCAACCTGCTACAGCGCTGGCTGGCTGACAACCAAATGTGGCTGGTCCAGCCGCTGCACCAAGGCCGGGTTGTCGTTGCCTCCCGGCCGCGACCCGGCATTGCTGCGCTGCCCGCCGTCAGCCGGGAATTGTAACCAGAAAAAGTCAGCAACAACCGCGTTTTGAACGTGCGTCACTTCATGCGGCAAGCTATCTGTCTCGGGTTTTCTTGTCTTGACCGCAGGACCTTCCGGTCAAGATTGGTGTCGGGGAACCGGTTTTGCCACGCTGTTGGAAACCATGATGCTGGCGATGTGCGCGCAGGATCGAGGTTGAAGATGTGTATGCTGAGCCAGTCAGCCGGCAAAAACCGTGCTTGTTCGCAGTCCGGCATCTGGTGTGGCCAACTATTGATTGATGCAAATTCGCAACGGATTTGCTCTGATTTCTTGTCTGGGCACCGTGTTGCTTGGGTCCGGTAATTTTTACGGCCTACATTCGCTTGTCTGTCGGCGGCGGTTTTCGTAGCGTCGCCATGGGCTTCAAGGGTCGATTCAGCCAAGGGATGGCTGGTCGGGGGATTTTCATGAGACATTCCGTTTCTACAGTGCGTGCCAAAGGCGATGGCGAGGTGAATGCGCGGCTTGCGGGCTCGCTTCTGTCGTCCACGTCGCTTCCGGCTCTGCTGATAGCCGGGCTGATTGCGGCCGCTGTAACGCCGATCAACTCCGGTGCCGCCTCGGCCGAGGATTTCATTCACAACAGCGGCGATTGGGGCATAGCTGCGAACTGGACTCCCGAAACGATTCCCAACGGCGTCGATGCGGTCGCGAACTTCAACCATGATGCGCCGGACCAGGGGCTCGGCTATACCGTTTTCCTGACTGGCGGACCCTATACGGTCGGCACGCTGAACTTGAATGCGACGAGCACCTCCGGCGGTTACCGGTTTTCAAACGGTGTTTTGAATTTCCAGGCCTCTGGGCAGGCCGCGGTCAACGTGCAGACGAACAATTTCATTCCCGACCTGGACGCAGGCGGCAGTTTCAATCTCATCTCCGACACCGTTTTCACGGTTGCCGCCGGGGCTCATTTTACAGCGGATGGAACGATCTCAGGTGCAGGCCTCACCAAAAGCGGTGATGGCTTGCTTACCTTGAATGGCGCAAACACCTACACCGGCGGCACCAATCTCTATGGCGGCACGCTTAGCCTCGGTAACGACAACGCGCTGGGAACCGGCGTGCTTTCCGCCTTCAGCGGAACGGTGATCGATATCCAGAACGGCGTCACGATCAGCAACGACCTGACTATCGATCTCAGCCAGACGATCAACGTCGGATCCGGAGCAACCGGAACCTATGCCGGCCAGATTTCGGACCTCAGCGATCCATCCGCGATCGTCAAGACCGGTGCCGGCACGCTCGTGCTCACCAACAACAACAGTTTCGGCTCAGGCGCCCGGATCGAGGAGGGAACGATCCGGGTCACGGCCGACTATGCCTTGGGCGTGGGGCCGATCACGTTCAACGGCGGCACGCTGCAGGCGGGTGCGAACCTCACCCTTCCCAATGTTTCGATCCTGTTCGGCGCCGCCGGCGGCACCATCGACACAAACGGTTTTGACGTCAGCACCTCCGCCAGCATGGGAGATGACAGCACGCCGAGCGGGACATTCACCAAGACAGGCGCCGGAACGCTGACGGTGGACGGCTTTGCTGGCAACAACACCTATGCCACGGCCACCAACGTCGCCCAAGGCACACTGAAGGCGGGCCTGATCACCAACATTTTCAGCGCAAACAGCGCCTATACGATCGAAAGCGGTGCAACGCTTGATCTTAACAATTTCGACCAGGCGATCGGTTCGCTGGCCGGCGCGGGAGCGGTTAATGCCGGGTCAGGCAGGTTGACGACCGGAGGCAACAACCGCTCGACGGTGTTTTCGGGCGTCATCACCGGTACCAACGGGCTGATCAAGGACGGCACGGGAACTTTCGAACTGTCGGGTTCGAGCCCGCTGTCGGGCGGGGTCGAGGTGAAGGCCGGCACCTTGCTGGTCTCCGGCTCGCTTGGCGATGCGGGGATTACGGTCGATAGCGGCGCCACGCTCGGCGGCGGCGGCACGGTTGGCGTGCTCGATACTTTCGGCACGGTCGCGCCCGGCAAAAACGCGATCGGCACTTTGAGCGTCGACTACTCCGCCCAATTCCGGGCCGGTTCGACCTATGCGGTGGAACTCAATTCAACTGGCCTTTCCGACCTGATCCACGCGTCCGGCGCGGCGACAATCGACAGCGGCGCCGGCTTGACGGTGAGCAATATCGGGCTGGGTGACCTGGTGGCGGGCACCCGCTACACGGTGCTCGAAGCCGCCAGCGTCAGCGGAACCTTTACCCTGGTCGGAGATCCGCAGGTTTCCGCCTTCGTCAGGCTGAGCACCACGTCCGATGCGACGCATGCCTATGTCGATGTCACCCAGACACAGACCTTCGCCGCGGCCGGTGTGACGCCGAACCAGATCGCCACTGCTGACGGGCTTGAGAGCGCGGGCAGCAGCGCCCTGGTCAGCGCGGTGCTTGCCTTGCCGAGCGACGCGGCGGCTCAGGCAGCTTTCGACCAGCTTTCGGGCGAAATCCATGCCTCGGCCAAGGGCATGCTCCTGCAAGACAGCCGCTTGCTGCAGGATGCGGTGACGGCGCGCTTGCGTGGTGCCTTCGGCGACAGCGGCAAGACCGCCTCGCTGCCGGTCATGGCCTATGGCGAGGACGGCATTCAGCCGATGGCTGCCGACACGGACCGCTTCGCCATCTGGTCGCAGGGTTTTGGTTCCTGGGGCGGCACCGACAGCGACGGCAATGCCGCTGCCTTCGACCGGTCGACGGGCGGCCTGCTGGTCGGCGCCGACGGCCTGGCCGGCGCCTGGCGGATCGGTGTGGTCGGCGGCTACAGCCGCACGAGCTTCGACGCCGACGACAGGAACTCGTCAGGCGACAGCGACAATTATCACCTCGGCCTCTATGGCGGGACCAATTGGGGCGCCATCGCCTTCCGGACCGGCGCCGCCTACACTTGGCACCGGATCTCGACATCGCGCTCCGTCGCTTTCCAGGGTTTTACCGACAGCCTGTCGGCCGAGTACGACGCCGCGACCGCGCAGGCCTTCGGCGAATTGGCCTACAAGACCGATGCCGGGCCGTTCGCCTTCGAGCCCTTCGCCAATCTCGCTTATGTGAACCTGCACACGGACGGCTTCGCGGAACGCGGCGGCGCCGCGGCGCTGACCAGCGGCAGCTCGACATCGGACGCGACCTTCACCACGCTCGGTGTCAGGGCCTCCACCGACATCACCCTTGGCGGCGTGGCGGCGACCGCGCGCGGCATGCTCGGCTGGCGCCATGCCTTCGGTGACGTGACGCCGCTGTCGAGCGTCGCCTTTGCCGGCGGCGACTGCTTCACCATTGCCGGTGCGCCGATCGCCAGGGATGCGATGCTGGTCGAAGCCGGCTTCGACGTGYAGCTGGCGCGCAACGCCACGCTTGGCCTGTCCTATGCCGGACAGTTCGGGGCGGATGCCTTCGACAATGGGTTCAAGGCCAATCTGGGCATCAAGTTCTAGGGCGTGCTGATATTCAGGTGAGGCAAACGATGGCTTCCTGCGCTTCCCCGTTCTACTGCGTCGCAGTAGAACTGAGTCACGTACGAAAAGTACGCTCCGCTCCGGTTCTCGAAAGCCACCGTTTTCGGCTCGGCCTGACCAGAATCTCAGCACGCCCTAGCCAATGCCGAGCAAAGAGCGGCAATCGCCTTGCCGTTTTCAGTGCTTGAGGTGGATCGTCACCCAGCCTTCGCGGTGCAAGGTGCGCACGTGGCGGAAATTCTGGCCGACATAGGCCGATATGACGGCGTCGCGCTGGCGCTCGAGGATGCCTGACAGGACGATCGAGCCGCCGAGCGCGATATGCCCGGCCATTTGTGGCGCGAGCCGCATCAGGGGCCGCGCCAATATGTTGGCGACGATCAGATCGAAAGGGGCGCGTCTGCCGAAGATCGGGTGGTGAAAGCCCGGCGCGGTCACCGTTTCGATAAGCGCCTTGACGTGATTGAGCCGGGCATTGGCGGCGGCGACCTTCACCGCCACCGGGTCGATGTCGGTGGCCAACACCGGAATATGCGCCAGCTTGGCGACCGCGATCGCCAGCACGGCGCTGCCGGTGCCAAGGTCGAGCGCGTTGCGCGGGTGCTCGCGCCGCACCACTTTCTCCAGCATTTCCAGGCAGCCTGATGTGGTGCCGTGATGGCCGGTGCCGAAGGCAAGGCCGGCCTCGATCTCGATGGCGAGTTCGCCGCTGTGGCGCTTCCTGCGGTCATGCGCGCCGTGGACGAAGAAACGGCCGGCGCGCACCGGCTTGAGACCCTCCAGCGAACGCGCCACCCAGTCGATGTCGGGCAGCACCTCGCGCTCAACCGGCTTCGACAGCGCAAGGCCGGCGAGAATGTCCTTCACCCGCGCCTCGACCGCGTCGACATCGCCGTCGGCATAGAGCGACACCTCGTGGATGTCCTGGTCTTCGTCGACCTCGAGCACGGCGATCGGCAGGCCTTCATCCTCGAAGGCCAGCTCAAGCGCCGCGAAGATGCGCTCGGCCTCGATCTTGCCGGTGGTGAAATGGAGCCGCGTCTGGGTCATCTGATCTGTATCAGTTCTTGGCCGCGAGCCGCTTCAGCTTCTCCACGGCGGTGCCGGCGCTTTCGCCATAGGCGATCGTGCCGGCAAAGTCGCCCCTGGAGTTGAGCAGCAGCACCGAGGCGGTGTGGTCCATCGTGTAGTCGCCGTCGCCCGTGTCGACCTTCTTCCAGTAGATGCCGAACGACTTGGCCATGGCGTGGACCTTGTCCGGGTCGCCGGTGATACCGATGATGCGGTCGGAGAAATTGCTGACATAGGCGTTCATCACCGCCGGCGTGTCACGCTCCGGGTCGACCGAGACGAAATAGGCATGCAGGCTCTTGCCCTCGTCGCCAAGCGTCTTCAGCCAGCCGGACAGCTCAAACAGCGTCGTCGGGCAGACCTCGGGGCAGTGGGTGAAGCCGAAAAAGACGACGCTGGGCTGCCCCCGGAAGGCGGCTTCGGTGATCGGCGCGCCTTTCTGGTCGACCAGGGTGAAGGGCGCGCCGAACGGTTCGCCGCCATAATGGCCGCGATACCAGTCGAAGGTCAGCCAGCCGATGCCGGCCGCCATCAGGACGAGAATGCCGACCAGGATAGAACGCATCATCAGAAAAGTCCGTCTGCAGAAATCATCGCGCCGGCTCAATGCCGCGCCGGTGCGACAGTCTTAGCGGTTTGGCCTTGCGCAAGCAAAGTGCCGCGATGCCGCAACTGCTGTGGTGTCGATGCTCGTGCTTGCAAAGCCGCACCACGCGTCCCACCTGATACCGGCAACTCGAACCGCAGGAGGCTCCTTTGTTCGAAGTGATTGGACGCGAACGGATTGGGCGAAAACTGATCGGTGGCGCCTTGGCCGCGTGCGTCGTGCTTGGCGCCGGCTGCGCCATCGCCGAGGAAGTCGGCAAGGTCGGCGTCGACTGGGTCGGCAACGACATCATCGTCGAAGCGATCAAGGACCCGAAGGTGGATGGCGTGACCTGCCATGTCTCCTATTTCGACCGAAGCATCATCGATCGCCTGCACAAGGGCAACTGGTTCGAGGATCCCTCGGATTCGTCGATCTCCTGCCGTCAGACCGGACCGATCACCATCGGCGACATCGATATGAGCGAGGGCGGTGAGGAGGTGTTCAAGCAAGGCATCAGCCTGATCTGGAAGAAACAGGTGGTGAACCGCATCTACGACAAGACCAACGAGACGCTGATCTATCTCTCGCATTCGCGTCAGGTGCAGAACGGCTCGGCCAAGATGTCGGTCACCACAGTGCCGCTCTACGGCCAGAACGTGGTGTGGAGCAAGGGCAAGCCGAAATAGGCGGATGGGCGTCTTTTGTGCTGATTGGCCCACGACAATTGCTCCTGCCTTGCAGGAGCAATTGGTCTGACGTAAAGCCGCCGGCATGGACCGCACCGAAAACCTCGTCCTGAAAGATCCCGAGCCGCGCATCCACCCGACCGCGGAGCTGAAGGCGTGCAAGCTTGGCCGCTACGCTTCGATCGGCGAGCGGGTTGTGCTCCGCGAGGTGAATGTCGGCGACTTCTCCTATTTCGAGCGCCATTCGGAAGCCATCTACACGAGCATCGGCAAATTCTGCTCGATCGCCGCCAACAGCCGCATCAACGCGCTGGAACATCCGATCGAGCGGCTGACCCAGCACAAGGTCAGCTATCGGCCGAATGAATATTTCCGCTGGCTGGGTGTCGATGCCGCTTTCCGCGAGCGGCGGCAGGCGAAGGCCGTGACCATCGGGCATGACGTCTGGATCGGCCACGGCGCGGTGATCATGCCGGGCATCACGATCGGCAATGGCGCGGTCATCGGCGCCAATGCGGTGGTGACGCAGGATGTGCCGTCCTACACGATCCTCGCCGGCGTGCCGGCAAAGCCGCTGCGGCCGCGCTTTGCTCCCGACATAGCGGCGCGGATCGAAGCGCTCGCCTGGTGGGACTGGCCGGTCGAGAAACTCGCCAGGGCGGTTCCCGACATCCAGTCCATGCCGATCGAAGCCTTCCTCGATCGTTGGGAAAACGACGCCGGTTAGGCTCCTCCGAGAGCGGTCTGTGCATGTGCCAGACGGCGCTTTGGGGAAACCATGCTCCGCGCTCTCCGGACTGAAACCCCTTCCGCCATGCGGGGGTGGCGCAGCGGAAGGGGCTGGAGGTAAACCGCTGTGAAGCGGAAGGAACAGGCTCTCTTGCCTGCACGGTTACTATGGCATTGAACCGATAAGGTGTGTTTTTCGCCGTATGCGCGCTTTGCGTGTATTCAATTGCACCCTGATGTATTTGCTGTCGGTGGGAACCCGAGACGGCCGCCGGTTGTTTCTCATCGCGGCGTTTATTGAGGGTCTCGACAGATGGAAAAGCTTTTCACCAGGATCGCCAACTGGGTCGCCCATGTAACCGGCCTGCCTCTGACCTTTGCCGTCTGTTGTCTGATCGTCGTCGTCTGGGCGGTGAGCGGGCCGTTCTTCGGCTTCTCGGACACCTGGCAATTGGTGATCAACACCGGCACGACCATCATCACCTTCCTGATGGTGTTCCTGATCCAGAACACCCAGAACCGCGATGGCGCGGCCATCCAGGCCAAACTCGATGAGCTGATCCGGGTGAGCGCGGGCCATAACCATTTCATCGGCATCGAGCACCTGACGGAATCCGAGGTCGAGGAAATCCGCGACAAGTGCGAGCGGGCGGCGCGGCGGCATGACGAGAAGATCGCCGCCATGGCCGCAAAGAAGGCCGTGGCGCAAAAGCGATCTCCGAAAAAGCACGCGGCTTGAGGGCTTGCCGATCAGCCCTTGATGAAGGCTGTGAACGCATCCTTGTGGTCGGGGTGCCAGCGCGACAAGGCAGGGCGGTTTTCAATGATGTCGCCGATGGCCCAGGCCATGCGCTTCTCGTCCAGCGGCCGCGCCACGTCATTGTCCGGGCACAGGATGTAGAAGTCGCCCCTGACCAGGGATTCCAGCATGAAATCAATGACCTGTTCGCCGGTCCAGGCGCCGGCCGGCTTTTCCGTCGCCCCCTCGGTAAGGCCGGTATAGGTGAAGCCGGGAATGAGCAGATGCGCCGACAGGCGGTCGCCCGGTTCGTTGCGCAGCGCATGCGCCAGGCCCTCGGTGAATGTCTTCACGCCGGCCTTGGAGACGTTGTAGGCGAGGTTGCCCGGCGGCGTGGTGATGCCTTGCTTGGAACCGGTGTTGACGATCAGGCCAGGCTTGGCCGATGCCAGCATGCGCGGCGCGAAGGCCTCGACACCATGCACGACACCCCAGAAATTGATGTCGAGCAGCCGTTTCCAGCCATCGCGGTTCTCCCAGGGTTTTCCCGGATTGTCGCCGATGCCGGCATTGTTCATCAGCAGCGAGACCTCGCCGAAGGCGCCGAAGGCCCGGTCGGCGAGACGGTCGACCTCATCGGCCTTCGAAACGTCCGATGCAACGGCAAGCACGGCATCGTCGCCGGCAATGGCCGAGACGGCGCGGGAGGCATCGTCAAGGCGCGCGCCGCCGATGTCGGCGAGAACGATCTTCATGCCCATCAGCGCAAGCCGCCTGGCGGCTGCCAGACCGATGCCGCTGGCGGCGCCGGTGATGACAGCGGTGTTGCCTTTGCCAAGCGCGGGCAGGGCGGTCTGGATTTCGGCGTCGGTGATCATGGGCAACAGCATCCTTTTCTCGATGGCGCCGAACTTAGCGCCGGAACGGACTTGCGCAAGCCTCCGTCAGTGCGACTTCGGGTTGACCAGCCGGGCCGCGACTGCGCATGCTGCCTCACAAATGGAGACTTTCGATTGACGGACTGGATCGCAATTCTGAAAGAGCAGACCGCCACCGGCGACCAGATGGGGCGCGAGGTGCCGCAGATGCTGGCCAATCCCGATATCAGCGAAGCCCAGGTGAAAACACTGTTTTCCGCGCTGGAAAAACAGGCCGAATTCGTCGAGAAGCTGCGCATGGCGCTGGAGAAATTCGGCCATGACTTCTCTATCATCAAGGCAGCCGAAAGGCTGGAGGAACGCTATGCCGACCTTGCCGCATCGGTTGCCGAAAAGCTGAAGGCGATGCGCAAATAGAGCCTGCTTTTAGAGTTATTTCTCGAGAACGCGCGAAAAACGCGTATCCGGCACAAGCCACACCAGGGCCACGGCGACATAGAGCCCCACACCGATCCACCGGTTGAGGAAGGTCAGCGCAATGGCCACGATATAGACGGCAAGCGAAAGCCTCCCCTTGCGGTCACTGCCGATTGCCTTGGCGAAGGCGGTGTCTTGTCCATGCAGGCGATGCAGCGCGGCGGCCAGAATCGTATAGGCGATGGCGCACAGCACCAGATCGAAACCGTAGACCGCGACCGGAACCGTGGCGAAATGGTTCTCGCCCATGAAGGCGGTCGTCACCGGCATCAAGGACAACCAGAACAACAGATGCAGGTTTGCCCACAAGACCCCGCCGTCGACGCGCTGCACAGTGTGGAACATGTTGTGCAGATTGTTCCAGTAGATGCCGACATTGATGAATGAGAGCACGTAGCACAGGAAGACCGGCAGTTGCGGCACCAGGGCCGAGAAATCCTCACCCTCCGGCACTTTCAGCTCCAGCACCATGATGGTGATGATGATGGCCACCACGCCGTCGGTGAATGCCTCGACCCTGCCTTTGCCCATGGAGCCCCCCGATTGTCTGGTAAAATCTACGCGATGACTGGATGTGCGGCTACCCGCCATATGGCTGGGCGAACGGTGGATGGTCCGCACCTTGTCCAGGCGGCTCGCGAAGCCAAATCATTCAGCCGTTCGGCGTCTCCGGCGCCATGTTGGCGCGGCCGCGCGGCACGCCAAGTCCGGTGTCCGGCGGCTCGCCGGCGGCCGGCCTGTTCTCGATCATATGGAATGTGCGCCAGCCGCCGAACCGGTAATAGGCCGCGGCCAGCACAAGCGAGGTGATCGAGCCGGCCGGGAAACTCCACCACAACGCTTCCTCGCCGATCACGCCGCGCATGAAATAGGCAAAGCCGGTGCGCACGATGAGCACCGAAATCACCAGGATGATCAGCGGCGGCATCACCGCGCCGGTGGCGCGCACGGTGGCGAACAGCACGATGGTGACGCCGAACAGGATGAACGACCACGACGCTGCCGTGTTGATGTGGGCGGCGATGTCGATCGCCGCGCTGTCGTTGCTCAGGAACAGGCCGAGGATCGGGCGGTCGAAGAGCCACAGCAGCGCGACCAGGGCTCCGGTCAGCACGAGGTTGAAGCCGACGCCGGAGGCGGCGACGCGGCCGATCCGGTCCCAGCGGCCGGCGCCGACATTCTGCGCCGCCATGGAGGAGACCGCGGCACCGATGGCCAGCGCCGGCATCTGGATATAGGTCCACAGCTGCGCGGCGATGCCGTAGGCGGCGGCGACCTGCGAACCGTAGGAATTGACGATGCCCATCACCGTCAGGGCGGCCGCCGAGATGACGATCATCTGCAGGCCCATCGGCACGCCCTTGAAGACGACGATGCGCAGCAAAGCGGGGTCGGGCCGCAGCAGCGCGAGATTGGGGCCGGCCAGCCGCAGCGGGTGCTTGCGCGCGTAGAGCACGACAAGGATGGCGATGACGCTCACCGTCTGGCCGATCAGTGTCGAGGTGGCGGAGCCGGCGATACCGAGTTCGGGGAAGGGGCCGATACCGCGGATCAGCAGCGGGTTGAGCACGATGTCGAGAACGACCGCCAGCGCCATGAAGATGAAGGGCGTGCGTGAATCGCCCGCACCGCGCAGCACGGTCATGACGAAGGACAGAAGGTTCATCATCGGCACGGCGACGAAGATGATGCGCAGATAGGAACGCGCCAGCGGCAAGGCGTCCGCCGGCGTGCCGAGCGTGTTGAGGATGGCATCGACCCAGATCCAGCCGCAGACGGCGAAAACCACCGAAACGAAGAAGAAGAAGGTGGCGCTGGTGCCGACGATGCGGCGCGCCTCGGGCAGGTCACGGGCGCCGACCGACTGTGCCACCAGGATGGTCGCCGCCATGCCGATGCCGAACACGGTGCCCAGGATGAGGAACAGGACGAGGTTGGCGTTGGAGGTGGCGGTCAGCGCCGATTCACCGAGAAAGCGGCCGACCCAGACGGCATTGATCGATCCGTTGAGCGACTGCAGCACGTTGGAGCCGAGCACCGGCAAGGCAAACATGAGCAGCGTGCGCGGAATCGGGCCGCTGGTCAGGTCGCCGGTGCGCCGGCGCGCGGGCATTTTTTCGTCCATGGCTGGCGACTCGGCAAATTGATCTGGATCCGCTCCACCATCATTGCCGATTCAACGGGGCAGGTCGATGCGGCGTCGGAAAAGCTTGGGCGGCGGTCTCCTGGCGGGCCTTGATCTAATCTTGTTCTCAAAACTCCCGGAATGGGATATTGATCCCCGGGGGCGTGGGGGCCGCATTCCTTATCAGATCTTGCGAATAGCCGGGGGGTTCATGTCCGATAATCCGCTGTTTTCCGAGCGCCTGAACAGGCGCGCCTTTCTCGGTGCATCCGCTTTGGGCGCGGCTTCCTTCGCTCTCTCGGCCTGCACCACGACGGAGGTGGTGACGCCGCCGCCGGTGGCCGCGCCGCCGCCCGATACGGCGTTCGGCGATACCGCAACCATGTACGCGGCGCGCACCGACGAGGGCTTTCAGCTGCCGGCAATCCCGGTGGCCAAGCTCGATCCGAAGTTCGTTCGCCAGATCGTGGCCGACCCGACCGGTGAAAAACCCGGCACGATCGTCGTCGATGTCTCCGAGCACTTCCTTTATCTGGTGCGCGACGGCGGCCAGGCCATCCGTTATGGCGTCAGCTTAGGGAAGGCCGGCTTCGGCTGGACCGGCAGCGCCGTGGTCCAGGCGCGGAAGAAATGGCCGGTGTGGACGCCGCCGCCGGAAATGATCCAGCGCCGGCCGGAACTGGCGAAGTTCAAGGATGGCATGCCGCCAGGCCCGCAGAGCCCGCTTGGCGCCCGCGCGCTCTATCTGTTCCGCGACGGCAAGGACACGATGTACCGGCTGCACGGCACGCCGGAGTGGGAATCCATCGGCAAGAACGCATCGTCGGGCTGCGTGCGGTTCATGAACCAGGACATCATCGACCTCTACGGCCGCGTCAGCGGCCCCGCGCAGGTCTTCGTGCGCCCCAATTTGTCGGCCGCCGGCAAGATCATGGCGGTGTCGAGCAGGACGGCCGAGCCGATCGATGCCGGCGTGCCGAAGGACGCGGAGTTCCTGAAGTAGATATCGCATTTGGCGCGCTATCGACTGGCCAATAAATTTGCAATATTCGGCGCTAGTCTAGTACTACAGGCCAGGATCGAGATGCGCCCTCGCGCAGGCAAGAGTCGTGGTTTGAGGCACTAGTCCTCGCAACGTCCAATGTTTGTATGCAACTTTGGCAATGAACCATACCGAGAGTGGGTTCGATGGCAGCCAGATCCAATCCGAAGCGTGGCCTTGTGATCCAAGGTGGCGGCGCGAAGGGGGCGTTTGCTCTTGGGTGTTTGCGCGTGTTCCAGCGACAAGGAATTGAATTTTCTGCGGTTGCGGGCACGTCGGCGGGGGGCCTTTGCGCTATCATTTGGTCGACCCAAAAAATTGAAGAAGGCATTGCGCTCTGGAGGTCAATCGATCACAGCCTCTTTCTTGGTAAAACTCCAGACGGGTGCTTTCGACGCGTTCTCAAGATCTTTTGCATAGTAGGGAAGATCTTTCTCCTTTACTTAAATGGCGTCGAGCCGGAAGGTCGCTCCCAAGTTGCCCGCGATCTCATCTTTTCTATCCTTGTTGGTATACTGTGTTGGGCTCTTACGCCGTATGGCATGCCTACTTGGCTCACCATCGCGAGTCTGATCCTGATTCCTATTATTGCAATTTGCGCTTTCACGAACACACTGCCAAAGGTTGGCTGGGATCAACGAGTCAGAAGCCGGATCGTTGGAGCGCAAATTTTTGTTGGCGAGATAGCAGTACTCGTTGGAGCAGGATCGTTGCTGCTTGAACTGTTCAGGTTCATCCAGCCGGTCCAAGGTTTCACTTGGGCATATGTAGGTTACAATGCTGCAATTGTCGTGGTCGCTCGCGCACCAATGGAGCTTAGGTCTACCCTGCTAGAGGGAAAGTTGCTCGCTGGTAAGATCGTAGAATTCCTCTCGGCCGAAATTAAAATACCTACATTCGTTACCGTCGCGAAAGAGTATGGTCCGGGGTCACCGCACTTTCTGCTTTCCACCCCTGGCGTGTTTAAGGCAGTTTATGCGGACCTGCAACGCGCTCCAGCTCAATTAAAAGCGGCTTTTGCATATGCTAGCGCAGCCCTGCCGTTAGGAATTCTTCCCGAAATGACAATCGATGGCAAAACATTTGTCGATGGGGGGGTAGCCGATAACACTCCGATTACTCCAATTCTTGGGCAGGATGTTGATGAGATATGGTTGATTTCGCTTAGCCCCACCCTGTTTGATTTGAAAGATCACATGCGCAATGTTCTGATGCAGGCGATATTTGTCGAAGGTCCACCGCAAATCAGCGCTGAGGCCTACAGCGCTGCTCTTAGCCACTTCGACAAAATAAAGTTAGTCGTCTTTTCACCGCCAACCGACCTTGGCAACATGCTTATGGGGACTCTGAATTTCAACGCAAAGCGTACCAACGCTTTGATGGTACTTGGGGAGCGCACAGCAGAACGTGTTCTGAGAAGCGGAACTGGCTATTCTTCGCGAATATACCGGCTGAATTATAAGTTTTGGACCCGACTGCGCTTAATTCGTCGAGCGCTTCCGCCTTGTAGCGTGGTTCACCCTTATAAGCGAAGCAATATCAGTGACCTCACGAAGAGCGAGTTTGAGTTTCCGGATGTCCGTGTGAAGCCTGACGAGGCCGGGAGACCCTCCTGGCACGCTTCGGTCATCGTACTTTGGTCGATCTATCTCGGAAATTCGATCAATAGCGGTTGGCAAAGTATCCTCTGGGCTACGCTGTTTGGCCTCGTTGGCCTCTCGCTGCCAACATGGCGTGCGCGCATGAGAAGGAATCTCGACAAGTAAAGAAGACTATGAAGTGGCGCGAGATCTGAGCGCGAGACGACAGTCGCCTCAAGGCAGGCGCATTTTCAAAAGCGAGGTGTGGCCGAAAGACCACCATTTGATCGGCGAACCGCAGAGCGGACGCGACATGCGCGCCCGCCCGGATAAAGGCAACTACTTCTTGGCGAGGCCGGGCAGCGTCACCTGATAGACCAGGAACATGGTGTCGACATTGGCGCCGTCATCGGCCTTGTAGGGCGCGCCGACCTGGAAACCGTCCTGGGCGAGGAAGTCGTTGTCATTGGCGACGAACAGGAAATAGTCGTCGGGCAGCTTCGGATCGAGAACGCTGGCCAGCGACATTGCTTCCCATTTCTCGGAAAGGTTGTTGTGGTCGTTCGGCGCGCCATTGTGCAGGCCGAAGCGATTGAGCTGCGCATTGTCGTTGATGTCGATGAACGGCGTCAGCCTGGCCGGCGTCACCGACGGATCGAGCACGCCCTTGGGCGCGACCGGCATGTCGGCGGCGTCGAAGGGGCCGCCGGCGATGTCGGTTGCCGCCGAAACGTCGACGACGAAGATCTGGCGCAGAAGCGATGTGTCGCCCCTGACGCCCTGGCCGTTGCCGCTGTCGCGCGCCAGCATCAGGAAGGACGTGTCCGACAGCGCCACGATCTCGCTTTGCGCGGCGACCTTGGTCTTGCCCTTGGCATCCTTGAACACCGGCAGCGGCACGACATATTCATGCGCCAGCTTGAGATGGGCGAGGTCGGAAGCGTCATAGACCAGCGCCCGCGTGTTCTGCCGGGTCGAACCGGAATCGCCGCCATCCTGCCTGGTCGCCGACTGCAGCACGGCGATCAGGAACTTGCCGTCCGGCGTCATCGCCATGCCTTCGAGACCCTGATTGTTCTGGCGGCCGGTCTCCGGATCCTTCGGATCGGGCTCGGCGGCACCTGGGCCGGGATTGTCCGAGGAAAAGTTCGGCGCGCCCTTGCGCGTCGGCACCAGCGCCGCCGGCGGCTGGGTCGCCGACAGCAGGCGGCCTTGCGCCGAGAAGCGGTAGATGTTGGGGCCATATTCGTCGGAGATGAACATCGAGCCGTCGGGTAACCGCACGATCGCCTCGTTGTCGAGGGCGAGCTTGCCATTGGTGGCGACGGGCAGCATCGGCATGTCGCCGGCGCCGGCGCGCACATCCGACAGCGGATCGAGACCGGTGGCATCAGTGCCCTTGTCGTCGGTCAGAAGCATGGTGTCGGTAAGCGTCGCCTTGACCTCGGTCTGCTCCTGGCCAGCGGCGCCTGCTGCCGCCGGCGTGAACTCGATGCCGATCGTGTTGATCCGCGGCCGGTAGTCGGTGGTGCCGGCGACATTGTAGCCGCGATCCGGCAGCAGCCAGAGCGAACCTTTGTAGGTGCCGGCCTCATGCGTCCAGCTCGATGTGTCGATCGCCATGCCGGAACCCGAGCCGAACGTCTCGCCGAATTTGTCACGAAGTGCGGCCGGGATGCGGCCGACGCCGACCAGGCCCTTGTTGACGAGGACGGTCGCGGTGCCGTCGGCGAGCGCCGGCGTCAAGGCGCTGAACAAGGCCAGCGCGACGCCGAGCGAGGCGGTTCGGTGCAGGTGTTTCATGGATGATCCTCTTTGTGACAGATGTGCCGGAGCGGCCGAAGAGCGAAAGCTTAAAGAGGCGGTACATCGATGATGCCGCGCGCCCCCCCAAAAGCGGTCTACGGCGCGAACATGATGCTTGCGTGACAGGGCGGCATGTGTGCCCGCCGGGATATTCGCAGGCCGGGAAAAACACGCGCTCTGGCGGAAGAATGGATCCTCCCCACGCATCCGTTCGGGCGTGCAGGCGCATCACTGGACACTTATGTCCAGTGCGTATATGGTGCGCTTCTGACAGACCGGGAGGGAAGCCTTGAAGTCGCACTACCGTGCAGTGGTCATCGGGGGTGGGGTGGTCGGCGCCTCGGTGCTCTACCACCTGACGCGGTTCGGCTGGTCCGACGTGGCGCTCATCGAGCGCGCCGAACTGACCGCCGGTTCGACCTGGCATGCGGCGGCCGGATTTCATGCGCTCAACGCCGATCCCAATGTCGCGGCGCTGCAGGACTACACCATCAAGCTTTATCGGGAGATCGAGGCCGAGTCCGGCTGGGATATCGGCCTGCACATGACCGGCGGCGTCAACATGGCCAGCGATCCCCAGCGTTGGGAATGGCTGAAATCGGCCTGGGCGGTGTTCCAGTCGGTCGGCATCGAAACGGCTCGTCTGGTGACCCCTGACGAGATCAAGGAAATCTGCCCGATCGTCGACGTAAGCGGTGTGCTCGGCGGTCTCTACGATGCCAACGAAGGCCATCTCGACCCTTACGGCACGACGCATGCCTATGCGGGTGCCGCCAAGAAGCGCGGGGCCGACATCATCCTGCGCAACCGTGTCGTCGAGTTGAAGTCTCGCGCGGACGGCCACTGGGACGTCGTCACCGAGCAGGGCACCATCGTTGCCGAGCATGTCGTCAACGCCGGCGGACTGTGGGCAAAGCAGCTCGGCCGCATGGCCGGCATCGACCTGCCGGTGACGCCGATGGAGCACCATTATTTCATCACCGAGGACATCCCCGAGATCGCGGCGCTGGACCGGGAGATCGGCATCGCCGTCGACCTCGACGGCTTTTCCTACCTGCGCCAGGAGCGCAAGGGCGTGCTGCTCGGCGTCTATGAGCAGAACCCGAAGCACTGGCACATGGACGGCGCGCCGTGGGACTACGGCATCGAGCTGATCCCGGAAGACATAGACCGCATCAGCCCGGAACTCGCCAGGGCGCATGAGCGCTTTCCCTGCCTGGCGAGCGCCGGCATTCGCAAATGGGTCAACGGCGCCTTCACCTTTACCCCCGACGGCAATCCGATCGTCGGACCGGTGCGCGGCCTGAAAAACTACTGGGTCGCCTGCGGCGTCATGGCCGGTTTCAGCCAGGGCGGCGGCGTCGGCAAATCGCTGGCCGAATGGATGATTTACGGCGAGCCGCAGGCCGACATTTTCGGCATGGACATTGCCCGCTACGGCGCCTTTGCCGCCAACCGCGAATATCTCGGGCAGACGACGCGGCAATTCTATGCCCGCCGTTTCGTCATGACCTTTCCCAATGAGCGGCTGCCGGCCGGCCGGCCCTTGAAACGCCCCGGCGCCTATGACGGCATGAGCGCGGCCGGCTGCGAATGGACGGCATCGTGGGGGCTGGAAATCCCGGCCTATTTCGCGCCGATGGGGTTTCGCGAGAACACCACGCTCAAGCGTTCCAACGCCTTCGATATCGTCGGCGACGAGGCGTTGCAGGTCCGGCGTGCCGCCGGTCTCGTCGATATCTCGGCCTACTCACGCTATGCGGTGTCGGGGCCAGGCGCCGAGGCATGGCTCGACCGGCTGCTTGCCTGCAAGCTGCCGAAAGCCGGACAGGCGCGGCTGTCGCCGATGCTCGGGCTGGACGGGCGACTGAAGGGCGACCTCACCGTGATCAACTGGGGCAGCAGTGACTACTGGCTGATGGGCTCCTACCATCTCAGGGAATTCCACATGCGCTGGTTCGAGAACCAGGCGGGAGAGGGAGTCACCGTCACCGATCTCTCCGATGCAATGAGCGGCTTCCTGCTGACCGGGCCGAATGCGCGGAAAATCCTCGAGCGGACCACGCATCAGGACGTCTCCGGTGGGGCACTGCCGTTCATGGCCTGCGGCGCGTTCGACATCGGCATGGTGCAGGCGCGGGTCGCCCGCCTCTCCATCGCTGGCGAACTCGGCTTCGAGATCAGTTGCCCCGCGGCCATGCATGCCACGCTGCGCGACACGCTGCTTGCCGCCGGTGAGGATCTTGGCCTGGCCGAGATCGGCTACTACGCGCTGAATGCGCTGCGCCTGGAGAAAAGCTTCGGCATCTGGTCGCGCGAATTCACGCAGGGCTACACGCCAGGACAGACCGGCCTCGACCGTTTCATCACCTTCGACAAGGGCGATTTCGTCGGCCGCGAGGCGGCGCTGAAGGAGCGCGATGCCGGTGCCGCGCAACGGATCGTGACGCTGGAGGTCGACGCCGTCGATGCCGACGCCAGCGGCTTCGAGCCGGTCTGGCGCGACGGCCGGCGCGTCGGCTTCGTCACGTCCGGCGGCTTTGGCTACACGATCGGCAAGAGCGTCGCGCTGGCGTTGGTCGACGGCGATTTTGCCGAGGAGGGGACGGCGCTTTCGGTGCACATTGTCGGCGTCGAGCGGCCGGCTCGGGTCATCGCGGCCTCGCCCTACGATCGCTCGGGCAAGGCGATGCGGCAATGAGGAGGATTTTCGATGATCGATGACGCGGCACGAGACAGCAGGCGTGAGCGCCGGCGTGGACGCACGGGCGAGGCCGGCAGCGAAAGCAGCCGCCATCCCAACTACCGGTCGCTGAAGAATCCGTTCATGCCGCAGCCGATCTTTTCGGACGACCAGATTTCCGCGATCCACGACACGGCGCTGCGCGTGCTGGAAGAACTCGGCATCAAGGTGCTCTTGCCGCAGGCGCGGGAAATTTTCGCCCGCGCCGGTGCGCTCGTGGACCCGGACACCGACATGGTGCGCATCGGCCGCGACATCGTGGCCGCCGCACTGGCCTCGGCGCCAAAATCAATTCCGGCGCTGGCGGGCGACCGCAGCCGCGATCTTTTGCTCGAACTCGGCTCGATGACGTTCCTCGCCGGCGCTGGCGCGCCGAACGTCACCGATCTCGAACGCGGCCGCCGGCCGGGAACGCTCGGCGCCTTCGAGGAGTTGACCAAGCTCATCCAGCATTTCGACGTACTGCACATGCTTTGCCCCTGCATCGAGCCGCAGGATGTCGACAACCGCTTTCGCCACTATGCCGTCAACCGGGCGCAACTGACGCTGTCCGACAAGTTCCCCTTTGTCTTCGCTCGCGGAACGCCGCAGGTCGAGGATGGGTTCGAGATGATCCGGCTGGCGCGCGGGCTGTCGGAGGATGAATTCCGCGCTGGCGCCCATTGCTACACCATCATCAACACCAACTCGCCGCGCCAGCTCGATATTCCAATGGCGCAAGGCATCATCGACTTCGCCCGCGCCGGGCAGGTCCTGGTCATCACGCCGTTCTGCCTGGCAGGCGCGATGGCGCCGATCACGGTCGCAGGCGCGCTGACGCTGCAGCATGCCGAAGCGCTGGCCGGCCTGGCACTGGCGCAGATCGTGCGCCCGGGCGCACCCGTGCTTTACGGTTCCTTCTCCTCCAATGTCGACATGAAGTCGGGCGCTCCGGCGTTCGGCACACCCGAGCACGTCAAGGCGACACTGGGGGCCGGCCAATTGGCGCGCTTCATCGGCCTTCCCTGGCGATCGGGCGCCGGCAGTGCCGCCAACATCTCCGATGCGCAGGCGGCCCATGAGTCGCAGTTCGCCCTTTGGGGCTCGGTGCTTGCCGGCGCCACCGTCTGCATCCACGCCGCGGGCTGGCTGGAGGGGGGCCTGAGTGTCTCTTTCGAGAAGCTGATCACCGACATCGAGGCGGTGCAGTCGATAGCCGAGCTTTGCGCGACGACTCCTGGCGACGACGACGCGATCGGTTTCGAGGCGATCGCCGAAGTGCAGCCGGGCGGGCATTTCTTCTCGGCCGGCCACACGATGTCGCGCTACCGCACGGCATTCTATGAGCCACTGGTGGCCGACTGGTCGAACTTCGGCAACTGGACGCAAAACGGATCAAAGACCGCCACCGAGCGCGCCACCGGTATCTGGAAACGCATCCTTACCGATTTCGAGCCGCCCGCTTCGGCTGCCGCCACTGCCGGCGTGCTCGACGAGTTCATCGCGCGGCGCACCGAAGAGGGCGGCGCGGCGCCGGTGTCGTAACCAGGCGCGGCGCCCAGATTGGTTAGGTGGGGTTGTCGAGCGTGAACAGGTCGCTCTCCTCGTCATAGGCGAAATATTCGGCGTAGCGCGCCCAGCTGATGACGGCGCGCACCGTCTGGTCGGCATAGTCCTCGGACATGTGGTCCTCCAGCTCATCACGGAAGCGGCGGGCCGGCGCCTTGTGGTTGGCGCGTTCGTCGAGCACGCGGCGGATGTGACCGGCCAGCGGCACATAGGTCGCGAGCTGCTGCGCGAACAATTGCTTGCGCGCGTCGACCTCGCTTTCGGCGAAGCGTTTGCCCGCCGGCGTCAGCTGGATGTCGCCTTCGGCGAACTCGGCGAAGCGCAGCAGCTGCAGCGTTTCGGCGATCGGGAACAGGTCGTCGATCTCGAGCTGAAGGCTGGCGGCCAGCGGCGGCAGGTCGGCATGCCCGTTGTAAGGCGGCGCGGCTACGGCCTCAATCAGGCCGGCAAGCAGGTTGGTCGAGACGCGCGGCAGCACCATGGCGATGCCGGAACCCGGGAAGACGCCGTCGCGGGCAGGCGTGCCCGGCTCCTTCCTGGCGGTCATGCGGGCATAGATGTCCTCGACCAGCGCACGGAAGGCGGGGTCCAGCCGGTTGCGCGGCTGCGGCAGGTCGATCCGCAGTTCTGCGACGACGCGGCCCGGATTGGACGAAAAGATCAGCACGCGGTCGCACATCAGCACGGCCTCCTCGATGTTGTGCGTCACCATCAGGATCGATTCGATCGGCATGCGGCCTTCCGACCAGAGGTCGAGCAGGTCGGTGCGCAGCGTCTCGGCCGTCAACACGTCGAGCGCCGAGAACGGCTCATCCATCAAAAGCACCTTGGGATGCACCACCAGGGCGCGGGCGAGCCCGACGCGCTGGCGCATGCCGCCCGACAGTTCCTTCGGATAGGCGTTCTCGAAACCGTCGAGGCCGATCAGGTCGATGGCCGACAAAGCGCGCTTGCGGCGCTCGGCCGGCGAGACGCCCTGCGCCTCGAGCCCGAGTTCGACATTCTGCAGCACGGTCAGCCAGGGAAACAGCGCAAAACTCTGGAAGACCATGGCAATGCCGTCCGGCGTGCCGGAGACGAGCTTGCCCTCGAAGGCGATGGCGCCCTCGCTTGGCCGGATCAGGCCGGCGATGGAGCGCAGCAAGGTCGATTTGCCGGATCCGGAGCGGCCGAGCAGGCCGACGATCTCGCCCGAGACGAGCGTCAGCCCGACCTGGTCGAGGACGACGAGCTTGCCAGCGCTGCCCTTGTCATAGGTCTGGCAGACGCCATGGACTTCGACGAGCGGAAGGGTGTTGGGGATGACAGTTTGGTTCATGATCAGTCTCCTGAAAGAATGGGGTCAGTCGAGCCGCATGCGGCGTTCGGCGAAGACGTAGAGCGGGCGCCAAAGCGTGCGGTTGAAGAGGGTGACGAAGAGCGACATCACGGCGATGCCGAGGATGACGCGCGGGAAATCACCTGCCTCGGTGGCCTTGGCGATGTACGACCCGAGGCCGAACGCCTCGAGCCTGGTGTTGCCCCAGCTTGCCAGTTCGGCGACGATCGAGGCGTTCCACGAGCCGCCGGAGGCGGTCAGCGCGCCGGTGATGTAGTAGGGGAAGATCCCCGGCAGCATGACGTTCTTCCACCACGACCAGGACCGTATCTTGAACACCCGGGCTGCCTCCTTGAGATCGGAGGGGAAGGCGCTGGCGCCGGCGATGACGTTGAACAGGATGTACCATTGCGTGCCCAGCACCATCAGCGGCGACAGCCAGACGCCGGGGCTGGCGCCGGTGGCGAAGATGGCGATCACCGCGAACGGAAACAGCACATTGGCGGGGAAGGCGGCGAGGAACTGCGCCAGTGGCTGAACGCGTTGGGCGACCGCGGGTCTCAAGCCGATCCAGACGCCGATCGGCACCCAGATGACGCTGGCCACCGCGATCAGCACGATCACGCGCAGTAGAGTGAGAAGGCCGCCGCCGAGGGCTTCGACCACATCGTTCCAGCCAAGCGTCTGCCTGAGATACAGGACCGTCTCGACGGCACCCCACAGCGCGACAAGCAGCACCAGGCCGAGCCAGGCGAAGTCGAGCAGCCGGGACAAGCGGCGCGAGGCGACGCTGGCCGCCCGCAGGGTCCGCTTGCGCAGGCGCAGCAGCATGGCGCGCTGCCACAGCCAGGCGATCGGCAACCCCACGGTCCGCAGCAGCCGGGCGCGGCGCAGGACGTCGTAGACCCAGGAGCGGGGCTTTTCCTGGCCGGCGGTCTGCTCGAAGCGGAACTTGTCGGCCCAGGCGACAACGGGCCGGAACAGCAGCTGGTCATAGAGCAGGATGAGCACGCCCATGGCGAGCACTGCCCAGGCCACGGCGGTAAAATCCTGCTTGTCGATGGCGAGCGCCAGCCAGGAGCCGATGCCGGGCAGTTGCACCGTGGTGTTGCCAACGGTGATGGCCTCGGAGGCGACGACGAAGAACCAGCCGCCCGACATCGACATCATGGTGTTCCAGACCAGGCCGGGGGCCGCGAAGGGAGCCTCCAGCCGCCAGAACCTCTGCCACACCGACAGGCCGAAGCCGCGGCTGACCTCGTCAAGGTCGCCAGGCACGGTGCGCAGCGACTGGTAGAACGAGAACGCCATGTTCCAGGCCTGGCTGGTGAATATTGCGAAGATCGCGGCGCATTCGGCGCCGAGTTGGCTGCCGGGAAACAGGCCCATGAAGAAGGTCACGGTGAAGGTCAGGAAACCCAGCACCGGCACCGACTGCAGGATATCGAGTGCGGGAATGATCACCATTTCGGCGCGCCGGCTCTTGGCTGCCAGCGTCGCTACCGTGAAGGTGAAGACCAGCGACACGATAATGGCCGCGAACATGCGCAGCGTGGTGCGCAGCGCGTATTCCGGCAGGTTGGCGAGATCGAGCGTGACCGGCGAGGTGGTGAGCAGCGTGCTTGGGGCGCGCATGCCGGCGGCGCCATGCGCCAGAAGCACCAGCAACGCCACCAGCATGGCAAAGGCGATCGTGTCGTAGATGTTGGGGGCGATGCGTCCGCGTGCGAGCGCCGCGGCCTCGCCAAGCGAATTGCGGTTGTGGGGCAGGAAGATCATGGCGGACCTCCGGGGGATGGGCCGATTTCGGTTTGGCTTGGGAGAGGATGATTGCGGGCGTGCGGAAGGCTGCGACCGGGAGGTGGTCGCGCCGGGCGCCAGGGCCTGACCGTCAGTGCGGAGGTTTGGGCTGCGTTGAGAAAGGGCTCAGGCAGCGCGCCGAGGGAGGGCCGATCGACGACTGACGCCCTCTTCGGAGACGGGCTCCTGCGCCCAGCGGCACTCCAGGCGGCCGCTCACCGAGCCGAGGCGCCAGACGCAGACGAGCCGGGTCGACGGCATGGCGAAGCCGGCTTTGCCCGCCAGGCCGCGCGTTGTTGCAAAGGACGGCCGTGCAATCGAAGCGGAGCGCGTGGCAGAGCGCGCGCGGAAGGGAATGATTTTGGTGTTCATGGCTCACCTCTTGCGGTCCGGCGGGACGGCAAGGCGAGCCGCAGGCGGGTTATGCCCTGCCGAGGCCCGACCGGCGCCACATGCCGGAAACCAAATCTGTTGACGGGGCCAGTGTCCGGACCGTGCCTGTGGCTTGATCCGGACAGCGACTGGGATAGCTGTCCATAACCTGTTCGATCTCGAGTTGATGCTTCGGTCAGCCGAAGCCACGCCGCCTTACGCCCGCCGCTCACGACGTGTCAACGCGAGCGCCGGAATCTTAAGTATATGGCCTGATACCAAGGCATATGGCGGCCGGGCGCCGGTTACGCAACGCGCTATCAATGCATTGAAAAATAACGGTTTATTTGCCGCCTCGGAGCGGTCAGATTCCGAGCTTGCCGGCCATTTTTATGAGCTCGGCCAGCGACACGGCCTGCATTTTGCGCATCGCTCGCGCGCGGCGGACCTTGACGGTTATCTCGCTGACGCCGAGGTCGCCGGCGATCTGCTTGTTGAGCCGTCCCTGCACCACCAGCGCCACGACGCTGTGTTCGCCTTCGCTCAGCGTCGCCAGCCGTTCGCGCAACGTATCGAGTTCCGCTGCTTGCGTTCGCCGCAGCCGGTCCTTGTCCAGGGCGGTGGCGATGGCATCGAGCAGGTCCTGTTCGCGGAACGGTTTCGGCAGGAAATCGACGGCACCGGTCTTCATCGCCTGCACCGACATGGCGATGTCGCCATGCCCGGTCATGATGATGACTGGCAGCGGCGTCTCGGAACGGGCGAGCTCCTTCTGGAAATCCATGCCGCTTTTGCCGGGCAGACGCACGTCGAGCACCAGGCAAGAAGGTGCGTCCGGCCTCGGCGCTCCCAGGAATTCGGCGACCGAACCGAAACAGCGCACGTCCAGGCCAACCGAGCGCAGCAGGCTGTCGAGCGCCTCGCGCATGGCGGGATCGTCGTCGATGACGAAAACGATCTGCTCTGGTTCTCCGATAGGCGTCATTGCTCTGACCCGCGCGGTCCGGTTTTGCCGGCCGGGAGCGAAAAGAAGAAGGCGGCGCCGCGCGGCGCCGCAGGCTGCGCCCAGATGCGGCCGCCATGGCTTTCGACGATGGAGCGGCTGATGGCAAGCCCCATGCCCAACCCTTCTGATTTGGTGGTGTAGAAGGCGTCGAAGACATGGTCGAGTTCGACGCCGCCCAGCCCACGGCCGGAATCGCGCACCTCTATGACGATTTCGCCGGATTTACCGGGGCTGGTCACGATGGTGACGTCACGCGCTTCTTCGCCGCTCACCGCCTCGAGCGCGTTGAGGACGAGGTTGAGGATGACCTGCTGGATCTGCACCGGATCGGCCTGGGCCCGAGGCAGTTTGCCGGCGAGTTCCGTCCGCAAGGAGACATGCGCTCTGCCGGCCTCGGTTTCCACCAGGGTCAGCGTCTCCGCTATCAGCTGGTTGACGTCCAACCGGACGGCCTTGCCGCCCGCCTTACGGGTCAGACCGCGCAGGCGCTTGATCAGCTCGCTCGCGCGTTCGGCGTCCCTGACGATGCGTTCGGCCGCCTTGCCGGCCTCATCCGGATTGCCGCCCGCCAGCCAGCGCCGGGCGGCGTTGCCGTTCAGCACGATCGCCGCCAGCGGCTGGTTGAGCTCGTGGGCGATCGAGGCCGTCAATTCGCCGAGCATCGTCACGCGCGTGATGTGGGCGAGCTGCGCCTGCGCCTCGCGCGCGGCGGCCTCGGCGGCGGCGGTGCGCAGCGCCAGATAGGCGGTGACGGCGATCGCCACCAGGCTGATGGCGCAGTTGATCATGCCTGCCGGAACGGAACCTGCCCGCGTCAGGAAAAAACTCAGCACGGTGAGCGCCATGCAGGCTGCCGCCACCATCGCCACGCCGCGGCGGTCGAGATAGCGGACCGCGATCAGGACAATGGCGACGTAGAAGACCGCGACCGCGATCTCCAGATTGGTGACCGTATCGGCCAGGAAGATGGCCGCCGCCAGCAGCGCAAGCAAGACCGGCAGCAGTGGCCGGCGCCCGAGGAGCGGCCCAAGGAGCGGCAAGGATGATCTTCCAGACATGCCGCCTCCTTGCTGATCGAACTGCCGCGACGGGCAGGCGACATTACCGCGCCGCGTTTCAGCCCGGCAAGGCGCTGCAATATCGCACCGGATCCGCGAGTATACTTGAACTTTCGCCTTCAACAGGCCCCCTCGGCATTGGCAATTGGCGCATCCCGTGCAGAGATGAGCGAATGCGCGAAGCTTTGATCGCAGTGGTGATCGTCCTGTGCCTGGCCGCATCGGCATTTGGCAGCATGGCAATCTGGCCGAGACTGCCGACCAGACACCGCGATGACGACACGAACACGGTGGTTCGGCTTGCAGCCAACCTGTTCGGCGTCATGACCTCGCTGATACTCGGCCTGATGATCAACTCGGCCAAGAACACCTTCGAATCGATCGATCACAATGTGCACGCCTATGCGACGGAGCTGATCCTGCTCGACAGGACATTGCGCCAGTACGGCCCCGAAACCGATGCGGTGCGCCAGCCGTTGGTCGCCTATGTGCAGCGGGTGGTGGACACCTCGTCACAAAACAGCGAAACGACTATCGCCGCCAACCAACTGTCCGAACGTCTGCTGACGGAAATCGGCTCACGGCTAAATGCGCTGACGCCGCCCGACGCTGTACGTGGTTCCCTCCTGCAGGATGGACGCCAGCGCCTGCAGAAGGTGCTGGAAATGCGCTGGGTGCTGATCGAGCAATCGGAGGGCGCCATCCCTTGGCCGCTGATTGCCATGCTGGTTGCGTGGCTGGCACTGATCTTCGCCAGTTTCGGCTTCAGGGCGCCGAAGAATGCCATCACAGCCACAACGCTTATGGTGTCGGCCGCGCTGATCGCGGGGGCGATCTACCTGATCCTGGACATGGATGTCGCATTTTCCGGGCCGATCCAGATTTCGTCGGCGCCGCTGGAGCGGGCGTTGGCGGAATTGCAGCGTTGAGGCGGAACCGGCGGCATTCCCAGGCATTCATGGGGATGAAGCACCGGAGGACGACATGGGTTTCGACCAGTATCACGAACCGCCTGAAGAACTGTCGCAGAAGGTGCGGACCTTTGCGCGCATGATCACCTCGCTGATCGAGGAAGCGGAAGCGATCGGCTGGTACGAACAGCGCATCTCGGTGGAGAAGGATCCGCAGGCGCGGGCCATCATGCAGAACGCGCAAGGCGAGGAGTTCAAGCACTTCGGCATGGATCTGGAATTCCTGCTGCGCCAGAAGAAGGACTGGCGCGCGGAATTGAAGGAAATCCTGTTCACCACCGGCGACATCGTCAAGGCCGGTGAGCGGGGCGAGAAGAAGGTGGATTGATATCCTCTACGGGCTCCATCAATCGCTGTCGCGCGCGATCAGCTCCAGCGGCCAGACCTCGCGGATGATGCGCGGGCCTTCGGGGCCGGCAAAGGCGGGCAGCGAGGCCAGCAGCATTTCGGCCAGCCGCCTTCCCATCGGCTCCAGCGCCGGGCGGAAGGCGGTCAACGCCGGGGAAAAATAGCGGCAGAGCGGCGTGTCGACGATGACGGTGACGGCGATGTCGTGGCCGGGTCTGATGCCCATCTCGGCCAGCGCCTTGCAGCCGCCGAGCGCCATGGCGTCGTTGTTGAAGATGATGGCCGTCGGCCGGTCCTTTGCCAGCATCACGCGCGGCGTCACCTGGTAGCCGCCGGCCTCGTTGATGAAGCCGTCGGCGATCAACGCCGGATCGACCTCGATGCCGTGCCGCTTCAGGGCCTTGCGGTAGCCGTCGAGGAACAGATAGCCAAAATTGAGGTTGAGGGAAGGGCGGATCGCGGCGATGCGGCGGTGGCCGCGCGCCACCAGCCGGTCGACGGCATCGCTGCCTGCCTGTTCAAAATCAAGGTCGAGCGAGGGATAGGCCTTGCCGCCTGTGCGGCTGCGGCCGAGCGTGGCGAAGGGGAAACCGACCTCGGTGAGATAATCGATGCGCTCGTCCTCGCGCCGCGTCCAGGCCAGCAGCACGGCATCGGCGCGGCGGGTCTCGACGACGCGGCGCAGGCGTTCCTGCTGATAGTCGCCCGGCGCGCCCATGACGACGGTCAGGTCGAGCCCGCTTTCGGCCAGGCGGCCCTGCAGCCCGATCAGGAAGGGGATGAAGAACGGTTCGCCATATTGCTGGTCGCCAGGATGCGGCTGCAGCATGAAGGCGATCGAATGGGTCGCGCCTTGCCGCAGGCTGCGGCCAGACTGGTTGGGGGAATAGTTCAGCTTCTTGGCGGCGTCGAGCACGCGCTGTCGGGTGTCGGCATTGACGTCGGCGCGGCCGTTCAGCGCCCGCGAAACGGTGCCGATCGAAATGTTCAGATGACGCGCTAGGTCGTGGATGCTGGACGCCAAAGGATAGTCTCCCCTGCCTTGGCTATCATTGGCTGCCGCTCAGGCCAAGGCTTCGGGACAATTTTCGCGGGCAGCCGATTGACATTCTACGCCATCGGGTGTGTTCTCGTAAACGTTTACGGAAAAACGTTTACGGTGATGCCGTGGATGCCGTGACGATCGGTCTGGAGGGGCCGAGCGGAGGAGGAACGCCGGATGATGAATGTCGTCCTCGTCGGCTGCGGCGCGATGAGCAGGCAGTGGCTCGATGCCGCGAGGCAGATCGACGGGCTCGCCATTGTCGGCCTTGTCGACCTCGACGCCGAGCGGGCGAAGGCGAGGGCGCATGAATACGGCCTCACCGGCATTGTCATCGGCACCAGCCTTGACGCGGTGCTCGACCAGACCAGGCCCGACGCGGTGTTCGATGTCGTGGTTCCCGCCGCGCGGCGCGAAGTCGCGCTTTCGGCCTTTGCCCATAATTGCCATCTCCTGACCGAGAAACCCTTGGCCGACAGTCCTGAAAACGCCCGCGCCATTGTCGAGGCGGCCCGCCAGGCCGGGCGCATCCATGCCGTCGTGCAGAACCGCCGCTACGTCGCCAATGTCAGGCGCATCCGCCGCTTCCTGGATTCCGGCGCTATTGGCGCGGCGACAAGCATCCATGCCGATTTCTTCGTCGCGCCGCATTTCGGCGGCTTTCGCGAGGAGATGGCGCATGTCCTGCTGCTCGACATGGCCATCCACACATTCGACGCCGCCCGCTACATGGCCGGCGGCGAGCCGGCTGGGGTTTACTGCCAGGAATGGGAGCCGGCCAATTCCTGGTATCGGCAGGGCTCGTCGGCAAGTGCTGTCTTCGATCTCGGCGGCGGCAAGGTCTTCACCTATGCCGGCTCCTGGTGCGCCGACGGTTTCCGCACCAGTTGGGAAGGCAGCTGGCGCATCGTCGCCGAGCGCGGCAGCCTCATCTGGGACGGCCACGACCTGTTGACGGCTGAGGTGGTGGTGCCTGGCCGCGACGGGCTGTTCGACAAGACCCAGCCGATCGAAGTGCCGCCGCTCGATCCAGCCGACCGCGTCGGCGGCCATCTCGGCATCATCCGGGATTTTATGCACGCCATCGAGACCGGCACCGAGCCGGAGACGCGCGGCACCGACAACATCAAAAGCCTGGCCATGGTTTTCGGCGCCATCGAGAGCGCCGAAACCGGACGCCACGTGGCGATTTCATAGGAAACACAAGTGATGCCAAACCCGCTTCTCGACATCCGGATCGGCACCATGGTGCGGGCCAATCTCGAAGACCCCGCTGCCTATGTCAGGCAGATCCTGCCGCTCGGTTTCGAGAGCATCCAGCCCTTCTTCTGGCAGACACTGGGCGGCAAGGACCTTCCGCGCCTTGCCGGCGAGATCCGCGAGGCGATCGGCGATGCCGATGTCATCGTGTCTTCCCTCGGCGTGTTCGGCAATCCGCTGGAGGGCGGCGAGGTCGATCGCGGCGTGCTTGCGGCCTGGGAGACGGTCATCGACAATGCGCATCTGTTCGGCGCTTCGATGGTCAGCGGCTTCACCGGGCGCATCCGCGGCAAGCCACTAACGGACAGCCTGGCGCGCTTCCGCGAAGTGTGGGGACCGCTGGCCAAACGCGCCGCCGACAAGGGCGTGCGCATCGCCTTCGAGAATTGCGCAATGGACGGCAATTGGGCCGCCGGCGACTGGAACATCGCGCACAATCCGGACGCCTGGGAGCTGATGTTCAACGAATTGCCTGATGACAATCTGGGTCTCGAATGGGAGCCCTGCCATCAACTCGTCTATCTGATCGATCCGATCCCGCAGATCCGCAAATGGGCGCCGCGGATCTTCCATGTCCATGGCAAGGACGCGACGGTGCGCTGGGACGTGATCCGCGAACATGGCGTCTTCGGCCGCTTGCCATTCGTGCAGATGCGCACGCCCGGCTTCGGCGACAGCGACTGGACGCGGGTGATCAGCGAATTGCGGCTGGCCGGCTACAAGGGCGCCATCGACATCGAGGGCTGGCACGACCCGGTCTATCGCGGCGATCTCGAAATCACCGGCCAGGTCCGGGCGCTCGACTATCTGAAGCAGTGCCGGGGAGGGACAAGCTACCAGCCAAACCCGATGTGAGAGCCGGCCGGCGGGAGGAGCCAGCCGGCCCGAACAATGTCGAAAACCCTCGTTGCGAGGGATCAAAAGGGAGGAACGTGCATGAGCATCGCGACCAGAAGGACTGTTTTGCGCTCTACCGTCGTGGCTGCCGCCACGGCGCTTTGCGCCACAATCTCCACCTTGCCCGCCAATGCGCTCGACGCTCAATGGTGCAAGGATGTCCATATCCGCTTCTTCGTCGGCGGCGCCGAGGGCGACGCTTTCGGCACCATCGTCTACAATGGCGCCAAGCAGGCGGCGGCCGATCTCGGACCGAAAGTCGACTACATCTTCTCCGGCTGGGACATCGAAAAGATGGTGCAGCAATTGCGCGAGGCGGTCGCGGTCAAGCCCAATGGCATCGCCATGATGGGTCATCCAGGCGAAGACGCGATCATGCCGCTGGCCGAGCAGGCGCATAAGGACGGAATCAAGATGATGTACCAGAACGTGCCGGTGCCGAAGGTGACGGCGGCGTTCGGCGGCGGCTATGTCGGCGCGCAGCAGGAGCAGCAGGGCCGCGCGCTCGGCGTCGAGGCGTTCAAGCTGGCCGGGCTGAAATCCGGCGACAAGGCGATCATGATCGGCCCCTTCGACAATGAGAGCCGGGGCGCACGCGAGCGTGGCACGGTCGCCGCGCTGAAAGAGGCCGGCGTCGACGTCGTTCAGATCAATTCCGTAACCGAATGGGCCGCCGATCCAAACCTCGCCATCCCGGTGATCACCGCGGCACTACTCAACAATCCCGGCGTCAAGGCGGTCGGCTATCCCGGCGGGCAGATGCTCGGCAATGTGCCGACCTACATGCAGGCGGCGGGCAAGAAGCCCGGCGATATCTTCAATTTCGGCTTCGACACCAGCCCGCAGATCGTCGAGGGCTTCAAGGGTGGCTGGGTTCAACTGACCGCCGACCAGCAGCCCTTCATGCAGGGCTATCTGCCGATCCTCAGCCTCTGCCAGCAAGTGGTGCTGGGGCTGGCGCCGATGAATGTCGACACCGGTGCCGGCTTCGTCACGCCGCAGAACTACGAGATCGTCTCAGAGCTCGCCAAGCAGGCGCTGCGCTGACCTCCCAAGGCTGCCGGCCGGGTCAGGCCCGGCCGGCAGGACCGCCGGCAATGGGCCGGCATGCGACAATGAAAGCGAGGATCCGATGGCCGAACGCATCATCGAACTGCGCGATATCAAGAAGTCCTACGGTCAGGTCTATGCGCTGGGCGGCGTCAATCTCAGCGTCGACCGCGGTGAGGTTGTCGGCCTGCTCGGCGACAATGGCGCCGGCAAGTCGACGCTGATCAAGATCCTGTCCGGCGTGGTCAGGCCGACCAGCGGCGACATCCTGGTACGCGACAAGCCGGTGAGCGGCTGGAGCGCGGCGCGCTCGCGCGACGCCGGCATCGAGACGGTGTTCCAGGACCGGGCGCTGGCCGTGCAGCAGACCATCGTGCGCAACATCTTCATGGGCCGCGAGCTGACCGGCTTCATGGGCTGGCTGAAGGTCAACAAGGAGATCGAGGAGGCAAGCCGGCTGATGCGCGAGATCGGCTTCACCTCGAAGGTGTTCACGCCGCACTCGATCGTCGGCCAGCTGTCGGGCGGCGAACGGCAGGGCGTGGCGATCGCGCGCGCCATCTACAAGCAGGCGGAACTGATCATCCTCGACGAGCCGACGACGGCGCTGTCGCTGACCGAGACCGCCAAGGTGTTCCATTTCGTGCGCCAGGTGCGGGCGAGCGGACGCTCGATCCTGTTCATCGGCCACAACATCCACCACGTCTTCGACATCGCCGACCGCTTCGTGGTGCTCGATCGCGGCAAGGTGGCGCTGACCGCCGATCGCAGCGCGGTCAAGTCGGCGGAAGAGTTGATCAATTTCATGGAGGACGTCGCACATCCCGGCGGATTGCCTGGACTGCGCGAGGCCGGCGAAGCGGAGCAGCAAGCGCGATGAGCAAGACCATGGAACCCGATCTCGAAAGCCCTCTGCACGCTCATGCCGGGTCCGCCCGCCAGGAGTGGAAACATCCATCCGATCACTGGTTGCGCGGCTTCGTCCTCGACAACCGCGCCTCGCTCGGCACGCTCGCCGTGTTCATCGTCATGATGGCGGTGTTCATGGTCGCCAACCCGACCGTGTTCACCACCTGGTATCTCTACAGTTCCGTGCTGACGACGCTGCCCGTGGCGCTGTTCGTGGTCGTCCCGCTGGTCTTCGTCGTCACCTGCGGCGAGATCGACCTTTCGTTTCCGGCAACGATGGGCTTTGCCTCCTGGGTCTTCGCCCTGGTGGTGCAGGCCGGCTACGATCCGTTCCTCGGCATTGCCGCCGCACTCGTCACCGGCATGCTGCTCGGCTTCCTCGTCGGGTCGCTGGTCGTCTATGGCGGGCTGTCGTCGCTGATCGCCACGCTCGGCATGAATTTCCTGCTGCGCGGCCTGATCCAGATCGTCAACGAAGGCAAGTCGATGGCGCTGACCAGCCTCAGCGGCAGCTGGGCCTACAAGATCTTCTCCAGCCAGATCCAAGGCATTCCGGTGCAGATCTTCTGGGCCATCGCCTTCGTCGTGCTGTCGGCGATGCTCTATAACAGGCATCGTTTCGGCGCACAGGTGAGGGTGGTCGGCGACAATCCCGACAGCGCCCAGCAGATGGGCATCGACGTCAAGCGCGTGCGGGTGAAAGTGTTCGTCTTCGTCGGCATAGGGGCTGCGATCGCCGGCACCTTCTCGGTGATGATCAACTTCACCTGGTGGCCGACGGCGGGCGACGGTTATCTCCTGCCGGTGCTGGCCTCGGTGTTCGTCGGCGGCACGCCGACCTGGGGCGGCATCGGCACGGTCGTTGGCGGCGCCATCGGCGCGGTCACCGTGTCGTTCATCCAGACCGGCGTGGTGGCGGCAGGCCTGAGCGGCTTCTACGTGCAGTTCTTCAACGGCCTGATCATCATCCTGTCGCTGCTGGGGCACAAGTGGAACCAGGCACGGTATCGGTGAGGTGAGGGAATTTCGAGCTAGCCGTTATTAACTGGCCGTGGGCAAATGTTCGCCAGAGGAATGGATCGTCGCCGCGTAGGAATGGCTGTAGCGAGGCCTCAAAACCCCCATTTCAACTTGTCATAGAAGGCCGCCAATTTGCGAAAATAGCTCGCGTAATTTGATTTAAGATAGTCGGTCTTTTCAAAATTTTCTTTAAGAAAATCACGTAGATAGTCCAGGTCTATTTCGTCCGGTTTCAGGAATGGAATGTATATCGTCGCGTTCTCTGGGGTGCATTTCCCAATAAGTTCATCAATTTTGCAGTCTTTGTATTTGGAAATAAAGGATTTAGCATACTGCCCTAACCTAAAGTCTTTGGCAGGCCGATTCACCCATTTATCCAAATTGTTTCCCATCTTCGCATAATCACCCTTGCTCGTAATTTTGCAAGCGTGCAAGTATTTGAAAACAGGAACATTTTTTGTATTGCGTCCTGCTGTCTTTATCGATTGCTCAAGGACCTGCTGCGGGTCATACCCTCGGTTTTCGAAAATCAGATCGGCGATCAAATCTCTCGCGTCGATGCCGGCATAACCTACCCCCGAAATTGGAGCCAGTTGTTGTGATACAACGCCCACCCCTACTAGGAACTCGACGTCCTCTTTTCTGTCGATCTCGTCAATATCGACAACGCAAATCTTCTTCTCTGGTTCCGAAGACTTAACCAACTCATAAAGTTGTTCTTTGCAATACCTGAGAACTCTAGCTGGTATCTTCCTTTTTGTGGCTTCAAGCGCCCGGTAAATTTGAGAAAAATCATTCGTCTTAACAAGGACGAGTGGGATTTGCACCCCGTCAATTGAAATATAGGTATCAGATATCCCGTCACTCTCCTTGTCGGTTGGCCTTTGTACGAATATCAGATTCTTTCTAAGCTTTTCGACGTTTTCTTTGCCGATGCACAATGAGATTGACCTAAGCATCATGCTGATATTTTGATCTGATATCGAGTATCCTATAAATACTACCGGGTGTTCGACGAATATCGTGATCAATTTGGCGGCAAGGTACGCGTTTTTATTGTTAAAATCGTGGTAATCGTCGGAGGTTAGAGTGAGGGATTCTGGGCGTGATGCGCACCCGTGGATTTTATATATTTCTCCAATTTCTTGCGGGTTGGAAAATAGAAGTTCCTCTTGTCCAACATATATCTTATAATCTGGAAATACCTGCTCAAGAAATGGGTCCCAATTAGTTGTTATAATCCCATCAACATTCAGAGATGATAATAGCTCAACCTCTTTCTGATATTCGGATTTCTTCGCTATGTTCTGATCAAGTTTTAATAGGTAGTTGGCGATTTCGATCCTCAGCGCTGACGTTATCCCTTTTGCCTTGGTTTTATTCTTCGCGACGCTTTCTTTAAACTCATCGGAGGTCCACCAAAAATCATTGAATTGTTCCGCAATCAACTTGGCCGCGAGTGGCAAATTTCCATCTGCTGATGCCAGATAGAATTCAAACGGCTGGGGACCGCGACAGAAACGCCGTAGCAATCCAGCCCAATCTTCGAGCCCTAGATATCTTCTGGAAAATCCTGATCCAACGAAAAGGAATGGACCGGCCGCCTTTGCTTTAAATATTCTTGTTAGATCTTCCTCAACTGACATGTATCCCCGGCCTTCTTTGGTCTATTTTGTTGCCCCTACGACAAACCCGTCCAGCACGCGTTTCTGGCCGGCCTTGTCGAAGTCGATGGTCAGCTTGTTGCCTTCGATGGCCGAAATGTTGCCATTGCCGAATTTCTGGTGAAAGACGCGGTCGCCGACGCTGAAGGGCGACGGCTTGTCGGCGACGGATTTGGCGACCAGCTCGCCGTCGATGGTGCGGCCCTTTACGCTCGTGCGGCCGGCGCCGTAGCCGCTGTCGGTCTCGCCATAGCCGATGCGCTCGACCTGATGGCCGGAGCGCGTGCCCCAGTTGCGGTCGGTGGCTTCGGTGCGGTTGGCCTGCGCACGCTGCCAGCCGGGCGTCGAATAGGTGTTGGAGAAGGCGCCGGATTTTTCGGTGTTGGCGCCGACACTGTCGAAACGCGAGGCGCCGTACGGATTCTGCCGGCCGCCACGGCCCGACGCGAAGGAGCCGCCGCCGTACGAATTGCCGTAGCCGCCGTAGCTGTTGCCACTTTCGGCAATCTCGACATGGGATTCCGGCAGTTCCTCGAGGAAGCGCGACGGGATGGTCGATTGCCAGAGCCCATGGATGAGGCGGTTGGAGACGAACCAGAGATGCAGGTTCTTCTTGGCCCGCGTCAGGCCGACATAGGCGAGCCGGCGTTCTTCCTCCAGGCCGGAGCGGCCGCCTTCATCAAGCGCGCGCTGGTGCGGAAACAGGCCTTCCTCCCAGCCGGGGAGAAAAACCGTCTCGAATTCGAGACCTTTCGCCGAATGCAACGTCATGATCGAGACGGCGTCCTGCCCGGCATTGTGCTCGGCATCCATGACCAGCGCCACATGTTCGAGGAAGGAGCGCAGCGACTCGTACTCCTCCATCGAGCGGATCAGTTCCTTGAGGTTCTCAAGCCGGCCCGGCGCCTCGGCCGAACGGTCGTTCTTCCACATGTCGGTGTAGCCGCTCTCCTCGAGAATGGTCTCGGCGAGCTCGGTATGCGGCTTGGTTTCCAGCGCCTTCTGCCAGCGCTCGAAATTGGCGGCGACTTCGCGCAGTGCTGCGCGCGGCTTCGGCTTCAATTCGTCGCTTTCGGCGAGATTGCCGGCGGCCTCCAGCATCGGGATGCGCAGCGCGCGCGCCGTGTCGTGGATCTGGCGGATGGTGGCTTCGCCGAGCCCACGCTTGGGCACATTGACGATGCGCTCGAAGGCGAGGTCATCTCCGCTGTTGGCGACGACGCGGAAGAAGGCCAGCGCGTCGCGGATTTCCATGCGCTCGTAGAAGCGCGGGCCGCCGATGACGCGGTAGTTGAGGCCGAGCGTGATGAAGCGGTCCTCGAAGGCGCGCATCTGGAAGGACGCGCGGACAAGAATCGCCATGTCGTTCAAATTATGCTTTTGCCGCTGATAGGCCTCGATGGTCTCGCCGATGGCGCGGGCTTCCTCCTCGGAATCCCAGGCGGCGTGGACATTGACCTTGCCGTCCTCGGGGTCGTTGCGATCGGTGAACAGCGTCTTGCCGAAGCGGCCCTCATTGTGGGCGATGAGGTGGGAGGCAGCGCCAAGGATGTGCGCGGTCGAGCGGTAGTTGCGCTCCAGCCGGATGATGGTGGCGCCGGGAAAATCCTTGTCGAAGCGCAGGATGTTGTCGACCTCGGCGCCGCGCCAGCCATAGATGGACTGGTCGTCGTCGCCGACGCAGCAAATGTTGACGGTGGTGCGACCTTCAGCCCGTTGCGCCAGCAGGCGCAGCCACATGTACTGCGCCGTGTTGGTGTCCTGGTATTCGTCGACGAGGATGTATTTGAAGCGCCGGTGATAGTCCTTCAGCACATCCGGATTGGCGCGGAAGATGCGGATCGGGTGGCAGAGCAGGTCGCCGAAATCGCAGGCGTTCAGCGTCTGCAGTCGCTCCTGATAGGCCTTGTAGAGCTCTCGACCCTTGCCGTTGGCGAAGCTGCGCGCGTCACCCTCGGCGATATCGGACGGACCTTGGCCTTTGTTCTTCCAGCCGTCGATCATCTGGGCGAACTGCTTGGCCGGCCAGCGCTTGTCGTCGAGCCCTTCGGCCTGGATCAATTGCTTGATCAGCCGCACGACATCGTCGGTGTCGAGGATGGTGAAGTCGGAACGCAAGCCGGCAAGCTCGGCATGACGGCGTAGAAGCTTCACGCCGATCGAGTGGAAGGTGCCGAGCCAGGGCATGCCCTCGACATTGCCTTCACCGATCAGGATGCCGATGCGCTGCTTCATCTCGCGCGCGGCCTTGTTGGTGAAGGTCACGGCGAGGATCTGCGAGGGAAAGGCCCTGCCGGTGGCAAGGATGTGGGCGATGCGGGTGGTCAAGACGCGGGTCTTGCCGGTGCCGGCGCCGGCCAGCACCAGAACCGGGCCTTCGGTGGTCTCGACCGCCAGCCTTTGCTCGGGATTGAGGCCCTTCAGATAATCGGGCGCACTGTTCTGGCCGCCGCGGGCAGCCATGGCGCGCGCGGCAATGCCCGACGGGGCGGTGGGCCGCGCATTGGGTTCGTCGAAGAAGGGCATGTCTTCCGAAAAGCCGGACATCTTCCCCCGAATGTAGTGATTCGGCAGGGAAAGACCAGAACTGTCTACGTTTTGTTCTGGGTAAAAGTGCCTGCTATCGCGGTTCAGGCCTTGCGGTAGCCGAGGGCGACGAAGAATCGATGGCCGAAGGAGCGCGCCTCATCCTTCATCACCGCGCCCAGGGCGTCCTGCATCTGGTCGTAGTAGCGGCCGCCGGCGGGTGAGGCCAGGAAGGCGGCATAGAGCTTCAGGTCGGCCATGGACATATCCCGGTAGACATAGGCGGCCGATTCCATGGCATCGCTGTCGATGTCGCGGCGAAGCCCTTCGGTTTGCTTGCGCAGCAGGGCCATGACCTGGTCGTCGGGCAGGGGCTTTCCGGCCGCGCCAAGCATTTCGGAAAGCATCGCATAGCCCATGTTCAAGGCGACGGCTTCGCCGGTGTCGACGGCGCTGATATCGTCCATCATCTTCCTGTACAATGCGAGCCTGTCCGGATCCCTGGAAGCAAGCTCGCCGAGGATTTTGGCGCCCTCGATTTTCTTGGCCTCCCTTGCTGCCGGCGTGGACGCCTGGATCTCCAGCGCGGTGACCTGCTTGCCCAGGGGCGAAGCGTAGAACGCCGCCAGCTCTGACAGGTCCTTGGGGCTCAGCCTGTCCGCCATCCGGACTTCGATGGCTGCCTCCATCTTGTTTGGGTCAAAGGCGCCTTCCATCGCGGCGGCAAGGGCGTCCTGGACCTTTTGCGGCGGCATTCCCGGCGCCGATTTCACGGCCGCGGTGAAACCCGGGCCGATGCCCATCAGCATCTCGTGAAAGCCGTTCGCCTTGTTGATCTCGCTGATTGTCTGCGCCGGGGCGGCCGCCGTGCCGGCAACGAGCGGGACGAGGCAGTAGAGCACAAGCGCCATGCGCGTCAGCGGCGGAAGGAATGACGGCATTTTGCTTGCTCCACGACAAAGATGATCCATGGAGACTGCGGGAAAACCCTGATGCAGGCAAGATGGTTTGCCACCTTGGCGTGTGGGCCGGCTTGACAGGCGAGGCAGGCGGGAGAAAGCTGCGCGCAGGGCAGGAACGGTGTACCGGATCGCCCATGGGCGCGCGAGCGCGCAACAGTCGAAGGAGTATCATCTTGGCTGTCACCATCACCTCCCTCATCCTCTTTCTCCTCGGTCTGGCGCTTGGCGCGGGCGGCATCTGGTTGGCCTCGCTGGGGGGCAGCTGGTACTACATCGTCGTCGGTCTGGCCTTCCTGATCGCCGCCTGGCTACTTTACCGGCGCCGTTCCACCGCGCTCTGGCTCTATGCGGCGATCGTGCTCGGCACGCTGGCCTGGGCGGTCTGGGAAATAGGCTTCGACTGGTGGGAGCTCGGCCCGCGCGGCGGCATCATCGTGCTGGTGGCGCTTTGGCTGCTGACACCGTGGGCAAGGCGGGGCCTTGTCGGGCCTGACGGCCGCGCTCCGTTGATCCTGGCGGTGCTGGCATCGCTGGCGGTGGCCGGCTATTCGATGACCACGGACCCGAAGGACATTGCCGGCGCGCTCGACACCGACAAGGTGATCCCCAACGCCAATCTCGGCAATGATGTGCCGGCGGGCGAGTGGCATTTCTACGGCCGCACGCAATTCGGCCAGCGCTATTCGCCGCTCGACCAGATCACGCCGGACAATGTCGCCAATCTGCAGCCGGCCTGGACCTATCGCACCGGCGACGTGAAAGGGCCCGATGACGTCGGCGAGACCACATACCAGGTGACGCCGCTCAAGATCGGCGACACGCTCTACATCTGCACGCCGCACAATTTCGCCATCGCGGTGGACGCGGCGACCGGCAAGGAGAAATGGCGCTACGATCCCAAGATCAAGCTCGACAAGGACCGCCAGCACCAGACCTGCCGCGGCGTGTCCTATTATGCCGATGCGGCCGGCGCCGCCGGCCAGCCTTGCGCGACCCGCGTCTACCTGCCGACCTCGGATGCGCGGCTGATCGCGCTCGATGCCGCCAGCGGGCAGGTCTGTCCCGCCTTCGCCGAGGGCGGCGCGCTCAATCTCTTGACCGGCATGCCCTATCCGAAGTCGGGCTATTACTACTCGACCTCGGCGCCGCTGATATCAGGCGGCAAAATCATCGTCGGCGGCGCGGTCAACGACAATTATTCGACGCAGGAGCCCTCCGGCGTCATCCGCGCCTATGATGCGAGCACCGGCAAGCTGATCTGGAACTGGGATTCCGGCAATCCGGACCAGACGACGCCGCTGCCGGCCGGCCAGACCTACACCGCCAACTCGCCCAACATGTGGTCGACGCCGAGCGCCGACGAGAAGCTCGGCCTGCTCTATGTGCCGCTCGGCAACCAGACGCCGGACCAGCTCGGCGCCGGACGAAGCGCTAATGTCGAGAAATTCTCCTCCTCGATCACCGCGCTCGACCTCAACACCGGGCAGTTGAAATGGGTGCGGCAGACCGTGCATCACGACCTGTGGGACATGGACGTGCCGGCGCAGCCGAGCCTGATCGACATCACCAAGGCCGACGGTTCCGTCGTGCCCGCGCTGGTCGGGCCGACCAAGCAGGGCGACCTCTATGTGCTTGACCGACGCACCGGCGAACCGGTGATCGCGGTCAAGGAAGTGCCGGCGCCCGGCGGCGCCATCGAAGGGGACCATACGTCGCCGACGCAGCCGGTCTCCGATCTCACTTTCATGCCGAAGCCGCTGACCGGTGCCGACATGTGGGGCATCACCATGTTCGACCAGTTGGCCTGCCGGATCGAATTCCAGGGCTTGCGCTACGAAGGCCGCTATACGCCGCCTTCCGTACAGGGCTCGCTGGTCTATCCCGGCAATTTCGGCACCTTCAACTGGGGCGGCGTCGCTGTCGATCCGGTTCGGCAGGTGATGTTCGGCATGCCGACCTATCTGGCGTTCAAGTCGCAGCTCATCCCGCGCGACCAGGTGCCGCCGCCGGATGAAGGACGCGGCAGCGAACAAGGGCTGAACCGCAATGAGGGCGCGCCCTATGCGGTGGTGATGGGACCGTTCCTGTCGCCGCTTGGTATTCCCTGCCAGGCGCCGCCATGGGGCTATGTCGCGGGCGTCGATCTGAGGACCGGCACGATCAACTACAAGCACCGCAACGGCACCGTCTACGACATGACGCCATTGCCGCTGCCGCTGAAGGTCGGCGTGCCCGGCATTGGTGGGCCGATGATCACCGCCGGCGGAGTCGCCTTCCTCGGGGCCGCGGTCGACGATTACCTGCGCGCCTATGACCTGACGTCAGGCAAGCAGCTCTGGCGGGCCCGATTGCCCGCCGGTGGGCAGTCGACGCCGATGACCTATACGGTCGCCGACGGGCGCCAGTTCGTGGTCATCGTCGCCGGCGGCCACGGCTCGGTCGGCACCAAGCCGGGCGATTATGTGATGGCTTACGCGCTGCCGAAGTAGGGGGCGCTAGCCGAGCCCGAGATGGCTCTTAAGGCCGGGCACAGAGCCGAGCACCTGGTTGGTCAAACCGGGGCCGGCGGCGGCTTCGGCCTGCTGGACCAGCGTGGCGCCGGCCTTCTGGATCTGCGCAATGTCGAGCCCGGATGCCTTGAGCGCGGCGAGGCCATTGACCAGCGCGCCCGCCTTTTCGCCGAGAACGCCGCCAAGCGCGCCTTGCAGCGAGGACAGGAAGCCGCCACCGCCGCCGGCAGGGGCCGCGGCCATGACGTCATATTTCTGCGCCAACGCATCGGCGCCCGGGATCTTGGCGAAGAAGGATGAGGCGCTGGTGCCTTCCGCCTCGTGTTCGAGCACCGAGAAAATGGTGCCGACGACCTTTTCGGTCGTCGCCTGATCGAGGCCGGCCTTCTGCGAAACGGTGTTCACGATATCCTGTACGTCCATGACTTCACCTCAACCTTGGGTTTTCGTGTTTGCCGGATGGCGCTGGCGGCTGCGGACCTTGACCATGGACTTTCGGCTTGCCGCGACAACGGTTGCGCACATCGCCAGAATGGCGGCTGCCGCAACCATGAAGAAGGTTGCAAGGATCGGCGAAGTCATGGTCATCAGCTTTCCTTTCACGTCGGGCCCTTCTGGACCATGGCCGCGCCATGGGGCGGCCGGAACGTGAGTTTCCTCTAACATTGTGGCAGCGCCATCAGAATTTGTCGCCGATGACAAGAATGTGATGATGGTTGCCGCAGCTTGCCAGGGAACAGGAGCGTGACCGAGCCGTGACTGGACGATGCGAGGCTCGCCCCTATCTTGCGGACGCAAGGACACAAAAGTCGAGGAGCGCCCCCCGTGACCAAATCCACCATCGCTGACAAGCCTGCCATCACTCAGGCGATGATCGATGCGTATGACGAGTACACGCATCTGACGCTCGACCGCCGCCGCTTCATGGAACAATTGACCCGGCTTGCCGGATCGGGGGCCGCGGCGGCCGCCATTGCACCAATGCTGGCGGCGAATTCCGCCCAGGCGGCGATCGTCGCCGACAACGATCCGCGGCTGAAGGGTGAGGATATCACCTATCCCGGCAGTGGCGGCGAGATGAAGGGCTATCTGGTCAAGCCGGCAAACCAGGACGGCAAACTCGGCACCGTCATCGTCATCCATGAAAACAGGGGGCTCAACCCGCATATACGCGACGTCGCCCGGCGCGTGGCGCTGGAGGGGTTCGTGGCGCTTGCATCGGATTTCCTATCGCCGCTCGGCGGAACGCCCGCTGACGAGGACAAGGCGCGCGACATGTTCACGAAACTCGATCCGGCGCAAACGATCGCCAATGGCGTGGCAACCGTCGCCTTCCTCAAGGCCGACAAGGACGGCGACGGGAAGGTCGGCGCCATCGGATTCTGCTGGGGCGGCGGCACGGCCAACATGCTGGCCGTCAACGCGCCGGATCTCGCCGCCAGCGTCGCCTATTACGGCATGCAGCCGAAGGCGGCCGACGCAGCGAAGATCAAGGCCGCGCTGCTGCTGCACTATGCCGGGCTCGACGATCGCACCAATGCCGGCATCGCCGCCTTCAAGAAGGAACTCGATGCCGCGCATGTCGAATACACGGTCTATGTCTATGAAGGCGCCAACCATGCCTTCAACAACGATACGTCGGCGGCCCGCTACGACAAGAAAGCGGCCGATCTCGCCTGGGGCAGGACGATCGCTTTCCTGAAGCAGAAGCTGGCGTAGGGACGTCAGGCTGCTGGCGCCCAGACCGCCGCGAAGGCCGGCGAGAGGGTGAAGCCTGCTGGACGTGTCGAAACCGGCGGCGGGCGGCGCACGCCCTCCTGCAGATACCGCAACGCCGACGTCAGCCCGTTCATCGTGTAAGGCTTGGCGATGACGCCGATCGCACCGGCGAAATGGTCGGGAATGCGCTTCGGATTGGCGGTCATGAACACCACCATCGAACGGTTCTTCTCGCCGATATAATGGGCCACGTCGACGCCGGTCGGACCGTCGGTGAGGTGGATGTCGACAAAAGCGATGTCGGCATCCGTGGACTCAACCATGCTTTTTGCTTCCGCCGAAGACGTCGCCCAGCCGACGACGCTGTGGCCGGCTTCCTCGACAAGGCTTTCCAGTTCCATCGCCAACAGCGCTTCGTCCTCGACGATCAGGACCTTGAGCGGTTCAATCATGAGAGTGTCCTTTTTGCTGCGGTTCGTTTGGCATCGAGATCACGACCGTGGTGCCGGGGCCGGCGTCACGCCATTCGATATCGGCGTGCAATTGGCGAGCGAGCGATTTGATCAGCCGCATGCCGAACGAGGCGTCGCCATTGGCTTCGGCCATGCCGACGCCATCATCGGACACCTCGATATTGAAGTGGCCGTCGGGCTGGCTCATCTTGATGCCGATGCGGCCCGCCGTGGTTCCGTCCGGCGCCTCCTTGAAAGCGTGCTTCAAGGCATTCGTGACGAGTTCATTGACCATCAGCGCGACAGGCGTCGCCTTCTCGGCTGAAATCACAATGGGTTCGAGTTCGAGTTTCGACTTGATCCCGGATCGCCCGGACGCGGTCAGCAGATCCGTCACCAGGTCCTTGGCGAAATCCGAGACGTCGAACCGGCTGACATCCTTCGACTGATAGAGCCGGCGATGCACGGTGCTGAGCGCCTCGATGCGCTCCAGCATGGTGGTCAACGAATGCCTGGTCGCCTCATCCTTTATGGTCCGGCGCTGCATGATGATGAGTGACGAGATCATCTGCAGATTGTTTTTCACCCGGTGATCGACCTCATGCAGCAAGGTGGTCTGCGCCTCGAGCGCTGCTTCCAGTTCGGCGGTGCGCTCCTTCACCGCTTTCTCGAAGCGGTCCTTGTCGGCGCTGATGCGATGCTCCGAGCGCTTGCGGTCCGACACGTCGAGTTGCGAGGCGAAAAAGAACTGCAATTCGCCTTTGTCGTTGGAGACAGGGCTGATGTAGAGCGCGTTCCAGAAGGTCGAACCGTCCTTGCGGTAGTTCAGTATGTCGACGCTGACATCGGCTTTGTCCTCGATTGCAGCGCGTATCTGGTCAACCGCGGCCTTGTCGGTTTTCGGCCCCTGCAGAAAGCGGCAGTTCTTGCCCAGCACCTCGTGGCGCTCATAACCGGTCAGCCGCAGGAAGGCGTCATTGGCAAAGACGATCGGGTTGTCGGGCCGCCGGGGATCGGTGATGATCATCGACATGCGGGTGGCGCGGATGGCCGCCGCGAACGGGTCGCCCTTGCCGTGCTCGACATGAAGGTCGTCCGTCATGTGCCAAGCGTCGGCAGGCTCCCTGGTCCGTTTCCAGTCCATTGTGTCACTCCAAGCCGTTTTCGTGGAGTCAACGGCTCAAGTGAGGAATTGGTTCAATCCTGGACGTCTTGTCGCAGCCAGGCGAGAACCGGGAACCGACTCGGCATTCGTGCAAGCAATTGATGATAAAGGCGTTCCTGGCATCTAGTCTGTCGAAGCCGGCTTGTGGAAAGCGACGCCGGCGACCACCAGCGCGATCCCCAGGCAATCGTAGAAGCTTGGAATCTGGCGCAGCACGATGACGCCGATCAGCGTTGCCGTGACCGGCAGCAGCGACAGCATCAGCGCGAAACTGGAGCGCGGCAGCCGCGACATGGCGAGCTGGTCGCAAATGTAGGGAATGACCGAGGAGCAGATGCCGACGCCGATGGCGGCGATGAGCAGCGGCGGCGAGAAAAAAGCCGGTAGCGCATCGGCAAAGCCGACCGGCAGCACCAGAATGAAGGCGACCGCCATGGCGGCGCCCAGGCCCGCAATGCCGTCGCTGGCGCCGGTGCGGGCGACACGGTGGCCGAGTACGATGTAGCCGACGAAGAGCGCACCGTTGAGGAAGGCCCAGAACAGGCCGACGGGATCGCTGGACCATTTGACGTCGATCAACAGCAAGGTGCCGGTGACGGCCACGGCAAGGGCAGCCAGGTTGCGAACGCTCCTCAAGCCGATCACCGCGACCCCGATGGTGCCGACGAATTCGATCGCCGCGACCAGCGAGATCGGCGAGCGGGCGAGTGCCAGGTAGAACGAGCAGTTCATCACCGCCAGGCAGGCGCCGAAGGCCAGCAACAGCAGCCGTGTCGAGCGATCGGCTAGGGCAAAGCTTCGCCACGGGCGCGTCAGCGGCGCGAAGATCATCGCGGCGGTGGCGATGCGCAGCCACGCCATGCCGAGCACGCCGACATGCGGGAAAAGCAGCACGGCGAAGGCCGGGCCGAGATAATGGAAGATGGCACTGACACCGAACCAGACATGCGGCGGCAGTTTTGTCGCCAGGCCGTCGAGGGCCAGGGCAGGGCGGGCAGCTTGTGCTTGCGTTGAATCCTTCATAGTATCAGCATCGCAGGCGATTTCTTCGCTTTATATGGGCGATAATCAGCTTCTCCGGCAGTTTTTCTCCCGGAAGCAAGGAGTTTTCAGTGAAACGCCTTCGAACTGAAAATATCGACCTCGACGCGGCCGACATGAAGATCCTGCGGCTGCTGGAAAAGGATGCGCGCGCCAGCACGGCGGAACTGGCGCGTTCGGTCGGCCTGTCGGCGCCAAGCGTAGCCGAGCGCATCAAGCGGCTGCAGGAGAACGGCGTGATCGAAGCCTATTCAGTCAGGATCAACCCCGCCGCGCTCGGCCTGAAGCTGTCGGCATGGCTGCGCATCCGGCCGGTGCCGGGGCAATTGTCCGTGGTTGCCGAGATCATCCGTGAAACGCCGGAGATCGCGCAATGCGACCGCGTGACCGGCGAGGATTGCTTCATCGCGCTCGCGCATGTCGCTTCGGTGGCCGAACTCGAGCGGGTCATCGACCGCATCATCCCCTATGCGATGACCAACACGGCCATCATCCAGTCATCACCAGTGGTGGCGCGCTCACCCCTGGCGGCGATGAAGCGCTCGCCGTAAACGGCGCGGTTTGATTAATGCCCGATGAGGACGCTACGCATGCCCGCGCTTCAGGCGGGCGCGTTTCAAGATGCTGCGCCAGCGGATCATGTCGAACGGGATCGGCTCGTTGTTGTTGGCGATGTGGAAGATCTCGTTGTCGACGTTCTTGAGCGAACGCCAGAAATCGTAGTCCGTGATGCGCGGATCAGCGGCCAGCCTGTCCACCTCGACCTTGATGTCGGTTTTCATGCACGTCCCTCGAACCGGCTTCGCCCCGCCGCTCGTATCGCAACTCGATGCGGACCTTTTTCGACCGCTCCGCTGAGTCGTTCAACGGCTCAATTGGCTTGTTCCCGTTAAATCCTCGGTAAGGTTAACGCCGGTCCAAACCGGCTTCAAGCACCGCTGCTGGTGGATATCGGGGGCTCTGCGATTTTGAGTTCAGGGTGTGGCTTTGAAGTCAGACCCAATGCCTGGCCGCAAGGAAGCTGGATGGATATCGGCTGCGTCCTATTTGCGCTTGATGCCGATCGAGCGGCCAGCACGCTCCGGCATCGGCAGGACCGCATGGGCGGCGCGCATGGCTTCGACCTTGGCCATCACATCGGCGGGGAAGGGCGCGACCTTCGGCCCCGACATGTCGACATGCAGCGACAGCGTCTCGGAGGTGGCGGCGAGCCAGCCGTCGATATGGCGGATTTCCTGGTAGGCGCGCAGCCGCTTCTCGTCATGGTCGATGAGCTGGAAGGACACCTGGACCTTGTGGTCCAGGTGCAGTTCCTGGACGTAGCAGACATGGACTTCGGCGGTGTAGATGGTGAGACGGCGCCCCTTCACATAGTCCAGCCCCATGCCCATCGCCTCGAAGGCCGCATCCGAGCAGCGGTCGAACAGTACGTTGTAATAGGCCATGTTGAGATGGCCGTTGTAATCGATCCAGTCCTTCTCGATGTCCATTGGCTTGGAGACGAAGGGGGCGGGGATGGACATTGAAACTTCCTTGTTCTGGTGCTGGACAAATTGCGGCTGCGAAGACTACGCATCCATAGTCTCATAACAAGCGTGGGCGCTGGTCCATTCGCGGAGGAATTCATGGCTCTGAGCGACCTCAATCCGGTCGAACGCAACGAGGAAGGCATCGCGGCGGTGCTCGGCATCCTCAAGCAACGGCTCGGCGAACGTTTTCAGACCGGCCAGGCTATCCGCGCTCAGCACGCCCACACCACCACCTATATCCCGACCCAGGCGCCCGATGGCGTCGCTTTCCCCGAGACGACAGCCGAGGTGCAGGAGATCGTGCGGGCCTGCGCCGCGCATCGCGTGCCGGTGATCGCCTTCGGCGTCGGCTCTTCGCTCGAAGGCCACACCAACGCGCCCGGCGGCGGCATCTCGGTCGACACTTCGCGCATGAACCGCATTTTGGCCGTCAATCCGCAGGATCTCGACTGCACGGTCGAACCGGGCGTGACGCGCGAGGATTTGAACCGGCATCTGCGCGACACCGGCCTGTTCTTTCCGATCGATCCGGGCGCCAATGCCTCGCTCGGCGGCATGGCCGCGACGCGGGCCTCCGGCACCAATGCGGTGCGCTACGGCACGATGCGCGAGAACGTGCTGTCGCTGACGGCGGTCATGGCCGATGGCGAGACGGTGACTACCGGCAAGCGGGCGAAGAAGAGCTCTGCCGGCTACGATCTGACCCGGCTGCTGGTCGGCTCGGAAGGCACGCTCGGCATCATCACCTCGCTGACGTTGAAGCTGCAAGGCATTCCGCAGGCGATCTCGGGCGGCGTCTGTCCGTTCCCGACCGTCGAGGCGGCCTGCAACGCCGTCATCGCGACGATCCAGATGGGCATTCCGGTGGCGCGCATCGAACTGGTCAATGCGCTGCAGATGCGGGCGATGAAGAACTATTCCAAGCTCGATTACCCGGAAAGCCCGTGCCTGTTCGTCGAGTTCCACGGCAGCGATGCCGGCGTTGCCGAACAGGCCGAAACCTTCGGCATGATCGCCGACGAAAATGGCGGCGGGCCGTTCCTGTGGACCAGCATCGCCGAAGAACGCACCAAACTGTGGAAGGCCAGGCACGATGCCTACTGGTCGTCGCTGACGCTGCGGCCGGGCGCCAAGGGCCTGTCGACCGATGTCTGCGTGCCGATCTCGCGCTTTGCCGAATGCGTCACCGAGACCGAGGCCGACATCGCCGAAATGGGCCTGATCGCGCCGATCGTCGGCCATGCCGGCGACGGCAATTTCCACGTGCTGGTGCTTATGGACGTCAATGATCCCAAGGAGATCGCGCTGTCGGAAAAATTCGTCGCGCGGCTCAACATGCGGGCGATCGCCATGGACGGCACCTGCACCGGCGAGCACGGCATCGGCCAGGGCAAGATCGGTTTCATGCGCAGCGAACTCGGCCACGGCGTCGACATCATGCGCACCATCAAGCAGGCGCTCGACCCGCAAAACATCATGAATCCGGGCAAGATATTGCCGGCTGTGGGGTAGGGTCTCCCGAAAAAGCTCGTCTTGACCGCGCCACCATTCGGGTCGAGGCTCCTTTCCGCGGCAGGCCTGACGAGACGGGCGTTGCCAGCGGAGGAGGATGTCACGGCCATTTCACGCAAGGAAGAAACCCGCGCGCTGAGCGCCGATGAAAAGGACCTGGTGGAGAAATCGCACCATCCGGCGGTGCAGGAGCTTTCCGACGCCGACCTTTCCGGCCTGGTCAAGCTGCTGCGCGAGCGGCGCGACAAGGCGCAGGCCGAAGCACATCGTCGCCGCCGCGAAATACGCGGCAAGGGCGCGCCCAAGGGCGCTGCGCCCTCGAAGGCCGATGGCGGTTCGCAGGCCAAGCTGGCGGTGCTGGCCATGGCGATGCGGCGGCTGAATGGCGAGGCGGAACGGCGGCGTCAGCTGGCGGCTCGTGTTTCGCTGGTCGGGAATGCACGCAAGGCGTTGGCGATGAAGCAAAGTGCGCCGGCGGATGGTCCCGCGCACAATTCGCGGACGGCTCACAAGGGCATGCGGTCCGTGACCAACGAGCGGGCGCCGAAGTTGGTCCGGCCGGCGGAACTCGGCCGGCAGCGCAAGGCGGGCAAGGTGGCGCAAGCCAAGCGTGACGCACGCTGATCCCAGCAACAAGGGCTATCGGCAGCCGCTCTACCGTGCCGCGGGAAGCTACTTCTGCACGCCCTCGACAAGCGCTTGCAGCATCGGGCGGGTCGGCGCGAAGAAAGTTGTGCCGGTCTGCGGCGTCGAGACATCGAGCAGCCGGTCGTAGGCGCCCGGCGGGTCGCCGACATACATGCGCTGCAGCATCTTCTCGGTGACCCAGAGATACCTCGAGTAGCCGATGAAATAGGTACCGAACTCATTCTGCCCGGGCCTGCCGAACGGCATGTTGTCGCGCAAAATGTCGTATTCGTTGCCGTCAGCGTCCTCGATCGTGGCCAGCGATTTGTGCGATTTGCGCGGCGCGTCGTCATCGTCGATCTCGATGTTGTCGATCTTGGTGCGGCCGATGATCGCCTCCTGCTCTGATGTCGGAATGCGCGCCCAGGCCTGCATGTCGTGCAGGTATTTCTGGACGACGACATAGGAGCCGCCGGCATAGTCGCCATCCTCATCGCCGATCAGCGCCGAGGCGGGCAGGTCGAGGCCGGTCGGATTGGCGGTGCCGTCGACGAAGCCGAGCAGGTCGCGGGCGTCGAAATAGCGAAAGCCCGTGACTTCGTCGACGACGGTCACATCAGGACCAAGCCGGTCGAGCAAGATGCGCTCGAACTCGAAGCACATGTCCGGCCGCTCGGCCCGGATGTGGAATAGAAGGTCGCCCGGCGTCGATGGCGCCGAATGGACCGCCCCCTTGATCGGCGCGAACGGCTTCAGCTCCAGCGGCCGCCGCCCGGGGCTTAGACGATCCCACAGATCGCGGCCGATGCCGGCAATGCACGACAGGCGGCCGCCGAGATCGCGGAAGCCGACCGTCTTGACCAGATCGTCAAGTTCGCCGAGCACGGAACAGACCTTGGCCAGGGCCGGTTGTTCGCCGGCAACGGTGACGACCAGGAAAATCGCCGACTGCGAAAGCGGCGCATCGACGCTCTGCGCGTCGATCGGCACGCGGTCCCAGTTCTTGCCTGACATTCGAAAAATCTCCGCTTTTGCCGGATTTGTTTCAGATAGCCCGGGATGACGCAATACTGGATGAATTGCCTCTTTATCGACACGCGGATGCGGGTAGAGTGCGGCAGAATTTCAATCAACCTGTTGGGGGCTGATGCTCGCACGCCTGTTCGTGATCTTCGGTGGCCTGTTCGTGCTGGTGCTGTGCGCGGCGCTGGTCGTGCCCTATTTCATCGACTGGACCGGCTACCGCGCTGAGTTCGAGCGTGAGGCAAGCGCCATTCTCGGCCGCAAGGTGACCGTGCAGGGCGATGCCACGGCCCGGTTGCTTCCATTCCCCTCTGTGACCTTCTCCAACGTTGCCGTCGCCGGCGGTCCGAAGGGCCAGCCGGCCATGACCGTCGAGACGTTTTCGATGGATGCGGAACTGGCGCCCTTCCTGCGTGGCGAAGTGCTGATTTTCGACATGCGGCTGGAGCACCCGAAGGCGACCATCGACATTGCCAATGACGGCACTGTCGACTGGGCGATGCGCCCGTCCTCGCCTTTCGACCTCAACCAGATCTCGATCGAGAAACTGACGGTGACGGAAGGCCAGATCGAACTGCGCCACGCCGCCGGCGGACGCAGCCATATCTTTTCCGAGATCAATTCGACCATTTCGGCCAAGTCGCTGGCCGGTCCGTGGCGCATGGATGGCACGTTGCGGCTGGACGGGTTGCGCACCACGATCGCGGCGTCGACCGGCAAGGCCGAAGGCAATGGCCAGATGCGGCTGCGGCTGAAGGCCGACCCCGACGCCTATCCGCTGGTGATCGAAACCGACGGCAATGCCGGCATCGTCAAGGGTGCCGCCGTCTACTCCGGCCAGTTCAAGATTTCCGGCGCCGATAAGAATTCGGCCCAATTGCGCGGCACCGATGGCGAGACCGTGAAGGTCAGCACCGGCAAGCCCGATCCGGGCTTTCGCCTGAACGGCAAGTTCTCGCTCGACCACCAGAAGCTTGGCGTCGACGAATTCCGCTTCGAGACCGGGCCGCTGGACAATCCCTACACCGCCGACGGCAAGGCCTCGGTCGATCTCGGCCAGAAGCCGAACTTCGCCATCGAGGCCAATGGCGCGCAGGTGCAGTTCGACGAGGCCGTGGGCGCGGAATCCGGCGCAGGCCTGACGCTCGACCAGCGCATCGCCGGTCTGGAGCAGGCGCTGCTCGATCTGCCGAAGCCGACCATTCCCGGCACCGTCGAGGTCAAGCTGCCGGCGGTGGTGGCCGGCGACACGACGGTGCGTGATGTCCATCTTTCGGCCGAGCCCGTCGAGAGCGGCTGGTCGATCAAATCGCTTGCCGCGACCTTGCCCGGCCGCACCACGCTGGAAGCCGATGGCATGCTTGCCCTCAATGTGCAGGGCCATTTCGGCTTCACCGGCTCGCTGCTGCTGGCCGTGGCGCAGCCGTCCGGTTTTGCCGCCTGGCTGTCGAAAGATGTCGACGAAGCGATCCGCCGTCTGCCGGCGGCCGGCTTCAAGGCCAAGGTCGATCTGACGGAAAAGCACCAGGCCTTCAGCGATCTCGAGCTGATCCTGGGCAAGGCGAAATTCTCGGGCCGCATCGATTCCAGCCAGCCTGACGAAGCCAGGCCATCAGTGCTGATGCGGCTCGAAGGCGGCGAACTTGACGTCGACGGGCTGGCGGCCTTCGCCTCGATCTTCGTCAGCGACAAGGGCGCCAACCGCTTTGCCGACAGCGATCTCGATTTCCAGATCAAGGCCGGGCCGGTCAGCGCCGGCGGGTTGACCGCCGACACGGTCGACACCGCGCTCAGGCTGCGCGACGGCTTGCTTGAAGTCGACCGGCTCTCCGTCGGCGGATTGGCCGGCGCCTCGATCAGCGCCACGGGGCGGATCAAGGATTTCCCGGCGAGCCCGACCGGCAAGCTCGACGCATCGGTTGTCGCTGTCGATCTGAAGCCGCTGATCGACGTCGCCGCGCAGCATTATCCCGACAATGCGGTGCTGAAAGGGTTGGCGAGCCGTGCGGCCGCCTATCCCGACCTATTCCAAGATGCACGCGTAGACCTTGTGGCAAGTGCCGCTGACAATGGCGATGGCACGACGGGCCTGGCGGTGAGCGGACAGGGCAAGGCCGGCGGCTCGGCTTTTTCGGCTTCGCTGTCGGGGAAGGGGGCGCCGGACAAGCTTCTCGATGCGCCGGTGACACTGACCTTCAACGCCAAGAACCCCGACGCGACCGCGCTGCTGGCGCTTTACGGCCTGCCGGCGCTGCCGCTCGGCATGCTGGGCGAGGCAACCACCGATATCCAGGCCAAAGGCACGTTGGGCGGCGGGCTGGCGACGACTTTCAGTCTCGCCGGCAATGACTTCAAGGCCAGCTTCGAGGGAACCGTCGCGGACACGCCGCAAGGACCTGCCGCCAAGGGCAAGATCAATCTTGATGCGGCCGACATCGAACCGTGGTTGATGACATCGGGCATCGGCCTGCCGGGCATGGGGGCGGGCATGTCGGCATCGCTCTCGGCACAGGGCGACTATGGCAACGGCCTGCTGGTGCTGGACAATGTCAGCGGCGCGATCAACGAGGCCGCGGTGTCCGGCGACATCAACATCGACGCCAAGGACGGCGTACCGCATCTGGCCGGCGCGCTGGCGCTTGACGAGCTCGACCTCGATCCGATGGCGGTGGCGCTGTTCGGCGATTCCGCCTTCCTTGCTGACAAGGGTGGGGCCGACAAGAGCGGCACCAACAAGGGCGCAAACGACAAGAGCGCAAACGACAGAGGCGGCGCCTGGCCGGCAGCACCCTTCAGCCAGAAGTCCAGCCTGCCGTTTACCGCCAATCTCGACCTGACGACGGCCGCCCTTGCCGCCGGGCCGTTCGCCACCGCCTATGATGCCGCCTTTTCGCTGAAGCTCGACCAGGAAGGCATCCGCGTTTCGGACCTGAAGGCGAAACTTCTCGGCGGGGCACTGACCGGCCTGTTCGAGCTGAAGAACAATGAAGGCACCGGGCTTTTCACCGGCCAGATGAAGCTGGCCGGCGCGGATCTGGCAAACGTGCTGCCGGATAGCGGCATTGGCGGCGTCGGCGATTTCTCGACGACTCTTTCGACCAGCGGCAAGTCCGTCGATGCGATGATCGCCGCGCTGTCGGGTTCCGGCACGGCGACGCTCAAGGGGTTGCAGGTCGCGGGCGTTAATCCGGACGCATTCAGCGCTTTGCTGGCCAAGGCGGATGCGATCGGACGCGACATCGACGCGGCCAAGACTGCTGGCTTCGCACCCGGGATCGCTGCCGATGGCAATTTCCCAGCCGGGGACGCCGATGTTGCTTTCACGATTGCCGGCGGCACGCTGCGGGCGCCGCCGATCAGCCTTGAAAACCCTGCGGCGACCTTGTCCGCCGACATCACGGCCGATCTCAACACCAGCACGGTTTCCGCCAAGGGCGCCATCACCTATCGGCCCGCCGACGAGGCGCTGGTCGGCTCCGAGCCGGTCGTCAATTTCACGGCCGAAGGGCCGTTCGGCGCCGTCAAGCGGCAGTTCGACAGCGAGCCCTTGGCGCAGTTCCTGACCCAGCGCGCGCTGGAGAAGGAACAGCAGCGCGTCGAGGCGATGCAGGCGGCGTTGCTGGAGAAACAGCGGCTGCGGCGCGAGGTGCGCTATTACGCGGCGCTGCAGGACGCACGCGACAAGGCCGCTGAGGAACTGCGCCAGCAGGAAGAGGCGGCGCGGCTGAAAGCCGAGGCCGACGCCAGGGCGAAAGCCGAGGCCGAGGCCCAGGCGCAGGCCGAAGCGGAGGCCAAGGCGAAGGCCGACGAGGAAGCGAAAGCCAAGGCTGATGCCGACGCCAAGGCGAAAGCCGATGCCGATGCGAAGGCCAAAGCCGAAGCCGACGCCAAGGCCGCGGCCGAGCAGCAAGCCGCCGACGAGGCGGCCAAGGCGCAGGCCGAGCAGGAGCGCCAGAAGGCCGAGGAAGCGATGCGCATCGCCTCACAGGAAAAGGCCAGGCTCGAGGCCGAGCGCAAGGCCGCTGAACAGGCGCCCAAGGTCGAGCCTGCGCCTTTGCCGGAGGCCAGCGGCAACCCGCCGCCAGCCAAGCCGAAGTCCAATCCGTTCACGATCGATAATTTGTTGAAGTCGTTGCAGTAGCCGCACGGCAGTAGGGCAGTAGGGCAGTAGGGCGAGGCTTTCCCCGTTCCGGAATTGTTCAGAGAACGAGCATCTCAGCACTGTCGGCGACGTACCGAGCGTGGCGGAAATCTTGGATGGCGGCGAGCTTGCCGTCCTGCCAGGCAAGCAGGATGAAATAGGCGGGCCGGGCCGTCGGGTCGTTGGGATCGCGGACGAGGATTGCCGGCCTGCCTTCGACGAGGCCGGGCACGAGATGCCAATCGCGCACCCTGGAATAGTTGCCGAAATAGGTGCCGACTTCCTTGTGGCCGTTGAGCCGTGTCCTGGCCACCAGTTCCAGCCGCACCTCTTCGGCCAGCATGTCGCGCACCGCGTCGAAATCACGGGCATTGAAGCGATCGATGTAGGCGTTGAGCAGCTGGCGTTCCGCAGCACCCAGTCTCGGGACAGGGCGGTCGTCGGGCTCGTGCGCAATCTGGCGCAGCCGGTCGCGGCCGCGATGCAGCGCAGCCTTGATCGCGGGGATGCTGGTGTCGAGCGTGGCGCTGATCTCCTGCAGGGAGTAGCCCAGAACGTCCATCATGATGACGCTGCTTCGCTGCGTCACGGGAAGGCGCATGAAGGTATGCAGCCCCGCAGCCGCGGCCTGACGATCGACGGTGGGGTTGGCCGGGTCGACGATCATGTCCAAGTCCTCGTCGGAATAGGCGTTTTCGCGGGATCGTCGGCGCAGGAAGTCGAGCGCCGTATTGTGGGCGATGCGAAACAACCAGCCTTCCGGATTGGCGATCGGGCCGGCGCCGGGCAAGGCCTCGACCGCCTTGGCCAGCGCCTCCTGCAACACGTCCTCGCCGTCGAAGACCGAGCCCGTCATCCGGGCGCAGTAGCGATGCAGCTTGGGGCGCGATTCTCCAAACAGGCGCTCAAAGGGCCCGTGCTGCCCGCCAGGAATGGGAATGTTCATTCGTCTCCCGTTCTGCGCCGTCGCTTCCCTCGGTCACGCATCCAGCATCCGGTAGCTGCCCACCACGGTCATCTCGTCGCGTTGCGGAGGTTCGCTGCAGCGATCCCTGATGCCGTTTTGAAAGGCCACGAATGCGGCCAGCCGCGTGATGATATCAGAATGCGCGTCGGTTTCCGTCTCGACCAGATGGACAAACGTGCCGTCGCCGGACCGCAAGGTCATGTAGCGAACGCCATCCGGTGCTTTGTCGCGCAGCTCCTTGAACACGGCCTTGACCAGCCGCTCGTTCTCATCGGCCCGTTCGGGTTTGGTCTTGTAGCGTATCAGATGGCGTTTCATCGCTGGCCTTCCTCTCGATTGCCTTGCGCGCGTTTGAGGCTTTCATCCCCCTAGACGTTGCGGGGAGGCCAAAGGATTCGGGCGTCGAAAGAATAAAAGGTGCCATCCGGCGCAAGACGCCAGAGCGTCACTCGCGGCCCTGATCGAGCAGGCGCCTCAGCATAGGCTCGATGCGTGAAAGCTCGTCGAGATGCGCCGCCGACAGTTCGGCCAGGCAATCGTCGGCCCGTTCGGTCAGCCGCAGCAGCACGCGGCGATGGTCGTCCTTGTCCTGGTCTCGCACGACCAGTCCGGCTTCGCCCAGGCGGTTCACCAGCTCGACGGCGCTGTGATGGCGGATGCGCAGGCGCTCCGCCAGGTCGCCGACCGTCACCGGTCCGCCGCCCGGATAGCCCTTGATCGCCAGCAGCGCCTGGTGCTGGCGCGGCGTCAGGCCGGCGTCCTCGGCCTGCACCTGGCTGAATTCGAGGAAGCGGCGGATCAGGTAGCGGAACTCGGACAGCCGCTCGTAGTCGGCCTGTTCGATGGCGGGGCGGGATTTCCTGGGCTGCGTCATTCCAGACATTTGTTCCATTCCGGCCAAAGGCTCAAACGGTTTTGCTGCAAAACCGGCTTGAATTTATATCGTGTTACGATAGATAGCGAGCCGACAAGTCTGGCCGGCGTCTTCGCCGTGCCGGCATATCCGAGATCCGGCCACCGCCAGAAAGCCAGCCATGAAGCCCTCCGAAAACAGCCATCTCAGGGATTTCACCACCGACGCGCGCGTGCTGACCATCGCCACCATTGCCGTGGTGGTCGCCACGGCGGGGCTGTTCGCCGGCATTGCGCTGTTGAAACTGATCCGGCTTGCCACCAACATCGCCTATTTCGGCCAGTTTTCGCTCGCCGAGCTGAAATTGCAGGATACGCCGCTTGGGCTTGCCGCGGTGGTGGTGCCGGTGATCGGCGCGCTGATCATCGGCCTGATGGCGCGCTACGGCAGCGAGAAGATCCGTGGCCACGGCATTCCCGAAGCGATCGAGGCGATCCTGCTCGGACGTTCGAAACTCGGCGCCAAGGTGGCGATCCTGAAGCCGTTGTCGTCAGCGATCTCCATCGGCTCCGGCGGCCCATTCGGCGCCGAGGGGCCGATCATCATGACCGGCGGCGCCATCGGCTCGCTGATCGCGCAGATGCTGCCGGTCAGCGACAATGAGCGCAAGACTTTGCTGGTGGCAGGGGCAGCGGCCGGCATGACCACCGTGTTCGGCACGCCGATCGCGGCCATCATGCTGGCGGTGGAACTGCTGCTGTTCGAATGGACGCCGCGCTCCTTCATCCCCGTGGCGGTCGCGGCCATCGTGGCGGAGGTCGAGCGCACCGTGCTGCATCTGCCCGGGCCGATCTTTCCGTTCCAGGGCGGCATGGCGGTTTCGTTCACCGGGCTTGGCGGCTGGGTTCTGGTCGGCATTTGCGCCGGCCTGCTATCGGGGCTGCTCACGCAGATGGTCTATGCCTGCGAGGACGCCTTCCAGAAACTGCCCATCCACTGGATGTGGTGGCCGATGATCGGCGGCCTGGTGGTCGGCATCGGCGGACTGATCGAGCCACGGGCGCTCGGCGTCGGCTATGACAACATCGCCGACATGCTGGATGGCCGCACGGTCGCGGCCGCCGCCCTGCTGCTGCTGGTGGTCAAGGCCATCATCTGGTCGGTGGCGCTCGGTTCGGGAACATCAGGAGGTGTGCTGGCGCCGCTGCTGATCATGGGGGGCGCAATGGGGGCGGTGCTCGCCGGCATCCTGCCAGCGGCGGATCCAGGCTTCTGGGCGCTGCTGGCCATGGCCGCGACCATGGGCGGCACGATGCGGGCGCCGCTGACGGCCACTTTCTTCGCCGTCGAGTTGACCGGCAACACGCATGTGCTGGTGCCGCTGATCGCGGCTTGTGCCGCGGCGCATGCCGTCACAGTGCTCCTGATGAAGCGGTCGATCCTGACCGAGAAGATCGCCAGGCGAGGGCACCACCTCGTTCGCGAATACCGCGTCGATCCCTTCGCGCTGACCAGGGTGCGCGAGGTGATGACGTCGCAGGTCGAGAGCGTGCCGGCGACGATGACGCTGCATGGCGCCGCCGCCTTCCTGACCGCGCCGGAAACCCGGCATCCGAGCTTCCCGGTTGTCGACGAGAACAGGCGGGTGCTTGGCCTCATCGATCCGCCGGCGATCCTGCGCTGGCGCCGCGCCGGCAAGCACCGGACGACGACGCTCGGCGACCTGCTTGCCGGAAGCAAGGTGACGCTCGCTTTTCCGGACGAATATCTGGAAGGCCTTTCGGACAAGCTGCTGATGGCCAACGTCTCGCATCTGCCGGTCGTCACCCGCGAAAGCCTGCAACTGGTCGGCTATGTCGGCTGGAAGGATTTGATGGGCGTGCGGTCGAGGAAACAGGCCGAGGAGCGCGACCGCTCTACCTTGCTTGGCTTCGGCACCAGGCGCGGGAAAAAGACGGACGCTGTCGAGGGCGTCTAGAGCGTTTCGCCGTTTCATGGAAACGGCGAACCGCTTTAACTCTTTGTTTTGACGCAATTCCCAAGGGCAAAGCGCTATGCGCTTTGCCCGGGGAAATCGCTCACACTTTTCCTGGAATTGCTCTAGGCGTTCGCCCCGCGCTTCGCCCATTCCAGCACATGCAGCCGCAGCGCCGAGGACAAGTTGGTGTCGCGGGGGCGCGTCTCGTCGACTTCGGCCACGAGCGCGGCGAGCGTCAGCTTTCTCGCCGTGGCGATGGCGACGAGATCGTCATAAAAGGGCTTTTCCAGGGAATAGCTGGTGCGATGGCCGTGAATGGTCACGGAGCGCTTTTCGACGACGCTCACGGCCCGAGACTCACGGCTCGTCCTTGCCGGACCGCTCGAGGCGATGGCCGGCGACGAATTTCTCGGCCTTGTCGGCATTCAGCCGGTCGCGTTGCTTCTCCGCCTTGGAGCGGCCATGCAAGGCCCGGTTCTGTTCGGCGACGCGCGTCTTCTCGTCCCGCGCCTTCTGCTTTCGGGCCTGGCGGAGGTTGACGATATCGGCCATGGCCCGGGAGCCTATTTCTTGCGGAAGGCGTCGAGCGAAACCACTTCGGCGCCTTTGGCGCCGGCGTCAGCCGCTGCGGGCTTTTTCTCCGGCTCGGCGGCGGCCTTCTTCTCGGCCTTCGGCTTCTTCTCGGAAACGATGGTCAGCGGCTCGGACGCCGGCTGGGCCGGTTCCTCTTCGGGCTGCGCCTCGGTCTTGACGTCGAACTCAAGCTCGAAATTGACCGAGGGATCATAGAAGCCACGCACGGCCGAGAACGGGATTTCGAGCTTTTCCGGCACATCGGAGAAGGACAGGCCAACCTCGAAGCCGGTGTCGGTCACTTTCAGGTCCCAATACTGGAACTGGATGACGATGGTCATCTGCTCGGGATAGCGCTCGCGCAGGCGCGACGACACGCGCACGCCGGGCGCGCCGGTGAGGAAGGTGATGAAGAAATGATGGTTGCCGGGGAGGCCGGTGCGTGCGACCTCGGCCAGGACCTTGCGCATGACGCCGCGCAACGCCTCCTGGGCCAGAATGTCGTAGCGGATGTGGTCGTCGGCCATGTGGTGGTCGGGTTCCGTTGAATCGTCCGCATAGCTGTAATCAAGCTTGAGCGCGGCGTAAACCTGATATAGCCCACCGTCGCGTCGAAGCGAGAACTATTGCCAACGATTTGATCGGCAGCGCGGCTTGCCGGCAACCGTAAATGTTATGCGTTAGCCAGCGCAGTGTGCTTTTTGACGCTGCCCGGGGCAGGGCGCTTGCCGAAAGCGCGCAGGAAAGTGCGCACGCCATTCGTCGCCGATTGCAGCACTTCGTCCTCGCGCGGCGAGCCGCCGAGCATGAAAGTGATCTGCAGTTCGGCATTGACCAGGCCGAGGAACTGGCGCGCCGCGACGTCGGGGTCGTCGATTGTGAGGTAGCCGCCATAGGCGAGGCGGGCGAGGCGGGCGGCGATTGCCGGCCATGTCCTGCCCGGGCCCTGTTCGCGCCATTCGGCGAACAGTTCGGGATAGCGCTCGCCTTCGGTCTGGATCAGCTTGCGCAGGAATTTTCCGTCGCGGTTGCAGATGCAGTTCTGGTTCAGGCGCACCGCAAAGCCGATCAAATCCGCTTCGAGATCGCCGGGCTGATCGGGAAAGGTGGCTATGGTGGCGAAGATGCCGACATTGCAGCGATCGGTGAGGTCGCGCACCACCGCCATGAACAGCTTTTCCTTGTCGCCATGGTGGTTGTAGACGGTCTGGCGCGAGACTCCAGCCTCGGCGGCAATCAGGTCGATATTGGCGCCGGCAAAGCCTTCGCGACAGAACACACCGGCAGCGGCGTCGACGATCGACAGGCGCTTGGCCTCATGGCCACGTGGCGGGAAAGTGTCAGGAGAAACGCTCGCTCTCATGAAAATCTATATAGAGGTGATTGACGATTTAGACAAGACTGTCTAAATTTGTGGACATACGATAAAGAGATTTCGCGCCGGGGAAGAACAGAATTCGTTCCTGTGGAGTCGGAATCTCGCGGGATGGAACGTCCTAGGGTTTGACGTCGCCTGGCGGCGGCAACCAGAATTCGAAAGAAGCCAATATCATGAGTCCCAAATTCCTCCGCATTGCGGTCGTGCTCGGCCTATTGTCCGCCATCGGCCCCTTCGCGATCGACATGTATCTTCCCGCTTTGCCCTCGATCGGCGCGGATCTGCATGCCGGCACCGCCGCCGTGCAGATGAGCCTGCTGATCTTCTTCCTGTCCATGGGTTTCGGCCAGATCGTCGTCGGGCCGATTTCCGACATGGTCGGCCGCAAGCTGCCGCTCTATGGCGGCCTTGGACTGTTCATGGTCGGCGGCATCGGTTCGGCAATGGCGCCGACCATCGAGTGGCTGATCGCCTTCCGTTTCCTGCAAGGCCTTGGCGCCAGCGCCGGCATGGCCGTGCCGCGCGCCATCGTGCGCGACCTGCACACCGGCAATGAAGCGGCCAAGCTGATGTCCTTGCTGATGCTGGTTTTCTCGGTGTCGCCGATCCTGGCGCCGCTGACCGGCAGCCAGATCATCGAGAATTTCGGATGGCGTGCCGTGTTCTGGACGGTGACGGGCGCGGCGGCCCTTGCAACGATCCTGCTCGCGACCTCGCTCAAGGAGACGCGGCCGGCGGAAGAACGCGTCGGTTCCTCGTTCGGAACCGCGCTTGCCGGCTACCGCTTCCTGATGGGCGACCGCAATTTCCTCGGCCTGGTGGCGATCGCCGGCTTCGGCATTGCGAGCTTCTTCGTCTATCTGTCGAGCTCGTCCTTCATCCTGATCGACCATTACGGGCTGTCGCCTTCGGTCTACAGCGTGTTCTTCTCGATCAATGCGGTGGCCTTCATCGGCATGTCGCAGCTGACGGGCCTGCTGGCCGAGCGTTTTGGGCTGCGGCGCGTGGTGCGTGTCGCGGTGACCGGCTATGCCTCGACGATGGTGGTGCTGCTCGCGATCATGGCGACGGGCGTCGACCGGCTCGACGTGATGGCAGCCCTGCTGTTCGTCGGCTACGGCTTCCTTGGCCTGGTCATTCCGACCACCTCGGTGCTGGCCATGGAAGAGCATGGCGAGATCGCCGGCACGGCCTCGGCGCTGATGGGCACGCTGCACTTCGCCATCGGCGCGCTCGCCATGGGCGTCGCCGGCGTGTTTTTCGACGGCACGCCGCTCCCGATGGTCGCCGGCATCACGCTGTGCGCGGTGATTTCGTTCACGCTGGCCAAGGTCACGCTTGGCCGTTCGCGCGAAGCGGTCGAAGCGCCGGCGGAATAGGCGCTGTCTGCAATCCCATGAAAAGGCCGGGTTTTCCCGGCCTTTTTCATTTGAGCCCCGCCTCGGCCAATACAAAACCCACTCGTGCCTCGACCGGCGCCAGGGGCAGCGGAACCAGTTCGTAGCCCAACTCCGCATAGACGCCGGCCAGTGCGTGATAAGTGCGCTCGGCCTCGTCTGGTGTCTGCTTGCGTTCTTCATCCTGCGTAAAAATGTCAGGCCAGGGCGGAGCGATGAACACACGCGGATTGTAGCGGAAGCGCATGGCGGCGGTTCTGATGTGTGCTGCCACGGGCAAGCCGCTCAGCAGCTTGAGATAGCCAAGCGTGTCCGGCACGCCGCGATCGAAGAAGACCGGTCCTGTCTGCTCGATAGCGGTCTGATATGAGCCCATCTCCCAGGACAGCATGAGTTCGGCGAACAGTGCGCGGTCGCTCCAGGGCAGGGCGGTTCCGCCAATGGCGGACTGGTCGCGGATGATGCCGCGTCCGGCTTCCACGGAAGTCGCAAAGCCCGCCTGTTGCAGCGCAGTGATCAAAGTGGTCTTGCCGGAGCCCGGACCGCCGGACAGCACGAAGAATCGATCGGAATCGTTTTGCATTTTTCTGCCCATGAAGAAGGAGACATGCGATGCGGCGGCTTCGCGGCTCACGGCCATGCGAAGTCTCGACGGCGAGAAGCGGCCGTTGCGCATGATTTGGATTGAGGGGGAGAAGTGGAGGTTTCTGTTGCCAGGTACCTCCGAACCCCGCCTAGAAGTGCGAACCCCTAGGGCTTGATTTGAAGCTATCGCACTGCATTAAGCAGCGAGACGTGCTTCCGCATAGTTGTCGTTGGCAACTATAAGTTTAGCCCGATGACGGTGGTACAATGCCGGGCAAAAGTACGATCTTTACACCTTCGTCGATCCTATTTCGCCCCCAGCAAAAACCGCTCGTCGTCAACAGCAGCTTTTGGTGGAGGCGCCGGGTACCGCCCCCGGGTCCGAACGGCTTATTTCATCGCCCATTTATCGCCATAGTCGGTCAAGCCGACAAATCGAATATAGGGGGCGTTGCGTGGAAATGAAAGGCCGCAATGGCGCTTTGTCCCTGTGTCAAATTGCGACGGCAAGGGTTGACTTGGGCGCGGTCTCAACGGAAGCTTTGCGGGCGGTGAGGAGTTAGCGACCTAGCGCACAGATTGCGAAGCGCGCCACAGCCCTCATCGATCGGATCCGTGGCGCCGACGAGGGGAATTTTGATGGCCGACTATCTTGCGGATGTGAAGAAATACGACGCGGGCGCCAGCGCCGACGCGGTCGAAAAGATCGTCAAGCATCTGGGCATTGCGCTGAGGAACCGCGACTCCTCGCTGGTGTCCTGCACCGATCCGAAGGAGCTCGAGCGCGTCAAGGAGAGCTGGGTGGCCAAGAAGCTCGGCGTCAGCGACGGGGCCAAGGCCGACGCCTCGATCGAGAAGACCTGCAAGGCGATGCACGCCGACAACACCAAGAGCCGCGTGACCTTTTATTATCTGGTGGCCAAGGATCTGGGCAAACTCGGTTCGCTCTGACGATCGCGTCAATTTGCGAAGGCTGGCGCCGGCGTTGCGGCCAGCCACTTTCTCCCCGTCACTATACGGGGAGAAATGCCCGGCAGGGCAATGAGGGGCGGCGCAGACGCCTAGACAGAGTGGTGCGCAAGTAGCGCCGTTTTGCTGTGTTCGGCCGCCGGTATGGCCGCTATAATATCCAGACACCCGAATCGAGCTGGAACCAATGCGCCAATATCTCGACCTCTTGCAGCATGTGCTGGACAATGGCGCCGACCGCGGCGACCGCACCGGCACCGGTACGCGCTCCGTCTTCGGCTACCAGATGCGTTTCGACCTGGCGCGCGGCTTTCCCGTCACCACCACCAAAAAGCTGCATCTGAAGTCGATCATCCATGAACTCTTGTGGTTCCTGGCCGGCGACACCAACATCAAATATCTGACCGACCACGGCGTCACGATCTGGGACGAATGGGCCGACGAGAATGGCGACCTTGGCCCCGTCTACGGCAAGCAGTGGCGCTCCTGGCCGGACGGCCATGGCGGCTCGATCGACCAGATCGCCAATCTTCTGAAGGAGATACGCCGCAATCCTCAGTCGAGGCGGCTGATCGTTTCGGCCTGGAACCCGGCCGAGGTGGAAGCCATGGCGCTGCCGCCCTGCCATTGTCTGTTTCAGTTCTATGTGTCCGAGGGCCGGCTTTCCTGCCAGCTCTACCAGCGGTCGGCCGACATTTTCCTTGGTGTGCCGTTCAACATCGCATCCTACGCGCTGCTGACGCTGATGGTGGCGCAGGTGACCGGGCTGAAGCCGGGCGATTTCGTCCACACGCTGGGGGACGCGCATCTCTACTCGAACCATTTCGAACAGGCGCGCGAACAGTTGCGGCGCACGCCGAGGGCTCTGCCGACGATGTGGATCAATCCGGAGGTGAAGGACCTGTTCGCCTTCCGCTTCGAGGATTTCCAGCTGGAGAGTTATGTCGCCGATGCCTCGATCAAGGCGCCGATCGCCGTTTAAGGCATGTGGATATTCAGGTGATGCGGCCTGACCTGAATCTGAACACCTCGCGCTTGGCCCGTCAGTCGATACCGACCATCACGTCCGAGGCCTTGACCACGGCATAGGCCTGCTTGCCCTTTTCGAGCTTCAGGTCAGCGACCGCTTCGTTGGTGATCGAGGCGGTGACGATGGCGCCGCCGCCAATGTCGATCCTGACATGCGAAGTGGTGGCTCCCTTGACGATTTCGGTGATCGTTCCCTTGAGCACGTTGCGGGCGCTGATCTTCATTGGGCTCTCCTTTGCTTTTATGCATGTCGTTCTCCCAAGCCGAGGTCACTTTTGGGCGGCATACATTAGGGTTTCCCGGTCGTCTTAGCAGAACAATCGACGAGACATAGGCGTTTCGCAAGCCGCCAGGCCTTCCCTTGTTATATTCATACGGATATATCGATCGGCAGGCTTCGCGCCGACGGATTTCAAACCAGGGAGAGTTTTCCATGACGCGCAAGGGTTTCGGGCTGAAGGCAATCGCCATTGGCGGTTTCGCCGCGACGTTGATGGCGGTAGCGCCGGCCGCGCATGCGCAAGACAAGGTCGTGGTGTTCGCGGCGGCCAGCCTCAAGGACGCGCTCGATGCTGTGAACAAAGCCTGCGAGGCCGATGTCGGCGAGGCCGCGACCATCTCCTATGCGGCAAGCTCGGCACTCGCCAAGCAGATCGAGGGCGGTGCACCGGCCGACGTCTTCATCTCGGCCGATCTCGACTGGATGAAATATCTTTCCGACAAGAAGCTGACCAAGCCCGATACCGAGGTGAAGCTGCTCGGCAACGAGATCGTGCTGGTGGCGCCGAGGGATTCGACGGTTGCAACCAAGATCGAGAAGGGTTTCGACCTCGCCAAGCTGATCGGCGACGGCAAGCTCGCCATGGGCGACTTCAAGGCGGTGCCGGCAGGCAAGTACGGCAAGGCGGCGCTGGAATCGCTGGGCGTCTGGTCGTCGGTCGAGGGCAAGGTGGCGCAGGCCGAGAATGTGCGCGCGGCGCTCAAGCTGGTTTCGACAGGCGAGGCCGCTCTCGGCATTGTCTATGCCACCGACGCGCATGCCGAGAAAGGCGTCAAGGTCGTCGGCACCTTCCCGGAGGATTCGCATCCGCCGATCATCTATCCGGTTGCCCGGACCGCCGATTCGAAGGACAAGGATACGCCGGCGTTCCTCAAATGCCTGCAGTCCGCCAAGGCCGGTGCGCTCTTCAAGGAACAGGGTTTTACCGTGCTCACGCCGAGCAACTGAACAGGGCCTGATAGCGCAATATGAACTGGCTGCTGGACCTCACTCCCGACGAATGGAATGCGGTCCGGCTGTCCATCAAGGTGGCGAGCGTGGCGATGCTCGCCAGCCTGCCGCCTGGCATTCTGATCGCATTGCTGCTTGCCCGCGGACAGTTCTGGGGCAAGACGCTGCTCAATGGCTTGGTTCACCTGCCGCTGATCCTGCCGCCTGTTGTGACCGGCTATCTCCTGTTGTTGGCCTTCGGCAAGCGCGGCCCGGCCGGTGCCTTCCTGGCCGAGCATTTCGGCATCGTCTTCTCGTTCCGCTGGACCGGTGCGGCGCTGGCCTGCGGCGTCATGGGCTTTCCCCTGATGGTGCGGGCGATCCGGCTGTCGATCGAGGCGGTGGACCGCAAGATGGAGGCGGCGGCAGGCACGCTTGGCGCCAATCCTTTGTGGGTGTTCGCCACCATCACGCTGCCGCTGATCCTGCCCGGGCTCATCGCCGGCGCCATACTGGCCTTCGCAAAGGCCATGGGCGAATTCGGCGCGACCATCACCTTCGTCTCCAACATTCCGGGCGAGACGCAGACGCTGCCGTCGGCGATCTACACTTTTACGCAGGTGCCGGGCGGCGATGAGGGCGCGCTGCGGCTCACATTGATCTCGATCGTCATTTCGATGGCGGCACTGGTGGCCTCGGAAGTGCTGGCGCGGCGGGTCGGGCGGCGGATGGACATCGAATGAGCGTTCTCGTCGACATCAGCCATCGGCTTGGCGACTTCGCCATCGAGGCGCGCTTCGAGAGCGCCGGGCGGCTGACGGCGCTGTTCGGGCCGTCCGGTTCGGGCAAGACCACGTTGATCAACATGGTCGCCGGCCTGATCCGGCCCGACAGGGCGCGCATCGAGGTCGACGGCCGGGTGCTGGTCGACACTGCCAAGGGCATTTTCGTGCCGAAGCACAAGCGCCGCATCGGCATGGTGTTCCAGGACGCGCGGCTGTTCCCGCATATGAGCGTGGCCGGCAATCTGCGCTACGGCCGCTGGTTCACGCCCGCACAGGAGCGTTATGCGGACATGGATACCGTCGTCGAATTGCTCGGCATCGGACCTCTGCTCGCTCGGCGCCCGGCAAAACTATCGGGCGGCGAGAAGCAGCGCGTGGCGATCGGCCGGGCGCTGCTGGCCAGTCCGAAACTGCTGCTCATGGACGAGCCGCTCGCGTCGCTCGACGAGGCACGCAAGGCAGAAATCCTGCCCTATATCGAACGGCTGCGCGACGAGACGAAAATCCCGATCGTCTATGTCAGCCATTCGGTTGCCGAGGTGGCGCGGCTGGCGAGCGACGTGGTGATGCTGGCGCAAGGCAAGGTGGTTGCCAGCGGTGCGACCGAGGCTGTCATGCAGAGGCTTGACCTGTTGCCGGTGGAAGAGCGCGGCGAGGGCGGCGCGGTGCTGGACACGAAAGTGCTGCGCCACGACGAGGTGTTCGGCATGACCGTGCTCGGCTCGGCCGCCGGCGAGATCCGCGTGCCGCGCCTGGCGATGAGGACAGGCGCTTCCGTGCGCATCCGCATCCGTGCCCGCGATGTGATGATCGCCACGGAGAAGCCGACCGGGCTCAGCGCGCTCAACATCCTGCCCGGCACGATCGTCGCGATCAGCCCGGGCGAGGGGCCGGCGGTCGAGGTCGGCATCGACTGTCATGGCGTAGCCGTGCTCGCCCGCATCACCGAACAGTCGCGGCAGGCGCTGAAACTGCGGCTTGGCGGCAAGGTTTTTGCCGTGATCAAGACAGTCAGTTTCGACCGGGCCAACACCGGCGCCGGCCTGCCGCTCGAGGCCGATAGCTGACAGGGGTGGCGATCGGCGCTATATTGTTTTGGAATAACGGTATCGCCGAAGTGGCTTCGGCAAGAGTCCTGGTGACCGCGGAGGAACAAAGATGCCATCGCTGAGCTTGCGGATAAATCTCGACCCCGACGGTCGGATCGGTCCGGGCAAGATCGAGCTTCTGGAGCAGATCGCCACCTTCGGTTCGATCTCGGCCGCCGCGCGCGGCATGGAGATGTCCTACAAGCATGCCTGGGACCTGGTCGAGGACATGAACCGGGTGTTCGGCAAGCCGCTGGTCGCCGCGCAGACCGGAGGCCGCAAGGGCGGCGGCGCGCAGCTGACGGCCATTGGGCTCGCGGTGGTCAGCCGCTTTCGCGCCATCGAGCGCGCGGCCACCGCGGCGGCGGCGACACACATGGATGCGCTGCAGGCGGAGATCGATGCGGGCTAGGGGGCAGCAGTAGGGCAGTAGGGCAGTAGGGCAGTAGGGCAGTAGGGCAGTAGGGCAGTAGGGCAGTAGGGCAGTCAGTCGTGGCTGTCTTCAAGCACAGAAAATTCCTTCACCTACCGCCGTACTCCCTTATTGCCTTCCTATTCGCCGGGCTTGCGCAGCAGATAGGTGTCCATGATCCAGCCCTTTTGCCGGCGGGCTTCCTCGCGGACCTTTTCGATCTCGGCGCCGACATCGCCAAGGCGGCCGGCGATGATGATCTCGTCCGGCGTGCCGAGATAGGCGCCCCAATGGATGGTGACATCCGGGTCGGCAAGCGTGTTGAAGGCGCATTTGCCGTCCAGCATGACGATTGTACTGCCGGCGTTGTTGGCCAGACCTTCCTCGGTCAGCCTGCGGCCGGTGGTGACCAGCATCGAATCGCCGATGCGGTTCAGCGCCGTCTTGTGGCTGGCGGCAAGCGCCTGGATGGCTGATATGCCGGGGATGACCTCCAGTTCGAAGGCAACATTGTCTCTCAGGCGCACCCGCTCGAGGATGCGCAGCGCGCTGTCGTAGAGCGAAGGGTCGCCCCAGATCAGGAAGGCGCCGCAGCCATTTTCCGCAAGCTCGTCGCGGATCAGGCCTTCGTAGATGGCGGCGATGGCCTCGTGCCAGTCGTCGACGGTCGAGCGGTAGGACGACGTCGGCTCGGCGCGAACAGGCACGTCGAATTCGACGCGGCGCGATTTCGGGTTGGTGACGAAACGGTCGCAGATCTCGCGCCGCAATTCGGCGAGGTCGTTCTTCCTGGCGCCCTTGTCGGGGATGAACAGCACCTCGGCGCGGTTCAGGCCTGATATGGCCTGGACGGTCATGTGGTCGGGATTGCCGGCGCCGATGCCGATGACGAGAAGCTTGCGCATGAAGCGAACTCCTGCCCGATCGCAACCTGTTAGTCCAGACCGCTCGCGTGTCCAGACCGCTGCTAGCGCATCCAGACGGTGTGGCGTAGTCACGCAAGCGGAAGGGCTTTGAAACGTCACATTGAAACGGCTAGGGTCACCAGGGTATTCTTGCCGAGGGGGCTTCGATGTTGCGATATGTTCTGGCTGCGGCGCTGGCGCTCTCGGCAGCACCCGTATTGGCCAACGATTCGGTTGCCGAGCTCGGCACCGGCGGCCTGATCCTGTCGCGCAGCGATGCTGTCGCGATGCAAAGCGAGGACCTCTTCATCTCGCCCGAAAAGGTGACAGTCGACTACGTCTTCCACAACAACACCGATCGGGATGTCGATGCGATCGTCGCCTTCCCGATGCCCGATATTTCGGGTGATCCGGAAGAGATGCCGGCGATTCCTGAAAACCAGAGCGACAATTTTTTGGGCTTCGAGGTAACGATCGACGGTGCCGCTGCAAAGCCTCAGCTCGAGCAGAAGGTGTTCGCGCTCGGCATCGACATCAGCGCCGATCTCAAGGCGCAGAATGTGCCGTTCAACCCATTCGGCGACGCCGCCAAGGCGGCATTGGCGAAGCTGCCGCAAGCGGTGGCCGATGACTGGGTCAACCGCGGCATCATCATCGAGGACACCGCCGACGACGGCAGCGGCATGAAATCCACCTATGCGCCGTTCTGGCAATTGCGCTCGACCTACTGGTGGCGCTCGACCTTTCCGGCCAACAAGGACGTTCACGTTTCCCATCGCTACAAGCCGAGCGTCGGCGGCACGTCGTCGGTCAGCTTCTTCTATGACGGCCAGTTCCAGGGGCAGTATGCGGCATACAAGACCCGCTACTGCATGGACGACACGTTCGAGAACGCGGTGCGGAAGGCGGCCAAGGACAATCCGGACGGCTATCCCCAGTACAACGAAAGCCGCATCGCCTACATCCTGACCACCGGCGGCAACTGGGCGGCGGGCACTATCGGCAAGTTCAAGCTGACCATCGACAAGGGCAATCCAAAAGCCCTGGTCTCGTTCTGCGGCGACAATGTCAAAAAGGTCGGACCGACGACCTTCGAGATGACCGCGAACGATTTTTACCCGGAGCACGACATCGATATCCTGCTGCTTGAACCGTCGGACAGCAATGGCGGGGACGCGAACTGATGCATGTCGCAATCTACGTCGCCATTGCCGAGAACGGCGTGATCGGGCGGGACGGCGGACTGCCCTGGCGGCTCTCCACCGATCTCAAGCGGTTCAAGGCCGACACGATGGGCAAGCCCATCATCATGGGCCGCAAGACCTATGAAGGCATTGGCCGCCCTCTTCCGGGCCGGCTGAACATCGTCGTGACCCGCGACAAGGCCTGGCGCGCCGAGGGCGTCGAAGTGGCGCATACGCTGGAAGCCGCCATTCAGCTGGCAACGGTGCGCGGACGCTGCATGACCGGCGTGGACGAGGTCTGCGTCATCGGCGGCGGCGAGATCTATGCTCAGGCGCTGCCGCTGGCCGACCGGCTGCACGTTACCCATGTGCTGGCCGCCATCGACGGCGACGCGCATTTCCCGCCGATCGACCCCCAGACATGGCGCATGGTCAGTTCGCAGGAGGTTGCGGCCGGGGAAAAGGACAGCCATGCAACGCGCTATTCGGTTTATGAGCGCCGCCGCCCGATACTTTGATGGACAAACAGTGCATTGAAGGACGACAAAGGGTCGCTACCGGCCCAAAACAGATGATGTCGGCGGCGCATCGCGTTGAAAGCGTGCCGTGGCGTCCCTATAGAAGAACAACACTGGATTTGCGCCGTAACTCCGGCGCTTGAGGGAATTCCAAGCGAAAGGACATTCATGCCCTGGAACGACAAGAGTGGCGGAGGCGGCGGCCCGTGGGGCGGCGGCGGTAACAATCAGGGGCCCTGGGGGCAGGGGCCAAAGGGGCCAAGCGGCCCGCAAGGATCGCCCCCCGACCTCGAAGACATTATCCGCCGCGGCCAGGACCGGTTGCGGCGCGCTCTGCCCGGCGGTGGCGGTGCAAGTCCGGCTGTGTTCGGGCTGATCGCCGCGGTGCTGGTCGTTCTGTGGGCCTTCCAGGCGGTCTATACGGTGCAGCCCGACGAGGTCGCGGTCGAACTGCGTTTCGGCAAGCCGAAACCCGAACTCTCGCAGCCTGGGCTGCATTTCCATTGGTGGCCGCTTGAAACCGTCGAGACGGCCAAGATTTCCGAGCAGCTCGTCGACATTGGCGGCGGCAACACCAGCGGCAACGGCCTGATGCTGTCGGGCGACCAGAACATCGTCAACGTGCAGTTTTCGGTGGCCTACCAGGTCTCCGATCCCCGCGCCTATCTGTTCGACGTCTCCGATCCGGACGGCATGCTGCGGCAGGTCGCCGAAAGCGCCATGCGCGAAGCCGTCGGCCGCCGGCCGGCACAGGACATTTTTCGCGACGACCGCCAGGGCATAGCGGCCTCGGTGCGCGAGATCATCCAGACGACGCTGGACGGCTACAAGGCCGGTCTCAACGTCAACGCCGTCTCGATCGAGGATGCGGCACCGCCGCGCGAAGTGGCCGATGCGTTCGACGAGGTGCAGCGCGCCGAGCAGGACGAGGACAAGTTCGTCGAGCAAGCCAACCAGTATTCCAACCAGAAGCTTGGCCAGGCGCGCGGCGAGGCGGCACAGATCCGCGAAGACGCGGCCGCCTACAAGAACCGCGTGGTGCAGGAAGCCGAAGGTGAGGCCCAGCGCTTCATCTCGGTCTATGACGAATACGCCAAGGCGCCGGATGTAACCCGCAAGCGCCTCTATCTGGAAACCATGGAGAGGGTTCTGAAGGACTCGAGCAAGGTCATCGTCGAGCAAGGCAACGGACAAGGCGTCGTGCCCTATCTGCCGCTGCCGGCATTGCAGCCGAAACCGCCGGCTCCGGCCGCACCCGCAGTGAACACGGGAGGTACCCAGTGATGGCCAACCGTCTTCCCATTTTCGTCGTCATCGCGGCGGTCATCCTGTTCCTGATCTATTCCTCGGTCTTCGTGGTCAATGCACGCCAGCAGGCGCTGGTGCTGAGGTTCGGCGAGATCGTCGACGTCAAGAGCGAGCCCGGCATCTATTTCAAGGCGCCGTTCTCGTTCTTCGACGCCGATACGGTGCAGCTGATCGAGAACAGGGTGCTGCGCTTCGACCTCGACAACATCCGCGTCCAGGTATCGGGCGGCAAGTTCTATGAAGTCGATGCCTTCATCGCCTATCGCATCTCGGACCCGCGCGTCTTCCGTGCCGCCGTCTCCGGTCAGATCGAACTGGCCGAGGCGCGGCTGAGGACGCGTCTCGACGCTGCCTTGCGCCGCGTCTACGGTCTGCGCGACTTCGAAGCGGCGCTCTCGGAACAGCGTGCGGTGATGATGCGCGAAGTGCGCGATCAACTCCGGCCCGACGCCACCTCGCTCGGCCTGCAGATCGAGGATGTCCGCATCCGCCGCACCGACCTCACGGCCGAGGTTTCACAGCAGACCTACGACCGCATGAAGGCGGAACGCCTGGCCGAGGCCGCGCGGCTTCGGGCACGCGGCAATGAAGCGGCACAACGCATCACGGCACGCGCCGATCGTGAAGTGGTCGAGATCGTTGCCGAAGCGCAAAAGGAATCCGAGATCTTGCGCGGCGAGGGCGAAGCCCAACGCAGCGCCACCTTCGCGGACGCCTACAAGCGCGATCCGGCCTTCTTCGACTTCTACCGGTCGATGAATGCCTATGGCACGGCCCTGGACAATACCGGAACGACCATGGTGCTGTCGCCGAGTTCGGAGTTCTTCCGCTACTTCCGCGATCCGGACGGCAAGGAAGGGCCGGCGAAACCGACGCCGACGGCACCCGCCGCGCCGGCAACACAACCCAGCACCGGCCAGCAATAGCCGGTGCAGGATTTCTTCGCGGCGATAGGCCTGGTCCTCGTCATAGAGGGCCTGGTCTATGGCGGCTTTCCCGGCTTGGCGAAGAAGCTCGCGAGCGAGGTGCTGTCGATGCCGGAGAACGCATTGCGGATCGCCGGGCTGGTTGCGATCGCCATCGGCGTCGGCATCGTCTGGTTGGTGCGGGGCGCATGAGATGGCCGGTTTTCGTCGGCGGCAAACGGAGGATTAATCCTCTGCCGATAGTCGTAGCCGCAAACGTGCCGTATTTTTTGCCAACATAGCGCAACGCGGTTTTTTGCCGTTGCGCTTTCTCTTTCAGAAAGACCGGGAGGCTTCTCGATGACATCCATACTCCTTTTGCGCGCGGCACGGCGGACGTTCATCGCCGGCACGGCAGCGCTTCTTGTCGGCACCGTCGCCGTCCCGTCCTTCGTGACGCCGAGCTTTGCTGCCGACGGACCTGCTTCGGTGGCCGACTTGGCGCAAGGCCTGCTCGGCGCGGTGGTCAACATCTCGACCTCGCAGACGGTGAAGGGCACGGAAGGGCCGGGTGCTGTGCCGATGCCGCAGCTTCCCGAAGGCTCGCCCTTCCAGGATTTCTTCGACGATTTCTTCAAGAACCGCGGTGGCGACAAGGACAATAGCGCGCAGAAGGTGCAGTCGCTGGGATCCGGCTTCGTCATCGATGCCGAGCAAGGCATCGTCGTCACAAACAACCACGTGATCGCGGACGCCGACGACATCGAGGTCAACTTCTCCGATGGCGTGACGCTGAAGGCGACGCTGGTCGGCACCGACACCAAGACCGACGTCGCGGTGCTGAAGGTCGATCCGAAAGGCCACAAGCTGACGGCGGTGAAGTTCGGCGATTCCACCAAGATGCGTGTCGGCGACTGGGTGATGGCGATCGGCAATCCGTTCGGCCTCGGCGGCACGGTCACGGTCGGCATCGTCTCGGCGCGCAACCGCGACATCAATTCCGGCCCCTATGACGATTTCATCCAGACCGACGCGGCGATCAACCGCGGCAATTCGGGCGGACCGCTGTTCAACAGCGCCGGCGAAGTCATCGGCATCAACACCGCCATCATTTCGCCGTCCGGCGGCTCGATCGGCATCGGCTTCTCCATTCCCTCGCAACTCGCCTCGGGCGTCGTCGACCAGTTGCGCCAGTTTGGCGAGACGCGGCGCGGCTGGCTCGGCGTGCGCATCCAGCCGGTGACGGACGACATCGCCGAAAGCCTCGGCATGGCAACCGCCAAGGGCGCGCTGGTCGCCGGCGTCATCAAGGGCGGACCTGTCGACAACGGCACCATCCAGGCCGGTGACGTCATCATCAAGTTCGACGGCAAGGACATCCACGAGATGCGCGACCTGCCGCGCGTCGTCGCCGAAAGCCCCGTCGGCAAGGCCGTCGACGTGCTTATCGTGCGCAAGGGCGTCGAGCAGACGGTGAAGGTGACGCTCGGCCGGCTCGAGGATGGCGAGAAGCTGGCCAGCGGCGAGAACGGCAATACCGACCAGGACAAGGGCAACAAGGCTCCGGCCGTTTCGACCGCCTCGGTGCTCGGCATGACCGTCGGCGAACTCAATGACGAGACGCGCAAGAAGTTCAGCATCGCCGCCGATGTCTCCGGCGTCGTCATCACAGATGTGGCCAAGGACTCGGCCGCCGCCGAGCGCGGCATCCAGCCGGGCGAAGTGATCACCGAGATCGCGCAGGAATCGGTGGCCACGCCCAAGGATGTCATGGACCGGATCGGCGCGCTGAAAGAGCAGGGCCGCAAGAACGCGCTTTTGATGCTGGCGTCGAAGACCGGCGAGCTGCGCTTCGTGACGATCCGGATGGATTGAGATTTCAGTCCACGACCTTCAAAAAAGGCGGCTAACCAGCCGCCTTTTTTCTTGCCTGCCAGCCCTCGCGCGACAGCCGGTAGAGCACATGCCGCTTGAGCATGGGATGGCTGTCGGGAATGCTGGGATGGTCGAAGTCAGCCGATGGGTCGGCCGTCATGCCGAGGCGTTTCATGACAGCGGTCGAGCGGTGGTTTTCCGCGACGGCGAAGGAAACGATCTCATCGACGGCCAATGTCTCGAAACCGTAGGCCAGCCAGGCTTCCGAGGCCTCGGTGACATAGCCCTTGGCCCAGAATTCGGGAGCCAGCCGCCAGCCGATCTCGATTGTGTCGGCCGGCAGCGATGGCACATCATCGGTCGCGAGGAGGCCGACGAAACCGATGCATTCGCCGGTCGCGGCAAGCTCGGCCGCGGCGAAGCCATAGCCGTCCTCTTCGATCCAGGCGCGGAATTCGTCCATCTTGGCGTCCGCGGCGGCACGGTCGCGGCGGAACGGGAAGAATTCCATGACGCGCTCATCGGAATTGATGCGATGGAAGAGCTCGCGGTCGCGGTCTTCCCAGTTGCGCAGGATGAGGCGCTCGGTGTGCATTGGTTTCATTGGACGATTTCCTCACTGCGGTAACCCTGAAGGTAGAGCAATGCGGTGAGGTCGCCATGGTCGATGCGAACCTTGGCCTGCGCCGCCACGGCCGGCTTGGCGTGCAGCGCGACACCGGTGCCGGCGAGGCGGATCATGTCTAGGTCGTTGGCGCCATCGCCGACGGCAATGGCATCGGCCGGCGTCAGGCCAAGCCGCGCGGAAATTTCGAGCAGCGCCTCGGCCTTGGCGGCGCGGCCGAGGATCGGCTCGCCGACCAGACCGGTGAAGCGTCCATCCTGTTCGAGCAGGCGGTTGGCGCGGTTTTCCTGAAAGCTGAGCATGGCCGCTATGCGCGTGGTGAACACCTCGAAGCCACCCGAGACCAGTGCCGTCCAGGCGCCGTTGGCGCGCATGGTCTGGACCAGCGCGCGGCCGCCCGAGGCCAAGGTCAGCCGACTGGCGACGATGCGGTCGACGACGGCGGCATCGAGCCCCTTCAACAGTGCGACGCGTTCGCGCAAGGCCGGCTCGAAGGCGATCTCGCCATTCATCGACCGCGCGGTGATCGCCGCGACGTGCTCCTTGACGCCGATCTCATCGGCCAGCTCGTCGATGCATTCCTGGTCGATCATGGTCGAATCCATGTCGGCGATGAGGATCTTCTTGCGGCGCGTTTCGGCCTGCTGGACGATTACATCGACCGGTTCCCCAGCCAATGCGGTGCGCAAAGCGGCGCTCATATCGGCGGCGTCAGCCTCTTGCGGCAAGGCAAGATCGCAGGCAATGCCTTCGGCCAGCCAGACGACAGTGCTTGCGCCCACCGACCGCGAGGCCATATTCGCAAGCGACGGCGACAGCGCGCGGTGAGCGGGACGGGAAACAAGCGTGGCAATGAGCGGCATCGAGAATTCCGGCGCGGATGCGGGCGAAGGCCGCGTGAAGAACGCGATCCTGATAGCCGGGCCGACCGCCAGCGGCAAGTCGGCATTGGCGCTCGACCTCGCGGAGCGCGCGGGCGGCGTCATCGTCAACACCGATTCCATGCAAGGCTATTCGGTGCTCGACGTGCTGACCGCGAGGCCGCAGCCGGCCGACCTCGCACGGGTGCCGCATTTTCTCTACGGCCACGTCCATCCCGCCACCGCCTATTCGACGGGTGCGTGGCTGCGCGATGTGATGAAACTCATCGACGATGGCGAACTGTCGCGGCGGCCGGTCTTCGTCGGCGGCACCGGCCTGTACTTTCGCGCGCTGGCCGAGGGTCTTTCGGAAATGCCCGACATTCCGCCGCGCATCCGCGACCGCTGGCGCTACGAGTTGAAGGAACAAGGCGCGGTCAAGCTGCATGGCCTGCTGTTGCGCGAGGATTCGAGAGCCGCCATGCAGCTCAAGCCAACCGACAGCCAGCGCATCGTGCGGGCGCTCGAAGTGCTCGACGCCTCCGGCCGTTCGATCCTGGACTGGCACGCGGAGCGCGGCCGGCCGCTCATCGACAGGCAGACGGCGCGTTTCCTGGTCATCGAGCCGGACCGGGCCGCGCTGGTCGATCGCATCGAAAGGCGCTTCGACCAGATGTTGGACAAGGGCGCGCTGGAGGAAGTCAGGCAACTCGCGGCCCTTCGCCTTGATCCGGACCTGCCGGCCATGAAGGCGATCGGCGTTCGCGACCTGCAGGCCGCGATGGCCGGAGAGCTAAGCTTTCCCGAGGCGATCGAGCGCGCCAAGATCGCAACCCGGCAATATGCCAAGCGGCAGGCGACCTGGTTTCGCAATCAGCTGGGGCCGGAATGGCTGAGATTGCGCCCCGGTGACGATCTCGAAACCACGATCCAAACACTTGTTGCTAATGCAACTTAAAAAGTTGACCATGACGGAAGGGTTCGCGCCGAAGTTGCCGGGATTAACGCTCCGTAAGGCGGTCCGTGCCATAAGGTCGATGGGCACTTTTCCATGGGGAGCAGATGCGTTTCCATAAGGCGGAATCCGCATTTTTCGTCTTTATATTCGTGATCCTGGCCGCTGGTCTGGTGACGCTGCACGCCTATGGGCTCCTGCAATCCTTCGCCATGGAACTCCATACCCAGTCTGGTCTCGACAAGGTCATCTACCTCAACAAGCTGTTGTTCGCGACCGGCGTGCTGCTCGCGACCGCACTGTTTTTCGGCATCTTCTTCATCTATCCGCTGATCCGCAAACAGGCGATGGAAGAAGGCAAGCTGCGCGCCATGACGGTCTCGCTCAGCGCCCGCTCCGAAACGCTTGAGCACGCCGCGCTGACGGACAGCCTGACCGGCATGCAGAACCGGCGCTATTTCGACGATGCGCTGAAGGAATATCTCGAGGAGTTCCGGCGCATCGAGAAGCCGGTCGGGCTGATGATCCTCGATCTCGACCATTTCAAGCAGGTCAACGACACCCACGGCCACGATGTCGGTGACGAGGTGCTCAGGGCCGTGGCCAGCTGCCTGAAGGACATGACGCGCTACCACGACGTGGTGGCGCGGCTGGGCGGCGAGGAGTTTGCCGTGGTCACGCCCAATATGGAGGCGGAGCTGCTGGCCAAGTTCGCCGAGCGCATCCGCAAGGCGATCGCCAACATGTCGATCCTTTCGGGCAATGTCCGGCTCAAGATCACCACCAGCGTCGGCCTTGCCGTATGGGACCGCAAGGAAACGGCCGAGGAATTTTATCGCCGCGCCGACCGCCAGCTCTATGAAGCGAAGAGGCAAGGCCGCAACCGCGTCTGCGCCTAAAATCCCGCCACTAAATTCGTGATGCTGGCCGCTTGATGCCGACTTCTGCGCTCCCGGTGCTCACGGACTCAATGTCCGCTCCGCTCCGGTTCTCGAAGTCGACACCAATCGACTCAGCCTGACGAATTTCCTGACGGGATTTACCCAAGTTTTCCACCGAAGCTTGCCCTTGGAAGCGCGATGTGGGCTTTCAGAGCTGCCCGCAAATGGGGGTGACGCCCAGGGTTCAGTCGTTCTGGGGGCGCAGGCCGAAGGTGGCGGGTTTCAGGCCATAGCGCATGTCGAAATCGTCGTCCGACGCCACGCGGGCAGTCGCCGGCTTGCGGTAGTCGGGATCGCCGGCCTGGCGGCCGGAATCGACCACCTCGGCGAAGGCCATCGCCTGTGGGGTGGGTTTCGGCACGTTGCGCAGCCGCTCGACGATCGCCACCAGGTCGACATCGTCGCCGGCCTTTGGCGACTCGGCCTCTTCGCGCTTGGCCGTGCCGGGAAGCAGGTGGCTGGGCAGTCTTTCGAATTTCAGCCGCATGGTCGTCGCCACGCCTTCGCCGAAGGCGATGGCCTCGCGCTGGCCCATGGACGACAGGAAGGCAAGCGTGGAGGCGGACGAGTCGGCGATGGCCGAGCGGATGATCGCCTGGTCCTGCTCGTTGGCGAGCCGCATGGCGAAGAAGGTCGAGCACTGCGACAGGATGGTCGGGTCGAGCTCGCCCGGACGCTGCGTGACGACGCCGAGATAGCAGCCATATTTGCGGCCCTCCTTGGCGATGCGCGACAGCGCGTGCCGGGTCGGCGCGAAGCCGAGACGCGGATCGGCCGGCATGTAGCGATGCGCTTCCTCGCATAGAAACAGGAGTTGCAGCTTGCCCTCGCTCCACAGAGCGAGGTCGAAAGCCAGGCGCGCCAGCACCGAACAGACAGAGTTGACCACTTCGGAGGGCATGCCGGCCATCTCGAAGCAGGTCACCGGACGGCCGTGATGCGGCACGCGGAAAATGTTGCCGATCGTCTCGTGGATGGTGTCCTCGATCAGGCGCGAGCTGAACATGAAGCGATAGCGCGGATCGGCGGCGGCCGATTCGATGCGCGTCTTCAGCGATTTGAGCGTCGGGCGCTCGTTCTTGCTTTCGAGCATGCCCATGCGCTCGTCGATCTGCTTGAGCAGGTCGGCGATGCGGTAAGGCACGGGCGTATCGGCGGTCAGCGCGTCATTGCCGCGCCTGAGATAAGCACCTGAATTCGGGTTGCGGTAGAGATTTTTGGCAAGCGGAATGAGGTCGCGCAAAGCGTCGATTTCTTCCGGGTCGGTCTCACGACCGCGAAACAGGACCTCGGCGAATTCCTCGAGCTTGAACATCCAGAACGGCAGGTCGAGCGTTTTGGAATCGACCCTGACGCAATATTCAGGCAACGAGCTCGCAAATTCATTGTGCGGGTCGAGGATCAGGATGCGCAGATCGGGGCGTGCCTCGATCGATTTGCGCAGCAGCAGCGAAACGGCCGTGGATTTGCCGACGCCGGTGGTGCCGACGATGGCGAAATGGCGCGCCAGCGTGTCGTCGATGGCGATGTTGGCGGCGATCGACTCGTCCTGCGCCAGCGAGCCGATGGTGATGGAATGGCGGCCGGCCAGATCGTAAACGGCCTGCAGGTCGCGGCTGCGGATGCGGTGCGCCACCGCGCCGATATGCGGATAGGTGGTGATGCCGCGGTCGAAGATCGGCTTGGCGCCGGGCTCGGCGCCGTCGCGCACTTCGCCGATCAGCTCGATGCTGACCTCGATGGCGTTCTGGCCTTCATTGCTCCAGGCGCGGTCCGATTTGCCGATGCCATAGACCAGGCCAACGGTTCGCGTCGTGCCCAGATTGATCGAGATCATCTTGCCGACCGTCCAAAGGCCGGTCACCGCACCGTCGACATCGTCGGCATAGGCGCTGATGGTGGCGCGCGCGCCGTCGCATTGCACGACATTGCCCAGGATGCGCCGGTCGTTCTGCTCTGCGTTGCGGCGCTCCTGCGATGTCGGTTCTCCGACGGAAGCTTCGCGTTCGACATACATGGACAGGCCAATCCCCATTTCCCTGGAGATCAGACCCTAGCGGAATGGGGTTAAGGTCGGATGAGGTCGGATGGTGTAGAGAGCATTAAGCGTCTGGCGAAAATTGTCGCGAAAGGGCTCTTTTCCGATTCATGTCTTTCGCTATAATGGACGAATGGATGATATAGCGAACGATATTTCTTCGACGATCGGCCGGCGGATTCACACCGAGAGGGTCATGCGGGACTGGTCGCTGGCCGAACTCGCCGAGCGGTCCGGTGTTTCCAAGGCGATGCTGAGCACGATCGAGCGCGGCATGACCAGCCCGACGGCGGCCCTTCTGGTGCGCATCGCGGCAGCCTTCGGCATGACGCTGTCGACCCTCATCGCGCGGGCGGAATTGCAAGGTGGCGGGGTGCTGCGCGAGGCCGACCAGCCGGTGTGGCGCGATCCCGATACAGGCTATGTCAGGCGGCATCTGTCACCGGCCGGTGACATGCCGCTCGAACTGATCAAGGTGCATCTGCCGGCGGGCGCCAGGGTCAGCCTGCCGGCGGCTTCCTATGCCTTCATCAAGCAGCAGATCTGGCTGATTTCCGGACGGCTCGAATTCACCGAGGGCGATGTGGTGCACAGGCTCGAACCCGGCGACTGCCTGGCGCTGGGCGCGCCTTCGGACTGCACCTTCCACGCCATGGAGACAGGCGCCGACTATCTCGTCGCGCTGGTCAGAGGCTGAGATCATGGCGAGACGTCCAAAGCGCTCCCACAATGGGGGGCCGCCTCTTGATGAGTACAAGGGGCCACCCTGGGGCAAGGGCGATCCCTACATCTTCCTTGCCTGGCAGGCCGCGCACGCCAAAGCGTGGAAGGCGCCGAGCCGCGAAGTGATGCTGATGCGCATGGACAAGGCCGAACGGCTGGGCCTGACCTATGAGGAATACACGCTCGAGATCCTGGAGCGCGGACGGCATCTGAGGGAAGAAGACACCGAGCGCATCAGCGCCATCAAGGCCGCGCGCAAGCGACGGCGCGTGCGCCATCTCGACTGACGCCCATTCATCGTTTCCAGAGGACCAGGCATGAATTCCATTGAAATCGAAGCGCTCGGCGCCAGTGCGCAAACGTTGGCGATGCTGGCTGATCTGCTGGTCGAAACGGTTGCGGCCGGTGGTTCCGTCAGCTTCATGCATCCGCTGGCACCGGAAGCGGCAAGCGCGTTCTGGGAGAAATCCCTGGCCGCGGCGGCAAAGGGCAAACGGGTGGTGCTCGGCGCCTGGGACGGCGATACCCTGATCGGCACCGTCACGCTGCTGCTCGACTTCCCACCCAACCAGCCGCACCGGGCCGAGATCGCCAAGCTGATGACATCGGTCGAACACCGGGGCAGGGGTGTCGGAACGCGGCTGATGCGGGCCGCGGAGCGTCTCGCCGTGGAGAAGGGGCGCACGCTACTGGTTCTGGATACGGCGACGGAAGAGGGCGCCTCGGGCCTCTACAAAAAACTCGGTTTCACCCAGGCCGGGGAAATACCCGACTTTGCGCTGAAGCCGCATGGCGGGCTGACCGGCACTCTGATCTACTGGAAGCGCATCGGCGCTGCATCGCGATAGGCCGCACCGGTCAGGCCGAGGTGGCACCGGAGAGGTGCCTCAGCAGCCACTTGCGGAAATCCGCTTCGGCGCTGGTCAGCCGCGTGGTCGATGCGCAGGTCAGAAAATGGCCCGAGTTGCTGGAGAGTTCGAAATCGGAAAGCGGCAGCAGGCTCCTGCTCTTGAGCGCCGCGTCGACAAGCGGCCGCGACCCCAGAAGGACGCCGGCGCCGGCGCTCGCCGCTTCCATCGCGGCGACGAAACTGTCGAAGCGGTGCGACCGCTGAGGGTGGCCGGCCAGTCCGGCGGCCGCGAACCATTCCGCCCACATTTCGCGGGCGCCGGCGACCAGAAGCAGCGGCATGGCTGTCCAATCGGCTGCACCGGCGAGGGTCGGACTTGCCACCGGCACGAGCCGCTCGGCGGTCAGCCTGTCAGCCTCGCGTCCGGGAAAGGAGCCGTTGCCGAAACGGATATCGAGCGCGGAGCCCGGCAAATCATAGTCGGTCGGCCGATGGATCGTCACCAGATCGAGCTGGATGCGCGGCAGCGCCTCGGCGAGATCGGTCAGCGCCGGGACCAATATCAGTAAGGCGAAAGAGATCGGCACCCGGATCGACACGGTCTGCACGGCGCGCGGCTCGAACAGTTCCGTGGTGCTGCTGGCGATGGTGGTGAAGGCCGACTGGATGTGCGGCAGGTAGGCGGCACCCTCCGGCGACAGCGCGACGCCGCGCGCCAGCCGCGAGAACAGGCGCGTCTTCAACCGCTCCTCGAGCAGCCGGATATGCTGGCTGACGGCCGCCTGGGTCAGGCCGAGCTCGGCCGCTGCCGCCGTGAAATTCGACAGCCGTGCCGCGGCTTCGAAACTGCGCAGCCAGTCGAGGGGAGGCAGTGCGGGAATGGGTTTTCGAGGCATTAGAAATTTGTGGTCTTTGGCCGAAAAATGATAATTTGAATTATGCCTGTCTTATGGCCAACATGCAATCGAAACCCTGCGGACCGGGCCGCGGGGCGTAGAGGACAGGAACGGATCTCATGCTCACCCACGCGCTGATTGGCGACGAAGGCAGAACGATCGAACTTGGCTGGCAGGGCTGCAGGCGCACCCGCTTTCATGCAATGTGGCTGCGCGACAACGCGCTCGACGACAAGACGCGCAGCGCCGGCAATGGCCAGCGGCTGATCACCATCGTCGACATTCCGGCCGAGACGAGGATCGGCGCGGCTGCGATCAAGGGCGGCGCGCTGGAAGTGAGCTTCGTGCCGGAAGGAAAAACGGTCAGCTTTCCCGCGCAGTGGCTGATCGCCAACGCTTATGATCGCGACGAGCCCCGCGAGCCCGGCTGGACAGGCGATATCATCCAGCGCTGGACCAAGGCGACGATGCAGAATTCGGTGCCGCGCGCCCGATACCCGGCCGCCTCTAACAGCCGCAGCGTCCTGCGCGAATGGCTTTCGGCGGTGCGGACTTACGGCTTTGCGGTGATGGATGGCCTGCCGGCGGAATCCGGCGCCTTGTGCAAGGTCTCCGACCTGTTCGGCTATATCAGGGAGACCAATTACGGCCGTTGGTTCGAAGTGCGCGCCGAGGTCAATCCGAACAATCTCGCCTATACCAATCTCGGCCTCCAGGCGCACACCGACAATCCCTATCGCGATCCGGTGCCGACGCTGCAGATCCTGGCCTGTGTCGAGAATACGGTGGAAGGTGGCGAGTCCAGCGTCGTCGACGGCTTTGCCGTCGCGGCCGCGCTGCAGGCCGAAAACCCCGAAGGCTTCCGTCTGCTGAGTTCCTGTCCGGCGCGTTTCGAATATGCCGGCTCGTCCGGCGTACGGCTGCAGGCGAAGCGCCCGATGATCGAGCTCGGACCGGATGGCGAGCTGATCTGCATCCGCTTCAACAACCGCTCGCTGGCGCCTGTCGTCGATGTGCCGTTCGCCGATATGGACGCCTACTATGCCGCCTATCGCCGGTTCGCCGAGCTGATCGAGGATCCAGCCTTCGAAGTGACGTTCAAGCTTCAGCCTGGCCAGGCCTTCATCGTCGACAACACCCGCGTCATGCATGCGCGCAAGGCGTTCTCCGGCACCGGCAAGCGCTGGCTGCAGGGCTGCTACGCCGACAAGGACGGCCTGCTGTCGACGCTTGCCGCGATCGAGCACAGCTTCAAGGAGGCCGCCGAATGAGCGGTCAGGACCTGAACGCGGACAACATCGTCGAATTCATCGCCGACATTTTCGAACGCCGGGGCGCTGAATCCTATCTCGGCGAGCCGGTGACGATGTCCGAGCACATGCTGCAGGGCGCCTGGCTGGCGGAACAGGACGGTGCGCCCGAAGTTCTGGTGGCGGCGGCACTGCTGCACGACATCGGCCACTACACCAGCGAGTTCGGCACCTATTCGCCCGACGATGTCGAGGACAAGCACCATGACGAGGCCGGCGGCGAGGTGCTTGCGCCGTTCTTCCCTCCGGTCGTCGTCGAATGCGTCCGCCTGCATGTCGCGGCCAAGCGCTATCTCTGCGCCGTCGACCCGACCTATTTCTCCAGGCTGTCGCCGGCTTCGGTGCATACGCTGTCGCTGCAGGGCGGACCGATGAGCGCCGACGAGGTGGCCGATTTTAGCAAGAACCCGTTCCACGAGGAAGCGGTGCGGGTGCGCATCTGGGACGAGGGTGGCAAGGTCGCCAACATGAAGACGCGGGCGTTTCGCGATTACGTGCCGCTGCTGCAGCGCGTGGTGCACGATTTCGCCAACCGCGCCTGACGGCCGTTCATTCCGGGAGGGGCAGCCTATGTGTTTTTGCTTCGATGGTGAAAACGCGGTGGCTGCATTCCGACCGGAAAGCTGCCGCGAGCGTTTGCCTGGCGCTGGCGTCGACCAACCGGTCCATTCCCAAGCTGAGCCAAGCCAGTTCGGCGCGGTCGGTTCGTTCGAGCCTGCCGATGCTGGCCCCATTCGTCATATTGCTGTCGGGATGGTTCAGGAGTATTAGCCACGCCCGACATGCGGCCCTCTTTGATCCACCGCATCGACCACTCTTGAAGGAGGCATGATGAGAATTTGTTCACGCATTTCGCGCCTCCACGGTAGTTGGACGGGCTGACCCGCGCCATAGCGGATTCCGATTTCCTGACGATCTGACGACCGCAACGCTGTCATGCGTCGCGGGCGTTGTCCGTGGCTGCTTCTATGCCGCTGATATCAACGAGACGGTGGGAGCCGAGAAGCTCCCGGCCGACGATCACCGCTGCCTGAAGGCCTGGGGTGCGCCTTTGCAACACTCCCTCAGGCCATTGTAAATGTTGAAAGAATAGCTCTTGCTCGAAAGTCTCTGTGAGCCTAGAGAGCCCGCCCATTCCAACCCGTCATCCCAAGAGGAGACCTGTCAGATGTCACGCCGACCCAGATCGACACATTCCGTGCCGGCGCTGGACTTGCGTGCGGCTGACAGGGTTCCAATCGGGAAGAACGGCCATGGCCAGGTCCATGATCCAGCGCAGGCAGCAGGCCGAGCGCGAACGCATTGAAGCATATCAAGCAACGCTGCGGCGGGTTTCCGCCATGCCGCGTCCGGCTCCGGATTTCGAGCGGGCGCTCGACGAGGTGCGCCGAGGCTTTGCCGGCATAGCGATCCGCGACGGCGGGCTGTGGCGTCCGAAGCTGAAGACGCGCGACCCCGCGCGGCTGCGGCTGGCCGCTGCCCGCCATCTCTATGCGCGCTATCCAGTCTCGGCCGCGCTCGAGGCCATCTGGCGCGACGGTGCGGGGTTGCAGGCCGACGAGATTGCGCTGCGCAAGTGGTGGTACGTCGCGGTTGCGCGTGGTGACTCGCTCTACAAGGCCGGCGCCAATGCGTGGCTGTCGCGCAAGGAGGTGCATTGCTTCCTGAACCTGTCGGGCGACCTGACCTTCGACGAGGCGTTCTGGCTGGCGATCATTCGATCCTATACGGACGATTTCGGGCTGGCCGCTCGCCTTGTACGCACCAAGATCGCACGCACGCCGCGCGCTGATCTGGCCTTCTGGCGCGAGGTGGCTCGCTTCTTCTGCGGGCAACCGACGTCGAAGGAGGAGATCGACGATCTCTGCGACTATGTCGGCGCGATGTATCGGCACGATCGAGCCTACAGCCTGAAGGGACGCACGCTCGCCTCGCTGCGCAAGCAGATGTCCGAGTGGCACCGTGACATTGCCGCCATCGAGCGCATCGAGGCCATGCGCCGCCGCGCCGGCGGCCGGGCTGCGCCGGTCAAGGGCGCCTGGGAGGGCTCGCAGCTCGAAGACTGGGAGTGGCAACCGTCGGTCAAGGAGGCGAAGGCGCATGGCGAGCGCTTCTTCGTGCGCCAACTGAAGACCGCCGAGGATCTGGTCGCCGAAAGCCGAGCGATGCATCACTGCGTCTCGACGTATGCGGCCAAATGCATCGCCGGCTACGCCTCGATCTGGGTGCTGCGGCGCACGGCCCTCGGCAAGATCGAGCGGCTGCTGACGATCGAGGTCAACCCGCAGCACCGGGCGGTGCAGGTGCGGGGTTTCAGCAATCGGCTGGCCACGCCCGACGAGCGCAAGATCCTCGAGCGCTGGGCCAAGGCGAGGGGCGTGATGTTGCGTGACTGAAACGAAACCCCGCGCGGCGGAGATGCCGCGCGGGGTTATGCTTTTCGATTGCCTATGCGGGATGGCAGAAGACCTCCCGAGCTGCCGGCTATCCCTTGTGGTGCACCGTCTGCAGCCCGTAGACCGGCGTCGGCAGTCCGGCGTGCCTGGCCTTCAGTTGCAGCGACAGGAACTGCGAATAGTGGCGTGACTGGTGCAGATTGCCGCCGTGGAACCACAGCGCTTCCTGCTGCGTCGGCTTCCACATGTTGCGCAACTCGCCTTCCCAGGGGCCGGGATCCTTGGTGGTGTTCGAGCCGAGGCCCCAGCATTTGCCGACCTTGTCGGCGGTTTCGCGCGATATCAGATCGGCGGCCCAGCCGTTCATCGAGCCGTAGCCGGTGGCGTAGACGATGAGATCCGCGGGCAATTCGGATCCGTCGCTGAGCACAACCGAATGCTGCTTGATCTCTTCGACGTCGACGCCGCTCTTCAGCTTGATCGAGCCATCGATGATGAGCTGGGAGGCGCCGACGTCGATATAATAACCGGAGCCGCGCCTGAGATACTTCATGAACAGGCCGGACTCGTCGTCGCCCCAGTCAAGCATGAAACCGGCTTTCTCCAACCCCTTGTAGAACGCTGCGTCGCGCTTCTTCATCTCGGCATAGGCCGGGATCTGGAATTCGTGCAGGATCTTGTAGGGCAGCGAAGCAAAAATCAGATCGGCCTTGGCCGTGGTGATGCCGTTCTGCAGTGCCTGCTCCGAATAGAGCGAACCCAGTCCGATCTCCATCAGCGTGTCGGATCTGGAAATATGGGTGCTCGAGCGCTGCACCATGGTGACGTCGGCGCCGGCCTCCCATAGGGCCGCGGCGATATCATGGGCGGAATTGTTGGAGCCGATGACAACGGCTCTTTTGCCGGCATAGGCATCGGGGCCGGGGTGCTTCGAGGAGTGGTGCTGGTCGCCCTTGAAAGTCTCCATGCCCTTGAATTTCGGCAGATTGGCCTTGCCGGACTGTCCGGTCGCCAGCACCAATTGCTTTGGCTTCAGGGTGATATCCCTGCCGTCGCGGTGGACGACGACGGTCCATTCCTTCTTCTTGTCGTCATAGGAGGCGCTCTTGGCCTCCGTCGAGGACCAGTAATTCAGCTCCATCACCTTGGTATACATTTCCAGCCAATCGCCAATCTTGTCCTTCGGCGAGAAGACCGGCCAGTTCTTCGGGAAATCGATATAGGGCAGATGGTCGTACCAGACCGGATCGTGCAGGCAGAGCGACTTGTAGCGCTTGCGCCAGCTGTCGCCGGCCCGCTCGTTCTTCTCGACGATGATGGTCGGCACGCCGAGCTGGCGCAGTCTTGCGCCGAGCGCAATGCCGCCCTGGCCGCCGCCGATGATGAGCGTGTAGGGCTGCGTCTTGAAGCCGAGCTCGGCGGCTTCCTTCTCACGCTCTTCCTTCCATGTCGGACGGTTCTTGCCCGAGCCATGCTTGGCGCCCATCGGCCGTGCGAAGCCGGCCGGTTCCTCATGGCCCTTCAATTCGACCATGGTGGTCAGCAGCGTCCAGATCTTGCCGTCCTTCAACCTGATATGGCCAAAGCCGCGCGCCAGTTCGGTCTCGAAGCTGATCCAGCCCTCGATCAGCCCGCCGCTTTCGGTCGCGTCCTCGCCCTTGGCGAGTGCCCAATGCGACGGCTTTGTCTTCGACAACTGGCTTTCCAGCATGTCGCGGACCTGGTCCTTGCCTTCCATGGTCTTGATGTTCCAGGTGAAGGTGACGAGGTCACGCCAGTAGCAATCCTCCTGGAAGCAGCCGACGGCCGTGTCGATGTCATTGGCGGCCAGCGCGGCGCCGAATTGGTCGAGCAGGTCGGACAGTTTCTTGTTTGGGGCCTTGTCGAGCATAAGTCTTCCTCCGTCAAATCCGGGTCTTCATGGTGGCTCCTCCCGAGCCGGACGATCAAGTATCGGCAGAGAGGACGGCCTTCGTCACGCCCCACCATAGTTTTGCGTGGCTTCAAGGACTTATCCGGAAAACGCTCGCTCCCGAGCCGGTTTGGCCTTGCGCGGCGCCGGCACGATTTGGCGTCGGTCGCGAAATCGTGACGGGCCATTTGCCGAATTGGGAGGCGCCTTCATCGCCGGCGCGATTTTTGCCGTTGACAGGGCGCCTTGCCCGCCCGTAGTGTCCGCGACCATGAAAAAGGTACTCATTCTCGTAGGAAGGCGCGTGGGCAAGGCGGTGTAACCGCCGGGCGAAAACCTCCCATGCGCAACACACAGGCTCCCTCGGGGGCCTTTTTTATTGCCCGAAACACGACTAAACGACCAACAACGCCCAAGTGGCAACGCCCAGGTGGCGACAGTACGGGACCAGACCGATGAGCAACGGACAGAGTGAGCGGCGCGAGATGACGGGCGCCGAAATGGTGGTGCAGGCGCTGAAGGACAATGGCGTCAAGCATGTCTTCGGTTATCCGGGCGGCGCGGTCCTTCCGATCTACGACGAGATCTTCCAGCAGGATGATGTCGAGCACATTCTCGTGCGGCATGAGCAGGGTGCCGGCCACGCGGCTGAGGGCTATGCGCGCTCGACCGGCAAGGCCGGCGTCATGCTGGTGACATCGGGACCCGGCGCGACCAATGCGGTGACGCCGCTGCAGGACGCGCTGATGGATTCGATTCCGCTGGTCTGCCTGACGGGCCAGGTGCCGACCTCTCTCATTGGCTCCGATGCCTTCCAGGAATGCGACACGGTCGGCATTACGCGGCCCTGCACCAAGCACAACTGGCTGGTGAAGGACGTCAACGAGCTCGCAGCGACCATCCACGAAGCCTTCCATGTCGCCACGACCGGCCGTCCGGGTCCCGTGGTGGTCGACATTCCGAAGGACGTGCAGTTCGCCAAGGGGTTTTATGTCCCGCCGCAGATCGCACCGCGCACCAGCTACCAGCCGAAGGTCCAGGGCGATCTGGAGAAGATCAAGGCCGCGGTCGAACTGATGGCCAAGGCCAAGAAGCCGATCATCTATTCGGGCGGCGGCGTCATCAATTCCGGTCCGGAAGCCAGCCATCTGCTGCGCGAACTGGTCGACCTCACCGGTTTCCCGATCACCTCGACCCTGATGGGCTTGGGCGCCTATCCGGCATCGGGCAAGAACTGGGTCGGCATGCTCGGCATGCACGGCACCTACGAGGCCAACATGGCCATGCATGATTGCGATGTGATGATCTGCATCGGCGCGCGCTTCGACGACCGTATTACCGGGCGGCTCAGCGCGTTTTCGCCGCACTCGAAGAAGATCCACATCGACATCGACCCATCGTCGATCAACAAGAACGTGCACACCGAGGTGCCGATCATCGGCGATGTCGGCCGCGTGCTGGAGGATATGGTGCGGCTGTGGCGGGCCACCGCCAAGGCCGACAAGAAGGCGCTCTACCCCTGGTGGGAGCAGATCGCCAAATGGCGCGGCCGCGATTCACTCGCCTACAAGATGAACCACGACGTGATCATGCCGCAATACGCCATCCAGCGGCTCTACGAACTGACCAAGGACAAGGACACCTACATCACCACCGAGGTCGGCCAGCACCAGATGTGGGCCGCGCAGCATTATCATTTCGAAAAGCCGAACCGCTGGATGACATCGGGCGGGCTGGGCACGATGGGTTACGGCCTGCCGGCTGCGCTCGGCGTGCAGATCGCGCATCCCGATGCGCTGGTCATCGACATCGCCGGCGATGCCTCGGTGCAGATGACGATGCAGGAGATGAGTGCTGCGGTGCAGTACAAGGCGCCGATCAAGATCTTCATCCTCAACAACCAGTATATGGGTATGGTGCGCCAGTGGCAGCAATTGCTGCACGGCAACCGGCTGTCGCATTCCTACACCGAGGCCATGCCGGACTTCGTCAAGCTGGCGGAGGCCTATGGCGGCCACGGCATACGCTGCGAGAAGCCGGACGAGCTCGACGACGCCATCAAGGAGATGATCTCGGTCAAGAAACCCGTGCTGTTCGATTGCCGCGTGGCGAACCTCGCCAACTGCTTCCCGATGATCCCGTCTGGCAAGGCGCATAACGAGATGCTGTTGCCCGACGAGGCCACCGACGAGGCCGTGGCGAACGCCATCGATGCCAAGGGCAGGGAACTGGTGTAATCGACGGGCCAAGGCAGGGCTTGTCGGAAAAGCCGTGCGCAAACAAAGAATTAGATCAAGAATTTGAGATCCATGTCATGAACGCACAACACCTTCAACCGACCGGCTCCGCCTACTTCATCGCCAAGGAAACGGAGCGGCCGGAGATCCACACGCTTTCCGTGCTGGTCGACAACGAGCCCGGGGTACTCGCCCGGGTCATCGGCCTGTTTTCCGGGCGCGGCTACAACATCGAGAGCCTGACCGTTTCCGAGACGGAGCATGAGAAGCACCTGTCGCGCATCACCATCGTGACGCGCGGCACGCCGCATGTGATGGAGCAGATCAAGAACCAGCTCGAGCGCATCGTGCCGGTCCATCGCGTGGTCGATCTGACTGTCCGCTCGCACGAGCTTGGCCAGGAGCGGCCGCTGGAGCGGGAACTGGCGCTGGTCAAGGTCGCCGGCACCGGCGACGCCCGCGTCGAGGCGCTGCGGCTGGCCGACGCCTTCCGCGCCTCGGTCATCGATGCCAACACCGAGCATTTCATCTTCGAGATCACCGGCAAGGGCTCCAAGCTCGACCAGTTCATCGCCATCATGAAGCCGCTCGGTCTGGTCGAGATCTGTCGCACCGGCGTGGCGGCGATGAATCGCGGCCCGCAGGGCATGTAGAACCCGCTACCGCGCAAAGAGATCCGCTCAACGCCTGGCTCGATCAATGGCCGGGCGCTGGGCTTTGCGCAGTCGGCGGAAAGCGACAATGATGCTGACGTATCTGGGAGGATAACATGTCTCTCGACGCATTCCTCGCACTGCTCGTCTACGCTTTCGTGACCTCGATCACGCCGGGGCCGAACAACCTCATGCTGCTGGCCTCCGGCGTCAATTTCGGCATCGCCAGAACCGTCCCGCACATGCTTGGCATCAGCATGGGCTTCCTGGTGCTGTTGCTTGCCGTCGGCCTTGGCCTTGGCGCTGTGTTGACGGCGTTTCCGGCGCTGCATACCGGCTTGAAGATCGCCGGCGGCGCCTATCTGCTCTATCTCGCCTGGAAGATCGCCATGTCGCGCTCGTTGAACGGCAAGGGCGCGACGGATGCGCGGCCGATGCGCTTCATCGATGCCGCAGCATTCCAGTGGGTCAATCCCAAGGCGTGGGTGATGGCGATCACCGCCATGGCCGTCTATGCCAATGCCGAGCACCCGTTCCTGTCGGTGGCGCTGATCTCGATCGCCTTCACGGTCGTCAATCTGCCGAGCGTTTCGATATGGGCTGGGTTCGGCACGGCGCTGCGGGGGTTCCTGTCGGATCCGGTGCGGCTGAAATGGTTCAACATCGCCATGGGCGTGCTTCTGGCGGCGACACTGTGGCCGATGCTGAAATAGGCTCAGGACTCATGGATTCGAGCCAGATGCAGATCGCCGACTTGAATCTGATTTGCAGCCCCTTGGAAATTCCTACGCTTGAAGACAAGATCATTCAGCTTGGCCTCTTTGGGGGAGTGTGATGGAAAGCCATGAGCCGTTTCTACGCGAGGCGATTGCGCTCTCGAAATCCGCAATGGACCATGGCAACGAACCGTTTGGCTCGGTGCTGGTGAAGGACGGCGAAGTAATCCTGCGCGCCGAAAACAGTGTCTTCACGGGCCGCGATATGACGAACCATGCCGAGATGAACCTGGTTAAATTGGCGGCACAACACTACGACACGGCTTTTCTCGCTGACTGCACGCTCTACACCAGCACTGAGCCGTGCGCGATGTGCTCCGGCGCGATATACTGGTCGGGCATCGGGTGTATGGTGTTTGCGTGCTCCGAAGCGCGGCTTGGCGAGATCGCTGGGATCGGGTTGAACGTGCCGAGCCGGGCCGTGCTGCAAACCGGCGCGCGCATAGTCACGGTGGTTGGGCCGAACCTCGAAGACGAAGCCGCCGAAGTACATCAGGAATTCTGGCCGAAGCATCTGGGTAAGGCTTAGAGCCGGGCTTTTGAGGCCTGTGACGGGCTTCGGCCCGCGACGATAGCCGGCTGCCTGTCCATTGTGCAGTGCACATTAAATCTTCGTAATGCCGTGTTTTGGCCCTTTTCCGACAAACGTGTGTCCTATCTATTCGGCGAAATCGCGGCAATGAGCCGTGAGTTGCGCTAGAATACGACCACCACCTGGCTATGGCGTGTCGGACGGAGAGGCCTTTGTCGATGCGTGGAAAAGTCATTCTTTCATTGCTTGTCGTCGCCTGCGCGGGCGCGGCCTGGCTCTATCTGTCTCCGGACGCGCTGAGCAGGGTTCAGCAGCTCATCGGCGCAAAGCAGGTCGCGGCGTCGGACAAGGCGGCAACCGATAAGCAGGCAGCAGGGGGGCAGGCAGCGGGAGGCAAGCAGGGCGGCAGCGGCGCGCGTTCGGCCTCGATCGTTTCGGCGACGGCAACCACGGCCGACTTCCCGATCCGGCGCTACGCCATCGGCTTCGTCTACTCACCCGCCGTGGTCAGCATCAATGCGCGGGTCTCCAGCCAGATCGTGTCGATCGACGTCAAGGACGGGCAGATGGTGAAGGCGGGCGATACCCTGTTCTCGCTCGACGACCGGGCGCTCAAGGCGCAACTCGCCAAGGACCAGGCCACGCTCGCCAAGGACCAGGCGCTGCTTGCCAGTTCGAATTCCGATCTTCAGCGCGCCAAGGACCTTGTCGCCAAGCAGGCCGGCACGCAGCAAACCTATGACCAGGCCGTGGCCGCCCAGAAGGCGGCGGCCGCGACCGTCGATGCCGACAAGGCAACGATCGACGCGGACAATGTCCAGCTTGGCTTTGCCACCATCACGGCGCCGATCGCGGGCAGGCTGGGCGCGGTCAATGTCGCCGTCGGCGATCTGGTGACCACCAGCAATGGCAACAGCAGCACCTCGACGCCGCTGGTCACCATCACCCAGATGGACCCGTTGCAGGTCAACTTCAATCTGCCCGAAAGCAATCTGGCGCTGCTGCACAAGGCGCTTACCAATCCGCAGCAAGGGGCGGTGACCTTGACCAAGGACGGCGACCCGACGCCGATCGGCAAGGGCACGCTCGATTTCGTCGATTCCAGCGTCGATACCGCCTCGGGGACGATCGCGACACGGGCGAGCATACCCAATGCCGATCTTTCGCTGTGGCCGGGCCAGTATGTGAATGTCGTCCTCGACGCCGGCATCATGCCGCAGATGACCTCCGTTCCGACGGTCGCGGTCCAGCCCAGCCAGAAGGGGCCGTTCGTCTATGTCGTCAAGCCTGACAGCACGGTCGAGATGCGGCCGGTTCAGGTGGCGCTGACCGAAGGCGAAAACAGCGCCATCAGCCAGGGGCTGAAGAGCGGTGAGAAGGTGGTCACCGAAGGCCAGACAAGGCTGAAGGACGGCGCAGCCGTGCATGAAGGCAAGGTTGGGGCTGCCGCACCCAAGGTGGCCCAGGCGAGCAACGCCGGCGAGGCGGCCCAATGATCTCCGAATTCTGCATTCGCAGGCCCGTCGCCACCCTTCTAATGTCGTTCGCCCTCGTGCTGGGGGGATTGTTCGCCTACAAATTCCTGCCAGTGGCGGCACTTCCGAGCGCCGAATTCCCCGTCGTCAACGTCTCGGCCTCGCTGCCGGGCGCCTCGCCGGAAACCATGGCGACATCGGTGGCGACGCCGCTGATCAAGCAGTTCGCCACCATTGCCGGCATCGATTCGATCTCGACCACCAACTCGCTCGGCCAGACCTCGATTGCCATCCAGTTCGTGCTCAACCGCGACATTGACGCGGCGGCCGCGGACGTACAGGCCGCGATCGCGCGCACGCAGAAATCGCTGCCGCCGCAGATGACGTCGCCGCCGAGCTATCGCAAGGTCAATCCGGCCGATGCGCCGATCCTCCTGATGTCGCTGGTCAGCGACACGGTTCCGCTGACCGACCTCGATGCGTTCGCCGAAAACGTCATATCGCCGTCGCTGTCGACCATCGACGGCGTGGCGCAGGTCTCGATCTTCGGCCAGCAGAAATATGCCGTGCGCATCCAGATCGATCCGACGGCACTTGCCGCGCGCGGCATCTCGATCGACCAGTTGCAGGCGGCGGTCTCATCGGCCAACAGCAATACGCCCCTCGGTGTGCTGCAGAACAACAAGCAGCAGCTGACCATCACAGCCAACACCCAGCTGACCGACGCCGCCGGCTTCTCCAACCTGATCATCGCCACCAAGAATGGCCACCCGGTGCGGCTGGGCGAGGTGACGCGCGTCGTCGATTCGGTGCAGACGACCACGACCGCAAGTTGGTACGACGGCACCCGCGCCATCATCATGGCCGTGCAGCGTCAGCCCGACGCCAACACGGTCGACGTCGTCGACAAGGTCAAGGCGATGCTGCCGTCCTTCCAGGACCAGATGCCGGCCGCCGCCCAGATCAAGCTGCTCAACGACCGTTCGACCTCCATCCGTCAGGCCGTCAACGATGTGCAGTTTACGCTGCTGCTGACCATCGCGCTGGTGGTGATGGTCATCTTCGTGTTCCTGCGCCGGGTGACGGCGACCATCATCCCGGCCGTGGCGGTGCCGATCTCGCTGATCGCCACGCTCGGCGCGATGTTCCTCTTCGGCTTTTCCATCGACAACATATCGCTGATGGGCCTGACGCTGGCGGTCGGCCTCGTCGTCGACGACGCCATCGTCATGCTGGAAAACATCTTCCGGCACATGGAGGAGGACGGGCTTTCCGCATTCGATGCCTCGCTCAAGGGCGCGCGCGAAATCGGCTTCACCATCATCTCTATCTCGATCTCGCTGGTGGCGGTGTTCATCCCCGTGCTTCTGATGGGCGGTGTCATCGGGCGCATCTTCAACGAGTTCGCCGTCGTGGTGACGGTCGCCATCCTGGCATCGATGTTCGTATCGCTGACGCTGACGCCGATGCTGTGCTCGCGGCTCTTGTCGGTGACCAAGGCCGATCGCGAAGCGCACGCCCCGGGACACAAGCACGACCTTGTCACGCGCGGCTACGATCGGGTTCTGAGCTTCTGCCTGCGCCACACGTTCCTGGTGTTCCTGGTCTTCATCGGCACCGCGGCAGCGTCGGTATGGCTGATCGAGGTCTCGCCGAAGGGCTTCTTCCCGCAGGAGGATATCAGCCAGATCTCGGTGACGACCATTGCGCGCCAGGACATTTCTTTTGACGCCATGGTGAAGCTGCAGGGGCAGGTGGCAAGCGTCTTTTCCCATTCGCCTTATGTTTCGCATGTGGCATGGTCAGCAGGCAGCGGCAATAATGCACTGAACCAGGGCCAGCTCTATGTGCAGTTGAAGGACAAGAGCCAGCGACCCGACATCGAGAAGGTGCAGGCTGATCTGCGCAAGCAACTGGCTGGCGTGGCCGGCATCGAGACCTACATGCAGCCGGTGCAGAATCTGCGGCTTGGTTCGCGCTCGTCGGCCAGCGCCTACCAGCTCGTTGTGCAGGGGCTCGATACCGGCCAGACCGATATCTGGGCGCAGAAACTGAATGACGCGATGGCGGCCGACCATACGACCTTCACCGACGTCACCAGCGACCTGCAGAACAATGCCCTGCAGGCATCGCTGGTCATCGATCGCGACAAGGCCGCCCAGCTCGGCATCGATACCGACACGCTGCGCTCGGCGCTTTATGGCGGCTTCGGCACCGACCAGGTCTCGACGATCTTCGGTTCGGCCGACAGCTACGAAGTCATCACCGAACTCGACCCCAAGATCGAATGGTCGCCCGAGCGGATGCTGGCCATCCAGATGCGGACGGCGAGCGGCTCGCTGGTTCCGCTTGGCGCCTTCGCCCGGGTCGATCGTACGGCAGGCGCCCTGACGGTCAACCAGCTCGGTCAGCTTCCGGCCGTGACCATCTCCTACAACCTCCCGCAAGGCGTGGCGCTGGGTGACAGCGTGAAGCGCATCGATGCGCTCAAGGAGCAGATAGGCATGCCGACGGCGATCTCGACCAGCTTTGCCGGCACGGCCAAGACCTTCCAGGATTCGCTGGCCAACCAGGGCCTGCTGGTCGGCGGCGCGATCCTGACGATCTATATCGTGCTCGGCATCCTGTACGAGAGCTTCATCCACCCGCTCACCATCCTCACCGGCCTGCCGTCGGCGGTGCTGGGCGCGGTGGTCGCCTTGCGCTTCGCCGGCATGGATCTGTCGGTGATCGCGGTGATCGGCATTCTGATGCTGATCGGCATCGTCAAGAAGAACGGCATCATGATGGTCGACGTCGCGCTCGAATTGCGACGAGAGGGTATGTCGGCCAAGGACTCCATCCACAAGGCCTGCCTGATGCGTTTCAGGCCGATCATGATGACGACGCTGGCCGCGCTGATGGGCACGTTCCCGATCGCGCTCGGCACCGGCGCCAGCGCCGAACTGCGCCAGCCGCTGGGCGTTGCCGTCGTCGGCGGCCTGCTGGCCTCGCAGGCGCTGACCCTGTTCGTGACCCCGGTGATCTACGTCTACATGGAGAATTTCTCGGGCTGGCTGGGCGGGCTCTTGCCGAAGCGCAAGCCCGACCTGCCCGCGGTGGCCGATGCCGAACAGCCCTCGCTCTTCGGCATCAACGACGATATTCCGGCCGAACCGCAGAAGACGGCCGCCGAATAGCCGGCCAGCGGGCACCGATTTCCGCTGGCCCAAGCCGTCATGCTTGCAGCCGGCGGGGCGGAACCGTAATTTGTGCCCATGTCCCATGATCATGACCACGACAACGAGCTCGATCCGTTTGCCGCCCGCGTGCGCGCGCTGGAGACCATCCTGACCCGCAAGGGCCTGATCGATCCGGCCGCGATCGACGTCATCGTCGATACCTACGAGACCAAGATCGGCCCGCGCAACGGCGCCAGGGTGGTGGCCAAGGCCTGGAGCGATCCTGCCTATGCGGACTGGCTCAAGCGCGATGCGACGGCGGCGATCGAATCGCTGAGCTATACCGGCCGGCAAGGCGAGCACATGCAGGCGGTGTTCAACACCGGGGATACGCACAACCTCGTCGTCTGCACGTTGTGCTCCTGCTATCCATGGTCGGTGCTCGGCCTGCCGCCGGTCTGGTACAAGGCGCCGCCCTATCGCTCGCGCGCGGTGATCGATCCGCGTGGCGTGCTTGAGGAATTCGGGCTGACGCTGCCGGCGACCACCAGGATACGCGTCTGGGATTCGACGGCGGAACTGCGCTATCTCGTCGTGCCGATGCGCCCGGCCGGCACCGAAGGCTGGAGCGAGGAACAACTGGCCGACCTGGTGAGCCGCGATGCGATGATCGGTACGGCGCTCGCCCAGGAACCGCAACAAACGAGGCAGCCGGCATGAACGGGCCGCACGATCTCGGCGGGCAGATGGGCTTCGGCCCGGTCGCGCCCGAACAGGACGAGCCCTATTTCCACGCTGCCTGGGAGAGGCGCGCACTCGGCGTGACGCTTTGCGCCGGCGCCATGGGTGCCTGGACCATCGACGAGAGCCGGCATGCGCGGGAATCGCTGCATCCGGCCGATTATTATGCCTCCAGCTACTACCAGATCTGGATCAAGGCGCTGGAAAAGTTGCTTAAGCGCCACGGTTTCGTCAGCGAGCGCGATCTCGAGGCAGGCGAGGCGATCGATAGAGCGGCGACCCCGAAACGGGTGCTGAAAGCCGAAAACGTGCCTGCCGTGCTGGCCAAGGGCGGTCCTTGCGATCGGCCGGTCGAAACAGCGCCACGCTTCAAGGCCGGCGATGCCGTGCGGACGAAGAACTTCAACCCGACCGGCCATACAAGGCTGCCGCGCTATGCACGCGGCAAGCGGGGCACAATCGAGGCGGTGCGCGACGGTTTTGTCTTTCCCGACAGCAACGCGCATGGCCAGGGCGAAAACCCGCAATGGGTCTATACGGTGGTTTTCGACGGTCCGGAAATCTGGGGCGAGGGGGCCGACCCGACGCTTGTCGTTTCGATCGACGCCTGGGAGAGTTATCTTGAGCCGGCCTGACGGGATCGCCGCAGATTTGCCCGCCAGCCTCGATGCGGCGGTCTTCGCCGAGCCATGGCAGGCCGAGGCGTTCGCCATGACGGTGGCGCTGCATGACAAGGGCCTGTTCTCGTGGAGCGAGTGGGCGGATGCGCTGTCGGCGGAAGTGAAGAAGCCGGGTGCCGCAGCCGATGGCCATGACTATTACGAGCATTGGCTGGCGGCGCTGGAGGGGCTGCTGGCCTCAAAGGGGCTGGCCGCCAAATCCGATGTCGATGCGATGGCGCAGGCCTGGGAACGCGCGGCGCACGCCACCCCGCACGGCAAGCCGATCTTGCTGGAGAACGATCCGCATGCCGTGAGGTGATCACGGGCGGAGCGATGTTTGTTCTCTTTACGTTCCAATTTTCGCCTGATAGTCTGGGTGTGGGGAGTTAGCCGCCGTCTGTATCGATGGTGGCGCCTATCTTGTCTTTCCCTCGCGAATCCGGTCACACGATCAGATGGAATTCTCACCCCAACAGGACGAGGCGCTGCAAGCGGTCGCCCGCTGGCTGCAGGCCGGCAAGCCGCAGCTGTTCAGGCTGTTCGGCTATGCCGGCACCGGCAAGACGACGCTCGCGCGTTATTTCGCCGAACATGTCGACGGCCAGGTGCAGTTCGCCGCCTTCACCGGCAAGGCAGCGCAGGTGCTGCGCTCCAAGGGGGCGGTCAATGCCCGCACCATCCATTCGCTGATATACAGGCCCAAGGGAGAGGAATCGGTCGAGGACGAGGTGACCGGCAAGACCTCGATGTCGCCGACCTTCTCGCTCAACCGGCAGAGCCCGATCTCGCGCGCGAAACTGGTCGTCATCGACGAATGCTCGATGGTCGACGAGCAGCTTGGCCGGGACCTGATGAGTTTTGGCACGCCGATCCTGGTGCTGGGCGATCCCGGCCAGCTGCCGCCGATCTCGGGCGGCGGCTTTTTCACCGATCACGAGCCAGATTTCCTGCTCACCGAGATCCACCGGCAGGCGCGTGACAATCCGATCCTGCGGCTGGCCCTCGACGTGCGCGAAGGTCGCGAATTCATGCGCGGCGACTATGGCACGGCGCAGGTGATCGGCAAGGAAGACGTCACCCAGGAACTGGTGCTGAAGGCGGACCAGGTGCTGGTCGGCACCAATCGCACCCGCCGCCGCTACAATCAGCGCCTGCGCGAGCTCAAGGGCTTCAATGCCGACTATCCCCAGGCCGGCGATAAGCTGGTCTGCCTGCGCAACGATCCCGCCAAGGGCCTRCTCAACGGTTCGCTGTGGAAGGTGATGACCTCGTCGCGCGAGACGGTGAAACCTGGCATCAACCTTCTGGTCTCGCCGGAAGAGGACGATCCGGACCGCGGCGTCGCCAAGATCAAGCTGCTCAAGGCGGCGTTCGAGGATCCCGACGCCGATATCCCGTGGCAGCAGAAGAAGCGTTTTGACGATTTCGACTATGGCTATGCCTTGACCGTGCACAAGGCTCAGGGCTCGCAGTGGAACGAGATCGTGCTGTTCGACGAAAGCTGGGCCTTCAAGGAAACACGCCAGCGCTGGCTCTATACCGCGATTACGCGGGCCGCCGAACGGCTGACCATCGTCCGGTAGAGCTACGACGCCGGCTTTTCTCGCACGCCGACCTGCCCGGCGCCGAGCCATTCCCAGGCCTCATCTTCATCCTCGGCCTTGAAATGCCTGAATTCGATGGGTGACGAAGCGGGCAAAGCGTGCCGTGCGTCCGGCGTCCAGTCCGGCGTGCCGATCGCCGCGCAACGGCCTATATGCTCCGATGCATGGACAGCACCCTGTTTGAGGGTCTCGTCGGAGATGTCGGTCCAGTCGACGCCATCGTGATCGACCATGCGCACGGCCACGTCGATTCGCTGATGCAGCGCATAGGCCGCCTCCAGCAGGCCGAACAGGTTTTCCGCATCGGCCGCCGATACATGACCGACGACATCGATGGCGAACAGGTCATCACGAGAGGTGTCGATGCGGCGGATCGCCGGCACGGATTGCAGGAAATTCACGGGTGGGGCCTCCTTTGGCGGAACAGCGTTGGTCTTCTGGAACACCGGAAACCCCTATCTGTTCCCGTCAAAGGCGCTATAGATGCCCGATCTCGAGCGCGCCGCGGATGAACGTGTGGCCGTGGCGCACCGCCAACCGCCTGATTTCACGGACGCCAGACATGCCCGCCAAGCTTTCCGTCAACCTCAACGCCATCGCCATGCTGCGCAACCGACGCGACCTGCCGTGGCCCAGCGTGATCGGCATCGGCCGGCTCGCGCTTGCCGCCGGAGCGCATGGGCTGACGGTCCATCCGCGCCCCGACGAGCGTCACACGCGCCATTCCGACCTGCCCGAAATCAGGGCGCTGATCGACGATGAGTTCCCAAAGGCGGAGTTCAACATCGAGGGTTACCCGAGCGAGGATTTTCTGGCGCTTGTGGAAAAGCATCAGCCCGAACAGGTGACGTTGGTTCCCGATGATCCGGCACAGGCGACCTCCGACCATGGCTGGAACTTCGTCGCCGATGCCGCCTTCCTGACGCCGATCGTCCGGCGCTTGAAGAAGGGCGGCTTCAGGGTGTCGCTGTTTTCCGACGCCGATCCCGCCGGCATGACGGCCGCGCGCGACACCGGCGCCGACCGGATCGAGCTCTATACCGGCCCTTATGGCAGCTATCATTCCGATTCCGAAAAAGCCGCCAAGGAACTGGAAAGATTGGGAAAAACGGCCGACGCCGCATTTGCTGCCGGTCTCCAGGTCAATGCCGGGCACGATTTGACGGTGGGCAATCTGCCGGCTCTGGCCAAGCGCATTCCGGCATTGGCCGAAGTGTCAATCGGACATGGGTTGACAGCCGACGCGTTGGAGTATGGCATGGCCGGCACGGTGGGCCGGTTCCTCAGAGCCTGCGGCTGGTAGGGGTAGAGCTTCGCTTTGCAGGTATGGCAGCCATAGCGTGCAATTGACATCGCATTGCAGCATACGTGAAGCATCGCGCGCTTGTCGGGGGGTGGTCCATGGACCTTGCCAGTCGCGGTAGCGAGGCCGAAACCGTCGAGCAATCGAGCCATTCGGGGGCCGAGCAGCACAGCACCAAGGTTCTGATGCTGGGTGCGCTCGGCGTTGTCTATGGCGATATCGGCACCAGTCCGATCTACGCTTTCCGCGAGGCGCTTCACGCTTCGCCCGGTATCGATACACGCGCTCACGTGCTTGGCGTGCTGTCGCTGATCGTCTGGGCGCTGACGATCATCGTGACCATAAAATATGTCGCCTTCGTGCTTCGCGCCGACAACAAGGGCGAAGGCGGTACCTTGTCGCTGATGTCGCTGGCGCGCAGCGCCTATCCCAAAGGCGCGCGGCTGATCCTGGCGATCGGCCTTTGCGGCGCGGCGCTGTTTTTCGGCGATTCGATCATCACACCGGCCATCTCCGTGCTGTCGGCGGTCGAAGGCCTCACGGTGGTGACGCCGACACTGGACCCCTATGTCGTGCCGATCACGCTGCTCATCCTGGCCATCCTGTTCTCGGTGCAACGCTTCGGCACGGGCAAGGTGGCCGCGGTGTTCGGGCCGGTGACCGCGCTGTGGTTCCTGGCTATCGGCGTAGCGGGGCTCTATCACCTGATGGACGATCCATCGATCCTGCTGGCCATCAATCCGTATCACGCGGTCGCCTATCTCTTCAGCACACCCACAGCCGCCTTTGTCACGGTCGGCGCGGTGTTCCTGGCGGTGACCGGGGCCGAGGCGCTTTATGTCGATCTCGGCCATTTTGGACGCAAGCCCATCGTGCTGGCGTGGTTTTCCGTGGTCTTCCCCTGTTTGCTGCTCAACTATTTCGGGCAGGGTGCCTTTGTGCTGGCCAATGGCGGGAGGCCGACCAATCCATTCTTCCAGATGCTGCCTGACTGGGCATTGATGCCGATGGTGGGACTGGCGACGGCCGCGACCGTCATCGCCAGCCAGGCAGTCATATCAGGTGCTTTTTCGCTGACCCGCCAGGCGGTGCAGCTCAACCTTCTGCCACGCATCGAGGTGCAGCATACGTCCGAAATGCAACTCGGCCAGATCTACATGGCCCGCGTCAATCTGCTGATCGCCCTGGGGGTGATGCTGCTGGTCGTCGGTTTTGGCAGCTCGAGTTCGCTGGCCTCCGCCTATGGCATCTCGGTGACCGGTGAAATGCTGATGACGACGATCCTGCTGTTCGTCGTCATGCGCAAGCTGTGGAAATGGACATTGGCGGTCGCCCTGCCGCTGACCTTGCTGTTCGGTATCATCGACAGCGGTTTCTTCCTGGCCAATATCGTGAAGATCTTCGAAGGCGGCTGGGTATCGATCACGGTTGCCTGCATGATGGGGCTGATCATGGGGACCTGGATACGCGGCACCCGCTATCTGTTCGACAAGACCCGCCGCAACGAGATCCCGCTCGATTTCCTCGCCGCAAATCTCTTGAAGAAGAAGCCGCACCTGGTGTCGGGCACCGCGGTGTTCCTGACCAGCGATCCCTTGAGCGCACCGACAGCACTGATGCACAGCCTGAAGCACTACAAGGTGCTGCATGAGCAGAACGTCATCCTTTCGGTGGTGACGGCGCCGCAGCCGGTGGTGCCCGACAGCGACCGGGTCAAGATGGAGACGGTCAACGAGCTGTTCATGCGGGTGACGCTGACCTTCGGTTACATGGAACAGCCCAACATTCCGCGTGCGCTGGCGATCTGCCGCAAGCAGGGCTGGAAGTTCGACATCATGACAACGTCGTTCTTCCTGTCGCGACGCTCGCTCAAGGCCTCGCCCAATTCCGGCATGCCGGTGTGGCAGGACCGGCTGTTCATCGGCCTGGCGCGCACGGCGGCTGATGCGACCGAATATTTCCAGATCCCGACGGGACGTGTCGTGGAAATCGGCACGCAAGTCGCTATTTAGGATGAATGCCGCAGCCGCGAATTCAGCCCGCGACCATTGGATTACGGCCATTTCCCAAGGAGCCTAGCGTTGCCGGCATGGGAGCCATTACGCGACGGCACTTGATATTGCATTGCAGCAAGCGTAGAGCACCGCGCGCTTATCGGAGTGTCGTCCATGGCCCTTGCCAATGCTGGTAGTGAGGCAGAACCCGTCGAACAGTCGAGCCATCCGGAAATCGAACAGCATAGCACCAAGGTGCTGATGCTGGGCGCGCTGGGCGTGGTTTATGGGGATATCGGCACCAGCCCGATCTATGCCTTTCGCGAAGCGCTGGTAGCGTCGTCCCACGGCAGCGTTGCGCAACGCGGCGATATTCTGGGTGTGCTGTCGCTGATCATCTGGTCGCTGACGATCATCGTCACCATCAAATACATCATGTTCGTGCTGCGCGCCGACAATCGCGGCGAGGGCGGCGTGCTGTCGCTGATGGCACTGGCGCGGGGCAGTTTCCCGAAGCGCTCGGCGGTGATCCTGGGCATAGGCATCGTCGGCGCTTCGCTGTTTTTCGGCGACGCCGTCATCACGCCGGCGATTTCGGTGCTGTCGGCGGTCGAGGGCATGAATGTCGTCACGCCGGCTTTCCAGCCTTACGTGGTGCCACTGACCCTGGTCATCCTCGCCCTGGTGTTCGCGGTGCAACGCTTTGGCACGGGAGGTGTGGGACTGGTCTTCGGCCCGGTGACCGCGGTCTGGTTCCTGGCGATCGGCCTTTCAGGCCTCAAGCACATCATCTCCGATCCGGAAATCCTGTGGGCGATCAGCCCGCACTATATCGTCGCCTTCCTGATCCATTCTCCCGACGTCGCCTTCGTCACCATCGGCGCCATCTTCCTGGCCGTCACCGGCGCCGAGGCGCTCTATGCCGATCTCGGCCATTTCGGCCGCAAGCCGATCGTGCTCGCTTGGCTGTCGATCGTGTTTCCCTGCCTGCTGCTCAACTATGCCGGGCAGGGCGCCTTCGTCCTGGCCAAGAATGGCGTCGTCGGCCACCCGTTCTTCGAGATGAACGAGGGTTGGGCGCTGATTCCCATGGTCGTGCTGGCGACAGCCGCGACGGTTATCGCCAGTCAGGCGGTGATCTCGGGCGCCTTCTCACTGACCAGGCAGGCGGTGCAGCTCAACATGCTGCCGCGGCTGGAAATCCTGCACACGTCGGAAAAACAGTCCGGCCAGATCTACATGCCGCGGGTCAACCTTTTGCTGGCGCTGGTGGTGATGATGCTGGTGGTCGGCTTCGGCGAGTCCAGCAAGCTGGCCTCGGCCTACGGTATCTCGGTGACCGGCAACATGCTGGTGACGACGGTGCTGCTCTATGTCGTCATGACCCGCATCTGGAAATGGCGGCTTTGGGTTGCGATCAGCCTGACGGCGCTGTTTGCCTTCATCGATATCGGTTTCTTCGCCTCCAACATCGTCAAGGTGTTCGAAGGCGGCTGGGCGTCGCTGCTGGTGGCCTTCACCATCGTGCTGGGGATGTGGACCTGGGTGCGCGGCAGCCGCTATCTGTTCGACAAGACCCGCCGCAACGAGATCCCGCTGGATTTCCTCGCCGGCAATCTGTTGAAGAAGAAGCCGCAGCTGGTGTCCGGCACCGCGGTGTTCCTGACCAGCGATCCGTTGAGTGCGCCGACAGCGCTGATGCACAGCCTGAAGCACTACAAGGTACTGCATGAGCAGAACGTCATCCTTTCGGTGGTGACGGCGCCGCAGCCGGTGGTGCCCGACAGGGACCGGGTCAAGATGGAGACGGTCAACGAGCTGTTCATGCGGGTGACGCTGACCTTCGGTTACATGGAACAGCCCAACATTCCGCGCGCGCTGGCGATCTGCCGCAAGCAGGGCTGGAAGTTCGACATCATGACGACGTCGTTCTTCCTGTCGCGGCGCTCGCTCAAGGCCTCGCCCAATTCCGGCATGCCGGTGTGGCAGGACCGGCTGTTCATCGGCCTGGCGCGTACGGCGGCCGATGCGACCGAATATTTCCAGATCCCGACCGGGCGTGTGGTGGAGATCGGCACGCAGGTGGCGATCTGACGCGATCGATCAATCCGGCCGTCAGAGACGAGCGCTTCCTGGCGGGATCGGGCGATTTCATGCCCGTGCGGGAAATTGCGTAGACCGTGAAAAAGCGGCTCGGCGATGCGGCGGCGCGCGCGCCACGACGCGCGAGCTTCCCGATTGGCCGGTGCGGATCCTAGGGCTGTTCGACCCTTAAGCCGCGACGCTGGTGACGAAACTGGGCAAGGTCAAGAATGCCACCAGCGCCACGGCGGTGTGTGTGCTCGGCTGGGCGCCGCGCGAGGACGCGCTGGCCGCCACCGGCGAGAGCCTGGTCCGGCTCGGTCTGCTCAAGAAGTAGCACGGCGGCAGGGAGACCTCCCGCCGCGCACCTTTCAACCAGCCAGCGCGGCCTTGTTGGCCTCGAGGAACTGCTTCAGCGTCCGCGGCTTCCTGCCCGAAAGCTTTTCGACCGCGTCCGTCGTCATGGCGATGCGGCCGGACCGCGTGTTGGCGTCGAAGGACACGATGACGCGAGCGAATTCCTCGGGAACGCCGGCCGCCTTCACGCCTTCTGTCAGGGCCTCGTCGGGCAACTGGATGACGTCCAGCGGCTTACCGGTGACTTCGCTCACCAAGGCGGCGATCTCGGCTGTCGTATAGGCCTGCGGGCCGGTCAGCGTGTAGGTCTTGCTGTCGGTCGAACCGGAGGCGAGGCCCGCGGCAATGGCCGCGGCCATGTCGTCACGTGCGCCATGGGCGATGCGGCCGTCGCCCGCGGACGTGTACCACTGTCCCGAGGCAATGGCTTGCGGCAGGGACATGAACAGGTTCTCCTGGTACCAGCCGTTGCGGAAGATCGTATAGGCGATGCCGCTGGCCTTGATCGCCTGCTCGGTGCCGTAATGGTCGCCGGCAAACAGCACCGGCGAAACCGGCTCCGGATTGGGCATCGACGTGTAGAGCAGATGCGAAACGCCTGCTTTCTTCGCCGCCGCCACCGCCGTCTCATGCTGCTTCAGGCGCCTGCCGGTTTTGAGATCGAGATCGCTGGTTGAAATGATCAGCACCCTGTCGGCGCCCTTGAATGCGTTTTCCAGCGAGGTCGCGTCGTTGAAGTCGGCGGCCCGGACGACGACGCCACGCGCCGCCAGATCGGCCACGCTTTCCGGGTTGCGGGTGGTGACGATGATCTTTCCCGGCGGAACGTTGTGCGTGTCCAGGAGATAGCGGATGACGCTGCGGCCGAACTGGCCGGAAGCGCCGGTGACGAGAAGGGTTTCGGTCATGGGGAGGTCCTGATCTGCGCCAGCATGGCGGGTGCGTATATGGTCTCAAAAAGAGACCAGCACTAGAATAGGAATTGACCCGGCGCCGTAAAGAAGGCAGTTTTTCGGGAGGTAGGCACACGCAGGGAACCAGCCATGGACAGCCGGATCGTCAATCTGAGATCCAAGCTCGACGTCTTCAAAGCCATGACCGGCGGCGGCAATCTTGCCGATTGCCCGGTCCGCGACGTCATCCAGGGGCTCAACGGCAAGTGGAGTTCGCTGCTGATGGCGGCGCTCGCCGAGCAGCCCTATCGCTTCGGCGAGTTGCGGCGGCTGGTGCCCGACATCTCGCAGCGCATGCTGACCCAGACGCTCTACGATCTGCAGCGCGACGGCTATGTGCATCGCGAAGTGTTCCCGACCAAGCCGCCCAGCGTCGAATACAGCCTGACCGATCTCGGACGTTCGATGTTCAGCGCGCTGCATCATCTGATCCAATGGGCCGAACTCAACCACGATGCGGTGCGCGAGGCACGCGCCGGTTTCGACGCAGCGCAGGCCTGAGCAGCGCGACGGCGTTCGGCGTCGCGACTTGATTTCATCCGGCGGCTGAAGGATTGTCCCGGCCGGTTCGGCTTGGGGGCATCGGCATTTCCTACGACATTGCAATTGCAGGCGCCGGTCCGGCGGGGCTGGCCATGGCGCTCTATCTCAAGCGGGCGGGGCACAGGGTCACCATCTTCGAGCGTTTCGAGGAGCCGAAGCCCGTCGGCTCCGGGCTGATCCTGCAGCCGACCGGCCTGACGGTTCTGGCTGATCTCGGCCTGCTCGACGACATCGTCGCGCTCGGCGCTCGCATCGACCGGCTGCACGGCGCCGATGCCTCGACCGGACGCACCGTGCTCGACGTTCGTTACGACGCCCAGCTCGGCCGCCGTTTCGGCCTGGCCGTCCACCGTGCGGCGCTGTTCGGCGTGCTCTTTCGCGCCGCCCGGCGCGAGGCCATCGCCATCGAGACCGGCGTCGAGATCGAGGCGGTGGAAGCGGGCGAACGGGCGACTCTTGTCTGTAGCAATGGACGAAGGGCAGGGCCGTTCGATCTGGTCGTCGACGCCAGCGGTTCGCGCTCGAAACTACGGCAGAGCGCGGGCAATGCGGGCGCGCCGCGCCCTCTGACCTATGGCGCGTTCTGGGCATCGCTCGGATGGCGCGGCAAAGGCTTTGACGAACACGCGCTGTTGCAGCGCTACGACAAGGCCAGCGTGATGATCGGCGTGCTGCCGATCGGCCGGCCGGAGCCGGGCGCCGAAAAGATGGCGGCCTTCTTCTGGAGCCTGAAGCCTGATGATGCCGACGCGGTGCGCGCTGTCGGTCTCGACGCCTGGAAGGAGAGGGTGGTGCGGCTGTGGCCGCAAAGCGAGGCGTTCACCCGCCAGATCGACAGTTTCGACCAGCTGTCGCTGGCCCGCTACGGCCACCACACGATGAAACTGCCGATCGGCCGGCGGTTGGCCGTCATCGGCGATGCCGCGCACTCGACCAGCCCGCAGCTTGGTCAAGGGGCCAACATGGCGCTGCTCGACGCGGCCGCGCTCAGCCACGCGCTGGCGCGCACGCAGAGCATCGAAGCAGCGCTCGAAGCCTATGCCGGGGCACGGCGCTGGCACGTGCGTGTCTTCCAGGCGCTGTCGCTGGCATTCACGCCGTTCTACCAGTCGGATTCCGTGGCGCTGCCCTTCATCCGCGACAGGCTGGTGGCGACCATCGCAAAAATCCCGCCGGCACCGCAGCTTCTCGCCTCGATGGTCGCCGGCACGGTGATCGACCCGTTCAGGCGGGCAGGGCTGACGGAAGTGCGATGGGATTTCGAACAAAGTCCAGGTCGTGATACGACTGCATCATAGAGTTTTCGCCCAGGCCGGGTCGCATGCATGCCATGTTGAGAGCGCGAGAATCGCAACATCTGATGCGCGTTGTTGCGCCTGTCCTGCTGATGCTGGTGGTGGCGTTTCTTTCGCCGCAGGCGCAAGCCCAGACGCCTGACCAGGCCAGCCAGCATGAGCCGGCAGACAGCCAGGAGGTCCTGACGGCCCGGATCGACGCGGCCTACAAGCTGATGATGGACGCCGGGCGCTTTGACGAAGGCTACGCGCAATTGCGCGCAACGCTGCTCGATGCCGCCAGAAGCGACCTCTACGAATTCACCGTGGAGAGCTACTCGAACGCCGGCGCGACTTTTCTCAACAACCAGATTCTCGACAATGCCGAGGAGATTTTTGCCGAAGGCCTGAAAACCCGGGCGATGCAGCAGGATGTCGCCAAGCGCGCCGATTTCTATCTCAACTACGCGATGTTGAAGCAGGCCGAGAAGGACTATCAGGGCTTCGTTTCCATGTGCGCGACGGCCACCAATCTATACGCCCACTACCACGGCGAGGAGTCTCAGGAACTCCTGTTTGCCAACGATGTGTTGGCGACGGGGGTCGCCGCGTTCGGTCAAATCGCCTCGGCGATCAATATCGAGCAGCGCAATCTGAAGTTGGCCGAGCAGGTCGCCGGTACCGACGATCGTTTCATCTGGAAGCTGCAGAACAATCTGGCCGACATGCTGCGCCAGATGGGGGCTCCGACGCGCGCCTTGCAGTACGACCTGGCCGTGCTGGAGAAGCGGATCGGCTACTACGGCCCAGATCATTTCAACGTTCTGGTCAGCGCCAATAACACGGCGCAGGACTATCTGGACCTTGACAGATACGACGAGGCCTTGCGCTACTTCCAGCAGAACCGGGACATTGCCGTCGTTCTCAAGCAGGAAGGCAATCTGGTCGAACAGGCCGATGCCTGGCTGCTCTACACTAAGGTGCTCTCTGGTGCGCAGCCGCTCGATCAGCCGACGCTGGCAAGGCTGCAACAACTGACCATCGACCCGAACTATCCCGAGATACTGGCAATCAAGATCGCCAACCTGCTCGCCGCGCATTTCTTCGCAGTGGGCGACAAGGAAAACGGCATGAGCCAGCTTGAGCGAGCCCAAGACATAGCCGAAGCGACGTACGGGGTGGTGCACCCGCTGGCCTTTGCCGCTCGGCAGGCCATGGCAAATCTCAAGGCGAAGACGAACCCGGAGAAGGCGGCTGCCGATTTCGCGGCTCTCGACGAGGACATGCTGCGTTGGAATTGGTTCCAGGTGAGCACTGCCGGCAATCCAATCGTGGCCGAGGCCAGCCGCGCCCTGGCCGACGACATGCTGTACGACTATGCGCGCCTCGCAAAAGGCAATGCATCGGTGGTGCCGGCATTTGCCGAAGCCGTGCGCCGCTGGCCGACGCTTGAAAATGAGAAACGCGATCTGTTGCGCAGACTGTCCCGCCTGATCGATCCGAACGACACTGAGACACAGAATTTGATCCAGGCCGGGATCCGACTGTCCCTGGCATATCAGGAGGCGGCCTCTAGCGGTGACAGTTCCGACGATCCCGGGGCGGTGCAGCCGGGACAGGTTGAAGCGGCATACCAAAAGGCCATGGCCAGAGTCATGGCCAAATACAGTTTCAGCCAGAGCGTGGTGGACAAGCCGCTGCCATCCGCCGGCACCCTGCTGAAGCCGAACGAGGCGCTGGTCGACTACTTCATCACCCGCAAGTGGCGGGCGGATCGGGAGAGCGCCGATCCGCTGGAGGACGAGCGCCTCTATGCCATCGTTACCCGCAAGGACCAGAAGCCGTCTCTCTATGACCTTGGCGATCCGCGCCGGCTCATCCCGGCCGCTCGCGAAACACGCATGGCTAATCTGAGGTCGACGCGTTCGGCGCAGGAGCGGGGCGCCGTGACCCTGATCGATCTGAACGCCACGTTCACCGGGCTCTATGCCGGTTTGATCGCGCCGCTGGAGCCGTCGCTTGGTGGCGCCGATACGCTTTTCGTGGTGCCGGACGGGAAACTGTTTTCGGTGCCATTTCCCTTGCTGCAGGACGGCAAGGGCGCGTCGCTCGACGACCGTTTCGTCGTGCGCATGCTGACGCGGCCGGAATCGCTGTTGAACGCCGGCGTCGATCAGAGTTTTCCCAAGAAGGGCAAAGCCCTGCTGGCCGGGGGGCTGGACTATGCGCGCGGTTCGGAAAAAGGGGCGGAGCCGCTGCCGGGCACAGCCAAGGAGGTCGACGCGATCGCCTCGATCCTGCGTGCCGATGACTATTCAGTCGAAATGCTCACCGGAACGGCGGCCAGCGAGCGGACGCTGCGCAAGGATATGGAGCAGGCGACGATCGCGCATCTGGCCACCCATGGCGCTTACCGGGATGAGAAAGAGGGCGGCGCGGGGGCCGTGAATGCGCTCTGGCAGAGCCACGTCGTGCTGTCGCAGTCGGGAGACCGGCAGTCGATGAAGCGCGACGATGAGGACGGCCGGCTCTATGGCATGGAACTGATGAACTGGGATCTGTCGGGCCTCGACCTGCTTGTCCTGTCCGCCTGCGAGACGGCCCGTGGCCAGGAGACGTTCGTCGGAGGCTTGCGCGGCCTGCCGACGGCAATCGACATTGCCGGCGCCAAACGCTCGCTTTTGACGCTGTGGCCCGTGGACGACGCCGGAACCGCCGCCTTCATGGTCGGGTTCTACCGCCATCTTGCCGCGGGACAAACCTATCCGGAAGCGCTGCGCCAGACCCGCCGCGATGCCCGCGACGGCAAGATATCAGGCGCCCAGGATCCGCGGGTCTGGGCTGCCTTTGTCATGTTCGAGAACTGAGGCCGCTCGAAGCGCAGACTTGCTCGTGATCCCCGTTCAAGCCGATCGTGCCAACGCAAATGCTCCGTCTTGATCGCCTCGGCGGATGAGGCTCGACAGAAAGGATCCCTTGGCCTGCAGGAAGGTATGCAGGCGCTGCGGGTAATCCGGCGCCACGGCGTGCTTGATTGACGGATGATCATTCAACGCCTGCCGCCAGGCCTGGACGCGCGGCTTGCCGTCCAGAATGCCGAAATCGCCGATCCGGTCGAAAGCGTCGAGATATCTGAACACAGGCCCGTAGACCGCATCGACGAGCGAGAAGCGGTCGCCGGCGAACCACGGCCCATTCCGCAAGGCATCGTCCGCCAGTTCAGTCTCCAGGCGGCCAAACATCCCTGATAGCGCGCCGGACTCGGCAAGGAAGCCGGCCTCGGACGGCGCCGAATAGAAGCGGCCGATGGCGTTGAGGATGGCCGAGCCGTATTCGATCCAGGCACGATGCCGGGCACGGGCATAAGGGTCGGCCGGGTGGAGGGGATTGGACTGCGTCTCCTCGAGGAACTCGAGGATGACGGCCGATTCGAAGACGATCGTTTCGTCGCCATTTCGCTGGACGCGCAGCAGCGGCACCTTGCCGAGCGGCGAGATCGCCTTGAACCACACAGGCTTGTCGGCGAGGTCGATGTCGACGCGCTCGAACGGCACGCCTTTCTCGGTCAGCGAGATCGCCGCGCGCTGGACATAGGGGCAGAGAGGGTGGCTGACGAGGATGAGCTTGTCGGTCATCTCACTCTCCCCAGACATAGTTCAACGCGCCGTTTTCGACGCGCGTCGAGAGGAACATCAGGCGGGAATTCCTGGGCGCAGGACCGTCGAGGCGATCGCCCGATGCCATGTCGAAGGCGGCGCCGTGCCATTGGCAGACCAGCTTGCCATCCTTGCAGTCCAACGGTCCGCCAAAATGCAGACAGGCATTGGCGGCGGCGCGGATGCGTTCGCCGCTGCGCCAGACATGGACCTCGCGGCCGAAGAACGGGGCAATCAGGCTGCCCGTCTCGGGGACGTCGGCGACCTTGCAGATTTCGTGTTTCATCGGTTTGCCTTTCGGGTTGATGCAATTGCATCTATATAGATGCAGATGCATCGATCGTCAAGCTTGATGCATTTGCATCTATCATCTAGGGTGGGCCATGACCGAGAAAGCCACGCCTTCGCCTGAGGCCATCAAGGCCTGGGCCCGCCTGATGCGCGTGTCGCGCCAACTGGTGGAAAATGCCGAAGACGCACTGAAGGAGAGCGGCCTGCCGCCGCTTGCCTGGTACGACGTGCTGCACGAGCTCGCCGAGGCGGGCGAGGGCGGCCTGCGGCCGTTTCAACTGATCGAACGCACTCTGTTTGCGCAATACAACATCTCTCGGCTGCTGGCCCGGATCGAAGCCGACGGGCTGGTCGAGAAGCTGAAGGTCGCCGACGACGGTCGCGGCCAGACCATCCGCATCACAGCCAAGGGGCGCGAGACGCGCCGCCGGATGTGGGCCGTCTACGGACGGTCAATCGCCGAACTGGTTGGCGCCAGGCTCTCGCCGGATGAGTTGAACGCGGTGTCGGCACTGCTTGGCCGGCTGCGCAATCCGCCCGCCGGCGATTGAGGCTGGCCAACCCGGCTGGCCATTGCGCATTGTCGCCGTTCGCAGGCGAATATTTCTACTTTTCCCTCTTGCTTCGATTATCGGATTGCGCAATATGCCGAACCGTAACGTACGGTACGGCTATTGAGTGATCCGCGGCCACGACCATCGAACGGGAACAGAGCGTGTTGCTGGCAAACACCGACATCGACAACAGCCAAGCGCTGACGGAACGGCAGAAGGCCGTTCTGGATGCGGCCTTGCGGCTGCTGGTGGAGGAGGGCGATCAACTGACCATGACCGCCGTGGCGCGGCGGGCCAGCTGTTCCAAGGAAACCCTCTACAAATGGTTTGGCGACCGCGACGGGCTGTTGACGGCAACCGTGCAGTGGCAGGCTTCCAAGGTGCGGGTGGCGTCCGTCGACGGCAAGGGGCTCGACCTTGCCTCGCTGACGGCAAGCCTGGAGCGTTTTGCTTCAGACTGGCTGAAGGTGATTTCCAGCGACACCTCGATCGCGCTCAACCGTGTCGCCGTCGGCCATGCCGGATCCGGCAAGGACGATCTTGGCGCCGTCGTCCTGCAGAATGGCCGGTTCGCGCTGGCGAGGCGGCTGAAGCCGGTGCTCGAGGCCGGGCGCCAGGCCGGGCTTCTCGATTTCGCGGATGCCGAGACGGCGTTCCGCACCTTTTTCGGGCTGGTCGCCCGCGACGTGCAGATCCGTCTGCTGCTTGGCGACCGGCTGGAATTGACTGAGGCGACGATCGGCGGCGATGCCGTGCGCGCGACGCAGCAGTTTCTCGCTCTTTTCGGAGCAAAAACCGGGCCGCGAGGCCTCTGATCTTAGAAACGGGAAGGAAGTAAAATGCGCGTCTATTACGATCGTGATGCCGATCTCAACCTGATCAAGGGCAAGAAGGTCGCCATCATCGGCTATGGCAGCCAGGGCCGGGCGCATGCGCTCAACCTCAAGGATTCCGGCGCCAAGGAGATCGCCATCGGCCTCAAGGCCGGCTCGGCGACCGCCAAGAAGGTCGAGGCCGACGGGCTCAAGGTGATGAGCGTGGCCGACGCCGCCAAATGGGCCGACCTGATGATGATGGCGACGCCCGACGAACTGCAGGCCGACATCTACAAGAACGAGATCGCGCCGAACATCCGCGACGGCGCGGCGATCGCCTTCGCGCACGGCCTCAACGTGCATTTCGGCCTGATCGAGCCGAAGTCGACCGTCGACGTCGTCATGATCGCGCCGAAGGGCCCGGGCCACACGGTGCGCGGCGAGTATCAGAAGGGCGGCGGCGTGCCGTGCCTGGTCGCCGTCAACCAGGACGCCTCTGGCAATGCGCTCGACCTGGCGCTGTCCTACGCCTGCGGCGTCGGCGGCGGCCGTTCGGGCATCATCGAGACCAATTTCCGCGAGGAATGCGAGACCGACCTGTTCGGCGAGCAGGTCGTGCTGTGCGGCGGCCTGGTCGAACTGATCCGCGCCGGCTTCGAGACGCTGGTGGAAGCCGGCTACGCGCCTGAAATGGCCTATTTCGAGTGCCTGCACGAGGTCAAGCTGATCGTCGACCTGATCTATGAAGGCGGCATCGCCAACATGAACTACTCGATCTCGAACACCGCCGAATGGGGAGAGTATGTCTCGGGTCCGCGCATCATCACCGCCGAGACCAAGGCTGAGATGAAGCGCGTGCTGAAGGACATCCAGACCGGCAAGTTCACTTCGGAATGGATGCAGGAATACCGCGCCGGCCTGTCGCGCTTCAAGGGCATCCGCCGCATGAACGACAGCCACCAGATCGAGGAAGTCGGCGCCAAGCTGCGCGCGATGATGCCGTGGATTTCGAAGAACAAGCTGGTCGACAAGGCCAAGAACTGAGCGAAATCCACGTTATGGCCTTTGCGCGTCCTCGGGCTTCGCCCTGCGGGCGCGCGGGGATTTCGAAAAACAAGCTGGTCGACAAGGCCAAGAACTGAGCGAAAACTCGGTTGTATCCAGCAAAAGGGCGGCGAGTGCCGCCCTTTTCATTTCCGGTCACCGGGGGATCCTGCTTAAGCGCTCGATCCGCCCGGCTCGCCGTCGTCATCCAGCAAATCCATCAGTTTCTGCATTTCCACGGTCAACTGCTGATGCATTTCGGACAGTTGTTTGTGCCACTCCCGCGCCTGCTCGACCGTCGGCATCTCCTTCACCTTGATGATCTGGTTGACGACGAACTGGCGCCCGTTCCATTGCTTTTCGACGGTCACGAAGGGGTTGCTGTATTTCTTGTCGATGGTTTGCTTGCCTGTCGACGTAATCAAAATGATGTTGTTGCCGACGCCGAACAGCCTGGAATCATAGTCGAGCGCCTTGGCGACGCCGTCATCGATCTGCTTCAGCAAAACGTCGGCGACCTGGACGATCTCGGCCCATTTTTCCGGCGTCGGCTCGGCTTCATATTCGTCCATCAGGGGGAACAGACGACCGCCCTTGAGGTCAAGCGTCTTGTTGACCTCCGCAACAACATCGCCCAGTTGTTTTTTCAGATCCTTGCGGCCTGCCAGCCAATCCTCGGTCACGCATTGGCCCTTGTAGGGCTTCTCGCCGCTGGGACAGCCACCGAGTATCCAGACCGGATGCAGGGCAAGCACCGCCGCCACCGCGGCGGCCGCGACAAACGGGACCCACTTCAGCGGTAGCCGCAGCAGATTGAACCATGCCGGGGTTCCGCCACCCTGGGTATCCACATCCGAGAATGTCACCTTCTCGCCGCGCACCAGGGGGATCCAGTTGGCCTTGACGAATTCGTTGGTGAAGTACTCGCTGTGCGTGATGTCGTGAAAGCGGTCGCGGACATTGAACGTTCCGAAACCGTAGGTTCCGGTGGCGCCGTAACCCCAGGTGCCGGATTGCGCCAGCACCGGCCAGATGTCGCGCGTGCCGCACTCGTTGATGATGGCGTTGCGCTTCTCCGGGCCGCGTATCTGGTCTTCGACGGCGCGCCAGTCGAAATCTTGCGGAACCACCGAGCCACACAGGATGACCCTGTCGAACCGGAAGTAGGGATTCTGCAGGATCACCCGGGTCAGCGCATAGGTGCCGTAGCTGTGCGCAAAGACGATCAGCGGCCTGTCGCCATAGTGCTTGCTGACCCCCTCGATCTGCTGGCGCAGCTTCTCGATCGGGCCTGCCCGGCAGATGCCGAAGGGGCACCAGAACCGCAGCAGGTCGAAATAGCCATATTTTATCGGAATGACGGTTGCTGATGTTTCGCTTTCGATGACCGAAGCGATCCGGTTCTGCCACCATGCGGCGGTCCGGATTCCATGGATAAGGATGACGATGGGCGCTTCTGACATTTCAGATTACCCCTCAAGCCGCAAAGTCTTGCGGGGTGCATAATAGTGGGGGCGGCAAGAAAAGTTAAGTGAGCCAGCTGTTGCGCCAACTCCTGCGCTGTTGAAGACTTTTCAGTGGCAGCGCCAAAAGAAAACGGCGCCGCATCGCGACGCCGTCTATCATGTGCTTTCAGGTTGGCTCAGCTATAGGGCGACCAGCATTGCTGGCGCGGGCCGCCATAGGGCTGGAACGTGTTGTCCCAGGCGCGATACGACCGGTACCTGTTATAGCACCAGCGCACATGGGCGTTGGAAAGCCGCCCGGCGCGATAGTGGCGGCGGGGCGGTGCGTCGTAGTAATTGTAGTTGTTGTACATGCTGCTGAGACCGAGCCCCAGGCCAAGGCCAAGGATCGCGGCACCCGCACCGTCGTCGTAGTAGCGGCGATGGTGATGGCGGCGCCAACGCCAGTCATCGCCGCCGTTCCAGTTGCCATCGCCGTTCCAGTGACGACGACCGTTCCAGTTGCCTGATCGGCGCCATCTCCAGTCGTCATTGTAGACCGGGCGATTGTTGCCACCGGCCCATCCGTCGCGCACCGGCGTCACCGCCGTGTTTGTGGGAAGCGCTAGATCCGGCTGCATGATGGGGGCGGCGGCCGATGGCGCCGTGATGCCCGATATGATGCCCAGGGCAACAAGCCCCGATTTGACCGTCGATGAAAAGAGCGAGTTCATAACACTCTCCAAGAGCTAAAGGCCCCACGCCTACCCTGGAATGGGCCTACTGTGGATCTTTGCGTCTGAACGGCGGATGAACGGAAAGGTTCCGTCAACCATGGCGTGAATCCTTCCAGGGCAACCGATCCTGGCTTGTGGTCCTGCGATCTTGTGTTCCGGCGCTCCTGCAGGCAAAGGTCAGGGCATGTCGCTGCGCCTTGCCACCTTCAATGTCGAGAACCTGATGAACAGGTTCGATTTTTCCGGCTATCGCAACCAGCTCAACGAGGATCGGACGCTGGCGCTGTTCGATATACAGAGCGAGGCCGAGTACAAGATGCTGGAGCAGGCCCGCGCCATCGCACAGTCCGACGATACGCGCCAACTGACGGCGCTGGCGATCGCCGCCACCCGCGCCGACATCATCTGCATGCAGGAGGTGGACAATATCGAGGCGCTGAAGGCCTTCGAATATGGCTATCTGTTCAAGATGGTGGGGCAGGGTTACCGGCAGAAATATACCACCTCCGGCAATGATTCGCGCGGCATCGATGTCGCCGTGATGATGCGCAGCGAGACCGCACAGGGACAGCCGATCGAATTCGTGCGCATGACCAGCCATGCCTACGTCACCTACGAGCAGTTCGGGCTGCACACACCGGAACTGGAGGCGCTGGGCAACCAGGCCAATGAACGCATTTTCCGCCGCGACTGCCTGGAAGTCGACATCACCGTCGGCGGCGTGCCACTGACGCTCTATCTCGTGCATTTCAAGTCGATGGGCTCGCCGCGCAACGGGCTCGACGGACGCGAGGCGACGATGCCGGTGCGCATCGCCGAGGCGCAAGCCGTGCGCCGGATTATCGAGGAGCGCTTCGGTGCTGATCATGCCGCCGACAAGCGCTGGGCGATCTGCGGCGACATGAACGATTACCGTCAGCGCGTGAAGATCGCCGGCGATGATGTCGGCGGCTACCGTTTCGAGGTGGTCGACGAGGCCCAGTCCTGCATCAATGTGCTGACGGCGGGCGGCTTCTGCGAGAACGTCATCGAGCGGCGGCCGGAAATGAACCGCTGGACCTTCTATCACACGCGCGGACCCGAAGAGCGGCATCTCTGCCAGCTCGACTACATCCTGCTGTCCAGGGGGCTGGCGGCCAGGAACGCCACCGCCGTTCCCGACATCATCCGCAATGGTCAGCCCTGGCGCACGATCTTTCCGGCTGGCCAGGAAGTCGAGCGCTTTCCGCGCGCGGGCTGGGACCGGCCGAAAGCGTCGGACCATTGCCCGGTGGCGATCACGCTGGATATGGCTCGATAAACATGAGTTTCGACCTGCCGCGCAATGTCATCCTGCCTGTCGATGCCGTCGACGTCCGGCTCGATCCCGGCCCGCATCCTTTCGCCAGGGATAATGCCGAAGCGATCGCCGAGAACTGGCAGCGGGAGATTGCGGCCAATCCGGCGCTGTTCGACGGCACGGTGGTGCTGCTGTCGCAGCTTGCCTGGCGTGACGACAGCCTGATCGGCCGCTGCCACGCGGTCAATTACTCCACCTTCATGCTCTGGCGGAAGCAGCGCGAGAATTCCGGCGCCGAGCATGCCTATGCCCACGCCATGCTCGTGGCCGGCGACAATGCGCTGGTGGCGATCCGCATGGGACGTCACACGGTGGGTGCCGGCAGTGTCTATTTCGCCGCCGGCTCGTTCGAGCCGATCGATTTCCGCGACGGTCTGGTCGATGTCGACTTCAACATGATCCGCGAAGTGCGCGAAGAGACCGGCCTTGACCTGTCGGCCGCCGAACGCGGCAAGCGCTACCACGCCCTGTCGACGAGCAGCGGCACGGTGATCTTCCGCCGCTATCACGTCGACGGACCGGCCGACGAGATCGCGCGCCGAATCTCAGCCTTCGTCGCCAGCGAGACCGATCCGGAGATCGACGGGCCGGTGATCATCGGCCATGCCGGCGACCTGCCGGACGGGCTGGCATCGCATATGAAGCCGCTGATCGAGTGGCATTTTTTCGGCGTGGGCTAGCGGCGCGCCTTGTCCTGCACCGCCTTGCGGTCGTTGCGGGCCGCGACGAGGAACAAGATAACGCCGATGCCCAGCAACCCACCCATGGCCATTCCCATGGTCTGGCCGACGACGGCCTGGAAATCTGACGTGACGCGATCGGGATTGGCCATGCCGTAACGGGCGAGATACCACCAGATGCCCGCCAGCGCGGCCTCGATGATCACCATTGTCAGGACCAGTCGCGCCTTCTTGCTCATATCTTGTTCCTCGGCCGGAGACGTCTTGCCTTAACATCGTCGACCAGCCGGCGACAGTGCCATCGGTGCAGGCAAGCGCCAAGGTTGGGGATAGCCGTCGATTGTGCTGGACCCGGTCCGGCCCTTTATTCGTGCCTGAGCGCGTCGATCGGATCGAGCCTGGCGCCGCGCAGCGCCGGGAAGAAGCCGAACACCATGCCGATGAGCGCAGAGAAGCCGACGGCGAGCAGGATGACGGCCGGACTTGGTGCGAAGGGGATGGTCAGCGTCACCGCGGCGAGGCCGGCGAGCGCCAGGCCGGTCAGGATGCCGATGATGCCGCCCAGCAGCGACAGCACCGTCGCCTCGACCAGGAACTGGATGAGGATGTGCTTTTCATGCGCGCCGATGGCGAGCCTGATGCCGATCTCGCGCGTGCGCTCGGTGACCGAGACCAGCATGATGTTCATGATGCCGATGCCGCCGACCAAAAGGCTGACGCCGGCGACCGCGCCCAGCATGCCGGTCATGGTGGTGGTGGCGCTGGCCATGGCGTCGGCGATCTGCGTCATGTCGCGGATGCCGAAATCGCTTTCGCGGTCGGGCGTCATGCGGCGCGCATCGCGCAAAATGTCCTCGACGCGGGGCTGCAACTCGCTGGTCGGCGTGCTGTCGTCGGCGGCGATGTAGATGTTGTCGATGTCGCGGTTACCGGCGATGCGGCGCTGATAGGCATGCAGCGGCATCAGGACGACATTGTCCTGGTCCTGGCCGAAGCCGGTGTAACCCTTCGGCTCAAGCAGGCCGATGATTTTGCAGGAGGTGCGGTTGACGCGGATGATCTCGCCCTCGGGGTCGCCGGCGCCGAAGAATTGCTGGCGCACCGTCTCGCCGATCAGGCAGACGCCGGTGCCCGAGCGGGTTTCGGAATCGCTGAACGGGCGGCCCGACACCAGCTTCCAGTCGCGGGCGTCGAGATAGGCGCTGTCTGTGCCGGTGACGCCCGAAGTCAGGCTCTCGGTGCCGAAAATGACCCGCACCTGTTTTTGCGAGGCCGGCGAAATGGCGCGCGCCCCGGTGAGATGGGCGACCAGTGCGGCAAGGTCCTTTTCGGCGAGCGGGCGTACCACCTGGTCGAGCCCGCCTGGACCACCGGGGCCGGCGGGGCGCCCGGCGCGGACGACAAGCAGGTTGCTGCCGAGCTTGGAGATGTCGGCCTTGACCTTTTGCGTGGTGCCGGAGCCGATGGTCAGCATGGCGATGACGGCGGCGACACCGATGACGATGCCGAGCAGCGTCAGGAACGAGCGCAGCACATTGCGGCGGATGGAGCGCAGCGACAGGCGGACGGTTTCCCAGATCATGCCAGCTCCACCTTCATGGTGTCGGAAGCGACGTGGCCGTCGAGGAAGCGGATGGTGCGCTCGGCATAGTCGGCGACGTCGGCCTCGTGCGTGACCATGGTGACGGTCAGGCCGAGCTCGGTGTTGAGCTTTGTCAGCAGCTCCATGATCTCATGCGTGCGGGCCGTGTCGAGATTGCCGGTCGGCTCGTCCGCGACGAGCAGCGTCGGCCGCGTGACGATGGCGCGTGCGATGGCCACGCGCTGCTGCTGGCCGCCGGAGAGCTCCGCCGGCGTGTGATGCTCGCGGCCGACAAGCCCGACCTGGGCGAGCGCCTGCATGGCAAGGTCGCGACGCTCGCGGGCCGCCACACCACGATAGATCAGCGGCAGTTCGACATTCTCGGCCGCCGTGGTGCGCGCCAGGAGATTGTAGCCCTGGAAGACGAAGCCGACATAGAGGTTGCGCAGCATGGCGCGGCGGTTGCGGTCGAGCCGGCCGGCATCGACGCCCATGAAGGAGTAGGTTCCGGCGGTCGGCGTGTCGAGGCAGCCGATGATGTTCATCGCCGTCGATTTGCCGGAGCCGGACGGACCCATGATGGCGACGAATTCGCCGCGCCGGATGGCGAGGTCGACGCCGGCCAGCGCGTGCACGCGGGCCTCGCCCTGGCCATAGCTCTTCCAGACCTTGTCGAAGGTGATGAGGGGCGCGCCCGCGGCCACGGAATCAGCTCCGCAGCTGCGAGGCCGTGATGACCTGCGCGCCTTCCTCCAGGCCGGACGTGATCTCGGTCAGTTCACCATCGGTCGAGCCGATCTTGACGTTGACCGCATGCGGCCGGCCATTCTCCAGCACATAGAGCGTGCGTGAGCCATCGGTGGGGGCCGTCGCTGGCTGGCGCTGACGATTGCCGCCCGGACGGCCCATGCGGCCGGTGAACAGGTCGCTGAAGCTCCACGCACGCGCTGCTTGCTGCGCCGGGCGATAGCGGAACGCGGAGGAGGGGACCGTGAGCACGCCCTTGGCTTGCCTCGTGACGACAGAAACGGTGGCGGTCATGCCCGGGCGAAGCAACAGCTCGTTGTTGTCGACCTCAAGCCGCGCATTGTAGGTGACGACGCCGTCCGTGGTGACCGAGGCATAGGAAATATCGCGGATCTCGGCATCGAACGGACGGTCGGGAAAAGCATCGACTGTGAAACGCGCGTGCTGGCCCGACTTGACCGCGCCGATGTCGGCCTCGTCGACAGCCGCCACCAGTTCCATGTTCCTGAGATCCGCGGCGATGATGAACAGCACCGGCGCCTGCAGCGAGGAGGCGACCGTCTGGCCGGGGTCGACCGAACGCGTCAGCACGATGCCGTCGATCGGCGCGTAGATGGTCGAGTTGGCAAGGTCGGTCTGCTGCGATTTCAAATCGGCATTGGCGATGGCGAGATTGGCTTGCGCGCTGTCCAGCGCCGCCTTCGAGCGGTCGCGCGTCGCGGTCGCCGCCTCGAGCGACTGGTCGGTCGCCATGCCGCGCTTGGTCAAGGCGGCGGCGCGCACCAGCGCGCTCTCGTTCTCCGCCAGCGTCACCGTGGCATCCTCGACATTGGCGGCCGCGCCCTTGGCGGAAGCCTCGGCGCGTTCGATCTGCACCTGCAGCTTGGTGGTGTCGAGCGCGGCCAGCACATCGCCCTTCTTCACCTGCTGGTTCTCGTTGACCGAGACCGAGCGGATGATGCCGGAGAGCTGGCTGGAAATGTCGACCTGGGTGAGGGGCTGCAGCGTACCCGTCGCCGACACCTGGACGGTGAGGTCGGCCTTGGAGGCCGGAACGGTGGTGTAATCGATCCTGGCGGGCGTGCCCGCGTACCATTGATAGAGGCCAAGACCGGCGGCAAGCACGATCAGGGTCAGCAGAGCATAGAGCCAGCCACGCCGGCGCGTCTTGCTCCGCCCCTTTTTATCGAGCCCGAGCGCCGTCTCGATGGCGGAATCCGATTCCGTCTTTGGCAGATTGACAATCTGGTCCACGTCGGACCCCTATGATGCGTAATGTCCCTATCTGTGCACAGATCAGGCTTGCCGGTTCGAATATCAAATTAAATTTCGCCCATGTTGGGATTGAGGCAGGAATGCAAACCCGGAATTACTTGCTTTACGATGTGTTTACGACCGAGCGACTGGCCGGCAATCCGCTGGCCGTGGTGTTGGATTGCAAAGGTCTGGACACCGCCGCGATGCAGGCCATCGCGCGCGAATTCAACCTGTCCGAGACGGTCTTTGTGCTGCCGCCGGACAACCCCAAGCATAAGAACCGCATCCGCATCTTCACGCCGGACTATGAAATGCCGTTCGCCGGCCATCCGACGGTCGGTTCGGCAATCGCGCTTGCGGAACTCTCCGGCGAGGGCGGCGCCGGTATCTTCGTGCTGGAAGAAAATATCGGCCCGGTGCGCTGCGCGGTCAGCTCGCATGATGGCGCCACCTTCGCCGAGTTCGATCTCGCCAAATTGCCGGAGCCTTTGAAGCTGGAGGCCGATCCGCAGGCGATCGGTGCCGCCCTTGGCCTGGCGCCGCATGAGGTCGGCTTCGAGAATCACCGCGTCGCCTTCTGGTCGGCGGGCGTGCCCTATGTGACCATCCCGGTCGCCAATCTCGAAGCGGCGAGCCGCATACGGCTGGACAACCAGGCGTGGTCGGAACTGGCGCCGCGCAAGAGCGAATGGGCCTTTGCCAGCCCCTACGTCTATTGCCGCGAGACGGTGAACCATGAAAGCGCCTTTCATGTGCGCATGATCGTGCCGGGCACGCCTTCCTATGAAGACCCGGCGACCGGTTCGGCGGCGGCGGCCTTTGCCGGCGCCATCATGCATTTCGATGCTCCGACGGATGGTATTTCGCAGCTGTGGATCGAGCAGGGGCTGGAGATGGGCCGGCCGTCGCGCATTCGCCTGGAACTGACCGTGCAAGGCGGAAAACTGGCCTCGGCGCGCATTGGCGGCCATGCCGTGAAGGTGGCGGAAGGCAAGCTTTTCCTCTGATCGCTGAAAGGGTTTGTCGATTTGTCGGGAAATGATTCCGGCAGGGCTAGACATGGCCGATGGTGGCGGCTATATGCCCGCCAACGCCGGTTTTTGCCGGCCGAGTGGGTGCGTAGCTCAGTTGGTAGAGCAGCTGACTCTTAATCAGCGGGTCCACAGTTCAATCCTGTGCGCACCCACCATTTTTCCGCTGATATTTCAACATGCTACAGGCGATATGGGGAGCCAGTTTGGCCCCGCCAAATCTCCAAAACGGTAAAATTCCCGGTAACAGGCCTGCGAGGGCGGGCAAGACCGCCCTACATGCCGACAACAAGGGCGCGATCCTGCATTGTCCAACGGCAACTCCCAGCCTTGGGCTAGGGCTAAAACCCAATCCCAAGGTCATTCATCGCGCCAGTATGGGTGGGAACAGCTGAATTGGCGCGAGCCAACCAGACGGCGTTTGGTCCCCGATATCGTTGTTTGGACCTCCGGATCATTCGCGGTCATGTCGGGTACGACAATGTAACCCTGATCGACAAGCTGCAGTTTCAGCTCTGCCAGGTGGCGCCTAAATCCGTTTTCGACGTAGCTGCGAGGATACCGCCATCCGTTCCTGCATGCTCGCACGAGGATGTCGGAATACAGTTCAGCGCTGGCAGCTTCCACCGCATCTTCCGAAATCAGTTTGCCGTTAGTTTGGGTGCCTTCGGACAAGCATGGCCCCGCCGACACCGACAGCACCAGTATTGCGGTCAAGACAGACAACCTTGTCATGGAGGCCCTCCGTGTTCTGAATCGACCAGGGCCTGCCATGCGACCAGACCCTGCCGACCTGCGGAGGCTAGGATGCTGACCCGTCGGATGGAATCGTGCAAATGCAGTGTTTTCGATGTCGCATCTGTAGTATTTCACTAAGGCAAGGCCATCGGTTCTTAGCCACGGGTCGGCAGCGGATGGGGAGTTCGAAACAATGCTTCGCGCCGTAGGCAATCCACTCGCCGGCTTGTCGGAGCGGGAATTGGTGGTCGCGGCAAAGTTCGCGGAGGGAATGACCTATCGCGAAATCGGCGAAACGCTCTTCATAGCGCCTACCACCGTTCGGACCCATCTTTCGGCCATTTATCGGAAGCTCGATGTTCGCAGCAAAGTGGCGCTTGCTGCGCTACTTGCCGCTCATCGCCAGCAGGACTTCAGCCAGGCACTACCCGGAAGCCTTTCGACCGACGAGTCGGGTCCACCGGTCCTCGCAGTTCTCCCGTTCGACAATCTAAGCGGAGAAGAGCGCTGGACTCGTATCGCTGATGGTTTGTCGGCGGACCTCATAGTTGATCTCGCCCGCTACCGGGACCTTGCGGTGATCGCCCGCCAAACAATGCTTTCCTACAAGGGACGGCGTGTTGACGTGCGAGCCCTCGGACGAGAGTTGAATGCCGACTACGTGATCGAGGGAAGTTTTCAAGTGGACGGGCAGCGGGTGCGCATCCGCGTTCAACTCGTCGACGCCCATACAGGGGTCGATGTTTGGACGGTGCGTTACGATCGTTCCGCGAACAACCTGTTTGCGATGCTGGACAGCGTGGCCGAAAACGTCATCAATGTCCTTGCAACTTGCCACGGTCAGCTCGCCAATCTGCGACGCGATGCGGCTCGTCGGAAGCCTCCAGCAAGTTTGCAGGCCTATGACTGTTATCTGCTTGGGCTTGAACAGAAGCACCTTTTCACCCGTGAGTCGAACAAGGAGGCGATACGGCTACTGGCGCGTGCAATCGAACTCGACCCGGGTCTAGCAAGAGCCTGGACCGCGCTGGCACTTGCGCATGCTGTGGATGCTATCAACGGGTTTACTGACAACGTTTCCGGCTCGATCGAGAGCTGGAGCAAATGTGTCAAGCAAGCGCTGGCGCTCGATCCGGCCGATGTTTACGCCCGCATTATGCTTGCCGATCTTCGGGCATTGCAGGGCGATGTCGAAGCTGCTGTCGAAGAACATGACCGAGTGTTGGCGGCTGCTCCAAATGACGCTGACTCGCTTGCCCTTCTTGCGGGTAGCCTTGCTCTTGTTGGTAGCGACCCGAAGCGTGGCTACGAACTGGCCAAGCGAGCGGTCCAGCTAAATCCATATGTGCCCTGGTATTACGGAATGCTTGCGCGATGCAGCTACGTTCTAGGCCTTTATCGGGAATCGCTGCTCGCGCTACGTCAATCTGCGCTAGATTCGCCCGCCACACTTCTGTTTCTGGCAATGGCTCATGCGATGCTCAATGAAACGCCTCAGGTCGCTAAGATCAATTCACGACTGAAGGACGAGTTCCCGGACTTCACGCCCGAAGTGTTCATCAGAACCTATCCGGTTACCAATCCTCTCGCCATTGCTGCGATCAGAGAAGGCGCCCGTTGTGCGGGTTTGGCATAGCCTCGAATAATCAAGATGAGGTTATTTCGATGTTTCAACAGTGTTGAAATTTCGATGGAGTTTAATTCTCCGACACCCCAGCCTCGGCAAAGCTTGCCATTCTTGCATGGCACTCCAGCGCCGAGCGGACGATGTTGACGGCGAGGCAGGCGCCGGAGCCTTCGCCGAGCCGCATGCCGAGATCGAGCAGCGGCGGCAGGCCGAGCGCCTCGAGCAGGCCGCGATGGCCCGATTCGGCAGAGACATGGGCCGCGATGGCGTGGGAGAGGCCGGTCGGGTGCAGCCTGGCCAGTGGGGCCGCGGCGGCGGTGCAGACGAAACCGTCGAGCAGCACGGGTATGCCGAGATGGCGGGCGGCCAGCGTGGCGCCGAGGATGGCGGCGAGTTCGCGGCCGCCAAGGGCCGCGGCAATGCCCAGCGGGTCGGCAAGAGCGGCGGCATGGCGCCTGAGGCCTGCTTCGATGGCGACCACCTTGCGCTTCAGGCCGGCATCGTCGACGCCGGTGCCTCGCCCGGTCCATTTTTCCGCGCCGCCGCCGAAGAGCGCCGCCGAAATGGCAGCGGCCGGCGTGGTGTTGCCTATGCCCATTTCGCCGAAGCAGACCAGGTCGAGATCATTAGTCACGGCATCATAGCCTGCCGAGACCGCGGCGAGGAAGGCTCTCTCGTCCATTGCCGGCACTTGCGTGAAGTCGCCGGTCGGATGGTCGAGATCGAGCGGGATGACATCGAGTTCGGCGCCGGCGATGCGGGCGAGCTGGTTGATGGCAGCACCCCCGCCGGCGAAGTTCGCCACCATCTGCACGGTGACCTCCGAGGGGAAGGCCGACACGCCCTGCGCGGTGACACCGTGATTGCCGGCGAAGACAAACACTTTTACCCGGTCAAGCTTGGGCATGTCGCGGCCCTGCCAGCGCGCCAGCCAGGCGGCGATGGTCTCCAGCCGGCCGAGGCTGCCTTGCGGCTTGGTCAGCGTGTCCTGGCGGCTGGCAACGGCCTTGGCGGCGGTATCGCTGCCGGCGGGCAGGTCGAGGCAGGCGGCGCGCAATTCATCGAGGGATTTGAATGGCATGGGGGCAAGGTCTCCGGAAAGGAATCAAGTCGAATGGGATCAGGAAAGCGCGACGGAAGCGACGAGAAGCACTGATATTTCGCTCACCTGCTGCAAGGCGCCGATCGTGTCGCCGGTCTGGCCACCAATCTGGTTGAGGCAAAGCGCATGGAAGGCGGCAAAGAACAGGCCGAGCAGGATCAGCGCGGCAATGGCGCCGCCGACCCCGAGCAGGAGAAGCGGGATCGCGCCGAGCACGGCGCCGGCGATCGCGGTTTCCAGCGAGACGGTGCCGGCGCCGGCCGAGAGGCCGTCGGAGCGCGCCGGCGGCAAGAGGTGCATGAAGACGCCCAGCACACCGCGCGAGGCCGCATGCGCGGCAACAAGGGCAAAGAGAGCCTGAGTGGGATCCACCAGTTCCGAAAGCACGTTCCAGCGGATCAGCAGCGACAGGGCCAGCGCCATGGCGCCGTAGGCGCCGATGCGGCTGTCGCGCATGATGTCGAGTTTGCGGCCGCGCGACTTGCCGCCGCCAAAGCCGTCCGCGACATCGGACAGCCCATCCTCATGCAGGCAGCCGGTGGTCAGTACCGTCGCCACAAGGGCAATGGCGGCCGCCGGTCCCATGGCGAGGCCGAACCGTTCCGCCGTGGCAAAGACGATGGCGCCGATCAGCCCAACGAGAAGGCCGGCGACCGGTGCGGCCCAGATCGCGGCGGCGAGGCTGCGGCCGCGAAAGTCGAGGTCGGGCAAGGGCAGGCGGGTGAAGAAGACCAGGCAAAGCGCGACGTCGTCGAGGATTTGCCGGGGTGAAAGGGTCAAATTCGGGAACTTCATGCGCTGGCCCTCGCTATCGCGTGGAAGAAGGTACCGCTGACCTGACCACGCCGGTAGCCGGAAGCGCCGATCGGATTGCCCTGGCCATCGGCGAGGTCGGCCAACGGCTCGTCATTGCCGGTGGCCGTCATCTGCGCATAGTGGAATTCGTGGCCGCGGATCAGCGCGCCTTGCGCCCCTAACGGGCAATCGGCGCGCAGCCGCGCCTCGCGATAGCCGAGGTTCATTTTTCTCTTGGCGAAGCTGGTGGCGTGGCCGAGCAGGCCGAGCATGCGATGCGTTTCGCCGGCAGCATCCTCAAGCGCTTCACCAAGCACCATGAAGCCGCCACACTCGCCATGGATCGGCTTCGTCGCCGCAAATCTTGACATGCCGGCTTTGAAGGTCCCGGCGGCGGCAAGCTTGCCGGCGTGAAGCTCGGGATAGCCGCCGGGCAGCCAGCAGACGTCGCAGCTGTCGTCGGGCGCCTCGTCGGCGAGCGGTGAGAACGGGACGATTTCCGCGCCGGCCTTGCGCCAGCAGGCGGCGACGTGCGGGTAAAGGAAGGTGAAGGCGGCATCCTCGGCCAGCGCGATGCGTTGGCCGGGCGGTTGCAGCGCATCGGCTAAATCGCCGGCCGCCGGGGTGAGGGGTGTCGCCAGCCTCATCACGGCATCGAGGTCGAGCGATTTCTCCGCCATGTCGGCCAGCCGGTCGAGATGCGCCATCAGATCATCATATTCGCCGGCCTGGACGAGGCCGAGATGCCGCTCGGGCAGATTGAGCGTGGGGTCGCGCAAGATGGCGCCGACGACGGGCAGGCCGATCGCCTCGATGGCGTCGCCGGACAGGCGCCGGTGGCGCTCGCTGCCCAACCGGTTGAGCACGACGCCGGCCATGCGCACATCGGCATCGTAGGTGGCAAAACCCTTGGCGACGGCGGCCGCCGTGGTCGACTGGCCGGACACGTCGAGCACCAGCAGCACCGGCAGGCCGTAGAGCCGGGCAAGGTCGGCGGCGGAGCCGGTTCGCCCCGGCGCGGCCGGAATGCCGTCGAACAGGCCCATGGCGCTTTCGAGGATGACGAAATCGGTGTCGTCGGCCTGTTGCGCCGCCAGCGCGTTGAGCAGCGAGGGCGGCATCGCCCAGCTGTCGAGGTTGATGCCGGACAGGCCGGTGGCGGCGGTGTGGAAACCGGGGTCGATATAGTCGGGGCCGGATTTTGCGCCGCGCACTTTCAAGCCGCGCCGGGTGAGCGCGCGCAAAATGCCGATGGTGACGCTGGTCTTGCCCGAGCCGGAGCGCGGCGCGCCGATGATGATGGCGCGGGCCGTCATGCCTGCCCCGTCAATGCCGCGCGCATGGCGACGATGCCGCCGACAACGATCAGCGCCGGCGAGGCCAGCCCTGCGGCAGCCGCTTCCTCGGCAATGGTGGCGAGCGTGGCGACGACGGTCCGCTCCTGTGGCGTGGTGGCGGCGACGATCACCGCCGCTGGCGTCGACGGCGCCAGTCCGCCGTCGAGCAGAGCGGCCGCGATCAGCGGCAGATTGGCCATGCCCATATAGACCACGACCGGCTGGCCGGTGCGGGCGATGGCAGCCCAGTCGATGTCGTCGTCGGTGCCGGCGGCATGCCCGGTCGCCAGGATCACCGCCTTGTTGATGCCGCGCATGGTGGCCGGAATGCCGGTGGCGGCTAGCGCGCTGAGGCCGGACGTCAGGCCCGGCAGGACGCGAAACGGAATGTTTTCGCGCGCCAGCGCCAAGGCTTCCTCGCCGCCGCGGCCGAAAATATAGGGATCGCCGCCCTTCAGCCTGACGACGCGGCGGCCTTCATGCGCCAGCCGGACCAGCAGGGCGGTGATGTCGTCCTGCTTCATCGACGGTTTTCCGCCGCGCTTGCCGGCAAAGAAAAGCTCGGCGTTCGCGGCTACGGCGACGACATCAGGTGAAACCAGCGCGTCGTAGACCAGCGCATCCGCTTCGGCCAAAGCCGCCAGCACTTCCAGCGTCAGGCAGCCGGGATCGCCGGGGCCGGCGCCGGCCAGCCAGACATGGCCCGGCTCCAGCGGGCGCGGCTTGAAATTCAGCCGCGCGAGCGCCTGTTCGAGCGTGGCGTTTTCGCCCTTGTTTTTGCTGCTGCCGCTCACAATCCGTCCCGTCCGCGAAAACGCCGCTGATAGTGGGCGTCGTACAATGAACTCTCGCCAAACCCTTCCGCCGCCAGCGAGCGGCCGACAAAGATGATCGCCGTGCGCTCCATCGGATCGGCGGCCAGTTGTGCCTCGATCGTTTCCAGCGTTCCGGTCAGCACCCGCTCGTCCGGCCAGGAGGCGCGGAAGACGATCGCCACCGGACAATCGCCGCCATAGTGCGGCGTCAATTCGGCGACGACGCGGTCGATGGCGTGGATGGCAAGATGAATGGCCAGCGTGGCGCCGGTGCGGCCGAAGCCGGCCAGCGTTTCGCCGGGCGGCATTTTTGAGGCGCGGCCGGAGACGCGGGTCAGCACCAGGCTCTGCGCGACTTCGGGAATGGTCAGCTCGCGGCGCAGTGCGGCGGCTGCCGCGGCGAAGGAGGGCACGCCCGGCGTCAGCGTGTAGGGAATGCCGTGCTTTTCCAGCCGGCGGATCTGCTCGGCAACCGCGCTCCACACCGAAAGGTCGCCGGAATGCAGGCGTGCGACATCGTGGCCTGCCTCGTGAGCCTCGACATAGGCCGCCTCGATCTCGTCGAGCGACATCGGAGCGGTGTCGATCAGTTTCGTCCCCGGCGCGCAATGCTGCAGCAATTCGGGCGCGACGATCGAGCCGGCATGCAGGCAGACCGGGCAGCTTGCCAGGAGTTTTGCGCCGCGCAGCGTGATGAGGTCGGCGGCACCCGGACCGGCGCCGATGAAGTGGACAGTCATGGCGCGTCTCCGCTGATGGCGATGGCGCAGGTGACCGGGCCAAGCACAATTCGGGGGCCAAGCAGTTTCGCGCCGGCGCCGGCTACGGCGAGGGCCGACGCTTCGGAAACCGAGGGCGTGCCGGCGAGTTCTTGCGAGAGATCGGAATGACTGAGCAGAGACGCCCCCTCATCCGGCCGCTTTGCGGCCACCTTTGCCGGGGCGAGTCGCTGGCCTCGCCCGTCCTTCGGACCCCCGGAGGGGAGAAGAGATTGGCGCCGGCGCTGAACGTCTCCTCTCCCCACCGGGGAGGGGTCAGCCGAGCGAAGCGGAGGCTGGGTGAGGGGGAGCGACGGTTCGGAACCAGCAACATCCACCACTATCACCGGGAGGTTGAGCTCACGGCCGGCAGCAAAAATGGCTTCTTCGTTGCGTTTGAACTCGGTCGTTGCCAATGCCGAAAGTGCCGTCATGGCCAGCCCATGCGCTTCGAGAGCGGTTTCAATCGCCGCAAGCACGTCTTCAACGCCAACGCCTTTGCGACTGCCGATGCCCGCGATCATCATGGCTTCACCCAGCTCCATTGGGTGACCGGCATGGCCGGCCGCCAGGCCTGCATCGAGCCGACCGGCGAGGCGCGCGAAATATCTATGCGGGTGAGGTCGCCACCCAGTTTTGTGTGCTGGGCGAGGAGTAAGGCTTCCATCTCGAGCGTCACCGCGTTGGCGACGAGCCGGCCGCCGGGGCGCAGCGCCTTGATGGCCGCGCTGAGCACGCCAGTGTCGCTGCCGCCGCCGCCAATAAAGATCGCGTCCGGCGTGTCCAGCCTGGCTAGTGCCTTGGGAGCGCTGCCTTCGACCACGACGAGGCCGGGAACGCCGCAGGCCGCGGCGTTGCGGTGGATGCGGGCGGCGCGACCCGGGTCGGCCTCGATGGCAATCGCGCGCATCAGGGGGTGGGCGAGCATCCATTCGATGCCGATGGAGCCAGAACCCGCGCCGATATCCCACAGCAATTCGCTGCGCCTTGGCGCCAGCGATGACAAGGTGATGGCGCGGATTTCACGTTTGGTGATCTGCCCGTCATGGTCGAACAGATGATCGGCGAGGCCAACCGTGAGGGGCAGGATTCGGGCTTGCGGATCGGAATCAATCTCGATGGCCAGCACGTTGAGCGGATTGATGTTTGCGATATCGAAGGCATCGGCGCGGACGGTGCGCTGGCTCTCTTTGGGACCGCCCAAAGCTTCCAGGACCGTCAGTCGCGATGCGCCGAAGTCGAGTTCGGTGAGCAGGCCGGCAATTGCCGCCGGCGCTTCGGCATCCGAGGTCAGCGCCAGGATGCGCGCATTGGGCTGCAGCAGCGGCCGAACGAGGTCGAGCGGCCGGCCATGCAGCGAGACGGTCTCGATGTCCTGCAGCGCCCAGCCAAGGCGGGCGGCCGCCAAAGAAACGGCCGACGGCGCGGGAATGACATGCATCTCTCGCGGCTTGACCTTGCGGGCGAGCGTGGCGCCGACGCCGTGGAAGAAGGGATCGCCGGAGGCGAGCACGCAGACGTTTCTGCCGGCGAGCGCCAGCACATCAGCCATCCCGGCATCGAATGGCACCGGCCAGGGATGCGCCTCGCCCTTGGCGAATGACGCGACCAGCGCCAGGTGCCGCTTGCCGCCGAAGATGAATTCGGCCTTGGCAATCCGCTGCTTGGCCTCGTCGCCGAGACCCGCTAAACCGTCCTCGCCGATGCCGACGATGGTGAGCCATTTTGGCGTTGGCTGTTGTTTTGACATGTCGCGCTGCCCCTCATCCGCCTGCCGGCACCTTCTCCCCGTATAGTGACGGGGAGAAGGGAGAAGCTCCGACGCTGACGCCTCCCTCTCCCCGTTCTTCACGGGGAGAGGGTAAGGGTGAGGGGCAGCGCCGACGCTGTTCAACATGGTGCCCATGAAGAAAATTCTGATCCTCGGTGGCACCAGCGAAGCCCGGCAACTGGCGGGAAAGCTGGCCGCGCGTGCCGATATGTCGCTCACCTTGTCTTTGGCCGGGCGCACCGAAAGCCCCGTCGCGCAAGGCGTGCCCGTGCGAAGCGGAGGCTTTGGTGGCGCCGAGGGCCTGGCCGCCTATCTCGGGGAGACGGGCACGGACCTGCTGATCGACGCCACGCATCCCTATGCCGCGCGAATCTCCGCCAATGCCGCGCAAGCGGCGCGGCTGACCGGCGTGCCGATCCTCGCCTTGCGCCGTCCCGGCTGGGAGCCTGTCGAAGGCGACCGCTGGACTGAGGTTGATACGGTTGCCAGTGCCGCTCACGCGCTTGGAATCGCGCCGCGCCGTGTCTTCCTGGCGCTTGGCCGGCAAGAGGTTGCTGCCTTCGAAGCAGCACCGCAGCACCACTATCTCATCCGCAGCGTCGATCCGGTCGAGCCGAAGCTGGCCGTGCCGGATGCGAGCTATCTGCTGGCGCGCGGGCCGTTTGGCGAGGGGGAAGAACGCGCGCTGCTCGAAAACCATCGCATCGACGTCGTCGTGTCCAAGAACAGCGGCGGCGCTGCCACCTATGGCAAGATCGTCGCGGCACGGGCGCTTGGCATCGAGGTGGTCATGGTGCGCAGGCCTGATCTGCCGGAGGTGCCTTCGGCTGAAACCGTCGATGAGCTCGCCGCGATTGTTGACCAATTTGGGGTCGATCATTTTGTCGAGCCCGCTGCCGAACGCGGCGTGTAGACCAGCGCCGGCCTGTCGACGCGCTTGATGATCCGGGTTTCCGGCGAACCGATGATGATGCAGGTCGCCATGTCGGCCTTCTGCGCGTCGACATCGGCCAGCAGGTAGACCTCGATGCGTTCGTCCGGCCGGCCGGCGGCGCGGCCGAAGATGACAGGCGTGGTGCCCGGCAGGATCGCCGTCAGGCATTCGAAGGCGCGGCCAAGCTGCCAAGGGCGCGCCTTGCTGATCGGGTTGTAGAGCGCGATGACGAAGCCGGCGCCGGCCGCCGCCAGCAGCCGCAGTTCGATCAGTTCCCACGGCTTCAGATTGTCGGACAGCGAAATGGCGCAGAAATCATGGCCGAGCGGCGCGCCGATGCGGGCGGCGACGGCGAGCATGGCGGTGATGCCGGGCACGACCGCGACATCGATCGCGCGCCATTCCACCGGTCCGGCCTCGATCGCCTCGCAGACGGCCGCCGCCATGGCGAACACGCCGGGGTCACCGCCGGAAACGACGGCGACATCATGGCCCTCGGCGGCCTTGATCAAGGCATCCTTGGAGCGGGCGAGTTCCTCGCGATTGTCCGAGGCGACGCGAGTCTGGTCCGGGCGCAACTCCAGCCGGTCGAGATAGGGCTTGTAACCATAGAAGAACTTCGCCTCGGCGACGGCGCGGCTGGCTTCAGGGGTGACCTGATCGGCATTGCCGGGCCCAAGGCCGATGACGGTGAGACGGCCGCTCATGCCTGCGCTCCCACGGCACCAGGCCGGCCGGACCAACCGGCGACCAGCACTATGGCGAAGTAGGGCGCCTTGTCGTCCGGTTTGTCGGCGAGCTTCATCGAGACACTGCCGGCCATGGTGCCGCGCTCGACATAGACAGCGCGCGTCAGCTTGCCGGTAGCCTCCAGCGCGCGCCTGATCTTGGGCAGGTTGCGGCCGACCTTCATGATGACGGCGGCATCGGTGTCGGCCAGCCTCCGCGTCAGCTCGAATTCGCTCATTGTGCCGGGCAGCACGGTCAGCACGTCGTCGCCCTGCACGATCGGCACGCCGGTCTGCGACCAGCAGCCGGACATTGCGGTGACGCCGGGAATGACTTCCGTGGGGAAGCGATGGGCGAGGCGTACATGCAGATGCATGTAGGAGCCGTAGAACAGCGGATCGCCTTCGGACAGGACGGCAACCATCCTGCCGGCTTCGAGGTGTTCGGCGACCTTCTCGGCCGACTCCTCGTAGAAACCGGTGATCTGCGAGCGGTAGTCGTCGTGATCCTTGTCGATCTCCGTGGTGACGGGATAGAGCAGCGGCAGTTCCAGCATATCGGGCCGGAAGCGCGCCTCGACGATGGCCCGCGCATTGCTGTTGTTGCCGCGCTTGGCGAAATAGGCGACGACATCGGCCTCGGCCAGGGCGCGCGCGGCCTTCAGCGTCAACAGTTCGGGGTCGCCGGGACCGGTGCCGACGCCGACGAGCTTGCCTTTGGAGAGCGCGTTCACAGGCCGGGCCTCGCCAGGGAATTGAGCGCGGCGGCGGTCATGGCGCTGCCGCCAAGCCGGCCACGCACAATGGCATAGGGCACGCCATAGGAATTCTCGGCCAGCGCATCTTTCGATTCGGCCGCACCGACGAAGCCGACCGGCATGCCGATGATGGCCGCCGGCTTCGGCGCGCCGTCGCGCAATTTCTCCAGGAGATAGAACAGTGCGGTCGGCGCATTGCCGATGGCGACGACGGAACCCGCCATGCGCTCGCCCCACAGGTCGATCGCGGCAGCCGAACGGGTGTTGCAGATCTCCCTGGCGATCTCATGCGTGCGCGGGTCGCGCAGCGTGCAGATCACCTCGTTGCCGGCCGGCAGCCGGGCGCGAGTGACGCCATGCGAGACCATTTCCGCGTCGCAGAAGATCGGCGCGCCGGCGGCAAGGGCCTTGCGCGCCGCGGCGACGAAGTCAGTGGAGAAAACGAAGTGGCTCGATGCTTCGACCTGGCCGCAGGCATGGATCATGCGGATGGCGACATCGGCCTCGGCTTCGGAGAAGCGAGACAGGTCCGCCTCGGCGCGGATGATGGCGAAGGAGCGCTCGTAGATCGCCGTGCCGTCGTGGATGTAGTCGTAGGCGGCCATGCTCATTCCTGTTGGTAGGTCTCGGCGATTGCTGCCGGCCCGAGCCTTGTCAGGCAAGCGGCGGCGGTCTCGCCCTGAAATCGTGCGCTGCGGATTGCCGCTGCGACGCGACCGATGCCGCGCGCGGCGTCATAGCCCGGCCTGTAGCCGGCAGGAAGGGCCTTTGCCGTCGCGTTCACGACAAGTCCGGCTCCATTTTCGCCGCCGACGATCGTGAGTGTCGCCGGACCGGGATGCGCGCAGCCCTTGGCGCAGCCGGAAACGTGCAGCGTGAAGTCGAGGATGTCGGCGTTTTCCGCTGCGATCGTCTCTGCGATCTCGCGCGTGGCGATCCGGCCGGAGGCGCAAGCGGGCGTGCCGGGGCAAGCGGCGATGCGGGTGCGCGGGTCGGTGGGGGCGGTGACGAAGCCGAAGGTGGCGGCGGTGGTTTGTAGGGGCTGGTTGGTGGCGGCAGGCTGGCCAAGGAAAAGCAGGGCGCGGCCTTGGGCGAGGCGGATTTCGGTGGTGCCGAGGGTGAGGGCGCTTTGGGCGAGGGCAATGATTTTGTCCGCGGGCATGCTGCCGTAGGGCAGGGCAATGCCGAGGGCAGTGGCGGTGTTTAGGGGGAAAAGGCCGACAGGCTTGCGCGAGGTGCCCCCCTCTGTCCTGCCGGACATCTCCCCTACAGGTGGGGAGATTGGCGGCCCGGCCGGCAGCGCCGTTCTAGCGAAGGTGGAAATTTGCTCAGCCGTTTCGGCGTCAGAAATTGGCGAAGGCGAGCGTGAAAGAGCAGTCTCCCCCCTCGTGGGGGCGATGTCCGGTCGGAAAGAGGGGCGCGCCTCGCGCAAACCTATCAGGCATTGCCAACCCGCCAGAGACACCAACTGCCGCTCCGACAAATCCCTTGCGTGTGCCTCACGGCCTTTCTCGGCCACCATCCTCAGCGCTGCGACGACAATGTCGCGCGTGGCGGCGTCTTCCGCCTCGACCAGCAATCGTGCGCTCCGCCCATCACCCGCGACAGACACCTGCCACTGAACTCCGGCATCACCCCGTACCGCCCTCAACCGCACATCGGCGGTTACCGCATCCATTGCCAATTGCCCGCCGCCGTCGACAATCACCGAAACCTTCGGCCCCAGCCTCGGCGTCAGCCCGGCCTCTTCAATCGCTACCCTGATCCGCTCAGCCAGCGGTCGCGGATCGGCGATCTCCTGCGGGTCGATGCCTGCCAGCGGGCCAGTCTCGACCGGCACGCCGGTCCGCACCGCAATGCCCAGTGCGTCCACCTCAGCTGCCAGCAGTGCAGCACTTTCCGTTGTCAGACCGCGTATCTGCAAACTACCCCGTGCGGTGACTTCCATGATGCCGTTGCCATGCCGCAAGGCGGATTCGGCCAGTCCGATCAGAAGCTTCGGCGACAATGCTCCAGCAACCGGGTTGAGCCGCACCAAGAGCCCATCGCCGGTCTGCATCGGCGCCGACAAAGCCGGGCAGGCGCCGCGGCGCGAGAAGGCGTTCATGCCGCCACTCCCAGCGCCTCGGCCTCGGCAATCAGCGCGGCGAGATCATCGTCGATCGAATTGCGCAAGGGATGCCACAGGCCACGCCGGCGCGCCGACAGGAAACGCTCGGCGATGACTTTCGCGGCCGCCGGGTTTTCGCGCAGGATGAAGGCGCGGACTTCCGCGTCGCCGACATAGGCGTCGTGCACGGCCTCGATCAGCGCGCCCGAAATGGCATTTGTGGTTTCGGCAAAGCCGACAAGCCGGTCGACCGTCTCGGCGAATTCCGAGGCGCCGCGCGGGCCGTGCCGCATCTGGCCCGATATGAAGCGGGCATTGACGGCGCGGGCGCGCACCACCCGCGACACGGCCTCACTGATCGAGCGCGGCTTCGGCTTTTGCGGGTCCGTGGTGTCGAGCACGATGACGTCGGCATTCCGGCCAAGCGCGGCAAGGGCGGCCGAAAACCCGCCGATGAAGGCGACGTCGGCGGAGCCTTCGAGAATGTCGCGGCCAGGGTCGTCGCCGGTGTGCACGAGCAGGTCGGCCTCGGCGATGCGGGTCTCGAAGGCGCCGGGGGCGGAGATGCCTTCGCCGCCGGCGCCGCCATAGGCATGCGAGGTGGCGTCGAGATAGGCGCGGCCGATTTCTTCGCGCGCACCCCAGTCGCCGCTCGACAACAAATCTTCCACGCCGGCGCCGTAAGTGCCGGGCGAGGTGCCGAAAATGCGCGGGCTGATCTTGCCGTCGGCGCGTGTCCTGGCCGCGAGCGGGTTTTCCGAATCCTCTTCGTCGCGCGCGGCAACGGCGTTGGCGGCGGCGTCGATCAGCGCGATCTGGGTCGGGAACATGTCGCGGAACAGGCCCGATATGCGCCAGGTGACGTCGACGCGCGGGCGGCCGAGCGTGGCCGGCGGCAGCAATTCGATGCCGGTGATGCGGCCGGTGGCGGCATCCCATTGCGGCCGGCAGCCCATCAGCGCCAGGCCTTGGGCAATCTCCTCGCCGCCGGTGCGCAGCGAGGCCGAACCCCAGAGGTCGATGACCAGCGAACGCGGCCAGTCGCCATGCGATTGCAGATAGCCGCGCACCACTTCTTCCGCCGCCGCCTTGCCCAGATCATAGGCGGTCGGCGTCGGCATTGTGCGTGGATCCGATGTGAACAGATTGCGGCCGGTGGGGAGCACGTCTGAGCGGCCACGCGCCGGTGCGCCGGCCGGACCGGCCTTGACGTGGCGGCCATCGAGCGCGGCAAGCAGCGCCGATCTTTCAGCCTCGGCACTCTGGCGGCGCATGGCATCGGGCTCGTCCTCAGCCGCACGGCCGTAAATATGCAGGCCGTCCTTGATGGCGAAATCCTTGAGGTCGCAGAGCCAGGAATCGATGCGGCGCAGCGCCTCGTCGGGCGCGTCGGTCCTGGCGACGCCGGCTTCGGCGGCAAGGCCGGTCTTTTGGGCGGTGTCGACGATCAGCTTGGCCAAGCGGTCGCGGCGGCGGCGGTCGAGGCCGTCGGCCTGGGCGTATTCGTCGACCAGGCGCTCGAGTTTGTGCTGATCCTCATCCAGCCCGGCGCCGGTCAGCGGCGGCGGCAGATGGCCAAGGGTGATGGCGGCGATGCGCCGCTTGGCCTGCGCCGCTTCGCCGGGGTTGGAGACGATGAAGGGATAGATGACGGGCAGCGAGCCGGTGACGATCTCGGGGAAGCAGCTTTGCGACAGCGCGACCGTCTTGCCGGGCAACCATTCCAGCGTGCCGTGGGCGCCGACATGGACCAGGGCGTGGACGCCGAGCGATTTGCGCAGCCAGAGACCGAAGGCGATCAGGGCGTGGCGCGGCGGCAGCGTCGGGTCGTGGTAGTCGGCGCGGCGATCCGCGGAGCGGCCGCGATCGGGAGCCAGCGCCACGGTGATGTTGCCGAAGGTCGCGGCGCGGAAGGGGAAGTGCTGTTTGCCTGATGGTGAAGGCTGGCGCGACGCGCCCCCCTCTGTCCTGCCGGACCCGGCCCTTCGCTGTCGCTCCGGGCGTTGGTCGCTCGGAAAGCCAAGCAATTGGCTTTCCGTCCGCTGCGCGGACCACTCCTCACCCCCCTCAAGGGAGGAGATTGCTCCTTCACGCCCGCTTTCACCAATTTCCACGGGTGAAGACGGAAGGCCGCCGCTGGAACTGCCAATCTCCCCCCTAGTGGGGGAGATGTCCGGCAGGACAGAGGGGGGCGCATTGACGTGAGCTTCGTCATTGGCGTTGCCCCACGCACCGTCGACTGCATCGTATGCGGCCTTGGGCAACTCCGTGGACAAGCGAAGGTAGTCGTCCAGACTCAACCCCCGATCGCCCCGCTCCAGCAAACCCAGCAGCGCCCGAGGCGATTGCGGAATCCCTTCAACCACATAGCCCTGCTCCTTCAGGTCATGCAGCATGGCCAGCACGCTCGACGGGACATCCAGGCCGACCGCATAGCCAGTCCTGCCCGGCGCGCTCGGGTAGTCCGGGATCAGGATGGCCAGTTTTCGCTCGGTGCGGGGTGTCGCCTGCAGCTTGATGAAGGCCGCCACACGGTCGGCCACCTGCGCCACGCGATCCGGTTCCGGCCGATTGGCGAAGGCGCGGTGGCCAAGTCCGGGATCGACATCGCTTTCGCCCTTGAAGGAAATGGCGCCGGCGAGGATGCGGCCGTCCAGTTCGKGCAGCACGACATGCATGGCGAGGTCGGCGGGTGCCAGGCCGCGCTGGTTGTTCTCCCAGACGTCGCGGCGGGTGGTGGCGACGATGACCTGGAAGACGGGCACGCCGGCGCGGTCGAAAAGGGTTTCCACGCCGGGTTCGGCGCCGGAGGCGAAAGCGGTCGCGGTTATGATGGCGGCGGGTTTGAGCGTGGCGAGGGCCGTTTCCACGAAGGCCAGGGATGCCGGATCTTTGAGGCTGGAGACGAAGATGGGGACAGGCGCCATGCCGCGCTGCCGTAGTGCTTCAAAGAGCGCATCGATCGGCGCGATATCGGCGGCGAGCAGCATCGAGCGATAGAAGAGGATCGGGACGACCTTTCCCTCCCCCTCGAGGGGAGGGTGGCCCGCAGGGCCGGGTGGGGTCGGTACGACCGGACGCGACGTTTCTTTGCGTTGGCGCGCTTCGGAGAGGACCCCACCCCCGGCCTGCGGCCGGACCCTCCCCTCGAGGGGGAGGGGGACGACGCCGCGGTTCGGCTCGTAGTAGCCCGCTTTCGGCACGCTGACCGGCTCAGTCACATAAGCATCCTGTCCAGCCAACCCCGCCAGCCGCTGCACCAGTGCGCCCATATTGGCCGGGCCGCCCTCGCGGAAATAGCCGAGCAGCGCGTCCAATTCCTGGCGCGGCAGCGTCGAGGCTTCGATCAGCCTGAGATCCTCGTCGTGGCTTTCGCCGGGAAGCAGCGCCAGTTTTATGCCGCGCTCGCGTGCGGTCGAGGCCAACTGGTCACAGCCATAGCGCCACCAGTCGTAGCCGCCGAGGATGCGCACCAGTATGATCTTGGCGTGGCGCGCGACACTGTCGATCCAGAGATCGACGGACATCGGATGGCGAAGGTCGCGCAGTGCCGCCAGCCGCATCGAGGGTAGGCGGCCGACATCCGCCTTCCAGGCGGCCGCCAGCCCGGCGAGATCGCTGTCGGTGAAGGACAGGGCCACGATATCCGCTGGCGTCTGCCGCAGATCGACCGGCTCGGCGAGATCGTCGAGCGAGGCGGAGGTCGTGGTGAGGATATGCATCGCGGCCCGTGTCTGAAAATCAGCCGGCGAGTATACGCTCGATTGCCGGGCGGTTCAGCCCCTTGAGGCCGATGACGACGAGGCGCGAGCGGCGGTCGTCCTCGGCCGTCCAGGCGCGGTCATAGTAATGATTGACGCGCGGGCCGACGGCCTGCAGCAGGAGCCGCATCGGCTTGCCGCCGACTTCGACGAAGCCTTTCACGCGCAGCACGTTTTCCTGTTCGGCGGCAGTGGCGACACGCTTGGCCAGTTCGTCCGGATTGGCGATCGACGGGATGTCGACGATGAAGGTGTCGAAGTCGTCATGCTCGTGGTCGAAGGCGCCGTCATGGTGGGATTTGCGGTTCTCGATGTCATCCTCGACGGCGAGCCCGAGCCCGAGCAGCACGGACGGATCGACCTTGCCGTGCGAGGTTGGCACGATCTTCACGGCGCGGGCGGAGTGTTCGCCAATGATGGCGTTGGCGCGGGCCGAACCGGCGGCGTCCATCAGGTCGCTCTTCGACAGGATGATCAGGTCGGCGCAGGCGATCTGGTCCTCGAACAATTCCTCGACCGGGTCGTCATGGTCGAGGGAGTCGTCAGCAGTCCTCTGTGCCTGTAGGGCGTCCATGTCGTTGGCGACGCGGCCTTCGGCAAGTGCGGGACCGTCGACCACGGCGATGACGCCGTCGACGGTGACGCGGCTCTTCACCGTCGGCCACTGGAAGGCCTGGACCAGCGGCTTGGGCAGAGCGAGGCCGGAGGTTTCGATCAGGATGTGGTCGACCTTGGGGTTGAGCGACAGGATCTGGTCGAGTGCCGGCACGAAATCGTCGGCCACGGTGCAGCAGATGCAGCCATTGGCCAGTTCGACGATGTTTTCCTCCGGACAGGTGTCGATGCCGCACCCCTTCAAAATCTCGCCGTCGATGCCGATGTCGCCGAACTCGTTGACGATGATGGCAATGCGCTTGCCGCCGGCGTTTTCCAGGAGATGGCGGACCAGCGTCGTCTTGCCGGCGCCGAGGAAGCCGGTGACGACGGTGCAGGGGACGCGAGATACGGAAGTGCTCATGATCAATCCTTCAACAGGCCGAGGGGAGGAATACGGGCAACGAGGCCGCGCTTGAGGGAATCGGGCCGGCCACGCCAGGGGATGAGGCCGTCCGTCGAGGTGGCGAAGAGCTTCGCGCCGGTGACGAGGTCGGCGCCGCTGGCCACGGTCAGGTCGCCGAAGACATAGCTCCAGCAGCCGTCGCGCAGGATGGCGGCGCTCAGCCGGCGCTTGCAATTGCCGAGGCATTCGACCGTGCGGATGCGGATATTTGCATCAGATGCGGCACGGCGCGTGTCCTGCGCCAACAGTTCGCCCGCGCGGGGATGCCCGTCCGAGCCGGTCTCGTCGCGACAGGAGGCGCAGACGATGACCGTGACGCCGGCCAAGGCTTCGCTGTCGGCGGACGCATTGTCCGTTGTGCCAGCCGAAAAACTGCTGTTCTGGTCCAAAAACCGGGCTCCTTGCCCGGAAACCCGCCGGGCGATCGGATTCTTTTGTCGCAGACGGCAGGTCTCCTGGCTCGCGGGTCATCGCCTTGGGTGCCGCCTTCCCGGGAAACTCCCAGTGGCTTTCGGCCTTGGCTCTTCGCTTACAGTTGCGGGGACAGCCGCGGATTTGAGATTTTTCACCCCGCACCGCATTCCCTCTTAGCCCCTGCCGTTGCGGGCAGGGGACCGTCTGGACCGGATTTAGGCTTTTGCGGGTAGCGGTGTCAACGCGGGCTTACGACACCGTCATGTCGGCCAGCGCCGGACCCAGATCGCCGGCGGACGTCACGTCCATGCGTTCAAGGCCGAGCCAGCCCTGCATCTGTTTCAATTCCTCGAACAGTTGCGCAGCGGTTTCGGGCGGCGCGCCGGGCTCGGCGTAGGCGGCGTGGACGCGCAGCACGCTGGCCGGCCGGTCCGCCTTGAGGTCGACGCGGGCGACGATCCGGTCGCCGAGCAGGAAGGGGAGGACGTAGTAGCCGTATTGGCGCTTTTCGGCCGGCGTATAGATCTCGATGCGGTAGTGGAAATCGAACAGCCGCTCCGAGCGCGAGCGCTCGAAGACGACCGGGTCGAACGGTGCGAGCAAGGCGCGCGCCTCGATTTTCCGGGGCAGGCGGGCATCCTTGTGAAGGTAAGCCGGCTTGTCCCAACCCTCGACTCGCACCTGCAGCAGTTCTCCGGTCTCGACCAGTTCCTCCAGCCGGCCCTTCATGTTGGCCGGCGACAGCCGAAAGTAGTCGCGCAAATCGCCTGATGTCGCGATGCCATGGGCGCGAGCGGAAATGCGCAGCAATTCGCGGTGCGCGTCCTCCGGGGCGGGCACCGGCAGGTCGAGGATCGCCTGCGGCAGCACGCGCTCGGGCAGGTCGTAGAAGCGCTCGAAGCCGCGGCGGTGCGCCGTCGTGATGCGCCCGGCCCAGAACAGCCACTCGAAGGCATGCTTGGCATGGCTCCAGCCCCACCAGCCGCCGGAGCCTTTCTGGCCTTCCAGTGCCGAAGCGGCGATCGGACCGCGTGCGACGACCTCGCGGTAGATCTCTTCTATATAGGCGGCGTGCTCGCGGCCCCATTTGGCCAGGCCCAGATACATCTCGTCGCCCCGTTCGGCGCGCTGCATGCGCCAGCGCATCAGCGGATAGGTCTCGACCGGCAGGAAGGATGCTTCGTGCGCCCAGTATTCGAAGACCGTGCGCTTGCGCGTCACGGCGGCATTGTCGAGCAGAGCGAGCGGGTAGGGGCCAAGCCGCGAATAGAGCGGCATGTAATGCGCGCGCACCACCGCGCTGACGGAATCGATCTGCAGCAGGCCGGTGCGCGAGAGCACGCGGGCGAAGTGGCGGCGGCCGGGCGTGCCGGCGGGACGGGGATCGAGAAACCCCTGCGCGGCGAGCGCGATGCGCCGGGCGGTGGCAAGCGAGATCTTTTCCTTCATGCAGGCATCACTCTGGGGTGCTTCGGCTGTTGGTCTGACGGGTGATTCCGGCCCATGCTAGCAGGGTTTTGGCGGCAACCCTGTCAGGAGATAAAAGTGGAGTGAAAAGTGAAGGAAATCAAACAGGAGCGGATCGGACCAGTTTCTCCGGATATGCCGTCCAGGTCGGCGTTTTGAACAAGGTTTGACTTGCTTCGCTGGAAGTGCTGCGCTAACCCTCGCCGCGTTGCAGCATAGGCCCCTTAAAACGGTTCAGCGGTTAATCTGTCACGCTTCCGCATTAAGGTCCGGTGCTGTAATCAAAGTGGATTGGCGCCAACGGAAAGCCGCTGCATGAACGCACTCCTCAGTTCATACCTGCCCATCGTCCTGTTCATCGGCGTGGCGCTGGTCGTCGGCCTGGCGCTGCTGGCCGCACCGTTCCTGGTGGCTTACCGCAATCCCGATCCCGAAAAGCTTTCCGCCTACGAGTGCGGTTTCAACTCGTTCGACGATGCCCGCATGAAATTCGACATCCGTTTCTACCTGGTGTCGATCCTGTTCATCATCTTCGACCTCGAAGTGGCCTTCCTGTTTCCCTGGGCGGTGTCCTTCACGAAGATCGGCATGCTGGGTTTCTGGTCGATGATGGTGTTTTTGGCAGTGCTGACCATCGGCTTTGCCTATGAATGGAAAAAAGGAGCGCTGGAATGGGATTGAACGACAGTTCAGGCACCCTCGTCGCGCCGAAGCCGAAGGGCATTATCGATCCCAACACTGGCCGGCCGGTGGGGGAGGACGATCCCTTCTTCCTCGAAATCAACAATGAGCTCGCCGACAAGGGGTTCCTGGTCACCTCGACCGAGGCGCTGATCACCTGGGCGCGCTCGGGCTCGCTGATGTTCATGACCTTCGGTCTGGCGTGCTGCGCGGTGGAGATGATCCACACCTCGATGCCCCGCTACGATTCGGAGCGTTTCGGTGTCGCGCCGCGCGCCTCGCCGCGCCAGTCCGACATCATGATCGTCGCCGGCACGCTGACCAACAAGATGGCTCCGGCGCTGCGCAAGGTCTACGACCAGATGCCGGAGCCGCGCTACGTCATCTCGATGGGCTCCTGCGCCAATGGCGGCGGCTACTACCACTATTCCTATTCGGTGGTGCGCGGCTGCGACCGCGTCGTGCCGGTCGACATCTATGTGCCCGGCTGCCCGCCGAGCGCCGAAGCTTTGCTCTACGGCATTCTTCTCCTGCAGAAGAAAATCCGCCGCACCGGCACGATCGAACGGTAAATCCATGGCCGCATCCCTTAGCGAACTGTCGACCTATCTCGGCGAAAAGCTGATTGGTCGCGTCAATGGCGCTGATATCGCCTATGGCGAGCTCACCATCCATGTCGAGCCGCGCGATCTGGTCGAGGTAATGACCTTCCTGCGCGATGATCCGCGGTGCCAGTTCATCTCGATCATCGATGTCTGCGGCGCCGACTATCCGTCGCGCGCCAAGCGCTTCGACGTCGTCTATCACCTGCTTTCGCCGAAACAGAATGTCCGCATCCGCGTCAAGGCGCAGGCCGACGAAGAGACGATGGTGCCGTCGATCACCGGCGTTTTCCCGGGTGCCGACTGGTTCGAGCGCGAGACCTACGATCTCTATGGCGTGCTGTTCTCGGGTCATCCCGACCTGCGCAGGCTTTTGACCGACTACGGTTTCGAAGGCCATCCGTTGCGCAAGGATTTCCCGCTGACCGGCTTCGTCGAGGTGCGCTACGACGACGAAGCCAAGCGCGTCATCTACGAGCCGGTCGAGCTCAAGCAGGAATTCCGCAATTTTGATTTTCTTTCCCCTTGGGAAGGCACCGACTACGTGCTGCCCGGGGACGAAAAAGCCAAGACGAATTGAGGCGCCAGAATGGCTGAAACCTCCGTCCGCAATTTCAACATCAATTTCGGCCCGCAACACCCTGCGGCGCACGGCGTTTTGCGCCTCGTGCTGGAGCTCGACGGCGAAGTCGTCGATCGCGTCGATCCGCATATCGGGCTCTTGCATCGCGGTACGGAAAAGCTGATCGAGGCAAAAACCTATCTGCAGGCCGTGCCTTACCTCGATCGGCTCGACTATTGCGCGCCGATGAACCAGGAACATGCTTTCGCGCTGGCCGCCGAGCGCCTGCTCGGCATCGAAGTGCCGAGGCGAGGCCAGCTGATCCGCGTGCTGTATTGCGAAATCGGTCGCATCATGTCGCACATCCTCAATGTGACGACGCAGGCCATGGACGTCGGCGCGCTGACGCCGCCGCTGTGGGGTTTCGTCGAGCGCGAAAAGCTGATGGTGTTCTATGAGCGCGCCTCCGGCTCGCGCATGCATGCCGCCTATTTCCGCCCCGGCGGCGTCCACCAGGACCTGCCGCGCCAGCTGGTCGAGGACATCGGCAAGTGGATTGACCCGTTCCTGAAGTCGATCGACGACCTCGACAAGCTCTTGACCGGCAACCGCATCTTCAAGCAGCGCAATGTCGATATCGGCATCGTTTCGCTGGCCGATGCCTGGGCCTGGGGCTTTTCCGGCGTCATGGTGCGCGGTTCGGGCGCGGCATGGGACCTGCGCAAGTCGCAGCCCTATGAATGCTATTCGGAAATGGATTTCGACATTCCGATCGGCAAGAATGGCGACTGCTACGACCGTTACCTCGTGCGCATGGAAGAGATGCGCCAGTCGGCGCGGATCATGCGCCAGTGCGTCGACCTGCTGCTCGGCAAGGAAAGCACCGGCCCGGTGTCGAACCTCGACGGCAAGGTCGTTCCGCCCAAGCGCCAGGCGATGAAGCGGTCGATGGAAGCGCTGATCCATCACTTCAAGCTCTACACCGAGGGCTATCGCGTGCCGGCCGGCGAGGTCTACGCGGCCGTCGAGGCGCCGAAGGGCGAGTTCGGCGTCTATCTGGTCTCCGACGGCACCAACAAGCCGTACCGCTGCAAGCTGCGCGCGCCGGGTTTCGCGCATCTGCAAGCCATGGATTTCCTCTGCCGCGGCCACATGCTGGCCGACGTCACCGCCGTCCTCGGCTCCCTCGACATCGTGTTTGGTGAGGTCGATCGCTAAATGTCAGTCCGCCGTCTCGCAGAAGCCAGCGTCCAGCCAGCATCCTTCGCCTTCAACCGGGCGAACGCGGCCGCGGCGAAGCAATGGATCAAGAAGTACCCGAAGGGCCGCGAGCAGTCGGCGATCATTCCCTTGCTGATGATCGCGCAGGAGCAGGAAGGCTGGGTCACCAAGGCGGCGATCGAGACGATTTCCGACATGCTCGGCATGCCCAGGATTCGCGGGCTCGAGGTCGCGACCTTCTACACGCAGTACCAGCTCAATCCCGTCGGCACCCGCGCGCACATCCAGGTCTGCGGCACCACGCCCTGCATGCTGCGCGGCTCGGAAGCGCTGATGGATGTCTGCCGTTCGAAAATCCACCACGACCAGTTCCACACCAACGACAAGGGCACCTTGTCGTGGGAAGAGGTCGAGTGCCTCGGCGCCTGCGTCAACGCACCGATGGTCATGGTGTTCAAGGACACGTTCGAGGATCTGACGCCGGAACGGCTGGCTGAAATCATCGATCTCTATGACGCGGGCAAGGGCGCCTCGGTGGCTCCGGGACCGCAGAACGGCCGTACCGGCTCGGAGCCGGCCTCCGGCCTGACCACGCTGAAGAGCGAAAAGGCGATCCTCAAGTCGACCCGTGACAGGGAGGCGAGGGAAGCAGCCAATGCCGCCAAGGCGGCACCCGGCGCGATCACCGCTGCGCCCGTTCCGGCGCCCGCTGCCGCTCCCGTCGCGCCGTCCAATGCCGGCAAGCCGAAGACCGATGCGCCTGAAACCAGCCCGGCGTTGAAGACACCGTCAAAGACCAAGGTGGCGCCGGCGGCGGAGAAGGCGGCGAGCGTTTCGGCGCCGCTGCATTCAGCCGCCAATGCCAACAAGGCAGCGCCGGAAGTCGAGAAGGTTTCCAAGCAGCGCAACGGGCCCAAGTCCAAGGCCGAACCGGCCGCCGCCTTCAAGGCGCCGGAAGCCAAGGCGCCAGCCGCAAAGCCGGCAAAACCATCGCTGGAGGACAAGAATCGCCCGGCCGGCATCGACAGGCCGGCCGCGGTCGACGATCTCAAGCTGATTTCCGGCGTCGGCCCGAAGATCGAGGGCGTCCTGCATACGCTGGGCATCTTCACCTTCGCGCAGGTCGCTTCCTGGAAGAAGGCCGAGCGCGATTGGATGGACGGCTATCTCTCCTTCCACGGCCGCATCGAGCGCGACGACTGGGTCAAGCAGGCAAAGGCGCTCGCCAAGGGCGGCGTCGCCGAATACATCCGCGTCTTCGGCAAGAAGCCGGTCTGAGGGACGAAAAATGCTTCAGGACAAAGACCGCATCTTCACCAACATCTACGGCCTCTTCGACAAGTCGCTGGCCGGCGCGATGGCGCGCGGCGCCTGGGACAACACGCCCGGCATCGTCGCCAAGGGGCGCGATTGGATCGTCAACGAGATGAAGGCGTCGGGCCTGCGCGGCCGTGGCGGCGCCGGCTTCCCGACCGGGCTGAAATGGTCGTTCATGCCCAAGCAGAGCGATGGCCGGCCGAGCTATCTCGTCATCAATGCCGACGAATCCGAGCCCGGCACCTGTAAGGACCGCGACATCCTGCGCAACGACCCGCACACGCTGGTCGAGGGCGCGTTGCTCGCCGGCTTCGCCATGGGCGCGATCGCGGCCTACATCTATGTGCGCGGCGAGTTCATCCGCGAGCGCGAGGCGCTGCAGCGGGCCATCGAGGAGGCCTATGAGGCCAAGCTGATCGGCAAGAACAACACCTCGGGCTACGATTTCGACGTCTACATGCATCACGGCGCCGGCGCCTATATCTGCGGCGAAGAGACCGCACTGCTGGAGAGCCTTGAGGGCAAGAAAGGCCAGCCCAGGCTGAAGCCGCCATTCCCGGCCAATGTCGGCCTTTATGGCTGCCCGACCACCGTCAACAATGTCGAATCGATCGCTGTGGCGCCGACCATCCTGCGCCGGGGCGCGGCCTGGTTCTCGTCCTTCGGCCGGCCCAACAATGTCGGCACCAAGCTGTTCTGCGTCTCCGGCCACGTCAACAACCCGTGCACCGTCGAAGAGGCGATGTCGATCCCGTTCCGCGAGCTGATCGAGACGCATTGCGGCGGCATCCGCGGCGGCTGGGACAATCTGCTCGCCGTCATTCCGGGCGGCGCTTCCGTGCCGCTGGTGCCGGCCGAGCAGATCATCGACACGCCGATGGATTTCGACGCGCTGCGCGACCTCAAATCCGGCCTGGGCACGGCGGCCGTCATCGTCATGGACAAGTCGACCGACGTCGTGAAGGCGATCGCGCGGCTGTCCTATTTCTACAAGCATGAGAGCTGCGGCCAGTGCACGCCGTGCCGCGAGGGCACCGGCTGGATGTGGCGGGTGATGGAGCGGCTGGTGCGCGGCGAGGCGCAGAAGCGCGAGATCGACATGCTGCTCGACGTCACCAAACAGGTCGAGGGCCACACGATCTGCGCGCTGGGCGACGCGGCGGCATGGCCGATCCAGGGCCTGATGCGGCATTTCCGAGGCGAGGTGGAGCGGCGCATTGACGAGTTTTCGCGCAACGCGCACCGCGCCGAACCGGTGATGGTGGCGGCGGAATAGTAGAAATCGTGAGTGCGGGCGAAAGCCCGAAGCTGGAATAACGGGTCGGGGCGAACGAAGAAACGACCAGGAGAACTCTATGGCGCCGTATTCGACACCCTACCCATTGATGCCCAATTTGGACCAGATCGAAAAGATGAACCAGGACCTGACCAGGATGATGCCGAAGGAGATGGCCAGCGCCGTCAACCTTTTCGTGCACCCTGTCGCGGGTGCGGCGGCGATGTCGGCGCTTGGCATCGGGCTCGCCAACCATGCGTTCGGCGTCTGGATGGGCGCGCTTTCGGGCGCCGTCGAGGCATCTCAGCGCCTGATGCAGCCGCTGATGGAGGATTTCGAGGCCCGCGTCGAGCAATTCGAGGACGCGAACGCGTCGTCCATCAAGGCGCGGGCGACGGCCAAGAGCATGATCGCCGAGGCGCAGTCCTTCGCGCAGGAGGTCACCGACATCGCCGCCAAGGAAGCCGCCACCACGGCACCGGCGGTGAATGCGGCTCCGGCGGCCGGCGAGGCCGCCGATGTGCTGCTGCCCGAGGATTTCAGGCAGCCCAGGGCGATCGACAAGCCGGCGAAGCCGTCCGACCTCAAGGCGATATCGGGCATCGGCCCGAAGCTGGAAAAGGTGCTGAACGGGCTTGGCATCTGGACCTATGCCCAGATCGCCGCCTGGTCGCCGCAGGAGATCGCCTGGGTCGACGATTATCTGTCGTTCAACGGCCGCATCGGGCGTGACGACTGGACTGCGCAGGCGGCTGTGCTGGCCGCCAAGAAGTGAATGAAATGCCGGGCGCCGCGTCTGCCGCGCCCGGGAAATGAGATTGCGGGAAATCCGCAGGGGTTTGAAGCGAATGGCAAAGCTCAAGGTCGACGGGAAAGAGATCACTGTACCCGACCACTACACGCTGCTGCAGGCGGCGGAAGACGCGGGCGCGGAAGTGCCGCGCTTCTGCTTCCATGAGCGGCTGTCGATCGCCGGCAATTGCCGCATGTGCCTGATCGAGGTGAAGGGCGGGCCGCCCAAGCCGCAGGCCTCCTGCGCCATGGGCGTGCGCGATCTGCGCCCCGGCCCCAATGGCGAGCCGCCGGAAATCTTCACCAACACGCCTATGGTCAAGAAGGCCCGGGAAGGCGTGATGGAGTTCCTGCTGATCAACCATCCGCTGGATTGCCCGATCTGCGACCAGGGCGGCGAGTGCGACCTGCAGGACCAGGCGATGGCCTTCGGCGTCGATTCCTCGCGCTATCACGAGAACAAGCGCGCCGTCGAAGACAAATATATCGGCCCGCTGGTCAAGACGGTGATGAACCGCTGCATCCATTGCACGCGCTGCGTCCGCTTCACCACGGAAGTCGCCGGCATTTCCGAGCTTGGCCTGATCGGCCGCGGCGAGGATGCCGAGATCACCACCTATCTCGAACAGGCGATGACCTCGGAGCTGCAGGGCAACGTTATCGACCTCTGCCCGGTCGGCGCGCTGACCTCCAAGCCCTTCGCCTTCCAGGCGCGGCCGTGGGAACTGACCAAGACCGAATCCATCGACGTGATGGACGCTGTCGGCTCGGCGATCCGCATCGACAGCCGCGGCCGCGAAGTGATGCGCATCCTGCCGCGCGTCAACGAGCAGGTGAACGAAGAGTGGATCTCCGACAAGACCCGCTTCATCTGGGACGGATTGCGCACGCAGCGCCTCGACCGCCCCTATGTGCGCAAGGACGGCAAGCTGGTCCCGGCGAGCTGGGCCGAAGCTTTCACCGCCATCAAGGACGCGGTGTCGAAGACCACGCCCGAGAAGATCGGCGCCATCGCTGGCGATCTCGCGGCGGTCGAGGAAATCTATGCGCTGAAGCTTTTGATGGCTTCGCTTGGCTCCAAGAATGTCGACTGCCGCCAGGATGGCGCAGCACTCGATCCGGCGCTGGGCCGCGCCAGCTACATCTTCAACCCGACCATCGAAGGTATCGAGCAGGCCGACGCGGTGCTGATCATCGGCGCCAATCCGCGCTTCGAGGCCTCGGTGCTCAACGCCCGCATCCGCAAGCGCTGGCGGGTCGGCAATCTGCCGGTCGGCGTCATCGGTGATATCGGCGACACGCGCTACGAGTATGAATTGCTCGGCGCCGGGCCGGATTCGCTGAAGGATTTGGCCGACGGCAATGGCAAGTTCTTCCAGACGCTGAAGAAGGCGACGCATCCGCTGATCATCGTCGGCCAGGGCGCGCTGGCGCGCGCCGACGGCGCGGCCGTGCTCGGCCAGGCGGCGAAGCTTAGCACGGCCGTCAACGCCGCACGCGCCGACTGGAACGGCTTTGCCGTGCTGCACAATGCGGCGGCCAGGGTCGGCGGCCTCGATCTCGGCTTCGTGCCGGGCGAGGGCGGCAAGGATGTCGCCGGCATGCTGGGCGAAACGGACGTGCTGTTCCTGCTCTGCGCCGACGAGATCGACATGGGCAAGACCGGCGGCGCTTTCGTCGTCTATATCGGCACCCATGGCGACCATGGCGCGCACCGTGCCAACGTCATCCTGCCGGCGGCTGCCTACACCGAGAAGTCGGGCACCTACGTCAACACCGAAGGGCGCGTGCAGCAGACCAACCGCGCCGGCTTTGCGCCTGGCGATGCGCGCGAGGACTGGGCAATTCTCAGGGCCCTTTCGGATGTGCTGGGCAAGAAGCTGCCATTCGATTCGCTGCCGCAGCTGCGCGCGAAACTCTATGGCGAATACCCGCATCTGGCCCGCATCGATCAGGTCGCGGCCGGCAATGCCGAGGATATCGCTGGCGTGGCGAAGCTCGGCGGGCGTCTGAACAAGGGCACCTTCACCTCGCCGGTCAAGGATTTCTACCTGACCAACCCGATTGCGCGGGCGTCCGCCGTGATGGCGGAATGCTCGGCACTGGCCAAGAGCGGCTTCAAGCAGGCGGCGGAATAAGCATGGACACCTTCTTCTCCTTCTACGTGCTGCCGGCGCTGCTGATTCTTCTGAAGTCAGTCGTGCTGATCGTGGTGCTGCTTATCTTCGTCGCCTACATACTCTATGCCGACCGCAAGATCTGGGCGGCGGTGCAGTTGCGCCGCGGCCCGAACGTCGTCGGCCCGTGGGGCACGCTGCAGGCTTTCGCCGATCTGCTGAAATTCGTCTTCAAGGAACCGGTCATCCCGTCAGGCGCCAACAAGGGCGTGTTCCTCCTGGCGCCGCTGGTGTCGGCGGTGCTGGCGATTTCGGCCTGGGCGGTCATTCCGGTCAACCAGGGCTGGGCGATCGCCAACGTCAATGTCGGCATCCTCTATGTCTTCGCCATCTCTTCGCTCGAGGTCTATGGCGTGATCATGGGCGGCTGGGCTTCCAACTCGAAGTACCCGTTCCTCGGCGCGCTGCGTTCGGCCGCGCAGATGGTTTCCTACGAAGTGTCGATCGGCTTCGTCATCGTCACCGTGCTGCTCACCGCCGGCTCGCTCAACCTCAGCGATATCGTGCTGTCGCAGCAGGGTGGGCTTGGCACGCGGCTTGGCCTGCCCAACACCTTCCTCGACTGGAACTGGCTGGCACTGTTCCCGATGTTCATCATCTTCTTCATCTCGGCGCTGGCCGAGACGAACAGGCCGCCCTTCGACCTGGTCGAAGCCGAATCGGAACTGGTCGCCGGCCACATGGTCGAATATTCGTCGACGCCGTTCCTGCTGTTCTTCCTCGGCGAGTATGTCGCCATCGTCCTGATGTGCGCGCTGGCCACCATCCTGTTCCTTGGCGGATGGCTGCCGCCGTTCGACTTCGCGCCCTTCACCTGGGTGCCCGGCGTCATCTGGTTCGTGCTGAAGGTCTGCTTCGTGTTCTTCGGCATCTCGATGGTGAAGGCCTTCGTGCCGCGCTACCGGTACGACCAGCTGATGCGGCTGGGCTGGAAAGTGTTCCTGCCGATCTCGCTGTTCATGGTGGTCGCCACCGCAGCCTTCCTCAAGATCACGGGGTTTGCGTGATGTCCGCTCTCGGCCAAGCCGCCAAATCGCTGCTGCTGCAGGATTTCGTCAGTGCCTTCTTCCTGTCGATGCGCCAGTTCTTCGCGCCGAAGGAGACGATCAACTATCCGCACGAGAAGGGGCCGACCAGCCCGCGCTTCCGGGGCGAGCATGCGCTGCGCCGCTATCCCAACGGCGAGGAACGCTGCATTGCCTGCAAATTGTGCGAGGCGATCTGCCCGGCGCAGGCCATCACCATCGAGGCGGGCCCGCGCCGTAACGACGGCACGCGCCGCACGGTGCGTTACGACATCGACATGGTGAAGTGCATCTATTGCGGCTTCTGCCAGGAAGCCTGCCCGGTCGACGCCATTGTCGAGGGGCCGAATTTCGAGTTCGCGACGGAGACGCGCGAGGAGCTCTACTACGACAAGGACAAGCTGCTGGCGAATGGCGACCGGTGGGAGCGCGAACTGGCGCGCAACATCTCGCTGGACTCGCCCTACCGCTGATATTTGACGCATGGACGGGGCGAGGGGCCTCGTCCAGAGGATGATGCCGAAAAGTTGCAGACTTTTCGGACCAGATCATCCTCCGGATGAAAAGAGTGTCGCATGTTTCTTTCGATCGGGTCTTTCAACCCGATCGGAACATGCGATAGGAACACGCAACTTGACGACCGGAGGCGGTCGCAGAGAACAAACAGGACGAGCGTCCTGTTTGGACAGGAACCCGGGGGAACCCCAATGCTGAGTGGACTAGAGGCGGCCTTTTTCTACCTCTTCGCCTTTGTCGCCGTGGCCTCGGCGTTCATGGTCATTTCGTCGCGCAACCCCGTGCATTCGGTGCTGTTCCTGATCCTGACCTTCTTCAACGCCGCCGGCCTGTTCATGCTGACCGGCGCCGAATTCCTGGCGATGATCCTGCTCGTCGTCTATGTCGGCGCGGTCATGGTGCTGTTCCTGTTCGTCGTCATGATGCTGGATGTCGACTTCGCCGAAATGAAAGAGGGCGCGCTGCAATACGCGCCGATCGGCGCGCTGGTCGGGCTGATCCTGGCGGCGGAGCTGATCGTCGTACTCGGCGGCTACACATTCGCGCCGAAGCTGGCCGCGACGGTGTCGAAGCCCATTCCCGATCTCGCCACGCGTTCGAACACGGCCGCGCTCGGCGACATCCTCTACACCGACTACCTCTACTACTTCCAGATTTCGGGCCTCATCCTGCTGGTTGCCATGATCGGCGCCATCGTGCTGACGCTGCGCCACAAGGAAGGGGTCAAGCGGCAGTCGATCGCAGCCCAGGTCGGCCGCACGCCGGCCACCGGCATGGAAATCCGCAAGGTCAAGTCGGGCGAAGGAGTCTGAGATGGTCGTCGGCATCGCACATTATCTGACCGTATCGGCAATCCTGTTCACGCTCGGCGTGTTCGGCATCTTCCTGAACCGCAAGAACGTCATCGTCATCCTGATGTCGGTCGAGCTGATCCTGCTTGCGGTCAACATCAACTTCGTCGCCTTTTCGGCAGCGCTCGGCGATCTGGTCGGCCAGGTGTTCGCGCTGTTCGTGCTGACGGTCGCGGCGGCCGAGGCTGCCATTGGACTTGCCATTCTCGTCGTCTTCTTCCGCAACCGCGGCTCGATCGCGGTCGAAGACGTGAACATGATGAAGGGTTGACGGAACCACCATGTATCAGGCCATCGTCTTCCTTCCCCTGCTCGGCTTCCTGATCGTCGGCCTGTTCGGCACGTCGCTCGGCGCCAAGGCGTCCGAATACATCACCTCCGGTTTCCTGGTGATTTCGGCTGTTCTGTCATGGGTCGCCTTCTTCAGCGTCGGCTTCGGCCATGGCGAGGTGTTCACCGTGCCGGTGCTGCACTGGATCCAGTCCGGCGGGCTGGACGTCTCCTGGGCGCTGCGCATCGACACGCTGACGGTGGTGATGCTGGTGGTGGTCAACACCGTGTCGGCGCTGGTTCACATCTATTCGATCGGCTACATGCACCACGATCCGAACCGGCCGCGCTTCTTCGCCTATCTGTCGCTGTTCACCTTCGCCATGCTGATGCTGGTGACGGCTGACAACCTCGTGCAGATGTTCTTCGGCTGGGAAGGGGTCGGTCTCGCCTCCTACCTGCTGATCGGTTTCTGGTACAAGAAGCCGTCGGCCAACGCCGCAGCCATCAAGGCCTTCGTCGTCAACCGCGTCGGCGATTTCGGCTTCGCGCTCGGCATTTTCGGCGTGTTCGTGCTGTTCGGCTCGGTCAATCTCGGCACCATCTTCGCCAATGCGGCGACGTTCATCCCGGCCGAAGGCGCGCCGCATGGCGCCGCCGTGCTGACCTTCCTCGGCTATGCGCTGGACAAGCAGGCGGCCATGACGGTCGTCTGCCTGCTCCTGTTCATGGGCGCCATGGGCAAGTCGGCGCAGGTGCCGCTGCACACCTGGCTGCCGGACGCCATGGAAGGCCCGACGCCGGTCTCCGCGCTCATCCATGCCGCCACCATGGTGACGGCGGGCGTGTTCATGCTGGCGCGGCTGTCGCCGCTGTTCGAACTGTCGCATTCGGCGCTGACCGTGGTGACCTTCATCGGCGCCTTCACCGCCTTCTTCGCGGCCACCGTCGGTCTGGTCCAGAACGACATCAAGCGCGTCATCGCCTATTCGACCTGCTCGCAGCTGGGCTACATGTTCGTGGCGCTCGGCGTCGGCGCCTATGGCGCGGCGATCTTCCACCTGTTCACGCATGCCTTCTTCAAGGCGCTGCTGTTCCTCGGTTCGGGCTCGGTCATCCATGCCGTCTCCGACGAGCAGGACATGCGCAAGATGGGTGGCTTGAGAAAGCTGATCCCGACCACCTACTGGATGATGGTGATCGGCACGCTGGCGCTGACCGGCGTCGGCATTCCGGTGACCGTGATCGGCACCGCCGGCTTCTTCTCCAAGGACGCCATCATCGAGAGCGCCTTTGCCGGGCACAATTCGGTCGCCGGCATTGCCTTCATCCTGCTGGTCATCGCCGCCTGCTTCACCTCGTTCTACTCCTGGCGCCTGATCTTCATGACCTTCCACGGCAAGCCGCGGGCGAGCCATGAGGTGATGCACCATGTGCATGAATCGCCGCCGGTGATGCTGGTGCCGCTGTTCGTGCTGGCCGCCGGCGCGCTGTTTGCCGGCATCATCTTCCACAATTCCTTCATCGGCGAGGGCTATGCCGAGTTCTGGAAGGCGTCGCTGTTCACGCTGCCGGACAATCACATCCTGCACGAAATCCACGAACTGCCGCTGTGGGTCGAGCTGTCGCCCTTCATCGCCATGCTGATCGGCTTCGCGCTGGCCTGGAAGTTCTACATCCGCTCGCCGGAAATGCCCGTCAATCTCGCCGCGCAGCATCGCGGGCTCTACGCCTTCCTGCTCAACAAGTGGTATTTCGACGAGCTCTACGACTTCCTGTTCGTGCGGCCCGCCAAGCGCCTTGGCCATTTCCTTTGGAAGACCGGGGATGGCACCATCATTGACGGGCTCGGGCCGGATGGCATTTCGGCGCGCGTCGTCGATGTCACCAACCGCGTCGTCAAGCTGCAGACCGGCTACCTCTACCACTACGCCTTCGCCATGCTGATCGGCGTTGCCGCACTCGTCACCTGGATGATGCTCTGATGACCGCCTGGCCAATCCTCTCGCTGGTCACCTTCCTGCCGCTGGTTGGTGCGCTGCTGATCCTGTTCATCAGGGATGACAGCGAAAACGCGCGCCGCAACATCCGCGCCATCGCGCTGTTGACGACGACGTTCACCTTCATCGTCTCGCTGTTCATCTGGACAGGGTTCGACAATTCGCAGGCTGGCTTCCAGTTCGTCGAAAAGGTTGCCTGGCTCGACTCCGGCATTTCCTACCATATGGGCGTCGACGGCATTTCGATGCTGTTCGTCATCCTGACGACCTTCCTGATGCCGCTCTGCATCCTGGCGTCGTGGGAAGCGATCGACAAGCGCGTCAAGGCCTACATGATCGCCTTCCTGCTGCTCGAGACGCTGATGATCGGCGTGTTCTGCGCGCTGGATATCGTGCTGTTCTATGTCTTCTTCGAGGCCGGCCTGATCCCGATGTTCATCATCATCGGCGTGTGGGGCGGCAAGCGGCGCGTCTATGCCTCGTTCAAGTTCTTCCTCTATACGCTCGCCGGCTCAGTGCTGATGCTGCTCGCCATCATGGCGATGTTCTTCCAGTCCGGCACGACCGACATCCCGACGCTGCTGACGCACAGCTTCCCGGCCAACATGCAGACCTGGCTGTGGCTTGCCTTCTTCGCCTCCTTCGCGGTGAAGATGCCGATGTGGCCGGTGCACACCTGGCTGCCCGACGCGCACGTCGAGGCGCCGACGGCGGGTTCGGTGATCCTGGCCGGCATTCTGCTGAAGATGGGCGGGTACGGCTTCCTGCGCTTCTCCCTGCCGATGTTCCCGCTGGCCTCCGAAATGTTCGCGCCGCTGGTGTTCACCCTCTCGGTCGTCGCCATCATCTACACCTCGCTGGTGGCGCTGATGCAGGAGGACATGAAGAAGCTGATCGCCTATTCGTCGGTCGCCCATATGGGCTTCGTCACCATGGGCATCTTCGCCATGAACCAGGAAGGCGTGCAGGGCGCGATCTTCCAGATGCTCAGCCACGGCCTGGTCTCGGGCGCGCTGTTCCTGTGCGTCGGCGTCATCTATGACCGCATGCACACGCGTGAGATCGCGGCCTATGGCGGCCTGGTCAACAACATGCCGAAATACGCCACCGTGTTCCTGATCTTCACCATGGCCAATGTCGGCCTGCCGGGCACGTCGGGCTTCATCGGCGAATTCCTGACCATGCTCGGCGTGTTCCGGGTCAACACCTGGGTGGCGTTCTTCGCTGCCACCGGCGTCATCCTGTCGGCGGCCTACGCGCTCTGGCTCCACCGCCGGGTGATCTTCGGCGCGCTGACCAAGGACAGCCTCAAGGGGCTGCTCGACCTGTCGCTGCGCGAGAAGGTGATCATCTACCCGCTGGTCTTGCTGGTCATCTTCTTCGGCGTCTATCCCGCTCCCGTCTTCGACGCGACGGCCCAATCGGTCAAGTCGCTCGTCACCAATGTCACCGCATCCATCGGCGCCGCGCAGACCGCGGCGGCGAACTGACCCAGGGGTTTTGCGAACCATGACGCCGGACCTTCTCTCCAGCCTGTCGCTCTCGACGCCCGAGCTGATCCTTGCCATCGGCGCGCTCGCGTTGCTGATGGTCGGGGCCTATTCGCGCGCCAACACCGCCAATACGGTGACAGGCCTTGCCGTCGCCGTGCTGGTGGTCGCCGGCGCCTGGCTGATCTTTTCCACAGGGCAGGGCAGTGCCTACGGCAACGCCTTCATCCAGGATCCCTTCGCCCGCTTCATGAAGGTGCTGGCGCTGGTCGGCTCAGCGGTGACGCTCGTCATGTCGATGCGCTTTGCCAAGGCGGAGCGTTTCGACAAGTTCGAATATCCGGTGCTGATCCTGCTGTGCACGCTCGGCATGATGCTGATGATCTCGGCCAACGGCATGATCGGGCTCTATCTCGGCCTCGAACTGCAGTCGCTGGCGATCTACGTGCTGGCGGCGATCAACCGCGATAACCTGCGTTCGACGGAGGCCGGCCTGAAGTACTTCGTCCTCGGCGCGCTGTCGTCGGGCATGCTGCTCTACGGCATCAGCCTGGTCTACGGCTACACCGGCAACACCGGCTTCCAGGAAATCGCCTCTGCACTCGGCAGCGGCGAGCGCCAGCTCGGCCTCGTTTTCGGCCTGGTCTTCGTGCTGGCTGGCCTTGCCTTCAAGATCTCGGCGGTGCCGTTCCATATGTGGACGCCCGACGTCTATGAAGGCGCGCCGACGCCGGTGACGGCGTTCCTGGCGGCCGCCCCGAAGATGGCGGCGATGGCGCTGATCGTGCGCGTTACCATGGGCGCGTTTAAGCCGATCGCCGCCGACTGGCAGCAGATCATCGTCTTCATCTCGATCGCCTCGATGGCGCTTGGCGCCTTTGCCGCGATCGGCCAGACCAACATCAAGCGGCTGATGGCCTATTCCTCGATCGGCCACATGGGCTACGCGCTGGTCGGCCTTGCCGCCAACAGCCAGGCCGGCGTGCGCGGCGTCGCCATCTATATGCTGATCTATCTGGTGATGACGCTTGGCACCTTCGCCTTCATCCTCGCCATGCGGCGCAAGGAAGGCAATGTCGAGCAGATCAGCGACCTGGCCGGGCTCTCCTCGACCAATCCGATCATGGCCACGATCCTCACCATCCTGATGTTCTCGCTGGCCGGCATTCCGCCGCTCGCAGGCTTCTGGGGGAAGTGGTACGTCTTCCTCGCCGCCATCAACGCCAACCTCTATGCGCTGGCGATAATTGGCGTGCTGGCTTCGGTGGTGGGGGCGTATTACTATCTGCGCATCATCAAGATCATGTGGTTCGACGAACCGGTCGGCGGCTTCGTGCCGATGGCCACCGAATTGCGTGTCGTGCTTGGCGTCTGCGGCGCCTTCGTGCTGTTCTATGTGCTGATCGGCGGACCGATCGGCACCTATGCCGAAGCCGCCGCCAAGACATTTTTCTGACGGGATGGCATTTCGGCTGGCCCCAACCTCGGCGTCGGAAGGGTTCCGGCTCGAGGCCCATGACAGCGTCGGCTCCACCAATACGGTGGCGCTCGACCATGCAAGGGCAGGTGACCCGGGCAAGCTGTGGGTCGTTTCCAAGAAGCAGGAAAGCGGACGCGGCAGGCGCGGCCGCGCCTGGGTGTCGCCCGAAGGCAATCTCGCGGCGACCTTGCTTGTCATCACCGGCGGTGAACTGCGCCTTTCCGCGACGCTGGGTTTCGTTGCCGGCCTGTCGCTTGCCGACGCACTGGATGCCGTGGTGCCGAAGGGCCGGATATCAGTCGGGCTGGATGGGGCGAGCCAGGGACAAAACCGTTTCGAGCTGAAATGGCCGAACGACGTGCTGGCCTCCGGCGCCAAGCTCGCCGGCATCCTGCTGGAGTCGGCGATACTGGAGGGCGGCCGTTTCGCGGTGGCGGTCGGCATCGGCGTCAATGTGGTGGCGCATCCGCCCGATTTGCCTTATCCCGCGACATCGCTGCAAGCTCTGGGCGCGACTTGCGATGCCGAAACGCTGTTCCTGGCGCTGTCGGATGCCTGGAGCGAGAACGCCCGGCTGTGGGATGAAGGCCGCGGCCTTGCCGCCGTCAGGCGGCGCTGGCTGGCGCGCGCGGCGGGGCTCGGCGGCGAGGTTGCCGTCAGAATTGACGGTAATGTGGTGCGTGGAGTGTTCGAAACCATTGACGAGGATTGCCGTTTCGTGATCCGCGACGATGAGGGGACTGTCCTGACGATCGCGGCAGGCGACGTGCATTTCGGCGCAGTGGCGTCGGCTCGGGTATAATGGGCTGGCCTGAGGGTCAGGAAGGGAAAAATCATGGCGAAAGCGGAAAACGCTGAACTCGTCTTCGTGCCGCTCGGCGGCGTCGGCGAGATCGGCATGAACTTCGCCCTCTACGGCTACGGCCCGCCGAGCGCGCGCGAATGGATCGTCATCGATGTCGGCGTCACCTTTCCCGACGCGGCGCATCCGGGCGTCGACCTGATCCTGCCCGACACGCGCTTCATCGAGGAAAACCTCGCCAATCTGCGCGGCATCATCATCACCCACGCGCATGAGGACCATTACGGCGCGCTGCTCGACACCTGGCCGAAGCTGAAGGCGCCGGTGTGGATGACGCCGTTCAGCGCCGGGCTGCTGGAAGCCAAGCGGCAGGGCGAGCAGGGGGCACCGAAAATCCCGCTGACGATCTACCGGGCAGGCGAGAAGTTCACCGTCGGCCCGTTCGAGATCGAAGCCATTCCGGTGGCGCATTCGATCCCCGAGCCGATGTCGCTTGCCATCACCACGCCGGCAGGCACCGTCATCCATACGGGCGACTGGAAGATCGATCCGGAACCGACGATCGGGCCGAAGACCGACGAGGCGCGGTTTCGTGCCTATGGCGACAAGGGCGTGCTGGCGCTGATCTGCGATTCGACCAATGCGCTGCGCGAAGGCGAATCGCCGTCGGAAGTTGCCGTCGGTGAAGGGCTCAAGGGCGTCATCCAGGCCGCCAAGGGCCGGGTCGCCGTCACCACCTTCTCCTCCAATGTCGGACGCATCGTCTCCATCGCCAGGGCGGCGCGCGATGCCGGCCGCCAGTGTCTGGTGCTCGGCCGCTCGCTGAAGCGCGTCATCGACGTCGCCGACGAGCTTGGCTACATGGACGGCCTGCCGGAATTCATCGCCGAGGAGGATTTCGGCTTCATCCCGCGCGAAAACCTGGTCATCATCTGCACCGGCAGCCAGGGCGAACCGCTGGCGGCACTGGCGAAACTGTCGCGCGACGAGATGAAATCGGTGTCGCTGACGGCGGGCGACACGGTGGTGTTTTCCTCGCGCACCATTCCCGGCAACGAGAAGGCGATCCTCGAGATCAAGAACCGCCTGATCGATCTCGGCATCAAGATCATCGAGGATGGCGACGCGCTGGTGCATGTCTCCGGCCACCCGCGCCGCAGCGAGTTGCGCAAGATGTATGAATGGGTGCGCCCGCAGATCGGCGTTCCCGTGCATGGCGAGGCGGCGCATCTGGTGGCGCAGGGTTCGCTGATGTCGACCTCCGGCATCGGCCAGGTGGCGCAGGTGCGCGACGGCGACATGCTGAGGCTTGCTCCTGGCCCCGCCACCATCATCGACCAGGTGCCGTTCGGCCGCATCTACAAGGACGGCAATCTGATCGGCACCGACCAGGCGATGGGCATTCGCGACCGGCGCAAGCTTTCCTTTGCCGGCCATGTCGCGGTCAATGTCGTGCTTGACGACAAATACGAACTGGCCGGCGATCCCGACCTGGTCGCCATCGGCGTCGCGGAAGCCGATGCCAGCGGCGAGACGCTGGAGGATTTGATGATCGATGCGGCCGTCGGCGCGGTCGATTCGATTCCGCGCCAGCGGCGCAAGGACCTCGATCTGGTGCAGGAAGCGGTGCGGCGCGCGGTGCGCGGCGCGGCCAACGAAGCCTGGGGCAAGAAGCCGCTGGTGACTGTCTTCGTCACGCGGTGACGAATAGGGGAATAAGGGAGTAGGGCAGTAGGGCAGTAGGGCAGTAGGGCAGTAGGGCAGTAGGAATGCGCTCACTTCTAGCCCTGTCTTTCCCCATTGCCGTACTGCCTTATTGCCATACTGCCCTGATACGGAGCATTCCATGCTTGGACGCCTCAACCATGTCGCGCTGGCGGTGCCGGATCTGGCTGCTGCCGTTGCCGCCTATCGCAACACGCTTGGCGCCGAAGTGACGGAGCCGCAGGCTTTGCCGGAGCACGGTGTCACTGTGGTGTTCGTCAATGTCGGCAACACCAAGATCGAATTGCTGGAACCGCTGGGCGAGGGCTCGCCGATCGCCGCGTTCCTGGCGAAGAACCCGTCGGGCGGCATGCATCATCTCTGCTACGAGGTCGACGACATCCTGGTCGCACGCGACCAGCTCAAGGCCGCCGGCGCGCGCGTGCTGGGCGACGGCAATCCGAAGACCGGCGCGCATGGCAAGCCGGTGCTGTTCCTGCATCCGAAGGATTTCTTCGGCACGCTGATCGAACTGGAGCAATCATGAGCTGGGTTTCGTTCACCGCCCTGTTTTTCGCGACCTGGTGGGTGGTGCTGTTTGCCGTGCTGCCGTTCAGCGTCAGGACGCAGGACGACGATCATGACGTGACGCTGGGCACGGTTCCAAGCGCGCCACGCGGGCCGCACATGCTTCGCGCGGTGATCCGCACCACCATCGCCACCGCGATCCTGATGGGCATTTTCTATGGGCTGACGCACGGGCTGGGCTACAGCCTCAACGACATCCCACATATCGTGCCGGATTTCGGCCAGACCCCGGCGAAATAGACCGCCCGGCAAGACTGCTCTTACGGCAGTGGTACGCTGCGGACGGGGGGTGAGACGCTGCCGTGCTGCGCAGCCGCATGCCTGCTGACGCAACGTCATGTGAGTTGGCAGCACGCCGCGCTAACCAGATGATTGCACAAAAAAAATGCAAGGCACGAGGCCTTGCAATTAAACGCGTCCGATCTGTTTCCGGTTTCCGGCGGCAGCGAGTAACCGCGCCTAGATCGCATCCTCCCAAGACTTTGACCGCGTAGGAGAGCAGATTTTTCTCCGCCCTCTCGGTTATCGCGGCACACTAGCCTAAGCCGAATGAAAATGTCACGAAGAATTTTGCCTCGAAACAGGCATTCTCGTGCTGCACTGCACAATAGTATGGCATGCTTTGCTTGGGAAACGACCAGCAAGGCTCGACTGAGCCTTTGCGGCATGTTCTGGATTGACGCGCGCAAAGAATTGGCGGCCAAAACCGAAGAGGTTCGGCACGCTCGATGCCAGCACGGCCTGGTCCGGAAACCGGAGGATTCCGGGCCGTAGCGCGCTGATGTGCCACCATGCCCGGGTTTCCATTCCGTCATGAAATGGCTATGAAGCCGGGGCAAGCAAGCCTGCGTCGCGCCGATTCTGGCGTGGCCGTTCTCATTCACGGACCAGTCCATGCGTTTGTCGCGCTATTTCCTGCCCATCCTGAAAGAAAATCCGCGCGAGGCCGAGATCGTCTCGCATCGGCTGATGCTGCGTGCCGGCATGATCCGCCAGCAGGGGCAGGGCAGTTTTTCCTGGCTGCCACTCGGCAAGCGGGTGCTGGACAAGGTCTGCCAGATAATCCGCGAGGAGCAGAACCGCGCCGGCGCGCTGGAAATCCTGATGCCGACCATCCAGTCGGCCGATCTGTGGCGCGAAAGCGGCCGCTATGACGACTACGGCAAGGAGATGCTGCGCATCAAGGACCGGCAGGACCGCGACATGCTCTACGGTCCGACCAATGAGGAAGTGGTCACCGAAATCGTCCGCGCTTACGTCAAGTCCTACAAGGATCTGCCGCTCAATCTCTACCACATCCAGTGGAAGTTCCGAGACGAGGTGCGGCCGCGCTTTGGCGTCATGCGCTCACGCGAATTCCTGATGAAGGACGCCTATTCCTTCGACCTCGATTTCGAGGGCGCGAGGGCTGCCTATAACAGGATGTTCGTGTCCTATCTCAGGACCTTCACGCGCATGGGCCTGCAAGCGATTCCGATGCGGGCCGACACTGGGCCGATCGGCGGCGACCTCAGCCACGAATTCATCATCCTGGCCGATACCGGCGAGAGCCAGGTCTATTGCGACCGCGAGTATCTGTCGCTCCAGGTGCCCGGGGAAAACACCGACTTCGCCAACGACGCTGAGATATCAGACATCGTCAAGACGTGGACGACGCCCTACGCCGCCACCGACGAGATGCATGATGAGGTGGCGTGGGACAAACTCGGCGAAGCCGACCGGGTCTCGGCTCGGGGCATCGAGGTTGGCCACATCTTCCATTTCGGCGACAAATATTCCAAGCCCATGGGCGCCAAGGTGACCGGGCCCGACGGCAAGGATCACTTCGTCTCCGGCGGCTCCTACGGCATCGGCCCGTCGCGCCTGGTCGCGGCGATCATCGAAGCCAGCCATGACGAGAACGGCATCATCTGGCCCGACGCCGTGGCGCCGTTCGACATCGGCCTGATCAACATGAAGGTGGGTGACGCCGATTGCGACCGCGTCAGCGAAGAGCTGAATGCCGCCTTCACCGCCGCCGGCAAGGATGTGCTTTACGACGACAGCGACCAGCGGCCGGGCGGCAAGTTCGCCACCGCCGACCTGATCGGCCTGCCCTGGCAGGTAATCGTCGGACCGCGCGGCGTGGCCGCCGGCGAGGTGGAGATCAAGAATCGCAGGACCGGCGAGCGCGAAACGCTGCCTATCGCCGATGCGATAAATCGCTTCGGTGTCGTCGCATGAGCGAGGCGGCGGCGGCAAGATCGGCGGGCGCCGGCCCGTTCTCCTTCTTCGAGCGCACGGTTGCCTGGCGCTATTTGCGCTCGCGGCGCAAGGAGACGGTGATCTCGGTCATCGCCTCCATCTCCTTCCTCGGCATCATGCTGGGGGTGGCGACGCTGATCGTCGTCATGGCCGTGATGAACGGGTTCCGCGCCGAGCTTTTGACGCGCATCCTCGGCGTCAACGGCCATCTGATCGTGCAGCCGCTCGATTCGCCGCTTGAGGACTACGCCCAGGTCGCCGGCCGAATCAACGGCGTGCCCGGCGTCAAATACGCCATTCCACTGATCGACGGCCAGGTGCTGGCGCAAGGCAATGTCGGCGGCGGCACCGGCGCGTTGGTGCGCGGTATCAGGGGCGAGGATCTCGGCAAGATCGCCATCGTCGCCAACAACATCAAGCAGGGTTCGCTCACCGGTTTCGATTCGGGCGAGGGCGTCGCCATCGGCAAGCGCATGGCCGAGAATCTCGGCCTGACGCTGGGCGACACCATCACGCTCATCTCGCCCGATGGCGACGTGACGCCGATCGGCACGACGCCGCGGATGAAAGGCTACAAGATCGCGGCGATCTTCGAAGTCGGCATGTCGGAATATGATACGTCCATCGTCTACATGCCGTTCTCCGAAGCGCAGCTGTATTTCAACATGGATGGCCGCGCGCAGACGATCGAGATCTACGTCGACAATCCCGACAATGTCGACGCGCTGAAACCGAAGGTGGAAGAGGCGGCGCAGCGGCCCATCGACATGGTCGACTGGCGCCAGCGCAACGAGACCTTCTTTTCCGCCCTGCAGGTCGAGCGCAACGTCATGTTCATGATCCTGACGCTGATCGTGCTGGTGGCGGCGCTCAACATCATTTCGGGACTGATCATGCTGGTGAAGGACAAGGGGCACGACATCGCCATCCTGCGCACCATGGGCGCCTCGCGCGGCGCCATCCTGCGCATCTTCCTGATGACGGGTGCAGCGATCGGCGTCACCGGCACGCTCGCCGGCGTGCTGCTCGGCGTCGTCATCTGCACCAACATCGAATCGATCCGCCAGTTCTTCTCCTGGATGACGGGCAAGGTGCTGTTCAACCCGGAACTCTATTTCCTCAGCCAGCTGCCGGCGAAGATGGATCCGCGCGAGACGACCTATGTCATCATCATGGCGCTTGGGCTGTCCTTCCTGGCAACGGTGTTTCCGGCATGGCGGGCCGCTCGCCTCGATCCGGTCGAAGCCTTGAGGTACGAGTAGTGGCCGAGGTCATTATCGAGCTGAAGAGCGTCGAGCGGCACTATGTCCAGGGGCCGCGCAAGCTCACCATTCTGAACGGCGCCGATTTCTCGTTGAAGCGCGGCGAGATGGTGGCGCTGGTGGCGCCGTCGGGCACCGGCAAGTCGACGCTGCTACACACAGCGGGCCTGCTGGAGCGCCCCGACGCCGGCGACGTGATCCTGGCCGGCCGGGCCTGCGGGCGGCTCTCCGATGACGAGCGCACGTCGATCCGCCGCAACGATGTCGGCTTCGTCTACCAGTTTCACCATCTGCTCCCGGAGTTTTCCGCGCTGGAAAACATCATGATGCCGCAGCTGATCAAGGGGCTGCCGCGCAAGGAAGCGGCCGAGCGCGCCGCGCAGCTGCTGGATTACATGCAGATCGGCAAGCGCGCCTCGCACCGGCCGTCCGAACTCTCCGGCGGCGAACAGCAGCGCGTCGCCATTGCCCGCGCAGTGGCCAATGCCCCGCTGGTGTTGCTGGCCGACGAGCCGACCGGCAATCTCGACCCGGTCACCGCCTCCTATGTCTTCGAGGCGCTGGGCGCGCTGGTCAAGCAATCGGGCCTCGCGGCACTGATCGCCACCCACAATCACGAGCTGGCATCGCGCATGGACCGGCGCGTCACGCTGGCCGACGGCAAGGTTGTGCCGCTTTAGGGCGCGGAGTTTCGCCTTACGAGTATCACACGTGCGACTCTGCCTCAGAACCGCCAGTAAGTATTCAGTGCGATCAGGGTGGAAGAGATCACGATCATCACCAGGATAATCAGCCAAGTTACAACGTTGCGGGAGAGGCGCCACCGGCGGCCTTGTCTCATGCGCTTTCGCCAGCGATCAGCTTGATTGGCGCCTTCGTGTTGCCCCACATCCATCACTCGGTGGTCGTACGGCTTACCACTATTGTCTCGACTAAGATTGAGTGCAAGGAGCCACAAAGGGCTCATCCGTACGCTGCGGGAAGATGGCCCGCCCGACATCTTCCTGACCTGTTGATAGGCGCCGCGCCGTCAACCTTTCCTTAACCCTGCCGATTTGATCGCCCGGAGATTCTGGGCGAGGCCGGATTCTGCGCGTTGACTTTGAAACAAAATTAGAACAAATTGCGAACATATCAACAACAGGAGAGAGTTATGACCGATCTGGTTCAGGATGTCATCTCACTGGTTTGCATGAGCACCTTCCTCATTTCCATGGCGATCTGGATCGGCGCCATGTGATCTGGCGGCTCTCGCCGCCGTCGTTCCTGGCGGGTGAAACCCGCTTCCCCGTTAAGCCTTTCTTGCCGCCGCGACGCTAGGGTGCGTCTCTCAGGCAAGGAGCAACATCCAGGTGTCGCCCATCGTCACGGCCATTCTGGTGGCCAGCAATCTCGGGCTGATCTTTCTCTTGATGACCATGCCGCTCGGTTCGCGCACGGTCAGGGTCAGCCGCGTGATTGCGATGGACCGCCAGCGCCTCTGGGAGGCGCTGTGGCCGCTTGGCAGCGACGCCGGCTGGTCCGGTGAGATCCTGTCGGCCGAACCGCTGGACGGGGAGGGTGTGTCGCGCATCATGCTGTCGTGGGAAGGCCGCGACGGCAAGCCGATCGAGCGCCGGGCGCGGTTTGACGATGTCGTCGAGGGCAGCCGCTTCTCGATGCGTGTGCTCGAGGATACCGCGCTCGATGCCTCGTTCTGGAAAGATTATTGCGAAACCGCAGAGCTGGCTTCCGAAGGCGGCGGCACGCGCGTGACGCTCGGCCGGACGGATCGCTACCGTGGCGTTGCCTTTCTGGTGTTCCGTTACTTCGCCATGCGCCGCGAGCTGTCCAAGCTGCAGCGCTGGGCGGTGACGGGGCAGTACCGCAAGGGCGGCTGGTTCGAGCACCCGCTGAGCCAGGTCGGCTTTGCCGTGCTGTCGGCACTGATCCTGTGGCCGTTCTTCGGCCTCCATCTCGGTGGGCTGGCGCTGGCCGCGATCCTGACGTCGGTTGTCGCCCTGCACGAGCTCGGCCACATGGCGGCCTTCCGGCTGATGGGCCATAGCAAGGCGCGGATGATCTTCATCCCGCTGCTCGGCGGCATCGCCATTGGCGGCCGGCCCTATAACAGCCGTTTCGAAGTGGCCTTCGTGGCGCTGATGGGGGCGGGGTTTTCCGCCTTCCTGGTGCCGATCGTGATTGCCGCGAGCACGTTTGCGGGCAGCGAGGGGCACAAGGCCGCAGCCGCGCTGCTGGCGGCGCTGGCGGGCTGTGCGGCCCTGTTCAACATCGCCAATCTGGTGCCGGTGTGGAAGTTTGACGGCGGCCAGGTGCTGCGCCAGATCTGCCCGGGGCCGGTCGCGCTGGCACTAGCCTCGTTCTTCCTGCTTTCCGTCTTCCTGGCACTCGGCCGACAGGCTGGCTTCTCCTCCGGCTTTCTAATCGTGACGGGAGCGGTCTTTTCGATCCTCAGCCTGCTCACTGTCGGCAGCGGCGTGAAGCCACGCCACGAGCTGGAGCCGATCCGGACCGCTGACCGCTTCGCCATCGCCGGCGCGCTGCTGGCGGTGTTCAGCATTCATGGCTGCGGCGTTCTGTGGGCGTCGGCGCAATTGCTTTGAGCTGGTTGGGCCCGAAAGGGTCAGCCCGCCTTGCGGGCGGCCTCGGCGGGCAAAGCCGCCACGGGACCGAATACCCCCTCGAAGGCTGATTTCAACGCCAGGTCGAGGTCGGCCATGCCGACGGGCAGGCCAAGGTCGACGAGGCTGGTGACGCCGTGGTCCTGCACGCCGCACGGTACGATGCCGCCGAAATGCTCTAGTTCCGGCTCGACATTGATGGCGATGCCGTGAAAGCTCACCCAGCGCCGCAGGCGGATGCCGATGGCTGCGATCTTGTCCTCCGCCGGCGAACCGTCCGGCAGGCGAGGGCGATCGGGCCGCACCACCCAGACGCCAACCCGGTCCTCGCGGCGCTCACCGCGCACGTTGAAGGCGGCGAGCGTGCCGATGATCCACTGTTCGAGCGCGGCAACGAAAGCGCGGACATCCTCGCGCCGGCGTTTCAGGTCGAGCATGACATAGGCGACCCGCTGGCCGGGGCCATGATAGGTGTATTCGCCGCCACGCCCGGCGGCAAAGACCGGAAAGCGATCGGGATCGATCAGGTCCTCGATGCGGGCGCTGGTGCCGGCGGTGTAGAGCGGGGGATGTTCGACCAGCCAGACCATTTCGCCGGCGGCCCCGCTGCGGATCGCTTCGGCGCGGGCTTCCATGAAGGCCAGCGCATCGGGATAGGCGGTGAGGCCAGGCTCGATGCGCCACTCGACGGGTGCCGAACCGGGGAGCGGCAGGAACGACGTGGCGATCTGGCTGCGTTCTGTCATGGTTTTTCGTTTTTTCGCTTGTGCACACCATATGGCGATATCGGGTGCAAACGTCCAGTTCCGCATGCTCATTGCGATCCTGTGGACCGATATGCCAATCGGTTGAGATTATTGCTCATCGCGCACTTGTTTCGCCGGAAACGATTTGCTACACGCCGCGAGCCGGTCGGTTCCGGCTCCTACCACGTGCGGTCGTGGCGGAATTGGTAGACGCGCAGCGTTGAGGTCGCTGTGGGGCAACCCGTGGAAGTTCGAGTCTTCTCGACCGCACCATTTGGCTTTTGAGCCGTTGTAAAGCACTGATTACCCTACCATTTTTTCAGGGTGGGGGCCATCGGAAATCGGGTGGGGGCGTTGAGCGTTCTCTATTTTTTCCGAAGCCTGCCTTGCCAGACGCTTGCGCTCGGCCTTCTGGGTGTAGAGTTTGGACATCATCCCGCCTTCCCAGCCGAACAGCGCATCAAGCTCTTTATCAGTCGCTCCGGCCTCGGCGGCGCGCGTTGCGCCAATCTTTCTGACGCCGTGGGCCGATCGCCTCTTGAGCCCAGCCTCATTGCAGGCCACGCGGAAATAGTTCCCGAAGCTCTCCTTTGTCAGCGGCTTGCCGTTGCTCCCGACAATCAGCGCCAGATCACCGGTGGGACCAATCGCCAGCGTCTTGGCCAGCACCGGCAGGATCGGGATGCTGACCTCCATCTTGAACTTGCTCTTCTCTGTTCGGATGGTGGCCACGCCGTCGCGGATGTGCTGCTTGCCGATCATGACGGCATCGCCCCGGCGCAGACCCGTATAGAGCAGGACGTGCAGCCAGACCCGTTCCTTGGTTCCCGCCGGCCACCGCGCCTCAAAGGCGTCCACGTCATCCTCTGACCATGCAATGAAGCCGTCACCATCTTGGCGCTTTGGGTTCTTCACGGTCTCGGTCGGGTCTGATGCGACCAGTTCAGCATCGAGCGCCCAGCGGAACAACCCGCGCATGGCGTCGAGATAGTTCCGCGCCTGTGCCGGCGTCGCGGCGCGCGCTTCCCGGCCATTGACGATCGACTTGCGTGAGATGGATTTGTAAGGATGATGGCCCGCCTTGGCGACGACGCCCTTCAGGATGTTGTCCCGTTGCCGTCTGGTTGCCGCAGAGAGGGCCGCGTAGGCACCGCTGTCCTTGTAGCGGGTGATGAGCCATGCGAGACTGCCGGCGCCCGCCAGAGCCTTCCGTGGCGGCTCTATGGCCGTAAGCGCTGCCAGATACTTGGCATCGAAGTCCGGGGCATTCAGATCGGGCAGCCTGGTGCGCTTTCCCTTGTCCTTGCGGAAATAGAAAACAACCTTTCCGTGGCGCGAGCGCTGACGGGTGACGAATGGAGGCAGCTTTCTTGGCATGCCCTCGGTCAAAGCTCGATATCCTCTCCGGGGTCAATTCGCCGCTCAGGCTGTGCATCGTCCTTGGGGATAAGGCGCACAACGACCTCGCCGATCTTGACTTCCGCCACATGGCCAGCCTTGGCCGCGCCCCGGCACAGGACCGTGATCTGCCGTTCGGTCAGCGCCAGCGCCCTCGTCACCGTGTCTCCCCCTCTGAGGGAGGGTTGGGGCGGCGGGGAACGATATCGACCTTGGCGATGTAGAAGCCCCGCTTGCGGTATTGTGCCCAGTTCCAGCCGGGAGCGGCGTCGTTGTTGGCATAGGCCACGACCTCGCTACGGCGGCTCCAGACTGAATCTGTGAAGATCCAACCGTAGGCGCTGTACATTGCCCATCCGGCGGCCTTGCGGGCTTCTATCGGCTTGCGCTCGCTCATGGCTTCTCTCCTTCCGCCGTAGGAAGGGTGGTGCGGTCGAGGGCGCTCAGGATGCGGGCTTCGTACTCAGACTGAGCGGCGGCCTTGGCGGCTTCGATAGTTGGATATTCCTCGCCGTCTTCACCGTCGAACGGAGTCCACCACGAACCACCCTGAAAGCCGATATAGTACTGGCAGAGGTCCGTCCCGTGGCCTAGCCAAGAGGATGTCTCGGTCGCCGCGTCGCCATCAGGCTGCTCCCACCGCAGCGGCTTGACCTTCACCGCCAGTCCTCCAGATGAGGGGGTGGAAAGGGCTTGTGTGACCGGGATCATGTTCTGTCGAATGTCCACTTCGACCGAGCGACAATCCACTTTGCCGTCATCCATGCGCGACATCATGGCGTAGCTGTCCGCGTAGATTGCAAGCGGGTGCGGCGCCTCTCCCTCCCCTGGAGCGGGTAGCGATAGGGCTGCGAGGAGGGCGACGCGAACAGCATCGCGGCATTCATCCATGGTCAAGGCGTTGAAGGTGATGTTGCGGCATGCCTTTGCGCCAGCCTCGACCATCTCGTCTGTCACGCCCTTGGCGGCGGGTGGGGTTTCGCCGGTCATGAGCGTTTCTCCGAGACCGGTGGCTAAGACAAGCTTCATGGCATTCTTCAGGGCGTCGCTAGGCGGCTCCTGACGATGCGCTGCGAGTGCGCGTTGGAATGCCTCAAGCGGCGTCAAGCCTTGCCTGTAAAGCGGATGCCAGTTGGCAGGCATGACGTTAAACTCGCCAGGCTCATAGCCGAACTCGCCCTCAATGACATCGACGGTTAGCTTCTCAATCCAGCGGTCAAATTTTGCGCTCATGGTTGCTTTTTCCTTTGAAAAACAGTAACATAATCGGCAAATCGAAGCAACGAATTGCGCGGATTATGGCCCGTCATCCTCGCCGAAATCGTCATAGAGGGCGCAGTCACAGCCGCGCCATTTGGAGCAACCGCAATCGAGAATATTCGGGTCTTCCACCACGTCGAAAACCGGCTGCGGATTTTCACGATCTGCCTGGATTGCGCAGCGCTCGCAACCGCACAGATCGGAATGCTGGACGTATCGCTTGCCCATCACGCCTTCTCCTCGGTATCGGAAGGCGGGGAGGCGAGCGGCGACATGCGCCGGGCGATGACCTGTCTGCAAACCTCGCCCATTTGCTCGATCGTCATGTCGGCGAAGACAACCTTGATGAGGTTGTGCAGATCGTCAGGAGCGCCGCCAAGCTGCTTCACCGGCTCCGCTGCCCCGGCTGTGCTGAGAGCGGCGGCGGCCTCATCAATTGTGCGGCAGTGGTCCCGGGTGGGACCGATGTTGCCGTTGTGGATGGCGGTACAGGCGCGTCTACCGCTGCGGGCGCGCGCACCAATCTCGGCCTCGCAATCGGCACTGACGTTCAGGCATTCAGCACCAATCTGACATCATGGGCCGCAATCACCCGCGCGGCAGGCTTCGACACGTTCGTAGCCACTCCGTCATCTGCAAACCTGAGGGCGCTGTTGTCTGATGAAGTCGGCACGGGAGCGGCCTATTTCGTCGGCGGCGCTCTCGGAACGCCTGCATCTGGAACTGCAACAAACCTGACGGGTCTTCCACTTTCGACTGGTGTGACGGGTACGCTTGGCATTGGAAACGGCGGCACCGGGCAAACCACAGCCGCAGCGGCCTTCGATGCCCTTTCTCCAACCACGACACGCGGCGATCTGATTTTCCGCAATGCCACGACGAACACGCGGCTCGCCGCTTCAACCGCTGGCTATCTGCTTCAGGCCAACGGCGCCGGCACAGATCCGACCTATGCAGGGTTCCTTCAGGCCGGCACAGGTGCCGTAACGCGCACATGGCGGGCTAAGGGTCTGGATATTGTGAGCGTCAAGGACTTTGGTGCTCTTGGCGATAATTCGACAAACGACACCGCCGCGATTGTTGCGGCTATTGCTGCTGTGTCGGCAGCTGGCGGCGGGTTTGTGTTTTTCCCTGTCGGTATCTATCGCGTCACGTCTCTCGGCAATATCCCAGCCAATGTCGCTCTCTTGGGCGCCGGTCGCGCTGTATCGAAAATCAGGACCACATCGGCAACGCTTGATGTGATCTCGCTCGACGGTGCGAATGCACACGTCCTTGACCTCGGGATCGATGCCACAGTGACACGCTCGGCAGGTTCTTTTATCAAGGTCACGACGAATGCCTCGACCCTCGACATCCACCGCGTCAATATGGTTGGGGCTTTCCGAGGGATCACCATTCCAAATGTAGCTTTGGCAAACCTCAGCCATGTTGATATTTTGGATACGGTCGACGCAACTGGCGTCAGCATCGATGTCAGCGACGGCTTTGCGCTCATCCTCGACAATGTTATCTGCCGGCAGAGTGGGGCCACGCATCCTTTTGCGCACCTGAACATTACGAACGTTCAGGATTGCATGGTGAGCAATTCTCAGTTCATCGGGGCAGCGAGCAACCTCAACATGGCGCCTGGCAACGGGCAGGCGATCGGGCTCTTCAAGTCCGTCAACACGCAATATGATGATGCTTCCGGACCCTCTGTCCGCATTGCCCCGACTGGAACGGGAAAGGTCAACGAAGTCGTCATCGACGCGCCATGGATCAAGGGGGTTGGCCAAGACGTGCTGATCACCAATGCGGGCGGCGGTACGGTCAATTCAGTCGATGTGATGAACGCCTTGATGACCGGCACGGGCAATGGTGTTGAAGCTCTGGGCGTCGGTAATATCGGCGTCTTCAATTGCAAGATCGGCGGTCATACGACCGGAGTGTCGTTCACCGACGTTGCCAAGGGCCGCATCATTGGCAATGTCCTTGCCGCCCACGGTCTATACGCCGTCAACACCACCGGCCTTGTTCTGGCGGGAACCACTGACGGGGTGGTCGTGGAGGGGAACAACCTCACCAGCACGACGCCTGTTACCTATAGCGCATCGGGGACGAAGAACCGTCTGGTCAACAACCACGGCTACAACGACACGCTCGCCACTGCGGCACTCACGGTCGGGGCATCGCCCGCGACGATCGCAACCAAGCCCTATCCTCGCACCGTGTATATCAATGCCGGCACCGTTTCTCTGGTTACTGTGAACGGCGCCAACATGCTGCAATCGTCCAACCACGCTGTGCATCTAGGGCCCAACCATACGCTGGTGGTCACATACTCTGTGTTGCCGACGCTGGTTGAGGCAATCTGTTAGCCTCGATCTCCCTCATTGATACCAGTGGGGCAACAAAGGCATAGGCGGCAAGCAAGGTGTCATGCTGGTCCGGATGCTCGACCCAAATTGATCTCAACCGGTCAAGGGCTTCTTTCCCAAGGTCGTCTTCCTGTGTGCGCCGGTCTGCCGGGAGGTCATAATCCCAGCCGGCGCGGACATGGCTGATGGTGTTCAGGCAGTTGATAAATTCTGCTTTGACGCTCATACGCTTTCCTTTGGCTCCACACCAAAACCCTTAAGATAATTGGCAACTGTGTCTTTGATCGTGACTGGCCTTGGCTTGCGCGGGTACTCTACCATGCGGATTCCATTGACTTCAACATCGCGACCGGGAGGGTGGCGCAGTATTTTCTGCGCTAATTCCAGATGGTTGCCGATGTCGAAAAATTCGAAATTGTCGGGGTAGTATTTGGCAAATTCGCCGAATTGCCGGTTACGTGAAACATAGGTAGGCCGTGACAATTCGATTGCCTGGGATGCAGGGCCAGATCCGGTATGCTGTGAATTGATGTAGGGGATGACCACAGCGTCGCACATCGTCATCCCGAGCAACATGTCATTATCGGAGACCGATCCTATAAAATGCACCCGCGACATCATCTTCCGCTTCTCAACTAGTTTGAGCAGCGTCTGAAGATAGGGGGCAATGCCTTGGCTCGGGACGAGCGAGGAAGCGTGAACGCCGCTGAACATGAGCAGTTCATATTCGGCGGGCAGATGCTTCAGCGCCATGATGGCGGTCTCGAAGCCTTTGTAGAAATCGAGGAACCCGAACACCCCGATATAGCGCGTCTCGGGTTTAGGGATCGGTGTCAGGCCGGCAAGCGATGATGCCTCGGCGAGCTTTGGCATACTCGCGATAAAGTCGTCGTCCATGTAGGAAAGCGGATTGTCCAGAACCTGGACGCGCGGCATGTTCAGTTTGAGATAGCGGGCGTCGGTCTTCGTGTGAGCTATTACCGTCACCCGGTGGCCTTTGGCGGCGTGTGCGTCCAAAGCCTGCCACAGCCCGTTCCATAGGGATTCGCGGCGTTTTGTCAGGGTATTGCCAACGAGATTGCGGAGAACGGCCCTTGGGCGAAGGGGGCGAATGATTTCCGGCAACGACAACAGCTCATAGCGCGGGAAGTGATGGAACGACATAACCACGTCATTGGACGCGGCGATGATCTTCCTGACTCGTGGTACGGACTTCCGACTGTCGCGGCCGTATAGGCCCGGCTCGAACTGGATGCATGTGGCATCGAAGTTTTTCAACTGACCAGCGATGTCGCTTATCAGGGCGTCGGCGGCCTGCATTTCCAGCCTGGTCTTGGCGCCATAGATGACCTCTCGCGGCGTGGGGATGACCGTGATGTCAACATGGGGATCGAGGGCGCGCTTCAAGAAGGCAGAGTAGTGCGCGATGCCGCAGACCTCCTGCCATGTCGTCAGCAGAGCAATTGATTTCAAGTTAGCCCGTCTCCTGTTTGCCGGCCGCATTTAGCAATTCGGGCAGACCATATATCCAATCACCATCCGAAAGGAAACTCTCCATGCAGACTAGTGCAGCCGGCCGCGCGGCCATAGCGCAGCGTGAGGGTAATAAGCTTAAGGCGTATCGAGACACCAAGGGCATCTGGACGATCGGCGTAGGTCACACCGCTGCTGCTGGGGCCCCTGCACCCAAGGCCGGCATGTCGATCACCGCTGCGCAGTCCGATGAGATCCTGTCGCGCGACCTAGCCACATTTGAGGCGGCGGTGAACAAGGCAGTGACGGTGCCGCTCTCTCAGGGCCAGTTCGATGCGCTTGTGTCGCTGGCCCTCAACATCGGCGCTGGCGCCTTTGCCCAATCCACGCTCGTCAAGCGCTTGAACGCCGGCAATGTGGCTGGTGCCGCTGATGCGTTCATGATGTGGAACAAGCCGTCTGAGATCATAGGGCGGCGCAAGACAGAGCAGAAGCAGTTCCTGGCTGCCAGCAAGGCCCCGCCAGCGAGCGTTGTGCGCGAGCAGCAACCGTTGCCACCGCAGACCATTAACAAGCCAGCGGCCGCCGCCGGACTCCTCGTCGCTTTCGCAGCCACAGCCATGGCCTTCTGGCACCACATCACCGCATTCGTTTCGAACCTGTTCTGAAAGGGCAGACCTATGAAGTGGTTCAACTCCAACAGTTTCCACAACTTCCTCAACGTCCTGATAACGCTCATCTGCGGCGGTGCGCTCGTCGGCTTCGACTGGACCATGTTCGGCGTGACCGACCATACCGCATTGCAGATCAGCGGGGGTCTGGCGCTGCTCAAACTGGTGATCAATGCAGTTCGTGACGGCCCGGCCGGCATGGTCGCACCGCCACCGCCGGCTGAGGAGAAGTAGGATGGGCGCTCTCTTGGTATCCATGCTCGGGCAGATATGGCCCTATCTCCTTGCGGGCGGCATAGCACTCACCGGCCTTATAACAGCCTATGCCAAGGGCAAGGCCGCCGAGCGGGCAAAACAGATTGCGGCTGATGCCGCCGCCACCTCCGAAGCCAACAAGATCGATGATGCTGTGGCGGGCCGAGCCCCCGAAGACAACAGAGGAAGGCTCAGCCAATGGTCAAAATCCTGACGCTTGCTGCCCTGATGGCGATAGCCGGCTGCACGACCACGGGCGGCTCCTTCTGCAAGGTCGAACATCCTATCCGACCGACGAAGGCGGAGGTTTCAACGCTCTCTGACGCCTCAGTCGCGGCAATCCTGGCTCACAATGAAAAAGGCCAGAAGCTTTGCGGGTGGAAGCCGTGACGCCGCCGAAGCATCGAGCACCAGCCTCCAAAGGCTTCACCGATCACCAGAAGGCCGAGCTGGTATCGATCATCGATGAGGCGCTAAAGCGCTCCATGGCCCCGGCGATCCGGGCTGAACTCAAGGATGCCGGTCTTCGCCTCGATGGCGACATGAACCAGGTAGCCGCCTCAGCAGACTTCATGTTCCTTCGCCGGATGCGGACCATATTCGAAGGAGCGAGCGCGAAAATCGGCGGGGCGATCATCCTTGCTCTCGTCTCCGGGGTTGTCTGGCTGCTAGTCATTGGCTCGCAGGCGTTTTTCAACAAGTCATAATCCACAACCCACTAATATTCCGTGGGGAAAACAACCGTTTCGTTTGCTATTTAGCAGAAACGGTACGACACTTTTACAAGCAAATCAATGCGCGCTTGGCATCTTTTCAAACAAAGGTGGACTGAGATGAAAGAGCATTTGCCTGCTATCCTGTGTCTTGGCGTTATGGTTATTGCGTCCGCTCTCATCRTCATTGGCCTTGTGTGCCAAACGATCGCACTTCATCTAGATGCAGCAGGATTCCTTTCATGAACGCTCTTAGAAGTCCGATCGTGTGGGTGGCCGCCATCGTTTTTATGGCCTGTCTGTTCTGGGCCACGGCGCCCGGTCCTCAACCTATTAAAGCTGCCCCCGCTGCACTGATCGAAAAGCCATTCACCACCGTTCGCATCGATATCACCAAGGAGAAGGGTGACGGCCACGGTTCTGGCGTTAGCCTCGGGCACGGTGTCTTTCTTACGGCCGGCCATGTGACCGAAGATGCGACAAGTCTGACGGTCAAGACGCGCGCCGGCAAATCAGGAACGGCCGAAGTCCTCTGGTCAAACCATGCCTATGACGTATCGATTATCTATGTCGAAGCTCTGAAGGACGAGCCCGGCTCTCCCATGGCTTGCGCCGCAACGACCATTGGCGAAGACATCACCATTGTCGGTAATCCGCTCGACACTGAGTTCGCGACTTCATGGGGCCGCATCTCCAGCCTGGAAAAGACTGGCCTCGAAAACATGGACGGCAAGGGCCTGTGGCGTTCACTCGTCACTATGGATGCCACGGCGGCTCCAGGTGTTTCTGGTGGCCCGATCTTCGACAATGACGGAGAGATCGTCGGCATCCTTGTGTCCGGCGCCGTGAGTGACCGGGGCACGTTCGGCTACTCCTACATGGTCCCAAGCACCGCGATCTGCCGCTTGCTCGGAAGGGCGTAACGATGACCCTTCCTTACCGACTTTTCGTCGCAAACGTCGCCGGCATCTGCCTCGTCATCTGGGCTGCATGGCTGGGATATATCGCCCGCGTCACTGAAGGCGACATCGCCCACATGGCCGAGATTATGGCCGGACTGTTCCTGATCGGCCTGATCTCGACATTTCGCATTGCCTTCAAAGTTGAGGCAATCCGCGACAAGCCGGATTACACGGCCAATGGGCGGCTTAAGAGTATCCGCGCGATGATCATCCGGGCGGAACATCTGCTGATCTTCTCCGGCTCGCTCTTCATCCTTAGCATCATCGGGAACGCCATTGGCATCAAAGCGGGGTTCCATGGTATCGACGTGCAATCCCTGGCTACCGCTGAAGGCGTCCAGAAGCTTGGCGTCCAGGTGCTTTCCGGCGCAAGCATGACGTTTGGCTCGACCATTATCGGCGCGTCCCTGTCGCTGTGGACAACTTTCAACGCCACTATGCTCTATACAGAGATGCGCCTACTCGAACTGGAAGCCATGTAGATGGGCGGTCCATTCAAGTGGCTGTTCGGTCATGTCGATCTGCTGCTTTCGCTGGTGAGCCTCCTGCTCTCCACGGTGTTCTTTGTCCTCCTGAGCATCAACCCGCCGGTCAAGTCCAACCCGGCCGATAGCGTCAAGCCACCTGGCTCGCTCATGGTGTGCATCTATTGGTCATCCAACCACAATGACATCGACCTCTGGGGCGGGTCGCCCGATGATCCCAAGGCAACTGGATACTCGCGGAAAAGCGGCAAGACGATTGATCTGGTCCGCGATGATCTCGGCACCGACAATGCTCCCCACTTCGAATGCGAATTCGCCCGCCAGCTTCCCGATGGCCGCTATGTTTTCAACGCGCACGGCTACTCCCTCACCGATCCGGTCGTCTCCGTCCATGCCGAAATCCGGCTTGGCGGGGGCGCTGACGGCTTCAAGCTCATCTATGAAACCACGCTCGACATCCACCAGAAGCAGGAGCGCACGATAGCTCAGTTCCGGCTTATCGACGGCAAGGTCGTCCCTGACAGCCTGAACACGGTGTTTTCTCCACTGAGGTCCGCGAAATGAACCAATTCGCGCTTATGTCCCTCTGCTTTGTCGGGATTGTCGTCGTCATGGTTGGCGCAAGTGCGTTCGGGCTCTGGTGGATGGGTGACGAATGATCATCGCAAGCGCCTGGCTTGGCCTGTGCGGCATTCTTTGCGTCATGGCCTGGATGACTGGTCGAAAGCTCGCCGCGATCCTCCTGCCATTCTGCGTCGTTGTGGCAGCTTTCTGCATTTATCTGCCAACTGGCACACCGCGCTTCACCAAGCCGCCGGCCGGAGACTATACTGTCGTTGGCGCTGACATCGTTCCCAACGTGGGAATATGGGTGCTCCTGAAAGAGGGCGGCAACCCGCCTGTCTTCTACCGGCTCCCATGGTCGGCTGCCCAAGGTGATGCGCTTCAGCAAGCCATGGATGGCGCCCAAGGCACAGGCCAAGGCCCGCACGTCAAACTGGACGGCGAAGGTGGAGCTCAATATGACGGCCCGCCACCTGTAACCGGTGAGCCGCCGAAGACGGCAGAGACGCCAGCAATCACTCTCCCATAATACCCGAATACTCCAACAGATCGGAGCCGCTCATGAACGCGGACGGTGTCAACGCCACGCCGCCAGATTTGCTGCTTCGCATTCGGCAGCACATCCCAGATTTCAAACGCCCTGACGGGTCAATAAACAAGCGAGGTCTCGCAGGGTCGCTAGGAATCCCCCGCCAGTCTATGGACCGATACCTGTCCAAGATAGATGCGGAAGACGCAGAAGCCGCCCAAACCAACTACACGCCCGACATCGAGGGCATCGAGGAGACCAAGCCTCGGGTCCGGGTCCGTGCCTACAATCTCTCCGTCACCAAAGACCTTCCTGTAAGGCGCATGGTGGCGATCGGGGATCTGCACCTTAAGCCAGGCATGGACTTCGAACACATGCGCTGGATAGGCCGCTACGTGGCAGAGATGCGCCCTGACAACGTTCTCCAGATAGGCGACTGCTTCGACTTCGAATCCTGCGAAATGCACAGCGCGGCGGGCTCGGCTAGTCAGATGAAGCGCCCAGCCTTCATTGAGGAGATCGAGGCAGGGCAAGACGCTTTCGACATCTACCATTCCGAGATCGGGGCAGGGGAAATCCCGCACGATGTCGTATTTGGCAATCATGAGAACAGAGTTGACCGATTGGAGGAGCTGGCGCCTAACCTCGCCGGCACCCTAACGCTTCAGGTCCAGCAGTTCTTTGCTCGCTACCGTTGGCGGACCACTCCATACCGGCATTGGCTATTTTTCGAGGGCGTTGGCTTTGTACACGTCCCCATGAGCATCATGCAGAAGCCGATCGGCGGGCGCTACCCCGAAAACACCATCGGCAACCAAGCCACGCATTCCATCGTCTTCGGGCACACCCACCGCAACAACAACGTGACGGTTCCAAAGATCGGCATCAACAATGCGATCACCATCACTAACCTCGGCTCTGCCATGCCGCATGGATATACGCCAAAATATTGCGATGGCGCTACTACAGGCCTAACCTATGGGGTGCATCTGCTGAGGCTGCGTGGCGGGCGAGTGGAGAGCGATCAGTTCGTTTCGATGCTAGAACTGGCGGAGCGCTACTCATGATGCCACCCAAGATGGCCATCAAGGTCACTCTCGCTGAAGATGGAAGGACACCCGTGCGCCAACTTTTTTTCGACGGCGTTAAGATAGGCGATGTCAGCTATGTTGAGGTGCTAGAGGCTGCTATGCAGTTCGTTTCAACTCTTAGGTTTGAGGTGAAGCGCTGATCTCCTCGGCGTAAAACCGGCGCTCCTGCATCGTCATTTGCTCTTCCGCTGAATACCAAAAGCTGCGGCGTGGATTGCCGCAACAGGCGCGCGAGCAATGGGCTAGGTGATTGTAGAGCTTGCTCCAGTTGCCGCCGTTACGCTTACCGATCCGCGCGGCCCTGACCTTCATGCGCTGAAGATCGCGCCGCCGTCTTTCCTTTTTCGCTTCCATGTTCTCTCCGATCTCGGAGTGCGCCATCCCGGCGCCCTCGCGTGATCAGATCGAAGCGGTTGATTTGTTGCTCATTCATCTGAAAAGACTAGCATTTTCGGCGCGGTTGCGCTATAAAAATCAGTGAGGCGGTGCGCCGGAATAACCATGCACTGCGCCACTTGCGCGCATCAATGGCCGGGACGCCTCACTTCCCCGCTCCATAGCCCTGCGCTATTTAAGGATACTGTATCCCAAGCGAAGCGTAGGCAATGCGCGTATACGCATCAAGCACAAGCCAAAGTCCGACGCCGGTGATCACCGCGCCGACTAGGCCGATAACCATAGCCTCAACAACATCGCGCTTCGTCATCGTTCATTCCCCTCTGGTAGAGGGAGAGGCGTCGGCTCGTATCATTTCAGCGAAAGCGTTGCCATAAGCCCGCATCTCGCTGTCAAAGTCGCCTTCACATAGCTTGGCGCACCGCTCACGCTCGGCATAGATTGCTGCCGCGATCGGCTTGGCCATCTTCTCCACAAATTGCAGCGTCATGCACATATCGTCGGACATATCGGCCACTACCCGACCGGCGGCGTACTGGATGTCGTCTGGCACGTCTTCCATTCCTAGGCTCCTTCTTGGTGGGGGAGGGCGGTCAGGACTCTTTGCCGTAAGAGCCGAACTTGAACCACCCTATCTCAATGCGAACGATTTGGTGCAGAGCGCATATCACGAGGACCAATGCTATCGAGATAGGGATCAGAGCCAATGGCCTCGGCCCAATAGACATTGCCACCACCATAAGCGCAGCAGCCAAAAGCATTAAGGTCCGGTCACTCATTTGCCTTCTCCTTGGTTGAGAGCGTCAGGGCGGACGGCGCGAAAACCATTCCGTCTCGTCAGGCCCGACGATGCTGTAAGAGTGCTGGAACAGGCTCAGCATGAGCATATCCGCCAAGGCCTTGGCATGCTCGGCAATCGCTTCTTTCGTGCTTGGGAACCGTGGGTAGTGGATGAGGCCGACGCGGACGCCTTCTTCCTCGCCTCCTGTATAGATGTATGTCACCGGCTCGACTGTGACGCATAGGCCGATATCGTAACAGTAGCTGCGACACGTCTGTTTCGCGCGGGCAAGATCGCCAGCAATGAAGATGTCGTATCGGATCGTTTTGACGGTTGTCATACGCCGCACATCCCTTCGCACTCGTGGCCAAATAGGTCTGGGCCGGTGTCAGCGAGCGCAATGTTGGCCTCGGCAAGTGGCACCCGGCTATGGTGAAGATACATCTGGCCATGGAACCGAATGACCTGCGCAGGCTCCCTAAGCCAACCGTCCAGTTCGACGGTCTCAGCCCATTCGTCAGGATTCTCCCATAGGCTGCGCCAGCCTTCGTTGCCTTGGAACGGGCAATATTTACACCGCGACTTCGGCGGAATGCGGTACTGTCGTTCCTCCAGCCACTTGTAGCAATCCTGACGGCTCATCCGTGCTTCTATTAGCGGATGCCGGTTGTGGATGAACTGGCATCCGCTTGGCTTGATGCGAGTGATCTCGTCCAGTGAGATGCCGACCCAGCTTTCGACCGTGCCTGGGGCAATGTAGCCGCGAAGCCCAACGCCAAGCAAATCCCGTATCTTTCGCCTGATCGGCCTGATCTTCCAATTGCGGGTGCAGTTGCGGCCGCCCATGCCTCCATGTCCAACATGCCACGGGATGCGAGCGCCATCCTCATCGCCAGCGATCAGGGCTCCACTCAAGCTTCGGCTGCACTGTGCAATATGGACCGGGAACGGCAATATGCCGGAACGCAGCCAAGCAAGGTGCTCATAGACGGCCTTCGGTTCATCCCCCGTGTCCGCGAAGATTGCGCAGTCGGGCGGTTCAATCTCGCCGCGAGCCGCCATCAGCGCCAGCGTTGTCGATTGGACGCCAGCCCCGAGGCTGAGCACCCGCAGCCGTGGACCATCGATCCGGCGCGACAATCCGTCCTGCTGTAGAGGAACGGAAGAAGAAACCGCGTTACACAGAGCTATGGTCATGGGGCCTCAGAATGGGGTTGCGTTGCACAGAAAACAGAACCCTTCATGCCGCCGCCTGCATTTTCATGAATGCCTGCATCGCCAAGTCGCGCCGGTTCGCTGTGATCTGTTCGGCTGCCGTCTCGTTCAGCGCAGCCAACTCGTGGTCGATGAACGCCTTGAGGTCGGGCGTGATCTTGAACCACTCGCCGCGATGCAGACCATCGCCGAACTTGTCCTGGAATTCACGCTCTGCTTTGGTGCCGCCAGGGATGAGGCCGACCAGCACAAGCTTGATCGGGTTGCCGATCTGAAGCGTCTCGATCCGGCGCCGGATATCTGTCGTCATCCCGATCTTGATGTATTTGCCGGAGCGGATGAGATAGACCATCGGCGGGTTGCGCTTGGGTGAGGTCTTCAGCGCCGGTTCTGTTGTGGAATCAAGGGACGAGGTGAGGGGCATTTTGGTTTTAAGTCCTTTGCCGGCCTCATAGTGCGACAATTCTCGACCGCACCAATGGCTCTCTTAGCCAAACCGTTGAATCCCTTGTAAATGCAAGGTTTCTTCCCCCGCCTGACCTGACAGGTGTTCTAAAAACTGACCTAAAGCGTTCCTAACCTCTTGTTGACTCGCCCACGTTTCCGGTGAAATTGGCCGGTCATGGCTAGTTATCTGAAACAGCGTGGCGGCGACGGCGGCATCTGGTATTTCCAGCGGGCCATTCCTCCTGAACTAAAAGACAAGGTCGACTCGAAGCTGTTCCGCAGTCGGTCGCTCGCCACGCCCGATCGAAAGATCGCGGAGAAATTGGTGAGGCCCTATATCGTCAAAACAGACGATGCGATCGACCGCGCCAAGGCGCTGACGCGCGTGCAGGACTATTCGACCCACCTGACACCTGCCGAGAGCCGTGAACTGGAGAGTGCCGGAGGCGTCCCGTCTCTTCGCCGAGAGATCGTGAGCGACGTTTCTCAGCACCGGTTCCTCGATACCGGTTCCATCATGTCGGCCATTGTCCCCGACGACATGCTCGTCGATCGCATTGCCGCACAGCTCCAGCGGCTCGAAGGAAAGGCCGACGCTGCCGAGCTTGCCGAACTGGCACAGATCATCCGCGAGAAGGCTCGCACCTTGCATAAGCTGGGCGTCGTGGTCGATGAGATGAAGGGCATGACCAGCATCATCACAGACCCCGGTCTGCATGAGATCGTTGCGGATTGGGCAGAAAAGACGAAACAGCCCGACCAGACCGTCCGCCAGTTCAGTTACGCCGCGCGTCGGTTCTGCGAGATCAATGGCGACCTCCCGGTGAAGTCGCTGACAAAAGATCACCTTCGAATCTTCGCGGACCGGCTTCCCGAACTCCCTGCCAACATTCCAGTCGCAAAGCTTGAACTCACCTTTGACCAGATCGTGTTCCTCGGGCAACGGAAGGGTTGGAAGACCGTGTCTGAGGCCACGGTCACCAAGCACCTGCAAGGAATGCGCGTGATCGTTAATCACGCTGTGGCGCGGGGCTTCCTCGATTCGAACCCCTTCGACGGGTTCAGGAATCTAAAGGTCAAGGGCAAGAAATCAGACGCAAGAGAGGACGGACGCAAGCCGTTTTCTGTTGGTCACCTACGGACTCTCCTTGCCGCCCTCGAAGCGGAAAAGTCGCCAAAGGATGATGACTTCTGGATTCCGCATATCGCCCTTTATCAGGGGGCGCGTTTGGAGGAAATCTGTCAACTTGATGAGAACGACATTCGGGATGAGGCGGGCATTCCCTGTATGCGCATCACCGACGCGATAAACGAGACGCATGGCGACACCGGCAAGAAGCTTAAGAACAAGGCAAGTGTCAGGACCATTCCAATTCATCCTGCTTTGATCGCAATGGGCTTCTTGAAATTCGTGCAACTTGCCAGACGCCGGTCAAAGGGACCGAAGCTCTTCGCCTCTTGCGAGCCCGACCAGCGAGGCCGTTTCGGTGGCCCCTACGGCAAGAGGTTCGCGCGTCTTCTGCGGGGTAAGGGAGAGATCGGCGATGAGAAACTTGTCTTCCATTCCTTCCGCCACACGTGGACCGACGCCGCGCGCAATGCAGGCGTGCAGTTTGAAATTAGAGCAGCGCTGGCGGGCCGGGAGACGGAAGGGGACGGGAAGTCCGACGAGGCGCTGCGAAGCTCTGAAAAGGGCTACGGCGACGGCTACAGCATGGGCGTTCTTCTGGAGCACCTTACAAAGGTAGACCCGCTGAAAACGACTGTGCGGCCCGGCCGGGTAAAGGCGTCGGACGATCAGGACGAGTCTGCCACCGCCGTTGCTGCATAGATCGAAGATCATCTGCGTCACGCCGCGAAAAAAGTCGGCGTGACGGTTGAGAGCAGAGATCAGTTCGCGACGCCAATTCACTCCGAATTATACTTGGGACGGAGTTTATTTCACCATCAAAGCGCCGCAATAATATGAGACAAGCAACCTGACGGTGGCATAGCCACATCTCCACCCTTTTCCCGACATTCCTGCCTCGGTGAGGCACACCGCATCCGGTGGATGCGCGCACAGACTGTGCAATGCGCAAGTTTGCGCAGGCTCGGTGAGCCCTTTCCTGAACCTCCCAATTCCCTTTGAACCAAAGCGGCTTGCCCGCTTGGAAGGACACACATGTTCGATGCTCCGAACCTCTCCAAAGCCGTTCTGGCGCTCTATAATCCTCACGCTGATCCGTTCGGCGTAGCCGCATGGCAGGAACTCTTCCACGCATCACCTGAGATCAAGCGGGCGTGGATCGACCATCATTTCCAGTGGTCGGCTGCATGCAAGGCTGCTGCCGCCGATTTGCGCGGGCGCGGGCGCAACGTTGTCATCGACATGACTCTTTTCGACGTTCGCGAGGACACTTCTGGCGAGACGGCCGAATGCGCGATCGACTACGAAATCTCGGTTATGCGTCCACGTGGAAAATCGTTCCGGCTGGGTGAGACGGACACGGAAGCCACGTTTGGCCGAACCATGTTTCTTGCAGGAAATCCTTGGCGGCTGGCCGACCGAGTCAATGACGAAATCGAATTGCGAGAAGAAGACGAAGCGATGCCAGTCACTTCAAATATTGCATGACGCACGAATACGAGCGTTCCTAACTTCTTACTAAGCTCCATTGCCATTTTAGGATAGATATCCTATATCAAAACTGCTGGACTTCGAGAAATCGCGGCCACCCGTTCCCACTCTGGGGGCGGGTGGCATCTCGAAAAGACAGCCCGTCGTCGGGGACGACGTAATCCAATTAGCCGACGACGCGAGTTCTCGAAAAAGGCCAGCAACCTCTGAAAACGCGCCGTCATTGACCAACGCCCGCGACATACATCGCGGCGAGCGCCGCCGTGCGCCCTGACTTTCGGAGTATCCCTTGACTGCCACAACCTCCCTTGATCCACTCACGCCTTTTCGGGCGGCCGTACACGGTCGCCACGGTGTCCGCCTTGCTTTTGTCGATCGTGACGAAGCCCGAGATGCCGCCGCGCGATTGCCGCCGTCGTACGTCCTCTATGGTGATCGCGACAGCACGCATCTTGTCTATCTCGTTGCCGACCATGAAGGGGAGCCCGCCAAGGCACTTGTCGCGCGGTGGCAGGAGCAGGACACAGAAGACGCTTACGTTGAGTTCGACGTGCTGGGCGCTGATGACGACTATCGGCTCTGTGATGATGATGCAAAGCATCTGACAGAGTGCGGCAAGTTCGACATTGTCACGGTAGCGGAGATTGAAGCCGCATTCTGTCCGTCCGTCGAGTCGACTCTCAACGCCGCGAGCGTCATCGGCGAGCTTAGTCCCGATATCCTCAACACCAAGCTCCAGCTTGCCACCGCAGGTAAGCGCGATGCAAAGGTGTTTGCGAACTCGAAGGAAGCGCCGTTCAGCAATTTCCTGAACTCGGACCTCACGAAGATTCGAGTCGGTAACAAGGACGGCAAATGTTTCGTTCTCGGCGTCCTAAAGGATGGGCGGCGCACAAACAATGCTGTCATCAGACTGCACATGATGGGGCTCGACGTCGATAGCGGTGAGAACATGGCGAAAACCGTCACCATGCTCAGGTCGAAGGGACTCTTCTTCATCGCCTACACAACCCACTCACACGGTTCTCAGAAGATCGACTACAAGAAGGACCGCTTCATCAAGTGGGCGGGTGACAACGGGCATCCGACGAAGCTGGACGACCTTTCCAGCGATGAGGCCAGCCGCCTCATTCGACTCTTCATGACCGACGAAGGAAAGTACGTTGGGGACGTGATCGCGTCCGCCGAATATGTGGACACAACGCACGAAGTCGATGGCATCAAGATCAACTTGCGTTGCCGTCCGCTGGACAAGTTCCGGTTGGTTTTCCTTCTGCATAAGCCGTACGTGATGGCCCAACAGCCAGGCAGCCAGAAGGACGCTCAGGCTGCATGGGGTGATATGATTCTCGGGCTGGCAACTGAACTTGCAATTAAGGTCGACCGCGCCGCGCGCGACTGCGCACGGCTCTTCTACCTGCCGTCCAAGGCTCCGGACGCGGCCAACGCCCGGATTATCGTCAACGCCGGAAAGAAACTCGACTGGACGACGATCACCAAGGTTTCGGTCAAGGACTACAAGGCTGCTCCGGCCGACCCGTTTGACGCGGCCGGAAGTGCCATGGGCGGCGCTGACGACCGTGACCGCCATATGATCGCCAGCTTCAATCTGCGGAAGTGGGCCGCGATCTTCGGGGGACATTTCGAGCCGACCCGTGTATTCGCCGATTGCTGCCCGGAGCATCGGCGGATCGAGCGCGCCCCGTCCAAGTTCGCATGCGTCTGCCCGCATGGTGACGACCACGGAAGCGAGGGAACGGAAGACGATCCCGGTGCCTACATCGAGGATGGCGGGCATGCCGAGCGGTTCGCCTTCTATTGCAGCCACGACTCTTGTGCCGATCGCGATGCGCTGGACCGGATCAAACGGGCCATTGAACTGGACTGGTTTCCGATCGAAGCTCTGACTAATCCGGCCTATAGCTGCATGGTCGAAGAGGACTTCGCCATGGCACTGGAGGATTTTGGCGCGGTCGGGGCGCGCGACGGCGTTGCCAGTACAGATGAGCTCGCATCGAGTAAGCCGACCACGCATTTCAAGAAGATGGAACTGGCAATCGCTGCCCTGAACAAGGAAATCGCGATCGTTCAGCGTGGCGGCGACGCCGTCATCTATCAGAAGCGAAGCAGTGGCGAAGGCTGGTTGAAGCTCCGGGCGGCTAAGGACATCTATGCCCCGTGGACGGCCGGAAAGGATCGGGATCCGGTGTTTTCGGCATGGGTAAAATCACCCGCCCGCGATCACCGCACTGCCGTAGTGTTTGAGCCCTTCCGCCACGGCGAGCCGGATAGTACTCCCGGCGATCATCTGAACATGTATCGAGGTTTCGCGATCGACCCGGTTGCGGGCGACTGGACGGACTTGCAGCGCCACGTCTTCCGCATCGTCTGCAACGGCGACAAGCGGCTCTTTGCCTACGTCGTCGCATGGCTTGCCGACATGGTTCAGAATCCTGGCCGGAAGATCGGCACAGCGCTTGCCATTCTCAGCGTAGAAGGCACGGGCAAGAGCCTTTTCACCGACTTCGTGCGCCAGATTTGGGGCAGCCGCCATAGCGTTAAGGTCAGCGACCCGCGACAGCTTACCGGTAATTTTAACGGCCACATGTCGGGCAAGATGCTCGCCGTCGCGGAGGAGGCCTTCTTCGCCGGAGACCCGAAGATCGACTCCATCATCAAAGACATGATTACCAGCGATCGGATGATGATGGAGAACAAGTTCATGGACGCCATCGAAGTCGGCGACTATCGGCGTTTTATCCTCTTGTCGAATGCCGAGAACGTGGTGAGGGCTACGGGAGATGCCCGCCGCTACGCGGTCACGGTAGCCAGTGCCGAGATGAAGGGCAACACGGCCTATTTTCAGAAGCTCGCGGACCAGCTTCGGGCTGGCAAGGTTGCGGCGGCGATGCTCTATGACCTGCTTAGGCTCGATATAGCAGCCGTGGAACGCGACTACGGCGTTGAACTCCGCAACCCACCGCTCACCGATGCGCTGATCAGTCAGATTCTCATCAACATGAAGGCGGAGGACCGTTGGTTGCGCGCCGTGCTGGCGGATGGAACGTTCACCAATTCGGACGGTGATAGCGAATTGACAGAACCGGAACGTCAGAAGTGGGTAGACAAGTCCGTCAATGTTGCGAAGGAGACTGTCTATCGAAGCTATCGATCGATGGTGAAGGCGCGCGACGGCAAGGAAGTATCGCCCGAAGCAATCAGCATGTTCTTCATCGGCGCGTTCCGTAAGCAGAAAGGCGAGCCGTCGCTTATCGAGGTAGACGGCGACGGGAAGACGGGGCGCAGCTTTGTGCTGCCGTCGCTGCTTGCCCTGCGGGAGTTCTATGCGGAGAAGTCCAAGGTCCCGTTGGACCATACCTCGGTTGTCAGTGCTGGCGACCTGATCTTGCCGCCGAAGAGGGCGGAAGGGGTGGAGTATGATGCCGCGTTGCTAGCCTATGAGAACGCCGCCGACAACTTCATCAATGGCGTCTTCGGCCGCGAGTGATACAATGGGGAGGCTTTTCGCCTCCCCAACCTTTCCCCAACCTACGTCCGCGCCCCCGGTCAAACACGCCACCCGGCAAGTCGCATTTCCCCACCTCCCCAACCTTCCCGGGCTAATTTTCAAATATGTATTGAAACGGCGAGTCCTCCCGCTCTCGATTGTCACACACCGTTGTCACGCTTTCGAAAAAGGTGATTTCGGGATTCCTATCATGGGTCAAAAAAAGGTTGGGGAGGTTGGGGAGGTTGGGGAAACCGCCACCTACCGCTTCAGGTCTCTGCACTCAACCGGTTGTCCTTTGCCTCTGGCGCGCCCGGTTCACCATCGCGAACCCAGTACCGTCACCTTCGTCGGTTGAGTGCAGAGAGGACGGCCGGGATGATACGTGCGAAAAGCAAAAAAGAGCACCTCGTTTCCGAGATGCTCTTTTTCGTCAGAACAGCCGCGCGAGAGCAGCAATTGCCGAAATCAGCGATAGGGGCAGTGTGCACCCTATTGCCATACGGTGCATCGCCCCGTTTGGCTGGCTGGTTTCGATAGAAAGGAACACCGTCATTCGGGTTCTCCTACCTTGCGCGCGTCCCTTGATGAGCCGAACATCGCGCATAAGACCAGCAGCGGGGGCGTTTCCAGATTTAAACAGCCCTGTGGTGGCCCCCACACGCTTCGGCTGTTCCTAATTCAGTAATTGAGGTAGTTGCTCGGTTGCACAACCACAAGGGGGCAAGACTTGGCCGATGAGGAATACAATGAAATCTTCATCGCCGTGGGGACGGCTCTCCACAACTGGTCTCGCGTTGAAGGGACCTTAACGACCGTGCTGTGGCGGTTCATGCAGACCAAGAACCCCGCGCCAGCGACGATAGTCTGGGGCAACATTATAAGCTTGGCACCCAAGCTCACGATCGTGAGTCAGATGCTGCCATTGCTCATCAGCGATCCCACCGCGCAAGCTTTGTGGTTCAAGATCAGTGATGCCGTGGCAAAGCGGAATCGTTCAAGGAATCAATTGGCCCACTATGAGATTGTTCGCTTTGAGGATGGATATCGCTTAGTGTCCAAATATCAATCTGCCGACATGGGAACTCTTGGGCACGCTGATACTAACAAGGACAATGTTGAAGAGCGATTTCTCAAAGCCTTTGAAACGCGCGGTTATAGAGCGCTGGAAATTACACAAATAGCAGAGAATTTCGCCGAGCTTAAAGCCGCTATCGTCTGGTATACGGATTGGGTTATTGAGTTCAAACGCGTTCCTTTTGAATTAGACAGCGAGCCTCCACAGATGATCAGAGATTTCCTGTCGAAGCTACCGACAACAGGCGCGCCTCCAGCGTAGACATTGATTTCGACAGGGAACGGGGCGCTCCCTTAGCGTCCGGCAAATCGCGGGGTTTTGGGATATGCTGAAATTCAACGCTAGCGAATTTTACGCTGCTGCGACCCTGTTGCAGGAGTCTCATACATTCATCGACGCCCTAAAGACCCACGACACCGATCTAGACCCAGAGACCATCATACCGCAGGAACCAAGTGATCACATAGCGGGCCTAGCGGGTGACTTGATGAAATCACTGGAGGTTCTGGACGCTAGGGTGACGGCCATAGCTGTCCGCAATCTTCTACTCTTGCTCAACGCGAAGAAGTTAACCTACGGGTCTCTAGGGCGGATGTACAAAGATATAAATTCACGGCTACATGATGAACTATCTCTAGTCCAGATATTTGTCATGGATGGTTCCAAGGCAAAGTATTTCGAACCGGGCACGCCACTCTTTGGCCCGGAGGCGGCGGATAAATTTCCACTGGCCATCCCCGATATGGAGGACGCTGGAAAGTGTCTGGCATTCGGGCAAGGGACTGCCACGGTTTATCATCTCATGCGTGTCATGGAGTATGGCTTGCGGGCCATAGGTGCAATGCTGGAGATACCCTATGCACCTAGCTGGGAATCCTACCTCATCCAGATAAGAAAAAAGGCCGAAGAAAAGCGGGCAGCCAAAACGATTGATTGGAAGGGGCTAGAGCCATTCTTCCTTTTGGTCGAAGGCGATCTCACTGCGGTAAAGTTGGTCTGGCGCAATCCAACTATGCACATTCAGCGCAGGTATTCCGTTCAGGAGGCGGAGGAAATTTTCTCGGCAGTTCGGTCGTTCATGATGCGCATCGCGCCTCAAGTCCCTCCGCCCCCTTCTGTGTTCGATTAGACCGCGCTTTCCACAAATTTTTGACAGGTCGGGAAATCGTCGCGCCTGTATATCGGGCGTTCCTTCGCGCTCGTGCAACTCCGGTGGCGGTACGGGCTGTATCAATGCAACCCAGACCAACAAAAAGCGCGCGCCAGTGCGCCGCTGGAGGTAGTAAGGCCTGTATCAATGCGATCCCCGCCTGAGAAAAGCACACGCCAGCCAGTCACGCGCACCGCTGAAGACAGTAAGCCTTGTATCAGTGCGATCCCGGCCGGTAAAAGGCGCGCCGAGGGCATCTGCACTCGACCTTCGCGATAACCCTTCCACATCAAGGTTATCCTGCCACTGACCCCTCTTGAACGCCTTGGAAATTAAGGCTTTCAGTGTCCACAAATGTTTACTTTGTTGGCACATTCCGATTGACCGTACCCTTCGCGTACACTATCGTCTGTCCATCAAAGTCTTAGAGAAGAGGGTACGCGTATGGGTGAACTGATTGGGTATTGCCGGGTTTCCTCCCGTTCGCAGGACTATCAGACACAGAAGGACAGGCTGTCGGCCGCTGGCGCGATCAAGCTGTTCGAAGAGAAGAAGTCAGGGTTGGATGACAACCGGCCGGAACTGGCCCGCTGCCTCGAATACGTTCGGGAAGGCGACACGCTCATTGTCACCAAGCTTGACCGCTTGGCGCGCTCAACCCTGCATCTGCACAAGATCGTCGCCGAACTGGACCGTAAGGGCGTAGCGTTCAAGGTGCTGGACGACCCGACGCTCGATACCTCCAGCCGCACCGGAAAACTGGTCTTCTCCATCCTCGCCAGTATTGCCGAGTTCGAAGCGGCCATCCGGAAAGAAAGGCAGATGGAAGGCATTGCAAACGCCCGCGCCAAGGGCATCACTGGTGGACGGCCGAAGCGCCTCACAGACGATATAGAAGCTCGCGTTGCGGCCATGAGGGCCGACAACGTGTCGATCCGCGCTATTGCCAAGGATATCGGCTTCTCCAAGGCCACGGTCCAGAAGATCATGGAGAAGCATGCACGCGCGCCCGCATAGCGTCCGATCGATCAGGATTGAGTGCAGAAGGCCGGGCCAGTCCCGGCCTTTTTCTTGGCCTTCAACAACTTCTCAGAAATACACCCTCAAGGGGACCCATCGGGGTAACGGGTACCTGGCATAGTTGTACTGCGTACGATGCGTTTGGCGAGAATATAAAGTCTCAAGGGGTGTCTGCACTCATCCCCCAAGTTTACTCTCCTAGCGGATTGCCCGCTACACCGGTCAGGGTCGTCTCTTCATCGTCGCGAAGGGATTGAGTGCAGATGTGTGAGTACGAAACTAGCTGTAGGGCGGAAACCGGGCCACTTCCACAAGTTCAATTAGCATTCTCGGGTCAACAATATGCTCCATTTCGCCGAGCCTGTTGGCGCTATGGTCGTTCGGGCCTGTGATGATCGCCGAGGGCTCTGCGATCGCCGTGAGCAGGACCCCGTCGCATCCGTAGGTCGTGCAGAGTCCAGACGCAAACATCCTCGCGACATCTTGGTCAGTCGACCAATTGAGCCCGATGCGTCCAGCCTCAAGTTCGCTAGAACGTTCCCCGCGATACAGCACTAATCTACTTCCGCTGTAAGGTGAGAACACCCGACGAAAGGCGCGGATAAACAGGTCGTCATCCCGGACGTCAGCACGATGGCGAAACCCTCGCACCGTCCAATCCGAATGCAGCGCCTCTCGAAAATCATCAGGCACCCGGTCACAGCGCGTTGCGGCTTCCAAGACCTTTCGGTAGGCATCCCCGGTGTCCTCGCCGATCTTGCCGAGCGCGCGCCTGAGATCATCCGCTGGGCCGCCGTGCATAGCTGCGATGGCATACTCCACCGCCGCATCCAATGAAAACGGTGGGGGAGGATTAGAGGGGGCGGTGGGAAGCGTTATGTGTAGTATCGCGATACGCGGGTCCTCGGTGCTCTGCTCAAAGTGCATCCACGGGGACGTGTCGTTATTGGCCATTGGCACAGACTAGCCCCTAGTCAGGATATGGCAACATCGCTTTCCCCGCGATAGCGGCGATAGCGCGCGTCATGCGGTCGGCCGCACACCGCGCTTTGTGTCAGCCCAAGCGTTCCTAACTTAATTACGCAATGATTTTAATATGATAGCTCCATCTGAGCCGCCAGCTACCTTGACTAGGAACACATTCCTATGTTAAGAAGAGCGCAGATTGGACACCTCGAAATGCGCACCAAGAATGGCACTCAGCTTTCATCCTACGTCTCGCTTAAGCAGGTCGACTGGCTGCAACGGCGCGCCCGCGCCAATGAGACTTCCGTCTCATCGGAAATTCGGGCGATTCTCGACGCTGAAATGCGCGCTGATGAGGTTCGCAGCGAGATTGAGCGATGCCTCGCGTAAGTACATCTGTCTCGGATGAGCTATTCGCCTTCCTCTGCGAAGAGCAAGAGCGGACAGGACGCACGGTTTCGGAACTAATTCGTCTGTCGCTGATCCAGCGGCGCGCCACACTCGAACTTCAAAAAGAAAGAAACAGAATGACAGCCTTCGCTATTAGATTGCCAGATGGTCGCACCGTCGATTATCTCGACTGGCAGAATGCCCAAGAACAGGTGCTCCACTACGGGGCAGAGTGGGTCGACTATGGGGTCGCACTTGCTGCTATTTCTGCTGCGCGCGCAGCAGAGCGCAAGCCGGTGACTATCAACGCGAAGGTGGACGCATGAACGTCGCCCAGAAAGAATACCTTGCCGCCTGCGGCAAGGCGTCCGTCGAGGACTTTGAACCGGGCAGCGCTTCGAAGCTGGAATATGCGAATCTGCACGGTGTTCCCGACCCTGTATCCGAGACGGTGCCGAGATATTCGGAGGCACAATTCCAATACCTGTGCGGGCAGTCGGTCGATGACCTCGACGAGTTCCAGCGGGAAATCTTCCGCCGCATGGGGACTCCAGTCGATGGCACCAACACGACCGATGACATCAGCACGGCAAAACCTTCCGGCCCGCCGAAGCTCAACACGCAGAAGCTGGCCGACGCGGGTCTCACTCCTACGGCGCGGGGAGAGGTCTTTGAATGGTTTCAGGTTTTGGAGCAGGCCCATCGCGAGGCGCAGGCCGAAATCCCGGAGCATTTGCGCCAAACCCGCTTCCACGTGGACCGGGCTCGAATGTTCGTAGAGCCTTACTTGGTCCCCTAATTCTCATTGCGCGTGACACCCCGCACGCGCAACCGGCCGGTTAAAGCCGGTCACACCCCGCGCCTGTCTTTTCGGGGGCTTTTGGGCAGGCGCGGGGACCTTCTGGAGTCCATCATATGAATGAACAGTCCGAGCGTGTTCTAGCCGAGTTGGATTCGCGGCTGCGCGCAATGCACGCGCGTTTCGAACGTTCGCGCGACCCTCACCAAAGGGCGACTTTGGCGACCTCCATCCGTGTGCTTGAACGCGAGCGAGCCGCTTACGCGGCAGGTGATCTCCCGTGGGATTGATGCATCTTGCCGCTGCCCTCGAAGTCGAAATCCAGCGCCTGCGTTGGCAGGTCGAAAACCTTCCGCCCGGTAGCCTCGATCACGCTCGGTTGGCCAATATGCTGGCCAAGGCCGAACGCGATCAAGCGGCAGCCCTCCGGCTGCTGGACGGCCGTAGCACTACCGTCCATTAACCCACCGGCGGTCTTCTTCCCGCCTCGGGACGTTCCCTTGATTGGCGAACTGACCTTCGTCGCATGGCTGATCTTTTCAGGCCTGCACACTCATCCCCAACAAAACATTTGTTCTCATATTGTTCCCTGGAATCGAATCTGCCACTCTGTCAAAATTGTTCCCAGCAAGGCGCGTGACATGACAGAATTTTCGACCCTCCGGCAACAGGCTGGGCTATCGGTGCCAGAAGCCGCCGAACGAACCGGCTATTGTGAGCGCACGGTCTATCGGTGGGAGAACGGCGAAGTAAAACCGCGCAAGGCGGCGCTGGACCTTCTGCGGTCGATCCGCCGGACGCCCGCACAGGAAAGCGCCCCGGCGTTCACATTCATCGATCTGTTCGCCGGTATCGGGGGCCTGAGAAGGGGTTTTGAGCCGATCGGCGGAAAGTGCGTCTTCACGAGCGAATGGGATGCCTACTCTCAGAAGACGTATAGGGCGAACTTTCCCGGCGACGATCATGAGATCCAAGGTGATATTCGCCTTGTGGATTCCGCGTCTATACCGAAGCATGATTTGCTTCTTGCCGGATTCCCTTGCCAGCCGTTTTCCATTGCTGGCGTGTCCAAGAAGAACGCCCTGAACCGTCCGCACGGGTTTGCCTGCGAAGCGCAGGGCACCCTGTTCTTCGACGTAGCGCGCATTATCCGCGACTGTCAGCCGAAGGCTTTCGTGCTGGAGAACGTGAAGAACCTTGTGAACCACGACAAGGGTCACACGTTCCGCGTAATCTATGACGTACTCACCAAGGAGCTTGGCTACCATGTAGACAAGCGCGTTCTCGACGCGAAGTCGTGGGTGCCACAACATCGTGAGCGCATCTTCATCGTCGGCTTCAAGGAGGACGTTGGTTTCAGCTTCGACCGGATGGTCGTGCCTGATCCGCTGAAAGGTCCAAAGCTTGGCACGATTCTCCACAAGAAGGGCGACGAAGCTGAAAAGCTCTTCACGGAAAGCGACGGCCGGGTCGCGGCCAAGTACACCCTTTCCGCGCACCTTTGGGGCTACCTACAGGACTACGCCGACAAGCATCGGGCCAAGGGCAATGGGTTCGGCTTTGGCCTGTTCGACGACAAGGATGTCGCACGGACACTTTCCGCCCGATACTACAAGGACGGCTCCGAAATCCTGATAAGGCAAGGTGCGAAAATTCCCCGTCGATTGACGCCGCGAGAGTGCGCCCGGCTCATGGGTTTTGACCAACCCGGCCGTTCGCCGATGGTGATCCCGGTTTCCGACACACAGGCTTACAAGCAGTTCGGCAACGCCGTCGTGGTGCCCGCTGTTGAAGCCGTGGCCAACTATATGGAGCCCTACCTCATGGAGGCTGTGCGCCCGCTAAAGCTATCGGCCTAATGTGGTCGGCGCTTGATGTCGGCAATCGGACCGATGAGATCGGTAGCGTAGTGGACGGCCAAGGGCGCGCCGGTGAAGCGGACGCCCCACGATTTCTCATCCTCCAGAAAGAAGACGACCTCTATTTCGTCCAGCAACTCCCGTTCCCTAGCGGCTGCAAAGACAGCTTCGATGTAGTCGCGGTAGGGTCCGAGGATCCGCGCCAAATCATCACTCCAGACCTCAGCCAGCGGTTTTTGCTGAACCATAAATTCAATCGTACACTTCATCGCAGATTTCTGCCCGCACTGCCTGGCAATGACCATGGCTGATATTGTGGACGCCGCTACGCGTAGCCGGATGATGAGCGGCATCCGGGCCAAGAATACCAAACCCGAACTCGTGATCCGGCGCGCTCTGCATGCACAGGGTTTCCGTTTCAGGCTTCACCCCAAGACGGTGCCCGGTCGACCCGATCTGGTGCTTCCCCGGTATCGCGTCGCCATCTTCGTTCATGGGTGCTTCTGGCATGGTCATGAGTGCAATCTGTTCCGGCTTCCTAGTACACGGACAGAGTTTTGGGCTGAAAAGATCGCGGCTAATAGACTAAGGGACCAGACAGTCTCAGAGTTGCTTGAGTCAACAGAGTGGCGCACCCTGACAATCTGGGAATGCGCACTTCGCGGGCATGGGAAAATCGGGCTTGGCGAAGTCATCTCCCGGTCTTCGGAATGGATCAAGGGCGGCTCGTCGCGGGAAGAGATCAGGGGGAGACTATGGCAATTGGAGACCTAAGCGACTGGCTTGACGAGTTCGACAAGCCGGACCAGTTCGTCTGGTATGTGAAGCGCCTTTCAGCCAACGACACGCTAGCGAACAAGGCGCATCAGGCCGGGCCGTATGTCCCCAAGGGGTTCCTCTTCGACCTATTTCCGAAGCTCAACAATCCGAACGAGAAAAACCCGCGCGTTTCGGTCGATGTCATAATCGATTCCCATGCCGCCCGCGTGACGGCGACTGCCATCTGGTATAATGGCAGGGTTTTCGGCGATGGCACCCGGAACGAAACGCGGATGACCAACTTCGGCGGCAAGGAGTCGCCACTTCTCAATCCAGAAAGCACCGGCGCATTGACGGTTTTCGCGTTCGCTCTCGATGACGCGAAAGCGGCAACGGCGTGTCACGTCTGGGTTTGCGACCATACGCTTGAAGAGGACCTTATTGAAGAGCGCATCGGGCCGGTAGAGCCTAAGCAGGCTGTGTTCTGGATACCGGGCGTGGGGCGTCCTGACCTGTTCCGCAAGCCGATACGCACCGATTGCCGCCTTACCACGGCAGAAATTCCTGCCGCATGGCTGTTGAAGTTCCCCAGCGGCGTCGAGGTCATTCGCAAGGCGGTTGAGCTTCGTCCCGTGAAGCTCCTCAAACCCGACGACCGGCTCATGAAGCGCCGCAAATGCGAGTACGAGGTTTTCCAGAGCGTGGAGGAAGCGTTCTTCCTGCCTAAGATCAAAGAGGGCTTCACCACAATCACCGACTTTGTAGGCATGGCGCAATCGGTGCTCCAAAGTCGAAAATCCCGTGCAGGAAATTCGCTAGAGCTACACGCCAAAGAGATTTTCACCGAAGAAGGTTTCCGGCCGCTGGTAGAGTTTCACCACAAGCCGGTGATCGAAGGCGGCAAGATTCCAGACTTTCTGTTCCCGTCCGCAGCGGCCTACGCGGACATGACATTCCCTGCCGAGAAGCTTCGTATGCTTGCGGCCAAGACGACCGTAAAGGATCGCTGGCGTCAGGTCATCAACGAAGCCAACAGGATCGAGACGAAGCATCTTTTGACATTGCAGGAAGGTGTCTCGGAAGGGCAGTTCAGGGAAATGCAGGATGCTAAGGTGCAGCTTGTGGTGCCGGAGGAACTGCACAAGGCTTATCCCAAAGAAGTGCAGCCGCACCTTATGACGCTGGAAAGTTTCTTGGGCGACGTTCGACTGACATTGCTGCCGTAGCGATGGGCAATTGATGAAAACGGTTCGTCGGGTTTTGGTGAAAGAATGAGCGGAATGAGCAGGCCTAACGACGCTGCGGGTCTACAACTTGAACCTGACGGACGCTTTACCGTGAATGGTAAGACCGTCGGTTCGCACCATTTCGTCAATGGTCGTTCGATCGTTCGGTTGGACATTACCTATGAGACGGTGAGCGAGGAGTGGATTGACCCCATCGCGCATTTTTTGTGGCAGCTACAGAAGTTGCCAGAATACATGCCGGTCAAATCGGTCGTAGGTTTTGAAATCGAAACCGACGAAAGCGAGGTCGAAGTTTTAAGCGGAGTAAGCCGTCGTCTGGACGAGAAGACGATCAAGGGGAACGGATACAAGTGGCGCTTTCACAAGAACGACGCGGACGAATTTCCATCCCCTCTCCATGGGCATGATTACGAAAGAGGGCTCAAGTTAGATGCGATTACAGGCAAGATTTTTGACACTTCAACGAAAAATCACTGCGAGACTCTCAAAAGCAAGGCCCTTTTAGAAGTGCAGACGGCCCTTCGTGCATCGGCGGACTTTACCGATAAGGTCGGGCGGTATCTTCCTCCGCCCCCGCTTCAGGTGACCTAAACAGTAACCTAAAAGGTGACCTAAAAGCGGGGTTGGGTGACCTAATTTGCAGTTCGGTTAATGAGCAAATTTTTCTTTCGGAATCAACGCATTAGGCTGCATTTCCAATAGTCGTGTTCGAAAATCGAGTCTTCTCGACCGCACCAAAATTTCCTGAAGCAAGCCTTCGGACGCCTTGAAGTAGCCTCCGGCAATACGGCGATCATCAGACCCTGAGTACGGCGCCGGCCGCTCTATTGCGGCTGGACATCAGGTCCATTCGGCAGGTCGACGGTCACGACGAGGCCGGTTGGCTGGTTGTCGTGCAACTCGATCTTGCCGCCGTGACCCTGGATTATATCAGCCACGATCGACAGGCCCAGCCCGAAGCCATGCTTTGAGGCAACGCCGCGCGACATGTCCTCCTTGAAGAAGGGTTCGAAAACGCGGGAGCGCGCCGTCATTGAAATGCCCGGCCCATCGTCGCCGACCGCGATGCGCGCCGCCGTGTCGGTCTGCGTCAAGGCGACGGTGACGTTGGCGGCGAATTTGACCCCGTTGTCGCACAGATTGGTGATCGCGCGCGCCAGCGCGTTGGGCTTGCACCAGCCCAGAAGCCTGTCCGGCCCGGAATAGGAAACCGAAAACCCGACATCGGAGAATTCGGCGCAGACGGTCTGCAGCACGCTGGCAATATCGGCCCGCTGCAGCTTTTCCGTCGAGACGTCGTTGCGCAGATAGGTCAGGGTCTCGTCGATCAGGTCCTCGATGTGCCTGATATCGGACAATATGGCGGTTCGAACGGGGCCGTCATCCATGCGCTCGGCGCGAAGCCGCAGCCGCGTCAACGGCGTGCGCAGATCATGGCTGACGCTGCGCAGCATGCGCGTGCGGTTCTCGATCATGGTGCGGATGCGGGTCCTCATCCTGTTCAGCGCGCGCGCCAGACCGACCATTTCGATGGAGCCGCGTTCGGCGAAAAGCTCGTTGCCGTTCTCGATCTCGGCTTCCCCCACGGCGTTCGAGATGCGCTTCAACGGCTCCGTCACGGCCCAGACCGCAAACAGCCAGATCAGGACGGGCAAGGCGATGAAAGCCATGAACCTGTAGAACGAGACACGCACGAAGCCTGATGTCAGCCAGGAATCGGGCATGCCGAAATGCGCCAGGACGCTCTGCTGGTCCAGATCGATGACAAACGCGTATCGGCCGCCGATCCGTATCCAGCGCCCGGCGACCGCGCTGCTCTCGATCTGGAGAAGCCATGTGATGCTTCGCCATTGCAGATAGGAATCTGGAATGGTGCTGATCAGCTCCCTGGGCAGGATCTTGAAATCAAAGCCGGCGCGCGTCGCCGCGGCCAGAACAGCGCTGCGGGCTTCGGTTGGCGTTTCGCGCAACAAGTCAGCGACAACGGCAGCTCGCTTGGCGCTGTCTTCCACGACGGGGAGGTCGGCATTCTCGATCAGGCCTTCGAAGGCCGATCCGGCGGACATGATCACGATCACGGCCATGAAAATGATTGCCGCGAACTGCCCGCGCACCGACTGCGGCAGGAAGCGGCGGACCAGATCCCTCACGCTTCCTCCACCGTGGCGGTGAAGATGTAGCCGCCCAGCCGGACAGTCTTGAGAAGAACCGGATCGCGCGCGTCCTTTTCGATCTTCTGGCGGATCCGGCTGACATGGACATCGATGCTGCGCTCGATCGGGCCGGCAAGTCCGGCATGGGTGACGCTGAGAAGCTCCTCGCGCGACAGAACCCGGCCCGCATTGCGGCAGAACGCCAGCAAAAGATCGAATTCATGCGTCGTGGTCGCAACCCGCGCATTGCTGGGATCATGCAATTGCCGGCGAACGGGATCGAGGCGCCAGCCGTTGAAGCGAAGCACCTTCGTGCGGTCGCGTTCGTCGGGAGCGTAGGCCGTGCGGCGCAGCAATGCCCTTATCCTTGCCGTCAGTTCGCGCGCGCTGAACGGTTTCGTCACGTAGTCGTCGGCGCCGATCTCCAGTCCGAAGATGCGGTCGATTTCCTCGCCAAGCGCCGTCAGCATCACGATCGGAACGTTCGTTTGCGCGCGAAGCCGGCGGCAGATGCTGAGGCCGTTTTCGCCAGGCAGCATGATGTCGAGCACGATCAGGTCGAATTTCTGATTGCGGAGCGCGGCGTTCATGCGGACGCCGTTGCCGGCGATTCCACGATCATGCCGTTTTCCGCGAGCGTCTCGCCCAGCATGCGGGCGATCTCGATATCATCTTCGACAATGAGGATATGCGGGCCTTGCCTCGGCGATCTGAACTCGGCGTTCAAATCGCTCCGGCTGGAGCTTACCGCGGCCTGCATTGCATCATGTGTGGGCATCAAAACCGATATCCGACGAGAAGCATTCCCGAGGGCTGGACCTTGTCGACGACAACAGGGCTGTCGGCAGCGTCCCCCATAAGAATGCCGACCCCCGCCTGGCCACGCACCATCCAGTTGCGATTGAGCATATATGTGGCGGAAATCGAAAAATCTGCGCGCTTGAACCCCGCGCCGGCGTTGTATTGGGCCAGCCCCGAGCGAGCCGATTGTTCCGGGGTGACGCCGAAATAGGCCTGCATGTATTTTTCGTCGGCGAAGACGACCGATGCGCCGGCGCCGACCATCCATGACGGGGAAAGCGGCCGGGTCACCTCGATGCCGAGCGTGCCCTCCATCCCGTCGCTGCCGCCGACGGTCTTGTCCACTTGCGCGTAGATTTTCGCCGGACCGAATTTCACCGCCGCCTTGGCGCCGACGACCGCGCCCATGTCGACATCACCCAGGCCGCGCAGACGATCGGCATCGTCTTCCTTGCGGCCCATGTCGTAGCCAAGCCGCGCGCTGAGTTCGAACGGCCCCTGTTCATAGAGGGCGATATTGGCGCCCGTCGGATCGATCCTCACAGTGTCAAGGAATGTCGCCGATATGAAAGGCACCGGCATGACCTTGAACTCGTTGCTGCCCTCATATTTGGGGACGATGATGGCGCCGCCGCCCAGGACGACATGCCAGTCGGCCAGCTTCTGTTCGAAGCGCCCGAAACGCGAAGGATTGGGTGGTGGGGGCAAATCCCCGGTATCGGCGGCATCGGTATCGACGGCAATAGCGTCCGCCGCCTGCACGATCTCCGTTGAAAACAGGATTGCCATCGCCGCGAGAGAGGCCCGGCCGGCGACGAGTCCAGAAACCATTTTGTACATGCATGCTCCAGAGCAGCGAGGCCGTAAGAGCCCCCGATGCTCGGACTATTTCAGGTGAAAATGGCTGCATGCGTGAAGTGATGTTAAGTTTTGTTGCGCAATCTTGGCCTGATCTTGGCTCCTGTAAGAGCGCGTCCACAAACGGCCTGGCGTCAGCCAGCGTATCGGCCACGACCTCACCAAGCGAAGACGGCGTTGGTACGACGACGACACCGGCCTCTTTCGGATTTCTACTGTTTCCTGCCGCCGCAAGCCATGCGCTGCAGGTGCCTTGGACAACCACGGCTTGGCGAAAACCGGGCCTATCCCGTCCACCCAAGGCCGGCCGAGATGCAATTGATCGATACGAGCAGAGCGTCGGTGGCCCGCTTTTGATCCACTGCCCCGGTATTTGTCCGAACTTCACGCAGCAGATCGACCTGCAGCCGGTGAATGTCATCCATCTGTCGCCGCAGATTGTCGAAGCGCCGCTTGAACATCGGAAAGCGCGCGGAGAGATCACCTCCCGTGAGGTCACCAATCAGGCGCCGCGTCAGCCCGTATTCGGCGGCGATGCGGGCGTAGATCCGTCGGGCCGCATCGCTGTCGGACACCAGGCGGGCGTAGAGCCGCGCGATCTCCATGTCGGACTGGTAAAGCGTCTTTTCCGCCTCGTCGACGATCAGGCGGAAGAAGCGCGAGTGCTCGAACATGCGAGCCAGAAGCTCGCGCCCGGCCTCGCCGCGCACCGTGACGAAGGCGCTGAGCGCGCTGCCGATGCCATACCAGCCGGTCAACAGATGACGGTTCTGGCTCCAGGCGAACACCCATGGAATGGCGCGCAGGTCGGCAATGCCGCTGGCGCCGAAACGGCGCTCCGGCCGGGAACCCATTTTCAGGAGCGCCAGTTCCGCGACCGGGCTCGCCTGGTTGAAATAGTCGAGGAAGCCAGGCTCAGCCATCAGCCCGGCATAGGATGCCTGCGACATGCCTGCCAGCGCTTCCAGCGCTTCATTGAACTCCGGCGTTTCCTTCGCCTCGACATCACCGGGCGATCCGGCACTGTGGGCCAGCACGCCGGCGGCGAGAATCTCGAGCTGGTTGAGCCCGGTGCCGCGATTGGCGAATTTCGACGATACGACCTCGCCCTGCTCGGTCACCCGCATGGCTCCAGCGACAGTGCCTTCGGGCTGCGCCGCGATCGCCCGGCCGGTCGGCGCGCCGCCACGGCTGACAGAGCCGCCGCGACCGTGGAAGAAACCGATCCTGACCTTGTGCTTGTGCCCGACGGCAGCGAGGCGCTTTTGCGCTTTTGCCAGTTCCCAATTGGACGCGAGGAAACCGCCATCCTTGTTGGAATCTGAATAGCCAAGCATGATTTCCTGGCGCGCCCCGAAATCTCGCACCGTCCGCCTCACCAGCGAAACGGCGAGCAAATCATTCAGGATGCCAGGGGCGGCCTGCAGATCAGCGATGGTCTCGAACAACGGCACGATCCGCAGCCTGATCGTGCCGCCGCCGGGCGGGGTTGAAAGTCCGCAATATTGCGCCAGCAGATAGACCGCCAGAAGATCGTCGGCCGAGCGGGTCATGCTGAGGACGAAAGCGCCGACTGCGTCGGCGTCCAAGCCGGAAGTATGGTCGCGGATGACAGAGAATGTCGAAAGCAGTTCAGCTGCTTCAGGCGAGAGCCGGCCTGCGTCGATCTCCAGCCGCTCGCCCTGGCTGACGGCCGCGCGAATGCGCGCCGACCATTGCGGCGTGCCGGCTGCGACCGGATCGGCGGGATTTGTCAGCGCAAACAGCTCGGCCAGCACCCGGTTGACCACCGTGGAGTTCTGCCGGACGTCGAGCGAGACCGTACGCAAGCCGAAGCTTCCGACTTGCCAGAGCAGGGGTTGGACAAAACGCTTGGCTGCCGCGCGTCCTCCGATCGCTTCGAGAACACGAGACAGGCTGTCCAGATCAGCGCGAAACGCCTCTGCCGAGTGGTACGCCGCCATGCCGCCGTTTCGCGTGGCCTCCAGCCGGGCAAGCAAGGCCGAAGCGAACTGGCGAAGCGGTTCATCAGGATTGCGGGCGGCGATCATGTGCGCCTGTCCGCTTTTATCAAGCGCGGTTTGCAGCACCGGTTCGAAGCTTGCCGGCAGAGCGACGACATTCGAGCTGGCGCTGAGCACCGTCACCAGCCGCTGCAACTGCGTCAGATACCAGACTATGGCGGTATCGCGGTATTCGGTCATGGCATGGGCGGTGACTGCGGCCGTCACATTGGGATTGCCATCGCGATCGCCGCCGATCCACGAGGCATAGCGCATGAAGGAGGGAATGCTGATCGGCTCTCCCGGATAGTGACGCGCGAAGGCGCCTTGAAGCTTGCCGTAGAGCTGCGGCGTTGCCTCGAAGATGACTTCGCGAAAGAAATGCAGTCCCCAGGCGATCTCGCGTTCGACGGTCGGACGCTCAAGTCGCAACTCGCCCGTCATCCACAGAAGCTCGATCTCGCTTTCCAGATCGGCGATCAACAGGTCGCGTTCGCGCGGCGCCCAGCGCGGCTGATCGAGCTCGGTCAGCTTGCGATAGATACGGCGGTGGATCTCCAGCACCGTGACGCGTTTGGCCTCGGTCGGGTGCGCGGTCATGGTCGGGCCGACGCAAAGCTCATTGAGCGTCGCCTGGACTTCCTGCGCTGAGTGGCCGTTGGCTGCCATCTGCGCGATGACGCTGGCGAAGGAGCCTGGCACTTCGTCGACACCCGCGCCTTGTTCGAGTTCGCGACGCGCCCGCATGGCAAACAACTCGTCTGCAATCGCCAGCAACTGGAACCATACGCCGCTCGCCTGAAGCGCCGGGATGCGCTGCTCGGCGGCGAGCGAGACAAGCGACCTGCGTCCCGTCAGGACGGCGGCGATCTCGGGCTCTCGCGCGCTTGCGACCTGCAGCAGCAGACGCAACAAAAGGCTGCGCTCGTCCTCGCGAAAGTTGATGCGTCTGCTCTGTTCCAACTGCTTTCCTGATCCGTCCGCATCGATTGCTGCTATAGCCGTGCCCTGGACGTCCTCCAGCGGCTTCAGCGCCGCTGGAACAGACTTCACGTCTTGCGCTATGCGGCCTTGGCCCGGTCTGCCGTCACGCCGCCTTCTTCATCCGCGCCAGCGTATCGGCCACCACCTCGCCAAAGGACGACGGCGTCGGCACGATGATGACGCCTGCCTCCTTCAGGATCTCGACCTTCTCCTGCGCCGACTCGCCGAAGGCCGAGATGATGGCGCCGGCGTGGCCCATGCGGCGGCCTTTCGGGGCGGAGAGGCCGGCGATGTAGGCGATCAGCGGCTTGCGCATGTTGTCGCGCGCCCAGATCGCGGCTTCGGCCTCCTGCGGTCCGCCGATCTCGCCGATCATCACCACGGCGTCGGTCTCGTCGTCCTGCTCGAACAGTTTCAGCATGTCCTTGAACGAGGAGCCGTTGATCGGGTCGCCGCCGATGCCGACGCTGGTCGACACACCGATGCCGAGCGCCTTCATCTGCGAGGCCGCCTCGTAGCCGAGCGTGCCGGAGCGGCCGACAATGCCGACGCGGCCGGGCAGGTAGATGCTGCCCGGCATGATGCCCATCAGCGCCTGTCCCGGCGTGATCATGCCGGCACAGTTCGGGCCGATCAGCCGCATGCGGTCTTCGTAGCGGTAGCGCAGCATGTAGCGTTTGACCTGCATCATGYCCTGCGAGGGGATGCCGTCGGTGATGCAGACACAGAGTTTTATGCCGGCATCCGCCGCTTCCATGATCGAATCGGCGGCAAAGGGCGGCGGCACGAAGACGATGCTCGCCTCGGCGCGGGTCTCGCGCACCGCGCCCTTGACCGTGTTGAAGACGGGCAGGCCGAGATGCTTCTGGCCGCCCTTGCCGGGCGTGACGCCGCCGACCAGCTTGGTGCCGTAGCGTTTCATGTCCTCGGCGTGAAAGCTGCCAATCTTGCCGGTGAAACCCTGGACGATGACCCGGGTGCTGCGGTTGAGCAGAATTGCCATTTTTTCGACCTCCCTAGAGCATCATGCCGAAAAGTGTGAAGCGGTTTTCGGACGACATCATGCTCTATCTGTTTGATTTTAGAGACGGATTCAGATTTCAGGTCGATTCGACCTGAAATTATCAGGCTCTAGGCTGCTTTTTTCTTCTTGGCGGCCGCGCGCCAGGCGGCGACGGCTTTTTCGGCGGCTTCGGCCAGCGTGTCGGCAACGATCACCGCCTCGCCGGAATCGGCCAGGATGCGGCGGCCTTCCTCGGCCTTGGTGCCGGATAGGCGCACCACCAGCGGTACGTTGACGCCGACTTCGCGTATCGCCTTGATCACGCCTTCGGCGACCCAGTCGCAGCGGTTGATGCCGGCGAAGATGTTGACAAGGATGGTCTCGACATTCTTGTCGCCGAGCACGGCGCGGAAGGATTTCGCCACCCGCTCGGGCGAGGCGCCGCCGCCGATGTCGAGGAAGTTGGCCGGCTCGCCGCCGGCGATCTTGATCATGTCCATGGTCGCCATGGCGAGACCCGCGCCATTGATGATGCAGCCAATATTGCCGTCGAGGCCGACATAGGAGAGGCCGCGGTCGCTGGCGAAGGTTTCGCGCGGGTCTTCCTGGCTCTTGTCGCGCAGTTCGGAGATTTCCGGCCGCCGGAACAGCGCGTTCTCGTCGAACGACATTTTTGCGTCGAGCGCGATCAGATTGCCGTCGCGCGTCACCACCAGCGGGTTGATCTCCAGCATCGAGGCGTCGTAGTCGCGGAACACCTGGTAGCAGCTGAAGATGGTTTCGGTGGCCTTGCCGATCAGGTTGTGGTCGAGGCCGAGCCCGAAGGCGATCTCGCGCGCCTGAAAACGCTGCATGCCGACGCCGGGATCGACCGATGTGCGCAGGATGGAATTGGGTTCTTTCTCGACGATGTCCTCGATCTCCATGCCGCCGGCAGCCGAAGCCACGATCATGACGCGCTCTTCCTTGCGGTCGAGCACGAAGCCGACATAGAGCTCCTGGGCGATGTCAACGGCTTCCTCAAGGTAGAGCCTGGAGATCAGCTTGCCGCGCGGGCCGGTCTGCTGGGTCACCAGCTTGCGGCCGAGCATGGCTTCGGCGGCGTTGGAGATTTCCTCGTCATTGGCGCAGAGCTTGATGCCGCCGGCCTTGCCGCGGGCGCCGGAATGAACCTGCGCCTTCAGGACCCATTTGCTGCCGCCGATCTCGCGCGCCCGGTAGGTCGCCTGTTCGGGGCTGTAGGCCAGCCCGCCGCGCGGCACATGCACGCCGTGGCGGGCAAGCAGTTCCTTGGCCTGATATTCGTGGATGTCCATTGTTGTCCTCCCTGAACAGTCAATGCGTGGCGGTTTGGCCGGCGCGTTCGATGGCTTCGTTGACCACCAGAACATTGCGCGCCATGCGTTCCGACGCGGCGTCGATCATCTTGCCGTCGAGGGCGGCGGCGCCCTTGCCCTGAGCCTCGGCTTCCCTGAGTACTTCGAGAATCCGCCTGGCGCGCGTGACCTCTTTTTCGGGCGGCGAGAAGACGTCGTTGGCGAGCGCGATCTGCGAGGGGTGGATCGCCCATTTGCCTTCGATGCCAAGCGCCGCGGCGCGCCTGGCGCCGGCGATATAACCTTCCGGATCGGAGAAATCACCGAACGGGCCGTCAATGGCGCGCAGGCCATAGGCGCGGCAGGCAACCGTCATGCGCGACAGGGCGAAATGCCACTGGTCGCCGGGATAGTCGGGGTTGAGGCCACCAATGTTGACGGTGCGCGCCTTGCAACTCGCTGCATAGTCGGCGACACCGAAATGCATGGCCTCCAGCCGGCCTGGCGTGGCGGCGATCGCCTCGACATTGGCCATGCCGAGCGCTGTCTCGATCAGCGCTTCCAAGCCGACGCGGGTCTTGTAACCCTTGGCCATCTCGATCTGGTTGACCATGGCCTCGACCATGTAGAGGTCGGCCGGCACGCCGACCTTCGGAACCAGGATGGTGTCGAGCCGGTCGCCGGCCTGTTCCATGACGTCGACCACGTCGCGGTACATGTAGTGGGTGTCCAACCCATTGATGCGCACCGAGACGGTCTTGCCCTTGGCGCGCCAGTCGATGTCGTTCAGCGCCTGGATGATGTTCTTGCGGGCGCGTTCCTTGTCGGGTGGCGCGACCGCGTCCTCGATGTCGAGGAAGATGAAGTCGGCGGCGCTGTTGGCCGCCTTTTCGATCATCTCCGGGCTGGAGCCGGGAACCGCCAGCTCGCTGCGCTGCAGCCGCAATTTCTTCAAATGGTTGATGGTGTGGCTCATCGTGCGCTCCCTCAAGCGGCTTCGGCGACCGGCACGGCGGCCGAGGCGCGGAAATGCTGGATGGCGGCGCCGACGCCGGAACCCGGCGACAGCCGCACGCCGCAATCGAGCAGCGCCATTTCGGCCGCCGACAGCGAGGAGAGCACCATCACCTCGTTCAGCCAGCCGAGATGGCCGATGCGGAAGACCTTGCCCATCACCTTGTTGAGGCCGCCGCCCAGCGAGGTCTGGTAGGTGCGGTAGGCGCGCTTGACGATGTCGCCACTGTCGATGCCTTCCGGCACCAGAATGGCGCTGACCGTATCGGAATGCCATTTCGGCGCTTTCGCACAGAGCTTCAGGCCCCAGGCATCGACCGCCTTGCGCACGCCTTCGGCCAGGCGATGGTGGCGGGCGAAGATGTTGTCCAGCCCTTCCTCCGCGATCAGGTCGAGCGAGGCGCGCAGGCCGCGCAACAGCTGCGTCGCCGGCGTATAAGGAAAATAGCCGGCATCGTTGGCGCGGATCATGTCCTCGAAGGAGAAGAAGCAGCGCCGGTGGGTGGAGGTCCGCGAAGCCACGAGCGCCTTCTTGCTGACGGAGAGGAAGCCGAGGCCGGCGGGCAGCATGAAGCCCTTCTGCGATCCGCTGACGGCGCAGTCGACGCCCCATTCCTCCTGGCGGAAATCGATCGAGCCGATCGACGACACGCCGTCGACGAAGAGCAGGGCAGGGTGGTTGGCATCGTCGAGCGCGGCGCGGCAGCCGGCGACATCGCTGGTCACGCCTGTCGCCGTCTCGTTCTGCGTGCAGAACACGGCCTTGATGCGGTGCGCCTTGTCCGCCTTAAGCCGCTCGGCATAGAGCTCGAGTGGCACGCCGGTGCCCCATTCGCAGTCGATGACATCGACCTCGAGGCCGAGGCGTTCGGCCATGTCGACCCACAGATGCGAGAACTGGCCGAAGCGCGACATCAGCACGCGGTCGCCGGGGCTGAGCACATTGGTCATCGCCGCTTCCCAGGCGCCGGTGCCCGAGGACGGGTAGATGAAGACGCGGCCGGTCTCGTTCTTGAAGACGCGTTTGATGTCCTCGAACAGCGGCAAGGTGAGATCCGGGAAGGACGCGGCGCGCATGTCCTCCATCGGCAGGTTCATCGCCTGCCGAACCTGCTCGGGAATGTTGGTCGGCCCGGGAATGAAAAGATGGGTGAAACCGGCCATGATGCGAACTCCTCCTGATCCAGCAAAGCGGTGGGGGGAGTTTCGTTTCGACGGCTAAAGCCAGCAACACCTTGGCGGGTAAGATCTCGCCGCGCGCGGGTGGGGCGGGACTACCCGGTTGGCCTACCCGAAAGGCTGCTTCTGGGTGCGCCTTTCGCGCGCATAGAGCGCGACAGCCATCGCCCGGTTGCGGACGTCGAGCTTGTCGTAGAGATTCTTCAGGTGGTACTTCACCGTATTCTCGGAAATGCCGGTCCGCGTGGCGATCTGCAGATTGGTCCAGCCGTCTGAAAGCACCGCCAGCAGCTCGCGCTCGCGCACCGTGAGCTGCGCCAGCGGCGTGTCGTTGACCTTGTTGATGTCGATATAGGGAATGCAGATACGGCCGTGCGCGACCGCCAGGATCGTATCAAAGATGATTGCCGGATCGTCGAACTGGAAACAGTAGCCCTGGGCGCCGAGCCGCACGCATTGCTTCAGGATGCCGATGTCGTGGTCGTTGGAAAAGACAGTGATGCGCACGTCGAGCTTGCGGCTCTGGACCTCGGCCAGCACATCCGCGCCGTCCATGTCGGCGAGCTTCCAGCCGATGATTGCGACGTCGAACCCGCCCTTGGCAGCAAGATCGAGGAATTGCTTGCCGCTGTGCACACTGCCCAGCAATTCGAAGCGGCCGTCGCATTCGAGCATTTCGCGCAGCGCCGATATGACGAATGGATTGCGCTCGGCGACGACAATGCGCATCCGCCGGTCGCCAATTGCCTTGCTCGTTTTCCCGGGCTTGCTGTTCAAGGGCCGTTTTTGTCCTGGGCTGATCGTGCCGCACTCCGAGGCCAGGCTTCAGGCCTGGACCCGTATCATGACAATTCTGACCCAATCACGCCGGGGTGCTCTTTCCCCAGCGACATCGGCTGTCGCGCCGTCTGAAGCCGGAATTCGCCGGTTCTTGATGGGACAGGCATTGCCAGGTCAGGCATCCGTGATACGCGTACCGGGTGGCGCGGAGCCAGCGTTTCGTTTGATATTCCGTGCCTTAGGGCGATAAGTTCCCAGATAGAATCGCGTCTTCGGGCGGGAGGCATCGGATTTCCGCGAAACCGGTTTCCGCTTTAAGGTCCGATGCTCTAGACCTGAGACAGAATTTTTCCGGGATGGCGGGAGGCGCTGGTGGAGGACAAGCAGACGATCTCCGCCAAGGCGGCTGATGACGCCCACGCCGACATCTATGGCGAGGACGGCGCGGTCCTTTCGTCCTTCCTCGCCCAGATCGGCGCTGCGATCGCCGACCGCGATACGCTCACCCTCAAGCATGAAGTCGACCATCTGCACCAGTCGGAACTGGGCGACCTGATCGAGGCGCTGCATCCCGAACAGCGGCGGGCGCTGGTCGAGCTGCTGGGCGCCGATTTCGACTTTTCCGCGTTGACCGAGGTCGATGAGGCGATCCGCATGGAGATCGTCGATCATCTGCCCAATGCGCAGATCGCGCAGGCGGTGCAGGAACTCGATTCCGACGACGCCGTCTACATTCTCGAAGACCTCGAAAAGGAAGACCAGGACGAGATCCTGTCGCAACTGCCGTTCACCGAACGGATCAGGCTGCGCCGCTCGCTCGACTATCCGGAGGAGACCGCCGGGCGGCGCATGCAGACGGAGTTCGTCGCGGTGCCGCCGTTCTGGACCATCGGCCAGACGATCGACTACATGCGCGAGGACAAGAACCTTCCGGACCGTTTCAGCCAGATCTTCGTCATCGACCCGACCTTCAAGCTCGTCGGCGCCATCGACCTCGACCAGATCCTGCGCACCAAGCGCGCGGTGAAGGTCGAGGATGTCATGCATGAGACGCGGCACGCCATCCCGGCCACCATGGACCAGGAAGAGGCGGCGCGGGAATTCGAGCAGTACGACCTCTTGTCGGCCGCCGTCGTCGATGAGAACGACCGGCTGGTCGGCGTGTTGACCATCGATGATGTCGTCGACGTCATCCAGCAGGAAGCCGAGGAAGATCTGCTGCGCATGGGCGGCGTCGGCGACGAGGAACTCTCCGACACGGTGTTCGCAACCTCGCGTTCGCGCGTTCCCTGGCTGCTGGTCAACCTTGTCACGGCATTCCTGGCGGCATCGGTGATCGGCCTGTTCGACCACACGATCGAGCGGATCGTGGCGCTCGCCGTGCTGATGCCGATCGTGGCCGGCATGGGCGGCAATGCAGGCTCGCAAACCATGACCGTCACCGTGCGGGCGCTGGCGACGAAGGACCTCGATATCTACAATGCCGCCCGCATCATCCGCCGCGAAATGGGTGTGGGCTTCATCAACGGCGTTGTCTTTGCCGTTCTGATCGGCATCGTCGCCGCCCTCTGGTTTCGCGATCCCAATCTGGGCGGGATCATCGGCGCGGCCATGATCATCAACATGTTCGCGGCCGCCCTTGCCGGCATCCTGATCCCGCTCATGCTCGACCGGTTCAAGATCGATCCGGCCGTGGCGTCGGCGGTTTTCGTCACCACCGTCACCGACTGCGTCGGGTTTTTCGCCTTCCTCGGCCTTGCAAGCTGGTGGTTCGGGGTGAGGTAGCAGCCTCAATTGACTTTTACGTAAATGCCGTGCGACGCTCGTGCGGGGTGCCGCGTCGATTCCGACGGGCAAGGGTTTGGTTCGGGACAGAAGGCGATGCCGCCGGGCGATCGTCCGGGATTCCGACTTGGAGTGACAATGCGGGAATATTATTCGATCACCGAACTGACCCGCGAATTCGACGTGTCGACGCGGACGCTGCGCTTCTATGAGGATGAGGGGCTTGTGCAACCGGTGCGGCGCGGCCGCACGCGGCTGTTTCGCCCGTCCGACCGCCATCTCATCCGACAGATCATGCGCGGCAAGCGGCTCGGTTTCTCGATCAACGAAATCCGCGAAATCATCCAGATGTACAAGGAGCCGCCGGGCGAGGTCGGCCAGCTCAAGCTGATGATCAAGCGCATCGAGGAAAAGCGCGAGGATCTCAGGCAGAAACGCCGCGATCTCGAGGAGACGCTGGCCGAACTCGACCAGGCCGAGGAATCCTGCGTCGAGCGGCTGGTAGAACTCGGCGTCAATACGTAACGCCGCTCAGATCCAGCGCCGCACGCGCTTGGCGTAATCCCGGTATTTCTTGCCGAACTTCGCCGCCAGCACCTTTTCCTCACGTTCGATGGCGACCTTCTGCGTGACGAAGGCGGCGATGAACGCCAGCGGCAGGAACCAGACGATCCCTGTGACAAAAGCGACGCCGATCAAAAGCAGCGTGTTGGCGAGATACATCGGGTTGCGGGTGATGCCGAAAGGGCCTGTGGTGACGAGGTGATCAGGCACCGCGTTGGGGTTGAGCGTCGTCCGGGCCCGGATCATGGTGCGGATGGCGGTGAACCAGAGTGCGGCGACGCCGAACAGTGCCACCCAGCCGGCGGCGAACAGAAGGTCGCCCAGGAGGTCGCCGATCCAGGGCAGGGGATAGAGCAGGCCGAGAATGACGCTGATGGCGATCGCCGCGACGTAGATCACCGGCGGCCACGGTATCACACCCGGCTTCGGCTGGGTTTCGGTCATTGCGTTCCTCCCTCGTCCATCTTTTCCTCGGTCTGGGCGGTGCAACTGGCGGCCAGGTCGCCCAGATGCGCCCGGAATTCCGCAGTCTGGTCGTTGTTCTCGAGCCGATCAAGCGCGGCTTCGCCCTCCAGCGTCGTCAGCATGCAACTGCAATAGCTCGTGCAGAAGGTCGCGTTGCGCGTCTGCTCGCATGAGCGCTGGCAGGTTTTCAGGAAATTGACCTGCAGGCTTTCGACCTGGGCCGGCATGACTTGCGAGAACAGCCAGACGCAGCCGATCAGCAGCGGCTGGTGGATCAGGTAGAAGGCGAGGCTGTGGCGGCCGATGAAGACCAGCGGATTGGCCCAGCGGCCGGGCATGAGGCTCGCCAGGCGGGCTCGCAGGCTGGCTGCGGAAGCGAGTTTCGCTGTCCCGATGCCGACAAGCACCGCGCCGAACCATGGAAACAGCGGCACATAGTCGTTGGATCGCGGATTGATCGCCGATAGGCCGATCCACCACAGCCAGGGATGATCCAGCGCCTCGAAGCGCAGGTAGACGGGCGCGGCGATGACGAGCGCTGCAACGGCAAGCGTCAGCAGGGCCGGCAGCCGAAGGACGGCGAGGCCGAGCAGGCTGGCGAGCGCGATCTCGTGCAGGATGCCGAAAAAGATGAACCCGTCTGGCGTCGCGATGCGGGTGACCACCGAAATGGCGATCGCCGCTCCGGCGACCATGGCGAAACGTTTCCAGAAACCGTTCCAGCGGATTTGCCGGCCGTGCGCGAGGTAGAGGCTGACGCCGACCAGGAACAGGAAGGTCGAGGCGATGCAACGCGCATAGATCTTCCACCAGCCGAAGGCGGTGAGGCCGGGATCGGTGTAGCCGAAGAATTCCAGGTCCCAGGTGAAATGGTAGCTCGCCATGGCCAGCAGCGCGATGCCGCGCACGATGTCGATGGCGACGATGCGCCTGGATGGTTCCGGAACGGGTGCGGTCGGCGTATCGATGGTCATGGTCTCACGATCTGATTCAGCCCCGCCTGAGGACTATCACGGTTGGACGGGACAGAAGAAGCCAGGGCGTCCGATCATGCGTCGCTTTAGGCCAGCGCCGGGAAGTCTTTGACCGACTTCGCTTTTCACGGCGTATGCGTCGGTTTCCTCTTAATCGTCCGGGAACGACCAAGGCAGATTTGACCGGTGATTCTGCTTTGGGGAAGCAATGTCCACCCATGTGCGCCATCCGATCTGGCTCCCGGCCCTCAGGGCCGCGGATGCGCGTACCTTCGCCTCGCTCTACGCGGTCGAATCCTTTGCCCGCGCCACGGTGTCGAGCGTGATCCCGATCCAGGCATACGAGATCCTGCACAATGAGCAGATCGTCTCGATTCTCTACACCATCGTGGCGTTGCTCGGCCTGTCGGTGACCTTGTTCATGCCGATGCTGATCCGCCGCTTTGCCCGGCGCTGGGTCTACACGGCAGGCGCCTGCCTGCTCGCCATCGGCTCTCTGTTCTTCGTCACCCACACGCTGGCCGGACAACTGGCGGGCATGCTGTGCCGGGTGATGGGCGCCAGCGCGCTTTCGATCACGCTCAACCTCTACATCATGGACCACATCCGCAAGACCGATTTCATGCAGGCCGAATCGCTGCGCATGGCGTGGTCGATGCTGGCCTGGACCGGTGGGCCGACACTCGGCATCTTCCTCTACACGCGCTTCGGCATCTATGCCGCGCACGGTGCGGTGGCGGTGTTCGCGCTGGCGCTGTTGGCGCTGTTCTGGACCTATCGGCTGGGCGACAACCCGTCGATCCGGCCCGGCAAGACACGGCCGGCCAATCCGCTGGCCAATATCGGCCGCTTCGTCGCGCAGCCGAGATTGAGGCTCGCCTGGCTGATCGCCTTCGGCCGCTCGTGCTTCTGGACGACGTTCTTCGTCTACGGGCCGCTGTTCATGGTGATCACCGGCGAGGGCAAGCTCGCCGGCGGCCTGCTGGTCTCGGCCGGCAACGCGCTCTTGTTCATGGCGATCTTCTGGGGCAAGGCCGGAAAACGCTTTGGCGGCCGGCGTACCATGACATTTGCCTATTTCGCCATGTCGGCGATGCTCCTGGCGGCAGGCACGGTCGGCGAAACCGTGCCGCTGCTCACCGGCGCTTTCCTGCTGTGCGGCGCGTTCTTCACCATCGCGCTCGATGCGCTGGGGTCGACCGCCTTCATGCGTTCGGTGCGCTCCTATGAGCGGGCGCAGATGGCGGCGGTCTACCGCACCTATCTCGATTTTTCCGAACTGACGCCGCCGCTGGTCTATTCGGTGGTGCTGGCCTTCTTCGGACTGGGTTCGGTGTTCGTCACGCTCGGCCTGCTGGCGGCGGTTTGCGGTTTTGTCACCTGGCGGTATCTGCCGAAGTCTCTGTGAGGATCAGGCAGAAAGTGCAGCGTGGCGCTCGCGCACCCAGTTGTGGAAGCGGTGCAGCTCATACTCCTCGGGCATCAGTACGCCGGCGGCGTGGCGCATCGAGCGCAGGCCTCTCTGGTTGACCTCGCAGATCGCCGCGTCCTCTTCCAGCACATGTGAGCCAAAGGCGACGATGTTGTCGATGTCGGTCACGGCCAGCGCCTCGGGCGCGAACAGCCATTCCGCGACAAGCTCCGTCTGTTCGGGACCGAGCGGCACCAGGCGCACGGTCCTGACATAGTCGACATGACCGACGATGAACATCGACGGCAGGCTGGTGGCGTAGGTCTGGCCGGCGGCGCGTTCGGCTGGTGTCAGGCCTGAGAAGACCGGCCCATGCGTCTTGCCGTCACTCGACCATGTTTCGGCGCCGGCGCGCAGGCCGCCGGAAAATTCCGGCGCGTCATTGTCGGCGTGGCGTGTCCATTCGGGATCGTCGTGCCGGCTCATCAGGCCGCGGCCATAGATCGGCACCAGCCGCGACAGGTCCTTGTGCACGCCCGGACAATGCAGGCACTCGTTGAAGTTTTCCCAAAAAATCTTCCAGTTGCAGTGCATCACCTTGCGCAGCACATGGCCCGATAGCAGCGTTTCCAGCGGCCAGTTGCCGAGATCGCCGGAGGCCGGGTCGAAGGAGGCCTGCGCGGAGCCCGCCGCATCCTCCTGCAGATTGACGAAGACGAAGCCGCGCCACACTGAGAGCGCGACGCGATAGAGCGGATGGTCGGCCTTGTCGAAGCCGTCCGGCAGCGATTTTGAAGGCACGCGTACGAGGTCGCCGCGCAGCGAATAGGACCAGGCATGGTAGGGGCACGTGATCAGCCGCGCCTTCAGCCGGCCTTCGCTCTCCTGGCAAAGCTGCGAGCCGCGATGCCGGCAGGTGTTGTGGAAGGCACGCAGTTCGCCGGTGTCGTCGCGCAGCACGATGATGTCCTGCGTGCCGATGCGGAATCGGCGGAAGGCCAGCGGCTCTGCCAAATCGGCCTCGCGGCAGACGAGCAGCCAGTTTTTGTACCAGATGGCGTCGAGGTCGCGCTGGTAAGCCGCTTCATCCCAATAGGCCGACGAGGGCAGGGTCGATTCGACCCGGGTCAGGCCATTGTAAGGGGCGCGCTCGCTGGCAGTGGGCTGCATGGCTGGCTTCCTGTGAAGCGATCAGCCGACACCCGGCCAGGAGAATTGTCAATTGTCGTGCCTGGAGACGGCATGGCGCAATCGCGCTGGTTGTCGGCGGAATTTGGTTTGCCGCGTGTCGCGATTTTCCCTATAGTCATGCAGTCGTCGGTTCCGTTTTGGAGCCAAGAGGGAATGCGGTGCGGGCGAAGTTCTTGCCCAATGCCGTGGCTGCCCCCGCAACTGTGTGCGGTAGTCCTCTCCATATGCCACTGAAGATTCGTCTTCGGGAAGGTGGGGAAGGGCGCTGATCCGCGAGCCAGGAGACCTGCCGACGACGGCAAAACTGACAGGCCCTCGGGTGGAGGGTGAAAGGACAAGATATGAATACCGCTTCCGTCTCCCTCGGCGCCTCCGTCTCCTCGCAGTCGCGCTTCATGCAGCTGGCGCTTGCCGCGCTGCTCGGCACGTTCATCATCGGCTTTGTCGGCTTCTCGCATATCGAAGCGGTCCACAATGCCGGTCATGACAACCGGCATTCGATGGCGTTCCCCTGCCACTGACGAGGATCTGACATCATGAATCTGTTTCGCAACGTCGTGTTCATCGCGGCGATCGCAGGGCTTGTGGCCGGCGTCGTCCTCGCCTGCATGCAGGCCTATGCCACCGTGCCGCTGATCCTCAAGGCGGAAGTCTACGAACAGGCCGAAGGCGGCCACAGCCATGACCATGCCGCCGCGCCCGCGGCGCCGGCCAATGCTGCCAGCGGCAACGCCATGAGTTCCGCCGCACCGGCGGCATCGAACGCCATGAGCGCCGCCACCCCGGCTTCGGCCGCAGCCGCCGCTCCGGCCGAAGACGAGGGCTGGGCGCCGGCCGACGGCTTCGAGCGCTTCGCCTTCAACGTGATGTCCAATGTCGTCACCGGCATCGGCTTCGCGCTGATCCTGGTCGCGGTGTCGGAATTCGCCGGCGGCATCGGCAATTGGCGCCAGGGCGTGTTCTGGGGCCTGGCCGGCTTTGCCATCTTCACTTTGGCGCCAGGTCTCGGCCTGCCGCCGGAACTGCCGGCCATGCCGGCGGCGGACCTCACGCAGCGCCAGATCTGGTGGGTGGCGACCGTGATTGCAACCGCTATCGGGCTCGGCCTGATCGCGTTCCGCAAGTCGCTGCCTCTGGCCATCCTAGCCGTGGCGCTGATCGTTGCTCCGCACATTGTCGGCGCGCCGCAGCCCGACAGCTTCGAGACGCCGATCCCGGAAGGCCTGCATCACCAGTTCGTGGTGGCGGTGACGCTGACCAATCTGGTGTTCTGGCTGGTGCTCGGCGCCGTCGTCGGCGTGGTGCGCGGACGCTTCACCGGCACCGCGACCAGCCTGCGCGACAGCTTTGCCTGATCGCAACGAACTGACCTTCATCATCGGCGGTGCGCGCTCCGGCAAGAGCGCGCATGCCGAAACCCTGGCGACGGCCTTGCCCGCGCCATGGACCTATATCGCGACAGCCCAGGCCTATGATGACGAGATGCGCGAGCGCATCGCGCTGCACCGCTCGCGGCGCGGCGAGGGCTGGACGACAGTCGACGCACCGCTCGATCTTGCCGCCGCGCTCGAGGCCTTGCCCGACAACCAGCCGGTACTGGTCGACTGCCTGACGCTGTGGCTGACCAATCACATGCTCGCCGATCACGACATCGGCGCCGAGTGCCGGCGGCTGGCGGATGTGCTGTCGCGGCCGCGCGGACCCTGGTTCGTGGTCTCCAACGAAGTCGGGCAAGGCATCGTGCCCGACAATGCCCTGGCGCGCCGTTTTCGCGACGACGCCGGCCGGCTCAACCAGCAGGTCGCGGCGGTCGCCAACACGGTGCTGCTGATGGTGGCGGGGCTGCCGCTCAAGGTGAAGTGACATGACCGACATCGACAATAAGGACGAAGAGCGCCATCGCGCCAAGATGGCCAAGCGCAAGGCCGTGCAGGATGCCGAGGTGGCGGCCAAGACGATCGAAAAGGGGTTGTTGATCGTTAACACCGGTCCGGGCAAGGGCAAGACCACGGCCGCCTTCGGCCTGGCGCTGCGGATGCTCGGCTACGGCAAACGCGTCGGCGTCGTGCAGTTCATCAAGGGCAAGTGGCACACCGGCGAGAAGGATGCGTTTTCCGCCTTCGGCGACCGTGTCGTCTGGCACGCGATGGGCGAAGGCTTCACCTGGGAGACGCAGGACCTGAAGCGAGACATTGCTGCGGCCGAGGCCGCCTGGGCCAAGGCGCTGGAGTTGATCGCCGATCCCTCGATCAGCCTTGTCGTGCTCGATGAACTCAACATCGCGCTACGCTACGATTATCTCGATCTCGACAAGGTGGTTGCCGAGCTGAAGGCGCGCCGCGAGGGACTGCATGTCGTCGTCACCGGCCGCAACGCCAAGCCGGCGTTGGTCGAAGCGGCGGACCTGGTTACCGAAATGGGCGTGACCAAGCACCACTTTTCAGCAGGCGTGAAGGCGCAGCAGGGGATAGAGTTTTGAGCCTTTTACCCTCCCCCTTGTGGGGAGGGTCGATCCGCGAAGCGGAGCGGGGTGGGGGCCTTGGCGCCGCACCCCCACCCCGGCGCTACGCGCCGACCCTCCCCACAAGGGGGAGGGTGAGGTCACGCCAGGATGACGACGACCGAAACCAGTCCAAACAGCGCGATCAGCAGATAGTCGGCAACGCGGTAGAGTTTCAGCGCCCGCCGGATGTCGCCGCTGTCCACGTCGCGGCGGCCGCCTTCGCCCATGAAGACGTCGTCGACCATGATGCCGCCATAGCTGCGCGGCCCGGCCAGCGCCAGGCCAAGCGCGCCCGCCATGGCCGCTTCCGGCCAGCCAGCATTGGGTGAGCGGTGCTTTTTCGCATCGCGCCACACCGCCTGCCAGGCGCTGGCGGGATCGGCACCCTTGACCAGGAAAGACGCCAGCACGATCAGCAGCGCCGTCAGCCGCGACGCCGGCAGATTGATCCAGTCGTCGAAGCGCGCCGCCGCCCAGCCGAAAGCCTCGTGGCGTGGTGTGCGGTGGCCGATCATCGAATCGGCGGTGTTGGCGGCCTTGTAGGCGGCGCCGCCGGCCAGCCCGCCGAGACCGGTCCAGAAGGCGGGCGCGACGATGCCGTCGGAAAAATTCTCAGCCAGGCTCTCGATCGCCGCGCGGCAGACGGCGGCGCGGTCGAGCGCTTCGGGATCGCGGCCGACGATGCGCGAGACGGCGACACGACCCATGGCGAGGCCGCCCGAATCGAGCGCGTCAGCCACGGCCTCGACATGTTCGTAGAGGCTCTTTTGCGACAGAAACGATGTTGCCAGAAGGACGGCGATGAAGAATCCCAGGGGAACGAACCAGAGCAGGACAAGCTGCACGCCGAGGCCGATCACCGCCGGAACCAGCACGATGACCAGCAGCGCCTGGACGCCACGTTGGCGACGCAACGCGTCGGGATCAGTGGCGCGGTTGAGCCTCAAGTCGAGAAAGGATATCAGCCTGCCGAACCACGTCACCGGATGGCCGATGGCGCGGAAGAGCCAGTCCGGGTAACCCAGGACGAATTCGACGGCCAGTGACAGGAAAGCGATCAGGACTGACATGAAGCTTCTTGAAGGAGCGGTGGACCATGGTGGAAGTCTTGGCCGGGCGAGGGCGCTTTTCCCCAACGCCCCTCAGCCTTTCGTCGACCTTTCGACCGGTATCAACCCGCACTCCTACCCGCTTTTCGACCTGCCCGCCACCTCGCTGTGGCGATTGCCGGAAGCCGCGCGGGCGCGCGAGCTGACGGAGATCGCCGCCAGCACCTATGGCGCGCCATCGCCGGCCAATGTGGTCGCGGCGCCCGGCACGCAGATCCTACTGCCGCGCGTGGCGTCTCTGGTCGGACCCGGCAAGGCATTGGTGCTGGGACCGACCTATGCCGAACATGCGCGCGCAGCGGCGATCGCCGGGCATGAGGTCACCGAAGTCAGCGATTTTGCCAAGCTGGCGCAGGCCGACCTTGCCATCATCGTCAACCCGAACAACCCGGATGGGCGCGTCATCGAGCGCGACCGGTTGCTGGCGCTGGCCGCCGGGCTGCGCGCCAGAGGCGGGCTGCTGGTCGTCGACGAGGCCTTCATGGATGTCGGCCCGCGCGAGCACAGCCTCGCCGGCGACGTCAATCGAGGCGGGCTCGTCGTGCTGCGCTCGTTCGGCAAGTTCTTTGGGCTGGCCGGACTACGGCTTGGCTTCGCGCTTACCGATGTAGCAGCGGTTGGCCGGCTGGAGACGCAATTCGGGCCATGGGCGGTCGCCGGCCCGGCGCTGGAATACGGCATTCGCGCGATTGCCGATATTGGCTGGCAGGACGCGATGCGGGCATCGCTTGCCGAGGCATCCGCTCGGCTGGACGCATTGTTCGGCCGTTTCGGCGCGCCTGTCGCGGGCGGCACCACATTGTTCCGTTATCTCGGCCTACCGGATGCCGCCGGCCTGTTTTCCGCGCTTGGCGAGAGGGGCATTCTGCTTCGCCACTTCAACGACTGGCCGTTTGTCTTGCGGGCCGGCCTGCCGGGGAGTGAGGAGGAGTGGCAGCGGCTCGAATCGGCTCTTGCCGATTGGGCGACGCGGCGCGAGGATCGTAAAAAGGGTTCAAAACAATGATCCATGTCTGCTCGCTGGCGAAGGTCGAGGAAACGGTGGCCAGGACCGGCGCCGATCGCATGCTGTCGCTGCTCTCAGTCGGAACCGAGTTGACGCGTCCGGTCTCGATAGCGAGGGAAAACCATCTGCATCTCGTCATGCACGACATCGCGGTGGCGCAGGACGGCATGACCATGCCTGGCGAGGAGCATGTCCGCGAGGTGCTCGATTTCGCGCGCCGCTGGGATCGGGCCAAGCCCATGGTCGTGCATTGCTATGCCGGCATCAGCCGTTCGACTGCCTCGGCCTACATCATCGCCGCCGCATTGGCGCCAAAACGCGACGAGGCCGAACTGGCCCGGACGTTGCGGGCGCTGTCACCTTCGGCGACACCCAATCCGCGGCTGATTGCCGTGGCGGACGCGCTGCTGGATCGCAATGGCCGCATGATCGAGGCGATCCAGTCGATCGGGCGCGGGGCGGATGCGTTTGAGGGCACGCCGTTCGAGCTTGATATAGACGGTTAGTTACTTCAGCCAGTCGGCGAGCTTCGCCTTACGCACATCCCTGACCAGGCTGATGAAACCGTCGGCCTGATGTTCTGCCGTCAGCCTACCTTTTTCCGATGTCGCGATGCCGGCGTCGCCGACCACGCCATTGGGGTTGAGATCACTGGCGATCCAGGCAAAGGCGTGGGTGCCGGTGTGGCGCAGCAGCGAAAATTCCTTTTCGGCCCTGGCGACGTTGGAAACGAAATTGTCGGCCTTTCCCATGTCGACGAGGTCCGGCCGGAAATGCAGCATCAGCGAGGTCTCGACATCGCCGCCATGGATGCCGTGGCGGTCCTCGAGGTCGGTGTACATGCCGGCCGGGCGGCCAAAGCGCTGCCAGCTCGTCTTCACCGCCAGCATCTTTTCGCGCACGCGCAATTCGCGCGTGATGATGCCCATGATCTCTTCATTGCCGCCATGCGAGTTGACGACGATGAGTTTGCGCACGCCGGCGCGCGCGATCGACACGCCAAGTTCGGTCCAGGCTTCGACCAGCGTCGTTGCCGGCAGAGTGAGGGTGCCCGGCGCATGCAGATGTTCGTTTGATTTGCCCACCGCCTGGACCGGCAGGATGCGGATGTCGAGATCGTCCGGCAGGCGCGAAATGACCGTGTCGAGCATGCCGTTCATGATCGAGGTGTCGGTCGAGACAGGCAGATGCGGCCCATGCTGTTCGATAGCCGCCACCGGCAGAACGGCGATCGTCGCCTCGGGATCGATCGAGGCGTATTCGGTGGTCCGGTAGTCACCCCACCAGACGCGTCTTTTGGCTGCGGTCATATCATGCCTCTTCGATGATCGATGAGACCTAGCGCGGGACAGGCGTTCTGTCGATCACCCGGCCGCGATGGCTTCGACTTCGACTTTGAATTCGGGCCGGGCAAAGCCGGAAACGATCATCAGCGTCGAGGCCGGCGCCGGGCTCGAAAACAGCCGGTCGCGGACATCCATATAGGGCCGCAGATGCGCGCGGTCGGTGACATAGGCGTTGATGCGAACGATGTCTCCGAGCCCCAGTCCCGCCTCTGCGAGAATCGCCTCGATGTTGCGGAAGCAGAGTTCGGCCTGTGCGCCGGCGTCCTCGGGAATCTGGTCGTCCGCCGTGATCGCGACCTGGCCCGAACACAGCACCAGCCGCTTGCCCGCCGGCACTTCGACGCCGTGGCTGTAGCGGGCAAAGGGCGGCTTGATCGACTTCGGGGTAAGGAATCTGAACATGGCAATCTCCTGGATGCCGTCAGCCTAAGGCCGTATTCACTACAGCTTCAAGATGGCTTGGGATGTCGCCGGTGCGATTGTGGACAGGCGTTCAAAAAATAGGCACGATGCCTTCGGTGCAGCACGACCTTTCCGGCTTTCGCAGATGGCTGTGGTGCAGGCGGGCGGGTTCCGGCGCGAGACGCCGGTGGCATGTGTCTTGCTTCTTGAATCTTTGGTGTCGAGCCTGGCGCGTGGCGCCGGAGCAAACAGAGGGTGGTTGTCGATGTACGCAAAACAGAAGATCTCGGTAGCGGCGGTGGCCCTGCTGGCGGCCAGCACGCTGGGCGCCGCGGCGAATGAAAAAGTCACCTTCGGCACCAACTGGCTGGCCGAGCCGGAACATGGGGGTTACTACCAGGCCGTGGCGGACGGCACCTACGCCGCCTGCGGCCTCGACGTCACCATCATGCAGGGCGGCCCGCAGGTCAGCGGCCGGCCGATGCTTTTGGCCGGCAAGATCGATTTCTACATGGGTGGCAATCTGCTGTCGGCTTTCGATGCCGTCCAGCAAGGCATTCCGATGCGCGTGGTGGCGGCCGATTTCCAGAAGGACCCGCAGGTGATCATGTCCCATCCCGGCGAGGGGCTGGACAAATGGGAGGATTTGAAGAACGCCGACCAGTACATCCTTGGCGACGAAGGCGTGCAGACCTTCTTCCAGTGGATGGTCACCGCACTCGGCTTCGACGCCGCCAAGCGCGCGCCCTACACCTACAACACCGCTCCGTTCCTCGCCAACAAGAAGTCGATCCAGCAGGGCTACGTCACCTCCGAGCCGTTCGCGGTGAAGAAGGAGGGCGGCTTCGTGCCGAACCAGTTCCTGCTCGCCGATTATGGCTGGGACACCTACTCGACGACGATCGAGGTGATGCAGGACACGATCGACAAGAAGCCGGAGGTGGTCCAGTGCTTCGTCGATGGCTCGGCCAAGGGCTGGTACAAGTACCTCTACGGCGACAACAAGGCCGCCAACGACATGATCAAGAAAGACAATCCCGACATGAGCGACGAGCAGATCGCTTTCTCGATCGAGCAGATGAAGAAGTTCGGCCTCGCCGATTCCGGCGACACCGAGAAGCTCGGCATCGGCGCTATGACCGACGCGCGCATCAAGAGTTTCTACGACAAGATGGTCAAGGCCAAAGTCACGCCGGAAGGCATCGACATTTCGAAGGCCTACACGCTGGCCTTCGTCAACAAGGGCGTCGGGCTTGACCTGAAGAAATAGGTCGGCCTGGGCATGATAGGGGAAAAGGTGGCGCGAGCGCCGGCATCGGACGTCGCTCCGACCTTGCTGGCGCTGCGCGGCGTCGGTAAGGTGTTTTCCAACGGCGTGACGGCGCTGAGCGATGTCGACCTGACGATCCGGGAAGGCGATTTCCTCAGCCTGCTCGGGCCGTCCGGATGCGGCAAGTCGACGGCGCTGCGGCTGATCGCCGGCCTGTCGACGCCGACTTCCGGCGTGCTCGACTGGCGCGGCGGCGGCTCGCTCGACCGTGCCAATATCGGCTTCGTCTTCCAGGAGCCGACGCTGCTGCCCTGGGCCAGCGTCTTCGACAATGTCTGGCTGCCGCTCAGGCTGAAGGGCATTTCCCGCGCCAAGGCGGCGCCTGCGATCAGAGAGATGCTGGCGCGGGTGCACCTGACCGGCTTCGAGGATGCCGTACCGCGCGAACTGTCGGGCGGCATGAAGATGCGCGTCTCGATTGCGCGCGCCATGGTGACCAAGCCGCGCGTGCTGTTGATGGACGAGCCGTTCGCGGCACTCGACGAGATCACCCGCTTCAAGCTCAACAACGATCTGCTGGAGCTTTGGCAGGACGAACGCTTCACCGTCGTCTTCGTCACCCACAGCGTTTTCGAAAGCGTGTTTCTGTCCAACCGGGTCGTCGTCATGGCGGCACGGCCGGGCAGGGTGTTCGACGAACTCGCCATCGAGGCCCCCTATCCGCGCGACGAGGCGTTTCGCACCTCGCCCGACTATGCAGCCCTTTGCCGCCAGGCTTCCGACGTGCTGGTCAATGCCATCAATTCAACAGCGGGCTCGCATCATGACGGTCATTGACGGCACGTTGAAACTCGACCCCGAGGAAGCGCGCCGTGTGCGCCAGGAGCGGTTCGAGCGTATCGGCCGCTGGGTGCTGCCGCTGGCGATCATGGTCCTGGCGATCTGGCTGTGGGATCGCATCTGCGTGTGGAACGAGATCCCGCAATATATCCTGCCGCGCCCCGGCGTGGTGCTGCAGACGCTCTACAACGATGCCGGCCTTTTGTTCTCCTCGCTGCTGGTCACCTTGCGCATCACCTTTCTCAGTCTGGCCTTGGCGGTCATCGGCGGCGTCGGCCTGTCGGTGCTGTTTGCGCAATCGAAATGGGTGGAGATGTCGTTCTTCCCGTTCGCCATCGTGCTGCAGGTGACGCCGATCGTGGCGATCTTTCCGCTGATCAACATCTATGTGAACAACCAGACGACCAAGCTCCTGCTCTGCGCCTGGATCGTCGCCTTCTTCCCGATCCTGTCCAACACCACGCTTGGCCTGAATTCGGTCGACCGCAATCTGCGCGACCTGTTCAAGCTCAATGGCGCGACTCGCTGGCAGCAACTGCGGTATTTGCGGCTGCCGGCGGCGATGCCGTATTTCCTCGGCGGGTTGAAGATCGCCGGCGGCCTGTCGCTGATCGGCGCCGTGGTGGCCGAGTTCGTCGCCGGCGCCACCGGCCAGTCGTCGGGGCTTGCCTCGCGCATCATCGAGGCCGGCTACCGGCTCAATGCGCCAAGGCTGTTCGCGGCGCTGTTCCTGATTTCGCTGACCGGCATCCTGATCTTCCTCGTGCTGTCGCTGATCTCGCATCTCATTTTGCGGCGCTGGCACGAAAGCGCGCTGAAGCAGGAGCGGTAGCGCCGTGATTCCGGACTCAGCCTCATACCAACTCGCCAACGCCCGCGTTCATCGATCGCTGACGCCGGGTCTTGCCGCTGCTTACGACAATGACGGTTTCACGCTGGCCGACATTGCCATTGCCGACGGCAAGATCTCCCGCATGGCCCCGCATGGCAAATCGAAAGCGCCGACGGAGGCTATCGACCTCGCCGGTCGTATCGTGCTGCCGTGCTTCGTCGACTGCCATACCCATATCGACAAGGGCCATATCTGGCCGCGAAAGCCCAATCCCGACGGCACCTTCATGGGCGCGCTCAATGCCGCGGGTGCCGACCGCGTCGCGCGCTGGAGCGCCGAGGACCTGGCCAAACGCATGGATTTCTCGCTGCGCTCGGCCTATGCGCATGGCACCAGGGCGCTGCGCACCCATCTCGACAGCGTCGCGCCGCAGGAGGAAATCTCCTGGCCGGTGTTCGAGACGATGCGCGAAGCCTGGCGCGGCCGCATCGAATTGCAGGGCGCCTGCCTGCTCGGCATCGAGGGCGTGCGCGACAAGAAATGGTTCGACAGGCTGGCGAGACGAGTCGCCGCCGCCAAGGGCGTGCTCGGCGTCGTCACCTATATGGTGCCGGATCTGGAAGAGCTGCTCGACCACGTCTTCGCCCAGGCGATCAAGCATGGGCTCGACCTTGATTTCCATGCCGATGAGACCGACGACATTGCCGCGATCTCGCTGAAGAAGATCGCGGAGGCGGCCCTATGGAGCGGCTTCGAGGGCAAGATCCTCGTCGGCCATTGCTGCTCGCTGGCGCGGCAGCCTGATCTCGAGGTGCTGGACACGCTGGACAAGGTGGCGAAGGCTGGGCTGGCGGTGGTGTCGCTGCCGATGTGCAATCTCTATCTGCAGGATCGGCGCGGGAACCAGACCACGCCGCGCTGGCGCGGCGTGACGCTGCTGCACGAGATGAAGGCGAGGGGCATTCCGGTCGCGGTGGCCTCCGACAACACGCGTGACCCCTTCTATGCCTATGGCGATCTCGACATGCTGGAGGTCTACCGCATGGCGACGCGCATCCTGCATTTCGATCATCCCGTCGCCGACTGGCCACAAGCGGTCACTGCCACGCCGGCCAAGGTGATGCGGCTCGATGGTTCCGGCACGCTTGCCGCCGGCGGCGATGCCGATTTCATCCTGTTCAAAGGTCGAAACTGGACGGAATTGCTGTCGCGGCCCGAATCGGATCGCATCGTCGTGCGCGGCGGCCGCGCGATCGAGCGGCAATTGCCCGACTATGCCGAACTCGACGAACTGATGGTGGAATGATGGATGTTTCGGCGCTCAAACGCGATCTCGAGGGGATAAAGCTCGACGACAATCCGGCCATCGTCCAGCAGAAGAGCCGCGACTTCTACTGGTACAGCCCGGTGCTGAAACAGCAGCTCGACCATGTCACCGGCGACCTGATCGTGACGCCGAAGACCGAAGCCGAGCTGATCCGCGTGCTGGCCGCCTGTCACCGGCACGGCGTGCCAGTGACGCCGCGCGGCAGCGGCACCGGTAATTACGGTCAGGCGATGCCGTTGTCGGGCGGCGTGGTGCTCAACCTCGCCGAAATGAACGAGATCAAATCGATCGCACCTGGGCGCGTGGTGACCGGGCCGGGCGCGGTGCTGGCCGATATCGACAAGGCGACACGCGCGCATTCCGGGCAGGAACTGCGGCTGTCGCCGTCGACCTACAACACCGCCTCGATCGGCGGCTTCATCGCGGGCGGGTCGGGCGGCGTCGGCTCGATCAATTTCGGCGGCCTGCGCGATTTCGGCAATGTACTGCGCCTGCGCGTGGTGACCATGGAGGCCGAGCCGAAAGTGCTCGAACTCACCGGCGAGGATCTGCACAAGGTGACGCACGCCTACGGCACCAACGGCATCATCACGGAAGTCGAGATGCCGCTGACCGCGGCCTATGAATGGGTCGATGTCATCGTCGGCTTCGATGCCTTCATGGACGCTGCGCGCTACGGCAACGCGTTGGCCTGCCAGGACGGCATCCTTGCCAAGCTGATCACGCCGATCGCCGCACCGGTGCCACAGCTCTATTTCAAGCGGCACCAGAAGTTTTTCAGGGAAGGGCAAAGCATCTGCGTCGTCATGGTGGCGCAGCATGGGCTGGATGCGTTCCTCGCCTTCACCCGGCGCGCCGGCGGCGAGGTGATCTTCAACGCCGCCACCGCGACGGCGGAGGAGAAAAAGGGCCTGCCGCCGGCCTATGAGCTGGCCTGGAACCATACGACGCTAAGGGCATTGCGCGTCGATCCCGACATCACCTATCTGCAGTCGCTCTATCCCTTTCCCAACCAGCTGGCGCTGGTCGAGAAGATGGATGCGATGTTCCCCGGCGAAGTCTTCTCGCATCTCGAATTCGTGCGGCTGGACGGCAACATCACCTGCTTTGGCCTGCCCTTGGTGAAGTTCACCACCGAGGCACGTTTGGATGAGATCGTGCGGCTGCACGAGGACAATGGCTGTCCGATCTTCAACCCGCACCGCTACACGCTGGAGGAGGGCGGCATGAAGCAGACCGATGCCGTGCAACTCGCCTTCAAGCGCGAGACCGATCCGCAGGGCCTGCTCAATCCCGGCAAGATGATCGCTTGGGAAAACCCGGACTATGACTATCGTTCCGGACGGACTTTTCTGTTCAAGGGACTGCAAAAGGCAGGCTGATGAACATCCTCGTCCTCTACGCGCACCCGGTCGAGACCAGCTTCAATGCCGGCCTGCACCGGTTGATCGTCGAGCGGCTGACGGCGGCGGGCCATGCGGTCGACGATTGCGACCTCTACGCCGAGGATTTCGACCCGCGGCTGATGCGCCAGGAGAGGCTGGATTATCACAGCCCGCGCGGTTCCGCCGACCCGGCGGCGCCCTATGTCGAGCGCCTGCTGCGTGCCGAGGCGCTGGTGCTTTCCTATCCGGTCTGGAATTACGGCTTTCCCGCGATCCTGAAAGGCTTCTTCGACCGCGTCTTCCTGCCCGGCGTGTCGTTCAGGCTGGTCGACGGCAAGGTGCAGCCGTCGCTGCACAACATCAGGAAGGTGGCGGCTGTCACCACTTATGGCGGGAGCCGGTTCCGCGCCATGGTGATGGGTGATCCGCCACGCAGGCTGATCAAGCGCATGCTGCGCGCCACCGTAAAGCCGGGCGCGCCGGTGACTTATCTCGCGCATTACGCAATGAACCTGTCGACCGACCAGACGCGAAAGTCCTTCATGACGAAGGTCGCGGCGAGCATGGATGCATTCTGATGCGTGTCCTCGTGGTCTATTGCCATCCGGTGCCGGAAAGCTTTTGCGCCGCCATCCGCGACACCGCCCTGGATGTGCTCAAGGCAAGGGGCTGGGAGGTGCGGCTGCTCGACCTCTATGCCGAGAAATTCGACCCGGTGATGGGCTGCGACGAGCGGCGCACTTACAACAATCAGGCGCCGCAGGACCCGGCGCTGAAGCCGCATTTCGAACTGCTCGCCTGGGCCGAGGCGATCCTGTTCGTCTATCCGACCTGGTGGTACGGGCTGCCGGCGATGCTGAAAGGCTGGCTCGACCGGGTGTGGGCGACCGATGTCGCCTTCAAGCTGCCTGTGGGCAAGGGGCGGATCACGTCGCTGATGACGCATGTCACCAAGGTCGGCGTCATCACCACCTGCGGCGCGCCGACTTGGTGGAGCGTCGTCGTCGGCCAGCCCGGACGCAAGACCTTGCTGCGCGGCATGCGGGCGCTGTGCGCGAGACGCTGCAAGACGTTCTTCCTGGCGCACTATCTGATGGACGCCTCGACGCCCAAGACGCGGGCGGCGTTTCTGGCGAAGGTGCGGACGAAGCTGGAAAGGTTTTAGGGGATGCGCGACTCTCCCTTCTCCCCTTGTGGGAGAAGGTGGCCTCGCGAAGCGAGGTCGGATGAGGGGTGCGTGAAGGATCTCTGCTTTGCAGAAATAAGTGCTTCAGACCCTTCGATCCTTTCACACCGCGCTTCGTCACGCACCCCTCATCCGTCTCGGCGCTACGCGCCGATCCACCTTCTCCCACAAGGGGAGAAGGGAAGAGGCGTTACATCTTCGTCCGTTCAGCCTTCGGGTCATACATCGGCTTCAACGACGCTTCAGCCGCAAACCGCTCGCCGGCGATTTCGATCTCGAAGGACGAGGCCAGCACCTCCGCCTCGCTCTCGCCCTGGCATGGCACATAGCCCAGCCCAATGGCGCCGCCGAGATGGTGGCCGTAATTGCCTGAGGTGATCGGGCCGACGATCTTGCCGTCACGCAAGATCGCCTCGTTGTGGAAGAGCAGGGGCTGCGGGTCTTTCAGCCGGAACTGGACCAGCCGGCGGCTCAATCCGGCTTCCTTTTTCTTCAACACGGCATCGCGGCCGATGAAATCGCCCTTGGCCGTCTTCACCGCGAAGCCGAGGCCTGCTTCCAGCACATTGTCCTCGTCGGTGATGTCGTGGCCGAAATGCCGGAAGGCCTTTTCGATGCGGCAGGAATCGAGCGTGTGCAGGCCGCAGAGTTTCAGGCCGACATCCGCACCGGCCTCGTCGATCGCCTCGAAGACATGAGCCGCCTGGTCAGTCGAGACATAGAGCTCCCAGCCGAGTTCGCCGACATAGGTGACGCGGTGGGCGCGGGCCAGCCCCATGCCGATCTCGATCTCCTGGAACGTGCCGAACGGGTTGTTCTCGTTGGAGAAATCGTTGGGGCTGACTTTCTGGATGAGCTTTCGCGCATCCGGACCCATCAGGCAGAGCACGCTTTCGGCCGCCGTGACGTCGGTGATGACGACGAACTCCTCGCCGACATGCCGGCGCAACCACGCCAGATCGCGCTGCAGCGTGGCGCCCGGCACGACGAGGAAGTAGGCCGTGTCCGACAGCCGCGAGACGGTGAGGTCGCTCTCGATGCCGCCGCGCTGGTTGAGCATTTGCGTGTAGACGATCTTGCCCGGTGCCACGTCCATGTCGTTGGCGCACAGTCTTTGCAGGAAGGCGCAGGCATCGCGGCCCTCGACGCGGATCTTGCCGAACGAGGTCATGTCGAACAGGCCGACCTTGTTGCGGACGGCCAGATGCTCGTCGCGCTGGTTGTCGAACCAGTTCTGCCGCTTCCAGGAATAGCGATATTCGCGCTCCTGTCCCTCGCGGGCGAGCCAGTTGGCGCGCTCCCAGCCGGCGACCTCGCCGAACACGGCGCCGCGCGCCTTCAGGTGCTCATGCAGCGGCGAGCGGCGCACACCGCGCGATGTCGCCATCTGCCGATAGGGGAAGTGGTCGGCGTAGAGCAGGCCGAGCGTTTCGGAGACGCGCTCCTTGAGATAACGGCGGTTCTTCTGGAACGGCTGGGCGCGGCGGATGTCGACTTCCCACAGGTCGAACGGCGCTTCGCCGTCGTTGATCCATTGCGCCAGCGCCATGCCGGCGCCGCCGGAGGAGACGATGCCGATCGAATTGTAGCCGGTCGCCATCCAGTAGCCCCGCAGTTCCGGCGCCTCGCCGAGATAGTAGCGGTCGTCGGGGGTGAAGCTTTCGGGGCCGTTGAAGAAAGTGTGGATGCCGGCGGTGGCCAGCATCGGCATGCGGTTGACGCCCATTTCGAGGATCGGCTCGAAATGATCCATGTCCTCGGGCAACTGGTCGAAGCAGAAATCCTCGCGGATGCCGTCCATGCCCCAGGGCTTGGCCACCGGCTCGAAGGCGCCGAGCATCATCTTGCCGGCGTCTTCCTTGTAGTAGGCGCATTCGTCCGGCACACGCAGCACCGGCAGGCGGCTGAGGCCGGGGATCGGCTCGGTGACGAGATAGAAATGCTCGCATGCGTGCAGCGGTATGGTGACGCCGTTCTGGGCGCCGAGTTCGCGCGCCCACATGCCGGCGCAGTTGACGACGATGTCGGCCTCGATCATGCCTTTTTCGTCACCCTGCGCCCAGGACACGCCGGTGACGCGGCCGGCCCTGGTGTGGACCTTGGTAACCTTCACATTCTCGACGACGGTGGCGCCGCGCTGGCGCGCGCCCTTGGCCAGGGCCATGGCGATGTTGGCGGGGTCGCATTGGCCGTCGAGCGGCAGATGCACGGCGCCGACGACGTCGGACACGTTGAGATGCGGATACATCTCTTTGACTTCATTGGGCGAAATCTCGCGCACATCGACATCGAAGGCACGCGCCAGCGACGCCTGCCGGTAGATCTCGTGCTTGCGCTCCTCTGTCAGCGCGACGGTGATCGAGCCGACCTGGCGCATGCCGGTGCCGACCTCGGTCTCGGCCTCCAGCTTGACGTAGAGGTCGGCTGAATATTTCGCCAGCCGCGTCATGTTCTGCGAGCCGCGCAGCTGGCCGATCAGGCCGGCGGCATGCCATGTCGTGCCCGAGGTCAACTGCTTGCGCTCCAAGAGCACGATGTCGGTCCAGCCGAGCTTGGCCAGATGATAGGCAACCGAACAGCCGGAGACGCCGCCGCCGATGATGACAGCGCGGGCCTTGGTGGGGATGCTCTTGGTCATGCGGCCTCGCGGCGATAGGTGGAAGCAAAACGGCGCAGCCGAGCCGCTGCTTCCTGCAGCACCGGTTCCGGTTGGCAGAGGCTGATGCGGATATGGCCGGCGGCGGCGTCACCGAAGCTGGAGCCGGGCATCACGCCGACCTTCTCCTGGTCGAGGAGGGCCCAGGCGAACTTTTCGTCGTCGGGTTCGACATCGGAGATGTCGAGCATGACATACATGCCGCCTTCGGAACCGCGCACGGTGACGTCGTTCATGCCGCGCACGGCATCGAGGAAGACGGTGCGGCGCGCCGCGTAGCGCTCGGCGATCTCCTTGACGCCGTAGCGGTTCTCCAGCGCCTCGGTGCAGGCGATCGAGATGAAGGCCGGCAGGCCGTAGGTCGTCACCAGATTGAGGTTGGTGAGCAGCGTGATCATCTCTTGCGGGCCAGTCAGCCAGCCCATGCGCCAGCCGGTCATGCCGTGGCTCTTGGACATGGAATTGATGACCAGCGTGCGCTCGGCCATGCCGGGCAGCGAGCGCGGCGAGACATGCTCGCCGCCGCCCAGCGTCCAGTAGACCTCGTCCGACAGAAGCCAGAGATCGTGCTCGCGGCAGATTTGCGCCAGCTGTTCCAGCCGCTCGCGCGAATAGACCGCACCTGTCGGGTTGTTCGGCGTGTTGATGAGGATGGCGCGCGTGTTGGGCCTGAGTGCCGCGCGGATCATGTCGGCGCGGGGTTGAAACCCGTCCTCGGCCGGCGTCTCGACGACGGTGAAGCTGGCCCCGGCGGCGCTGAACGTGTTGGGATAGGTAGCATAGTACGGCGCCACCACGATGGCGTGGTCGCCCTGATCCAGCACGGCCTGCACGGCCGCGTAAAGTGCGGCCTGGCCGCCAGGTGTGGCGATGACCTGATCCGGTGTTGTCTCGACGCCGGTGCAGGCGCTCGAAGCGACCGCCATCGCCTGGCGCAGGCGCGGCAGGCCGGGCAGCGGCGTGTAGTGGTGGTTGCTGCCGCGAACCGCGGTGACGCAGGCCTCGATCGTCTCAGAGGGCGTGTCGAAATCATGGTCGCCGACGGACAGCATGATGATGTCCTCGCCGGCTTCCTTGCGGGCCCAGGCGGCGGAATGAACCTCCCAGCCATCCTTGCCGGAAGGCACGATGCCGGAAATACGCGATGATGGTCTGGGCATCATTGAACTCCCGAGATCTGGTAGCCGGCCTGTTCGAGCCGGCTGCGCAGCGCCGCGATATGGGCGGGACCAACTTCACAGCAACCGCCGACGATTTCTGCGCCGGCCTCGACCCAGCCGATGGCCTGATCAGCATAGGCGTCGGGGCCGAGGTCGTGGCGGGCGTGCAGCACGTCGACGGTACCGCCGTGCTTGAGCGCCTCTGTGGAGGTGAAGCCATTGGCATAGGCGCCGACCGGGCCGCCGAGTTCGATCAGCTCAGGCAAGGCGGCGGCGATCGCTTCCGGCCGGCAGCAGTTGAGCAGCCGCGCCGCTATCGGCAGGCCATCGAGCGCGCTTGCCGCGGCGGCTATTGTTTCGCCGCTGCGCAGCCGCGGCGCGCCGTGATCGGCGAGCGTCCAGGATACCCAGACCGGCTTGCCGCTTTCCGATGCCGCGGTGACGGCCGCGCGTGCTTCATCGGCCGAGGCCATGGTTTCGCACAGGAAGAGATCGACGCCATCCGCCTGCTCGGCGACGATGCGGCGATAGATGTCGAGCGTTTCCTGATAGGAGATGGTCAGCGCCGGCGCGTAGCTGCCGAAAAGCGGCGACAGGCAGCCGGCGATCGCTGCCTCGCCGGCTGCGTCGCAAGCTTGCCTGGCCAGTTCGATGCCGCGCTTCTGCAACGGCTTGAACAGCTCCTCGGCACCCTCGCGCGCCAGCCGTTCGGGCGTTGCCGAATAGGTGTTGAGGGTGATGACGCGGGCGCCGGCGCGAATGAATTCGGCATGCAGGTCGCGCACCAGATCGGGCTCGTCGATCAAGACCCTGGCCGACCACAGTGGCGTCGGCTCGGATTTGCTGCGGCGGACCAGTTCCTGGCCCATGCCGCCATCGGTAAGGATGACATTCTTCATGCCCGCAGCCTTTCGTTCCTCGGATCCCAGAGTGGCTCGTCTTTCTGCACCACCGCCTGGAATCGGTCGCCGAAGATTTCGACCTCGACGGAGGTGCCGGGCTCGGTCAAGTCCACGCGCAGCATGCCGAGCGCGATGGACTTGTCGATGCGATGGCCCCAGCCGCCCGACGTGGTCTCGCCGACGATCTGGCCGCCATGCCACAGCGTCGACATGTAGGGCGCGTCGCAATCGCCGGGGTTTTCGACGACCAGCGTGACGAAGCGCTTCTTCACGCCTTGCTGCTTTTCGTTCTGCAATGCGGCCTTGCCACGGAAGTCGGGCTTCTCCCATTTGACGAAACGCTCAAGCCCGCCCTGCAGGATGGAATAGTCGGTCGACAGATCGCCTTTCCAGGTGCGGTAGCCCTTCTCGAGCCGGAGCGAATCCAGCGCGTACATGCCGAACGGTTTCAGTCCGTGCTTCTGCCCGGCCGCCCAGATGGCGTCGAAGATGGCCGATGTGTCGTCGACCTTGGTGTGGATCTCCCAGCCGAGCTCGCCGGCGAAGGAGACGCGCACCAGCTTCGCCCAGCGCCCGGCGATGGTGGTTTCCTGATGCGTCAGCCATGGCAGGGTGAGGTCGGCGTCGCAGACATCGGCGAGGATTTTGCGCGAGTTGGGGCCGGCCAGGATCTGGGTGGAATAGTCCTCGGTGCGGTCGGTCAGGGTGAAGGCGGCGTCTTTCGGCATGCGCGACTTCAGCCATTCGAAATCATGCCATTGCGCGACCGCCGCGGTGATCAGCGTCATCTGGTCCTCGCCGTGGCGCACGACCGACATTTCGGTGACGATGCGGCCCTTGTCGTCAGCGAAATAGACGAGGCCGATGCGGCCGGGCTTCGGCACCAGGCCGGTGACCTGCAGGCTCAGCCATTCGGCGGCGCCGGGTCCTTCCAGGTTGAAGCGCGAGAAGCCGGGCAGGTCGAGGATGCCGGCGGCGTCGCGCACGGCCAGGCACTCTTCGCGCACGCGATGCTGCCAGGGCCCTTCACGGCGGAAGGTCAGCGTCGCTTCCTCGGAAATGTCGTCGCCCGGCTGCGCATACCAGGTGGCACGTTCCCAGCCATTATAGGCGTCGAAGCGGCCGCCGAGCGCCTTGGTGCGGTCGTGGATCGGCGACAGTTTGCGGTCGCGCCCTTCGGGCCAGGCGTGGCGCGGGAACTGGATGGCGTATTCATTGCCGTAGATTTCCATGCCCTTGGCGACGCAATAATCCGGCGCCGAGGCAAAGGAGGTAAAGCGGCGCGGATCGCAGGACCACATATCCCATTCGGTCTGGCCCTGCGTGACCCATTCGGCCAGCACCTTGCCGGCGCCGCCGCCCTGGGCAATGCCGAAGGTGAAGACGCAGGCCTCGAAGGCGTTGGGGACGCCGGGCATCGGGCCGATCAGCGGATTGCCGTCCGGCGCATAGGGGATGGGCCCGTTGATGACCTTGGACAGGCCGGCGGTGCCCAGGATCGGCACGCGGGCGACGGCATCGGCCAAATAATGTTCCAGCCGGTCGAGATCGTCGGGGAAGAGCTGGAAGGAAAAATCCTCCGGCATCGGATCGCCGGGGGTGGCCCAATGCGCGCGGCAATTGCGCTCATAGGGGCCGAGATTCATGCCGGTCTTTTCCTGGCGCAGATAGTAGGAGGTGTCGACATCGCGCAGCAGCGGCAGTTTCTTGCCCTGTTCCTTCGACCATGCGGCCAGTTCGGGGATTTCCTCGAACAGGATGTACTGGTGGCTCATCACCATCATCGGCACTTCGCGGCCGAACATCTTGCCGACTTCGGCGGCACGGTAGCCGGCGGCATTGACGACGATTTCGCAGCGGATCTCGCCTTGCGGCGTGGCGACCACCCACTCATCCTTCTCGCGGCGCACGCCGGTGACGGGGCAGAAGCGGATGATCTTGGCGCCCAAATCGCGCGCGCCCTTGGCCAGCGCCTGGGTCAACTGCGCCGGGTCGATGTCGCCATCGCTCGGATCGTAGAGCGCGCCCTCCAAATCATGCGTCTCGATGAAGGGATAGCGGCGCTTGATCTCGTCGACGCCGACCACTTCAATATTCATGCCCTGATAGCGGCCCATGCCCTTGGCGCGCTGGAATTCCTGCATGCGCTCCTTGGAATGGGCGAGCCGCAGCGAACCGGTGACGTGGTAATTCATGGGATAGTCGACCGCGTCGGCCAGGCCGCGATACAGCTCGGTCGAATAGCGCTGCATATTCATCAGCGACCAGGACGAGGAAAAGGTCGGCACATTGCCGGCGGCATGCCAGGTCGAGCCTGATGTCAGCTCGTTCTTTTCCAGGAGCACGCAGTCGGTCCAGCCCGCCTTGGCGAGATGATAGAGCGAGGAGGTGCCGACCACGCCACCCCCGATGATCACCACGCGCGCCGTGCTCGGCAACCCCGCCATCTTCTTCTCCCAAAATTGACTCAATAAACCGGTGGCGAAACCACCCAGATGACAACCGCCGGCTCGGTGCCTGGATTGCGCCAGCGATAGGGCTTGCCTTCGAAGCGGAAGGAATCGCCTTCGACGAGCCGGTGCCAGATACCCGCTATCTCGATCTCGAAAATACCGGAGGCAAGATAGCCTGCTTCCTCGGTCGGCCGCAGTTGCTCGGTCTTCATTTCCGCGCCCGGCGCGAAGATCGAGCGCACCATTTCGAAGCTACCACCGAGATCGGGCGACAGGAGTTCTTCCACCAGGCCGGATTCGCTGGTGCCAAGGGTGCGGCGCCTGCCGGCCCGCACCACCACGCCGCGCTCGCTCTCGACGGGCACGTCATGGCTGAAGAACAGGCTGATCGGCACGCCGAACAGTTCGGCGAACGCCCTGAGATCGCTGAGCGACGGCGTCGACAGGCCGCGTTCGACCTGACTGACCCAGCCGACCGAACGGCCGAGTTTCAGCGCGATTTCGGCGAGCGTCAGCCCGCGCGCCCTGCGCAGCGCCCGGATATCGCCAGCCAGCACGCGTTCGTCAGGTCCCTGTAATGTTCGTGCGGTAGGAGACGCCAAAACGCTCACTTCATGAAAATTTCAAACCGAATTTCATGAGAAATCAAGCTCATGAAAAAATCAAGTAGATTTTCACCAATGCTCAAGATTTGCTTGCAGGATTTTGACGGTTCATGCAAAGGCTCCGCCGCGAGCGGCGAGTGGGGACGTCCGATCGACGCAAAGGCTAAGGGACGGCCCATGTTGGAAAAGAAGGCTCGAATCGCGGATGAGGCCGAGATCGTCGACGAGGCGATCGTGTCGCGACGTTCGGTGCGCGCATTTCTGCCTGACATGATCGAAGACGACACTATCCGCGACATTCTGGCGGTTGCGGCTCGCGCGCCTTCCGGCACCAATATGCAGCCATGGCGGGTCTACGTCACCAAGGGCGAGACCAAGCAACAGATCTCGGATGCCATCCTGAATTCCGGTATCCGCGCCGAAAAGGCCGACTGGGACGAGTACCGCTACTATCCCACCCAGTTCTTCGAACCCTATCTGACGCGGCGACGCGCCAACGGCTTCGGCCTCTATGGCGCGCTCGGCATCGGCCGCCGCGAGGTCGACAAGATGCGTGCCCAGCATGACCGCAACTTCGTCTTCTTCGACGCGCCGGTCGGCATGATCTTCACCATCGACCGCCGGCTCAACCAGGGTTCGTGGATCGACTACGGCATGTTCCTGCAGAACATCATGGTCGCGGCGCGGGGCAGGGGCCTGCACACCTGCCCGCAGGCCGCCTTCGCGCCCTATCACCGGCAGATCCGGCCGGTGCTCAACATTCCCGACGAGGAGATCGTCGTCTGCGGCATGGCGCTCGGCTATGAGGACACCTCCAAGCCGGAAAACGCCTTCCGCACCGACCGCGTGCCGCTGGAAGAGTGGGTGACGTTCAGCGAGTAGAGCGGCTGCCCGGCCTGGCGGCGCTTGCCGGCTATTCCGTATTCATCTGCATGCCATGGCCGCTGACATGGGCGCCGTCCTGCGGCGTCAGCTTGAGATAGGCAAGCAGCGCGCAGAGCGTGATGACGCCCTCGATCGCGAACAGGACCCGGAAATCATTGGTCACGGCAGGGCCACCGCCGGCCAGGAACGACAGCATGGCCGCCGCCAGGCCGACGCTGACCGCCACCGCGAGCTGCCAGAGGATGTAATAAAGCGCGCTGAAGCGGGCGAGCTGGTCGGGGGCGATGTCGGAATAGGCGAGGTTGCCGGTCGAGGCCCATTGGACGGAGCGAAAGACGCCGAAAGCAAAGATGTAGCCAAGCACGATCCACACCGGCGTCGTCGCCTGCATCAAGGCGAAGCCGGCCACCATGGCGGCAACAACCGGCGTGTTGAAGACCAGCACGCGGCGGAAGCCGAACCGGTTGAGGACGCGCGGCATGAAGAAACGCATGATCACCGAGCCGAGCGCGGCAACGAAGGTCAGCGATCCCGCCTGCACCGCGCTCATGCCGAAGCCGAGCTGGAACATCAGCGGCAGCAGGAAGGCGACGGAGCTCAGGCCGATCGTGTCCAGCCCGCCGCCGGTGAGGAACGAGATGCGGAAGGTGCGGATGCGCAGGAGCTTCAAATCGAGCAGGGGATTTGGCACGCGCAGGCAGTAGAGCGAGGCAATCGACAGGATGACGACCGCCAGCGCCAGTTCGCCGGCGATCATGCCGCCGGCAGCATCCTTGGCGGCCAGCGAATCCATGCCGAAGACCAGCAGGATCATGCCGCTGCCGACTAGCAGGAAACCTGGAAAATCGAACCGCGTACGCACGGGCTTGGTCACCGTCGGGAACAGCGAGGCGGCAAGGACCGCCGCCGCCAGCGCGAACGGGACGTTTATGAAGAAGATCCAGCGCCAGGAAATGTAGGTGGTCAGCGCGCCGCCGACGAGCGGCCCGACCAGCGGCCCGGTCTGGCTGGCCACCGAGATATACATGTTGATCTTCAGCGTCCTGTTGCGCGGGAAACTCGACAGGATGACGACCTGGCCGAGCGTGCCCATCAGCGCGCCGCCAAACCCCTGCAGCGCGCGGGCGCCGACCAGCGTCCAGATGTCGTTGGACAGGCCGCAGAGCGCCGATGAGGTGGCGAACACCAGCAAGGCGAAGCAGTAGACGTTGCGCAGGCCGAAGCGGTCGGCCGCCCAGCCGCCGAGCGGCATCGAGATGATCAGGCTGGCAACATAGACGGTGATCAGCAGGCCGAGCTGGCTCGGCGGGCGGGCGAGGCTTTCGCCAATGCCGGGCAGCGCCGTCACCACGACATTCTGGTCGAGGCTGGTCATGAACACGCCGCAGGCGACCGTCAGCGGCAGCAGGAGCAAGGCTCTGGCCGACACATCGGCGCGATCCGTGGCGCCGGCGGATAGTTCTGCGGTCATGGGGATGTTCGAACCAAACGAATGTGCCGAGTCTGAGACGGGATTTCTTATCCCTTGGGCCGATCTGGCGGCCATGTCTTTCCACCATGGCCGCCCGCGGAGCGATTCTCTAGCGGCAGAACCGGCCGGCATTGAGGCCAGAAGGTTTTCCGAGCTCAACCGTCAAGCAGATGCTGAAGCAGCGACCGCAGCCATTGGTGCGCCGGGTCGCCATCCCGTCGCTTGTGCCAGATCTGCGTGAACTGGAAGGCCGGAATTTCGAAAGGTGGGGCGAACACGCAAAGCCGGTTGTCGGGCGCCGGCAGTATCCGACGGGCGACGGTAAGCACCAGGTCGGTGCCGGTGATCAGGCGCGGCGCCACGCCCCAATGCGGGATGATGAGACAGAGCCGCCGCTTGTGGCCCATTTCGGCCAAGGCCTTGTCGACCTCGCTCTGACGTTCGGGGCGCAGATCGACCAGCGCGTGGGGCCGTTCGAGATAACTCGCCAGATCTATCGTCTTTCTGCCGCCAAGACTTGCCGCATCGGCGAGACAGGCAAAGCGCTCGTCGAACAAGCGATGCGAGCGCACGGACCGATCGAGGCTGGGAAAGACGCCAAAGGCAAGATCGATCTCGCCGTCGATGATTTGCGAAACCATCACCTCGCGGCTCGCCTGGCTGACCACAAGGTCGACCTGCGGTGCCTGCGCCCGCATGACCGGCAGCAGTGCCGGCAGGATGACCGCCGCGCCATAGTCCGACATGGCGAGCCGGAACGTCCGGCGCTCCGTCGCCGGGTCGAACCCGGCCGGTGCCAGAAGGTGCCGCATGCGGTCGAGCGCCTCGGTGAGCGCAGGGGTGATTTCCAAGGCGCGCGCCGTCGGGTCGAAGCCACCTTGTCGCCTGACCAGCAGCGGATCATCGAGAAGGTGACGTAGCCTGGCGAGCGCATGACTCACGGCGGGCTGACTCTTGTTTAGCCGGATTGCCGCCCGCGAGACGTGGCGTTCGGCCAGCAAGGCCTCCAGCACGACGAGCAGGTTCAGATCGACACCGGCGAGGTTATTCATTTCATGCATATTACTCGTATGACAATCGAATTTCCATACGTGAAACTGATGGTCTATTTCGGCATGATCGATATGGAGACAATCTCATGCCGAGCACCTTTTCCTTTCTGATCGCCGCCCTGCTTGCAGGGGCCGCCGTTCCCTTCCAGGCGGGGGCGAACGCCATGCTTGGCCGCCTGCTCGGTCATCCGCTCTGGGCAACCTTCGTTTCGCTGGGGGTCAGCGTCGTGCTGATCGTGCCGGTCATGATGGTCTTCAGGCTGCCGGTTCCAGCCGTCGGGGTGGCACTGAAAGGTCCGTGGTGGATCTGGATCGGCGGCGCGGCAGGCGTGGTCTACATCACCGCCGCACTGCTTCTGGCACCGAAGCTCGGCGCCGCGAGCTTCATCGTTGCCGTCAGCGCCGGCCAAATGATGGCGTCACTGGTCATCGATCACTTTGCCTTGATGGGCTTTGCCCATCGACCGGTCACAGTAGCTCGTTTCGCCGGACTTGCGCTGATTATCGGCGGGCTGATCGTCACGCAATGGGCAAGCACGATTGCACCACAGGCAACCCAACTCGACTTCAATCCTGTCCATAAAGGAGACAGCAAATGAAAACTCAGCTCGTGCTGCGCGTTGCGCGGCCAACGAACGATCTCGCGGCAGTCACCCGCTTCTACCGGGATGGCCTTGGCCTGCAGGAACTGTTCCGCTTTAGCGATCATGACGGCTTCGACGGCGTCATGTTCGGGCGGCCCGGCGACACCTATCATTTCGAATTCACCCACGCCCATGGTCACGATGCGGGCAGGGCGCCCACAGCGGACAATCTGGTCGTCTTCTACATGCCGGATCGTGACGCTTGGGAAGCAGCCATCCAGCGCATGAAGGAACACGGCTACGCCACCGTGCCGTCCTTCAATCCCTATTGGGACAGGCAGGGCGTCACCTTCGAGGATTGCGACGGCTATCGCGTCGTCCTGCAGAACGCCGACTGGCACGCCGTCGCGCAGTCTTAGCAGGCACCAGGCTAGGTGGCGCTACTGCACCTCGTAGCCGACTTCCTCGCTGGCATGGCAAAGCGCCTTCCAGAACGAACGCGCGAAGGAGCGGAAGACATAGATGTCGAACTGGTCGGCGCCGGTGCGCTGGATCTGGGCGAAAACGTCGTGATGCGTGGTCGAGCGACCGGCGCCGACCGGGAATGCCGGCAGCGCGAAGTCGATGGCGAAGAATTTCGCCAGCACCCATTCGGCCTTCGGCCCGGCGATGCGTATGGCGGTACGGCCGTGCGACAGGTCCGTCACGGTGCCGATGGAAGGCGTCACCACCTTGGCAAAAGCCGCGGCCAGCCCTTCGGCCTCGTCGGCCACGGTGAATTTTCCCGGCGCGAAGCCGAACACCGATTTCACACCGTCGCTCAGGCCGCCGCCGGCGCCGTCGGGCAGCGCAAGGCCGGTGACGGTGCGGATGGCGGCGATCAGTCTCTTCTCTTCGCCCGGCCAGGCGGCGATCTGCACGATCGAGCCCGGCCTGGTCTCGGTCAGCAGGATCTCGACGCCATGCTCGAAATTGCCATGCGAGCCGACATGAAACTCCGGCTCGAGGGGGGATTGGCGCTCAACCATGCATGCGGGTCCCTTCCGGATCGTAGAAATGGTTGGAGACGATCTCGACCGGTCCAAAACGGCTGCGCAAGGGATCGGAGACATGGGCACGGGTACCGTGCCTGGCCTTGCCGCCCTCGACCAGGGCCAGCGCGATATGCTTGCCGAGCGCCGGCGAATAGCAGCAGGCGGTGATGTGGCCGATCGAGCCGTGCGGATTGGCCTCGTCAAGCTCTTCGACAATATGCGCGCCGCCATTGAGCGGCCGGTTGTCGAGCGCAATCAGGCCGACCAGTTCCAGCCGGTCAGACGCGATCAGGCCTTCGCGGTCCATCATCGCCGAGCCGATGAAAGGCTTCTTCTTCGACAGCATCCAGTCGAGATGCAGGTCGCGCGCCGTGGTGCGTCCGTCGATCTCGGCGCCGGTGACATGGCCCTTCTCGATGCGCATCGTGCCCAGCGCCTCGAGCCCGTAGGTGACCAGGCCGAACGGCTTGCCGGCTTCGATCAGGGCTTCCCAGACATGCGTGCCGTGGCCGGCCCCGGAATAGACCTCGAAGGCCATTTCACCGGAGAAGGACAGCCGGCAAATCATCACCGGAACGCCAGCGATCTCACCACGCACAATGCCCATGAAGGGCAAGGTGGAGTTGTCAACCGCGGTGCCGGTGACGCAGGCGGCGAGGATCTGCCGGGCCTTCGGTCCTCCGATCGCGGCGCCCGCCCATTCGTCGGTCACCGAGGTGACGTGAACCTTGAGGTCCGGCCAGATCACGTCGAGGAAATACTCCAGATGCTGCATCACCTTGCCGGCATTGGCGGTGGTGGTGGTCATCAGGAAATCCTGTTCGCCGAGCCGCCAGGTGGTGCCGTCGTCGAAGGCAAGGCCGTCCTCGCGCAGCATCAGCCCGTAGCGCGCCTTGCCGACGGCGAGCGTCGAAAACATGTTGGTGTAGACGCGGTCGAGGAAGGTTGCGGCATCGGGGCCTTGCACGGCGATCTTGCCCAGCGTCGAGACATCGACAATGCCGGCGCTTTCGCGTGTCGCCTTGGCCTCGCGCACATAGGCCTGCTCGATGGTTTCGCCTGAAAGCCCGTAGATCATCGGCCGGTACCAGAGGCCGGCGGAATACATGGTCGCGCCGTTGGCGACATGCCAGTCATGCATTGGCGTCAGCCGCTCGGGCTTGAGGTCGCCGAAGCGTTCCGCCGCCAGCGAGCCGATCGAAACGGGTGCGAAGGGCGGCCGGAAACGTGTCGTACCGACTTCGGGGATCGGCTTGCCCAGCGCCTCGGCCATGATGGCAAGGCCGGGAACGTTGGAGCTCTTGCCCTGATCGGTCGCCATGCCGAGCGTGGTGTAGCGCTTCAGATGCTCGACCGAGACGAAGCCTTCGCGGTGCGCCAGCCGCACATCCTCAGCCGTAACGTCGTGCTGGAAGTCGACAAAGCTCTTGCCCTTGGCTCTGATCTCGAAGACGGGCGCCGGATCGGGATCGCCGGGTACCGCTTCGGCCGTCGGCAATGCCGCCGGCGTACTCGTTCCACCGGCCGCCGCAAGGCCGGCGGCGCGGCCTTCGGCGATCGCCTCGGCGGTCGAAAAACTGCCGGTGAAGGCCCCGGCGCCAATCCACTGCTGTGTTGACCACTGCTGCGTCGGCTTTGGCGGCAGGAAGGCCTGCCGCGCGGCATTCCATTCCGCCTTGGCGCCGGCCTGACTGGCCAGATGGATGGTCGGCGACCAGCCGCCCGACATCAGCAGGCAGTCGGCATGGATGCTGCGCTCGTCACCGGTGAGCGCCCCGGTGACCATGTCGAAACGCTGAACCTTGACGCCGGAGAGCGCCTTGCCGCCCTCGGTGGCGATGACGGCATGGCCGGCCAACACTTCGGCCTCGGCCTCCGTCGCCAGCTTGCGCATCTCTGGCGAAAGCTCGGACCTGACGTCGGCGATGGCGACGATCGCCGCCCCCGCCTTCTTCAAGGCGACGGCCGCCCGGTAGGCGCTGTCATTGTTGGTGAACAGCGCGATCCGCTCGCCCGGCAGCACGCCGAATTCGTTGACGTAGCGTTCGGCGGCATGGGCCAGCATCGCGCCTGGCCTGTCATTGCCCGGGAAGACCAGCGGGCGTTCGAAGGCGCCGGTGGCCAGAACCACCGATCTGGCTCGGATCGCCCAGTAGCGATGGCGGGGCTCGCCCTTGGCGGGCTGTTCCTTGTGGTCGCTGACCCGTTCGAGTGCGGCAAGCGTGTTGTTGTCGTAATAGCCCCACACCGTGGTGCGCGGCAAAAGCCGGACATTGTCGCGGCCTTCGAGCTGGTTGACGGTGCGGCGCGCCCAATCGGCGGCCGGCACACCGTCGATGGTTTCACCCGACCAGTTGGTCGAGCCGCCGAAACGCGGTTCGAGATCGGCCAGCATGACACGCGCGCCCTGGTCGGCGGCCGCCTTGGCGGCCATCAGGCCGGCAGGTCCGGAGCCGACCACCAGCACGTCGCAAAAGGCGTTCATGCGCTCGTAGCGGGCAGGATCCTTCGCCGATCCGGCGCTGCCCAGACCGGCGGCGCGGCGGATGAAATGCTCGCAGAACATCCAGAAGCGCGTGCCTTTCAGCGGACCGATCACCGGCCCCATGAAGGTCTTGTAGTAGAAGCCGGCCGACAGGATCTTGCCGCCAAGCTGGTTGACGGCGTTGATGTCCCAGGCCAGCGACGGGAAGCGGTTCTGGCTGATCGCCACCAGTCCGTCATGGATCTCGACCATGGTCGCTGGAATATTGGGCTCGCGCACCTCGCCCTTCAGCACCGTCACCAGCGCGTTGGGCTCCTCCACGCCCGCGGTCAGCAGGCCGCGCGGGCGGTGGTATTTGAACGAGCGGCCGAAAAGCGTGACGCCCTTGGCCATGAGCGCCGAGGCCAGCGTGTCGCCGGCATGGCCGGTATAGGCAACGCCGTCGAAGGTGAAGCGGATCGTCTTCAGCCGGTCGATGCGGCCGCCGGTGTCGGTGCGGCGCGGGCTCATGCCTTGTCCTCCGCCTTGCGGCGTGCGGCCGAGCCATGATCGCCGCGCACGAAGGCGATACTCGAAATCTCATGCGTCAGCGTGTTGCGCACGACGCGCAGATGCGCGCGGCAACCGCCGGAATGCTGCCAGATCTCATTGTGGTCGCCGGCCGGATTCAGCCGGTCATAGACATAGGCGTTCCACGCCTCGAAATTCTGCGAAGCGGGGTCGGGACGTTCGCGGTTGCCGTCACCCTGGTAGGTGAACTCGATAACGTCGCGCGGGCCGCAATAGGGACAGGTGATCAGCATCGAATGTTCCTAATGCAGCCGCGGGTTCGCGCCCTGGCCCTTGTCGTCGATGACGAGGCCGCGGTGGAAGCGGTCAAGGGTGAACGGCGCGTTGAAATCGTGCGGCTCGTCCTTGGCGATGGTCCAGGCAAAGGTCCAGCCGGAGGCCGGCGTCGCCTTGAAGCCGCCATAGCACCAGCCGCAGTTGAGATACATGCCGGGCAGGGGGCCGGTGGTGATGATCGGCGAGCCGTCCATCGACATGTCGCACACACCGCCCCACGAACGCAGCATGCGCACACGCGCAAGGCCCGGGAAGAGCGCCAGCATCTCGCTCATCACTTCGTCGACGATGGGCAGGTTGCCGCGCTGGGCGTAGCTGTTGTAGCCGTCGATGTCGCCGCCATAGACAAGGCCGCCCTTATCGGACTGCGACATGTAGAAATGCCCCATGCCGAAGGTCACGACCGTATCGATGAAGGGCTTCAGCGATTCCGTCACGAAGGCCTGCAGCACATGGCTCTCGATCGGCATCGTCTCGACGCCGGCCAACTGCATGACGCGCCCGGTGCTGCCGGCGACCGCGACCGCCACTTTCCTGGCGCGGATATCGCCGCGCGACGTGGTGACGCCGGTGACGCGGTCGCCGTCGCGCAGGAAACCGGTGACCTCGCAATTCTCGATGATGTCGACGCCGCGCCGGTCGGCGCCGCGCGCATAACCCCAGGCCACGGCATCGTGGCGGGCGGTGCCGGCGCGCCGCTGCATCAGGCCGCCGACGACGGGAAAGCGTGCGTCGCCGGAGATATCGAGCGCCGGAATCAGGCGCTTGATCTGCGCCGGCGTCATCAGTTCGGCGTCGACGCCGAGATGGCGCATGGCATTGCCGCGTCGGGCATAGTCGTCGAACTGGGCCGGCGTGTGCGCCAGGTTCAGGCAGCCGCGCTGCGAGAACATGACGTTGTAGTTGAGCTCGTGCGACAGGCCCTCCCACATCTTCATCGAATGTTCGTAGAAGCGGGTGTTGGCCGGCAGCAGGTAGTTCGAGCGAACAGCCGTGGTGTTGCGGCCGACATTGCCGGAACCGAGCCAGCCCTTTTCCAGCACGGCGACGTTGGTGATGCCGTGTTCCTTGGCCAGATAGTAGGCGGTCGCCAGCCCGTGGCCGCCGCCGCCGATGATGATGACGTCATAGGAGGCCTTCGGGTCGGGCTTGCGCCAGGCCGGCTTCCAGTCCTTGTTTCCCTTGAGCGCGTTCGCGAGCAGCGAAAAGGCCGAGTACTCTGCCATCATTGTCATCCGGTTCGGGCGATGCGGCAGACTATAGAGCAGGCCGCACCCGCAAAGCCAATATTGCGCCATGGCCTTTCGACTGGCCGACGCTCGGATCGCGATCCAAGCGCGATCGGACGCGACGGCTTGCCCCACGATATGGCCGTCTTTATCAAGGAGAGGCTTTTTGAATGCCTTTGCCGCGTGTGAGTCGCCAACAAATCATGCTTTTGAGATTGCTTCGCCTCATTTTGGTTTTCACGCTCGTCATTTCGGCGTCGCCTTCGCTCGAAGTGATGGCGCAGGCGCTTGGCCAGGGCGCCGCCGGCTTGATCACCGATCAGCAGAAAGTCATCCAGGGCCTGACGGCCAAGACCGACGATCTCGAGAAGAAGATACAGCAGGACGGTGAGGACGATGCCTCGCTCGTGGATATCCGCCTGCAGCTGGAGGACCTGTCGCGGGCGGCGCTGACCAGTGCACTGGCGTTTCGTTCGCGGCTTACCGACATCAACAACCGCATCGAGGTGCTGGGTCCGCCGCCGGCGGCGGGCCAGCCGCAGGAGCCCGACATTGTGACCGGCGAACGCCAGGCGCTGGCGTCGGAGAAGGCCGAGATCAACGCGGTCGTCGCCAGCGCGCAGAACCTGTCGATCCGCATCAGCGGACTGATCGACAAGATCGGCAATATGCGCAGCGAGCAGTTCCGCAACTTTTTGACCAAGCGCTACGCGCTGTCCGAGGCGCTGAGCCCACAGGTGTTTTCCGACGCCCAGGATGAATACGCCAATTTTTACAAAGCGGTGTCGTCCTGGCTGAGCTTTGCGTTCAAGTTCAAGTTCCAGGCCGTCCTGGCGGCGACCTTCGTGGCGCTCGGACTGGCGCTGGTGCTGCTGGTCGGCGGCAGGCGGCTCTTCGGGCGCATATTCGAAGCTGATCCGGCGGTCGAGGATCCGTCCTATCTCAGCCGCCTGTCCGTAGCGTTCTGGTCTACCTTGCTGCCGACGCTGGCGGTCGGCGTGTTCCTGGCCTCCACGGTGTTCTTTTTCAACTATTACAATGTGTTGCGCGGCGACATCGGCGTCTTCCTCAATGCGTTGGCAGCCGTCATCGCGGTGGTGTTCTGCGTCAACCGGCTGACCAATGCCGCGCTTGAGCCGCGGCTGCCGAACTGGCGGCTCATTCCTGTCGAAACCGGCCCGGCGCGCTGGCTGGTGCGGCTGACAACCGCCATGGCCGTGGTCATCGGTGTCAACAATTTCTTGTCGATCGTCAACGACAAGATGGGCTCGCCACTGTCGCTGACCATCGCCCGCAGTTTCGTCGCCACCATTGTCGTCGGCATCATCCTGATCCTGATGGCAATGCTGCGGCCGTTCAAGGCACGCGACGGAAGCTGGCGGCCGTGGCCGGCCTGGCTGCGCTATCTGGCGCTGGCGCTTGGCCTGTTCACCATCGCCGCCGCGCTGCTTGGCTTTATCGGCCTTGCGCTTTTCGTCTCGCTGCAGGTCGTGGTCACCGGCACGGCGCTGATCACCGCCTATATCGGCTTCCTGTCGGCGCAGGCGATCGGCGAGGAGGGCGCTTTCGCCAACACCACTGTCGGGCGCTGGCTGTCGGCCAACTCCAGCTACGAGGAGGCAGCACTCGACCAGCTCGGCCTCGTCGTCAGTGTCGCCATCAATTTGATGATCGTGCTGGTTTTCCTGCCGCTGATCCTTTTGATGTGGGGGTTCCAGCCCGGCGACATCCAGGCCTGGGCCTACAAGCTGGCGACCGGGATCACCATCGGTTCGGTGACGATATCGGTCACCGGCATCCTTTCGGGCATCGTCGTCTTCATCATCGGCTATTTCCTGACGCGCTGGTTTCAGGGCTGGCTCGACGGGTCGGTGATGGCGCGCGGCAAGGTCGATACGGGCGTGCGCAATTCGATCCGGCTGGCGGTCGGCTATGCCGGCGTCGCCGTGGCGGGGCTGGTCGGCATATCGGCGGCGGGTATCGATCTTTCCAGCCTGGCCCTGGTCGCCGGCGCGCTTTCCCTCGGTATCGGTTTCGGTCTGCAGAATGTCGTCTCGAATTTCGTCTCCGGCCTGATCCTTCTGGCCGAGCGGCCGTTCAAGGTCGGCGACTGGATCGTCGCCGGCGACGTCAGCGGTACGGTCAAGAAGATCAGCGTGCGCGCCACCGAGATCGAAACCTTCCAGCGGCAGTCGGTGATCCTGCCCAATTCAAACCTGATCAACAACGCCGTTGGCAACTGGACGCATCGCAACAAGCTCGGCCGCATCGACATCAAAGTCGGCGTCGCTTATGGCAGCGACGTCAAGCAGGTTCACGCCATCCTGCTGGAGATCGCACGCGGCCACCCGATGGTGCTGAAAAACCCCGAACCCTTCGTACTGTTTTCCAATTTCGGTCCCGCGGCGCTCGAATTCGAAATTCGTGTGTTCCTGGCCGATGTGATGAACGGCAACATCGTGCAAAACGACGTCCGCTTCGCTGTGCTGGAGAAATTCAGCGACCAGCATATCGAAATCCCCTCGACGCCGCGCGCCGTTATCGAGACCAAGAATGCGAAGGCATGGCCGACCGACGACGACAAGATCGAGGCCGACTTCGTCGAACAGGAGCAGGCCAAGGTCGACGCCGCAGTCGAGGCGAAAAAGCTGGCCAAATCAGGACGCAAGGTACGCAAACCCGACCCCGATTAGAGGCCAGGCCCTGTCAGCTTTTGGCGATCAGGGCGGCAAGTGCTGTCCGAAGATCGGTCTCGCCGCGCCTGATCTCGCCTGCGCCGTGCTCGGCATCGATGCGGCCGGCATTGTGGGCATCGAACATCGCGGCGACCAGTTCGGCGTAACTCGTGCTGATGCCGCCGCCAACGAGGGCGGGAACCCAGTCCTGCCTCCGCAATTCGCGGGCAACGATCTCGCGGCCGGCAATCTCGCCAAGCGTCCGCGCCACATCGGTTGCGCTGTAACGGTCAGGCCCTTCGGCGTGGACCACGCGCAGTGCATCGCCGTTGCCTGAAAGGAGGAGATCGGCGGCCATCAGGCCGACGTCACCTGCCGAGACCGTCGGGAAGGATTTGGAGACGGGATGATGCAGGCTCGGTAGCACGCCGGTCTCGATCGCGCGACCAACGAGGCGGTTCCAGTTCTGCATGTGCTCGGCCGAACGCAGCACCGTCAGCGCCGCCGGGATTGTCTTCAACTGCGATTCCAGATGGTGGAAGGTGAGCGTGATGCCGGTGCCGGCGGCAAGCTGGGCGCCATAGTCCGAAATCGCCAAAATGCTTTCCGGCCTGACCTGATCAAGTGCGTCGACGATGGACCGGATGGTTGATTGCATTTCCGCCGACGCATCAGCGGCGCGGATGCCGGTGGGACAGATAACCTGAACAGCGGTGGCGCCCTTTGTTGCCCGCGCCAATGCCAGGGCATCGCGCAGATCGGCGATTGCTGTTTCGCAACCAAGCGCACGGAACTCTTCGGCATGCGACGGGTTTCGCACCACGGCCCTGATCGGAACGTTATGCCGACGCAGCGCGGCGATGGTCGCCCTTCCGATTTTTCCAGCAGCGCCCAACACAACAAACATGTCCGTATCCCTTCATCCTGATCAATGGGATGTCAGCAATGCCGGATGGGTGCGCTCGGGTCGCCCAGATATGGACGGCGGAAGACAAAAACGGATGATCGGAATCAGGGTGACGGTACGACGGCGAAATGTCGGACCGCCGGTTACCGCTGCATGCGGATAAGGGCGGCGGGCGTGACGCCGAGGATGCGCTTCATGCTCTGCGCCATGTGGCTCTGATGCGAAAAGCCTGCCTCCAGCGCGATCTGGCTCAGCGGCATTTTCCCCTGATGCAGCAGGGTCCTGGCCCGTTCGACCCGGCGATGGATGACATATTGGTGGGGAGGCATGCCGAAGGTGCGGCGAAACAGTACCTTCAGATGCGAGCCGCTGATGGCAGCCACTTGCGCCAGCTCATCCAGCGAAAGGTCCTGGTCGAGATTGGCTTGGATGAAATCGGCCAATCTGCGCCTCTGGCCGAAGGAGAGCGTTTGCCTGGCTGGAACGTCCGGCCTTGAGGCGGCGCCCTGGATGAGTTGCACCGCCAGCGCCTTGGCCAGGCTTTCGAAATACAGCCGATCGGATGCCACGTCAGGGTTCAGCCCGGTCGCCAGGGCATGGGCGATATGTTCGATCCTCGGATCGCGGCGCTGGAACTGCGGATGGACGACGACCCTGTCCGGATCGATTTCGAGATCCTCGGCGGCACGCCGAACCAGCGCGGGACTGACCCAGAGCCGCAGGATGGTGCAGTCCGCGTCATCTTCCCAGTCACCATCGAGCCCGGCGGGTACAATATCGATATCGCCATCCGACTGGACCCGCCGGTGATGCCTTCCGTCGCATTGGCACGACGCGTTGACCGGCGCACCGACGTGGATTCCAAGCCGATGGTTGACGGATGCAGGCACATAGTGGGTCAGCCGCGCGGCAATCCTTCGCTGCTCAACTCCAACGCCGATCGTTTCGAGCCAGTTGTCGTGCATGGGTTTTTCTTCGCGTTGCTGCCTTCGGTTCATATCGTGCCGTCTGGCGAAATTAACAGAGCTGGGCGAGCGCCCGCAGCCGGCATTGGAGAATGCCAAAACCAATTGCGGCATGAATGCGGCATTCAGTTGCGGTTCAGCTTCCATCTCATATAAGCTCCCATGCAAAGGGCGAAAATGCCTTGCGAAATGCAACAGAGGCGGTGGGAACACCGATATTGCAACATGTGGAAGTCTCTCGTCGCTGCCGTGACCTTGCTCGCCGTGAGCGGCTCGGTCCATGCCGCCAGCGCGGTCAACAAGGACGCCGAGACCCGCACGCTGGTCGTGACGGAAGGCGGCAGCAAGACCGACCTTGCGCTGGCCGGAGGTGAAACCGTCGAATTCTGCCAGAACGGCTGCTTCGTCACCTTGCCGAACGGCGACCTCGAGGCCCTGACGGGCTCGGAAACCGTTGAAATTTCCGGCGGCGTCGCCCGCATCAAGTAGTGTCGGCAGCATGATTGGAAAGGCCGGGCATTTGCTCGGCCTTTTATCGTTTCCGGTAGCGGTTGTTTAACAATGACGCCGGAAATACAGCCGCGGCAGCCGCCTGCAACCAGGCGTTTTAACGTTCGCTACGCCATCCCCCGCTATACCAGCGTCAAGACGCCGAAAAGCGGCGCGCAACGGAACTCCGGTTTTTTCGGATCATACGCTGGCAGGGCAGGACGGGCATGGATGCGCGGTCGGACAGGAACGCAATACCGCTTGCGGTCGATCTCGACGGCACGCTGATCGCGACCGACCTGTTGTGGGAAGGCCTGTTCCTCCTCCTCAAGAAGAACCCGCTCTATATTTTCCTGGTGCCGTTCTGGGCGGCCGGCGGGCCGGCGCGGCTGAAGCAGGCGATCGCACAGCGCATCGACATCGATCCCGCGACGCTACCCTATCGCGCGCCACTGCTCGAGCGGCTGCGCGCTGAGCACGGCGAGGGCCGCAAGATCGTGCTGGCGACCGGTACGCCGCGCAAATTCGCCGATGCCATTGCCTGTCATCTCGGCATTTTCGACCGTGTGCTGGCGACCGACGGCCTCGACAATCTCACCTCCGGCAAGAAGCGGGCCTCGCTGATATCGGCCTATGGCGATGGCGGCTTCGACTATGCCGGCAACAGCCGCCATGATCTCCAGGTCTTCGATGCCGCTCGCAATGCAATCGTCGTTGCGCCCGACCGCCATGCCGCGCGCTGGCAGGCGGCGCATGGCGCCGAAACCATGCCGGCGCCGAAGCCGACCTTGCGGACCGTCGTCAAGATGCTGCGCGTGCATCAGTGGCTGAAGAACTCGCTGATCGCCGTGCCGATGGTGCTGTCGCACGAATATTTCAACACCAACATGATCTGGCAATGCCTGCTGGCGTTCATCTCGTTCAGCGCGGTCGCCTCGGCGATCTATATCCTCAACGACTTCTTCGACCTCGCGCTCGACCGCAAGCACGCCACCAAGCGCAACAGGCCGTTCGCCAGCGGGGCGCTGTCGATCCCGTTCGGCCTCGGCGCGATGGCGGTGCTGGTGGCGATCGGCATCGGCGCCGGCCTGTTTTTGCCAATCGAATTCCTCGGTGTGCTCGGCGGCTACATGGTCGTCACCACGGCCTATTCGCTGTCGTTCAAGCGCATGCTGCTGGTCGATGTGCTGACGCTGGCCGGCCTCTATTCGATCCGCGTGATCGCGGGTGCTGCCGCGACCGGCGTCGACGTTTCGTTCTGGCTACTCGCCTTCTCGATCTTCTTCTTCCTGTCGCTGGCGCTGGTGAAGCGCTTCGTCGAACTGCGCACCACCGCCATTCCGCCCGGCGAACGCATTGCCGGGCGTGGCTATCGTACCGAGGACCAGGAGATCGTCGCCCAGGCCGGCATGGCCTCCGCCTTCTCCTCAGCACTGGTGCTGGCGCTCTACATGGACAGCGTCGCGGTGCGCGAGCTCTATCCGCATCCCTGGCTGATCTGGCCGCTGCCGCCGATCGTGCTCTACCTCACCATGCGCGTCTGGATCCTGGCGCGGCGCGACGAGATGAATGACGACCCGGTCGTCTTCATCATCCGCGACTGGCGCAGCCAGATCGTGGTCGCGATCGGCGCCGTGCTGCTGGTCATCGGAGGCTGGTAGGCATGGCCGAGCGTTTTCTGAGCTTCGGCCTTGCCACGCCGCCGGCGTCACGCGCGGTAAGCGCCGACGACGCCATTGCGTTGCTGAAGGGTGGCAAGACGAAGGAAGGGTCGCTGCTGGCCTATGGCAATGGGCGTTCCTATGGCGATTCCTGCCAGAACCAGGCCGGCACGGTCGTCGACATGCGGACGCTGAACCGCATCCGCGCCTTCAACGCCGAGACCGGCGTGCTCGAAGCCGATGCCGGTGTGCTGCTGTCCGATATCATCGCGCATGCTGCGCCTTACGGCTTCTTCCCAGCGGTGGTTCCGGGCACGCAATTCGTGACGCTCGGCGGCGCCATCGCCAATGACGTGCACGGCAAGAACCACCACCGGCGCGGCACGTTCGGCTGCCATGTCGAAAGCTTCACGCTGCTGCGGTCCGACGGGAAGACCTATCGCTGCTCGGTATCAGACAATCCGCGCCTGTTTGCGGCGACCATCGGCGGTATGGGGCTGACTGGCCTCATCCTGTCGGCCTCGATCCGACTGATGCGGGTGCCTTCGCTCGACATCGTCGAGAAGACGATGCCGTTTCGCGACCTCGGCGAATTCTTCGATCTGGCCGCGGCGGCGGACCAGGCCAATGAATATGTGGTCGCCTGGATCGACCAGCTCGCCGGTGGCCGCAACAGCGGGCGCGGGCTGCTGTTTACCGGGAACCACGCCGAGCATGGCTCGCACACGGCCGCGCGCGCCGGCGGCAGTCTTTCCGTGCCGTTCCAGCCGCCGTTCAATATGCTCAACCGGCCGTTCCTGACTGCTTTCAATGCCGCCTACCGGTGGAAGAAGGGCCGGGCCACGGTGCCGCGCCACACCGGCTACCAGGGCTTCTTCTTCCCGCTTGACGGCGTGCGGGACTGGAACCGGCTTTATGGCCCCAAAGGACTGTTCCAGCACCAGAGCGTGGTGCCGGAAGAGGCTGCGCGCACCGTCGTGCCCGAATTGCTTGCCGCTGCCCGGCGGGCCGGGCAGGGCTCCTTCCTCACCGTGCTGAAACGCTTCGGCTCGATCCGCTCGCCGGCGCTGCTGTCGTTCCCGCGCCCGGGTTACACGCTGACGTTGGATTTCCCCAACAAGGGAGCGGCGACGCTTACCCTGCTTGGCGAGCTCGACCGCATCACGGTCGCGGCCGGCGGGGCGGTCAATCCCTACAAGGATGCGCGCATGGGCGCGGTAACCTTTGCTGCTTCGTTCGCGGACTGGCCGAGGCTGGAAGCGCTGCGCGACCCTGCCTTCATGTCCGATTTCTGGGCGCGCACGGCCGGCAGAGTCGACCTGCGGCGGCGCGGGGCCGAGGCCGCCGAATAGATAAAATTGGAATGAATTATGGTTATCGAACGATTAACGGCAAGGTTTACTGAAAATATTCATGCGAGTTCACGAAATCTTTTCAGCTTTGTATTAATCGATGGCGCGGGGTGGTGAGCAGGCATGAAATATATCGTCTTCATTCTCTTTACGGTCATGACCAATGCCGCCGCGCAGCTCATGCTGAAGCAAGGCATGATGTCGCTTGGGCCGATCTCGTTCGAGGGCGTCAATCCGCTCGTCAAGCTGCTGCAGATCGTCTTCAGCCCCTGGGTGTTCCTCGGGCTCTGCACCTTCGTGATTTCCATGGCCTCGCACCTTTATGTGCTGTCGAAGGTCGAGCTTTCCTTTGCCTATCCCTTCCTCAGCCTCGCCTATGTCGCCGTCGCCATCTTTGCCTATTTCGTCTTTCGCGAGGATCTCAATGGCTGGCGCGTCGCCGGCATTGCTTTCATCTGCGTCGGCACGGTGCTGATCGCGCAAAGCGGGCGAGGGCATGAAGACCAGACCGCTTCCATCGCACCCGACAAGATCCCTGCAAGCGAGACCCTTCGATGAGACATGTGATTTTCGGCGGTGACGGCTTCGTCGGCCGCCACCTTGCGCCCAAGCTCGTGGCCGATGGCGAAGAGGTCGTCGTCGCCGACATCGTCAAGAGCGACCTGCCGCACTATCGCAACGTCCGCTTCATCAAGTGCGACGTCACCGATCCGGCCTCGGTCGCCGCCGTGGGGTTGAAGGCCGACGACATGGTCTACAATCTGTCGGCAAAGATGCTGTCGCCGATCCAGGTACGGGCCAAGCGGCATGACTTCTTCTTTCCGGTGAATTTCCATGGCACCGAGCACATCATGCAGGCCATGGACAAGGCCGGTGCGCCAAGGCTCGTCCACTACACGACCGACATGATCTACGGCCACACGGTCACCCAGCCGATGACCGAGGAGCATCCGGTCGCGCCGCTCGGCGAATATGGCTGGTCGAAGCAGAAGACCGAGGAACTCGCTGTCGAATGGCGTAAGCGCGGCATGTCGATCGCGCTGTTCCGGCCGCGGCTGATCATCGGTCCCGGCCGGCTCGGCATTCTCGAAAAACTGTTCAAGCTGATCGACTGGAACCTTCCGGTGCCGATGATCGGCTCGGGCAGGAACCCCTATCAGTTCATCTCCGTGTTCGATTGCGCGGAAGCTGCCCGCGCGGCCTGGAAGGCCGGCGTGCCCAACGAGGCCTATAATCTGGGTTCCCTCAACCCGCCGCCGGTGAAGAAATTGCTCGGCGACCTGATCCGGCATGCCGGCTCCAAGTCGATCCTGCTGCCGACACCCGGCTGGGCGGTCAAGCGCACGCTCGACCTGCTCGACGTCATGAACATGCCGATCATGGATCCGGAGCAATATCTGATCGCCGACGAGGAATGCGTGCTCGACGTGTCCAAGGCCGAGCGTCAGCTCGGCTGGGTGCCGCAATATCGCGACGAGGACATGCTGATCGCCGCCTACAGCGAATACCGCGCCAAGAAGGCCGGGCCAGCTGTCGTCACCAAACATGTGCCCGCCGAGTAGCAGGTCCGCCAAACAATTTTATGGCGCACGACGCTGGTCGTCGTAGCGCGGACAGGAGATTGAAATGACCGTCATGGCCAAGCCGGAACAGACGAATGCGCGCACCCTAGTGAGCGCGCCGGCGCTGTCGCCCGCCACCATCGCCAAGCCAGATCTGATCAGCGTCGAGCAGGCCAAGGCGATGGATGTCGCCGCGATGACCGACCTGTTCAGGGCGCATCTCAATCCCGGCCAGCTGCATTTCATGAAGCTGCTCGGCTTCCACAAGATCAAGATCGAGCGCGCCGAGGGCATGTTCTATATCGACCAGAACGGCCGCAAGATTCTCGATTTCTTCGGCGGCTTCGGCTCGCTGGCCTTCGGCCACAACCATCCGCGCATCCTCGAAGCGCGCAAGAAGTTCCAGGAGGAGAAGCGCCAGGAAATCGCCATCGCCTTCATGTCGCAATATGCGGCGGCGCTGGCGCACAACCTCGCCAAATGCTCGCCCGGCGATCTCGACATGGTGTTTCTGGGTTCGTCCGGCTCGGAAGCGATGGAAGCGGCGGTGAAGCTCGCCGAACGCGCTGCCGGCCCGAAGCGGCCGAAGATCGTCTATGCCGAGAATTCCTTCCACGGCAAGACCAAGGGCGTGCTCGGCATCACCGACGGCCAGCTCTATCGCGCCGACTTCAAGATGGCCGAGAACACTGTGCGCATTCCCTTCGGCGACATCGAAGCGGTCGAACGCCTGTTCCGCAGCGATCCTGAGGTTGGCGTCATCGTGCTGGAAACCATCCAGGGCGGCGGTGGCATCATCCAGGCACCTGCGGAATACTGGCAGAAGCTGCGCGCGCTGTGCGACCAGTATGGCGTGCTGTGGGTGGCCGACGAAGTGCAGTGCGGCTATGGCCGCTCGGGCCGCTTCTACGCCTTCGAACATTACGGCGTCGTGCCAGACGTGACGGCACTGGCGAAGTCGCTCGGCGGCGGCAAGGCGGCGGTCGGCGCGATGATCGCCAGGCGCGAAATTTATATGAAGGCCTATGGCACGCCGAAGACGGCGATGATCCATGCCATGGCGACCTTCGGCGGCATGGGCGAAGCCTGCGTTACCGCGATCGAGGGCCTCAACGTGCTCTATGACGAGGGGCTGATCGACAATGCCGCCGTCACTGGTGATTATCTGCTGCAGCGGCTGCATGCCCTCAAGGACAAATACCCGAAGATCATCAAGGACGTGCGCGGCAAGGGCCTCATGGTCGGGCTGGAGTTCCACGACTTCTCGCAGACCTTGCCGATGGTGCTGCGCCCGATCGTCAGCGTGCTCGACGACAAGCTGAAAGGCTCGCTGTCCGGTTTCGTCGGCGCGCTGCTGCTGCGCGACTACGATGTGCTGGTCGCCTTTACCGAATACAACCGCAACGTCATCCGGCTCGAGCCGCCGCTGATCTGCCAGCGCGAGCATGTCGACCGCTTCGTCGATGCCTTCGACAGCCTGCTGTCGCGCGGCATCGTGTCGATCGTGAAGGATTTCGTCAAAAGCCAGGTCCGCTAAAAGAAAGCTGATTGGGCAGAACGATGCTGACCAAGTCACCCGCTTCGCAGAACATGCTCGACCGGCTCGCCGAGACCGGCCTGGCGTGGAGCGAGGGGACCTATTCCAGGCTGGCCGCCCCGATCGGCGCGGCGGCTTTCGCGCTCTACATCCTTCTGACGGCGTTCACGGCATGGGTGATGCCCGATGCCAATTGGGACATGCTGCCGTACCTCGCCATCGCCGAAGAGGGCAGCTATCCCGATGCGCAGGCGCTGCACGACTATGCCTACAGCACCGTCAAGGCGGGCGTTTCGGCGGGCGACTACAAGGCGCTGACCGACGATGGCGGCGGTTTCCGCAGCCACATGACGGACAATGCCGCCGACTTCCATTCGCTGCTCGGCATGTACCGGATCAAATTCCTCTATGCCGAGATCCTGTCGACGCTGAGCGCGGTGATGTCGCCGGTCGAGGCGATGCGTCTGGTGCAGGTGTTTTCGGTGCTGCTGTTCGGCGCGATTACGCTGCTCTGGCTGCGAAGGGAAAAGGCATTGGCCTTGGCGCCGGCGGTTGGCGCCGTGCTGATCATGGCCGATTTCGGCGATGCGGCACGGGCCTCGACGCCGGACCTGCTGACGTCGGCGCTGCTGCTCGGCGGGCTCTACGCCTATGTCAGGGGCCGCGAGGTGGCGACGGCGATCCTGCTCTTCCTCGCCTTCATGGTGCGGCCGGACAATATTGTTTTCCTTGCGATTTTCGTGGTGCTGCTGGTCGCCTTCCGGCAGAAGGCCTGGGGCGCGCTGGCCGGCTTCGCCGCGTCCTTCGTCGCCTATTTCGCCATTTCGCATTGGGCCCAGCATCCCGGCTGGTGGCCGCATCTTTGGTTCTCCAGCATCGAACAGCATTACAATATGGACGGGTTCGAGCCGGCCTTCTCGGTCACCGCCTATCTCAGGGCGTTCGCGACGTCGCTGTTGCGCGCCGTCAATCTGAACAGCTGGGTCGGCGTTTCTGTCCTGGCGCTGGCCGGCTGGTTCGCCGCCGCCCATGCCGGCTTCCGCCTCGATCGCCGCGCCGGCATTTTGTTCGCCGCGCTGGTGCTGGGTGCGCTGGCGAAGTTCACGGTCTTCCCGATCCACGACACGCGTATCTATTTCCCGCATCTGATCCCGCCCTTCCTGCTGCTGGCGCCGCCGTTCATGGCGCTGTGGGCAGCCGTGGCCCGCGGCCAGCATCGCGCCGCCTTGCAAATCATTCCCGGAGACAAGCCATGAGTTCGCTATCCAGCCTGGCGCGCATTGCCTTGTCGCTCGGCCTGCCCTCCGGCCTGCTCGATCGCGGGCCGTCGCTGCGCGGCACGAAATTCCTCGCCAAGGCGGCGCTGAAGGCGCGCTTCGGTGGGGCAGGGCAGCCGTTCCAGATGGTCAATGTCGGCGCCTGCGACGGCGCGCTGTTCGACGACGTGACGCCGTGGCTCCATAGGATTGCCGGCGCGCGCGCCATGCTGGTCGAGCCGATCCCGTACAATCAGAAGCGGCTGCGCGCCAACTATCCCGATACGGGCCGCTTCATCATCGAGCCGGTGGCCGTCACAAAGACCAAGGGCACGATCACGGTCCACACGTTCGACGCCGCGGCGCTCGAGGCGGGCACGCTGCCGATCGAATTCATCGGCTGCTCCTCGGTCACCGACACCAATCTGATGTCGGGCAAGAATGCCTGGGGTGAGGCCGACGCCAACTTCAATAAATTCGCGCCGCATCTGAGGGATATCGAGGTGCCGTCGGAAACGCTCCAGACACTGCTCGACCGCAACGGCATCAGCCATATCGATGCCTTCCTCGTCGATTGCGAGGGAGCCGACTGGATCGTCTTCGAACAGCTTGATCTGAACCGCTATCGCCCCGGGATGATCAAGGTCGAGGTCGGCGCGTTGCCGGCCACCGAGATCGGCCAGGTCGTGGTCAAGCTGAAGACGGCGGGCTACCAGGTCGGCTTCCAGGCCGAGGACGTCTGGGCCTTCGCCTGACGGCCAGCGTTTTCCCGATCCGAATTGGGGTCGCGCTGCACCTGCGGCGTGTCGCAAACAGGCGGTAGCGCCGTCCCTGTCGTCTGCATATTGTGCGCCGATCAACGGGCGCCGACGCTGCCCGCAATAGCATCTGGAGTCGCGGGCAATGGCAGAGTTTCCGAAAAAGGCGAAGGTCGTCATCATTGGCCTCGGCGGTATTGTCGGCGCATCGATCGCCCATCATCTGATCGAACGTGGCTGGGACGATATTGTCGGCATCGACAAGTCGGGCATTCCGACCGATATCGGTTCGACCGCGCACGCGTCCGATTTCTGCTACACGACCAGCCACGATTTCCTGTCCTGCTGGACGACGCTCTATTCCATCGATTTCTACGAGAAGATGGGCCATTACGCCCGCATTGGTGGTCTCGAAGTGGCCCGCGTCGGCGACGACAGCCGCATGGACGAAATCAAGCGCAAGATCGCCTCGGCAAAGGCCTTTGGCACGCGTGCGCGTCTGATAGAACCGGCCGAGATCAAGGAAAAGTTTCCGCTGATCGAAGAGGGGATGGTGCAGGGCGGCCTGTGGGATCCGGACGCCGGTTTGGTCATCCCGCGCTCGCAAACGGTCGCCGGCAAGCTGGTCGACCAGGCGGAAGCGTCGGGCAAGCTAAAATCCTTCGCCAACACGCCGGCCAAGTCGCTCGTCGTCAAGGACGGCCGCATCAGCGCCGTGGTGACCGACCGCGGCACCATCGAGGCCGACTATGTCATCGTTTGCGCCGGCATCTGGGGCCGGCTGATCGCGGAAATGGTCGGCGAGGATTTGCCGGTCATGCCGATCGACCATCCGCTGACTTTCTTCGGCCCCTACAACGAGTTCGCCGGCACCGGCAAGGAGATCGGCTGGCCGCTGCTGCGCGACCAGGGCAACTCGGCCTATATGCGCGACACCGGCGACCCCAAGACCGCCGAGGGCGGCCAGATCGAATGGGGCTACTACGAGGAAAACAACCCGCGCCTTTGCCATCCGCGCGACCTGCTGGAAAAGCATGAGGCCCGGCTGTCGCCGTCGCAGCGCGACCTCGACATGGAGCAGATCCTGGCGCCGCTCGAGCGCGCCATGGAACTGACGCCGATCCTGGGCGAGCTAGGCTACAATGAAAGCCATTCCTTCAACGGCCTGCTGCAGGTGACCGCCGATGGCGGCCCGTCCATGGGCGAAAGCCAGAAGGTAAGGGGTCTCTGGTATGCCGTCGCCATCTGGGTCAAGGACGGCCCCGGCATGGGCAAGCTGATCGCCGACTGGATGACCGACGGCCGCACCGAGATCGATCACCACGCCATCGACTATGCGCGCTTCTACCCGCACCAGACGAAGGAGCAGTTCATCTGGGATCGCTGCACCGAGACGGCGATGAAGGTCTATAATCCCGCGGTGCATCCGCGCGAGCCATTCTCCAAGGCCCGCAACATCAGGCGCTCGCCGTTCTGGGAGCGCGAGAAGGAACTCGGCGGCTACTTCATGGAACTGGGGGGCTGGGAGCGCGCACACGGCTATGCCGCCAACGAGCACCTGCTTGAGAAGTATGGCGACCGGGTACCCGTACGCGAGAACGAGTGGGACAACCGCCATTTCTGGCGCGTCTCCAATGCCGAGCATCTGGCGATGAGCGAGGATTGCGGCATCGTCAACCTGTCGCATTTCTCGATGTACGACGTCGAAGGGCCTGACCATGTCGCGCTGCTGGAATGGCTGTGCGCGGCCAAGATCGGCGGCGACAACAACATCGGCAAAGGCATCTACACCCACTTCCTCGACGAGGAAGGCATGGTGCGCGCCGACTTCACCGTGATCCGCATGGCCGACCGCTGCCGCGTCATCGACGGCGCCGACGCCGGCCCGCGCGACTTCCGCTACATGCAGCGCACCGCGCAGGACAAGGGCTTTGACGCCACCATCACCGATGTGACGGAGAAATACGTCACCATCGGCATCTGGGGCCCGAATGCCCGCACCACCTTGCAGAAGGTGGTCGAGAATCCCGAGGGCCTGTCGCCGGAGAATTTCCCGTTCGCGGCGATCAAGCCGGTCCGCATCGGCGGCAAGGATGTCACCGCGTTCCGCATCTCCTATGTCGGCGAGCAGGGCTGGGAACTGCATATGCGCTACGAGGATGGTCTCGCCGTCTGGGACGCGCTGCGCTCGACCGGTGTCATGCCGTTCGGTGTCGAGACCTATGCCAATACGCGCCGCATGGAAAAGAGCCTGCGCCTGCAGAATGCCGACCTTCTGACCGAGTACAATCTGCTTGAAGCCGATCTCGCCCGTCCGAAGGTCAAGGAGAACGATTTCTGCGGCAAGGCCAAGCATTTGGAGTATCGCGCCCGCGAGCACCAGCCGGCGACTTTGTGCACGCTGGTGATGACGGAGAATGTCGATTCGAAAGGCGTGGCGCGTTATCCCGTGGGCATAATGCCGGTGCTGGATCCGGCCACCGGCGAGACGCTGGTCGACGAACTCGGCCGCCGCTCCTTCACCACATCGGTCGCCTATGGCCCGACCATCGGCAAGAACATCGCGCTTGCCTATCTTCCGCATTCGTATGCGCAGGAAGGCCGCAAGCTCAAGGTCGAGTATTTCGGCGAGACCTATCCGGTCGAAGTCGCCGGCGTCGGCTACAAGCCGCTCTACGACCCGGAGAACCTCAAGCCGAGGAGCTGAGGTTCGACTGGAGCAACGGACTGATCGCAAAAGCCCGGCTTCGAGCCGGGCTTTTGTCTTTTTAAGCTGGCGGTTTTCGCTTACCCTCGCGGCATGTCTGCTTTATCGCGCGCAAGACATCTCCTTTCCGGCTGTGCCGCGCTGGCGCTGATGCTCTGGCTGGCGCCGGGATCCCGCGCGGACGAGCCGGTCGATGTCGAGTTGGTGCTGGCGGTCGACGTTTCGCTGTCGATGTCGACGGATGAGCTCGAGATCCAGCGTCATGGCTACGCGGCGGCGCTGACGCATGACAATGTGCTGCAGGCGATCGCCGACGGCGCCCATGGCAAGATCGCCGTCACCTATGTCGAATGGGCCGGCACCACATGGCAGCGCGTCATCGTGCCGTGGACTGTCATCGCCAGCCGTGCCGACGCCGAGCGGGTGGTCGCGCAATTGTCCGCGCAGCCGCCCAACAGCGCGCGGCGCACCTCGATCTCCGGCGCGCTGGAGTTTGGCAGCGACCTTTTCGCCGAAAGCGGCTACCAGGGAACCAAGCGGGTCATCGACATTTCCGGCGATGGCCCCAACAACCAGGGCGCGCCGGTCAACCTCACCCGCGACGGCGTGGTCAGGCAAGGCATCGTGATCAACGGCCTGCCGCTGATGACCCGGGGCGGATTTTCCGGCGCCTACGACGTCAACGATCTCGACCGCTACTACAGCGACTGCGTCATTGGCGGGCCCGGAGCCTTCATGATCCCGGTCAATGACTGGACGCAATTTCCCGAAGCCATCCGCCGCAAGCTGGTGCTGGAGCTCGCTGGTCCGGCCTCACCGCAATGGGCGGCGGAGGAGGCGGATCTTCCGCCGGTGGTGCTCGCGCAGGACAGACCCGCCGCCGACTGCCAGATCGGCGAGAAAATGTGGCGCAACCGCAACTGGATGCTGGACAGCCGCTGAGCAGTCCGAGCCACCCCGCGGTGGCGGCTGGCACGACCGCATCTCATCGACCGCGCGCCGTGGCGGCGACGGTTCATGGGGCAGGGCTTCAATCCGCCTAGCGCGGGTGGTGAGGTGAGCCCGCTGGCAGCCGAACACGTTCCTGTTGATTGACAAGCCGATAGGCGTCTGTGAACATTTTCGACCAGAGAAACAAAAGGGGAACTGACATGAACAGGATCGCCGTTTTCGCCGCGACTTTGACGCTTGCCGCCGGTCTGTGCGCGCCAGTGATGGCCGCCACATCGGTCACCATCGGCATTAGCGGCTGGACAGGCTTCGCGCCGCTGACGCTTGCCAAGCAGGCAGGCCTCTTCGAGAAGCACGGCCTCGATGTGACCTTGAAGAAAGTGCCGCAGGCCAGCCGTCCGCTCGCCATCGCCAGCGGCGACCTGCAATGCGCGGCCACCACAGTCGAGACCTGGCTGGTGTGGAACGCCAGCGGGGTGACCACCAAGCAAATCTTCCAGCTCGACAAATCCTATGGCGCCGATGGCATTGTCGTGCGCAACGACATCAAGACGGTCGCCGATCTCAAGGGCAAGAATGTCGCGTCCTCGGCGCCGGGCACGTCGCCCTATTTCCTGCTCGCCTGGGTGCTGAACAAGAACGGCATGTCGACCAAGGATGTGACGGTCGTCAATCTGGAGCCGGACGCGGCCGCGCAGGCCTTCCTTGCCGGCCAGAACGATGCCGCCGTCACCTATGAGCCGTTCATCTCGGCGGTTCGCGACAAGGCCGACCAGGGCCACATACTGGCGACCACGCTCGACTATCCGATGGTGCTCGACACGGTCGGCTGCACGCCCGAATTCCTCAAGGCCAATCCCGACGCCGCCAAGGCGCTGGCCGACAGCTATTTCGACGCGCTCGACCTGATCAAGAAGGATCCGCAGAAATCCTACGAGATCATGGGGGCCGATGTGAAACAGTCGGCCAAGGAATTCGAGGATTCGGCGAAGTATCTGAAATGGGCCGACAGGGCCGAGAACAAAGAGTTCTTCACAAAGGAATTCCAGGATTTTTCCAAGACCGCGGGTGATCTGCTGCTGCAGATGGGCCTGATCAAGGAAGCGCCAGACGTCGCCACGCTGGCCGATACCAGCGCGGTGTCCAACTGACCGTCCGGCCTTTGCCCATCCTGCGGCGGCGCCTGGCGCCGCCGCTCTCTCCTGGACACGTAACCATTTGATGGGGACGATGTGAAGATGCGCCCCTTGCATCCAGTCTCGCCGGGCTTGCCAACCGTGCTCGGCATCTCCTTCTTCGTGCTGTTCATTGCCTTCTGGGCCTGGATCACGCTTGGCGGCCACGTCAACCGCATCTTCCTCGCCGATCCGCTGTCGATGCTCAAGGACGGTTGGCGGCTGCTGGTCGAGGACCGTTTCTGGCTGGACATATTGATCACCATCTGGCGCGTCTTCGGCGGCTTCGTGCTGGCCTCGGTCGTTGCCGTGCCGATCGGCATCGCCATGGGCGCCTGGAAGCCGGTGGAAGCGTTCCTGGAGCCCTTCGTCTCCTTCGCCCGCTATCTGCCGGCCTCGGCCTTCATTCCGCTGCTCATCCTGTGGGCCGGCATCGGTGAGTTGGAAAAGCTGCTGGTCATCTTCGTCGGTTCGGTGTTCCAGATCATCCTGATCGTCGCCGTCAAGGTCGGCTCGACACGGCGTGATCTCGTCGAGGCGGCCTATACGCTGGGCTCGACCAACAACGGCATCGTCAAGCGGGTGATTATGCCGGCCAATGCGCCCGAAATCGCCGAGACGCTGCGGCTGGTGCTCGGCTGGGCATGGACCTATGTCATCGTCGCCGAACTGATCGGCTCGTCCTCCGGCATCGGCTACATGATCATCAACAGCCAGTCGCGGCTGGCGACCGGACAGATCATCTTCGGTATCATCGTCATCGGGCTGATCGGGCTGTTGTCCGATTTCGCTTTCAAGGCGTTCAACCGCTGGCTCTTTCCATGGAGTCTGGCGTGAGCAAGCTTCTCATCGAGGGCGTCTCGCGCACCTTTGCCGGCGTGCGCGGCGGACCGCCGGTCAAGGCGCTGATGCCGATCGACCTGGCGGTCGCCGCCAAAGACTTCATCACCATTCTGGGGCCGTCCGGCTGCGGAAAGTCGACGCTGCTCAGGATCGTCGCCGGTCTTGAGGCGCCGAGCGAAGGGCGCGTGCTGCTTGACGGCAAGGCGGTGACCCGACCGGGGCCGGATCGCGGCATGGTCTTCCAGTCCTACACGCTGTTCCCGTGGCTGACGGTCGCCGAAAACATCGCCTTCGGCCTGCGCGAGCGCGGCATGGCGCCAAAGGAGCGGGACGGTCTGGTCGCGTCCTATATCGACCTCGTCGGCCTGAAAGGCTTCGTGAACCATTGGCCTAAGCAGCTGTCCGGCGGCATGCAGCAGCGCACCGCGATCGCCCGGGCGCTCGCCAACGATCCCGAGATCCTGTTGCTGGACGAGCCGTTCGGTGCGCTCGACAACCAGACACGCGGGCTGATGCAGGAGCTGCTTCTCGGCATCTGGGAGCGGCGCAAAAAGACCGTGGTGTTCGTCACCCACGATATCGAGGAGGCGATCTTCATGGCCTCGCGCGTCGTCGTGATGACCGCACGGCCCGGCAGCATCAAGTCGGACGTCGCCATCGACCTGCCGCATCCGCGCCACTACACGCTGAAGACCAGTCCCGAATTCTCGGCGCTCAAGGCGCGACTGACCGAGGACATCCGCGTCGAGGCGATGCGCACGGCACAGGGGCAGTCAGACACTGCCTCCGGTGCCTCAGAGATTTCGTAAATCCTTTACAAGCACGTAGAGATGTAGGGGGTCGGTCGGAGATTGAATGAATCCATAGCGCTCGTAAAAGGCGCGGGCATTGTGATCCTTGGCATGTACGGTCACTGCACGGATACCCGCAATGTCAGCTGCCTGCAGGCTTCGCAGGATGGCATCGCGAAGCATTCCGCTGCCAACGCCTTTGCCTTGCCAACTCAAGCTGACTGCGAGACGCGCCAGCAGCATTATCGGAACCGGATGGCGTGCAAACCCCTTCTTCAGTCGCTCTGGTGCGCCATCGTAAGGGACTTCTCCAACGACCAGCGTATAAAAGCCGATTACGTCTTCGCCGGAGAGACCAATATAGGTCTGCGAGGCATTTGCTTGCTGATTTTGAAATGCGTAGCGGGAGAGAAATCGATTGAGCGGTTCCTCTCCACAGTCGAACATATCGACAAGATGCGTGCGAGCCAGTTTCTCGATACGAAGCTGGCTCACGCTGGATCGTGACCGGAAAAGATGCTCGGCTCGCTCAGCAAACGCTTCAGGCGCGGCAGATCTCGCGTTGGAGCATCCAGCGCCGCCATGAACGCAGCCCATTTTTCTGCGTTGAGGGGGAAGCTGCGTCGGTCGGCGAGCGTTTCCTCGGCACGTCCAAGTGCACTTTCGAGGACGAAGTCACTCAGCGAACGGCGCTCAACGGCCGCTGCGGTCGCGAGCGTACGCTTTGCCTCGGCGGTAAGACGCAAGTCCAGTTTTTCGGATCGAGTCGTTCTAGTGGTCATGGGACACCTTTCGGCACAACGATATCACGCTTTGCCAGACAATGTCATGACAATTCACAATGTCCTTTGATATGTCGGCTCAGGCCGCCAGCAGCTGCTTGCGGTCGACGCGCTCCTGCTGCGGCGAACGGGCATAGAGTTCGCGGTAGCATTTGGAGAAATGCGAAGCCGAGACGAAGCCGCAGGCAACCGCCACTTCGACCACCGGCATCGACGACTGGATCAGCAGATGCCGGGCGCGGTCGAGGCGGATTTCCAGATAGTAGCGGGCAGGGGAGCGGCCCATTTCGGTGCGGAACAGCCGTTCGATCTGGCGGCGTGACAAGTCGACATGGTCGGCGATCTCGATCAGCGACAGCGGCTCGGAGAGATTGCCTTCCATCAGTTCGATGATGGTCAGCACTTTCGAGTTCTGCACGCCGAGACGGGCGCGCAGCGGCAGACGCTGGCGGTCGGTCGGGCTGCGCACGCGATCGGTCAGCACCTGTTCGCACACCCGGTTGACGAGGCTCTCATCGAAATCGTCGCCGATCAGCTTCAGCATCATGTCGAGCGCGGCGGTGCCGCCTGCGCAGGTATAGATGTTCTGGTCGACCTCGAAGAGGTCGGCAAAGACATTGGCCTTCGGGAACGCCTCGGAAAAGCCCGGCAGGTTTTCCCAATGGATGGCGCAGCGCTTGTTGGACAAGAGGCCGGCGGCGGCCAGGATGTGCGCGCCGGTGCACAGGCCGCCAACGGCGACGCCACGATTATACTCCTCGCGCAGCCAGGCGAAGGCCGATTTGTTCTGGTAACGCTCGACATTGATGCCGCTGCAGACGATGGCCATATTGGGCCGGTCGGGGCCCGCCATTTTCTTGCGCTCTTCCTCCAGCGAGGTGTTGACCGCGCATTCGACGCCGTTCGAGGCGCGCACCGGCTTGCCATCGATGCTGGCGAGGCGCCAGCGATAGGCCTCGTAGCCGAGCATGCGGTTGGCGGAGCGGAGCGGGTCGAGCGCGGTCGCAAAAGCGATCATGGTGAAATCGGGAATAAGGAAGAAGACAAACGATCGCTTGATCGGATGCTTGATGGCGTTCACGGGAACCTCATCTGGCCATGGCGCGAACAGGATGTCGCGAATAGCATAGCGACATCAGGAAAAACCTTGGCTGTCAATTGGCTACGCTGCATTAGCGAGACAAAATTTGCGACATGGGTCGCAAATGGGCAATTGCTGTGCGGCAATGCAACGGCGAGCGGCATCACCCTGTCCACGCGACAGGCAAAATGCGCAAAGGCAAAACAAAAACGCCGCCGTGGCAGAGCCAGGCGGCGTTACAGTCTTGAAGCAGCGGCAGGGACACGCTGCCTGGAAAATGCTTAGGCGACGAAGCCGAGGCGTGCCGCTGCCACCGCACCGGTCTGGCCGGGCATGGTGTTGGCAAGGCGCTGACGCTCGAGAGCGGTGGTCAGGTTCATTTCGCGGCGGGCAAAGAGGCGGGCAAAAAGCTTCATCATCATCTCCTATCGGTTGCTCAGACGGGTCGCCTTCGCTTGATGGAGTGGGGCAGCTCGTTTGCTGGCGCTGATATAGGCTTGTGCTGCGTAAAACTAAATCGCAAAAACGAAGCGCTTGATATGAAATGCGACACCGAATGCGACAAATTTGGGCAATCTGCTCTAAATTTGTGATTGTTTACAAGGCATTAAATCGAAATCAGAGCTGCTATGCGGCTTGCTCATATGCGCCATGCGTTGGCGACATGGCTTCAAAACTCATTTGAATGCAAATAAAATGGAAAGGCCTGCCGGGCTGGGTGCGCGCGGCAGGCCTTCAGCACTTGGTACACACGATCTACTTTGCTCCAGCCCAGGATCCAACGCCGTTGCGAGTGCTGGTCTTGGTGTCGGAAGCCTCAGGCCAGCCGATATCCTTCTGCAGTTCGATCGGCAGCGAGCGGATGGCGCGTTCGGTCTGGTAGCGGGCGCGTGCCGCGCTGAATTCAGTCGCGATGCGACCAAGGGACGACAGGATAGACATTTCATTCTCCTTTGGTGACGGGCCGGAGACATTCCGACCTTCGATGCGTGGGTCTTACACGCGGCGTGTTTCAACCGCATTTCATGTCGATTGCAGGTCTGTGTCGTGGTCGTTTCGTGGCTGCTTGTGGCAGCAACCTCAATCGATGGAGTTGACTATCCTCCTGATCCGGTGTTCAATCAAACGAAATGGAATGATGCTTTGTATCAGAAAAATTGAAGGTCGCTTCCCATGAACGCCCCGCTCAATCATCCACTGCCTTTGCTCGATCTCGACGTTTTGCGCACGTTCGTGGCGATTGCCGAGACCGGCAGCTTCACCACCGCCGCCAATGCCGTCTTCCGCACACCATCGGCGGTCTCCATGCAGATCAAGAAGCTGGAGGACATTCTCGGCCGTTCGGTGTTCGCGCGCGACGCTCGTTCCGTGTCGCTGACCACGGACGGCGAGATGCTGCTCGGCTACGCCCGGCGGCTGCTGTCGATCAACCGCGAGGTGGTGTCGAAGTTCATCATTCCCGAGATCGTCGGGGTGGTGCGGTTGGGTTCGCCGGATGATTATGGCGAGCGCGTGCTGCCGCATGTGCTGAAGCGTTTCGCGCAGTCGCACCCCTCGATCGCCGTCGACGTCACCATCGACCAGAGCAGCAATCTGCGCCGGCGCATGGACGATCGCGCGCTCGACATCACGCTTCTGACCAACTCCTACAAGACCAGCGCGCTCGGCGCCGAGGTGCTTTTGACCGAGCCGATCGTGTGGGCCGGCGCCAAGGGCGGCTGCGCGCATCTGCGCGAACCCTTGCCGGTATCGCTTTGGGAAGAGGGCTGCGCCTGGCGGGCCGGCGCGCTCGAAGCGCTGGGGCGCGAGGGCCGCAACTACCGCGTCGCCTATATGAGCGCGCACACGGCCGGCCAGCGTGCCGCGATCATGGCCGACCTCGCGGTTGCGCCGCTGCCGCGGTCATTCCTCGGCAACGACATGGTCGAGCTCTGCCCGAAGGACGGCATGCCCGATATCGGCACCTACAATCTGGCCATGGTGGTGGCGCCGGACGCCAGCGCGCCGGTCAAGGCCGTTGCCGACCATATCCGCGCGACCTTCGAAGTGTTCCGGGAAACCGGCAAGTTCTGATCCGCCACCGGATCGAAAGCGCTATTCCGCCGCCTCGGCGGAGGGCGCTTGAAACCTCGTTTTCCTGTCTTGCCTGACCGGTGAGCGACTTTCGTTGAGGAACGTGACGATGTGCTGGCGCGCGCGTCGTGCTTCCGGCATGTCGATCAACGGCCACGCGTGGAACATGCCTTCCTCGTGGACGACATCAACCTCGACACCGGCGTCCCGCGCCTTTTGCGCGAAGATCAGATTGTCGGGCGTCAAGAGATCGTGCGAGCCGGTCAGAAGCAGCGTTTTCGGCAGCACCGACAGATCGCCATAGATCGGGCTGATGTGCCAGTCGCTGCGATCGATGCCGGCGCTGTACATCCGGATCGCTTCGAGGCCGCCGGGGATGCCGAGCCAGGGGTCGTTTCGCTCGGCCTCGAACAGCGCGGGGTTGGAAAGCGACATGTCGAGGCCGGGCGAGATCAGCACGTGGCGCGAGGGCAGGGACAAGCCTTCTTCCGCAGCCATCATGGTGAGCACCACGGCCATGTTGCCGCCGGCGGAATCGCCCATGAAGACGATGTCCTCCGCCTCCATCTCGTCGAGCATCTGGCGATAGACGTTACCGACCATGCCGAACATGGCGTGGAAATCGTGTTCCGGGGCGATCGGATAGATCGGCACGGTGATGCCATAGCCCAGCCGGTCGGCCATCTCGGCGATCAGGTGCCAGTGGTAGGGCGTGATCTCAAAGACATAAGCACCGCCATGCAGGTAGAGAATCCGCGTCCGCTCGCCGGCTCTTGGGGCGATTTCGTAGACCGGAAAGCCGTCGACGGTGCGTGTCTGGATGTTGAGGCGCTGATGCAGCGAGGCCGGCGGATGGTGATCCTCGGTCTTGCGCGCGGCGGCGATCCAGCGCTGCAGGTTTTCCGGGCTGGAAAACGCCTGCTTTCGGCTGTACCTGAGCACGAACGACACAAAGTGGCTTTTAAAGCTTGGCATGCGGATACACGAACTTCGGCGGCAGCCGACTAAGAGAATTCCCCTCTCTGGCGAAGATCGTACCTTGGCCGAAAATGTCAAGATTTACGCAGTGTCCACACGGCTCTGTGAGCCACGCCGCCACGGTCAGCGGCGCGGCAGAAGCGCCGCGCGCAGCCGGTTGCTGGTAGCCGCCGGGGATGTGCGAGATCCCCGGCGGCTGCCGAGCAATTTGCATTTGTCGGCGAAGGTCATCAGCGCGCCGTGCCCAGAAGCAGCGACGTGAGCGCGGCCTGCGGATCGCTGGGCGGCGATGCCGGCCAGCCAATGTCCTTCTGGACATGCGCCGGCAGGCTGTTCAGCGCGCGGATCGCCTTGGTCCTTGCATGGTGCTGCCGGATGGTCACACCGAAGCGGCCGAGATTTTCGAACATCGACATTTTCATCTCCCTTGAAGAACGGCCACGACCGAGGATTGTCTTCGGCCGCCGTTCGATGCGGGTTAAATGCGCCTGCCATGTATCGGATGGATTTCGCGAAAACAGCGTTTTGGTTTCCGGATCGTTCGATCCGGAAACATTTGCATGCAAATGAGTTTGAGGTTTGAGACGGCCTGCGAAGGTCGCGTCTAGTCGCGGCTGCGCCGTGCCGCGTGGCCTTCGCGCGAGCGCCGGCGCGGAGTGGCGTCGCCGGCGATGCCGTCCTCGCTCACCGTCTTGCGCGGCGGTAGTTTCACGGCAGCCGACAGTTTCGGGAACGGGTCGACCTTGTTGGGCAGCGCCATGGCGTAGACGAAATGCTCCTGGAATTTCGGTTCCAGCGCGGTCTCGATCTTCTCGATCTGGCTCACCGTCTCCTCGATCTCGCGGCGATAGCCGCGGTTCAAGAGCGCCATGCGCGCACCGGCACCGGCGGCGTTGCCGACGGCCGAGACCTTGTCGAGGTCGCAATCGGGGATCAGGCCCAGCACCATGGCGTATTTCGGATCGATGAAGGAGCCGAACGCGCCGGCGAAATGGATGCGGTCGACATGCTCGGTATTCTGCTTTTCCATCAGAAGCTTGGTGCCGGCATAGAGGGCTGCCTTGGCGAGCTGGATGGCGCGCACGTCGGTCTGGGTGATGGTGATCTTCGGCTCGCCTTCCTTCAGCACATAGGAGAAGGTGCGGCCGTTGGCGATGACCCGCGGCGAGCGCGCAACCAGCGATCCGTCGACGACGCCATCCTCCGAGATGATGCCGGCAAGATACATTTCCGCCACGATCTCGATGATGCCGGAGCCGCAGATGCCGGTGACGCCGGTCGCCTGCACGCTGTCGAGGAAGCCGGGTTCGTCGGACCACAGTTCCGAGCCGATGACGCGGTATTTGGGTTCCAGCGTATCGGGGTCGATGCGCACGCGCTCGATGGCGCCGGGCGCGGCACGCTGGCCGCCGGAGATTTCGGCGCCCTCGAAAGCCGGACCGGTCGGCGAGGAGGCTGCCACGACCCGCGCACGGTTGCCGAGCACGATCTCGGCATTGGTGCCGACGTCGACGATCAGCATCATCTCGTCCTGGCGATGCGGGCCTTCCGACAGCGTCACCGCCGCCGCGTCGGCGCCGACATGGCCGGCGATGCAGGGCAGCATATAGAGGCGCGCACCCTGGTTGAGCTTGAGGCCGATGTCGGAGGCCTTGATACGCACCGCACCCGAGACGGCGAGCGCGAAAGGCGCGCCGCCGAGTTCGGTCGGATCGATGCCGAGGAATAGATGGTGCATGATCGGATTGCCGACGAAGACGGAATCCAGGATGTCGTTGCGCTGGACATTGCCTTCCGCGCAGACCTTGTCGACAAGGCTGGAGATCGCCTCGCGGACGGCCACCGTCATGCCTTCGCGGCCGTCAGGATTCATCATCACATAGGAGACGCGGCTCATCAGATCCTCGCCGAAGCGGATCTGCGGGTTCGAGGTGCCGGACGATGCGGCGACGCGGCCCGACAGCAGCGACACCAGATGCATGGCGATGGTGGTCGAGCCGATATCGCAGGCCAGCCCATAGGCCTCGTTCTTGAGGCCCGGCCACAGGGCGATGACGCGCGCGATGTCGCTGTCGGCATCCTTGTGGATGGCGGCGGTGGCGGTCCAATTGCCCTTGCGCAATATGCCCTGCACCTGCGGCAGCAGGTAGAAGTCGAATTCGAGGTTCTTGAAACCCCAATCCTTCATCAGCGCGATCTTGAGGCGGTCGAGGTCGCCAAGCGGCTTGTGCATGTCGGGCTCTTCGATCTCGACATAGCACATGCGGATCGCCGCATCGCGGGCGATCACCCTGGTATCGGCATCCTTGCGGATGGTCTGCGCATTGATGACCGTATCCTGCGGCACGTCGATGACGAGATCGCCGAGGATCTGCGCCGAGCAGGAGAGGCGCCGCCGCTCTGGCAGGCCGCGCACGCGCTCGTAGCGCTCCTCCTTGGGTCCCTTGGGCGAAATGTGGTCGTTGGAGGAGACGATCTTGTGCTTGGCGAAATTGCCTTCCTGCACCTCGATCTGGCAGCGCCCGCACGTGGCGCGGCCGCCGCACACGCTCTCGACATAGACGCCGAGCTGGCGCGCGGCATCGAGCACCGGCGTGCCGACAGGAAACCGCCCGCGCTTGCCCGACGGCATGAACAGCACGAGTGGATCGGTGATGTTGGCAGGCGAGTTCATGCGTACACGTGTCTCGGAAGGGATTGTCGATACCGTTTAACGGATCGTTTCATTATTGGGCGGAGTGTCTGATGGTCCAGAGGCCAATCATGTCCGATCTCCTGCTGTCCAGCATATTCACCGCTTTTACCATGGTGCGGGTGGTGAAGGGGCCGTGGCTGCGCAATCCGCAATATCTGGCGACTGGAATTCTCGGCGCGATTGTCGCGGTGCTGCTGCTCAACGGGCTTTGGCCTGCCTATGACGACGATTTCGTCATAGGCGGCGTGACCGGCATATTCGGCTCGTGGGCGGGAATGGCGCTGTTCGACGCCATATTGGGCGTCGCCTGACCGCAAAGCAGACGCGTCCGACCGCATCGGTGATGCGATCGGTCCAGCGTGGTTTGCAGTCCGGTTCACGATTGCGCGCTTATCCCCGGCCCATGCGGGCTTCACGGCCGCCGCGGCGGCGACCGCCATTGCCGCTGCCCTCGCCAGGGGCGTTGACCGCCGTCGGTGCCGCAACCGCATGGCCGCCTTCGGCCGGCTTGTAGTCCTTGTAGGTCCTGATCCAGTTGGTGCAGTTCTCGTCGGTGCCGTTGAGCACATTGGCGCCGCGCACGGCTTCCATTTCCTGCGGCCGCACCGGGTTCATGATCGCCGAGGTCATGCCGGCGCCGATCACCATCGGGATGAAGGCGGCGTTGATGCCATGGCGATGCGGCAGGCCGAAGGAAATGTTGGACAGGCCGCAGGTGGTGTTGACCTTGAGCTCTTCGCGGAGCCGACGCAGCAGCGCGAAGACCTGGCGGCCGGCGTCACCCAGCGCGCCGATCGGCATGACCAGCGGGTCGACGACGACATCATGGGCGGGAATGCCGAAATCGGCGCAGCGCTGCACGATCTTCTTGGCGACGGCGAAGCGCACGTCCGGATCCATCGAAATACCGGTCTCGTCATTGGAGATGGCGACGACCGGCACGTTGTATTTCTTGACCAGCGGCAGGATGGCTTCGAGCTTTTCTTCCTCGCCGGTGACGGAGTTGACCAGCGGGCGGCCCTTGGCGACCTTGAGTGCCGCCTCGATCGCGGCGGTGACCGAGCTGTCGATCGACAGCGGCAGGTCGACGAGACCCTGGACGATCTCCAGCGTCTGCACCAGCAGCGCCGGCTCGGTGGCGTTGGGGTCGACCGCGGTGACGCCGGCATTGACGTCGAGCATGGTGGCGCCGCAGGCGGCCTGCTCCAGCGCGTCCTTGATGACGGTCTCGAAATTGCCAGCCACCATCTCGGCGGCGAGCTTTTTGCGGCCCGTCGGGTTGATGCGCTCGCCAATCACGCAGAAGGGCTGGTCGAAGCCGATGATGATTTCTCGTGTCGCCGAGGCAACGATGGTCCGGGTCATGAAATCTCTCCGTCGTGATATAAAGAGTTCTTTATATCGTTATCTCTTCTCGATCAAGCGAATGGTGGCCCTCCGCGCGGGTCAATGCGCGGTCTTCACCATATCCACCTGGGTTTCGGTAATCTCGTCGTGCAGGATGTGGTCGAGCCGGTCGGCAACCATCTGGTCGTCGCGACGGATTTCGCGCTTCCAGGGCTGACGGCCTTTGAGCACACCCGATTCATCGACGATCTCGGCGACATATTCCTCCTGGCGGTAGGCCATCACATGGATGCCCGAGATGCCGGGGATTTCCTTCACCTCGTTGATGATGTCGATGCAGAGCTGCTTGCCTTCCTTCTTCTGATCCTGCGCGCCTTCCAGCCGCTTGATGATGGCGTCCGGGATGTGGATGCCCGGCACGTTGGAGCGGATCCACTTGGCGGTCTTGGCGGAGGCGAGCGGGCCGACGCCGCACAGGATGAAGACCTTTTCGGTGTGGCCGAGATCGCGCGCCTTCTGCATGAAGGTCCTGAACATCGGCACGTCGAAACAATATTGCGTCTGCACGAACTGCGCGCCGGCGGCGATCTTCTTGCCGAGGTGGATCGGGCGGAAGTCGAAGGGCGGCGCGAACGGATTGACCGCGGCGCCAAGGAAAATCTGCGGCGGCGTCGTCAGCTTGCGGCCGGACAGGAACTTGCCGTTGTCGCGCATGATGCGGCAGGTTTCGAGCAGCGACATGGAATCGAGATCGAACACCGGCTTGGCGCCGGGTTGGTCGCCGGCCTGGACGCCGTCGCCCGTCAGGCACAGCATGTTGGCGACACCCATGGCAGCACCACCCAGCACGTCGCCCTGGATGGCGATGCGGTTCTTGTCGCGGCAGGCGATTTGCATGATCGGGGCATAGCCCATGCGGGTCAAAAGCGCGCAGATGCCGACCGAGGACATGTGGCAGTTGGCGCCGGAGGCATCGACGGCGTTGATGGCGTCGACCCAGCCGTCGAAGATCTTGGCCCTGTTGTAGACGTCCTCGGGATCGGCGCTGTCGGGAGGATTGAGTTCGGTCGTCACGGCGAATTCACCGCGCCGCAGCACACGCTCCAGCCGGCCGCGGGACGAATGGCCGGGCAAGGGATCGAGCGGCAGGTGAATGCCGGCCGGGTTCTCGTCGCGCTGACGGGCGCTCATGCGGCGGCTCCGGTCTTTGGGGCAGCCGCGGCTTCACGGGCTGCCGCCGCCTGCGCGGTGACCCGCAGCCAGGCCGAGGTTTCGCGCAGCGACTGGTCGACCGGCTTCTGTACGGTCAGGATCTTGTCGGAGTTGACCATGTTCTGCGAACCTTCCCAGGCCTTGACCCAGACGCAGGGCATATCGGGCTCGACCTCGCAATTGCCGTTGGCGCGCACGCCGCCGCAAGGGCCGTTGCGCAGTTGCTTGGGGCAATTCATCGGGCATGACATGCCGGTCGAGGACAGGATGCACTGGCCGCACATGCGGCAGTCGAACATGAAACCCTTGACGCGCTTCTCGACGAATTTGATCGGGGTCTCGACGCGGCCGTAGCCGATGCCCTTCCACAGGGGATGGAGGAGCAGGAACATGTCGGCGAAACGGGAATAGAACCATTCGAGCAGGCGCGAATGCCGGATCGACCACAATCTCACCGCGAAGGAGCGCTGCACGCGCCGCTGCGGCGACACGTCGGCGGGTTTGTAGTCCGATTTCGGCGCCGCCTTCTTCATCAGCGTGGCCTGGGTAACCGTCGGCCCATCGTTTTTGACAGGAGTGGTCTCAGACATTTTCTTTGCCRCCCGCCTTGACCAGAGCGACCAGCCGCTCGCGGTCATATTTCGTGTCGAGGTCCTGGAAAGCCTTCTCGACCTCGGCTTCGAGATCGTCGCCGACCGGAACGGGATCGGCCTTGCGCCATTCGGCCAGATAGTCGTCGGTGCCGCCGGCGCCGGTGCGCATGGCGCACATGTCGATGGCCTCGGTGAAGCGCAGCGGCAGTTCGCGCTTTGCATTCTGCCGACCCTTCTTGACGATGACCTGGGCAGGAATGTCGCGCCAGTAGACGACGATAAGATCGGCCATGAATTCTCGCTCCTCGAACTATCGAGCATTGCCGCATGCGCGGTGGGGCCGCTTGTTATGGGACGACGCGCGCGCATTCAAAAGCGACGCATTTCAATGTCGTAAAATGAAAAGCGTGTTTATTCGTTCGCGGCGCGCCTAGGCGGCAGGGTCGGCGTGCCGAAAAGCCGTCCGACCTTGTTCTGCTCGGGCTAGCGAAACCTACCAGATTCCGGTTCTGAGGCCGGTCCAGACGTAGAACCAGATCGTCGGATGATACCACTGTTTCGAAGGCAGGCCCGGATCAAAGGTCGTGAGTTTTCCGGCCAGCGCATCGCTGACGGCCTCGATGCAGATGTCGAGCGAGAATGCCGTCTGGCGCAGCGCGTGAGTTGAGATGGTGTCGCCTTTTTTCGGTCTGCCGCGCGCCTGCTTCAGGATGCCGCCAGTGTCGACGCCAGCGTCGACGAGATGGACAGTCGTGCCGAAATTCTGCGCATCACCTGATACCAGGGCCCAATAGCCGCCATTCATGCCGCGATATTTCGGCGTGATGCCCGCATGGTAGTTGAGCACCGGACAGGGCATTTTGCGCAGCATCTCGGCCGAGATCAGCCGACAACCGTTGAGGAGGACGACGCCTGGCTGGATCTTCTGGATCGCCTGCAGGCACTCAGGCCCATTGGCCGAGGCCACCTGGATGATCTCCTGGCCGGGTCGCGGCTCAACCTCCAGTTTCTCCTCGGCGATCAATCGCGCGCCATGACCTGCCAGGAGCCGCTTGCCCAACCGGCTCAGCACCATCGTGCCAAGCTGGCCCATGGCAGAGACCCAGCCCTGGCGGCGGGCTCGGCCACGCAGCAATTGCTTTTTGGATTCAGGGGTTTCGAGGATGACGCTGACAGGACCAACGCGATCGGCGATTGCGTTGATCATGGCCCAGACATGCTGGCCGCCGCCGGTCACGACGACGATCGGCGCGCTGGTTCCAACCGGTGAAGACATAGCCCGCTTTCCTGCCTCGCACGCGGCGGCTGCCGCATGCTGGCCGGATTTTGTGCCGGAATCGGGTTAAATCTTGATGACCACGCTCAACGCTTGAACTCGATGATGTCGAGTTTCGATTCGTAGTAGGGGGCGGGAAGTTCGATGCGCCATTCGCCGGCACCGGTGCGGAAGGCATAGCCGACCTGGTCGGTCTGCGGACCGCTGCCATAAGGTTTTGCGCGGTCGTTGTTGACGGAGCCGGAGCCGAGATAGATGGCGCGCTTCTCGCCATCGTCGAAAAAACGGCCCTGGGTTCGCTGTGAGCCGCTGATCTTTTCAAGCCGCCAGCCGGAACCATCGTCGGTCACCTTGCACTTGAACCAGCCATAGATGACGAGCGGGCTCAAACCGCCCGCCTTGATGGTGCGGCACTTCCAGTTGCCGGTCAGGTCCTTGTCGGAGAACGACACCAGCGGCTTGGCCAGCAAGGCATCGAGCTGCTTGACCTCGGCCGGGCTGCCCGCTTTCGCCTCGGCGAGTGCCGCCTTGCGCGTCTCGCCATATTTGTCGAGGCGAACCTTGTCGGCAGGCGTGATCAGCTTCTGCACCTGGCCATCGGCGAGGGCGGGCAGGGTGCAGCAGAGCAGGCCGATGGCGGCGAAAAGCGGACGAAGGATCATCTGGAACTCCCTGAGTCTCTAAAATGGCTGTCTATAGAAATGGCAGTTGATGTCTGGAGCGGCGCCATTGGCTGATCTTATCGGGTCGCCCGCGCCTGTCATCCGTGCTTAACAGCGTCGCCGTCAGAAATCATGGTGTGACGCATGCGAATCTTGCTCACGGGATCGTCGGGTTGGCTGGGCAGCGCGCTGGCGCCGCGCCTGCGCGCGCTCGGCCATGAGGTGATCGGCCTCGACCCGGTTCCTTCTGTGGAAACGCAGGTGATCGGTTCGATCGCCGATCGCGATCTGGTGATGCGGTCGGTCGGGGGCGCTGGAATCGAAGCCATCATTCACAGCGGCTCGCTGCACAAGCCGAATATAGAGAGCCGCACGAACAGCGATTTCGTCGCCACCAATGTGCAAGGCACGCTGAACCTTCTCGACGCCGCGGTGGCGAGCGGCGTGCAGCGCTTCGTCTTCACCTCGACCACATCGCTGATGATCTCGCAGGCGATACGCGACGGCTTCAAGGGCGGCGCGCGCACGGCCGCCTGGCTGACCGAGGCGATGTCGCCCGAACCGCGCAACATCTATGGCGTGACCAAGCTTTCGGCCGAACATCTTTGCCGCCTCTACCATCTGCAGCATGGCCTGCCGGTGGTCGTGCTGCGCACGGCCCGCTTCTTTCCCGAAGCCGACGACATGGCGCATGCGATCGAGCAGTCCGATGCCAACACCAAGGCGAACGAATTGCTGTTCCGCCGGCTGACCGTGGAAGATGCGGCGGAGGCTCATGTCGCCGCGTTGGAGAAGGCGCCGCAGCTGGGCTTTGACATCTTTATCGTCTGCGCGCCGACGCCGTTTCGGCCCGACGACTGCGACGCGCTGATCAGGGACGCGCCATCGGTGGTCGCGCACTATTTCCCGGATTTTGCGGCGCTCTACGCGCAAAAAGGCTGGACGATGTTTTCTTCCATCGACCGCGTCTATGACGCATCGCGGGCCAGAGACAGGCTGGGCTTTGTTTGCAAGACGAGCTTTGCCGATGTGCTGGCGGCGCTGAGGGCGGAGGAGGCGGCCGCCTAGAGTGTCCTCAGGCGACCTTCGCTGCTCGCGCCATCTCCGCCGACAGGTCGCCATAGCCGGTCGGGCGCCGCTCATAGGCGAGGCTGAGCAGGGCGGCGGCCTTTTCCGCGACCTTGTCGAGTTCCGGGTCGTCGGTCTGGGCGAGATAGACCAGCTTCTCGTAATTGCCGAAATAGTCCTTGATCAGCTCCGGGTGCTTGTCGAGGCCGAGCGGCTTCATGAAGAAAGCGTCGAACTGGCGGCACAGGAAATCCGTCATGTAGAAGGACATCATGTCGTCGTCAGCGACCTTCGCATAGGCCTCCATGCCTTGATAGAAGGCGAAGCAGTGCGGGCCGGCCATGCGCTCGACACCATGCTTCTCGATGACGCGGTCGAGCAGGCCACCGGTACCGCAATCGGCATAGCCGACAAAGATGTGCTCGTATCCCTCCGCCTTGGCCTTCTCGATCGCCTTGTCCATGGCGGGCGCGATGCGGTCGGGATAAAAATGAAACTCCGCCGGCAGGCAGGTGAGTTCCAGATGAGTGAGCCCGAGCTGTTCCTTGACGGCCAATACCTCGCGCGCAATCATCCCGCAGGCGATGACAAGCAGCCTGTCGGTTTGATTCGGTTTCGTTTTTTGCGTCTTGACCAAGTCGAGCCGGCTTTCGCTGCGGGGCTAATTTATCTGTCGAGGGAGACACCATCCATGAAACTGCTACGCGTCGCGCCGATGGCCATCCTTGCCTGCGCACTTGCACTCACGGCCTGCGCTAACACCATTCGGGGTGTCGGCAAGGATGTCAAATCGACGGCGAAGGCGGTCAAAGACACTGTCGCCAACTGATCGGCAGCCTCGTCGTCCATCATCTGGGTACAAAAAAGCCGCGCTGCAAGGCGCGGCTTTTCCTGTCTGTCCATCCTGATGCCTTGGATCAGGCGGAAGCGCGCACGTTGTGCTTGCGCTTCATGAAGTCCTTGGCGGTCTCGACCGCCACCGCGGCATCGCGGCAATAGGCGTCGGCGCCGACGGCCTTGCCGAATTCCTCGTTGAGCGGCGCACCGCCGACCAGCACGACATAATCGTCGCGGATGCCCTTTTCCTTCATCGTGTCGATGACAACCTTCATGTAGGGCATGGTCGTGGTCAAAAGCGCCGACATACCGATGATGTCGGGCTGATGCTGCTCGATCGCATCGAGATATTTTTCGACCGCATTGTTGATGCCGAGGTCGATGACGTCGAAGCCGGCACCTTCCATCATCATGCCCACCAGGTTCTTGCCGATGTCGTGGATGTCGCCCTTGACGGTGCCGATGACCATCTTGCCCTGCTTGGGCGCGCCGGTGGCGGCGAGCAGCGGGCGCAGAATGAACATGCCGGCCTTCATGGCGTTGGCGGACAGCAGCACTTCGGGAACGAACAGGATGCCGTCGCGAAAATCCTCGCCGACGATGCGCATGCCCTCGACCAGCGCCTCGGTCAGAACCTTGTAGGGCGCCCAGCCGCGCTCGAGCAGGATGCGCGTGCCTTCCTCGATCTCTTCCTTCAACCCGTCATAGAGATCGTCGTGCATTTGCTGCACCAACTCATCGTCAGAAAGTTCAGAAAGGATGATCTCGTCGTCGGACATTTTTATCCAGCTCCTCACGGCATCGCGACTGTGTCGCAAGGCACAAAATATTGGCGTTCATACCTAACCCGCAACGGGCGGGTATCCATAGCTGATTTGCGACTTCCCGCAAAAGGAAAGCGACTGGAAAATCTATTGGTTTTCTTGTCGATTTTGCGACAGGCGTTGGCGCGGACGGGCCGTTTCGAATAGGGTGCATGGCTACGATCCGGCGAAAGCCGCGCCATGCGGCCGCAACGGTTACGGACCAGCCATCGTCAGGCCAGGCCATATTCAGGGAAGAGCGATCATGAGCGAACACGCGGCAGTCGACCAGGAAGCGTCAAACGCGCGGCGTGGGCGCGGTGCGAGCGGCGGAGCGGCGGCCAGGCGCGCCGCGCGTTCCGGCGGCGGACCAGGCACCCAGCTCACCTACATCAAGCGCAAGATCAACATCTATGAGGTGCTCGACGAGGAAGGGCTCGCCCTGATCGAGAAGAACACCGATACGGTGCTGGAAGAGATCGGCATCATCTTTCGCGATGACGCCGAAGCGCTGCAGCTGTGGAAAGAGGCCGGCGCCGACGTCAAGGGCGAGCGCGTGCATTTCCCCAAGGGGCTTTGCCGTTCGCTGCTGAAGACCGCACCGTCCGTCTATACCCAGCACGCCCGTAATTCCGAGCGCTCGGTGCAGATCGGCGGCAACGCCACCGTCTTCGCGCCGGTCTACGGCCCGCCCTTCGTGCGCGACCTCAACGGCGTCAGGCGCTATGCCACGATCGAGGATTTCCAGAATTTCGTGAAGCTCGCCTATATGGCGCCTTCGATCCACCATTCGGGCGGCACGGTGTGCGAGCCGGTCGACGTGCCGGTCAACAAGCGCCACCTCGACATGATCTACTCGCACATAAAATATTCGGACAAGCCGTTCATGGGCTCGGTGACGGCGCCGGAGCGCGCCGAGGACACGGTGGCGATGGCGAAGCTCGTCTTCGGCGACGATTTCGTCGAGAACAACACGGTGCTGACCAGCCTGATCAACGCCAACTCGCCGATGGTGTTCGACGAGACCATGCTCGGCGCCCTGAAAGTCTATTCGCGCCACAACCAGGCCTGCATCGTCACGCCGTTCATCCTTGCCGGCGCGATGAGCCCGGTGACGGTCGCCGGCACGCTGACCCAGGTTCTGGCCGAGGTGCTGGCCGGCGCATCGTTTACGCAGCTGATCCGCCCGGGCGCGCCGGTGCTGTTCGGCACCTTCGCCTCGTCGATCTCGATGCAGTCGGGCGCGCCGACCTTCGGCACGCCGGAACCGTCGCTGGTGTCCTATGGCGCGGCCCAGCTGGCGCGCCGTCTCGGCCTGCCGTTCCGCACCGGCGGTTCGCTCTGCGCCTCCAAGGTTCCGGATGCGCAGGCCGCCTATGAGAGCGCCAACACGCTGAACTCGACGATCCTTGCCGGCACCAACTTCGTCCTCCACTCGGCCGGCTGGCTCGAGGGCGGGCTGGCGTCCTGCTATGAAAAATTCATGATGGACATCGACCAGCTCGGCATGCAGCAGAAATTCGCCGAAGGCGTCGACCTGTCGGAGAACGGCCAGGCGATGGATGCCATCCGCCAGGTCGGCCCAGGCAGCCACTATCTCGGCTGCGACCACACCCAGGCCAATTTCCAGACGGCATTCTATCGCTCCAGCATCGCCGACAACAATTCCTACGAGCAGTGGCTGGCCGAAGGCGAGAAGACCGCGCCGCAGCGCGCCAACGAGCTCGCCCGCCGCTGGCTGGAAAGCTACGAAGCGCCGCATCTCGATCCGAGCATCGACGAAGCGCTGAAGGAGTTCATCGCCAAGAAGAAGGGGTCGATGCCCGACGCCTTCACTTGAAAGGAGCCCGAGTCAGGCGGGGCTAAAGTCGCCAACATCATCCACAAGGAAGTCTGGCGGAGCGCTTTCTCCGATCCGGACAAGAAGGGATGATTTTGTGCGCGGCATGATCGAAGCGATCACGGCCGCGCTTGGCGCCAACGGTCTCATCCTGCGTGGCGGCTTTGTTTTTCCTGGCGACGAGGATGCCCCTCATGGCCCCTCGGCTGCGCCGGCAAGGTCCTTGCTGTTGGTGGGACAGGCGGGTGCGGCACCCTGGCCGCATTTCCTGCGTTGGTGGGAGCAGCAGCCACAGCAAACCGCTAATCCGCTCGACAATTGGTCGCGGCAGGTCATCGGCGATGTGGCCAAGGCATTTGGCGCACGCGCGGTTTCGCCCTCCGACAAACCTTATCTGCCGTTCCAGCAATGGGCTGTCCGGGCTGAGGGGCTAAAGCCGTCGCCGCTCGGCATCCTCATGCATCCGCGATACGGGCTTTGGCATGCCTATCGCGGCGCCTTGCTGTTCGAGGACGAGATCGCGCTTCCGGAACAGGGCGCGGCAGTCCACCTTTGCGACGCCTGCGTCGAGAAACCTTGCCTGAAATCCTGTCCGGTCGATGCCTATTCCACGGAAGGTTTCGCCTACCAGTCCTGCCTGGCGCATGTGCGGGGAGGGAATGGCGAACCGTGCCGGAGTGGCGGCTGCCTCGATCGCAATGCCTGTCCCTATGGCACGGATTATCGCTATCCGCCTGAGGTCCAGGCCTTCCATATGGCGGCATTCGCCGGCCTGTAGTTGTCACGCGAGGCTGCACGACATGTTGACCACCAGGCTCAGGGAATGCCTTGCCGTGGCAGTTCGTGCGGATATGTATCGCCCATCGAACCAACGGAGCAGCCAATGGCCAAGCAAGACCTCAGGATCAAGACCCGTGACGGCGTGGCGAAGGCGGGCCTGTTCCGCTCGGGCAAGACATCTCCGGCCAAGGCCGGCGTCGTTCTATACCAGGACGCCTTCGGTCCGCGTCCGGCGCTGGACGGCATGGCCGAGCGGCTGGCGGGCGAGGGCTATGCGGTGCTGGTGCCTGACCTCTTCCATCGCAATGCGCCTTATGGTCCGTTCGATGCCAAGACGGCCTTTGTCGAGGAAAACACCAAGACGGCGCTGATGGCGCTGGTCACCGGTACGACGCAGGACATGACCATCAGCGACAGCGCCGCCTTTCTCGATGCCCTCGCCGGCGAAGGCGTTACGGGTCCCATCGGCACTGTCGGCTATTGCATGGGCGGCGCGCGGGCGCTCAACGCCGCCGCGGCCTACCCGGACAGGATCAGGGCCGCCGCCAGTTTCCACGGCGGCAATCTCGCCAGCGACGCCGCCGACAGCCCGCACCGCAAGGCGGCCTCCATCAAGGCACGCGTCTATGTCGGCATGGCCGGCGTCGACCGGAGTTTCCCGCCGGAACAATCGACGCGGCTGGCGGAAGCCCTGCGCAATGCCGAAGTCGACCACGCGATCGAGAACTATGTCGGCATGGCGCATGGCTGGTGCGTGCCGGACCACAGCGTCTACAACGAAGCCGGCGCCGAGCGGCATTGGCAAAGGCTGATCACGCTGTTTGCGGAAACGCTGGGGTAGCGCTTCAGCAGAAGGAAGAGGGCGCCTGCCAAAAAAATCTTTCCATCATCCCAAGGATTAGCCATTAGCCTTCGTCCAACAGGCAAATGATGGCGATGATGCTGGATGAGAGCGAAGCCTCCGACGCCGAACTGATCGGGCGGGCGAAGGGCGGAGACAGGGGGGCCTTCGGCAAATTGCTGGAGCGCCACTACGACTTCGTCTATCGCGCCGCCTATCGCTGGTGCGGCAAGAAGGCCGATGCCGAAGACATCGCCCAGGAAGTCTGCGTCCGGCTCGGCAAGGCGATCCGCGATTATCGTGGCGGCGCCGCCTTCACGACATGGCTCTATTCCGTGACGATGAACGCCGCGCGCGACATGATGCGCAAGTCTGCCCGCGACATGGTCAAGACCGAAGCCTATGGCGTCCATGCGCTGATTTCGGGCGAGGCCCCCGCCGAACCGGAGGATCCGGCCGAGGCGTTGTGGGCCGCCGTGCGGCAGCTTCCGGACAAGCAGCGCGATGCGGTGCTGCTGGTCTATGGCGAGGGCTTGAGCCACGCGGCAGCCGCCGAGGCCATGGCGATCTCGGAGACGACGGTTTCCTGGCACATCCATGAAGCGAAGAAACGGCTGAAGACGCTGATGCGTTCAGCCGGGGAAGTGTGACCATGGTCGACGACAACGAACTCAACAGGCTGCACGATATCGCAGCACCGGCGCCGGGCGAGAGCGCGAAGGCGCGCGCCTTCGAAGCCGCCATGCGTGCCTACGACCAGGAAAATATTTCTGCCGTCACCCAAGGATCGGTCGGCGGCCTTCGTCTCACAGAGCGAGCACAAAAGCTCTGGAGCGAGATCATGCAAAAGAAACTCATTGCCACGCCGGCCATTGCCGGGCTCGTCGCCCTGCCGATCGCCGGATACGCCACCTTCCATATGCTGAGGGAACAGCCGTCCAAATTCGGCGGCGACGAAAAGATTACCGAGACGCTGGCCGACAAGCCGGCGACCCTGAAGCCGGCCGAGCCGAAGCAGGCTCCAACCGGGTTGGAGAAGGACAAGAAGGCCGACGCGGATGTGGAAAGCCGCGACGCGACCGACGCGCTTGTGGCGCCGGCCTCGCCACCGAAATCCGAATCGACCGCGGTTGGCGGCGCGGCAGGGCAGAATGCACTGGGGCGTGGTGTGCCGGCTGATGCTCCGGCAACAATCAACGAAACCGAGGCGGGCACTTTGAAGGCTTACAAGCCGGCACCTGCACCAACAGGTGAATTCGCGTTGGATGGTAGCACCAGGACCGCGCCCTACGCGTCACGGGTCGCTCGCGTGCCGGGAGCCGACTCCAAATTGATGGCACCTCAGCCGACCATCGCGCCGGCGGATCAGGTCGCACCGCAGGAGGAGAACCGCAACCGCGTCCAGGATTTCAAGACCAATCCGGTGCATGCCGCGCTCGAGGATCCGGTCTCGACCTTCTCGATCGATGTCGACACCGCCTCCTATTCCTTCGTGCGCCGTTCGCTGAAGGAAGGCTCCGTGCCGCAGGCCGACACGGTGCGTGTCGAGGAGATGATCAATTACTTCCCCTATGACTGGAAGGGGCCGGACTCGGCGTCGACACCGTTCAACTCGACCGTCAGCGTCATGCCGACGCCATGGAACGAGCACACCAAGCTGATGCACGTCGCCATCAAGGGCTTCGACATCAAGTCGACCGAGCAGCCGAAGGCCAATCTGGTCTTCCTGATCGACGTCTCGGGCTCGATGGACGAGCCCGACAAGCTGCCGCTGCTCAAGTCGGCATTCCGGCTGCTGGTCAGCAAGCTCAGGGCTGACGACACGATCTCCATCGTCACCTATGCCGGTGAAGCCGGCACAGTGCTGATGCCCACCAGGGCTGCCGAAAAGGACAAGATCCTCAATGCCATCGACAATCTCACGCCCGGCGGCTCGACCGCCGGCGAGGCCGGCATCAAGGAAGCCTACAAACTTGCCCAGCAATCCTTCGTCAAGGACGGCGTCAACCGGGTGATGCTGGCGACCGATGGCGACTTCAATGTCGGCCAGAGCGATGACGATGATCTGAAGCGCCTGATCGAGCAGGAGCGCAAGAGCGGGGTCTTCCTGTCGGTGTTCGGTTTCGGCCACGACAATCTGAACGACCAGATGATGCAGACCATCGCCCAGAACGGCAACGGCACCGCCGCCTATATCGACACGCTGGCCGAGGCGGAAAAGGTGCTGGTCGAGGACGCCTCCTCGACGCTGTTCCCGATCGCCAAGGACGTGAAGATCCAGGTCGAGTTCAACCCGAACAAGGTCTCGGAATATCGCCTGATCGGCTACGAGACCAGGGCGCTCAACCGCGAGGACTTCAACAACGACCGCGTCGATGCCGGCGATATCGGCTCGGGCCATTCGGTCACCGCGATCTACGAGATCACGCCGAAAGGCAGCGGCGGCGAGCAGATCGATCCGCTGCGCTATGGCCAGGCCACGGTCAACAATGGAGGCGTCGCCAACGCGGACGAATATGCCTTCGTCAAGATCCGCTACAAGCTGCCCAACGAGGACGTTTCGAAGCTGATCACCACGCCGGTGACCTCGGCCAACGAGGTGGCGTCCTTCGACCAGGCCAGCACCGACCAGCGCTTCTCCGTCGCGGTCGCGGCGTTCGGCCAGAAGCTGCGCGACGAGGATGCCACCGCGAAGTTCGGTTACGACAAGATCATGGAGATTGCCACTGCCGCCCGAGGAGCCGACCCGTTTGGGTACAGGTCAGAGTTCCTCTCACTCGTGCGCCTTGCCTCGGCGCTGGGCGGTAACCGGTAGTGGCGATGACGGCCGGTTTCCTTCAGATGGGATCGTTCTGATACGAGGAAACCGGCCCACGGGCGGGTGAGGCAGGCCGGCGAGGGGTCATTCCCTTGCCGGCCTTTTTTCGGAATTTTCAGATCGTTAAACTTCGCTAGATTTCCGGTACCGGATCGCAATGTCCTGTTGCTACACCGGCCATGACTACTGGCTTGAGGGAGCCCGGAATTGCAGATCAGGACTATCGCCAACTCGCCGCCGCCGGTGCGAGACGCTTCGACGGTTTCTTCAGCCCCGTCGGCCGAATCCAGACGTATCAGTGACGATGTCGCGCAGGCGCGTCATACCGCCATGTCGGCGCTGACCAATGACCGCTTCCGCGCCATGCTGGAACAGATCACCGATCCGGCTGCGTCCGGTGCGTTGATGACGATGCGCGGCGACAATGTGGTCGATTTCAAGTCGGCGCAGTCGAGCTACRCCGACAACAGCGAATAAGCTGAGACTATCGCTTCAGGCCCGGCTGCGGCGACGCTCGCGGCGGGCTTCGCTGCTCTCGGCGGTGTTTTCCGTCGCCACCTTGTTGCGCATCGGACCGATGCGCTCGACGATCGTCTCGACCGTCGGACGGCCGGCCTTGGTGTGGGCATCGAGCGCCTTGCGCATGGCGGCGAGGTGCTGGAACGACGTGCCGCAGCAGCCGCCGACGATCTTGGCGCCGGCATCGACAGCGAGGCGCACATAGTCGGCCATCAGTTCCGGCGTGCCGGAATAATGGATCTCGGTGCCGCGGAATTCGGGGATGCCGCAATTGCCCTTGACGATCACCGTCGCCTGCGGCTTCGCCTCGGTCATGTCGAGCAGCGATGCGAGGATATCGGAGGCGCCGACGCCGCAATTGGCGCCAACGCCGAGCGGTGCCTGCGACAGCCCGTCGGCGACGCCATGGATGTCTTTCGGCAGCAGGCCCATCATGGTGCGGCCGGCGGTGTCGAAGGAGCCGGTATAGGTGTAGGGGAGGCCGACGCGGATCGCCGCTTCGGCGGCAGCGCGGATCTCGTCGGGCGCCGACATGGTCTCGATCCAGGCGACTTCGGCGCCGCCTTCCTTCAAACCTTCGATCTGCTCGGCGAAGGCGTCGACCGCCTCGTCATAGGTCATGGCGCCAAGCGGCACCAGCAATTCGCCGGTCGGGCCGACGGAGCCGGCAACGATCACCTTGCGGCCGGCCTTGTCGGCAACGGCCCGAGCAATCTCGGCGGCGCGCTTGTTCAGCGCGTGGACGCGGTCCTGCGCATGATGGAGCTTCAGCCGGTGGCGGGTGCCGCCGAAGGAGTTGGTCAGGATGATGTCGGCGCCGGCATCGACGAAGTTCTGGTGCAGGCTGGTGATGGTGTCGGGCGCCGTCTCGTTCAGCAACTCCGGCGCCTCGCCGGCCTCCAGACCCATTGCGAACAGATTGGTGCCGGTGGCGCCATCGGCCAGCAGCACACCCTTTTCAGCCAACAGGGCATCGATCGGATTGGTCGTCGTCATCGGATTGGCTTTCGTGTTTCGAATTCAAATAAGGATATAAAGAAGTCTTTATGTCCAGTCAATGATTTGCAGCGGCGATCTGCTGATAACCGCGATTGCCGCCGATCAGGCAGAGCCTGACGGGAACGACATGCCGGCCAGATTTCGGGCGAAGGCGGCGGCCTCGTGCGGGTTGACGTCGGCGGCGCGGATCAGATTGTCGAAATGCTGGGTCAGCGCCTGGACCGGCTGGGTGGCATTCAGCACGACATACATGTCGCCGACATAGATGGCGGCGCGGTAGGGGCCGAAGATGGTGAGCGGGATCGAATAGCGCATGCGGCCGTCATAGAGGAACAGCCGGAAGGTCGGATAGAGATCGTCGAGCAGTGTCGCCATATGGGCGAGCTGCTGCTTGCGGTCGGACTCGGGAAAGCGGTCCCACACGCCAAGGCCGCGCGCAAAGATCTCCAGCGTGTGGCGCGGCATGCAGACCTCCATGTCGGTTTCCGGGCGCCGGTTGTATTCGATGCGGTATTGCGTCTCGCTGGCCTGCGCCAGGCGGCTCCTGTTGGTGATGTTTGCCTCATAGTCGACCAGCGCGCGGGTGCGTAGCAGGTCGGGAATGCCGGCCGGCACGTAGCGGATCTTGGTGCCGGCTGCCTCCGCGAACCATTTGGCGAGCAGCGTGCGGTCGAAACCGTCGGGTGCTTCCTCGATCTCCAGGCTTTCGCGGATTTCGCCGGTGACGCCTTCGTCCTGGCTGAGGCCGAGCAGCCAGTCCAGCGACACCTTGAATTCGGCGGCGATGTTGAGCAGCGTTTCGGCGCGCGGCAGGCGCGTCGAGGCGCCCGACATCAACTGCGACAGCGCCGAGCGGTCGATGCCGACTGCTGACGCGAATGCCGACTGGTTGAGGTCGGATCGTGTCAGGAGCAGCTTCAGACGCTCCCGGAAGATTGCTGACAGGTCGCGTTTGTCCATCGCCCGGTTCTCCGAATCTTGAGGAAAAATTTGCGCCGAAGCGGCCGGGTGGGGCGTCTGAGGCGTAAATGAATCCCTAAGGCTGTTTACAATGTGTAACATGTGCGGTCAGAAATGCGCAATCGCAACATTTTGTATACTTTGTCGCGTTGAGTGGAATCGTTTCTCCTGACACTATGCTGTCAGGAACCACTGGGGGTTCCGGCGACTGAGGGGCAGTGGTCGATAGCATGACAGGTAAGAGCATCAAGCGACGCAACGCAGCACCGGCCATCGAGTGGCCGACCGTGGTTCTCGCTTTCTTCTGCTACGGAACATGGCTTGCCACCGGTTTCCTGCTCTGGCCTTCCTATCCCATCGTGGCTCTCGCTCTCCTCGGCTTTGTCCTGGCCTTGCAGTCGTCGATCATGCACGAAGTGCTGCATGGCCATCCGACGCGCAGCGCGTTGATCAACGAGGCCTTCGTCTTCCTGCCGGTTGGTCTCGTCTGGCCGTTCCGCCGCTTCAAGACGCTGCATCTGCGCCACCATGCCGACGAGCGCCTGACCGATCCGCTCGACGATCCGGAAAGCTACTACAAGGCGCTGTGGCATCATGACGATTTGCCGCCGACGATGAAGTTCCTGCTCAAGATCAACAACACCATGGCCGGTCGTTTCTTTCTCGGCCCCTGGCTGTCCTGCGTCGGTTTCTTCATCGACGATTTCAAGCAGATCATGGCCGGCGACAAGGCGATCCGCAAAGCCTGGCTGCTGCATGCGATCGGCCTCGCCATCGTGGCGCCGATCGTGCAGTTCGGCTTCGGCATTCCGCTGTGGCTCTACATTCTGGCGCCGGTCTGGCTCGGCCAGTCGCTGATCGCGATCCGCACCTTTGCCGAGCATCAATGGTCCGAACATCCGGAAGGCCGTACGGTGATCATCGAGCGCTCGCCGCTGTCGTTCCTGTTCCTCAACAACAATCTGCACTTTGTCCATCACAAGACGCCGACCGTGGCCTGGTACAGGCTGCCGAAACTGTTTCGCGAGCGCCGTGACGAATGGCTGCGGATGAACAATGGCTACGCCTATCCGAACTATTTCGCGCTGATCAAAGCCTACGCCTTCAAGGCGAAGGAGCCGATCGTGCATCCGGTGCTGCGGCGCGCGCCCGAGCACGGCCGGGCGTTCAAGCCACGGATCCGGGCGCGCAACATCAATGGGCTCGGCACCGCGCCGGTGCCGGCCGAGCCACCCAAGGAATAATTTGGGTATCCCTCGGTTCCGTGTCGGCCAATTCTGATTGGACGCCGCGTTTTTGCGATCCTTTCTCCAGACGTGATGATTTGATATCGGCATGAGTGAACTGATTGCGGCCCTGCCGATGTATGACTGGCCCGAAGTGCGCGGCGAGGTCGACGCGCAATGGGCAGGCTTGCGGGACGCCTTCCGGCAAAAGGGAATCGACGCGCCGCAGACCATCGTGCGCCGCAATGGCGACCTGCCGCCGGTGCCGGGCGGTATTCACGACGTTGGGGGAGCCTTGATCGCTCCGGACCCGGCGACATTGCCGCCGGACGAACTCGACTATCACAAGCTCTGGCTGCATCCGGAGCTGCTGTTCGCGCAGACCTGCTGGGGGCCGATGGAACTCGGCCTGTCCAGCCATGTGCAAGTGGTCGGCCAACCAAGCTATGACGCCTATGAAGGCGGGCAGGGCGAGCTTTATTCAAGCGCGCTGGTGATGCGGACGGGCGAGGGGCCGGAGGTTCGCTCGCCCGCCGACGGCAAGGCCTTGCTGCCGCTCGACCTGATGCGGGGTAAGCGCTTCACCTTCAACAGCCTGGATTCGATGTCGGGTACCATCGGGCTGACGCGCGATCTGCAGGCGGCCGGCGAGAGCCTCGATATCTTTTCCTCGCGCAGCGAAAGCGGTGGCCATCGCGGCTCGATCGTTGCCGTCGCCGAGGGAAGGGCTGACATAGCCGCGATCGATTGCGAGAGCTGGGCGCTGGCGCAGCGTTTCGAGCCGGCGGCGCACAAGGTGGCGATCGTCGGCTGGACGGCACGGCGCAAGGGCCTGCCGTTCATCACCGCCAGGACGACGCCGGAAAAGAGCGTCCGGGCCATGCGCGAAGCCCTTGCCGGGTTAGCCGAGCAGCCTCGTGTCCAACGGGTAGGTTGAAAGCTGCTCGTTGCCGGTCTCGGTGATCAGGATCTGCTCCTCGATCTTGACGCCCTCGCGCCCGCCAAGCCTGCCGATATAGCTTTCCACGCACAGCACCATCCCTGCTTCGAGCACGCCGTCGGGCGTGTCCGGCGTCCAGTCGCTGGCATGCGGCAGGGTCGGGTATTCGTCGGCCAGCCCGACGCCGTGGTAGAGCACGCCGTAGCGTGTCGGGAAGCAATCTCCCGGCGGCACCACCGAGCGTTCGACGAGCTCACGGAACGAGATGCCTGGCTGCATCAATTGCGTGTTGTGTTCGATCTGGTCGGCGGCGATGCGGAACAGGTCACGCTGCTCATTGGTCGGCTTGGCGTCGCCGCACAGCCAGGTGCGCGACAGGTCGGCGCAGAAGCCGTAGGGGCCGATCAGGTCGGTGTCGAAGGCGACGAGGTCGCCGGCCTCGATCACGCGCGACGAGCATTCCTGGAACCACGGATTGGTGCGCGGGCCTGACGCCAGCAGCCGCGTTTCGATCCATTCGCCGCCGCGCGCAATGTTGCCGCGATGCAGTTCGGCCCAGAGTTCGTTTTCGGAGATGCCCGGCTTCAGCGCCTGTTCCATCTCGCCCATCGCCGCCTCGCAAGCGACGATGGCGCGGCGCATGGCGAGGATCTCGTCCGGCGATTTGATCAGCCGCGCATTCTCCATCACCGCTTCGCCATTGCCGATGGAGATGCCGAGGCGCGCCAGTTCCTCGACGCCTTCCGGATTGAGGTGGTCGACGGCGATACGGCTGTTGCCGCCGCCATGCTCCCTCACCAGATCGGCAATGCCGGCGGCCCAGCGGCGGACCTTTTGGTCCGTGAGTTCGCCGCCATAGAGGTACATCCAGGAGACCGCCGGGCGCACCTCGTCGACGACGCCGGAATGGTCGGACAGGTGCTCGCAGGAGAAATAATCGAACAGCACCACCGGGCCTTCGGTGGCGACGAAGCAATGCCGCGTCGGGTTGTGCGCCACCCACAGCTGCATGTTGGTCGAGTCGGTGGCGTAGCGGATGTTGACGGGGTCGTAGAGCAGGGCGCCGGCATAGCCGCGCCGCTTCAGCTCCGCGCGGATGCGCTCCAGCCGGTATTTGCGCATCGCCGGAAGATCGGGGGCGGCAATGCCTGCCGCCGCCCATTCCGCTTCAGCCTGAACGCCATAGCCCAGCACATGCTGGTTGAGCGACGCCGCCTTCTGGCGGGAGCCTTCGCGCAATTCCTCGATCGAGCCGGGCTCGAAAGGCATGATCTTGCGATGGCGGCCGAAACTGCCCTTTGGCGCCGCGCTGTCCATGGCTAAGCCTCAGGTCCGCATCTTCTCGCCGCTCGGGTCGAAAGGCGCCTCGACATTGATGCGGGCCGGACGCCGGTGGCCGAGGATCTCGATCTCGAACAGGCCGGCGCTTTCGTCCTCGGCCAATGCCGCCGGCACGTAGCCCTGCGCCATCGACTTCTGGACATAGTGGGCATAGCCGCCCGACGTCACCCAACCGACCACGCGCCAGTCGCCATCGACGATGCCGCGCACGGCGGACGCGCCTTCGGCGGCCTTGGAGCCACGCACTTCCGCGCCCTTGTCATCGAAGCGCGGCGCGCCATAGCCATGCGGCTTTTCCACCGTGCCGTAGTCCTTGCTGACCTTGGCCCAGATCGGCTCGTCGCCCATCACGTCGGCATCGGCGGCGTCGACGATGAAGGAGACGCGACGCAGTTTCGGCCCTTCCGCCTGTTCCTTGGCGGCAGCCTCGCGGCCGATGAAGTCGTTCTTCTCGAGCTTGATGAAGCGGTCCATCGAGCCTTCGAAAGGCCCGTAGATCGGCCGCAACTCGCGGAACCAGGTCGGGAAATTCTTTTCCAGGCGCATCGACAGCAAAGCGCGCATGCCGAAATCGACCAGGCCGAACTCCTCGCCGGCGTCCTTGATCGCCTTGTAGACCAGGCGCTGATAGGCCGGCGCCATCCAGATCTCGTAGCCTAGATCGCCGGTATAGGTGATGCGGTTGACCATGCAGGGCGCGCCGCCGACCGCCATTTCGCGGAAATCCATGAAGCGGAAGGCTTTGGTCGAGATGTCGACATCGACCAGCTTCTGCAAGAGGTCTCGCGATTTCGGTCCGGCGATGGACAGGCCGACCAGCGTCTGGTCGAAGCGGTGGATGCGCACCGAACCGTCCTTCGGCAGATGCTTCTCGAACCAGCGCATATGGTATTTCTGCGCGGCTGAAGAGCCCCAGATCATGAAGCGGTCTTCGCCAGCCTTGGCGATGGTGAAGTCGCCGATCAGCTTGCCGAATTCGTTGATCATCGGGGTCAGCACGATGCGCCCGGTCTTCGGCATGCGGTTGGTCATCAGCCGGTTGAGGAACTCTTCCGCGCCCGGTCCCGACACTTCGTACTTGGCGAAGTTGGCGATCTCGGTGACGCCGACGCGCTCGCGCGTGGCGCGCACTTCCTCGCCGATCGGTCCGAAATCGTTGGAGCGATGGAAGGAGACGATGTCCTTGGGTTCTTTGCCCTTCGGTGCGAACCACAGCGGGGTTTCCAGACCCCAGCTATCGCCCATGACGGCGTTGTTGGCGAGCATCGTGTCGTAGAGTGGCGTCGTCTGCGCCGGGCGCGCGGCCGGCAGTTCCTCATTGGGGAAGCGGATGGAGAAGCGGCGCGAATAATTTTCACGGACTTTGGCGTTGGTGTAGCGCAGGCCGGCCCATTCGCCGAAGCGGGCGACATCCATGCCCCAGACGTCGAAACCGGGATCGCCATGCACCATCCAGTTGGACAGAGCGAGGCCGACGCCGCCACCCTGTGAGAAGCCGGCCATGACGGCGCAGGCGCACCAGAAGTTGGTCAGGCCCTGCACCGGACCGACCAGCGGGTTGCCGTCGAGCGCGAAGGTGAAGGGGCCGTTGATGATCTGCTTGATGCCGGCCTTCTCGATGCCGGGGAAATGCTTGAAGCCGATTTCCAGCGACGGCGCGATACGGTCGAGATCGGGGGGAAGCAATTCATGGCCGAAATCCCAGGGCGTATTGACCGGCGACCATGGCTTGCAGGCCTTTTCATAGGTGCCGAGCAGGATGCCGTTGCGTTCCTGGCGGGTGTAGATCTCGCCCTTGAAGTCGAGCACGCCGATCATTTCGCGGCCGGTCGACTTGTTGAACTCCTCGACCTCCGGCATCGGCTCGGTGAGGAGATACATGTGCTCCATGGCCAGCACCGGCAGCTCGACGCCGACCATGCGGCCGATCTCGCGCGCCCACAGGCCGCCGCAATTGACGACGTGCTCGGCGTGGACCGTGCCCTGCTCGGTGACGACGTTCCAGGTGCCGTCCGGCTGTTGCGTCAGATCAACGACGCGGTTGCGCAGCACGATCTCGGCGCCGAGCTTCTTGGCCGCCTTGGAGTAGGCGATGGTGGTGCCGGATGGGTCGAGATGGCCTTCGACCGGATCCCACATGGCGCCGACGAAGTTCTTCTCGTCCATCAGCGGGAACATCGCCTTGGCTTCGGACGGCGTGATCAGCTCGGTGTCCATGCCGAGATAGCGGCCCTTGGCGTGGGCAAGGCGCAGGAAGTCCATGCGCTCGGGCGTATCGGCCATCATCACGCCGCCGGTCAGGTGCAGCGAGCAGGACTGGCCCGAGATTTCCTCGATCTCCTTGTAGAGCTGCACGGTGTAGGCCTGCAGCTTGGCAACGTTGGGGTCGCCGTTCAGCGTATGGAAGCCGCCCGCCGCATGCCAGGACGAGCCGGAGGTCAGCTCCGAGCGTTCGATCAGCATGATGTCGGTCCAGCCGGCCTTGGCCAGGTGATAAAGCACCGAGCAGCCGACGACGCCGCCGCCGATGACAACCGCTTTTACATGGGATTTCATGAAGATAGGTCCGTTTTTGCGTAAACTGAATCAGGGTTTTCGGTTGCTGGCGCGACGACGCACGCAAAGCACGATCAAAAATCGGTCGGCGCGCCGCCTTCGGCCGTGCGCTTCTGGACGAAATCGTTGAGCTCCTCGCGGATCGCCGGGTCCATGTAGGGCTCGTCATAGGACGCCAGCCGTTCCTTCCACACCTTGTTGGCCTTTTCCAGCGCCGTCGGCGAGCCGGCTTCCGCCCAGGTCTCGAAATTGCGCCAGTCGGACAGGATCGGCGAGTAGAAGGCGGTCTTGTAGCGGTCTTGCGTGTGCTGGGTGCCGAAGAAGTGGCCGCCGGGGCCGACCGACTGGATGGCGTCGAAACCGAGCGCCTCTTCGGACAGGTCGAGCGGGGTGAGGAATTCGGCCACCATCTGCAACAGGTCGATGTCGAGAATGGTCTTCTCGTAGGAGCAGCGCAGGCCGCCCTCGAGCCAGCCGGCGCCGTGCATCATCAGATTGCCGCCGCCCTGGATGGCGCCCCACAGCGAGAATACGCTCTCATAGGCCGCCTGCGCATCGACGGTGTTGGCGGCGCAGGTGTTGGAGGTGCGGTAGGGGATGTTGTAGCGGCGGGCAAGCTGGCCGCCGACGAGCTGCGCCTTCATATATTCGGGCGTGCCGAAGGCCGGTGAGCCGGACTTCATGTCGACATTGGAGGTGAAGCCGCCATAGCCGACCGGCGCGCCCTTGCGCACCATCTGGGCGAAGGCGATGCCGGACAGCGCCTCGGCATTCTGCTGCACCAGCGCGCCGGCGATGGTGACCGGCGCCATGGCGCCCGACAAGGTGAAGGGCGTGACGACAACGACCTGGCCCTTGCTCGACATCTGGATGATGCCTTCCATCATCGGTACGTCGAGCTTGAGCGGCGAATTGGTGTTGATGATTGTGAAGACGGACGGCTCCTCGAGCAGTTGCTCGTGGCTGATGCCGCGCGCGATGCGGGCGATCTCGATGCCGTCGACATTGCGCTCCTTGCCGAGCGAATAGATGTGGAACACCTTGTCGGTCAGCGTGGCGAGGTCGCGGATGCATTCGAGGTGGCGGACCGACGGATGGATGTCGGTCGGCTCGACCGGATAGCCACCCGTGCAGTTCAGGATGTTGTGCATCTGCGCCAGGCGCAGGAAGTTGCGGTAGTCAGCCTGGTTGCCGGGTCGGCGGCCGCGATCGATGTCGGAGCAGTTCGGCGCCGACGCCATCATCGACAGGATCACATTGTTGCCGCCGAAGCGGACATTGTGTGCAGGGTTGCGGGCATGCAGCGTGAATTCCGACGGGCAGTTCGAGATCAGATCGAGGATCATGTCGCTGTCGAAGCGCACCCGCTCCGAACCTTCGCGGACATCGGCGCCATGCGCCTTCATGATGCGGCGGGCCTCGTCGTGCAGAACGTCGACGCCGATTTCCCTGAGCACACGCAAGGAAGCGAGGTGGATCGATTCCAGCTCGTCGTCCGACACCAGCCTGGTCGGCGTCAGCGGATTCTTCAACTGGCGGAAAGCTGGCTGCTCGAAAGCCGCCGAGCCTCCGGCGCGTTTTCCGGCGCGGCCGCCACGGCGGGCACGGTCGGGCGCCAAAGCCGGTTCTAGGGGGTGTAGGGCGGCGGTCATGATGGTCCTCGTACGATGCGAACAGCGGGCGGCATAATGGACCGGCGGCCCGCCGGCCATTGCGGAGGCGGCGACCACTAGGGCGAGGGAAGCGACATGCCGGAACGGCAGCCGCGTGGCCGCGACATCACCTGATCACCGTGGTGTTGGCGCAAGCGGATTTCGCTTGCCGGCCCTTTCTTTCCCGGGATTGAACCCGTAGCTAGTGACGCTTGCCGGCGGGAAGGTCAGCCGGCACCTCACCTGGAATGACGCAATGGTGGCAACCGGCTCGAGCGAAGGCGAAGCGGGAACGCAGTGGGCAGCGCTCGCCGGCGTCACCGCGGCACTTGCCATGTTCGGCGCCGCGCAAGGGCTGAGTTCGCCGCTGTTCACGCTGCTGATGCAGAAGCAGGGCATGTCGCCCGGGCTGATCGGCCTGTCGGCGGCGATGATGCCGCTCGGGCTGATCCTGTCGGCCTCGTTCGTGCCGGCGGCGGTGCGGCTGGTCGGCGCGCGCAACCTGGCGGTCGGATGCTCGCTGATCGGTGCGCTGTGCTTTCTGGCGATCGGCTATCTGCAGAACTGGGTGGCCTGGTACGTCATCCGCTTCGTCATCGGCGTCGTCATCAACCCGCTCTATATCCTCGGCGAGGTCTGGGCGCTGTCGCTGGCGCCGCCTTCGCGGCGGGGCCGGGTGATGGGCGTGTTTAACACGCTGATGGGTGCCGGCTATGCGGCCGGACCCTTCACCTTGACCTTCGTCGGCACGTCGGGCTGGGCGCCCTTCAGCGTCGGCATCGGCGGCTTCGTGCTTTGCGCGGTCATTCTGCGCCTTGTCTCCTCGAAGCTTGCGGGGTTCGAGGATGACGGCCAGCCCGCCGGCAGTTTTGTCGGCTTTGCCCGGCTGGCGCCGGCGCTGTTGCTGGCCGTGCTGGTCTCGGCCGCCGTCCAGCAAAGCACCTATGCACTGGTCCCGGTCTTCGGCGCCGGCTACGGCCTGCCGGAAGCCGTGCTCGCCGCACTGGTGATGGCGCTGTCGCTGGGCAACATCCTGCTGCAGATTCCGCTTGGCCTGCTGGCGGAGCGCTTCTGCGGCCGCCCGATGATCGTGGCCTGCGCGGTCGCGACAATGGTTTGCGCGGCGCTGCTGCCGCTGCTGATCACCACGCCGCTGATATGGGGCGTGCTGCTGGTGATGGGCGCGGTCGGCTACGGCGTCTATACGATGGCGCTGGTCGAACTCGGCAGCCGCTTCAAAGGCACGCTGCTCGTCACCGGCAACGCGGCCTTCGCCTTGCTGTGGGGCGTTGGCGGCATTGTCGGCCCGCCAGGCGCCGGCCTCTTGATGCAAGGCATCGGCCCGCTGGGCCTGCCCGTGGTGATCGCCGGTCTCGATGCGATTCTGGTCGTCTTCGCTCTGTACCGCTCTTCGCAACGCCGGGCTTCCTGACATGGATATGGCTGGAGCAAGCGCTTTTCGCCGGCGGGGCTTACCGCTGTTTGGCCGAACCGCTAATCCTGCCGGGCACCAACGGTAGGACCATGGCCGCGACGGATTCGGAAACTGGCGAAGCAATGCAATGGGCGGCGATCACCGGCGTGATCGCGACGGTCTCGGTGTTCGCCATCGCACAGGGGCTGTCCTATCCGCTGTTGAGCTTCATCCTGCAACGCCAGGGCGTCTCCCCGGCGATGATAGGCCTGTCGGCGGCTATGACGCCGATCGGCTTCATCGTCTCGTCGCCGCTGATCCCGGGGCTGGCGCGGCGGTTCGGGGCAGGGCGCACCGCGCTCACCTGCGCCGCGCTCTCGGCCATCGTGCTGGCGCTGATCGGCTGGACGCAGAATGTCTATCTCTGGTTTCCACTGCGCTTCCTGATCGGCGTGGTGACCAACCCGCTCTATGTGTTGAGCGAAATCTGGGTGATCGCACTGGCGCCACCGGCCCGGCGCGGCCGCATCATGGGCGTCTACTCGACGATCATCTCGGCCGGATTCGCGGCCGGCCCGCTCTGCCTGCTTGCCGTCGGCACGCAGGGGTGGGCGCCCTTCCTCGTCGGCATCTGCGCCTTCGTGCTGTGCGGCATCTGCCTGGCCTCGGTGCTGCCGCGCCTGCCGAAGGTGGACGAGGCCGGGCATCGGGTTTCCGTTCTGGGCTTCGTGCCGATGGCGTGGCTGCTTCTGTTCGCGGTCATCGTGGCCGCTGGTTTCGAGCAGGGAGCGCTGGCGCTTCTGCCGGTCTACGGCACCCATTATGGCATTGCGGAAGTCCGCATGTCGGCGCTGCTCTCGATGATGATCGCCGGCAACATCGCCATGCAGGTGCCGCTCGGCCTGCTGGCGGAGAGGCTGACGGCACGTCTGGTGCGGCTTGCCTGTGTCTGCCTGACTGTGCTCGGATGCCTGCTGCTGCCTTTTCTCATCGAAACGCCACTGATCTGGCCGATGATCTTCGTCTGGGGCGCGGTATCCTACGGCATCTACACGATGTCGATCATCGAGCTCGGCGAGCGCTTCACCGGCTCGACGCTGGTCGCCGGCAATGCCGCCTTTTCGCTGATGTGGGGCGTCGGCGGCATTGCCGTGCCGCCCCTGGCCGGCACCGCCATGGACTTGCTGGGCGCAAGAGGCCTGCCGATCACGCTTGGCCTGATGTGCCTGGCACTGGCGGTCGCGAGCATCGCCGGTCGCGCGAAGGCCTGAATCCTCTGCAGAGATGTGGCGGCTATTGAATATCGGACACGGCATGTCGATGTTGCGTGCCGAAGCATGCCTATTGGAGATTCCATGACCAAGCCCATCGCCAAGCCAGAAGCCGGCGCCGCTGATCCGTTCCTCTGGCTGGAGGACAGGACCAGCAAACAGTCTCTCGACTGGGTGCACGGCCAGAACGAAATCACGACAGGCCAATTGCAGGGCGATCCGTCCTATGAGGCGTCGTTCCAGACGGCGCTCGACCTGATGACGGCCGAGGACAACATCGCCGTCGGCGCGGCAATCGCCGGCCATGTCTATAATTTCTGGCAGGACAAGACCAATGCGCTCGGCCTGTGGCGCCGCACGACGGTCGCTTCCTACAAGACCGAGAAGCCGGTCTGGGAAATGATCATCGACTTCGACCAGCTTGCGGCGAAGGAGGGGATAAAATGGGTATTCAGCGGCGCCAGCCGGCTCTATCCGGATTTCAGCCGCTGCCTGCTGTCGATGTCGCCCGATGGCGGCGACGCCAGCGAGATGCGCGAGTTCGACATCGAAACCAGGTCGTTTGTCGAGGGTGGATTCAGCGCGCCGGCTTCGAAGTCGGGTTTTGGCTGGCTGGACAAGGACACGGTCATCGTCTCGGCGGCCTTCGAGGACGCTGACAAGACCGAGTCCGGCTATCCGCGCGTGGTCAAGCTCTGGAAGCGCGGCACGGCACTGGAAGAAGCGAAGCCGATCTTCGAGGCGCAGAAAGACGACCTCGCGGCGGGAGCCGGCGTCGAGTTCGACGGCGACAAGCGCCACGTGTTTCTGGCGCGGGCGATCAATTTCTTCGCATCGCACAGCTTCCTGCATCTCCCATCCGGCGAAAACCGGCGCATTCCGCTGCCCGATGACGCCACCGACACATCGCTTTTCAAGGACCAGCTGGTGTTCGGGGTGCGCACGCCATGGACGGCGCCGGACGGCACGGTGTGCCAGCCGGACGGGCTCTATTCGCTCGACTTCGCGCACTGGATCGAAACCGGCAGTTTCGGCGCCATCGAAACCTTGCTGGCGCCGGCCTATCGCGTCTCGATCGCCGGCATTGCCCGTACGCAGGACCGGCTGTTCATCAGCCTGATGGATAATGTGCGCGGCAAGGTCCTCGTCTGCGAGCGCAGGGATGGCGCCTGGTCGCTGAAACCCGTCGCGCTGCCTGAGAACGGCACTGTCGGCATCAGCCATGCCGAGCATTTCGGCTCGAGCGTTTCCTTCTCCTTCACCGATTTCCTGACGCCGAGCTCGATCATCTGGTCGGATGATGATGGCGAGACGCTGGAGACGGTGAAGTCGCAGCCGGCGCGCTTCGATGCCGCGCCGCTGATCTCGGAGCAGTTCGAAGCGCGCTCGAAGGACGGCACGATGATCCCGTATTTCGTCGTCAGACGGCGCGAGCAGAAGGGGCCGGTGCCGACGCTGCTCTACGGCTATGGCGGGTTCGAAGTGCCGCTCTTGCCCGGCTATGCCGGCGTGCGCGGCAGGCTGTGGCTGGAGAAGGGCAATGCCTATGTGCAGGCCTGCATCCGTGGCGGCGGCGAGTTCGGGCCAGCCTGGCACCAGGCGGCGCTGAAAGGCAATCGCCAGAATGGTTTTGACGATTTCGCCGCGGTGGCCGAGGACGTCGTCAGGCGCGGCATCGCGACGGCAAGCTCACTCGGCATCCAGGGCGGCTCGAATGGCGGCCTGCTGACTGGCGCTTCGCTGACACAGCGCCCGGAGCTGTTCGGCGCCGTCATCATCGAGGTGCCGCTGCTCGACATGCTGCGCTACACCGAATTGCCGCCCGGCGCCTCGTGGATGGCCGAATATGGCGATCCGTCGCAGCCGGAAGACGCGAAATGGCTGTCCGCCTATTCGCCCTACCAGCACGTCAAGGCGGATAGCGCCTATCCGCCGGTGCTGCTGACGACCTCGACCGCCGATGATCGCGTCCATCCCGGCCATGCGCGCAAGATGGCCGCGCGCCTGCAGGAGGCCGGCCATGCCAGGACATTGTTCTTCGAGGAAACCGAAGGCGGCCATGGCGGACGCGGCGACCGCCGGCCGCAGGCGGCGCAGACGGCGATGAAATATGTCTTCCTGCAGCGGGCGCTAGGCGCCAAGGCCTAGAAGGATTCTGTCATGGGCCAGGCAAAGGGTGGTTCACCTTGGCCAGCCTTTGCTCTAAGGTGCCCTGCATGGCTCCTGCTATGACCTTTGTCTGCACGTTCGGGGTCGCGGTGACACCGTCGCCGCGCACGCTGCGCGCGGAGCTTTTGCGGCTGTGCGCCCGCATCGGTTATTCACCGCCTGCCAGCCTCTGATGCATTCGCCCCGGCTCCTGCCGGCTTGAATCCAGAGGAAAGATCCAGACATGACCTATCAGAATTATTCGCTGAAGCAGCTTCAGCAGATCGACGCCGCGCATCATCTCCATCCCTTCACCGACCACAAGGAATTGCGCGAGGCGGGTTCGCGCATCATCACCCACGCCAAGGGCCCGTTCATCTACGATTCCGAAGGGGCAGAGCTGCTCGACGGCATGGCCGGCCTGTGGTGCGTCAACATCGGCTATGGCCGCGACGAACTGGCCGAGGCCGCCTACGCCCAGATGAAGGAACTGCCTTACTACAATTCCTTCTTCAAATGCTCGACGCCGACGCCGGTGCTGTTGTCCAAGAAGCTGGCCGAGATCGCGCCGAAGAACGTCAACCAGGTTTTCTACGGCTCCTCCGGCTCGGAGGCCAACGACACGGCATTGCGTCTTGTCCGCCACTACTGGGTGATCGAGGGCAAGCCGGAGAAGAACCGCATCATCTCGCGCAAGATGGCCTATCACGGCTCGACCATCGCCGGCACGTCGCTCGGCGGCATGGACGCCATGCACAAGCAGCTCAATGGCGCAGTGCCCAACATCGTCCATGTGATGATGCCCTATGCCTATGAGCTGGCGCTGCCCGGCGAGAGCGACCATGATTTCGGCCTGCGCGCGGCCAAGTCGGTCGAGGATGCCATCCTCGAGGCCGGCGCCGACAAGGTCGCGGCCTTCATCGGCGAGCCTGTGATGGGCGCGGGCGGCGTCAAGATCCCGCCGGCGAGCTACTGGCCCGAAGTGCAGCGCATTTGCCGCAAATACAATGTACTTTTGATGCTGGACGAGGTCATCACCGGCTATGGCCGCACCGGCGAATGGTTCGCCGCGCAGACCTTCGGCATCGAGCCCGATACCATCACCACGGCCAAGGCGCTGACCTCGGGCTACCAGCCGCTGTCGGCACTGCTGGTCGGCGACCGCATCACCTCGACGCTGGTCGAGAAGGGTGGCGAGTTCAACCACGGCTACACCTATTCCGGGCATCCGGTGGCTTGTGCCGTCGCCTTGAAGAACCTGGAGATCATCGAGCAGGAAGGCCTGGTCGACCGCGTCAGGAACGACACCGGGCCTTATTTCGCCAAGGCCTTGCAGGAGCGCATCGCCGGGCATGAGCTGGTCGGCGAGGTGCGTTCGATCGGGTTGATGGGCGCGATCGAGATCGTCAAGGACAAGGCGACCAAGGAACGCTTCCTGCCATCGGGAAGTGCGGCGGTGACGGTGCGCGACCATGCCATCGCCAACGGCATGATGCTGCGCGCCACCGGCGACACGATGATCCTGTCGCCGCCGCTGATCTGGACCCGCGATACGATCGACATGGCCTGCGAGCGTATCGGCAAGGCGCTGGATCTGGCGCAGGCCGATCTGCGCAAGCGATAAGGCGAACCTCGGCCGGGTGTGGCCTGGAGGGAACGCCCGGCCTCGACAAACATACTGCCGCGATGGGAACAAACTTCATCCTCCGCGCGTAGTGTGTGGGGCAGCCGCCATCCGGCTGCGACAAGGGGTTCATTTCCATGAGAAAACCCGGCAAGAGCCGACGCGCGCATGAAGCGGCCGGCATCGGCGCTGACCTGATGCTCGCGCCGATGGTGGCGATGATGCGTCTGCCTTTGATGGCGATGGATGCCGGCAGTAGCCAGCCCTGGGGGACCGAAACCGTGCGTGCGGTGAACGAGAAGACCGCGGCAATCGCCGAGGGCGCGTTCGCGGCGCAAATGTCGTTCCTGCAGTCGGCTTCGCGGTTCTGGCCAGAACTCCTTTCCGGCCGCACACCGTCACTGTTCAATGGTGTCGCGGCAGAACGGTCGATCAGCGCCGCGCTAAAGCCGGCCAGCCGCGCGGTGAAGGCGAATTTTCGCCGGCTTTCGTCAAAGGCTTGAAATAGGCCCTGCGGAACTTTGATTTTGCTCAGCGGCGAGATCATGGGCTAGAACCAATCGGTATACGCACCGATGGGGGACATGATGGCCGGACAACCGCTCAACCAGCCGGCAGAAATTCCGGCCGAGCTCGATCGCTGGAACTGGGGCGCGTTTTTCCTCAACTGGATCTGGGGCATCGGCAACAGCACGTTCATCGCGCTGTTGGCCCTGATCCCGGTCGTCAACCTCGTCATGATCTTCGTGCTCGGCGCACGCGGCAGCCGCTGGGCCTGGCAGAACCGGGCCTGGCGTGACGCGGAGCAGTTCCGTAAGACGCAGCGCAACTGGGCAATCGCCGGCCTTGCCGTCTGGGTGCTCAGCATCGGGGGCTGTGCGACAGCAGTCGGCAGCATCCCCTTCATGTTCAAAGGCAGTGATGCCTACCACATGACCATGGACGCCGTGCGTTCCGACACCCGCGTGAAGGCTGCCATTGGAGACGACGTGACCGACAAGTTCTGGGTCGGCGGCCATCTCAACGTCAGCGCCAATGGCACCGGCGACGCCCAGTTCAGCATTCCCGTCCACGGCGCCAAGGGCAAAGCCACCGTGTTTTCCCATCTGGTCCGCAATGCCGGCATTTGGAGCATCCGCCTGCTCGTGGTCAGGGTGGATGGGGTGGACGCGCCGATCGTGCTGACCAACGAAGATCACGTGCCAATCCCGAACGCGGCGATCGGAATATAGACATGGGCCTGGAGCGGGCACGGCAGAAATGCAAAAACCGCGCTCCATCGGGAACGCGGCTTTGCCAGATACGCATGGCGTTTCGCTACTCAAACAATTTGCGAAACTTATGGGCACTTGTCGAAACTTAAGGGCTCCGGTACGCGAGACCTGATCCGGAGCGCCGGGCGGATGCGATATGTCCGCCTCGCTGTCCGTTTTATAGGGACATCGTTACCGCAGAGTTATCGAGAGCTTAAGCAAATCTAAATTTACGGTTCTTCTGCCGGGCAGATCCGGAAAAAACCTATGAAATCCGTGGATTACGCTGGGTTACCCCTGAGAAAATTAATTATGCCGGAGAAATCGGCGCCGCCATGCCCCTGGGCGTTGAACAGGGCATAGAGCTGCGCCGCCTCGGCGCCAAGTGGGGTCACGGCGCCCGCGCCCTGGGCTGCTTCCTGGGACAATTTCAGGTCTTTCAGCATAAGGGCGGCGGCAAAGCCCGGTCTGTAATCCCTGTTGGCGGGCGAGGTCGGCACCGGGCCGGGCACCGGGCAATAGGTGGTCAAGGACCAGCATTGGCCCGAAGAAGTCGAGGCGACGTCGAACAACGCCTGATGCGACAGGCCGAGTTTTTCCGCCAGCACGAAGGCCTCGGCAACGCCGATCATCGAAATGCCGAGGATCATGTTGTTGCAGATCTTTGCCGCCTGGCCGGCGCCGTCGCCGCCGCAATGCACGATGCGCCCGGCCATCGGCTTCAGGACCGGCTCGGCGGCGGCGAAGGCGTCGTTGGCGCCGCCGGCCATGAAGGTCAGGGTGCCGGCCGCGGCACCGCCGGTGCCGCCCGAGACCGGTGCATCGATGGAGAGCAGGCCGTGTTTGGCGGCAATCGCATGCGCCTTGCGCGCCGACTCGACGTCGATCGTCGAGGAATCGATGAACAGCGCGCCTTTTTTGGCCTTGGGCGCGATGTCCTCATAGACTGACAGCACGTGCTTGCCGGCGGGCAGCATGGTGATCACCACGTCCGCGTCCTTCACTGCGGCAGGTGCATTGGCCATGACGACGATGCCGTGGTCGCGTGCAACGGTGAGATTCTCCGGCACGAGGTCGAAACCATGCACCGTATGGCCCGCCTTGACCAGATTGGCAGCCATCGGATTGCCCATATTGCCAAGGCCGATGAAGGCGATCGTCGTCATTGTCTCTCTCCCAAATTCTTGCTGGCTTCAGCGGCCAATCAGCGCCCGCGCGATGATGACGCGCATGATCTCGTTGGTGCCTTCGAGGATCTGGTGCACCCTGAGATCGCGCACCAGTTTCTCGATGCCGTAATCATGCAGGTAGCCATAGCCGCCGAGCAGTTGCAGCGCATTGTTGGCGACGTTGAAGCCGGTGTCGGTGACGAAACGCTTGGCCATGGCGGACCATTTGCCGGCGTCCGGCGCCTTGCGGTCGAGCTTTGAGGCGGCGGCATAGAGGAAGATGCGCGACGCCTGCAACTCGGTCTCCATGTCGGCCAGCCTGAACTGCAGCGCCTGGAACTGGTTGATCTTCGAGCCGAAGGCCTTGCGCTCGGCGGTGTAGGACAGCGCCTTGTCGAGCGCCGACTGGGCGCCGCCCAGCGAACAGGCAGCGATGTTCAGCCGGCCGCCATCAAGCCCAGCCATGGCGATGCCGAAACCGGCGCCTTCACCCGACAAGAGGTTTTCCGCCGGCACCTTGCAGTCCTCGAAGATGACCTGGCGCGTCGACTGCATATGCCAGCCCATCTTGTGCTCGTTGGCGCCGAAGGAAAGGCCGGGCGCGTCTTTCGGCACGACGATGGTGGAAATGCCCTTCGGCCCGTCGGCGCCGGTGCGCACCATCACGGCATAGACATCGCTGTCGCCGGCGCCCGAGATGAATTGTTTGGCGCCGTTGAGCACATAATCGCCGCCGCTCTTCACCGCGCGTGTCTTCAGCGCCGCGGCATCCGAGCCGGAGCCCGGCTCGGTCAGGCAGTAGCTGGCCAGCCATTCCATGGAGGTGAGCTTCGGCAGGAAGCGCTGGCGCTGTTCCTCATTGCCGAAGCGGTCGATCATCGAGGCCACCATGTTGTGGATCGAGATGAAAGACGAAAAGCCCGGATCGGCATGCGACAGCGCCTCGAAGATCAGCACGGCGTCGAGCCGGCCGAGCGCGGAGCCGCCGACATCGTCCCTGACATAGATGCCGCCGAGGCCGAGCGGCCCGGTCTCGCGGATCACGTCGGCCGGGAAATGCTTCCTGCGGTCCCAGTCGAGCGCGTTCGGCGCGACGCGGTCGGCGGCGAAGGCCTGCGCCATCTCCTGGATGGCGCGCTGTTCCTCGTTGAGTTCGAACTGGCTGGTGCTCGCATCGACCGCGGCGTCCATGGCGTTCTCTCCCTATATGCCAGCTAGCCCGCTGGCCTGTCGTTTTTGGCTTTGCGCGCGCATCAATCTAGACCAATGATGCCGCCGCGCAACCCGACCCGCTGAGGAGCGGCTGTGCACCAATGCATGTCCGGAGCGAGATGTGACGACAAAATTCGATGAACTGCTGGGGCGATTCCACGCTTATCTCACTTGCGTGGACGACGCGCTGGTGCGCGACGCCGTGGCCCGCATCGGCTGGGACATGCCGGCACGCCCGTTGGCGCCGTATCCGCTCGGCTGCCTGCGCCATCTCGATCGCGCGGCGGACCTGGCGTCGATAGCTGCGCAACCGCTGGTGCAGTGGCTGGTAGAGCATCGAAATGGATTGCGCTGGGGGCAGACGTACACCGAGGCCGATTTCGGCAAGGCTTTCATCGACAATTATGGCTGGCTGGAAGTGTTCGGCACGCGTGGCCATTTCGCCAATGACGAGGTGGCCGCCGGCCTGCTGATTCTCGGGCCCGGGATCGTCTATCCCGACCACCACCATGTCGCCGAGGAAATCTACATTCCGCTGACCGGCGGCACGGAATGGCGCATGGGCGAGGGCGGTTTTCGCAAGCGGGAGGCTGGCGAGGTCGTCCACCACGCCTCGAATGTCAACCACGCCATGCGAACCGGCAACGAGCCGCTCCTGGCGCTCTACATCTGGCGCGGCGGGCCGCTGGCGCAGAAATCGACGATCACCAGAACCGCGACGCAGGGCCGAAGCTGATGGCCAAAGCGATCATGCTGCAAGGCACGGGTTCGGATGTCGGCAAGACGGTTCTGGTTGCCGGCCTGTGCCGCGCCGCGAAGAAGCGCGGCCTCAAGGTGCGGCCGTTCAAGCCGCAGAACATGTCGAACAACGCCGCCGTTGCCGACATTCCCGGCGACAACAAAAGTGGCGGCGGCGAGATCGGCCGCGCGCAGTGGCTGCAGGCGATCGCTTGCGGCGTCGCGCCATCGGTGCACATGAATCCGGTGCTGCTCAAGCCGCAGACCGATGTCGGCGCGCAGGTCATCGTCCAGGGCAAGGTGTTCGGCGAGGCACGGGCGCGCGACTACCAGGCGCTGAAGGGCCGGCTGATGGACGCCGTGCTGGATTCCTGGGGCAAGGTCGGCGAGGGCGCCGATCTGGTGATCGTCGAGGGCGCCGGCTCGCCGGCTGAAATCAACCTCAGAAGCCGCGACATCGCCAATATGGGTTTTGCCACGCGTGCTGATGTGCCGGTGGTGCTGGTCGGCGACATCGATCGTGGCGGCGTCATCGCTTCCGTCGCCGGCACGCATCTGATCCTGCCGGAAGAAGACCGGCGCATGATCGTTGGCTACCTCATCAACAAGTTCCGCGGCGACGTCTCGCTGTTCGGCGATGGTATCAAAGCAATCGAAAAATTCACGGGATGGCGCTGCTTTGGCGTCGTGCCGTGGCTGAAGGCTGCTGCCCGGCTGCCTTCGGAGGATTCCGTGGTGCTGGAACGGCTGGTGTCCGGCGCGGCGCGCGCGCTGAAGGTGGCGGTGCCGATGCTTGGCCGCATCGCTAATTTCGACGATCTCGATCCACTCAAGGCCGAACCCCAGGTCGAGGTCGTGTTCGTGCCGCCTGGGAAGCCGCTGCCCGCCGATGCCGGGCTGGTGGTCATTCCAGGTTCGAAGTCGACCATCGGCGATCTCCTGAGATTCCGCGAGAATGGCTGGGACCGGGATATTGCCGCGCATCGCAAGCGCGGCGGCCATGTCGTCGGCATTTGCGGCGGCTATCAGATGCTTGGGCGCAGCGTGCGCGATCCCGACGGCATTGAAGGCAGCGTCACCGACGCCAAAGGGCTCGGTCTGCTCGATATTGAAACGGTGATGGAGCCGGAGAAGACGGTGCGCAATGTCAGCGCCCGCTCGGTGCAATTCGATCTGCCGCTCGAAGGCTACGAAATCCATCTCGGCCGCACCACCGGCCCCGACACGATGCGGCCATCGGCGATCATCAATGGCGTCGCAGACGGCGCGATCTCGGCTGATGGCAAGGTCTTGGGCACCTACATGCACGGCCTGTTCGGCGCCGACGCGTTTCGCGGAAAATTCCTGGAAAGTCTCGGCATAAAGGGCGCCGGCATCGACTACCGCGCCGAAGTCGAACGGGCGCTGGACGACGTCGCGGCCGAGTTGGAGAGCCACCTCGACTGTGACGCGATCTTCGGGTTGGCGCGGTAATTTCGCGGCGCTGGTGATGGCCGAAGCGCACATTGGCTTCGTCATTCTAGGGCGAAGCAAGGAGCGAAGCGACGCGGCGCAGACCCTAGAATCCATGCCGGGACTCGGAAGCGTTGCTACGGTGCAGAATTCTGCACCGCTGCACTCCACGACTGAGGTCACGGAATGGATCCAGGGTCTCCGCGACGCCGCTTCGCGGCTGCTCCGCCCAGGGATGACGAAGTTGGGGGAGGCTTCGCTCAATCCCGAACCTGCAGCGCCATAACTCAGCCCTTCTCCGCAGCCTTCGGCCAGTAAGTCCCAAAAGACCAGACACTGCCTTCCGGATCGCGGCAGATGAATTCGCGGCTGCCATAGTCACGGTCGGTCAGTTCCTGGATGATCGTCGCGCCGGCCTTTTTCGCCCTCGCATAGGCGGCATCGGCATCCTCGACGGCGACATAGATCGACTTCCCGCCGCCGGTGCCGGGTTCGCCGACCATCTTGCCGTAATTGTCATCGCGCGCACTGCCCAGCATGATCATCGAGGCGCCGAAGACCAGTTCGGCATGGTGCACGACATCGCCTTCGCCATAGCGGGCACGGACGCTGAAGCCGAAGGCCTCGCACAGCCAGTCGATCATTTTTGCCGCGTTCCTGTAGCGCAGGGCAGGGTAGAGGCGCGGGGCTTCGGTGGTGGTGGGCATGTCGATCTCCTGACGTTGGGTTGGTCGATAACCCACTCTGTTCGAAGGCCGTTCGAACGTCTTGAAGAAATGTTACCTGTCGACAAGCGCCGTCGGCGTCTCGCCGGCGAGGTCGCGGAATTCGCGCACCAGATGGGCCTGGTCGGCGTAACCGCAATCGGCCGCGATATCGGCCCAATCGACGGTCTGTCGCCGCGACAGGCCGAGCGCCCGGTTGAAGCGGACGATGCGCGACAGCGTCTTGGGGCCGATGCCGATCGCATTGGAAAAGCTGCCGGCGAGATGTTTTCGGCTCCAGCCCAGTCTTTCGGCGATCGATGCAATGCGGGTCCGGCCGCCCGATGCGATGATGCGGTCATAGGCCCAGGCGATTTCCAGCGGCGTTTCGGCGGCGCTGGCAAGACGGGTGGTGACGAAGGTTTCGGCGAGGTCGAAACGCGACGCCCAGTCCGGCGCGTTGCCAAGCTGTTCGCGCAGCGCCATGCCCTCGGCGCCCAGCACGTCGTCGAGGACGACCATACTGTCGGTCAGTTCGCTCATCGGCAGGCGGAAGAAACGGCGCGCCCCGAGAGGCGTGAAGTTGATCTGCACGCAGCAGGCGGTACCGAAGGATTCGATCATCACCGGTCCGGCAAAGAGGCCGGCAGCGAAACTGGCAAAGCGGTCATTGTCGCCGGGCGCCTTGCCCAGGCCGATGGCGAAGGGCTCGGCGAAACTGATGACGAGCGGAACGGTCAACGAAGCGTATTCAACATTGCGGAAATGACCGGCAGCCGTTTCGCGATAGCCGCAAATGTCTGACACGATGCCATCAAGCGCAGGATCGGGAAGGCGCCGGCGCATCTCGAAGCGCCCCGCGACAGAGCGGTCCTCTTCCTTCCGGCACTGCATCTTGATCGGCATTGGCCATCCTTCCGCCGAGAGGAGCCTATCAGCCGAGCGCCGGAATCAAAAGCGCCCGGCTTTTGGCCGGGCGCTCTCTGTCCCCACTTCAAGGGAACTTGTCAGGCCCCGCGCATCATGCAGCCGGCGGCGAGCACGATGTAGGCAATGAGAACGATCCACACCGATGCGAGCGGGATAAAGGCGAGAACGCCAAGCGCGGCGAGAATGCCGATGATGGCGATGATGAGGGAAATGATGAAAACGATCTGGGTAGGCGCGCTGAGATTCATGCGTGGCTCCTCCAACATGATTCGAACAGCGCCATGGTAACAGGCGCGTGATCATACACCAATCATGACACGCAGGGGGTTGGCTGGGTCGGCCAGCAGTTTCACCGCCAGCGCGAGGCAGACGATCACCAGCAGTGGCTTGATCAGCCTGGCGCCGATGCGCATGGCGAGGCTGGCGCCGACGCGGGCGCCGACGAACTGGGCGACGCCCATCATCAGGCCGATCTTCCAGGAGATGACGCCGACCGCGGCGAAGACGATGAAGCCGCCGATGTTGGAGGCGAAGTTGAGCAGCTTGGTGTGCGCCGTCGCCTTGAGCACGCCGTAGCCGGCGAGGGCGACGAAGGCCAGCATGTAGAAGGAGCCGGCGCCGGGACCGAACAGGCCGTCATAGAAGCCGATCGCCGGTACCAGGGTCAGTCCGAACAGGAAGGGCGACAGGCGCTCGGCCCGATCGACATCGTTCATGTTGGGCTTGAGCGCGAAATAGAGCGCGATGGCGATCAGCACCAGGGGCAGCAGGGCGCGCAGGAGATCGCCCGGAACGATGGTGGCCAGCAAGGCGCCAACGACACCGCCGGCAGCCGCAAGCAGAGCCGAGGGCAACTGCTGGCGCAGGTCGACATGGCCCTTGGAGGCGTAGTGGATGGTCGCCGAGCCGGAGCCGAACATGCCTTGCAGCTTGTTGGTCCCTAGCGCCTCGACCGGCGAAAACCCGGCAAGCAAAAGCGCCGGAATGGTGATCAGCCCGCCGCCGCCGGCAATCGAATCGACAAAGCCCGCGGCAAAGGCGGCGACGGCGAGCATGGCGATTGTCTGGGCGGTGAGATCGATCATCTGATGCGGGAGACGTCCGGGCGGCGGGATAACGGCGTTCGATCACGACAGCCCTGTTTGCGCAAGGCCGATTCCGCGCTACCTCTATCCAAGCGCGCCGCGCTTGGATTGGTTAACCCGGAAAGAGGCCCCGATGGCATTCGCATTGTTGGACCAGATACGCTCCATCTTCGACGGCGATCCGGGCGTGCGCAAGGTCGCGGACGATCCGGTCCTGTCGGCTGAACTGCTGATGCTGTTCCGCATGATCCTGGCTGACGGGACGGTCAGCGAAAGCGAGATGGTTGCCTTCCGGCGCATCTGCAAGGACGCCTTCGGCATTCAGGAAACCAGCATCGACGCCGTCATCGAATATCTCAACGAGTTCGGCTACGAGACCAACGGCTCGCAGGCGATCGCGCTGTTTCGCGATCTCGATGTCGAACGGCGCAAGCAACTGGCCCAGCACATGGCGGAAATCGCCAAGGCGGATTCGCAACTGGCCGAGAGCGAGGTGCGCCTGCTGCGCCGCACGCTCGACCTGCTCGACATCAGTCCGGTCGATGTGGTGAAGCCGGAAGAGTAGGGCGGGCCCGGGGGCCCGCTGCCTACGGCAGCTCCACGGTTCGCGACCTCCCATCGTGCCACTGGCACGATGGATTCGCTTCGCGAACCGGTCGCTCACCCTTGCTCCTGCATCTTCCGGGCGATCGCCCGATGCAAATCGGGCGCGGCTCTGACAAGTGCCTTGGCCGCTTCGGATTGCGGATGATCGAGCACCTCGTTCGTCTTGCCGCGCTCGACGATCCTGCCCTCATGCATGACCAGGACCTCGTCCGATATGGCGCGGGCGACGGTCAGGTCGTGGGTGATGAAGAGATAGGCGATGCCGAGTTTCTGGTTGAGTTCGGCGAACAGATCGAGGATCTGCGCGCGGATCGACACATCGAGCGCCGAAACCGGCTCGTCTGCGACGACCAGTTTCGGCCTGGTGATGATGGCGCGGGCGATCGACAGGCGCTGGCGCTGGCCGCCGGAAAATTCGTGCGGGTACTTGTCCATGTCTCTGATATCGAGGCCGACCTCGTGCAGCGCATGCGCCACCAGCTCGCGGCGCTCGCCGCGCGTCGGCTTCTTGTCCAGCACGTGCAAGGGCTCGGCGACCAGTTTTTCCACCTGCTGACGCGGATCGAAAGAGCCGTAGGGATCCTGGAAGACGACCTGCATGTCGCGCCTGGCCGGCTTCAATTCGGCTTCGCTTTTGCCGGTGATGGTCTCGCCGCGAAAGCGGATCGTGCCCGAACTCGGCCGATCCAGCGCCAGGATCATGCGCGCGAGCGTGGACTTGCCGCAGCCGGAGCGGCCGACCAGCGCCACGGATTGGCCCGGCGACATCGACAGCGAGACATCGTCGACGGCGCGGATAGGGGCCGCCCGTTTGAAGAGGGAGCTCCGGCGGCCGGGATAGTCGCGGGTCACGCTTTCGACCTGAAGCAGGGGCTTGCTTTGGCTTGCATCGTGCGCCCTGGCGCGCGCCGGCACATGCATCGAGGCCTGCGCCAGCTGCCGCGTGTAGGGGTGGAGCTGTTCGGACAGCGTGCGGGCGGTGTCGCCGGCCTCCATCACCTCGCCATGCCGCAGGATGGTGATGCGATCGGCCATCTCGGTCACCACGGCGAGATCGTGGGAGATCAAGAGCAGGCCCATGCGGCTTTCCGCGACGAGGTCGCGCAGAAGGTCGAGGATCTGCGCCTGCAGCAACACGTCGAGCGCCGTCGTCGGCTCGTCGGCGATCAAGAGCTTCGGTTTCAGCGCGCAGGCGATGGCGATGACGACGCGCTGGCGCTGGCCACCCGACAGTTCGTGCGGATAGCGCGACAGCGGGAATTTTGCCGAGGGCAGGCCGACGCGGTCGAGCATTTTGCGCGCCCGTTCCTCAGCCGCGGCGCGCGTGGCCTTGGTGTGCCAGCGTATGCCTTCGGCGACCTGTTCGCCGATGGTCTTGACCGGGTTGAGCGCCGTCATCGGTTCCTGGAACACCATGCCGATGTCGTCGCCGCGCAGTGCGCACATCTGGTCCTCGGTTGCTCCGAGGATGTCGATGCCGTCGAATGTGACGCGCCCGGTGGCGCGCGCGGCATGCGGCAGAAGCCGCATCACCGTCAGCGCCGTCATCGATTTGCCGGAGCCGGATTCGCCGACCAGCCCCATCACTTCGCCTGACGCGACGGAGAGCTCCATGTCTCTCAGGATCGGCGTGTCGCCGATGGTCAGCGACAGTTTGTCGATTTCCAGCAGGCTCATCGCTGCCGCCGCGATTTGGGGTCGAGAATGTCGGCGATGCCGTCGCCCAGGAGATTCAGGCCAAGCACGGTGATGACGATCGCCATGCCGGGGAAGATCGCCATCCAGGGCGCGACCACCATGCGGGTCTGCGCGTCGAACAGCATGCGGCCCCAGCTCGGCATTGGCGGCTGCGCGCCGAGGCCGAGATAGGAAAGCCCGGCTTCGGCCAGGATGCCCAGCGCGAACTGGATTGTGCCTTGCACCAGGAGCAGCGTGGCGATGTTGGGCAGCACATGTTCGATCGATATCTGCGTGCTGCTTTTTCCCGCGGCGCGCGCGGCCAGGATGAATTCGCGCGGCCAGATCGCCAGCGCGCCGGCGCGGGCGACGCGGGCAAACACCGGGATGTTGAAGATGCCGATGGCGATGATGGCGTTGACGGCGCCCGGCCCGAAGATGGCGGTGATCATGATCGCCGACAGCAGCGCGGGGAAGGCGAAGACGAGATCGTTGACGCGCATCAGCGCTTCGTCGACGAGGCCGCCACGCGCGGCGGCAAAGGCGCCGAGCGGCACGCCGACGCCCATGCCGATGCCGACCGCGACCAGCGCCACGGCGATCGAATTGCGGGCGCCGACCATGATCATCGACAGGATATCGCGGCCAAAATGGTCGGTGCCGAACCAGTGCGTGAGCGAGGGGCCTTGCGTCTTGTCTGATATGACCAGCTTCGTCACATCGTAGGGCGTCCAGGCATAGGAGACGACCGCCATCGCCAGGATCAGCACGGTGATGGCGAAGCCGGTGACGAAAGCGGTGTTCCGGAACGCCTTGGCCAGAATCCCACTCAATGTCTCTTCAGGGATGTCGATGTGCAGGGTCATTGCCGGCCTCTCAGGCGCGGATCGACGACCGCATAGGAAAGGTCGACGATAAGGTTGACGGCAATGACGGCGGCGACCAGCAGCATGACGACGCTCTCGACGACGATCAGGTCGCGTTGGGTGATCGCCTGGAACACCAGCCGGCCAAGGCCGGGGAGGTAAAAAACATTCTCGATGATGATGGTGCCGGCAAGCAGGAAGGCGAATTGCAGGCCTAGGATGGTCAGCACCGGGATCATGGCGTTGCGCAGCGCGTGCCGCCACAGCACGGCGCGGTAGGGCAGGCCCTTGGCGCGGGCGGTGCGGATGTAATCCTCGTTCAGCACCTCGATCAGCGCCGAGCGGGTGACGCGCGCCAGGATCGCCGCCTGCGGCAAGGCAAGCGCCACCGCCGGCAGCAGCAGCGATTTCAGCGCTGGCCAGATGCCGGGGCTCCAGCCGGGAAAGCCGCCGGCCGGCACCAGCCGCAGCCAGACGGCGAAGACATAAATCAGCATCAGCGCAAACCAGAAATTGGGCACGGCGACGCCAAGCTGTGCCGCGCCCATGGAAATCGTGTCGCCTGCCCGGCCGCGCCTGCTGGCGGAAAACAGGCCGACCGGAATGGCGATGATCGTGGAGAGCGCAAGCGCGATCAACGCCAGCGGCAGTGAGACGGCCAGCCGTTCACGCACCAGATCGATGACTGGCACCGAATAGGTGTAGGACCGGCCGAAATCGAGGCTGAGCAGGCCGCCGGCCCAGTGCAAATAGCGCAAGAGGAGGGGCGCGTTCAGGCCCATCTGGTTGCGCAGCAGCTCGACCTGGTCGGCGCTGGCGTTCATGCCCAGCATCAGCCGCGCCGGGTCGCCCGGCAGGATTTCCAGCACCGCGAACACCACGATGGAGGCCAGCACCAGCGTGGCGAGCGAGATGGCGAGGCGCTTGAGGAGGTAGGCGGTCATCGACACGGGGCGACAGACGTGTCGTCATCCTGGGGCAAAGCAGGAGCGAAGCTCCGTCGCGGAGACCCCAGGATCCATGCCGTGAGGGAATTCGAAGAGCGCGACGGTCCATAACCAGCGTCGCCTCTTTCTGTCTTCACTGCGAAGTCTCCCAAATGCTGCACCGGCGGGGCGCTCGTAAGTCACGGAATGGATCCTAGGGTCTGCGCAGTCGCTGCGCGCTTGCTTCGCCCCAGGATGACGAAACGAACCTCACTCGCTCCACTTCACCTTGGTCAGGTCGTTGGCGGGAATCGGTGCGTTTTCCCACAACCCTTGCAGCTTGGCGTCCCAGACCCCGACCTTGGGCAGTTCGTAGAGGAAACCGACCACCGCGTCATCGGCCAGAATCTTCTGCGCCTGGGCATACAATTCCTTGCGCTTGGCCTCGTCGGACGTCTGCTCCAGATCGGCGATGACCTTGTTGAAGGCAGGGTTGTCGTAATTGAAGTAGTAGTCCTTGCGCGAATAGATATCGATGTCGTTTGGCTCGGTATGGGACACGATGGTCAGGTCGTAGTCCTTCTTGGTGAACACCTGGTCCAGCCACTGCGCCCACTCGACTGGAATGATCTCGAGGTTGATGCCGACATCGCGGAGCTGCGAGGCGATGATCTCGCCGCCGAGCCGCGCATAGGAGGTCGGCGGCAGCTTCAACGTGGCCTTGAAGCCGTTCTCCAGCCCCGCTGCCTTGAGCAGTTCCTTGGCCTTGGCCACGTCGTGCGGATAGCGGCCGGTGAGGTCGACATAATATTTGTTGGCCGGCGACATATGCGAGCCGATCGGCAGGCCGAGCCCGGCCGAGGCGCCGTCGATGATCGCCTTGCGGTCGAGCGCGTAGGAGATCGCCTGCCGGACCTGCAGCTTGTCGAATGGCGGCTTCTTGTTGTTGATGGACAGGATGGTCTCGCCTTCGGTCGCGCCGACCACCACCTTGAAGCGCGGATCATCCTTGACCTGCGCGACGCTGTCGGCATCGAAGAACGGAAAAGCCTGTATGTCGCCGGAAAGCAATGCAGGCACGTAGGCGGCGGCATCGGGAACGATGCGGAACTCGACCTTTTCGAGGAAGGCAGGGGCGCCCCAGTAATGATCTGATTTCACCAGGGTGATCGATGAACCCTTGGCCCAGCTCTCGAACTTGAACGGGCCGGTGCCGACAGGCTTTTCCTTGTTGGTGTCGGCCGATTTCGACGACACGATCACCGCGTCGCCCCAGCCCATATTGTAGAGGAACGAGCCTTGCGGGTGGGTCAGCGTCACCTTCACGGTGGCGGGATCGACCACGTTGACCTTGTCGATGGCGGCAAAGAGCTGCTTTTGTGCGTTGACGGAGTTTTCGGCGCGGGCGCGGTCAAGCGAGAACTTCACGTCGTCGGCGCTGAAATCGGCGCCGTCGTGGAATTTCACGCCGGTGTGCAGCTTGAAGGTATAGACCTTGCCGTCATCGGAGATGGTCCAGCTTTCGGCAAGATCCGGCAAGACTTCGCCATTGGGGCCGATTCGGGTCAGGCCCTCGAAGACATTGGCGTAGGTGACCTCCCTGATTGCCGCGGCCGCTCCCGCCGTCGGGTCGAGATGCGGGGGTTCAAGCGGAATGCCGATGACGAGATCGGTCCGTGCGGCAAACGCAGAAGTGGCGGTCGCGACCGCTAGTACGGCAGCGGCCAGAAGGGTCTTCCAAAGTTTCATCGCTGAACTCCCCATGTGCTCAAATGCTCAAGGTGCTCAAATGCTCAAGCCCGGGGATAGAAGCGTGATTTCGCGCGGGAGTAAATTGCGTTTCGTGCTGTCGCGCCGCGCCAGGAGAAATGTTTTTGCGCGACAGGCCGATCATCCGGTCGTGCCGCGCAGCAACACGTTGAGGCCGATCGCCATCACCTTGGCCGATTCGACCATGTCCTCTATGCCGACCCACTCGTCCGGCCGGTGGGCGAGGTCGAGAATGCCGGGTCCATAGGCGATGCAGTCGTAGATGTGGCCGATGCGGGCAATGTGCTTCTGGTCGTAGGTGCCGGGCGAAATGACATAGTCCGGCTCGCGGTCGAAGATCGCATGAATGCCTTGCGCCACCGCCTTCACCACCGGCGCGTCGCGTTCGGTCATCAGCGGCAGCACTTCCATCAGGTCGCGGATCTCATAATCGAACTTTTTGCGCTCGCGCTTCAGGCGTTCGAGAATGCCGGTTACTTCGCCCTTGACCGTGGCGAGATCTTCCTCGAGCAGGAAGCGGCGGTCGATGGTCAGCCGGCAGGAATCAGGCACGTTGGGCGAGGGCAGGCCGGGCCGAAAATCCTCGGTCTGGCCGCCATGGACGGAATTGATGTTCATGGTCGAGCGCCTGGCGCCCTCGGGCACGACCGGCATGCGCGTCATCTTGCGGTCGAGCGCCGGGAACAGTTCGTCCTCGAAGGCCCTGAGCACGGCGCCCATATGGCGCACCGCATTGTCGCCGAGAAACGGCATCGAGCCATGCGCGATCTCGCCCTTGGTCTCGATCTCGGCCCACCAGACGCCGCGATGGCCAAGGCAGATGCGGTCCTTGTTCAGCGGCTCGGGAATGATGACGTGGTCGACTCTGGGCTTTGAGAAATAGCCGAGCCCGGCCAGATGGGCGACGCCGCCAAAGCCGCCGGACTCCTCGTCGACGGTGCCGGATATCTCGATGGCGCCGGGAAAGTCTGGATAGACGTCCATGAAGGCTTCGGCGGCGATGATCGAGGCGGCCAGACCGCCCTTCATGTCGCAGGCGCCGCGGCCATAGACCCGGCCGTCCTTCACGACGCCAGCAAAGGGATCGACGGTCCAGCCCTCACCGGCCTCGACCACGTCGATATGCGAGTTGAAGTGGACGCAGCCGCCGGGTGAGCGGCCGTCGAAACGGGCCACGACGTTGACGCGCGGGTAGCGATCGGTGTCGCCGGGGGTGCCTTCGGCGCGGATGAATTCGGTCTCGAAACCGCGCTTCCTCAGCCGCGCGCCCAGATATTCGGCGCATGGCCGATAGGCTTCTCCGGGCGGATTGATGGTCGGAAAACGGATGAGGTCGGCGGTCAGCGCGACGATATCGTCGCGCCTGTCATCGATTACTTGCAGGAGTCGCTCATTCATCGGGGGAGTTGAGCAACGAACGACGTTGCATTGCAAGCCCGCCGGCGATCAAGTCGGTGCGGCGTGTCGTTGCGGCAACTATCGCGGGAAATCGTTCAAATTCGCTGCTTTGGATTGGCGAATTGATCAAGGACTGTGTGCTACTCGTTCACTGCCATTAAAAAGGTGAAAAACAACGTGATGGCAAGCAGGCAAGGGGCAATCAAAGGGGTTTGATCGCATGAAGAAGTTCTTTCTCGTGGCAGTGGCGATGTTGGCAACCGCGCTGCTGGGTACGCCGTCCGCAAGTTACGCGGCGATGTTGGAAGCAAATATCGACGTGTCGTCACAGACGATGACGGTGCGGTACGGGTCGGAGGTTTATCGCTGGGTCGTGTCGACCGCGCGTCCGGGCTATTTCACGCCGCGCGGCACGTATCGACCGCAGCGGACCGCACGGATGTGGTATTCGCGCAAGTATGACATGTCGCCGATGCCTTATTCCGTGTTCTTCCATGGCGGCTATGCCATCCATGGGACGGGCGCCGTCAGGCAACTCGGCCGTCCGGCCTCGCACGGCTGCGTGCGGCTGCACACGTCCAATGCCGCGACCTTCTATTCCATGGTGCGGGAAGTGGGCTTCGGCAACACGCGCATTGTCGTGACGAACTAGGAGCAATCGCGAATTCTCGCTGCCGGGCCGTAGCCCGGCGTGAGACTTCCTATTGAGGCAACAACAATCGGCCAAGGTTTTACCTGTTCCGAGATGGACGGCTATTGCCGAGGCATAAGGGGTGTGCTTTCCATGCCAACGGCCTGACTGGGGACAATCGGCGGTACCGGGCGTTTGAATTATTAGGGGCGGCTTAAATATTGCCGGCGGGTCAATCGATTCGCCGGGAAACCTGCCATTGCGTGCCGTTGCCGGAATTGACAGATGCATCCCCAGTCTCAGATGGACGATCGTCTTCCCAGTCGGCCCGCCGGGGTGCTCATTCTTGGCGGGGCGCACGGGACGCTGGCATTGGCCAGGAGCTTCGGCGTTCAGAAAGTGCCTGTCTGGCTGGTGAGCAACGACACCCCGTTGCCCAGCCTTTCGCGATATGCCCAGCGGACAATGACATGGCCCGGCCCCGACGACGGTGGTGCCGTCACCTTCCTGCTCGATCTGGCCAAGGTTCACAGGCTGAATGGCTTCCTGCTGATCGCCGGCGGAGATCCCGAAGTTCGCTTCGCATCGCAATCGATCGACCAATTGTCCGCCGCATTCGACGTGGTGCTGCCCCCTTGGGAGCAACTGAAATGGGTCTGCGAAAAGCCGCTGCTCTATCGCCGGGCGCGCGAACTGGGGCTCGCCGTTCCGCTGACCTATGCGATCAGGTCGCTCGAGCAGGCGGAGGCCGCCGACCTTCGCTTTCCCGTTATCCTGAAGCCGAACATGGGGGGTCGCAGCCATTTTGCGCGCGCCAAGGCCGTTCTCGCCAATGACCAGGCATCGTTCTTGACAGCCTACAGCTGGGCTGCCGAAGAGATCGGCAGCGACAATGTCGTGGTTCAGGCAATGATACCGGGCGGAGGCGAGAGCCAGTTCTCCTACGCCGCACTCTGGAACGAGGGCGCGCCGGTGGCGGAATTCACCGCCCGCCGTGCGCGGCAATATCCGGTCGATTTCGGTTACACCAGCACCTTCGTGGAGGTCGTCGACGAACCGCAATTGATCGATGCCGCGCGTCTGCTGCTTGGATCGATCGCGCATCACGGACTGGTCGAGGTCGAATTCAAGCGCGATGCGCGCGACGGTTCGATGAAGGTGCTAGACGTCAATCCGCGGCCCTGGACATGGTTTGGGCTGGGCGCCGCCGCCGGCGTCGATCTTGGCGCCATGCTTTGGGCGATCAAATCGGGCCAGACGGTAAAGACAGCGCCGGCGCGGCCCGCCACGTCCTGGATGTATCTGGTTCGGGACATGGTGGCGGCCGCCAAGCTGATCTCAACTGGCCGGCTGGCGAAGCGGGCCTATTTGAGCTCATTCGCCAAAGTGCGGGCATGGGCGACCTTCCAGGCGAATGACCCGGTGCCGGGCCTGATCGACGTGCCCTTGACGGCCTGGAGAGTGCTGACGCGACGGGTACTTTCCGCAATCTTAACCGGGAAATGCTTAGGACGGCGGCGTGACGGAGTGAGTTCCACCGCTGCAGAACCAGACAGGCGAGACCGCTGACATGACCGTTTTCACGCCCAGGACTGACCGCGAGGTGGCCGTGATCGGTGCCGGTCCATTCGGGCTGGCTGTCGCTTCCGCCCTCAAGACGGCAGGCGTCGATACGCTGACCCTCGGCGGCGCGATGTCGTTCTGGCGCGACCATATGCCGAGAGGCATGAGGCTGCGCTCGCCCTGGCACGCGACCTATATCGGCCACACCAAAGGTCCGCTCTCGCTCGACTCCTATGCAAAAATCCTTGGAATCTCGCCTCGCGAACCACTGCTGCTCGAAAACTTCGTCGACTATGGATTGTGGATCCAGGCGCAGGCGGTTCCGGATCTGGATACGCGTAAGGTGGACCGTGTCGAGAAGACGAATGGCGGATTTCGTCTGGCGCTGGCCGATGGCGATGCCGTCAAGGCGCGTCGCGTCGTCGTTGCCACCGGCCTGATGAACCAGCAACTGGTCCCCGCTGTCTTCGACGGAATCCCACACGATCTCGTCAGTCACGCCAGCGAACATACTGGCTATGAGGCCTTCCGCGGCAAGCGCGTCGCCGTCATCGGGCGTGGGCAGAGCGCCTGCGAATCCGCCGTGCTGCTCAAACGCAGCGGAGCCGAAGTCGAACTCGTCTGCCATGGCGACATCCATTGGCTGGGCTATCGGGCGCTGTCGGGAAAGCAGAGCTGGAGCTTGCGCGATTTCCTGTCGGAGCGGCTCGCATCGCCTTCCAGGGTCGGTCCATTCCCGATTTCCTGGCTGGTCGAAGTCCCAGGCTTCGTTCACCGGTTTCCAGAGGTGGCCCGGGCAGGGCTCAACAGGCGCAGCCTCGGCGCCGGAGCCACGGGCTGGCTGAAGCCGGATTTCGACGGGATAAAGATCAGGGCCGGCAGCAGGATCATCAGTGCGTCCGCCAAGGACAACGGCATCGAACTGCGGTTCGAGAAGGATGCCGCCAGCTTCGATCACGTCCTGCTCGGCACGGGCTACCTGATCGATATTGCCAGGCTCGGTCTGTTCGCGCCCGCCATGCTTGCCGCGATTGCCCGCCGGGAAGGGTTGCCGCTGCTCTCCACAGGGTTCGAATCCAGTATTCCCGGCCTGCATTTCGTCGGTGCGAGCGCGGTCGGCAGCTTTGGTCCGCTGATGCGCTTCACCGCCGGCACGCCGTTTGCCGCGCGCACCATCGCCCGTTTCATCCAGAAGACCAGAGACAGAATTTACGCCGCGGCGTGAGCCCGGAAGACTGCATAGTCTATGGTGCGGACCGCATCGAGGAAGCCGGGCATGGCCGGCACGGGCAATTCCTGGAAAATGCCGGTCTCGCGGATGGCGGGCCTTGCCCAATCGATGGCGCGGTGGCTTGAGCTGCCATAGACGATGAAGCAATCCCGCGGGCGCCGTTCGAGCGACGAGACGAGATTTTTCAGCACGAGATCGAAGACGTCCTTCGAAAAGGGATTGTAGAAATAGACCACCAGCGGCGCTTCGGGGAAATCGTAAGCGGCCGCATCGGCCTCGACGACGCTGAGCGCCCGGCATTTCTGCGATGGCTCCCTGAAACGCTCGATGTTGCTCCGGGCGATGTCCACCAATTCCCTGGCGAACTCCACGCCGATGATCTCGGCGAAAGAATACCTTGAGGCCAGCAGCAGCGTTCGCGACTTTCCGGAACCGATGTCGATGAATGTACGGCCATCGAGATCGCGCGGCAGCGACTTCATGATGAAGTCGAAGGTTCTGGGCGAAGTGCAGACGGCTTCGTTGCCCATGGCGCGGTGCGGGCCGACGACGTTGAGGGCGCCGAGCTGGATCGAGCCGGCCGTATCGACACCGTGCCGGCGATCCCATTTGCGGGCGAGACGGTCGGCGACGATATGCCTGATGTTGCGCCGGACAAAACCAAGGCTTGCGCCGAGGCCATGCCGGTGGACGAGCCTTATCGGCTCCAGCAGGCCATGCTGACGGATATGGGACCATGCCCGGCCAAGACGGCCGAAGGAACGATCTTCGAGGCCATCCCGGTCCAGGCGCGGCATTCCGATATTCGTCATGCCACGGCTCCACCCCAGTCGATGAACATCTCCCGGGGTATGTGCGCCCCGCTCGTTTAAGATTCCCTGACCAGTAACGTTACGAATGTCTGGATCGCAGGCCCATCAGAGCCGGAAAAGCTGGCGCCAAACACGTCAGGGGAGACGATCAGCGACCGGCGCCTTTGCCTGCGGCTGCTTTTTGCGTCGCCAGTTGCTGATTTCCCACCTCTTGTGAAACCACATCCACTGGCCGGGATCCTCGCGCACCCAGCGTTCGACCACGTCGTTCAGCATCTGGGTGGTGGCGTGGACGTCGACGCTGCCGTCAGCGGTGCGCGGCAAGACCAGCCTGTCCTCGATCTCGAGGCGGAAGCGGTTGCCTGGCAATCTGATGCAACGCGCCGGATAGACGTCGCAGTCATAGTGGCGGGCAAGCGTGCCCAGCACCCGGTTGCTCTGGCAGGGACGGCCGAAAAAGGTCGTATCCAGGCCGTTGGAGAATTTCTGGTCGACGAGGACGCCGATATTGCCGCCGTTCTCCAGCACACCGGCCAGTGCGAATGAGGCGCCGGCCATCGACGGCAGCAGCGCCCCCATGGTCGAGCGCCGCGTCGAAAGGATGTAGTCGGCAAGGTAGGGGTTGTTGGGCGGACGAAACAGCGCCGTTATGTTCATGCCGAAAGTGGCGGCCGCCACCGGCAGCAGCTCGAAATTGCCGAGATGGCCGGTGAAGACGATGTGCGGCTGCTTCTCCGCGGCAATCTCGACGAAATGTTCTATTCCCTTGACCTCGATGCGGCCGGGCTTGCTGGCGGCCGGGTCATAGTCGAACAGGGCGTCGAGGAAGATGTATTCGGCGGCAAGGCGGGCCATGTTGCCCCACATATCGGAGGCGATGGCCTGGATTTCGCCTTCGCTCTTGTCCGGATAGGCCTTGCGCAGATTGTCGATGGCGACCCGGTGGCGTCCGACTCTGGGACCAATGAGGCGCGCAACGCGGTCGGCGAAATTCAGCGCGCTGTCGACCGGCAGCAGGCGCAGAACCGAGATGATGATCATCGCCGCGCGGGCAACCAGCCAGTAGTTCAGCTGGCGCAACTGCCTGCCGTAGCGAAACTTGAGATCGCGGCGAAACTTCTTGAGCACCGAGGTCAAGGCCTTAGGCGACGCGCAGGATGATCTTGCCGAAGACGTCGCGGCCTTCCATGCGCTTCAGCCCGGCATCGATATCGTCGAAGCCGACTTCGGTGTCGATGACCGGCGCGACCTGTCCCGCCGCCATTTTCTGCATGGCGTTGGCCATGTTCTCCATGCGGCAGCCGAAGGATCCCAACAGTTTCAGCTGCTGCTGGAAGAGCTGCATCAGGTTGATCTGCGTTGAGACGCCTGATGTCGAGCCGCAGGTCACCAGACGACCGCCGCGCTTCAGGCACAGCATCGAGCCGGCAAAAGTGTCGGCGCCGACATGTTCGAAGACGACATCGACGCCCTTCTTCTTGGTCAGCTTGCGCACGACGCCTTCGAAGCGGTCTTCGCGATAGTTGATGACGTGGTCGGCGCCGAGCGCCTTGGCCTTGTCGATCTTGTCGTCGGAACCCACCGTGGTGATGATGGTGCAGCCCATCCGCTTGGCCAGCTGGATCGCCGCCGAACCAATCCCGGAGCCGCCTGCATGGACGAGGATGGTTTCGCCGGGCTGGAGTTTGGCGTTGTCGAACAGCATGTGCTCGACCGTGCCGAAGGTGACGGGAGCCACCGCGGCACCGACATCGGTCACGCCGGGCGGGGCGGGGACCAGCAGGCGCGCCGGCAGATTGATTTTCTCTTGCGCGAAACCGTCGAGGTGGAAGCCGTGGACGCCGGAGACATGTTCGCAGAGATTGTCACGGCCTTCACGGCAGGCCCGGCAAAGGCCGCAGGTGCGCGCGCCGTAGATCGACACCAATTGTCCGGGCAGCAGGCTGGACACGCCGGGACCGACCGCCTCGACCTCGCCGGAAGCTTCGGCGCCAACGACCAGCGGCAGCTTGCGCTTGGCGAAGGCCATGCCGCGCCAGCCCCAGACATCGATATGGTTCAGCGCCACCGCCTTGATGCGCAGCGTGACTTCGCCGAGTGCGGGTGGCGGGGGAGGCGGCAGGTCCACCGTCTCAAGACGGCGATCCTCGATAAGTTGCAATGCGCGCATTGGGCCTGTCGGTTCAGTGGGCTGAGAAAGGTCGCTTAGACCGGTTCCCGCGCCATGACAAGGCAAGTGTTCTGGCCGCCGAAGCCGAAGGAGTTCGACAGGACGCTGCGAACCTCGGCATTGCGCTTCTTGTTCGGCACCACGTCGAGCACGATCGCCGGGTCGGGATTGTCGTAGTTGATGGTCGGCGGAATGACGCTTTCGCGCATCGTCATCAGCGAAAACGCCGCCTCGACAGCGCCGGCCGCGGACAGTGTATGGCCGATCATCGACTTGTTCGACGAGACCGGCATCGAGCCAATCCGCTCTCCGAACACGGTCGACAGCGCCAGATGCTCCATCTTGTCGTTCTCGGGGGTCGACGTGCCATGGGCGTTGACATAGTCGATCTCGTCTTCACTCAGGCCGGCATCGGCGAGGGCGGCGCGAACCGCGGCGATGGCGGGCGAAGCGTCCGGCTTCGAGCGGGTGCGGTGGAAGTCGTCGGCCTTCTCGCCGCAACCGCTGAGGACGCCAAGAATGGTCGCGCCGCGAGCCAATGCCGCCTCAAGCGATTCCAACACCAGCGCCCCGGATCCCTCGGCCAATACGAAGCCGTCGCGATCCTTGGAGAAAGGCTTCGATGCCTTTTTGGGAATGTCGTTGTGCGTGGAGAGCGCCGAAAGCAATGAGAAGCGGATCAATGCCTCGGCGGTGGCAGAACCGTCCGCGCCAATCGATAGCGCGCGGTCGCATTCGCCGCGTCGGATCGCCTCGACACCGAGCTGGATCGCGGTAGCACCTGAAGCGCAAGCCGTCGACAGGGTGATCGGCAGACCGCGCGTGCCAAGGCGGTCGGCAAGGCGGTCGGCGATCGAACCGAACTGGGTGGTCTCGAAAATATCCAGCTCTTTCAAGCTACGCGCCACCCGAAGCAGTCTTTCGGCGGCGGTGTCATCCTTGTCCTTGTCAGAATTATAGAGCGAGAAGCGCTCGGCCCAGTCGAGTTCGACCGGCGGCGATGCGAGGAAAAGCGGTCCGCCGAAGTCGCTGGAATCAAGACCGGATTCGGTCACCGCTTCGAGGCCCGCTAGCTCGGCCAGCTCATAGGTGAGCGGGCTGGCACCTTTCGAACTCGACGGCAGGAAATCGACCATGCCGGAGATGCGGGTGTTCAGTTGATCGATGGGAAAGCGGGTGATCGGGTGGATGCCCGACTTGCCGGAGGTCAATGCCGCCCAATTGTCGGTTTTGCCGACGCCAAGCGAGGTGACCACGCCGATGCCGGTGACGGCGACGATTGGCCTGCCCATGTGATCGTTCAGATTGGCCATCCGGGAGCCCTCGAGCGTTTATCGTTGCAGCATGGACCGCGAGCGCCGCGTTACGCGGCGTTGACCAGCGCCATGCCCTCGAATTGGTGATAGCCGATCGCCGTTGCAAGGACGCTTGCGGGAATGCCTTCAAACGGCTTCTCGGCTGCGGCATCGAAAACAGGGTAAGCGGCCTTGCGGTCGACGGCGAGTGCCGCCAGCGCCACCGCGAAAGGAAACTGTGCTTCCTTCATGTGCCCGGTCAGTGTCGAGAAGCCGCGCGCGGCGATCCCCGGATTGGCGTCGAGCGCTGCCTTCTCGGCGGTGGTTGCGGCATGCGCACCTGAAGCCCCAGACAGGGCAAGCAGCTTGCCGTTCGGCAGCGCGGCCTGGCCAAGCAGCGCAGCGATCTCGGCATCGAGCTCTCCGCGTGGCCGCCTGGCGCGGCCTGAGACGACCGGGCCGAGTTCGGCATAAATCTTGCGCCCGCGGCTTGTCGCGTGTTCGCGCTGCTCCAGCACCAGGAAGGCACCGCCGGATCCAGTGACGATGCCGCCACCCTCGGCGCCCTGTCTTTGCCACACAGGTTTCCAGGGGCCGCGATGCAAATAGCCGGCAAGCTCGTAACCTAGCAGCATGTCGGAATGTTCGGTCTGGAAAGCGCCGCCGACCAGGATGTGCGTCGACTGGCCGGAGCGGATGCGCGCGGCAGCCGTTTCGACGGCGGCGACGCCGGCACCTTCCTCGCCCATGAAGGTGCGTGACGAGCCCGTCACCTTGTGGACGATGGAGATGTTGCCGGCGAGCAGGTTGGAAAGCTGGGCCAGGAACAAGGTTGGCCGCAATTCGGTGGTCAGCTTCTCGTTGAGCAGCACATCGCGGTCGTTGCGGCTTTCCGAAGCGGCGAGGATGGCGGCGTCGACCGCCTCGTCGCGCTCGCCGCCGCCGGCGGCCACCACCATGTCCATGGTCGTGCAGAGCTCGTCATTGCCCTTGATGCCGGCATCGTCCAGCGCAAGGCCGGCGGCATACGTGCCGAGCCGCTGCCATGTCTCCATCTGCCGCTGGTCGCCGCGCTTTGCGATCTGCAGGTTCCAGTCGATCTCCGGCAGCGGATGGACAGTGTAAGGCGCGAAGCGCGCGGCTTCGAGCACCGGCTGCAGGCCCGGTTGCGCGAGCTTCTGCCAGTGGGCGTCAGGGCCTTCTCCCAGCGAGGAGACAAGGCCGATACCAGTGATGACGACGTCGCGGGGGCTGCTCATGGGCGGCTTTGTGGGTCAGGCGGCAGAGCGCGTCAAGGTCGAGCGCTCAACCGGCGTCAGGCGGTCTTGGCGGCGACCAGCGCGTCGATCTTGGCGCACAGGTTCTTCATGACGAAGTAGTCGTCGGTGGAAGCCTTGCCGTCATTGACCTCCTGGGTCCACTTTTCCAGCGGCACCTTGATGCCGAATTCCTTGTCGATGGCAAAGACGATGTCGAGGAAATCGAGGCTGTCGATGCCGAGGTCGTCGATCGTATGGCTTTCGGGCGTGATGGTGTCGATGTCGATCTCGCTGGTGTCGGCAATGATCTTGGCGACTTTGTCGAACGTGGTGGAGTTCGTGGTAGACAAGGGGCTTTTCCTTCTTTGCGGGCGGAATCTGTCCGCATCTGGTTTGGGCGCTGTCTAATCGGTTTTTCCCGGCAGGAAAAGGCCTGATAGTCCGGGCGCAGATGGGAAGCGTGCCCAAGAAACGCAAGAAGGGCCACCGGTCAACCCGGCGGCCCTTCCCATTACGTCAGGTTAGTCTCTGTTTCGATGCATGTCGTTTCCCCAAAACGGGGAACCGCTTTTGGGCGACATGCATCAGCTGTCGCGGAGCTTGACCAGATCGTTCAGCAGCCCGCCCGTTCCGTTGTGGACGGTCAGCCGTTCGACCTTGCCGGCGATGGTTTCCAGAGCCTCAAGCTCCTTCAGCCGCAGCATCACCGGGTTCTCCGCCATCACCCTGGCCGTGTTGAGCAGGGAACGCGTGGCGTTCGTCTCCTCGCGGCGGCGGATGACGTTGGCCTCGGCCTGCTTTTCGGCCGAAACCACCTGGTTGAGTATCTCGCGCATCTCGCCCGGCAGGATGACGTCCTTGAGGGCGATATCGCTGACCTCGACGCCGATCTCGGCCATGTCGGCACGGACCTTGGCCGCGGCTTCCTCGTCGACCGTCACCTTCTTTTCAAGGATCTGGTCAAGCGTCAGCGACCCCAGCGTCTTGCGGAACGCGTATTGCAGGGCACGGTAAAGGGCCTCGGAGAAGTCCTTCACGGCGCTCACCGCCTTGACCGGGTCGACGACCCGGTATTCGGCTGCGATGTTGACGCGGATCGTCACGCGATCCTTCGTCAACACTTCCTGCCCGGCGACATCGAGCGACTGGCGCTTGAGGTCGACGACCTTGACCTGCACCATGCGTCCGACGTTCCAGAAGCCATGCACGCCCGCAGCCAGCGTCCGGACCAGGACACCGTCGACAAACAGCAGTCCGGCCTGGCCGTCGACGACCGGATGGACCGACATCAACTCCGCCTTCCGGGCCTGGCCGAGCCGGCGCATGACCGCTGGATCGATGGCCAGATCACCCGAGGTATCGACCATCGTCACCGTCCACGGGCCGGCATCCGTCCACAGCACAAGCTTGCGGTCCGGCGCCAGAACGGCATGCAGGTTTCCGTCACGCTCGATGACGGCGACATCCGTGCGCCCGGTGCGAACAACGGTGAAATGACGCGCGGCCACATCCGGGAGCTTGTCGAACAACACCTTCTCGTATGCCGAAACGAATTCCGGGTTCTTCAGATCGTGCCGTGACACTTCCAGGCTGCCGCGCCGGTTGGCGAGCCAGTGCTCGCCCGGCAGCAGGACGGCCTTGATCTCACCCTTGTAGAGGGTGAGGGCACGTTCGTTTTCCCTTACGAGGACGCGCTCGCGTCCAAGAACCTTGTCGAGAACAGTCATTGTCTTACTCCTGTCGGGCATGGCCCCATGCGAGGCGTCAACTCATGCGTCGATCTTCCCTTCGTTTCTCGTTTCACACGTCTTCCGGGCACGAATGATCCGGGGACCGGTGGCATCGATCCGTGGCGGGCCTTCGGGAGCGGATCGCGGGACAGCGAAGCGGGCGCCGGATGCCGAAGCCTCCCTTGCCGGCGACACTGCGCCTTGACCATCACCGCGGGCCTGGCCGCGAGCCGATGGCGTCGGACCTTTCGACACGGCCTTGACCCGAAGGCTTCGGCTGTCCGTCAGGTCTTCGGCATTCCGGTCCCCGGACCGTTTTGGATAACACCACCCAAAGGTGTCGGCTTATCAGGCCGTTTGGAGAAGGAATCGAACCTTCGACAGTCAGATTATGAGTCTGATGCTCTAACCAGCTGAGCTATCCGTGGTGCAGACAGCAGGATTCGAACCTGCGACCTCCGGATCCAAATCCGGCGCTCTCCCAGACTGAGCTACATCCGCGATCCCAATCCCCAAAGCGGCGCCGTATACAGAGCGGCAAAGCCGCCTGCACGGGCGGAGACGAAAGCTCCAACCGTTGTGCTCACTTCGGTTCTCGTGACCGGGAGCGCGGCTATAGAGCCTGCGACGGGTTGTCGCAAGCGGCATTGTCGCGGCGAATTCGTGGCTTCTTTCAGTAGTGGCATTTCGGCAACACAACGGTCAACGCCTTTGATTGTACCAATGTACCATGGTAGGAGTTGGCATGAACATCGAGCGTATACAGACGGGCGTGCGCCTGGAAAAGCGGCTGGTGAAGGTGCTCAAGGCGCTGGCCGAGCATCGCGACATGAGCCTCGGCGATCTCATCGAAGGCATCGTGCTGCACGCTTTCGAGGGGCAAACGCCGTTTTCTCCGGAGACATTGGAAACAATCAGCCAATTGAAACGCATCTACGGGCTGGAGCTTGGCGCGGCGGACAGCCACCGTCTGATTGAACGGCATGGAAAAGCAGATGACGAGCCATCTTGAACGCAGCCACAGCATCGTCCTTTCCGGTCCGGTCGATCGCGTCTTTCCGCTGTTTACGCCAATCGGCGAGACCTTGTGGGTGGAGGGCTGGGATCCGGAATTCCTGCATCCGCAAGGTGGAGAAACAGGGCAAGGCATGGTCTTCCGAACCGCCCATGGCGACGAGACGACGCTCTGGGCCTGCGCCGACTGGGATCCAACCGCGCACCGTGTCCGCTATGTCAGGGTCACACCGGACTCGCGTTTCGGATTTGTCGAAGTGACCTGCCGTTCGGCGGCCGATGGCGGCACCGAAGCGTCGATTGCCTATACGTTCACGGCTCTGAACGCGGCGGGAGAATCCTATCTGTCTGAACTGACGGAGGATGCCTTCGCGGGTATGATCGAGACATGGAAAGTCCGCATCGATGCATGGCTGCTCGGTGAGACGTCAGCGGGCCCCGATCATCGTTAGAAAGTGACGCGGCCGAGCACGCGCAGACCGTCACCCTGCGGCTCGACGACCACGGCTTCGCCTTCGCGCGGCGACACGCCGGTCAGCGCCACGATGTCTTCCAGATGGGTGACCATGACCAGATTGTCGGAGCCGGAATAGGCGCGGATTTCCTTCATGATCGCGGCGATCTGCGCCGCCTTCTGCGCATCGTCGCCTTTCAGCAGATCGAGCGGCGCAAACGGCTCCGGCTCGGTCTCGAAGGCGATGCGCGCTGTGTCGAGGCAGCGGCAGTAACGGCTGGACAGCACGCGCTCGATCGGCGCGGCGCGGGCGGCGAACAAGGCGCCGATCTTGCTAGCCTGCTGCTTGCCGCGTGCCGACAGGTTCATCTGGGTGGCGCAGCTGTCGATGTCGAAATTGGCGGGGTCGGTGGTGCCGGTGACCATGGCATGGCGCAGAAGCACGATATGGCCGCCATCGCGCAGCAGCGCCCAGCCGGCATCCGTGGCGTGAGCCGCAACGGGAATGACGAGCAGCAGCAGGGCCAGGGCAAATCGGATCATCGCAGTCCTAACTCTTTGTCTTGACGCAATTCCTATGGGGAAACCGCTCACATTTTTCCTGGAATTGCTCTAGGCAGCCCGACATCGGGTTCCGGTCACTTCGCATATAGGGATCGGAAGGCCGGCACAAAGACAAGCGGGCGTTGCGCACGTCCCAGGCTCACTTTTTGGCGATTTGCTTTTTCACCAGATCGATCTTCTGGTCAGTCAGTGGGATGGGGACGGTGTAGCCGGCTTCGGTAAAGCCCTGCTTGGCGTTCTCGAAGAACGTGATAGCCTTGAGATACTCCGCCTTGCCGCCGCCATAGGTGGCGCGGTTCCAATGGATGTCGCCAAGATTGTTCTGTTCGAAGGCCCATTGCATGGGCTGGCTTTCTCTGGTGAATACTTTCAGCGTCGCCGTGAACGCCGCTTCGGCCTCGTCGAGATATTTGCCGGTCCGTTCGAGATTGCCGAGATTGAGCAGGCTCATGCCGATGCCGTTCTGGGCGTTGGCCCAGTCGATGGGGGCGGTCTCGATGGTCAGAACCTCAAGTGCTGCCCGCCGGGCCGCGATCGAATTCCGCAGGATTTTCGGATCGGCATTGCTCATGCTCAGCCAGTGCAGCGTCGAACCGAGGCCGGCCTGGGCCAGCGCCCATTGCCGAGGGTTGGTCTCGCGCTTGTACTCGCGTAGCGCATTGCTGTAGGCGTCGACCGCCTCGCTGTAATGCTCGGGCTTGTCCGTAACGCCGCCCAGCAGCTGCAGCGTGTTGCCGAGATTGTAATAGCACATGGCCCAGTCGAGCGGGAATTTCCGCCTGACATAGACCTGCCGGGCTGCCTGGAACGCTGCCACCGACTGTTCGAGCCTGGCCGCGTCGCGGGTCCGCTGGCCGAGCGTCTGGTAGATCGACCCGAGATTGTTCTGGGCGGATGCCCAATCCATCGGGAAGCGCTGGCGGGTAAACACCGTCAGCGCATCGTCATAGGCCGCGGCTGCCTCTTCGAGAGTGTCCGTGCCCGTGTCGAAGCGGGCGACACCACTCAGCGCATTGCCAAGGTTGAGCCGGCTGGTCGCCCAGGAGACCGGGAAGGTCTCGCGGGTTCTAACCGTCAGCGCGGCGCGGAAGGCGTCGGCCGCCTCGTTGATCTTGGCCTTGTCGTTGAGCTGGATGCCAAGCGTCACCAGCGTGTTGCCGAGATTGTTCTCGACCATCGCCCATTCCACGGGAGCTTTCTCGCGCGTGTACTCCTCGAGTGCCAGACGGTAGGCGGCTTCCGCGTCCTTCAGATGTTCGCCGGCGGGTTCGCGCTCCGAAAGCGCGTAGAGCGCGAGGGCGAGATTGTTCTGTGAAGCGGCCCAGTCGAGCGGCAGCTTGTCGCGCGGACGCTTTTCCAGCGCGGCGCGCATCGCCGCCACCGCCTCATTGAGCCGCTTCGGGTCGCTTTCGCGTTCGCCGATCTTCAAAAGGACGTTGGCGAGATTGTTCTGCGCGGCGGCCCAGTTGGGGTCGTCCTTCTCGCGCTCGAAGACGACAAGCGAATCGCGGAAGATCTGTGCCGCTTCCTCGAGATGCGCGGTCTCTGTCTCGCGCTCGCCGATGGTCTGCAGCACCACAGCCATGTTGTTGCGGGTGATCGCCCAGTCGCGATTCTGCTCGCCATTGGGGATGAAGTTCAGGATGACGCGATAGGCTTCGATTGCGTGCTGCAAGGCGTCGAGGTCGCCGGTGGCATAGCCATAAGAGTTGAGCGCTTCGGCTTCCTGGTTCTTGTAGTTCCAGCGCAGCTTGTCGTCCCATTTCTCGACCAGCGAGAAGGCCTTGGCGTAGTCGTTGGCGGCGGCTTTGTAGTCGAAGACCAGTGCGGCGGCGTCGGCGCGTTTGGCATAGATGGCGGCGTCGGCGATGCGTTTTTGCCTGACCAGTTCCTCGGCGTCGTCAACGGCACCGCTGTTCTGCTCGACCCTGCCGACGGCGTCATCGAGGAATTTGCGCGCCGTCACCATGGCGCCCTGGCCGATGGCCTTGTCGGCGGACTCGACCAGCCGCTTGATCTCCGGATCGTCGGTACGCAGTGCCGCGCGTTCCGACAACATCTTCTTCAGGCGCTCGGACTGGGCGTCGAGCACCTTCTGCAGGTCGGTCGGATCCTCGGGAATCTTGTCCGTGCCCAGCGCCCTCAGCACGCCATAGAGCGCGTCGAGGGGCACGCCGTCCTGCAACGAGGCCAGTTCCACTTGCGCCCGCTTCGGGTCGGGCAGGTCGGAAATGGTCAAGAGCAACTGCCGTCGCTCACCGGTGATCAGCCCGTCATCGCCGGTCGGCTCCGGCGGCGCGACGCCGAAATAGAGCAGGCGGCGCAAGCTTTCGTTGACCCAGGGGCGCTGCTTGGCCTTGGTGTCGAGATAGACTTCCTCCGTCACCATGCGCATGACCGAGCCGAACTCCGTGCCTTTCATCGCCGCGAGGTGGCGCAGCAGGGCGGCGGCGTAGGGGCTGTTTTCGCCGGCCGCGCCGTCGAGCGCCGGGCGGCCCGGTTCGGCGGCGAAGCCGACCACGGTGCCCAAGCTCGCATCTTGCGCCGACGCATTGGCGATGGCCTTCGCGCCACGCACCGGTTCCAGCCCGCCGGCGCCGATCGGCTCGGCGGAAGCGGTCGGCGCCCTGCGCACCACTGCATCCGCCGGAAACGGATTGGTGCGGCAGGCATCGAGCAGCATGATCGTCACCGGTACGGTCTTCTTCAGTTCATCCATGACGGCGGAGATCGGCACCAGCGCCTGGCCTGCATCCTTGAGCGACGAGATGTCGGCATCGACCGGAACCAGGTAATTCTCGCCGCCGGCCTCGATACCGTGGCCTGAATAATAGATGAAGGCCACATCGGCACCCTCGGCATCCTCGACGAAGCGATCGAGATCGCGCTTCAGCTTGGCGGCATCGCGATCGGTGACGTTGCGGGCATCGAAGCCGAGGTCGGTCAGCATCTTGGCCATGTCGCGGGCGTCATTGGCCGGGTTGGGCAGGGCGGCGATGTGCAAGTAGTTCGACTGGCCGATGATCAGCGCCACGCCTTTGAGGCTTTTCGTTTCGGCAAGCGCGAACGCCGTCGCGGCAAGGCAAAACAGTGCGGCGACGAAAGCCGTCAGCCACATACGCGAAAAAAGGTTGCGTCCCGAGGTTTCGACAAAGGTCATTTGTCGTTGGTGTCCGCCCTGATACTCCAAACCCTCTATAACGCTGCCAGTGTACCATGATCAAACTTGGGCATGATCAAATTCGGGCGCGATTGCGCCGCTGACGTGGCTCGCCTATCCCTGAAAAATGTCTCCGCTTACAGAAACCGTGCTTTTCGTCTTCAGCCTCGTTGCACTCGGCTATCTCGCCGGGTTGACCGGCTATCTCAGGCCAACGAGCGGTGAGGGGATATCGGACTTCGCGGTCTCGGTGGCGATGCCGCTGCTTCTGTTCCAGACCATGGTGAACGCCGATTTCCACGGCGTCGCGCCATGGCCTTTATGGGGAGCTTATTTCACGGCGGTGGCGATCACCTGGGCCGCCGGCCATCTCGTCACCACGCGGATTTTCGGGCGCGACGCGCGCGCCGGTGTCGTCGGCGGTGTGTCGTCGGCCTATTCCAATGTCGTGCTGCTCGGCGCTCCCTTCATTCTCGGCATATTCGGTCCGAGCGGTTTCGAAGTGCTGTCGCTGCTGGTCTCCGTGCATCTGCCGGTCATGATGATGGCCTCGATCGTACTGTTCGAGATGTTCGGCCGGAGCGGTGGCGAACATGTGCATCCGCTGCGGGTGCTGCGCAGCTTCCTGCGGCGGCTGTTCATCAACCCGCTGATCATCGGCATTCTGCTCGGCCTGGCATGGCGGCTGAGCGGCGTGCCGTTGCCCGACCTCGTCATGCGGCTGGTCGATGCGCTGGCCGACACGGCAGGGCCGGTGGCGCTGTTTGCCATGGGTCTCAGCCTGCGCCGCTTCGGCGTTTCCGGCAATGTCCGGCCGGCGCTGGCGCTTTCGGCATTGAAACTGTTCCTGATGCCGGCGCTGGTTCTCGTCTTCGTCTGGCTGCTCGGCCTGCCGCCGATGACCGCCAAAGTCGCGGTGGTGGTGGCGGCGCTGCCGTCCGGCATCAATTCCTACCTGATTGCCGTGCAGTTCAACACCGGCCAGGCACTGGCATCGAACCAAATGACCATCGCCACGGCCTGCGCGGCCGTCACCACCGCTTTCTGGCTGACGGTGGTGGTTCATATCTTTGGTTAGGTCTCGGCTTTCAAATTAATTCACATGTGAAGGACTAGCCTTGGGCTGGCCCAACCCCTATATGCCATCTTGCGATTGCTTGCGCGCCTTGCCCTAGGTAAAGAGCAGTGGCTCCGGCGTGCCGGCTTCAAATCATGGCGCACGCTCACCGAAGATTTCACAGACCGGCCCGTCAGTGCGCCGAACGGAGGATAGACCATGCTTCAGAAAACCAGCCATTTCATGCGGCAGGCCAATCTCATCAACGGCGAATGGGTGCAGGCCGACAGCGGCCAGACGGTCGACGTCAACAACCCGGCCACCGGCCTCAAGATCGGCACCGTGCCGAAGTCGGGCAAGGCCGAGACCCGCCGCGCCATCGAGGCCGCCGACGAAGCGTTCAAGACCTGGCGCAAGACGACCGCGCTCGAGCGCTCGAAGCTGCTGCGCAAGCTGCATGACGCGATGATGGACAATCAGGACGTGCTGGCCGAACTCTTGACCATCGAGCAGGGCAAGTCGCTGTTCGAATCGAAGGGCGAGATCGGCTCGGCCGCGGCCTACATTCTGTGGTTCGCCGAGGAAGGCCGCCGCACCTATGGCGACGTCGTGCCCTCGCCATGGGCGGACCGTCGCATCCTGGTGACCAAGGAACCGGTCGGCGTCATCGCGGCGATCACCCCGTGGAATTTCCCGTCCTCGATGCTGGCCCGCAAGCTTGGCCCGGCACTCGCCGCCGGCTGCACCGCCGTGGTGAAGCCTGCCTCGCAGACGCCTTATTCGGGCCTCGCCTGGGGCGCGCTGGCCGAGGAAGTCGGCTTCCCCAAGGGCGTCGTCAACATCCTGACCGGTTCGGCCGGCGAGATCGGCGACGAGATCTGCGCCAATCCGCTGGTGTCGAAGATCACCTTCACCGGATCGACCGAGGTCGGCAAGCTTCTCATCCAGAAGTCGTCGGTGACCGTCAAGAAAGTGTCGATGGAACTTGGCGGCAACGCGCCGTTCATCGTCTTCGACGACGCCGACATCGAGCGTGCGGTCGCCGGCGCCATCACCGCCAAGTACCGCAATTCCGGCCAGACCTGCGTGTGCACCAACCGCTTCCTCGTCCAGGCCGGCGTCTATGACAAGTTCGTCGAGAAGCTCGCCGCCGCCAGCAACGGGCTGAAGGTCGGTTCCGGCCTCGAGGAAGGCGTGCAGCAGGGACCGCTGATCGACGAGAAGGCGGTCGAGAAGGTCGAGGAACTGATCGCCGACGCTACCTCCAAGGGCGGCAAGATCGTCGCCGGCGGTAAGCGCCATGCGCTGGGCGGTTCGTTCTTCCAGCCGACGGTCATCGCCAATGCGACGCCCAAGATGCGCTTCATGAAGGAAGAGATCTTTGGGCCTGTCGCCCCCGTGTTCAAGTTCGAGACGGAAGCGGAGGCAATAGCGCTCGCCAACGACACCGAATTCGGCCTTGCCTGCTATTTCTACACCGGCGATCTCGGCCGCGCCTTCCGCGTCATGGAAGGCCTGAAATACGGCATGGTCGGCGTCAATGAAGGCCTCATCACCACGCCCGAGGCGCCGTTCGGCGGCGTCAAGGAATCGGGCCTCGGCAAGGAAGGCGGACATCAGGGCATCGAGGACTACCTCGATACCAAATATGTCTGTATCGGCGGCCTCGGCCTCTGATAGCTTATTCCCAGGGTCGGCGGGCCTTGCCCGCCGCCCTGGGTCGAGAAAACCAGCCGAAATCCTTTGGATCAACTGACGTTTGCGGGCATGGCGATGAAGGACGGCGAGGTTTTCGGCACGACGCAGGCAGGCGAGCCGGTGCGCCGCTTCACCATCAGGGGCGGCGGCCTCACCGCCAACATCATCGGGCTCGGCGCCATCATCCAGGATTTGCGCCTGACCGGTCATGATGCGCCGCTGGTGCTCGGCTACAACACTCTGGACGCCTATGAAGCCGACAACGCCTTCTTCGGCGCGGTGGTCGGCCGCTATGCCAACCGCATCCGCGATGGCCGCTTCACCATCAATGGCAATCGCTACCAGACTGAGCAAAATTTCCTCGGCAAGCACACGCTGCATGGCGGGTCGCAAGGCTATTCGCACCGGCCGTGGGCGGTTTCGCTGCATGGCCGGGATTTCGTCACGCTGACGCTGCACGATCCCGACGGCGCGATGGGCTTTCCCGGCGCGCTGGACGTCACCTGCACCTACAGGCTGAAGATCCCCGGCACGCTCAGCGTCGAACTGACGGCGACCTGCGAGGAGCCTACACTGTGCAATCTCACCCAGCACTCCTATTTCAACCTGGACGATGGCGGCACCGGCGACGTCCTCGACCACAGGATGATGCTGAACGCGGGCGCCTATCTGCCTGTCGACAGCGACATGATCCCGACCGGCGTGGTCAAGCCGGTCGACGGCACGCCCTTCGATTTCCGCCAGGCGCGGCCGCTGCGCATGGAGACCGAGGGCGAGCAGTTGCCCTATGACCAGAATTTCTGCCTCGCCTCCACGCGTGGGCCGCTGCGGCAAGCGGCATGGACGCAAGGGGCTAGTTCCGGCGTCGAGATGGAGGTCTGGACCACGGAGCCAGGCGTTCAGCTCTATACCGGTCAGTATGTGACGCCGCGCAAGGGGCTGGAAGGCCGCGACTACAAGGCTTTTTCCGCCTTCTGCCTGGAGCCGCAAATATGGCCGGATGCGCCGAACCGGCCATATTTCCCGCAGGCGACGCTATGGCCAGGTGCCATTTATCACCACGTGACGGAATATCGTTTCCGCCTGCCATAGGTCTGTTGAGATTCAGGTGATGCCGGCCTGCAAATGGCTAATACCTGCGCTTCGGTGTTCACGTACGAACAGTACACTCCGCTCCGGTTCTCGATATCAGCCATTTTCGACTCGGCCTGATCTGAATCTCAACAGACCTTAGCTGTCGAAAGCCGCCCGCAGCGTCTCGAATGGCGCCAGGGCGCCGCGAACCTGGACCACGGCGGCGGCGACGCGATGCGCCCGGCCTGCCGCTTCCTGCGGACCATGGCCGGCAAGCCGCGCCGCGAGATAGCCGCCATTGAATGAATCGCCAGCGCCGGTGGTGTCGACGGGGGCCGCGACGTGGATCGCCGGCACGTCGTGCAATGTTTCGTTTTGAGCAATCAGCGCCGGCTGTTCGCCGTTCTTGACGACGACTTCGCCGACCCATTGTCCAAGCCGCTCCGCGGTCGCCCGCGGTGTCTCATCACCAAACAGCATTTGCTCGTCGGGGAAGGTCGGCAATGCGATGTCGGTGACATCAAGCGCCTCGACGATCGCTGCCTGCGCCTCCTCGCGCCGGCGCCAGAGCCGTGGGCGATAATTGGGGTCGAAGGCGATCAGGGAGCCATCGGCACGCGCCTTGGCCACAGCCGACAGCAGCGTTTTGCGCGCGGCGTCGTCCAGAATTGCCAAAGTGATTCCGGAAAAGTACACAAGCGCCTGATTTTCCAGGTTTTTCGACAGTGCGGTGGGATCCGAGGCAAGGTGCCGGGCAGCAGCGTCGCCGCGCCAGTAGGTGAAGGAGCGCTCGGCGCCGGTCAGCGTGATCGCATAGAGGCCGGGCCTTGCGCCTGGTATGACCGGGCTGGAACCGATGCCGATGCCGTTTTCAGCGAAAAAGTCGATCTGGCCCTGCGAAAAAGGGTCATCGCCGAAGGCCGAGACATAGGTTGCCGGCCGGTTTCCGCTCAGCGCATGGAGGGCCCACAGCGTGTTGAACGTGTCGCCGGCAAAACCCATGCGCCAGTTCGGACCGGTCTGGCCCGACAGTTCGAGCATGCATTCGCCGACCGAAGCGACACCGTTTCCCGCCATCTGCAACCCTCCAGTGATTGCGGTGCTGTAGCTTTTTGCTAGCGGCAGCGCCATGGTTGGCAAGACGGGTTTTTTCAGCCACAGCGTTTTCCCACAGGCTGGCGGGACGCGATCCACCCGGCAGAGCGTTATCCGCGGAAGAGGAACCGGTTTGGCATCGATATGGCGTTATCTCCTGGCGGGTCTTGGTCTGGCTGCGCTGCTGGCGGGCGTTCTCGCGGTCGTCTATCTGACGGCGCCGCAATCGGCGCAGCTTGCCGGCCCGGATGTCTCGCGGACGAAGAAAACCGACAACGGGCTGTATATGGCGAGCTTCGTACCGGAACGGGGCGTGGTGCGGCAGGGCGAACTGGAATCCTGGCTGCTGACCCTGAAAACAAAGACAGGGGCTTCGGTGGAGCGCGCCGCGATCGCCATCTCCGGCGGCATGCCGCAACACAATCACGGCCTGCCGACCAGCCCGCAGGTGACCGACTATCTCGGCGATGGCCGTTACCGCATCGAGGGGCTGAAATTCACCATGAGCGGCTGGTGGCAACTTCGGTTCGCCATCTCGTCCGGCGCCGGCTCCGATACGGTGCTGTTCAACGTGGTGCTGTGAGCGATCGATGAAGCGCCTTTTCTGCTTTCTGGCGCTGATGGTCGCCGTCATCCTCGTCGGTTGCGGCAAGCCGGATTTTTCCGACGCCGAGAAGAAGACCATCGCTTCGCTGGCGCTGAACACGCTGCCGTCGCTGAAGCCCGACACCACCAACCGCTTCGCTGACGTGCCGGCGGCAGCCGCGCTTGGCTCGACGCTGTTCTTCGATCTGGGCATGAGCCGGGACGGCACGGTGTCGTGTTCGACCTGCCACAAGATCGACCGTCAGTTCCAGGACGACCTGCCACAAGCCGTCGGCGTCGGCCGCACCAACCGGCGCACAATGCCGCTGGCCGGCGTCGCGCGCGACCCCTGGTTCTTCTGGGACGGCCGCCGCGACAGCCTGTGGGCGCAAGCGCTGACACCGCTCGAAAACCCGCTGGAGCAGGCGGGAAACCGCGCCGCCTACGCGCATTACATCAAGGCGCGCTTCGGCGAGCGCTATGAGCGCATCTTCGGGCCGCTGCCCGATTTTTCCGGCATTCCGCCGAATGCCAGCCCGCTCGGAAACGATGCCGAGAAGGCTGCCTGGAAGACGATGAGCGATGCGCAGCGCGACGCCATCAACCACGTCTATGCCAATATAGGCAAAGCGATCGCCGCCTTCGAACGCTCGATCGAGCCGTCGCAGACGCGCTTCGACCGCTTTGCGCTCGACCTTGCAACCGGCGCCGAGCCGAAGGGCGATGCGGTCTTTACGCGGGAAGAGATCCTTGGGCTGAAATTGTTCATCGGCAAGGCCAATTGCGTGACCTGTCACAACGGCCCGCGCTTCACCGACAACGGTTTTCACAATACGGGCGTGCCGCCTGTCGCGGATCTGCCGCCGGATCGCGGGCGTGTCGATGCGGTGGCACAGGTCGAGGCCGATCCGTTCAATTGCTTCGGCGCCTATCGCGACGGCGACGTCGCCGCTTGCGGCGAGCTGCGCTTCATGGTCAAGGATGCACCGCAACTGATCCGCGCCTACAAGACGCCCTCGCTGCGCGGCGCGGCGACGCGGCCGCCCTACATGCATGCCGGGCAGTTTTCGACGCTCGACGAGGTGGTGGCGCATTACGCCAAGGCGGCGCCGAGCGTCGAGGGCGTGTCCGAAATTCACCCGCTGCAGTTGTCGGACCGCGAACGCTCGGCGCTGGTGGCGTTTTTGAAGACGCTTTCGGAGTAAGTTACCTGTCCTTCACCGTCTCCATCGCCACGAAGGTCGAGGTTTGCGCCACATGGGGGAGCGCCGAGATGCGCTCGCCCAGCACGCGGCGGTAGGCGGCGATGTCCCTTGTGCGGACCTTCAGCAGGTAATCGAAGCTCGACGCCATCATATGGCACTGTTCGATCTCTGGTACGGCCTGCACCGACCGGTTGAACGCGTCGAGCGCGGCCGATCGGGTGTCGGACAGTTTCACCTGGACGAAGGCGACATGGCCTTCGCCCATGCGCTCGCGGTCGATGATCGCCTGGTAGCCCCTTATATAGCCGTCCTTTTCCAGCCGCTTCACGCGCGCCTGCACCGGCGTCTTCGAAAGACCGACCTTTGCCGCGAGTTCCGACATGGAAAGCCGGCCATTGCTTGCCAGTGCGGCCAGGATGTTTCGGTCGATGCGGTCCAATTGGTCTTCTGTCATCAAAATTACAGTCCAAACGCTAAAGGATTGGCACAATGATAGATCGATCGGACTGCCTTGTCGATTTCTTTGGACCGACTGAAATCCGCGCCTGTGCTAGCTTGCGCCATTCGGTCCGGTGACCGCCGGCCCGTTCCCTGATGCTTGCTCCACGGGATCCCGCCATGCCGCTCGACGCCATCCGCCAGCAGATTCGCGCCAACTATCTTCCCGACGAAGACGAGGCCGTGAAGCGCCTGGCCGAGGCGACAGGGCTTTCGGCCGCGGATCGCGATGCGATCTCGGCGCGAGCCGCCGATCTGGTGCGGGCGGTGCGCGGCTCGTCCGATCCCCGGCTGATGGAGGTCTTTCTCTCGGCTTACGGTCTTTCCACCAAGGAGGGCGTGGCGCTGATGTGCCTGGCCGAGGCGCTGCTGCGCGTGCCGGACACCGAGACGATGGACGATCTGATCGCCGACAAGATCGCGCCGCATGACTGGTCCGCGCATTCGGGCGGGTCGAGCTCGATCTTCGTCAATGCCTCGACCTGGGCGCTGATGCTGACCGGCCGCGTGCTGGACGAGGGCGAGGGCGGTATTGAAGGCACGCTGCGCTCCATGGTGCGCAGGCTGGGCGAGCCCGTCATCCGCAAGGCGGTGGCCGCCGCCATGCGCGAGATGGGCGAACAGTTCGTGCTGGGCCGCACCATTGCCGAAGCCGTCAAGCGCGGCCGGCCGATGACGCAGAAGGGCTATCTCTATTCCTTCGACATGCTGGGCGAGGCGGCCCGCACCGAGGCCGACGCGCTGCGCTACCACAAGGCCTATGCCGACGCGATTTCCTCGCTCGATGCCGGCTCCAACGGGCCTGACATCAGGCAGAACCATGGCATCTCGGTGAAGCTCTCGGCGCTGCATCCGCGCTACGAAGTGGCGCAGAAGGAAGAGATGCTGCCCGTCATGGCCGAGCGGCTGCTGTCGCTGGCGCTTGCGGCCCGGCATTCGCGCATGGGCCTCAACATCGACGCCGAGGAGGCGGACCGCCTCGATCTGTCGCTCGACGTTATCGAGCGCGTGCTGGCCGAGCCGGAACTCGCCGGCTGGAACGGCTTTGGCGTGGTGGTGCAGGCGTATGGGCCACGCGCGGCCTTCGTCATCGACTGGCTCTACGCCCTGGCGAAGAAATACGACCGCACCATCATGGTGCGGCTGGTCAAGGGCGCCTATTGGGACACCGAGATCAAGCGGGCGCAGACGCTCGGGCTCACCGGCTATCCCGTCTTCACCCGCAAGGCCAACACCGACGTGTCCTACATGGCTTGTGCCAAGAAACTGCTTGGCATGACCGACCGCATCTATCCGCAGTTCGCCACCCACAATGCCCACACCGTCGCCGCCATTCTGTCGATGGCGGGAAATCGCGATTCCTTCGAATTCCAGCGCCTGCATGGCATGGGCGAGGCGCTGCACGAGACGGTACGCCAGGCCGAAGGCACGCGCTGCCGCATCTATGCGCCGGTCGGCGCGCATTCGGACCTTTTGGCCTATCTGGTCCGCCGGCTGCTGGAGAACGGCGCCAACTCCTCCTTCGTGCACCAACTGACCGACGAGGATGTCGAGCCGGAGGATATTGCGCGCGATCCGCTGCAGACAATCGAGAGTCAGGGCCCCGCCGCCAATCCGGCGATTGCCCGGCCGTCGCAGATCTTTGGCGCCGGCCGCCGCAATTCGAAAGGCTTTGACATCACCGACACGGTGACGCTGGCGGTCATCGACAAGGCGAGGGCGGCCTTTGCCGGACCGGACCGCTGGCATGCCAAGCCGATCACGCGCGCCGCCGGCTATGGCAAGCCGCGTCCGGTGGTCAATCCGGCCAAGCCCGATGAAGTGGTCGGCACGGTTCACGAGGCCGCCGCCAAGCAGGTCGCCATTGCCGTGCGCATCGCGGTGGACGCGCAGCCTGCCTGGGCAAAGCGTCCGGTTGCCGAACGCGCCGCCATCCTCAACCGAGCCGCCGACCTCTATGAAGACAATGCGGTCGAGTTCTTCGCGCTCGCCACCCGCGAGGCCGGCAAATCGCTGGCCGACGGCGTGGCGGAAGTGCGCGAGGCGGTCGACTTCCTGCGCTATTACGCGGCCGAGGCGGCGAACGCCGAGGCAGGCACGCAGGCGCGCGGCGCCATCGTCTGCATTTCGCCGTGGAATTTTCCGCTCGCCATCTTCACCGGCCAGATTGCGGCGGCGCTGGTCACCGGCAATTCGGTCATCGCCAAGCCGGCCGAGCAGACGCCGCTGATCGCCTTCCGCGCCGTCGAATTGCTGCGCGAGGCCGGCGTGCCGGAAGACGTCATCCAGCTTCTGCCCGGCGACGGCCCCTCGGTCGGCGCGCCGCTGACCGCTGATCCGCGTATCGCCGGCGTCTGCTTCACCGGCTCGACCGAGGTCGCCAAGCTGATCGAAAAGCAGTTGGCCGAAACCGCCGCGCCCGACGCCATGCTGATCGCCGAGACCGGCGGCCTCAACGCCATGATCGTCGATTCCACCGCGCTGCCCGAGCAGGCGGTGCGCGACATACTGGCTTCGGCCTTCCAGAGTGCCGGCCAGCGCTGCTCGGCGCTGCGCGTGCTCTATGTCCAGAAGGATGTCGAGAAGAAGATGCTGGAGATGCTGAAGGGCGCCATGGAAGCGCTCAACATCGGTGACCCCTGGCGGATTTCGACCGATGTCGGTCCGGTGATCGACGAAGAGGCGCAGGCCTCGATCAGCGACTATTGCACGAAAAAGGGGCTCGAGGGCCGGCTGATCGCCAAGCTCGAGGCGCCGAAGGTCGGCCGCTTCGTCGCGCCGCATGTCTTCCGGGTCAAGGGCATCGAGGAGATGGAGCGCGAGGTGTTCGGCCCGGTGCTACATGTCGCCACCTTCGACGCCGACGGAATCGATGCGGTGATCGCCGCCATCAACCGCAAGGGCTATGGCCTGACCTTCGGCCTGCACACCCGCATCGAGGGCCGCGTCCAGCATTTCGTCGACGGCATCCATGCCGGCAACATCTACGTCAACCGCAACCAGATCGGCGCCGTCGTCGGCTCGCAGCCCTTCGGCGGCGAGGGGCTGTCGGGCACCGGTCCGAAGGCCGGCGGCCCGCATTATCTGCGCCGCTTCCGCAAGGGGCCGGAAGCCGGCACGGAAGTTGGCGAGGGCCACAAGGTGACGGCGACCGAGCTGGCCGACAATCTGCCCGATCCGACGCTCGGCGGCTGGTCGACGCGTCCGGACCGGATCGCCATCCTGAGGAAGCACCTGCGCGGCAAGGGCGCGGCGGCCATCGGTGCCGCTGCTGCAATCGATTTCGGCCAGGTCGACCTGCCCGGACCGACCGGCGAGGCCAACACGCTGTCGCTGTCGCCGCGCGGGAGGGTGCTGTGCCTGGGGCCGGATGCCGATACGCTGCTGGCCCAGACCATCCAGGCGCTCGCCGCCGGCAATGCGGTGCTGGCCGTGGCCCCCGGTGCACCAGCTGCATTGTCGGCGCTCACCGGCAAGGGCTTGCCGCTCGCCGCTATCGATGGCCGCCCCGATCCGGTCGAGGCGCGCTCGCTGCGCGTCGATGTCGTGGCTTTTTCGGGCACGCCGGAAGCCGCGCGCATCGTGCGCAAGGTGATCGCCGACAGGACTGGCCCGATCGTGCCGCTGGTCAGCGAGGTGCTCAACCCGGCTGCCTATGCGCATGAGCGCGCGGTCTGCGTCGACACCACGGCCGCCGGTGGCAATGCCAGTCTCTTGGCTGCGGCTTAAACCTCTTCGGGGGCGCAGCCGAATTTCAGGAGATTGCCGTGGGGATCCCGGATATGGAATTCCTTCATGTTCCAGGGCCGCACGGTGAACGGGCTGAGCGCCTTGACCCCGCGCGCTGAAAATTCGGCATGCAGCGCCGGCACTTCGCCGCCCCTGATGTAGCAGGACGAGAGTTCGGGCAGCTTGCGGTCGTCGCTTTTCCAGAAATGGATTTCGATCTCGCCCCGGCGCATGATCAGGTAGTCGTCCATCTCCGGCTCGACGACACCGAAGCCGAGTTCGTCGCGATAGAAATCACGCGTTGCCACAATGTCGGGCGAAGGCAGGACCGGAATGCTGCGCGCGGGATCGTCCACGGGCGATGCCATCGTCAGGCGCCCTCGACGACCGAAAAGCCCTCGAATTGCGGATGGCCGAGATAGTGGACCTTCGTCGTGCCGACATTCCTGTGGGCGGCGCGGAAATTCTCCGATTTGGTCCAGGCGACGAAATCGTCCTGGCTCGCCCACACCGTGTGCGAAGCAAACAGCGTATAGCCTTCGGTCTCGTTGACCGGGCCGCGCAGCAGGTGAAATTCCCGAAAGCCCTTCATCTCGGCAAGGCTGGAATCGCGGTTCTTCCACACGGCTTCGAAATCGGCCTCCGAGCCGTTCTGCACCTTGAAGCGGTTCATGGCGATGTACATGGCGTTCCTTTCTGAATTGGTGGACTGCTGCGATTGAAGGATGCGGCGCCGCGTCGGTTCTCAGAACGGACCGATCGCGCCGGTGAATTCCAGACTGTTGCCAACCTTTGGCGGGATCGGAGGGAAGGGGGCCGCCTTGCGAACGAAACCAAGCACGATCTGGTCGAAAGTTGCCGAGCCCGAGCTTTCGACGACACGCAGCTCATCGATGTTGCCCTGCCTGCCGATGACGAAGGTGACAACGGTGTTGCTGCGCGCCGTCGCTTGCAACGACGGCGGCACTGCTCGATACACGCGGCCAAGTTTGCTGATGACGTCGCTTCGGTAGCTGGACTCAGCAGCGGAGCCCGCCTCGTCCTGCCTTTTGCCCTTGCTGGCCGCCTGCGCCAGCCGATCCTGGCCGTCTGCCGTGCCGCGCTTCGCGTCTGCCGCTTTTGAAGGGATAGCCGCCGGAGTTGGCCTGGCTATGGGGATCGGCGGTTGGTCCGGCACGGTGACAGGCGTCTCGGCGCTCTCGGCCTGGACGCTTGGCTGTGCCGGTGGTTCGGCCCTGGCAGCCACGCTCTGCTTGTCAGGGCGCGGGGTCGCCGCCACCAGTATGTCCGGCGTTGCCGCTGGCTGTTTGACCGCTTCCGGCAAAGGCTTGGGCAGCGACTTGGCTGCTTCCTGTGTCGGTTGGGGAGCTTGCCTTGCGGCTTGCTGCTCAGCCTGCGAGGGCTTTGTCGGCGGCAGCGGTCTGACCGCCGGCTCCGGTTTGGTCGGCTGCGGTTTCGGTTCCAGCGTGACATTGATCGCCGCCGGATCCTTGTCCAGAGCGCTGCCGGCCACCTTGTCGCCTGCGTGATCGCTGCCTTCCGGTTGCTCCGCGTTCCGGGAATCGAATGTGCCGGAGGGCGAGATCAGAAAGAATGCCGCCACGGCGGCATGAAGCAGACCGGAGGCGACGAGCGCAACAGGCCATCGAGCCGCCGGCCGCGCGACTGCGAGCGGCTCGGCCGGCGCTATCGCCAGCTCGCTGCCAGCGTCGGGGAGGGGACTGATTTCCTGCATGTCGCGGGCCGGAAATTGCAGCGGCCGGCGGGCAAAAGTCAAATCAAGATCGTATGCCGCTGGCGTCAGGGATCCGCGGCCGGCCAGCGGCCAGGCCACGGTGTTTGCTGTGAATGCGGGATGCAGTCCCAATGCTGGTCTCAGATGCCCAAAGCGATGCCGGTCTTGGTGTCCGTCTTCAGCTTGCGCATGCAGGCGGTCGGTTCGACGCCGGCGCCTGCGCATTCGGTCGCGCTGTTGATCAGCACGCGGCTGACCTTGGTGCAGTCGGTCCCGGCGAGATCAAAGCGCGTCACCTTGGTCTTGCCTGCCGGCAGGTCCTTGAAATCGAGCACGGTCAGCCGGTCGACGACACCGGCCTCGTTGAACAGCGCGATCTCGAACGCCGCCTTGGAGAGGTCGGCGCCGAGATTGTTGTTGACCAGGAAGGTCAGCCGGCAGCCCTTGTCGGAGGGTTGCGCGGCATTGAGCTCCAGGGTCAGCGCGGGGACCGGCGCGGACCCTTCAGCCCGCGCCGGAACCATCGCAAGCGACATCGCCAGCGTCGAGGTCAGCAGACGAAGGGATGTCGTCGAGCGCGTCATGCCGTCAGCCTCCAAACCGCATGGTTGCCGCCAGCTTCAGCGTGATGCCGGGCTCGTAGACCGCGACTGTCGTGCTGCCGTTCAGCGGGTTGGCGTATTTGACGTCGAACAGATTGTCGGCGCGGAAATCGACCTTCAGATTGTCGGTCGCCTGATAGCTGGCGAAGGCATTGACCAGCGTATAGTTCTCGGCCACCGCATTGCCCTTCGGCTTGCCGTTGTATTGCACTTCGCCGCCGACGGTCAGCTTGTCCTCGAGGAAGCGCAGCCCGAGCTGGGCGGTGACCTGCGAGGAGGGGATGGTGGCGAGATCGGCTTCCACACCCTTGTAGGAAATGGTGTGGCCATTGGTGATCGAGGCCGAAAGCCCGGCATAGCCCCATCCGGCGTCGTAGACGCCTTCCAGCTCAAAGCCGTTGATCTTGGCCTTGGCGAAGTTCTGATACTGGAAGCAGATCGGGATGCCGGGCCCGAACGGGCAGCCGCTGCCCGGAGCGAACGGCGACAGGGTCACGCCATCGATATAATCGTCGACGTCGTTGTGGAAGTAGGCCGCCTTGACGCGAAGCGCGTCGCCGGGTTCGAAGATGTCGTTCTGCTTGTAGTTGACGCCGAATTCCGTCGTCTTGCCGGTCTCGGGCCGCAGATTGGGATTGGGCAGGAACGGGAAGGTGACGCCCGCCGGATGGTTGCCGCTGATCAGCGTTTCCGTCAGCGACGGCGATCGATAGCCTTCCGCATAGGTGCCATAGAACTGCAGGCCCGCTAGGCCGGCGCTCTCGAACGGCGAGACGCCGACGGTGATGCGCGGCGACAGCCGGTCGCCCGAAGTCTCGCGCGTGCTGTCCTTCAGGCTGTAATTGTCGTAGCGCAGCCCGGCGATGACCTCGAGCCAATCCCAGCTGAGCTTGTCCTGGACATAGGCGCCGGACACCTTGCGCTTGCCCGAAGGCGTGTAGAAACTGTCACCGCCGGCCGTGCCGCCCGTCGTCACATTGTCGCCGACCCAGTCGCCGCCATAGGTCAATTCGTGGGCGATCCCGGCTGTTTCGAAGCGTGACGTGTTCCAGATGTCGATACCCGTGGTGCCGACGTCGAAAGTCGATGTCGATCCCGCCGGCAGGATAATGGGAAGGCCGGTTATGGGACTAAACCGTTTTTGTGGGACAAGGCTGGTCAGATCGAGATCGGTCTTGTTGTAGGAGGTGTTGATGTGGAGATCGAGCCAGCTCTTGTCCTCGTCCGTGATGTTGTAGCGGGCGGTGAATGTGTTCGACTTCAGGTCGACATCGTTGACCGGCACGCCGCCGCTGGTTTCGTCCCAGCTGTCGCTTGAGCCGACCCAGCCCAGCTTCAGCTCGCTGTTCTCCGTCGGCCGTATGCTGGTCTTGAGCAGGCCGCTCAACACGTCGAAGCCGGTGCCTTTGACGGTGTCGCCGCCGCCATCCTTGTAGTTGTCGTAGTTGCGGTAGACGATGTTGCCCAACGCGTCCCAGTTCTCGTTGAAACGGTAGGCGCCGGTGGCGCTGGTGGTCCAGCCCTTGCCGTTGCTCTCGTAGCGCCCGGTTACCGAAGCGCCCCATGTTTCCTCCGGCTTGAGGAAGTCGGCGGCGTCCTTGGTGTCGAAGAAGACGACGCCGCCGATGGCGCCCGAACCATAGGTGTTGGCGACCGGACCTCGGATCACATCGACGGATTTGACGAGCTCGGGGTCGATATAGAAGGTCGACTGGGTGCCGTGGTCCGAACGCTGGAAGTCCTGGCGTGCGCCGTCCACGATGACCGCGACGCGGCCGAAATCCTGCAGGCCGCGAATGTTGATGCTGGTGCTGACGCGCCTGGCGTCGGCCTGCGTCGCGACACCGGGCACACCCAGCAGCATCTCGTTCGGCGTCGTCGCCATGCGGCGGGCGAGTTGCTCCTGGTCGACATGGCTGGCCGAGGCCAGCGATTCGATCGCCGTCTCGCCGGTGCGGCTGATGACGAGAATCTTGTCGAGCAGCGTCGTGCCCGCGGGGGCGGCTTCCTGGTCAGCCTTCTTCGATTGATCCGTCTGCTCGCCCGCCGGCTGCGTAGCCTGTTGAGCATGCGCCGATGGCGCGGACAGGGCGATCGCCGCCACACTCGCCAACAAAGCCGCCAGGCCGCTCGCCGCCGACCGGCCGCGCAATTCCCAGTTCAAAAACCCCATGCCCCAACTCCAGATTCCAGGTTTCATGCTGGCTGGCCCGGGGCTCGCTGGCATTTTTCATCGTGTCCGGCGTCTTAAATGTTGACTCGTTTACTCCGGTATTGCACTGACTAATAAACATGATTATTCAAGTCAAGAAATGAATCGGCAATTTCGCAACGCCTAGCCAGGTGCCCGGCACAGGAAAGGGATCGACCCAGATGAACACGCACAATCCCAACGATTTTCGCTACCGCGTCCGCCGTTCCGATGATGCCTCCACCCGCTTCGATCGGATCCCGCTGGCGGTGCGAACGCTCTCCAGCAACACGCTGTTCCAGGGCGAGCACGAGATCGGCATCGAGCATCATGGCGCGCTCTACCGGCTGAAGATCACCCGGCAGGGCAAGCTCATTCTCAACAAGTAAGACAAGACAGTAGGGACGAGACATGGACCAGCGCGTAAAACCCGCCCCGCATGAAATCCGGCGGGCACGGACGGAAAATCCGAAAACGCGCGAGCGTGACCTGGCCGCCCAGCTCGGCATTTCGGAAGCCGAGTTGGTCGCCGCGCATTGCGGCGACGGCGTCGTGCGCGTTGAGCCGCGCGTCAACGACCTCCTGACCGGTCTCGAGGCGGTCGGCGAGGTGATGGCGCTGACCCGCAACGAAAGCGCCGTGCACGAAAAGATCGGCGTCTATGACAAGGTCGTCACCGGCAACCACAATGCCATGGTGCTTGGCGAGAACATCGACCTGCGCATCTTCCCGAAGGTCTGGGCGCATGGCTTCGCCGTGGAGAAACGCGACGGCGACGAGATCCGCCGCAGCCTGCAGTTCTTCGACGCGACGGGCGAAGCGGTGCACAAGGTGCATCTGCGGCCGGCCTCCAGCCTCTATGCCTACCAGAAGCTGGTCGCCTCGCTGGCATCGCCCAACCAGGAACCGACGGTCAATATTTCAGGCCCAATCTCCGACGATCAGGGCGAGGCCGGGGCAACCACCGCCAGCCCAGACGATCTGCGCGACCGCTGGAGCCGGCTGACCGACGTGCACCAGTTCTTCGGCATGCTGAAGACGCTCAAGCTCAGCCGCCGCCAGGCGGTGCGCATGGTCGGAACGGACTATGCCTGGCTGCTCGACAATGACGCGGTCCGCGCCATGTTCCACCACGCCGCCGAAGGCGGGATGCCGATCATGTGCTTCGTCGGCAACCGCGGCTGCATCCAGATCCATTCAGGCCCGGTCAAGTCGATCAAGCCGATGGGGCCGTGGATCAATGTGCTGGACGAAACCTTCCACCTGCACCTGCGCACCGACCACATCCATGAAGTCTGGGCGGTGCGCAAGCCGACCAAGGACGGCCATGTCACCTCGCTCGAGGTCTATGGCGATGACGGCGAGATAATCATCCAGTTCTTCGGCAAGCGTCATGAAGGCGAAAGCGAGCGCGACGATTGGCGGTTCCTGGCCGAGAACCTGCCGCGCATTCCAAGCCCGACGGCAGCCTGAGGAGAACGACGATGGGCTGTTTTTCCAGGATCGTCGCCGGCCCGATGGTCGGCCTCGCTTTGGCCTTCACTGCACTACGATCGGCTGGCGCCGCCGAGGGCGTTTCGGTCTTCTCCGATCCGTCGAAGATCGCCGCCATAGGCGGTTCGATAACCGAAATCGTCTATGCGCTTGGTGAGGAGAAGCATCTGGTGGCGCGCGATTCCTCCAGCCGCTATCCGAAGCCGGCGCTCGACCTGCCTGATGTCGGCTATATGCGCGCGCTGTCGCCGGAAGGCGTCTTGTCGGTCAATCCGACCGGCATCCTGGCGCTGCAGGGCAGCGGCCCCAAGGAAGCCGTCGACGTGCTGAAGAAGGCCAGCATTCCCTTCATCGAAGTGCCCGAGCATTTTAGCCACGAAGGCATCCTCGAGAAGGTCCGCATCGTCGGTAAGGCGCTCGGCGTCGATGCCAAGGCCGAGGCGCTGGCCAAGGAACTCGATGCCAAGCTGACCGCCGCGGAAAAGCAGACGGCCTTGATCAAGGAGCGCAAGCGCATCCTGTTCGTGTTGTCGATACAGGGCGGCAAGATCCTGGCGGCCGGCAGCGAAACCGCGGCCGACGGCATGGTCAAGCTGGCCGGCGGGGTCAACGCCGTCGAAGGTTTCTCCGGCTACAAGCAGATGTCCGACGAGGCAATCATCACCGCCAGGCCTGACGTGATCCTGATGATGAGCAATGCCGGGCCGCCTGTGTCGGACGACGAGTTGTTCGGCAATCCGTCGATCGCATCGACGCCGGCCGGAACCGCGCGCAAGCTGATCCGCATCGATGGCGGCTATCTGCTCGGCTTCGGGCCGCGCGCGGCCGATGCCATCCACGATCTCGCCGTCTCGCTCTATGGCGCTGAAGTCACGGACTGAGCAGGCATATCATGGTCGATCAATCGATCGCCGGCCCGGTGAAGGCGATGGCGAATGCATCTGAAGGCGACCGCTCGGGTCGTGCCCGCATCGTCATCCTGCTCTTGTGCCTCGGGCTCGCGGCCGCCATGCTTTTGTCGCTGACGTCAGGGGCGTCGGATGCTTCGGCCGTCAACGTCCTCAGGGAGTGGCTGCCTGGGGCCATTCCAAGCGATACCGCACTGAGCGCGCGCGACAACCTGATCGTCTACGACATCCGCCTGCCGCGCATCATCCTCGGCATGCTGGTCGGTGCGGCGCTCGCGGTCTCGGGCGCCGTCATGCAGGGACTGTTCCGCAATCCGCTGGCCGATCCCGGCCTGATCGGCGTTTCCGCCGGGTCCAGCCTCGGCGCGGTGACCATCATCGTGCTTGGCGCGACGGTGCTGGCGCCGGTGACGGCGTTGTTCTGCACGCTTGCGCTGCCGCTGGCGGCCTTCTCCGGTGGCCTTGCCTCGACACTGGTGCTCTATCAGGTCGCGACGCGACGCGGGCAAACCTCGGTCGCCACCATGCTGCTTGCCGGCATCGCGCTGGCCGCCCTTGCCATGGCGGTGACCGGTATTCTCATCTTCATGGCGGACGATCGCCAGTTGCGCGACCTGACGTTCTGGTCACTTGGATCGCTGGGCGGCGCGACCTGGGCGAAGATCGGTTCCGTCGGGCCGATCATCATGCTGGCGCTGGCGGCGATGCCGTTCCTGGCGCGGAGCCTCAATGCACTGGCTTTGGGCGAGGCGACCGCCGGCCACCTCGGCATTCCGGTACAGCGGCTGAAATACACGGCGATCATCGGCGTTTCGGCGGCCGTCGGCGCCTCCGTCGCCGTCAGCGGCGGCATCGGCTTCGTAGGCATCGTCGTGCCGCACCTGCTACGTCTGCTGATCGGTCCGGACAACCGCTATCTCTTGCCGGCTTCGGCGCTGCTCGGCGCGTCGCTGCTGCTGCTCGCCGATGCCGTGGCACGCACCATCGTGGCGCCGGCCGAATTGCCGATCGGCATCGTCACCGCGATCGCGGGCGCGCCGTTCTTCCTGTGGATCCTGCTGCGCAAGCGCGGCGTGATCGATCTCTGAGACCTGTGATCTGCAAGAGTTGGGACCTGTGAGGCTTTTATGATCGAGGCAAGGGATGTTTCCGTCGATATCGCCGGCAAGCGCATCGTCGGCGGTGTCGATTTCGACGCGCGGCCCGGCGAAGTGGCAGCCATCGTCGGTCCCAACGGTTCGGGCAAGACGACCTTCCTGAAGGCGTTGTCGGGCGAGCTCGCCTATACCGGGCGCGCCGCTCTCAACGGCCGAAACGTATCGTCGATGAAGCCGGCCGAGATGGCGGTGCATCGTGCGGTGCTGCCGCAGGCGACGACCCTGTCCTTCCCGTTCACCGTGCGCGAGGTGGTCAAGCTTGGCCTTGTCGGCGGGCGCTCGGGAGCCTTGCCGGGCGAAGATGCGCGGCTGCCGGAGCGGGCGCTGGCGCGTGTCGACCTCGACGGTTTTGCCGGGCGTTTCTACCAGGAGCTTTCGGGCGGCGAACAGCAGCGCGTCCAGCTTGCGCGCGTGCTGTGCCAGGTCTGGGCGCCGGTACTCGACGGCAAGCCGCGCTACCTGTTTCTCGACGAGCCGGTTTCCAGCCTCGACATCAAGCACCAGCTGATCATCATGAACATCGCCCGCGACTTCGCCAGAAGGGGCGGCGGCGTGGTCGCCATCCTGCACGACCTCAATCTGACTTCCATGTATGCCGACCGGATCTTCGTCATGCACCGCGGACGGCTGGCTGCGACTGGCTCGCCTCAGGACGTGCTGAGCGACGACCTGATCGAAAAAGTCTTCGACTGCCGGCTCAGGGTCGGCGTGCTGCCGGCCGGCAACATGCCGTTCGTGCTGCCGCAATCTGCCGCCTAGGTCGGTGCGGTCAGGCGGCCGGGGCGCGGCGCTCCAGCATGTCGATGCCGAGCAGGTTGCGCACATTCGGCCTTGCCGCCACCATATCGGCGATCGTGTAGCGGGCGAGCACGGCGAAGAAGGCGTTGAGGGCCTCGCGCAATGCCGAGTTCAGCGCGCAGCTGTCGACCAGCGGGCATTCGGCGGCATCGTTCTCGAAGCATTCGGCCATGGCGAAGCTTTCTTCGGTAACGCGCACGACGTCGAAAAGGCTGATCGCCTCGGCTGCGCGTCCAAGCCGGACGCCGCCGTTCCTGCCGCGCACCGTTTCGACCAGTCCGTTCTCGACCAGCGGCTGCAGGATCTTGAACAGGAACAGTTCCGACACCGAATAGGCGGTCGCGATTTCCGGGATACGGCTCAACCGATCATTGTTGGCGGCGCAATACATCAGGATGCGCATGGCATAATTGGTCTGGCGTGTAAGCCGCATTTTTTCCTCACTAGGCGCCGGCGCGGTAGAACCACGCCGGATTCCAGAACTTTACCGACGACGCTCTGATCCGGAGTTTCGGATTCGCCGCACTGGCCTCGACCCGAATATGGCCTATACCTTGGAACAATTCCAGACTAGCCAGGCGCCATAGATGAATATTCTCGTCAACTTTATGTGCGCAGCCCAGCAAAAAGGCGGGGAAAACCGGCCGTTACGGGCATTCCGGCTGATGAAACCCTAAATAGGCTTGGGATCGACAACGAAGTCGACCAGAGGTCGACCAGAGATCGACGAGGAGCAGTTCATCCATGTCCCAATCGGCTCCGTCCCTGGCGCCTGTCCGCTTCGATGGCGACGCGGCCGCCAAGCTTTCGGCGCTGCGTCGCACCAAATTCATAGCCACGGCCGCGTTGGTGCTTTGCGTGCTGGTGTTCGCCTTGGCCAAGTCGTTCCAAAGCAGCTATCCGTGGCTGGGGTTCGTCGCAGCCTTCGCCGAGGCGGCGACCATTGGCGGCCTTGCCGACTGGTACGCCGTAGTGGCGTTGTTCAGGCGGCCGCTCGGGCTGCCGATCCCGCACACCGCCATCATCCCGGAAAACCAGAACCGCATCGCCGACAATCTCGGCCGTTTCATCGAGGCCAATTTCCTGGCGCCGGAGCCGGTGCGGGAAAAACTCGCAGAGGTCGACTTTGCGGCGCTCGTCGCCGATTGGCTGACCGATGCCGAGCGTGCCGCCGGCCTGTCGCGTTTCGTCGTGCGGCTGGTGCCGCAGACGCTCGCCGCCGTCGAGCAATCCGGCTTGCGTGGCTTCGTCACCAGCCGCATGCTGGAGCAGATCGAAAAGGTGCCGCTGGCGCCGCTGGCGGCGGAACTCTTGTCGGCGCTGACCGACGACCGCCGTCATCAAAAACTGTTCGACGAATTCATCAAGGTGGTCGGCCGGTTCCTCAACGACGAACAGGCGCTCGCGACAATGCGCGAAAAAATCCGCGAGGAATTGCCGTCGCTGTTCAACCTGTTCCGCGCCGACGCCTATCTCCTGAAGAAGATCGTCGCCTCGGCGGGCTCCTTGCTCGACGAGGTGCGGGCCGATCCCGACCATCCGATGCGGGCCGAGTTCGACCGTTTCGCGCAAGCCTTCGTCGAGCGGCTGCGGACGTCCAAGCAATATGCAAAGCGTGCCGAGAAGATGAAGCGTGATTTCCTCGCCCGACCCGAAGTCAGGACGCTGGCCGGCGACATGTGGGAGAGCCTCAGCCTGTTCATCGAGCAGGACGCCAAGGCGCCGAATTCGGTGATCCGCGCGCATCTCGCCAACATGTTCGTCGAGGTCGGCCGCCATCTCGCCGGCGATCCACAGATTCGGGCCGACATGAACCAGGGATTCGTCGTGGCGCTCGCCTCCTTCGTCGAAAGCCAGAAGAGCGGCGTGTCGAAGTTCATCGCCGACCAGGTCAAACGCTGGGACCTGGCGCAACTGACGCGGCTGATCGAGATGAACATCGGCCGGGACCTGCAATATATCCGCTTCAACGGCATGATCATCGGCGGGCTGGCGGGCATTGTGCTCTACACGATCGAGTTGCTGCTCCCGGTCAATTGATGCGCATGGTTCGAGATGCCCGTGTTCGAAATGGACACGCGGCATCCGAGTGCTATGCTCCCCGTGAGGGCAGCCGCATCCGCGGCAAAAGGGGAGAAGACATCATGGCGAAACAACCGGAATCCGATTCCTTCATGGACATGTTCGGCAAGTTCGGCCGCGACCTGAAGGTGCCCAATGTCGATGTCGAGGCGATCCTTGCCCATCATCGCAAGAACCTCGAGGCCTTGGAGAAATCGGCGCGAGCCGGCGCCGCCGGCGCGACCTCGCTGTTGTCGAGGCAGCGCGAAATGCTGCAGGACACGCTGCGCGAAATTGCCGACATGGCGCAGAGCTACCGCGCGCCGGGCAACCCGCAGGAGCTGATGGCCAAGCAGACGGAGTTCGCCAGGAAATCCTTCGAGGCCGCGCTCAAGAATGCCGGTGAAGTGGCTGAACTGGCTCGCAAATCCGGAACCGAATCGATCGAGATCCTGCGCGCGCGCATCAAGGATGCGATGGAGGAAATCCGCGCCGGCTACGGGCAGAAATAGGCCCCGGCGGCCCGTCGTTCGCCTTCTGCAGGACATGCCGGTTTGCAATTTCGCAACCTTGCGCATAGTTGCATCCGCGCCACGTTATAAGCGCCGGCGCCCCTGGAAGGTGCGAAAATCCGAATTCGGCCTGCCATTGCGCGGCAAGGCATGGCACGATTCAGCCGGAATTGGACGGAACCGATTCACAAGGGGTGAATTGACAGGGGCCATCCGTTCGTGGTCCGGAGGCACGGCAAGCGATCGGGAAAGCAGGAATGAACGAAGTACGGCCTAAAACGCCGCCGACCTACGAGCAGTTGAGGACGATGTCCGGGCAGGAACTCGGCGTCTCGGAATGGACCACGGTCGACCAGGACCGGATCAACCAGTTCGCCGAATGCACCGGCGACCATCAATGGATTCACGTCGACCCCGAGCGTGCGCGGCGGCAAAGCCCGTTCCGCACGACGATCGCGCATGGCTATCTGACGTTGTCGATCATCGGCGCGCTGGCGCTCGGCATGGGCATCGTGCCGGAAAACACCCAGGCCGCGTTCAACTACGGCTTCGACAAGGTGCGTTTCCTGGCGCCGGTCAGGGTCGGTGCGCGCATCAGGCTGCGCACTGTCCTGCTTTCCATGGAGGACAGGGGACCCGGACAGTATTTGATGAAGGCAGCCAACACGGTCGAGATCGAAGGCGAGGAAAAGCCGGCGCTGACGGCCGAAACGCTGGTCATGCTTTACGAGCGCCGCAAACGGGCAGGGGCCTGAGCGTTCGCCCCAGCCCCTGCGGGTTTTCAGTTCGTGGTTCCTTGCCGGCCCTGCAGACGCTTCAACGCCCATAAAGTCGTTGCGGCCAGCACCGTGGCATAGGCGGCCAGCGGCCATGCCGTGTCGCCACCCAGGAGGATGACGAACAACGTGCCGGCAATGCCGACGATCAGGCTCTGGGCGCAGAAATAGAGCGCCACCGCCGTCCCCGCGACATCGCCAAACGCTTCAAGCGCGCCGTTGGCGGTGACCGACCCTGCAAGGACGATGCCCACCGCCATCACCCACATGGGCACGACGAAGGTGGCGAAGGACGGCGCGGCGAGCACCTGTCCGATCGCCAGCATCGAGGCGCCGAGAAGCAGCGTCGCCATGCCCCGCGCCAGGCTGCCCGCCGTGCCCCAGCGCGCGATGAACGGCCTGGCAACCCGTGTGGTCGCGATCATCACCAGTGCCGCCGTGGCAAAGGCGAGGCTGAAACCGACCTGGGTAAAGCCGGCACGATCGATGAGCACGCGCGGCGCTGTCGAGAAGAACACGAAGAAAGTGCCCATGGCCGCGGCAAAACCAAGCGTATAGGTCCAGAAGGCAAAGCTGCGCAGGATCGGGCCGAAGGCAGGGCGCGGGCCGGAACCGTTCGTGGGCCGCGTCTCGTGCCAGCGCAGCCATGCATTGAGCGTGGCCGCCATGGCCAGAATGCCAAGCATGACGAAGATCGCGCGCCAGCCGAAACCCTGGGCGATCAAGGCGCCTGCGATTGGCCCCAACGCCGGCACGAAGGCCAGCATCGCGCTGAACAGGCCATATATGACCGCGCCCTCGGGCCGCTCCGCATAGACATCGCGCACCGTGGCGAAGGTCGCGACCAGGACAGCGGACGCCCCCATGGCCTGCACGACGCGCAACGCGACGAAGGCTGCGGCCGATGACGTGCCGGCGAGCGCGATGGAAGCAGCCGCGAACAGCAGCCCGCCGCCGAGCAGCACTGGGCGCCTGCCGATCCGGTCGGAGATCGGGCCGAACACTATCTGGCCGAGGCCAAGCGTGATCATATAAAGGCTCAGCGTCAGCTGAATGACTGAGGGCGATGTGCCGAGAGCTTCCGGCATCAGCGGAACCACCGGCAGGTAGATGTCCATGGCCAGCGAGGCCAGGATATCGAAAGGCGCCATCAGCAGCAGCGCCGACGGCATGGAATAGGCCCATATCTTCTTTTGGGGAGAGGGGCGTTTTGGAAAAGGCATGATTGAGCATCCGCACAAATGGTGAGATTTGGCGGCGATCTGCCGTTTCATGGATGGTCTGATTTGACGGGGCAGAAGGCCGCAACAACGAGATGTTGTCGCGGCTTACTTGTCTGCTGCCTTGGTGGTTCCCATAGCGCTGCCCCGAAATTGACGTTGCAGGCATTTGCCCGCGCGCCGACCAGTAGCAGCCCGGGATCGGCCCGGCAACCTTCGGGCTGCATCGGCAAACGCCCAAACGGGTCAGGCAATCCCGGGCTGGGTACGGCCGGCAAGGCGCTGCGAGAACAGCGCGAGCAGCAGCGCAACCAGCGCCAGCGCCGTTGCCGTCTCAAAGGTGATTTGCATGCCCCGGGCAGCCGAAGCGGGGCCGAGAACATCCTGACCACCGTCCGATGCGACCGCGAAGATGGCGCCCATCAGGGATGCGCCGGTGATGAGGCCGAGATTGCGTGACAAATTGAGCAGGCCTGAAATGACGCCGCGTTCGCCGGCACCAACACCGGTCATGACGGCCGCATTGTTGGCGGTCTGGAACAGCGCGTAGCCGAAGCAGGTGACCGTGATAGGCACGACATAGCTGGCAATGCCGAGCCTGGTCAGGGCAAGCGACAGAAGGAGTGTGCCCGCGGTCAGGCTGGCGAGGCCGGCGACCATCATCCTGTGGGCTCCGAAGCGGTCGGAAAGCCGTCCGGCCAGCAGGGCCGACAGGGTCGACACAAGCGGCCCGGTCGAGAGCACCACGCCGACCATCGCGGCATCGAGCCCCAGTCCACGCGACAGATAGAACGGCGCGACCACCAGGGTTGCCATCATCACCGTGGCGACGATGAGGCTCATGACCAGGCTGGCGCTGAGCTGCGGGTCCCGGAAACTGGCGAGTTGGACCAGCGGGTTCCTCACCCGCTTCTGGGCGACGGCGAACAGACCGATGCCGAGGGCGGTCGCGGCCAGCAGGCCGATGTTGAGCGGGCCGAAATGGCCCCGGCCCAGCGTCATGGCCAGTGCGTAGGCGGCCAGCGTCATGGCCAACAAGGCAGTGCCCATCGTGTCGAACTTGCCTTTAACGGCCTGCGCGTTCTTGTTGCGAGCGGGCAGGGCGCGCCAGGCGAGGGCAAAGGTCAGCAGGCCTAGCGGCACGTTGACCAGGAAGATCGCCCGCCAGCCGAGGCCGGCGATCAGGAGGCCGCCGAGCGAGGGGCCGAGCGTCGTGCCGATCGCCGACATGGCGCCGAGCAGGCCCATGGCGCTGCCGGTCCGCTCCTTGCTCACCGTCTCCGCGACAAAGGCCAGCGTCAGCGCCATCATCAGCGCCGCGCCAAGCCCCTGCACGGTGCGCGCGGCGATCAGCAGTGAGAGCGTCGGCGCCAGGCCGCAGAGCACGGATGCCGCTGTGAACAGCGCGATGCCGCCAAGCAGCAGCGGCCGGCGCCCGAACATGTCGGCCAGCCGCCCGGCGCTGACGATCAGCGTGGTGATGGCGAGGAGATAGGCCAGGACCACCCATTGCACGGCCTGGAACGACGCCCCGAACGTCTGCATCAGCGAGGGCAGCCCGACGCTGGCAACGCTGGTTCCGAGCGACGACAGCAGCGTGGCGAGCGACAGGCTTGCCAGCGCCCAGCCGACCGATTGATTCTGTTGCGGGGCTGATATCCCATCCCGATCTTGCGCTGCGACTGCCATGGCGATCTCCTTTTCCTTCGCTCCTGAACCGGAGCCATCGGAGATCTAGTCCTGCGGCTGACATGGCGGAAGGCGCAGCATTTGCAACATGTCAGTGCATGAGACGCCACATCATGCTATGAGCAGGCGATGACATCTCCCGATCTCAACCTGCTGTTCGCTCTCGACGTGCTGCTCGCGGAAGGCAGCGTGGCGCGCGCCGCGTGCCGTCTGCGGCTCAGCCCGTCGGCGATGAGCCGGACGCTGGCGCGGCTGCGGGAGGCAACGGGCGATCCTCTGCTGGTCCGCGCCGGCCGCGGCCTGGTGGCGACACCGCGCGCGGAGGAATTGCGCCGTCAGGTCGGGCCGGTCGTGCAGGAAGCGGAGGCGCTGCTGCGGCCTGCTGAACTTCTTGATCCGTCAAGCCTGGACAGGGTTTTCACGCTGCGCACCAATGAAGGCTTCGTCGAGGAATTCGGGCCTCGCCTGGTCGCCCGCATCGAGGCCGAAGCGCCTGGCGTGCGGCTGCGTTTCGCGCCGAAGTCCGACAAGGATGTGATGTCGCTGCGCGACGCTTTGATCGACCTGGAAATCGGCGTTGCCGGCGAAACCGGGCCCGAAGTGCGCATCCAGGCGCTTTTTCGCGACCGTTTCATTGGCGCCGTTCGAGCGGGCCATCCGCTGAGCGAAGGCACGGTAACGCCCGAGCGCTACGCCGCTGGCCGGCACATCAGTATTTCCAGGCGCGGCCGCGAGCGAGGGCCGATCGACGAAGCCCTGAGCGGGCTTGGCCTGCAGCGGACGGTGGTGTGCATGGTCTCGGGTTTCTCGGCCGCGCTCGCCATGGCGCGGGCCTCGGAACTGATCGCCAGCGTGCCCGAGCGGCACACGGCCGGCGCGCGGGCCGGCATGCACAGTTTTCCGCTGCCGGTCACGACGCTGGAAGTCACCATTTCGATGCTTTGGCATCCGCGCCTCGATGCCGACCCGGCGCAACGCTGGATGCGCGACTGCGTGCGGGAGGTCTGTGCTAGCCGCTGAGATCAGCGCGCCATCGCCGCCTCGACCACCTTGAAGATCCGCCCGTCTTCGCACTGGGCGACGTTGAAGCGCAGGAAACGGCTGGCCGTCTGTGACAGACTGAACGCATTGCCGGGCGCCAGCACGACATTGTCGGCCAGCGCCCGGCGGGCGACGTCGGCAGCGTCAATGCTATCGGGCAGGCCGCACCACAGGAACAGGCCGGCCGGCTGGTCGATCCAGGGCGTGATGCCGATCGCCTTCAGACGGGCGCCGGTCTCGGCCATGGCGCGTGCGAGCCTGGCGCGCAGCAGATCCATGTGCTTGCGGTAGCTGCCGTCCTTAAGCAATGTCAGCACCAATTCGGCCGCCAGCCGTCCGCCGCCGAAGGTCGTGGCGATCTTGAGGTCGGTCAGGCCCTCGATCCAATCGCGGGGCGCGGCGATGAAACCGCAGCGCACCGATGCCGACAGCGTCTTGGAAAAGCTGCCGATCTGGACGACGCGGCTGAGGCCGTCGAAGGCCGCGAGTCTCGGGGCAGGGGCATGTTCGAAATCGGCGAAGATGTCGTCCTCGACGATGGTCAGGTCCGACTGGTCGGCGAGCTTCAGCAAACGATGCGCGGTGACCGGCGACAGGATCGCGCCGGTCGGGTTGTGGATGGCGGAGTTGGTGATGTAGAGGCGCGGCCGATGCTCGGCGAGGGCCTGCGCGAACAGCTCGATATCAGGTCCCGACGGCGTATAGGGCACGCTGACAACCTTGGCGCGGTGGGCGCGCAGCAGCGCTTGGAAATTGAAATAGCAGGGGTCGTCGACCAGCACCGTGTCGCCGGGCTCGATCAGGAACCGGCACAACAGGTCGATGGCCTGCGTGCCCGATTCCGTCAGCATGATCTGTTCAGGCGAGACTTCAATGCCATGCCCGGCCATGCGCCGCGCCAGCAACTGCCGCAGCGGCGGCAGGCCGAGCGGCGTGCCGTAATCGGCAAGCGTGACATCGTCGGCGCGCGCTGCCGTGCGCAGTGCCCGGCGCAGCGCGGCCTGCGGCATCCATGAGGCCGGCAGCCAGCCACAGCCGGGTTTCAGGACCTCGTCGCCGGCATCCAGCGACTGGCGCGAGACCCAGAGCGGATCGACGGCGCGGTCGAGCCGGGGACCGATCTCGGCCAGCGACAGCGGCGCCAGCGTGCCGGCGGCATAGAAGCCCGAGCCTGGCCGGGAGCGGATCGTGCCTTCGGCGGCGAGCCGCTCATAGGCTTCGACCACGGTGGATTTGGACACCTGCATGGATTGGGCGAAGGCGCGGATCGATGGCAGCCGGGCTCCCGGTGTCAGGCTGCGCGCGGCGATCCGCTGGCGGATGGTCGCCATGACAGTCTCGACCAGAGTGGTCGTGAGTGCGGGCGCATCGTCCTTCTCCAAGGCAAAGTCTGTCATCTGTACTGCTCGATATGCCATTACAGTTTCGCGCAATTGTACCCCATTGTCTCTGGCTATGCCATGGCATCTGCCCGATAGAGGGCGAAAGACATGGAGCCTGGAATGGACAAGACCGCGAGCGGCTGGCTGAACGGATTTATCGGCGTGTTGATCTTCTCAGGCTCGCTGCCGGCGACGCGCGTAGCGGTGATGGATTTCGACCCGACCTTCGTGACATCAGCCCGCGCCGCGATTGCCGGACTGCTTGGCCTGGCAATGCTGCTTTTGTTCCGGGAGAAACGCCCGCAGCGCGGCGATCTGTTGTCGCTGGTGATCGTGGCGCTCGGCGTGGTGGTCGGCTTTCCGTTGCTTACCGCACTTGCACTGAAGCACGTTACCTCCGCCCACTCGATCATCTTCGTCGGCCTGCTGCCGCTGGCAACCGCGATCTTCGGCGTGCTGCGCGGCGGCGAGCGTCCACGACCGGCGTTCTGGTTGTTTTCCTGCATCGGCAGCGCCCTGGTCGCCGGCTTCGCGCTCATGCAGGGCGTGACGGCTTCACCGGTCGGCGATGGCCTGATGCTCGCGGCCATCGTCGTCTGCGGCCTGGGTTATGCCGAGGGCGCGGCGCTGTCACGCAAGCTCGGTGGCTGGCAAGTGATCTGCTGGGCGCTGACGCTGTCGTTGCCGATCATGCTGGTGCTGACTTTCGCGACGCTGCCGCCATCCTTTGCCGCCGTCGGCTCCCACGCCTGGATCGGGCTCGCCTATGTCTCGCTGTTCAGCATGCTGATCGGTTTCGTCTTCTGGTACCGCGGCCTGGCTCAGGGCGGCATCGCCGCCGTGGGCCAGCTGCAGTTGCTGCAGCCGTTCTTCGGCCTGGCACTCGCGGCGACGCTGCTGCACGAGCAGGTCAGCCCGCTGATGGTGGTGGTCACGCTCGGCGTGGTGGCCTGCGTGTTCGGCGCGAAGAAGTTTGCGCGGTAGTTCGGAAAGCGACGCCGGCGCCTAGAACTTCGTCACCACCCCGATACCAATGCCCTCGAAGCCGCCCATCGCCATCAGCGCCGCGGGCGCTTCGTCGAGGCTGATCTTCTTGCCGACCAGCAGTTCGGGCTTGAGCTTGCCGTGGCGGATCATCTCCATCATCGCCTGGTAGCGGTAGGCCTGCATGCCGTGGCTGCCGAGGATTTCGAGTTCGAAGGCGATGACCTTATCCATCGGCACTTGCGGGCGGGCGTGCTCGCCGAGCATCAGGCCGACCTGCACATGGCGGCCGCGCCGGCGCAGATTGGCGATCGAGTTGAAGGAAGTGGTGGGGTGCCCGAGCGCGTCCATCGACATATGCGCGCCGCCATTGGTGATCTGCTTGACCGCCTTGACCACATTCGGTGTCGTTGACGCATTGATGGTCGCCACGGCGCCGATCTTTTTGGCGAACTCCAGCTTCTCGTCGGTGAGGTCGATGGCGATGACGTTGGCGCCCAGCGAACTGGCGATCATGATCGCCGACAGGCCGACGCCGCCGCAGCCATGCACCGCCACCCATTCACCGGGCTTGACCCGGCCCTGGTCGACGATGGCGCGAAACGAGGTGACGAAACGGCAGCCGAGGCTGGCGGCGGTGGCGTATTCCATCTCCTCGGGCAGGCGCACCAGATTGGTGTCGGCATGTTCGATGCCGACATATTCGGCGAACGAGCCCCAGCCGGTGAAGCCCGGCTGCGTCTGGTGCTCGCAGACCTGATAGTTGCCCGAGGTGCATTCGAAGCAGCGGCCGCAGCCGACGGCGAACGGCACCGTCACGCGGTCTCCGGCCTTCCAGCGGCTGACCTGCTTGCCGGCGGCGACGACGACGCCCGCCAGCTCATGGCCCGGGACATGCGGCAAGGTGATGCCGTCATCATGGCCCATCCAGCCATGCCAATCGCTGCGGCACAGCCCCGTCGCCTCGACCTTGATGACGACGCCATCGGCAGCCGGCTTCGGATCGGGAACGGTCTGGATCGTCGGCGCTTCGCCGAATTTCTCGAAGACGACGGCTTTCATCGGTCACTCCACCCTGCGTACTGTCCGGGGAAACGATAGCCGATTCCCCGCCCGGTCAAGCGGAAATCGATTCCGCCAGTCTGGCCAGTCCGCCGTCCACCAAGCGCGGTCAGCTGTTTTCCTGGGTGCGGAAATCGGCAAGCCTCGTATCGCCGGGGACCAGCAGCCGCCCGTCCTCGGCATGCACCTCCAGGCGCCTGATCGGCCGGCCGCTCCGCGTATCGACCATGAAAGTGTAGGGCTCGCCCGGCCCGGAGAAATAGGTCTCGCCCCATTGCCGCAAGGCAACCAGGACATAGAAAAGGCCGCGCCCCTTTTCCGTAAGCACATATTCGTGGTGCGCGCTGCCGTCGGGTGCCGGCACCGTCTCGAGAATGCCGTGCGCGACCAGATTGCGCAGCCGCGCCGACAGGATGTTCTTGGCGACGCCGAGGCTCTTCTGGAACTCGCCGAAGCGGCGCAAGCCGTCAAAGGCGTCGCGCACGATGAGCAGCGACCACCAGTCGCCGATCGCGTCCAGCGGCCGCGCGATCAGGCAATCCGCTTCGTGGTGGCTCGTTCGTTTCACCATGGCAATCGTTGGTCCAGATCCGTCATTTCGGTTGCAAGATAAAACTGTTCTGCCTATCCAGCAAGTGGTTTCAACTTAAAACCTCTTTGCGGAGAGCGACATGAACATGCAGGTAGTGAACGGCGTGGCGACAGGCGCGCAGCGGTCCGATGGGCCGCCACAGGTCGCGCCGGGGTCACCACCGGGACTGTCGGGAATGACGGCGCTGGTCTTCGCCATTGCCTGTGGCCTGAGCATCGCCAATGTCTATTTCGCGCATCCACTGCTCGACGCCATGGCGCATGATTTCGCCATCGCGCCGGCCTCGATCGGCATCGTGGTGACGGTCACGCAGATCGGCTATGCGCTCGGCCTGTTCTTCATCGTGCCGCTGGGCGATCTGTTCGACCGCCGCAAACTGATCGCCGGGCAGGCAGTGCTTTCCGCCGTGGCGCTGATCGCGGTCGGGGTCGCACCGAGCGCGGCGATGCTGCTGGCAAGTCTCTCGGTCGTCGGGCTGCTTGCCGTGGTGGTGCAGGTGCTGGTGGCTTATGCCGCCGACCTCGCCGTTCCGTCCGAGCGGGGGCGGGCGGTCGGCACCGTCACCAGCGGCGTCATCCTTGGCATCCTGCTTGCCCGCTTCGCCGCCGGTGTCGTCGCCGACCTCGCCGGCTGGCGCTGGGTCTATCTGGTCTCGGCGGGGCTGACGCTGGTCATGGCGCTGGTTCTTTACCTCATCCTGCCGCGCCACGAGGCGGAGCGGCCACGCACATCCTATCCGCGCCTGCTGGGTTCGGTGGTGCTGCTGTTCGTTCAAGAGCCGCTGCTGCGCGTGCGCGCGGTGCTCGCCATGCTGATCTTCGCCAGCTTCAACGTGCTGTGGGCGCCGCTGGTGCTGCCGCTGAGTGCCGCGCCATTTTCCCTCTCGCACACCGCGATCGGGTTGTTCGGCCTTGCCGGCGTCGCCGGCGCTCTCGGTGCTCGCTGGACAGGCGGCCTCGTCGATCGCGGCCGTGGCCAGCTGGTCACCGGCCTCAGCCTGCTGTTGATGACCGCAGCCTGGCTGCCGATCGCCTTCATGGGCGCGTCGCTGTGGCTGCTTGTCGCCGGCATCGTCATGCTGGACCTGGCGATCCAGGCCGTCCATGTCACCAACCAGAGCCTGATCTTCGCGCGCCGGCCGGATGCGCGCAGCCGGCTGGTCGGCGGCTACATGATCTTCTATTCGCTCGGCAGCGCGCTAGGCTCCATCGCCTCGACCATGATTTTTGGCGCCTGGGGCTGGAGCGGTGTTTGCATGCTTGGCGGCGGTGTCGCTCTGGCGGCGCTGGTGTTCTGGGTGGCGACGCTAAGGCTAGGGCACTAGTTAGGGCGGGGTATCAAGCAACGGTTGCCGTTTGCGAACCCATTCGCCAGCTTCGGCATCCCACGGCCAAACCCCGGAAGTTGTTGGAAAAATTAGCTGCATAATCCGGAAATCCGAGCCGTCGTAGAACCAGATATCCCAACCGAAATGTTCAGGATAGTGGTCCGGATGGACCGAGCCGAACTGACAGTCGAAGCCGCCTCCCAAGAACCCTGACGCCCGCCCTCCGACGCTGAACCTCTCGCCGCTGCGCACTCGTCGGCAATACTCGTTGATGATGGTCTGCGAAAGTTCCGGCTTGAGTCCGACGACGACCAGTTCAGGGACTTTGAAATTGTGTTCTATCCCCACCGAGTACGCGAATGGCGGATGCTCGTTCTCCTCCAGCACATAGAGGATATGACAGCCATACTCTTCGATATCGGCGAGCGCCTTGGCTTCCTCGGGGTCTTTGGCTTCTCTACTCGGCATCGATCTGGTTCTGCGGCGCGGCTTTCTGGAAAGCCGGCAGCGCCATACAGGCGCCGTTGATGCGGGCTATCGTCGGGTAGGGCGTCAGGTCGACGCCGAAGCGGGCGTTGCTCGCGATCTGCGCCGCCAGGCAGATATCGGAGAGGCCCGGCGCCTCGCCATGGCAGAATGTTCCCGTCTGAGGCGAGGAAGCCAGAATCTTTTCAAGCGGCTGAAAGCCTTCGTTCACCCAGTGGCGGAACCAGTTGGTGATGTCCTGGTCGCCGGCGCCGAACAAAGTACGCAGCGAGGTCAGCACGCGCAGATTGTTTACCGGATGGATGTCGCAGGCAATCATCTGCGCCAGCATTCTCACGCGCGCCCGGCCAAGCGGGTCCTTCGGCAGCAGCGGCGGCTCGGGATGGATCTCGTCGAGATATTCGATGATCGCCAGCGACTGCGTCAACAGCGTACCGTCGTCGAGCACCAATGCCGGCACCAGCCCTTGCGGATTGACCGCGAGATAGGCTGGTTCCAGATGCTCGCCGTGGCGCAGATGATGCGGGACATAGTCATAGCGCAGCCCCTTCATCTCCAGCGCGATCCGCGCCCGATAGGAGGTGGAGGAGCGATAGTAATTGTGCAGGACGAGTTCGCTCATGCGCTCACTTCGGCTGGCCAATGGTCACTTCGATCGTGCCGATGCCGTCGACGCCGCCGGTCATCGTCTCACCCGACTTCACGGCGCCGACACCGGCCGGCGTGCCGGTGAAGATCAGGTCGCCGGCCTGCAATTCCACGCCCTCGCTGCAGATCGAGACAATGTCCGCTATCGGCCAGATCAGCTCGGTGAGATCGGCGTCCTGCCGCACCTTGCCGTCGACGGCGAGCCAGATGCGGCCTTTCGTCGGGTGGCCGGTCTTTTGCGCCGGGACCAGCGGGCCGCAAGGGGCGGAACGGTCGAACGCCTTCGACCAGTCCCAGGGCCGCGCAGCCTTCTTGGCCTCGTCCTGGAGATCGCGTCGGGTGAGGTCGATGCCGACGCCATAACCCCAGACGTGGTCCAGCGCCCGCTCACGCGCAATGCGGAAGCCCGGTTTGCCGATCGCGGCCACCAGCTCGATTTCATGGTGCAGATTGGCGGTCAGCGGCGGGTAGGGGATCACGGTGCCGGAATCGACCACCGCGTCGGCCGGCTTGGTGAAGAAGAAGGGCGGATCGCGCTCGTCATTGCCGAATTCGCGGGCGTGCGCCGCATAGTTGCGGCCGACGCAGAAAATGCGCCGCACGGCAAAACGCTCTGCCGACCCGCTGATGGCGACGGAAGGCGTTGGCGGTACGGGAAGGACGAAGGCGGTCATGGTTGTCTCTGCGCTGGATATCGGAATGTCTGCGGCACCTTCGGCCGATTTCGGGGGGCGGGCAAGGCGTCGCTTTTCATAAAGCACGGGCTTTGCCGGGGCCGTATAAGGAATTCAGGGTTCCCATCACTTTGCTGCGGCCTATCAACTCGCGATAGACTATTTGCTAATAATCCGGCCATGGTCGCGGGGCTATGGTGTGGCCGGTAAACCGGAACGAGCCACATGACAGCACCCAATGATCGCGCCCGGTTCCTGATCATCGACGACCACCCGCTGTTTCGCGAGGCGCTGCACAGCGCCGTGCAGATGGCCTATCCGGAGGTCGACACGGTCGAGGCGCGCTCGATCGCCGAGGCGCTCGATCTGCTGGCCGACGCCAAGCCTTTCGACCTTGCGCTGCTCGATCTCTCAATGCCCGACGTGCACGGCTTCGAAGGGCTGCTGCAGCTTAGGACCCGCTATCCGCGCCTGCCGGTGGTGATCGTGTCCGGCTACGAGGAGCCGCGCATCATTTCCGAGGCCTTGTCCTATGGCGCTGCCGGCTTCATCCCGAAATCGGCGCGCAAAAGCGATCTGGCCGCCGCCATCCGCTCGGTGATGGACGGCGCCATCTATGTGCCGGAAACCTATGAAGGCCAGCCGGCGGACGCTGACAGCATCGACCGCGCCGACATGGTCCAGCGCTTGTCCAAGCTGACGCCGCAGCAACTGCGCGTGCTGCAAATGCTGCGCCAGGGCCTGCTCAACAAGCAGATCGCCTACGAGCTGCAGGTGGGCGAGACCACGGTCAAGGCGCATGTCTCGGAGATCCTGCGCAAGCTCAACGTCTACAGCCGCACGCAAGCGGTGATCGAGGTTTCGAAGCTGGACAATGCGGAGCTTTTCAGGGATCAGGCGGGGTTTTGATCTTTTACCCTCCCCCACGTGGGGAGGGTCGATCCGCGAAGCGGAGCGGGGTGGGAGAGCTTGGCGCCGCACCCCACCCCGGCGCTGCGCGCCGACCCTCCCCAAGGGAGGGTATGGAGCTAAGCCAGCAGATGCGCCAGCAGTGCGCGCAACTGCGCCGGTTTCAGCGGTTTGCGCATCAGTTCGATGCCGCCGGCGCGGGCGGCCTTGGCGACGGCTTCGGAACTGTCGGCGGTGACGATCAGCGCCGGCACGGCGCGGCCGAGATAGTCGCGGACTTCCGATATGGTGGCGGTGCCGAGATCGCCGCCGTCGAGATGCTGGTCGGCAATGATGATGTCTGGCACCCAGTCGGTGTCGCCGAGCAGGTCCAGCGCATCGTCGGTCGAGGTCGCGGACCGCACCAGGCACTGCCAGCGCTCGAGCAGGAAGGTCATGGCCTCCAGCACCTCGGCGTCGTTCTCGACCAGCAGCACCTTGGTGCCGAAAAGGCCGTAGCCGCGCGACCGTTCCAGGCTGGTGGCGCTGGCGATGGCGTCGGCCGGCGCGCCGATGCCGACAGGGACATCGATGTGGAAGATCGTGCCGCGCCCGACCTTTGATGAGAACGTCACGGGGTGGCCGAGCGCGCCGGCCATGCGGCGCACGATGGCGAGCCCCAGTCCAAGGCCGCCGCCGTCGAGCCCGGCATTGGCCGGCAAGGTGCCGCGATGGAATTCCTCGAACACCGCCTCGCGCTGGTCCTCGGGAATGCCGCAGCCGGTGTCGGCGACATCGATGCGGATCGTGTCGCCGCGATGCCTGGTGCCGACGAGCACGCCACCCGAGCGGGTATAGCCCAGCGCGTTGGACAGGATGTTCTGCAGGATGCGGCGCAGCAGCGTGCGGTCGGAGCGGACCACGGCATTGACCTGCCGGAATTTCAGCGACAACCCCTTGATTTCCGCGACCGGCTGGAAATCCGAGCGCAGCGACGAGAACAGCGCCTCCAGGCTGACATCGCCTATGTCGGGGTGCACCACGCCGGCATCGAGCTTGGAAATGTCGAGCAAGGTGCGCAGCAGGTCCTCCATCGTTTCCAGCGAGCGCTCGACCTGCCGCACCAGTTTCCTGCCTTCGTCGCTGGTCTGCACCTCGGCGAGCGCCGAGACGGACAGGTGAGCCGCGTTCAGCGGCTGCAGCACGTCATGGCTGGCGGCGGCGAGGAACCTCGTCTTGGACAGGTTCGCGAATTCGGCGTTCTCCTTGGCGGCGCTGAGGTCGATGTTGGACCGTTCCAGCCGCCGGAGCGTCGAGTGCAGTTCCTCGGTGCGCGTGCGCACCCGGTTTTCGAGTGAGATGGCGGTCTGGAACAGCGAGAAGGCATTGCCTTGCTGGTCCATCGAGCGCTCGACGCGGCTGACCAGGGCGGCGTTGATCTTCTTCAGCTTTTCTAGGTCGTTTATGTCCTTGAGTGGCATCGTGTCATTCTGCGGCCCTTATTCCGCCGCTTGCCGTTCGCCAAAGGCGATGCCGGTGAAGGTCTGGTTCAAATGCATCGACCGGTACTGCTCGCCATAGGTGCCGAAGCCGACGACATTGTTGACCCGGTAGAGTTCCGAAATGTCACGAAAGACCTGCCGGTTGCGCGCGTCGAGCCGGCGCAGCACGCAGTCGAAGCCGAGGATCAGGTCGATGCCGCCGAGCCTCTCCTCGACCTCGCGCAGGGCCGCGCGTGTCGATTCCACCATGTCCTTGGGCTGGGCGATCGACAGCACGACGCCGTCGTCGATGGCGCAGAAGAAAGACAGCGAGCCATCCGCGTGCATCTTCTGGATCGACCGGCAGTAGTATTCGCCGCCTACCTTCACCACCACCGGATGCGAGGCGAAGCTAAGCGGCGTCAGGGTCTGCGGCAGGATGCCGACTGAAGCGGCATATTCCTCAGCCGCGTTGGTGGCATTGAACTCGCGCACGATGCGGTGATCGGCATCGGACGCCGTTACCACCAGCTTTTCGTCGGTCGGAACGAAATTGTCGGTCTTGAAGACGTGGAACGGAATCTCGGTGGATATCAGCACGATGATGGCGCTGTCCGAGGTGACCCTGCCATTCGAGATCAGGCGCGTCGTCTCGAATTTCAGATCGTCGCCGGCTGAGCCGCCGAGCAGCGGGATGTCGTCAAGACCCCAGTGGATGGCCGAGCTGACCGCTTCCTCGGCATAGGACAGCCCATCGATGAAGCAGAGCGCGAAGGTGTTCCTGGTCCGCTCGCCGCCCACCCTGACGCGCAGCGCGCGCCGCAAGGCCTCGACCTCGCCCGTGATCCTGTCCATGCCCGACGAGGATAGATTGTCGACCATGGCGCTGACCGCGGTGAACGCCGCCGAGGGAAGCAGCATCGCCAGCATATGGCCCTCCTCAAGCCCCTGCGGCGTGATCTCGCMGGCGGTGGAGCAGCCGGCATGGTGGAGCCCCGGCGCATGCGCCGAGAGTGCCCGCGAGAGGGCGCCGGCCTCGACGAGGCTCTGGGAAAAGAACACGAGGGCAAAGCCGGCGTCGATTGCCGCAGCCTCGCTGGCCACCGCGCGAGCGAAAGCATCCAGGTCGGGCTCGTCCGTGGTCAGCGCCGACAAGCCGCAGGCGTAGCGCGTCCGTGAACTGGTCAGCGGCGTTCTCCCGCATTTCCTCCAACGCTGTTTTATACGCGGCTGTTTTTACAGGCTTCTGGCGCGCAGGCGTCGAAGGATATTGTTGCTTCCATTCGGCGGTTTGGCAATGGGGCGAGGGGAATGCACCTTCGTGCCTTGGCCATGACCGAAAGTACAATGATCCAGCTTTTCCGTCGCGCTGTTTTTTGCGCGTTGTGCGGTGTACGAATAGCGCATGGCCGAAGTGCCAGCGGCGCGTCGGCAGCGTGATGACCAAGGTTGATACCCAGGGAGGATTCATGTCGGACGTTTCGTTGATGGTGAACGGCAAGCGGGTCAGCGGGACCGCCGAGGACCGAACGCTGCTGGTTCACTTCCTGCGCGAGAATCTCGGCCTGACCGGCACGCATGTCGGCTGCGACACCTCGCAATGCGGGGCCTGCGTCGTCCATGTCGACGGCAAGGCGGTGAAGTCCTGCACCATGCTCGCGGTACAGGCGTCCGGCTCGAGCGTGGTGACGATCGAAGGTCTCGCCAACGGCGCCGATTTGCATCCCGTGCAGGCCGCCTTCAAGGAACATCACGGCCTGCAATGCGGCTTCTGCACGCCTGGCATGATCATGACGGCAACCGACATGATCAACCGCCATCCCGAAGGCCTCGACGAGGCGACGGTGCGGGCCGAGCTGGAAGGCAACATCTGCCGTTGCACCGGCTACCACAACATYGTCAAGGCGATCCTCGCCGCATCGAAGACGATGGCGAAGGGGACCAAGGGCAAGGCCAAGCAAGCAGCGTGAGATGAACAAGGCAGTAGGGCAGTAGGGCAGTAAGGCAGTAGGGAACCAGAAGAAAATTTCCCTACTGCCTTACTGCCCTACTCACCTACTCCCCTAAATTCGGGAGGAATTTCTGATGGGCATTGAAGGTGTTGGCGCTCGGGTCGCGCGCAAGGAAGACAAAAGGTTCATCACCGGCGCCGGCCGCTATGTCGACGACATGGTGGTTCCCGGCATGAAGCATGCGGCCTTCGTGCGCAGCCCGCACGCGCATGCGCAGATCAAGAAGATCGACGTGAAGAAGGCGCAAGCCATGCCCGGCGTCATCGGCGTGCTGACCGGCAAGGAGCTCAAGGCCGACGGCATCGGCAACCTGATCTGCGGCTGGATGATCCATTCCAAGGACGGCTCGCCGATGAAGATGGGCGCCTGGTCGCCGCTGGCCGTCGACAAGGTCCGCTATGTCGGCGACGCCGTCGTCGTCGTCGTTGCCGAGACCAAGGGCCAGGCCCGCGATGCGGCCGAGGCGGTCGAGATCACCTACAAGGAATTGAAGGCCGTCGTCGAAGCCACCAAGGCACTCGAAAAGGGCGCGCCGCAGATCCATGCCGAGGCCGAGAACAATCTGATCTTCGACTGGGAGATCGGCGACGCCAAGGCGACCGACGCGGCGATCAAGGCAGCGGCGCATGTCACCCGCATGAAGATCGTCAACAACCGGCTGGTGCCGAACGCCATGGAACCGCGCGCGGCGCTCGGCCATTACGACAAGGCCGAGGACCATTACACCTGCTGGACGACCTCGCAGAACCCGCATGTCGCGCGGCTGGTGATGAGCGCCTTCTACAATGTCGCGCCGGAAAACAAATTGCGCGTCATCGCGCCTGACGTCGGCGGCGGCTTCGGCTCCAAGATCTACATCTATCCCGAAGAGATCGTCTGCCTCTGGGCTTCCAAGAAAACCGGCGTGCCGGTCAAATGGGTCGCCGACCGCACCGAAAGCTTTCTCTCCGACGCGCATGGCCGCGACCATGTCTCGACGGTGGAAATGGCTTTCGACAAGAACAACAGGATCACCGGGCTGAAGGTCGACACGATCGCCAATCTCGGCGCCTACATGTCGCTGTTTTCGTCCTGCGTGCCGACCTACCTCTACGCGACGCTTCTGTCGGGCCAGTACGACATTGCGGCCATCCACGCCAATGTGCGCACGGTCTACACCAATACCGCGCCTGTCGATGCCTATCGCGGGGCAGGGCGGCCGGAGGCCACCTATCTCCTGGAACGCACGATGGAAGCGGCGGCGCGCGAGCTCGGCGTTTCCCCGGCTGAACTGCGGCGCAAGAACTTCATCACCTCCTTCCCGCACCAGACACCGGTGATCATGAACTATGACGCCGGCGACTATGGCGCCTCGCTCGATGCGGCCATGAAAGCTTCGGACTATGCCGGCTTTGCCAAGCGCAAGGCGGCGGCCGCCAAGAAGGGCCTGCTGCGCGGCATCGGCATGAGCTGCTACATCGAAGCCTGCGGCATCGCGCCGTCGGCGGCGGTCGGCTCGCTCGGCGCCGGCGTCGGCCTTTGGGAATCGGCCGAAGTGCGGGTCAACGCCGTCGGCACGATCGAGGTGCTGACCGGCTCGCACAGCCATGGCCAGGGCCACGAGACGACTTTCGCGCAGCTGGTCAATCAGCGTTTCGGCGTGCCGATCGATTCGGTTTCGATCGTCCATGGCGACACCGACAAGGTGCAGATGGGCATGGGCACCTACGGTTCGCGCTCGGGCGCGGTCGGCATGTCGGCGATATCAAAGGCGCTCGACAAGGTCGAGGCCAAGGCCAAGAAGATCGCCGCTCACCTGCTCGAAGCCGATGAGGGCGACATTGTCATCGAGAACGGTGCGCTGAAGGTCGCCGGCACCGACAAGAACGTGCCATGGTTCCAGGTGGCGCTCGCCGCCTACACCGCCCACAACCTGCCGGCAGGGATGGAGCCCGGGCTGAAAGAAACGGCCTTCTACGATCCGTCGAACTTCACCTTCCCGGCGGGCTGCTACATCTGCGAGGTCGAGATCGATCCGGAGACCGGAACGACCGAGATCGTCCAGTTCGTGGCCGCCGACGATTTCGGCAACATCATCAATCCGATGATCGTCGAGGGCCAGGTGCATGGCGGCATAGCGCAAGGCATCGGCCAGGCGCTGCTGGAAGGCGCTTATTACGATACCAGCGGACAGCTGCTGACGGCGAGCTACATGGACTACACCATGCCGCGCGCGGGCGATCTGCCGTCGTTCAAGGTCTCGACCTCGAACACGCCATGCCCGGGCAATCCGTTGGGGATCAAGGGCTGCGGCGAGGCCGGCGCCATCGGCTCGCCGCCGGCGGTGATCAACGCCATCACCGATGCCATCGGCATCGCCGATATCGCCATGCCCGCCTCGCCGCCCACCGTGTGGGCCGCGATCCGCGCCGCGAAGCACTGAAAAGCGAATAGGGAGTAGCGAATAGGGAAGAAAGGGCGGTGCGACAGGATGGTTCCTATTCGCTATTCGCTACTCCCTATTCGCTCTTTCCCCGAAGGGAGAAAGCCAATGTACGCAGTCAACTACCACCGTGCCGCCTCGGTCGCGGATGCCGCCAAGCTCGCGAAAAGCGGCGATACCAAGCTGCTCTCCGGCGGCATGACGCTCATACCCGCCATGAAGACGCGACTGGCGGCTCCTTCCGATCTCGTCGATCTGTCGCGCATCAAGGAGATGCAAGGCATCAAGGTGTCGGGAAAGACGGTCACCATCGGCGCGGCTACCACGCATTTCGACGTCTCCAACGACGAGAAGCTGCGCAAGGCCTGCCCGGCGCTTGCCCATCTGGCGTCGCTGATCGGTGATCCGGCGGTGCGCTACAAGGGCACGATCGGCGGTTCGATCGCCAACAACGATCCGGCGGCCGACTATCCGGCCGCACTTCTGGCCCTGGGCGCCACCATCGTCACCAACAAGCGCGAGATCTCGGCCGACAAGTTCTTCAAGGGCCTGTTCGAGACGGCCTTGAAGGATGGCGAGATCATCACGGCAGTTAGCTTCACGGCTCCGGCAAAGGCTGCATACGAAAAATTCCGCAACCCGGCTTCGCGCTATGCGATCGTCGGCGTGTTCGTGGCCAAGGGCAAGGACGGCGTCAGCGTCGCCGTCACCGGCGCCGGCGACGACGGCGTCTTCCGCTCGAAGGAGATCGAGGCAGCGCTGGCGAAGAATTTCGACGCCGCATCGCTCGCCGGCGTGAAAGTGCCGGCGAAGAACCTGATGAGCGACATCCACGCCTCCGCCGACTACCGCGCCAACCTGATCGCGGTCATGGCCAAGCGCGCGGTGGCTGCAGCCAACGCCTGACGCGGTTCATCGGTTTACGAGCCGTTGTGGACAAGGAAAGGGGCCTTCGCGGCCCCTTTTTCGTACGGGTCGATGTCCGCTGGGAGCTGCATCAGTGACAATCTCGCACTTGCACAAATTTATATTGCACTGCAGTATGGATCGGGGCGGGAATGCGAGCCGGGTTCGGATGTGTACCGCCGTGCCCTTTCGCATGCCAATGCGAAGGGATCGGAATGTCCGAAATTACCGCGACCCAGATGGTTCCGTCACGATCCGTCCTCGACAGATCGGCCAGGACAAGACTGGCCTATCTCGATGGCTGGCGCGGCCTGTCGATCGCACTGGTGCTGATCGGTCATTTTTTCCCGGTGCCCGGAATCAATCTTGGCGTGCTGGGCGTCGAATTCTTCTTCGTGCTCAGCGGCCGGCTGATGGCCGAAATCCTGTTCATCGAGCGCTACCCGCTGAAGAAGTTCTTCAAACGCCGTTTCTCGCGCATCTACCCCGCACTTCTGGTCTTCGTCGTCATTGCCATGATCGCGCTGTCCGGCACGTTCATCGCCTTCAAATGGAAGGCGGCGCTGACGGCGCTGACATTCACCTACAATTACGCCGGAATTCTCGTCACCCGCGCCGGGGCGCTCGACCATATCTGGTCGCTCTGTGTCGAGGAGCACGCCTACATCATACTGGCCTTGATCAGCGCGCTCGTCTCCAGCCGCAACCGCGTCATCCCCTTGCTGCTGACGCTGGCCCTGCTCGCCATGGCCAATGGCGCGGTGTCGTACTGGGTGTTCGAGCTGGACTACGAGGCCACTTACTGGCGCACCGATGTGCACATCGCCTCGATCCTGTTGTCGGCTTCGATCTGCCTGCTCAAGGCCGAGGGTCGGCTGCCGGCCTGGTTGAAGGGGCCCTATGTCGCTCTGGCGGCGGYGACCGCCGCGGTAATCCTGTTCATGGACCCTGTCCCGACGCCGATCCACTATCTTCTTGCGGTGCCGCTGCTGGCGCTGTCCGTTAATGCGCTCGACTTCAGCACCGCGATTTTTTCGAATTTGCTGTCGTCCTGGCCCATGGCGACGTTGGGCCTGTGGTCATACTCGCTCTATCTGTGGCAGCAGCCCTTCTACAAATTCGTCTATGAGCAAGGCATCAGCCCATGGCCGATGCTGGCCGCCGTCTTTGCCTGCGCGCTGTGCAGCTACTACCTTGTCGAGCGGCCGGCGCGTGAATGGCTGAACCGCAATTGGTGATTCAGGCCTCATCGCGCCGCGGCACTGTTGTTGCGAGCCTGAGATAACGCCGCAGGCCGGCTTCGCCGCGCGGCGTCGTCCAGCGGTGATTCCATGCGAAAGCCGGCCGCAGCAGCGGCGCCAGGAATTTGAGGATCGGCCTCTCGACCGTGACCTGCCAGGTCAATTGGACATGGGTGCCGCTGCCCGACGGCGACAGTTCAGCCCGCCACAGCCCGTCGAAATCGCCATAGGTTTTCACGACGACCAGCCGGCCGGGCTCGAGTTCGGCGGCTTCGATGATGAAATTCAACTCATAGGGCAGGGCGCCGCGCGCCCGTGCCCTTGCCCGTGAGCCGACCGATCGCTTGCCCTTGCCGTTGAGCGGCACCACTTCCTTGTAGACGTCGCCCCACCACAGCGGCAGCAGTTCGGCGTCGGAGAGCACATCCCACACTTGCTGCGGCGTGCCCTCGGGAATGTCCCAGCTTTCGTCGAAGCGGAAGACGTTGCTTGGCATCGCGGTTCCTCCATTTGGCGGAACGCTTATATTAGGATGATCTTGTTTATTCGGCCAGCAATCAGGCGACGATCTGCTTGACGTAGTAGCGCACTGCTTTCTTGCCGCCATGGATCACCGCGTGGCCGACCTCAGTGAAGCCCAGCGCGGCGTGGAAGGCGTCCGAGGCGGGGTTGGGCGGATCGGTGTTGACCTCGCAGGTGACCAGCGCGTGGCCGGCGCGCTCTGCATGTTCGAACAGGTCCTGATAGAGCCGGCGCGCATGGCCGCGGCCCCTTGCGTGCGCCGCCACGACGACGCGGTCGACATAGACGAAGCGTTCGTAGCGCTCGCAAAACCAGAGGAAATTCGGGCTGTCGTAGTTGGCGTCCTGGTCGAAGGTCATGATGAAGGCTTCGAGATCGCCGATGCGGCGCGCATAAAACGCCTCGCCAAGCAGGAACGACAGCCGTTCGGCTTCGAGCCAGGACAGTTCGGCGGCATGCTCGTTGTTGAGCGCCAGTATGTCCGCTTCGTCGCCTTGCGCTATGCGATCTATCGGAGAGCTCATGCCTTGGCCGCCGCGATCGTTGCCGCCACCAGCGATGTGTCGGTCAATGTGTTGCGGTATTCGCGATCAAGATCGGAGCCGCCCATGCCGACCTTGGGATTGCGGTAGTGCATGGCGCTCGGCACATCCTTCAGCGCGGCGAAGTGCATTTCGGCCAGCCCGGTCTTTTGGCGCACCTCGGCTATATTGCCGAGATCGAGCCCGCCGCAGCCGAGGATGATGATGCGGTCGTCGGCCTGCCGCACCAGATCGGCCAGCAAGGGCAAGCCTTCGATGGCGGTGTCGCGCTGGCCGCTGGTCAGCACGCGACCGACCTTGCAGCGGATCAGCGCTTCCAGCGCTTGCGTTGGATCGCGTGTCATGTCGAAGGCGCGGTGGCAGGTGACGTTCAGGGAGCCGGCGGCTTCCGTCAGTTCGCCCATGCGCTTCTCGTCGATGGTGCCGTCGGCGTTCAGGCAACCGAACACCAAGCCCGGCACGCCGAGATCGCGCAGTGCCGCGACGTCGGCGAGCATCGAGCGGTATTCGGTCTCGCTGTAGAGAAAGTCGCCGCCGCGCGGCCGCACCATGACATGGAACGGCACGGTTGCCTGGTCCAGCGCCGCGCGCACCGTGCCGAGGCTCGGCGTGATGCCGCCCTCGACCAGGCTGGCGCAGAGTTCCACCCGGTCAGCGCCGGCAGCCTGCGCGGCGAGCAGGCCATCGATGCCTTCGACACAGATTTCGATGAGGGGCAGGCGGGTTTGCGAGGTCAAGGGGCGATCCATTTCATGATGTTGCGCAAAGCCCTAGCACCCGGGCGGCCGGCGCGAAAGCGTGAGCGGCACACCGCCATGTGGACCAGGCGACATTTCCCGGCTTGACAGTCTTATAACTGCAGGGTTATGAGTAATTCATAGCTGAGCGGTTATGGATTTGCCGTCGGCAGTGAGGCGGGAGCCGAAATTCCATCTGCTGAAATCCGGAAGCACCGCTTCCGGGCTCGGCAAAACACGTCCTGACGAAACGCTTCAAAAGGAGAAAACCATGCAAGCCAGGCTCAAGAATCCCGTGATGCTCATCCCAGGCGCCCTGCAGGCGCTGATGGCGCTGGACAAGTCGACCGACGCCGCCGACGTGCCCTATCTGACGCGCAAGCTCGTTCATCTGCGGGCGAGCCAGATCAACAACTGCGCCGTCTGCGTCGACATGCATGCGCGCGAACTCAAGAAGGCCGGCGAGAAAGACGAGCGCATCTTTGCACTCGCCGCATGGCGCGAGACGCCTTACTTCACCGAAGCCGAACGTGCCGCCCTGGCGCTGGCCGAGGCCGGCACGAGGCTCGCCGACCGGCCGGACGCCGTGCCGGATGATGTCTGGGACGAAGCTGCCCGGCACTATGATGAAAAGGCGCTGGCCGCGCTGGTTGTCCAGATCGCCCTGATCAACGCCTTCAACCGGCTGAACGCGACGACACGGCAGATGGTCGGCACCTGGGGCTGAGCGCTGGTCCAGCGCCTGGGACAGGACGGCTATCCGCTGCGGCGCGGGAAGGCGGGCGGCGTATTGCCTCTCGCCTTTCGGCGCATCAGCGTGGCGCCTGGCGGCTACTGGCGCAATTCCGTGTTCTTCGCGCCTTCCTCGACCTGGTCGATGACCAGGAGCTTGACCGGGCCATCGCCGATATTGGTCGCCTGATGCCACTGCCCGATCATCTCGATGATGAAATCGCCCGTTTTGTAGGTGTTGCTGTTGCCGGTCTCGACATTGGTGACCTTCAGCGTTCCGGCCTCGACATAGGCGTAGCGCGGGAAGGGGTGTCGGTGCACCGGCAAGGTCGCGCCCACCGCTATGTCAAAGGTCGACACCAGAACCTGCACGTTCTTCTGCGGCAGCGTGATCGGCTGGCCGGAGGCGGTGGTGGTGCGCGATGCGAGCGGGGTGACGACGACAGGCGTGCTGCCGCTGTCGAGGGCCAGAGCGCAATTCGCGTAGAGTGCTGCCGCGGCCAGCAGAACCGAAACCAGGATTTTGCGCATGAGTCCTCCCTGAACCGACGCATCTATCGCGCGGCGGATATCCAAGCGCAAGCGGCGCGCGACATTGCGATGAATGGCTCCATCAATCCACCGGCCGAAGTCCTCCCTCATGCTCCAGCTGCTCCGCTTCGAGCAGGTTCGGATCATCTTCATGGCGGCGATCGCGCGGCCAGGCGGCGGGCGTTCGATGGTTTTCGGCCAGCGAGCGACCGAGTTCGGTCGGCTTATCCGTCATAGTCCGGAGGCAATGCCGGCTTTCGACGTTGCAGAAATTTGACGCAAGACAATGCGCCACCGGATCGCCGGCCCTACAGAATTGCCCTCAGTCGTAGGAACTCGGACATGATGTTTGATGGAATGACCAGACGCACGGTGGTGGGCACGACGGTCTCCTTTGCGCCGATGGGAGCCGCTGCCGCGGAAAAGATTCTTGCCGCAAACTCGAACGAAAGTCCCGTTCTGGCGGGTTTTCGACGCTGGGAGGCACTGATGAATTCGATCTCCCTCGACATTTCCGACCGCGATCTGAAACGCGTTTATCAAGACATGTCGGAGATCGTGAAGGCCATGCTCGCCATCCCGGCTGCAAATACGCACGAGTTCGCGGCGCAGTTCCTGGTTGTCTGCAGCGGTGACGCGATCGAATACCGGCGAGCCGCCCAACAACTCCATGACCATGCGCAAAGCATTGTCGGTATCGCGTAAGGGCGCTCCACCCGACGGTATCGCACGTGCGGAATGGAGACTTTTGCCCAAATCCTGAACGCGCCGGAAGGGCGCTGACGAGAAACGAGTTCCAATACGACCCGCAGGCTGCCTGAAGCGGCTGGCCGTTCGGGCAATGGGCCGCAGGCCCATCACGTTACAAAGCGTTTGGAAATATTGGCTCCCCGGGATCGGCGAAGCCGCGAATTACGAATTCGCTATAGCTCTTCACCAGAATGCGCCGCAAGCACTCAAGATGCGAAAACGCGACCGAGACCGAGCGGAGGCACTTCGCCTTGCGGGTGTCCCCCAACCGTCACTTCGCGACCAAGCTGTTGCTCTGGCTCGGAAGGGCGGTGAGGTGCGGACCTGTGATTTTTCAAATGCAGGAATCCCTCGCTGTTACTTGTCCCGGATGTGCAAGGAAGGCCTGCTCGTCAAGGTCGGCTACGGGCGATATCGCGCGGCGGTGGTGGATGCGCCATCTTGAACCGCAGGCGACGACACGCCAGTGTAAAATACGATTGTCACACTGAGAGATATTACGATCGGATGCGGAGCAGTGGTCGGTTGCCGCGCGCGATTTAGGTAAGCGATATCCAGACAGTAGATTTTCTAACATAGTTTTCGGACACGAAGGGGTTCAGCCCGCAGCCAAACGCCCACGGTTTGCCGATGTGCGGAAAACGGTCGATTACTGGACATAGCGATGTCGCTTATTGGCCAGAAGCAATTTGCGCCTCGAAGCGGACCTGGAGGCCAACTATGCCTGTTCCGAAAGCCGACTTGCTGGCGACCGCTCGGGAGGTCGCCGTCCCGTCGCCCGCGGTCACTTTCAACCTTGCGATTAAATGGCTACTTTGGCCGGTCTAGTGGACGTGGGAAGCCGTCCACTTGTTGGCTTCGATGCGCGTTGTACGCTAAATGCAAAGCAATGGCGGTTGTACAAAAGCTGACACCGGCGCTGATAAAGAACACGGCGCTCAAACCTGCTCGATCGGCAGCCCATCCCAAAGCCGGGCTTCCAAGAGCCATCGCGACATCCAGAAAGGCCGTGTAGATGCCCATTGCCAAGCCGCGGTTTTGCGCCGATGTGCCACCAACCGCCTCCACGCCAAGCCCGGGGTAGACCAGGGAGTAACCCAGGCCCGTCAGCGCGGCTCCCAAAGAAGCAAGCAAACTGCTTTGTGCCAACGCGATGAGCAGAAGCCCGGCTGACTGCACCACCACGAACAGGAGGGCGATCTTTGCACCGCCATATCTGTCAGGCAAATGACCGCAGACCACACGCGCTACGATTAGCGCAGCTCCAAACGCTGTAAATCCAACCCAGACCGGTCGCCAATGATTATCAGCATAGAGAAGGGAGCTGAAGGCAAGGATTGAGCAATAGCCGATACTGGCGAGTGCCGCACCGACGCCTGGCAGCCATACCGCGCCAAAAACTGCTCTCAAATCGGATTTTCTCTGCCGCAGTTTTGTCCGAGGGTTTGACGCTCGCATCAGCAATCCCAATACAAGCAACGGCAATAATGTGGTCAGCAGTCCTATCGCCGCAAAACCGTAGGCGGTGAACAGCATGGTTCCGAAAGGTCCGCTGAAGGCCAATGCCGCGAACATCGCAGTGCCAACCCATGCAATGACTTTCCCGGAATGCCCGGCATCCACGAGTGCCAGGCCCCAGGCCACGCCACCTGTGATGATGAAGCTCTCGGCACCGCCGAGCACCGCGCGCCCAACGACCAGGATCATGACGGAGAGAACGGGCGAATTCGCGACGGCAAAGGACACAAGATAGAACAACCCGGCAGCCGCTGCGGTAACCAGCCCCAGCAGAACGGCTCGTTTTCCTCCGTTCTCGTCGGCAAAGGAACCCGACCACACGCGTGAAACCAGGGACGCCGCGAACTGCGTTCCTGCCACCATGCCGACAATGACGCTACCGAACCCCAGATTGTGGCTGACGTGCAGCGGAAGCACAGGCAATGCTGCGCCGATGACAACAAACCCGGCCAACACCGCTGCCATGGGGGCCAGCAGGCTAACCGCGACCGAACGCAATGGTGTTGACGATGTCGGCAGGTGTGTCATTTTCGGAAGCAATCTGATGACGTTGTTTGCGGGGCTTCGGTTCGGATCACCAAGGTTGGTTGGCGGGCCCGACCGTGAACTCGTTGATCGTGGTGTCTTCCGGTGCGTCGATGGCGAACGCAACCACGTCAGCGATCCGATCGGGCGAGATTCCGTATTTGTCATAGGTGTTCTGCATCGCGGTGGCCGTGCCTTCGTCGCTGATCGTTTCAAGCAGTTCTGTGTTGATCGCGGCCGGATAGATGGTCGCGGTGCGGATGTTAGTCCCTTCCATGGCGGACTCCATGCGCAGCACTTCCATGAAGTCGCGCACGAACCATTTCGTGCCTCCGTAGACCGCGCCGTTCGGGTAGGCCTTGAGCCCGGCGACTGAAGAGGTGGCGATGATGTGTCCGGATTTGCGTGCTAGGAACTCCGGCAGCACCGCGGCGACGCCGTTCAGGACGCCCTTGACGTTCACGTCGACCATCTGGTGCCAGTCGTCGGTCTTCAGTGCCGATAGTGGCGAGATCGGCATGAGGCCGGCGTTCAGGAACATGACATCGACGCGGCCGAACGCGTTCCTTGCCAACTCGACGATCGCGTCGTTGTCGGACTGCTTCGTCACGTCCAGTTCCTTGTAGGCCGCCTGACCGCCGTTGTTCGCGATCTCGTCGACGATTCGCTTCAGCTTGTCAGCGCGCCGCGCGCCAAGCACGACCTTGGCGCCTTTGTTCGCGAGCAGCTTCGCGGTTGCCTCACCGATGCCCGATGAAGCTCCGGTGATGATTACGACCTTGTCCTTGATCATGGCAGTTCTCCAAAGTTGATGGTTTGACTTCTCAGGCGCCGTATTGTGCGTCGGTCACATGCTCCATCCAGTCGACGACCTTGCCGTCCTTAACCTCCTGGAGCGCGATATGGCTCATCGCTGTCTCGGGCGACGCCCCATGCCAGTGCTTCTCTCCCGGCGCGAACCAGACGACGTCACCGGGCCTAATCTCCTCGACCGGGCCTCCCTCGCGCTGAACGCGGCCTCGGCCGGAGGCGACGATCAGCGTCTGGCCAAGCGGATGAGTATGCCAGGCCGTGCGCGCGCCGGGCTCGAAGGTCACCTGAGCGCCTTGGACTCGCGCGGCGTCGAAAGGGTTGAAGAGCGGATCGATCCGCACCGTGCCGGTGAACCAGTCAGCCGGTCCCTTGCCGGAAGGCCTGCTGCCCGCGCGAAGAATGTCCATCATGATCTCCTTTGCGTCCTCAGATGCGTTCGATGTGAAGCGGGAACTCGCCGCGCACATGCAGGGCCTGCTCGCCCTCGTCGAAACGGCCGAGCCTGATCAGCCCGGGGTGGCGGTAGTCATCGTAGAACATCGCCAGGTTGCCCCAGGGCATGAAATAGCAGAGGTCATAGGGCTGCTCGTTGGCGAACGGACCGCTTCCCTCCTCCGTTAGCTTGCGCGGCAGATAGGCAATCTTCTCGTTATGCGCGTAGTCCTCGATCTTGAGGTCCAGCGGCAGCATGGAGAAGAAGTCGCGCGCCGACGGATTGTCGTAGAGCGTGGCGGTCATGGTGCGGCCGTTAAAAGTCATCCCTATCTTCATGTCGGAGGGCTCCTGGCTGACTGGGGCCTTGCTCTCTTGGCTGGCGGCTGCGCGCGGCAAGGCCGGCACCGCGAGCGCGGCGCCGAGCAATGTCCGGCGGCTGAGCGTCGCATGCTCGATGATCATTGCGAGGATCTCCGGGCCATGTGCGATGCGGCGAAGGCGCCGAGCCCCGATCCGCAGAGCAACACCGAGCCAAAAGTGAACGCTCCCCACCAGCCGACCGTATCGAAGAGCGTGCCGCCGATGGCGGCGCCCCCGGTGATGGCGAGCTGGATGACGGCGACCTGCAGCCCGCCGCCAGCCTCCGCATCCTCCGGCAACGTGCGGCTGAGCCACGTGCCCCAGCCAACGGGCGCGGCCGTACCGAAGAAACCCCAGGCAACGAGCAGCAGCGCTGTGGGAACTGGCGAGGCACCGAGGGCGACGAGCGCAACTGCCAACGCGGCCATGACCAGCGGGATGACTATGAGAATGCCGAACAGGCGCGTCCGCAAAAGCCGGCCGACGCACCAGGTACCGAGGACTCCCGCCAGCCCCATCGCCAGCAGGATCGCCGAAAGCGCGGCGATATCAAGCTGTGTGACGCTCTCGAGGAAGGGGCGCAGATAGGTGAAAAGCGCGAACTGGCCCATGAACAGCATCATGATCGACGCCATGCCGATGGCGACTGGAAGACGGCCCAGCAGCGCCAGCGGATTGCCTGGACGTTTCCTTTGGCGCGGGGGCAGCGCTGGAAGGCTGATCCACTGCCAGACCAGCGCCAGCAGACCGAGCGGCACGACGAGAAAGAAAGCGCCGCGCCAGCCGATATAGGCGCCAAGAAAGCTACCCACCGGTGCGGCAATCGTAGCGGCAATGGCATTGCCAGCGTTCAGCATGGCGAGGCCTTTTGGAACCATGTCTTGCGGCATCAGGCGCATGACGATCGCGGTCGACATCGACCAGAAGCCGCCGATCGCGATTCCGAGCAGTGCGCGGCCAACCATGAGGAGCGCGTAATTCGGCGCAAAGGTGACGGCGAGCCCGGAGACAATGAGGAGAGCCGTAAAGCCGGTGACGACCAGCCGGCGGTCAATTCGCCGGGTGAGGCCGGCGACAAGCAGGCTGGTGACGACGGCAAAAGCCCCCGAAATCGAAATTGCCTGTCCGGCGTGCCCGGCGGTGATACCGAGATCGGCCGCGATCGGGGATAGCAGGCTGACCGGCATGAATTCCGAAGCAATAAGCACGAAGACGCACAACGACATCGAGAGCACCGCTCCCCATGCGGAGCGGTCTTCGAGGGACCTTGTGTCGTAGGTCGTTTCCATAATTGGCATCCTTGCAAGGCGACCGGGAGCGGATCACCCGCGATCCCCGTCGCCATGCCGGAATATATCGATGCGGAACCCATTCTATTAGACTGAGGAATTCGCATGGACTTATCTGCTTGTGATATAAATGCCGTTGGAGGTGACCTATGCAGCGCGATGGCATGAAGGATCTTCTGTGGTTCGTGGCGGTCGCCCGGGAGCGCAGCTTCACCAAGGCGGCGGCCAAGCTCGGCACCTCGCAATCGACCCTAAGCTCGACAATCAAGGATCTGGAAGCTCGTCTTGGCGTCCGTCTGCTGACTCGCACGACACGGAGCGTCGCCCCGACGGAGGCCGGCGAGCGGCTTTTCCAATCCCTTGTTCCGCGCTTCGACGAAATTGAAGCCGACCTTGCAAGTCTGGTGGCCTTTCGCGACAAACCCTCCGGAACGGTCCGCATCACGCTGTCCGACCATGCGCTTCAGACAACCGTCTGGCCGAAGCTGCAGCCAGTGCTCAGCGACTATCCCGACGTGCGCGTCGAGCTCTATAGCGACAACGGCATGAGGAACATTGTGGAGGAGCGCTTCGACGCAGGCGTGCGGCTCGGCGAGAGCATCGACAGGGACATGATCGCAGTGCGGATCGGTCCGGACTGGAGGCTGGTGGCTGTGGGTTCGCCGGAGTACTTTTCCCGCCATCCGGTTCCGACCGCGCCCCAGGATCTGGTCGATCACGACTGCATAAACATGCGTCAGGCGACGTTCGGCGGATTGTATGCCTGGGAGTTCGCCAGGGATGGCCGCGACCTTCGTGTGCGGGTCGAAGGCCAACTCACCTTCAATTCGAGCATTCCGATGGTCGAGGCTGCGATGCGCGGCTGCGGGATCGCCTATCTTCCGGAGAATCTGGTGAGCCAGCACATTGCCAAGGGACGGCTTAGGCTCGTGCTTGACGATTGGAGTCCGCCATTTGCGGGCTATCACCTTTATTACCCGAGCAGGCGGCAGCTCTCGCCTGCGATGGCGGTAATCGTCGAGGCGCTCCGCCATCGCATCTGACCCCAACCAAGCCACTCCTCGCTGGTTTGCTGAGGGGACGATGCGGGTGGCGACGTTCCACCGCAGATCGCGGAGGCCTTCACCGTTCAGATCTTGCGACAGCAACGATCATCACCCAGCCAACTTTGAGCTTGTTTGCGATGGCTGCTCCAGGCAGTTTCGCCCTGACACCGGACAGTCCGCTCCCGGCACCCAATCGTGCCTTTGCATTTTTTAGATACTGGGGTCGAATCTGCCGTTGAGGATGGTTCGGGCGGAGGGCAGGGGCGCGATGCCAACTAAAGTGTCTTCGAAGTGCACGGACAATGGGATCGTAGTGTGCGCTATCGCGTCATGGCGTAGGAAAGGCGGTGGTTCGCCGGGATCGGTGAAGCCGCGAATTACGAATTCGCTATAGCTCTTCGCCAGAATGCGCCGCAAGCACTCAAGATGCGAAAACGCGACCGAGACCGTGCGGAGGCACTTCGCCTTGCGGGTGTTCGCCAGCCGTCACTTCGCGACCAAGCTGTTGCTCTGGCTCGCAAGGGCGGTGAGGTGCGGACCTGTGAGTTGTCAAATGCAGGAATCCCCCGCTGTTACTTGTCCCGGATGTGCAAGGAAGGCCTGCTCGTGAAGGTCGGCTACGGGCGGTATTGCGCCGCGGTGGTAGATGCATCATCTTGAGGCGCAGGCGACCGCACGGCAGTGTGAAATACGATTTTCACGCTGAGAGGTGTTACGATCTGATGCGGATCCGCGCACGATTTAGGTAAGCGATATCCGACAGCAGATTTCCGAACATATTTTCGGACACCAAGGGGTTCTGTCCACAGCCAAACGCCCACCGTTTGCCGATGGACGGAAACGGTCATTTTCCGGACAGACCGATGTCGCTTTAGAAGAGCAAAATACAATCCTATCACGAAGGTTGGAACGACTGCCTTGCTCTCTATTTCGGTCGTTGACGTCAACTTTGCGTCCGCGTACCGTCGGATGCTTGCTACCGAGGATCGGGATGAAGGCGTCGTTGTAGAGCCAGATACGCTCCGAACCCCAGGCAACAAACATCGGTTGTGCGGAACTGAGGATCACGTCAACGAGTGTTTTGAGCTCAGTGGGCCACGATGACATCGAGCCGATCGAACTCTCGTCCCAGGCAAGGGATCCGATACGCGCAACCATCTCACCGGCAGTGAGTAGCGCAGCGCTCGTACTGTCCTCGCTCAATCGTGACAAGACGCCCCCCAAATATCGAACCGGACAAAACGACGGAACTCGATGTTTGGTTGCATGGCGACGGCTGGGACGCAGGCGCGTATGTGCTGTTGCAGAAGAGTTTGTCCGCCGGCGCGGGCTCGTCGGGATCGGCAACAACCGTCGAGCCCGCTACGGGACGCGGTCCGGTGGCGGACTCATTAGTTGAAGTTGACGCTAGCCGCGCCTATCCCTCGGCTTTGAAATTCTTGGCCTCCTTCTCGACCTCAGGACTGTCCTTCCCGTGCTTCCGTATAAGATCTTTAGCCTGTTTAGGTGAAACATCGGTGGTCTCTGCCAAACGTTGTGCTTTCTTATCTTTGCTCTCTATGTTCGGCTTTTTGGCCGTCATGGCTGTAACTCCGTGCCGGTTATTTTGGTGGTCGACGGGACGGTGCTCGCGAAGTCTCCTCGGGCTGCAGCCGGCCTCTGGCCACACGCCGGTACAGGTGATGAGAGCGGCCAAGCGACCGCTCTCGGTCAAGGCGAACCCGTCGGTATCAGGCGTCGTGATGCTCGGGCATTTTCTTGAGCTCGTCTTTGGTCCAGTTGGTCACTGCATGGACGTCACCGTCTTCATCGCGCATGAATTCCAACTGGCTCCCGGGCACGGCCACCGGTTTGGCGCCGATGCCGAGAAAGCCGCCGACATCGATAACAACTTGGCTGGAGGCTCCAGAGCCGTGGACATGCGAAACGCTGCCGACCTTGTTGTCGTCGGCGTCATATATCGTGGCATCTTCCAGAACGTCGGGCGTCAGTTCAGTGCTCGCAAGGCGCACATGATTGGTATGGTCCATCGTTCGAAACTCCTGGTTGGGGTGGGACATTTTGAACCTCCCAGTGACGCAATTGTTCCGAACGATTTTGGGAGATTTGGAGTAAGTGGGCGTCCGAACCGTCCAATTCGGTCGCACCTCGAATTGACTCGCAAGTTTTGGTACGAAAGCGTACATAAGCAAATCGTCAGAGGCGCAATGCGGGCGCTGACGCTTGGGAGCGACCATCGCACTCCTGCCCATCACGAGGCATAGGATGTCATGGCGAACGAACCCGAGCGGCCCGGTCCGCCGCAAGCGATGGTCCGCGCAATGGCGCGCGAATCCGGCGCTACTGAACAGCAAATCCGCGAAATAATATCGCTGGTCGGGTTTGATCGTGCCTCCATCCTGCGGGAAGCTCGTCTCCTGGCGAAAGATGGTTAGCCATCCGAAGCTTCGATTTTTCGCGACAGTAACTGTCGGTTTAATACCAACATGCTGGCCAGACTAGTGCTGCGTGATGCGCAGTCTATGGTCCGCCACCGGCCGCTCAATCAACGGGCGCGGCCGGCTAAGAGATCCCAGTGCTCTTGCCCTCAGGGAGAGCGTCTCGTGGATCATCAGGTCCTGCAAGCCAGGAGCGAATTGTTGCGCCGCATGAACGCGGACGATTTTGCGCGCTTGCAGCCACATCTCGAGAGCGTTTTTCTAGAGTTGCGCGCGCCGTTGGAGACTGCAGACCGAAAGATCGAAGCCGTCTATTTTCTTGAAAGCGGGCTGGCCTCGGTGGTGGCGAAGACTTCAGGGAAAGACGAAGCGGAAGTCGGAATCATCGGGTTCGAAGGCATGACCGGGTCGGCACTGATCATGGGGGACGACCAGGCAAATTTCAATTGCTATATCCAGTCGACGAGCGAGGCGTTGCGGATAGCCACCGGCCCATTCCTGGCGGCCTTGGAGGCCAGCCATACCTTACGGCCGTTTCTCTTGCGCTACGTCCAATATCTCCATGTTCAAACGAGCTACACCGCATCGATCAATGCCCGGCAAAGCCTGGAAGTCCGACTGGCGAGGTGGCTCCTAATGTGCTCTGACCGCACTATCGGCGACAGGCTTGTGATAACCCATGAATTTCTGTCCATCATGCTCGGCGTGAGGCGTCCCGGAGTCACGGTCGGTCTCCAGGTCATCGAGAGCTATGGCTATATTCGTGCCCGTCGCGGAGAGATCACAATCCGCGATCGCAATGGCCTGCTGAAATTGGCGCGCGACGCCTACGGACCGCCCGAAGCTCAGTATCGCCGGCTTGTCGGAGACCTCGGTTCAAAGACCCCTGCAAGGCAGGAACGGCCCATCGCCTGAGCGTTTGAGGAACGGGACAGGCGCGTCCGCGGCCGGGAATTCCTAAGGTGCAAGTGGCCGACGCGATGATGCCGGTGAGACATCATTGCCTAAGCCCGCGCCGGCCACTGCGGCAACTTTGAGGGGATTGCCGCCTGCCCGAGGTAGAGCGCGCCAATTGGCCGGCAATTGCTTGGTTAAAAACGTACAAACATTTGATATTCAGTACCGGTTTCCGCAGTCGTATAATCGGGCCGCTACCGGCTAGGGGTTTACGGCGCACCGGTGGTTGAGAGTAACGCTAAGCTCCCGCCCTTATCATGGGGAGGTTGGCCATGCCCCAACCGAGTATTCCGATATCGGCTTTCGACAGCGATATTTTGCGCAACGCCTTCATCAAATCCGTCATCGAGGACAATGTGCCCGAACATAGATGGCGCGAATTGGCTTCGGACTTTATCCGCGACCTCACCGGCAGCGAGGACGTTGACGCAGAGTTGCTGGAATGGATCGTGCGGAAGTAGCGGCTAAGGCTTCTTCGACAGCCGCGCCTCGCGAACCAAGGAGGCCCAATTCCAGTCCAAGGAAGCTGACAAGCTCGCGGGCTTGCGCTTCCGTAATGCCAGTCTCATCGACCAGGCGGCGGGCCATGGTGACTCTACCATCGGTCGGCGGCTTGCCTAGCTCATCAACCATCGATTGCTCCCCACTCGTCCGAACGGCCTCGACAGAGAATTGTTTCGCGCCCGGCAGTAGTGCACCGACGACCAAGCAAGGCGCATAATTCGCCTATGAAGCCTCACGCGCCAGACCTCGCCAATGACAATGGCAATTCGGAAGATCACCTAGCAGCCGCTACAACGGCCTTGTACAAGGCTATGCAAGGGCTGGAAGCGCCAGGAGTTTCTGGTGGAGGCTTTGGCCGTAAAGCCGCCTGTAGGCGCTACCAGCCGTTGGATCCATACCGACCGTCCAAATTGTCACTATAAGGTGGTCGCTACTGGCCGTCCGGGAATGGCTAGCACCTTATAGTCACTCGAACGCCTGCCGGCCTTGCAAAACGTTGGTGAGGCCGTCGAACATGCCTTGCCATATCCGCTCGGCGTTTCTAGACCAACAACGCTCTGCGTCAAGGTGAGGCGACATCCCTCGGCGGTCTTAGCTATGTCGACCGCAATCCGGGCTTCGCCATGGAAATGCTTCGGGACATTCAGGGTGAACGCCAGTCGGCGCGGTGGGTCGATCCGCGTGAAATGTCCCCAATGTTTGATCATCTCTTCATTGTTCAATTCATCGACCGAGACCAATCCGGCCAGATGCGGTTCGATCTGAACCGAAATTATCTTGTTGCTCGGGCTGAAGAAAAGCCTGCGACGGACGATTTCCATGGTGACCAAGCAGCATACACGGCCTCTCGTGAATGATCGAAAGAACGACGTGTGCGCAGCAAACCAGAATTGCCCGCTTGCGAGCGAAGATTGCTGGAAACTGGCATCTCGCGTTATCTTCGCAACTCGATCAGTCGTGCCTTGTCGCGCACGATGTTGCTGGCTTTGCCAGATTCCAGCACGTCTTTCAGAGCGGCGAGAACGAAGGCGAACCCTTCAGTCGCGGTCAAGGCGTGCTCGACCGCCTCGTCCTTGCTGCCCCTAAATCCCGAGCTGACTATAGTCACCGCAGTTCCGCCGTCGACTTCCTCCAGATCGATATTCACGTTGGTTCCATCCGACCATTCCAATCGATCTTCCGACCCGGGATCAGCCGCGTTGCGGTGGTGTCGACTTCCGCACCTGGGACCATGAACTTCCAATGGACCTTGGCCCCAGCGGCGAGGGGGGCGCTGCTCGAAGCCAGCCAGAACTGTGTGAGCCGGTCAGGCTCGATCAATGCTTTGGTGATGTCGTCAGGCGCTACCCGAATGATAATGCTCGCCCGGGCGCGTGGCGTCTCTGTCGTTGCCATCGGAAATCCCTTGTCTCCGGCATTCGCCTCTCCGGCATTCGCCGATAAAACTCTGGATCGGATGGCTTTGTTCCGCTTGGTGCGGTGATGCCGGCAAGGCCAGACCGAGCGGTGAGTTTTTAAACTGTCCGGCGTTGTTGGGCCGCCATCACGAATTCTTGAACTCGAGCCGCTCCGGGAACCTCCCAACCGCAAGTTGGTTTGGAGCAAAGGCCCAGCTTTCAGGATGGAGGATATCCATGGCCAGCGCGCGATCGATGGTGGTCGTCACCAAGCCTCCGCTTCATAGAACACCAATGGCGATCGCCAATGGGTGTTTTATCGGCGCGTTGCTGACCGATGTGACCTATTGGCGAAGCGCTGAGATGATGTGGGCAGACTTTTCCGCCTGGCTGCTTTTTGCCGGCCTGGTCGTAGGCGTGCTTGCGGTTTTGGCAGCGATTGTCGATTTGTTCACCGGCCGACTTTCGGGTGCGAGCAGGCCCGTATGGCCATATCTCCTCGGTAGCTTGGTCGTGCTCATCATATCGTTTTTCAATGCCCTTGTGCACAGCCGTGATGCCTGGACCTCGGTCGTACCGACAGGGCTCTCTCTGTCGGCCGCAGCCGTAATCGTCCTACTCCTCGGCGGACTGCTGGGATGGCGTTCCGGCGGTGCTCAAGTGGAGGTGGTCGAATGAATTCCGCGTTGTCGTCCAGCAGATACATCCGGCGCGTAGCAGGTCTCGGTTTGCTGTGCGGATCGCTTTTCGCACTGCCCGCATGCAGCGACAACGAGCCGGACCCCGGCGATCAGGTCGGAGCCAATCCGACGCTGCCCGAGCCCGCCCAGTATCTAGTCCCACCGATGCATGTTGCGTCAATCATCGGCTGGAAACAGGATGAGACACCAACCGTCGCCAAAGGCCTGCAGATCAAGGCCTTCGCCAAAGGCCTGAAGCATCCGCGTTCGCTTTACACATTGCCCAACGGCGACGTTCTGGTCGTCGAGTCCGTGGCGCCGCCCGGCGCCTCGATCAAGCGACCAAAAGACCTGATCATGGGTTGGATCGAGTCGATGGCGACCTCGGGCGGTGGCACCGAAGGAAGTAACCGCATCACGCTGCTACGAGATACCAACGGCGATGGCGTGCCTGACGTCCAGGACGTGTTCCTCGACCATCTCAGTTCGCCCTTCGGTGTGGCCCTGGTCGGCAACGATCTCTATGTCGCCAACACCGACGCCATCGTGCGTTATCCCTACACGCCTGGCGACACCAAGGTCACGGCGCCGGGTACCGTTTTGACGCCGCTGCCCGGCGGGCCTATCGATCACCATTGGACCAAATCCTTGGTCGCCAGTCCTGACGGATCGTTGCTCTATGTCGGCGTCGGCTCCAACAGCAACATCACCGAGAATGGCATCCAGGCCGAAAAGGACCGGGCCGCCATCTGGGAGGTCGACAGAACCACCGGGCGCTATCGTATATTCGCAAGTGGACTGCGCAATCCCAATGGGCTGAGCTGGGAGCCGCAGAGCGGGGCTCTGTGGGCCGTCATCAACGAGCGCGACGAACTCGGTCCCAATCTTGTTCCCGACTACATGACATCGGTCAAGGATGGCGCGTTCTACGGTTGGCCGTACAGCTACTACGGCCAGCATGTCGATCCGCGCGTGATGCCCCAGCGGCCGGATCTGGTCGCGAAGGCCATCCCTCCGGACTATGCCCTGAGTTCCCATGTCGCACCCCTCGGCATGGCGTTTTACACCGGGACCAACCTCCCGGGTTCCTATCGCAACGGCGCGTTTGTCGGTGAGCATGGCAGCTGGAACCGCAAGAAGTTCAACGGTTACAAGGTCGTCTTCGTCCCGTTCAAGGGTGGCCATCCGGGCGGCAAGCCACAAGATGTCGTCACCGGGTTCCTGGACAATGACAACCAGGCGCACGGGCGGCCTGTGGGCGTTGCCGTCGACAAGGCGGGTGCGCTGTTGATCGCCGACGACGTCGGAAACACCGTCTGGCGCGTGACGTCCGCAACCCAATAGGCACCCAATCCATTATCGAGTGCCAAATATGAGATCTCCGCTATCTGGAAATCACGGATTGGCAAAAGCGGGCATGCAAGGAAACCGCTTGGTAATATTCGTACAGTGAAAACTCATCAAATTTGAATGACGGAACCGCGGGTTGGTGGGATAATTCCGCTTTCATCAGCCATGGGAGGATGCCGTGGATAACCCCCAAAACGGAAGCAGTGTCGGAACGCAGATTGAGGTCGTCGAGGCGTGCGGTGAATGGTTCGTGCGTGTGATAAACAATGGCCGGGAAACCACTAGCCAGTTCGATCTTGAATCCTTCGCGCTTGCCTACGCCGAAGGTCAACGGCTTCGCTTGAAGCTCGCCGAGATCAGGCGCCTTTAGGCGCCGTCGAGTTCGACGGGTGGGTAAGATGGACCAGTAGCCATGGCGATAAATCCTGAACCGACCGATATTGCTGCGTCAGTGGACACCATACTCGACGCGGTGTTGGAAAATCCCTTTCTGTCGATGCAGGCAGCCATAGCCATGTTGCGCGAGCAGACCGGAACAAGCCGATCGGACGCCGATCTGAAAGGCTTGATCACCAAGAAGGCGGCGGTGCGGGGCATTCAATTCTTCGACGAGGGTAACAGCGCGGCGACTTAAGCCCTATCTGGGTTCGTTGTTCATGCTCAGATACGTTGGATCGAACTCAGCGAGCTCTGCAAGTTGATCCCAATCCAGAATGGTGACTGTGTGGTTCGTCCAGGTGATTACCTTTGTCTTTTTCAGGGATCCGATCACCCGGTTCATATGCACCACCGACAACCCCAGCACATCGGCCATCTCGGCTTGCGAAAGAGGCAGGTTGAAGCTCATGCCGCTAGTGCGCTTGACCACCCGCAGGCGCAAGAAGAGCTCGCAGATGAGATGAGCCAGATGCGAGGTCTTGGAGCGGCGGCCCATTGCCACGATCCACTCGCGGTGTATGGCGCCGTCGACCAGCGTGTCGAGCCACAACAAGCGGGTTAGGTGCGGGGCGCGTTCGGTAATTGTCCTCAACTTGCTGTGGTCCGCGAACATGACACGGCAAGGCGAGAGCGCAACGATGCCGTGGTCTATTGTCTTCAGCAGAAAGGCGTGGAGGTCGACGAAGTCGCCAGGCACCTGCAGGGAGGTGAACTGCCGGCCACCATCCTCGAGCACTTTGTAGCGTGCCGCGAGGCCGTCGAGCAACATGGTGCTGTAGGCTGGTCGCGAGCCAGTCGAGACGAGATCCTGACCCTTTTCAAAATCTCTTCCAAAGGCGATTGTCTCGACCAGCAGAGCCTTCTCTTCGTTCGACAGCTCGTCATGCTGGCCGAGTTGCAGATAAAGGGATTCCAGCATGGCTACCTCGCGGCAATCGACGTGGGACGGCGATCGCCTGTGTGTGAGAGCTCAAAACCTTAACCATCGGGAGAAGGACGAACGCTCTCGTTTGACAGGCTGCGCCGGTTTTCGCGGAAACGCCGATTTGGACGGGAACAATAACCATTTCAACGTATTTAGAACGTTGGAGCTTTCCGGCGAGAGACGAATGAAACGCTACTATTTCGATCTTTACAACAGTGATGGGCTGGTTGCGGACGAGACCGGCCAATTTTTCGAATCCAGGGATCGCGCAAGAGCTGAAGCACTTCGCATCTTGCATGACGTGGCGCGCGACGAGATGCCGGATCGTGACCTGGTCAAGATAACCGTCAAAATGCGCGATGAAGCTGGAACAGAGGCGTTCGAAGCGTCGCTTACGCTCAACGCCGCTTGGAGCAGCTGACGACGCCATCAATGCATGGGCTCGCGGACGAGACGGAATCATGTGATCTCGCAATGCTTGTCCACGAGTTCCAGCAGATCGGTTGGTGGCCGGCTGTGGTCAGCTCGCGTCCAGCCGATTTCGAAGGAAAACACCTGGCTCTCGATATCTCGGCGGCGCTCAGTGCCCACCAGGCGTGCCCGATATCCGAGCGGCTCGATGATGTCCGACAGGTCGCCTGCCTTGCCGCCTTTCCAGATGATGTCCAAATCAGCACGATGGTCGCGTGGAATACGCACGTCGATCCACTCCAGGACAAGAAGCGTCAGCAAAGTCAGCAAAGTTCCGGCCGTCCCCAATCCATATTGACCACCTCCGAATGCCAAGCCGATCGCCGTCATCACCCACAGAGTGGCGGCCGTGGTGACGTCACTCACAAGATCGCCACGGCGAAGAATCGCGCCGCCGCCGATGAATCCGACTCCCGTCAACACGCCAAGTGGAAAGCGCAACACATCCATGGAGGCAAATGAATCCGGATTCTTGCCAGACGCCGAGTAGGATATTTGCATGGACCATTGTGAGAGCGGCGGCCAGACCGACCAGAATGGTCGTTCTGAAACCGGCTGAGTGACTGCGCACCTCGCGGTTCAATCCAATCAGCGCGCCGGCAATCACAATCAGAATTAGGCGCGCGGCGATATCTTGCCAGTCGGGATTAAGAGGCATCGAAAGGCCTGGGCTCGAAGGTCAACTATTGTGCAAATCCAATGCCTGGCCGCACGTTAAGTTCTCCGTGCCGCTCGGCGGCCGGTTGGTAGGACTCAGGCTGGAATTGGGCAGCTGTTCTAGCGTTTCGGGCGGTGCACGGGGATTTGCACCACATTTTCGGTGTCGGGCAGATCGAACGCCATGGCCAGCTGCCGCGCCGAGGCCATCTCGACGATCAGTTCCTCGATCGACGAGTCCGGCAACCGTGTCGTCACTTTCCGCCTCACCCTCGCTGCAAGCTCATGGACCCGGACGGGAACGAACGCGGCATTCTCGTCGAGCAGCCTGCCGATTTCGATCACCACGTCAGCGTCAATGTCCTTCGGTAATTCTCGCATGGCGTCACCGTGGCATCGCAACAGCCCGCGCTGCGGACAATCAGGCATAGCGGCAGGCATGGGGTGGTTGCCCGTGCGCCGAGCCAATTCATAAATCTGCCAGCGTAGGAGTGTCACGGAAAAATTGTTGTACGAAAATTACCAACCGAACTCATCTGACAGATATCAGCGCTCCAGCCGTTCTCCTCGCGGCCAGAGAGGAACAAAAAATATCCTGCCGAATTGGAGTTGGAGGATCGGAGGATCAAGCCATGGACAGCAGGGAAGAGCGCATCAAACGGCGAGCCTACGAAATCTGGGAGCGCGAAGGGCGCCCAGCCGGCCGTGATCAGGAGCACTGGGACCAAGCAGTGCAGGAAATAGAAGCGGAAGGCCCAGAGACTGAACGCAGGGAAGCCGCTCCAGTGGTTGGAGTTGGGTCGAAAAGCACCAGCGGTTGAAGGCCTGGCCCGGCCGCCGGAGCTTCATTTGTCGATATCAACCAGAGGAGGCCTCGACAATGAGACCCTTGTCATTGCTGATCTTGGTCGCTGGTCTGGCGCTTGCTGCCTGCGACAACAGCACCGAGCCGACAAAGGCCAACACCGACACCATCAACAAGAACCCACCGGTCGACCAAGACGCCAGACCCAAATCGACGACTGGTGGCGATCAACCGGCCATGGCGCCGGCTGGTAAATGACCCTCGTCCCGTAACGCCACGTTGGTGTTGTCCGTCGCCCGTTTTTGAGCCGCAACACCTGGCAACAGCAGGAGAACCGATATGCATGCTTCAATCGCCACCACAACACGCCACCAAGGTCACCTGGTGATAGAACCGTTTGCTGGCACGGTGACGGTGAAATTTTCCGATGCCATCGTCGCCGCTACGGACCGTGCCAAGGTGCTGCGGGAACAAGGACACGAACCGGTGTTCTATATCCCGTTCAAGGACATCTATTTCGAGCTTTTCGAAAAGACCAACACCACGAGCGAATGTGCGCTGAAAGGCACGGCAAGCTATTGGCGCGTCCATGCCGTGGGCAGTTCGGCGGACGACGTCCTGTGGGCCTATGAGACACCAGACACTGCGGCGAGGGCGATCGTGGGTCACGGCGCGTTCGATCCTGAAAAGGTGCGGATCGATGTCGAGCCATCGGAAGACAAGCGGCATACGCCTCATGTGATCGAGTAGGAATGAAGGGTGGGCTAGCGGCTCAGGAATTCCTTATCGAGGATTCGTAGTCCTTCTTTCTATTTGGACGCCGACGCTCCGATCTGCTGCGACTGCCAAATGTTGTCTTGCAGATCCGCGCGCTTGACCGGAAACGCCAATGGATGCCGCGCGCCGCACGAATACAAAGTAATCCTCGCCATCCCTGCGCGACATGGCGTCGACTGCAGAAGCAATCGCTGGACCAAAACCTGCCTGCTCGATCCTGGTCCGGCTCCAGCCATCACCTTTTCCAGCACGTCATGGAGGTAGGCCACAGCCTTCTGGTCGATGGTTTCGACGGCATCGGCGACACGGCGGCAATGCTCGATATAGGGCCGCCCTGTTTTTTCGTGCTGGCCGGCGTGAACCTCCTCGGCAATCTTGGCTGCCCGGTAGAAAATGCTCATCTGCTGCGGCTCCGTGGCATGACTTCACCATCGCTCTTCGGTGTCGTGGTGTGGCAGGTTCAATCCGCAGCAAACCCAACCGAGCCGCTGCCTCGATCCATAATTGTAGCGAGGTTCCAGGCACGCCGGATCGTCGAATGTGCCGACATGCAAAGCGATTTCGCCGGGTGAAGCGTCGTAAGCGAGGGTAAGCGGCGAGCCGCAGGCCGGGCAGAACCCCCTTTGGGCAATCGGCGATGACCGGCGATAGGTTGGTGCTGAGTCAGTCCAGGTCACGCATTCGGACGGCAACCATGCCAGCACCGCGAAGGCACTGCCGGTCGCGCGCCGGCACATCTCGCAATGCCAGTAGTGGACTCTCGGTTCGCTGGTGACGCTGAAACGGATATTGCCGCAAAGACAGCCACCGATCATGGCCATGCCGTTGTCGGAATCCGGGCTGCCGGCGTTAGCCATCCAGATCGATCAGAGCGACGCCCAATCCGGCACGCTTGCGGCGACGCAGATGGCCAGGCGATTCCACCAATGTCACCTCAAGCGTCGGCCGAATAATGCCCTCAAGCAAATGCCCGCCCCTGGTGGTCCCATCGCTCAATCCAAGCACCGCATGGACGTGGAGGCTGGATTTTCCATCGTCCCCCAGCGCAACATCGCCGATCGCGCTCAGCACTTCGCATTGTTCGTCAATGGGGATTTTGCGATAGGACTTGGTGTTCAGGTCGAACCAGCCGACGGTGGCTCTTTCGAACGCACCGATGGCTGTCAGGGAAGCGCTGCCAATCCTTTGCTCAGCGGCAAATGCGGTCAGCACACCAAATGCCTCTTCGCCGGGATCGAGCACCACGACGAAGGTTCTTTGTTCACCGACTTCGTTGACGAGCTGCGCTTTCATAGCTCTATCCAGATCGTTTAATGAGCGCGATGTTCGGCATTGCGTTTGCGGGTTGCCGCGGCCTTCTTTGCCGATTCCGACCGGCTTGAGGCTGAACGCGAAGCTGATGCCTTGCCGCCGATCTTGCCGCCCTTGTGGGCTGCGGGATGACCCGTGTGCTCTCCGCGTCCGGAGCCGCCTTCCTTCTTGCCGCCGCCGTCGTCCTTGTTGACGGTCGCCCATGCGCGCCGTTCGGCTTCCTTGTCGGAAACCCCGCGCTTCTCATAGCCTTCGGCAATGTGATCGGCCTTGCGTTCCTGCTTGTCAGTGTATTTCGATTTGTCGCCTCGTGGCATGGCGGTTTCTCCTCTTCAACGGAGCTTGAACGTCATGCCGCCCCTCAGGTTCCAACCGCGGATCGCGGGCTAATTTTTTTCGGATTTTGGCGAGCGCAGCAGCAGGGCGATCGGCACCAGAAGGGCTGTGATTATGGCGCTGTAGCGAAAGACATCGATATAGGCGAGCAGGGATGCCTGACGCCCGATCATCTGCGCCAGCCAGCCGATCGCTTGCTGCTTGGCCTCTATCATCGAAGCGCCCTGTGCAGCGAAATGCTGCGTCGCCTGCTGGAGTGCGTTCTGGTAGGCGGGCGACGATTGCGCGGTATGGGCCACCAGGTTCGACTGATGGATTTGCGCGTTCTGCGCGATGACGGTGTTGGACAGCGACACGCCAATGCTGCCGCCGATGTTGCGCGCCACGTTGATCAGCGCGGAGGCCTGATTGGTCTTTTGCGGCGGTAACCCGACATAGGCAGCCGTCGAGATCGGGATGAACAGGAAGGGCAACCCAATGGTGATGAAAATGCGAGCGTAGACGAAATAGCTGAAGCCGGCATCGCCCGATAGCGTCGTCAGGTGCCACAGCCCAACCGCCACGGCCGCCATGCCAATCATGATGAGGTATTTGGGCTGCACCATGCCGGAGGCGAAGCCAGAGATCGGCATCAGCATCAGCATGGCGATGCCGCCCGGCATCATCGAAAGGCCCGAAAGCGTCGCGGTATAGTCGAATGTCTCCTGCTGCAACTGCGGCAATATTTGGGTGGTGCTGAACAGGACGGCGCCGACAGCCATCATCACCGTGAACGCGGTGCCGAATTGACGGCTGAAGATCAGACGCATATCGACGATCGGATCCCGATTGCGGAATTCCCATGGGATGAGGACGAGGAATGCGACTGCCGAGATGACGGCAAAGGTGGTTATGAAACTCGACTGGAACCAGTCATTGCGCTGGCCCTCGTCAAGGAAGATTTCCAGACAGCCTAGGGCCGTCGCGACCAGGATGAATCCGACCCAGTCTATTTTCAGGCCACCCTCGAGCCGCTCCTTGCGTTCGCGCTCCAGCACGTCGGGTTCGACGACAAGCCATTGAACAAGGGCGAGCGACATGATGCCGAACGGCACGTTGATGAAGAAGATCCAGTGCCAGGAGAAATTGTCGGTCAGCCAGCCGCCGATTGTCGGTCCGACGGTTGGCGCGACTATGACGGCGATGCCGTAGAGCGCGAAGGCCTGCGAACGCTTGGCCGGCGGGAACGTGTCGGCGAGAATGGACTGCTCGCTCGGCGCCATGCCGCCGCCGCCGAGCCCCTGGAGGATGCGGAAGACGATCAGCATCGGCAGGTTTGTCGCGAGCCCGCAAAGCAGCGATGCGAGCGTGAAGGTCGCGACGCAGATCATGTAATAGCTCTTGCGGCCAATGACGCTGGCGAGCCAGCCGCTGACCGGAATGATCACGGAGTTGGCGACGAGATAGGTTGTGATGATCCACGTGCTCTCGTCCATGCCCGCCGCCAGGCTGCCGGCGATGTTGCGCAACGCGACGTTGGCGATGGATGTGTCGAGCACCAGCATGAAGGTGGCGATCGACACGACGACTGCGATGATCCACGGATTGCGGCCGCCGGCCGCCGACCGGCTCTCGTCGCCTTGCGTCTGTGCCTGATCGCTCACCGCACCTTGACCGTTGGCACGACGGAAAGGCCCGGTCCAAGCAGCACGTCCGGCGGGTTGTCGAACACGATCTTGACCGGCACGCGTTGCACGACCTTGACGAAATTGCCGGTCGCATTCTCTGCTGGCAGTACACTGAACGCCGTGCCGCTGCCGGCCTGGATGCTGTCGACGCGACCCCGGAATGTCTTGTCCGGATAGGCATCGATATCAATGTCGACGGGCTGGCCAGGCCGCATCAGATCGATCTGCGTTTCCTTGAAATTGGCCTCTATCCAGACATCGTCGGGCACGAACATCATCAGCACCTGGCCGGGTTGGGCATAAGTGCCCTTGGCCGCTGAAATGCTGGTCGCGCGACCGGCGACAGGGGCCACCACGGTGACACGCGACAAGGTCGTGCGCGCCTGGTCCTGGCTGGCCTTGGACTGTTCGAGCTTCGCCTGGGAACTCTTACCCTGCGCCTGCAGCACGGTGATCTGGCTCTTGGCGGCGGCGACGCTGGCCTCGGCACTGTCGAATGCCGCCTGATCCTGCCGCAAGGTAGATGAGGCCTGCTGCGCCTGCTGCTGTGTGCCCGCGCCCTTCGCCAGCAGTTCGCTGTTGCGCTTGTCTTCGGCCTTGGCGAAATCAAGCGCGGCCTGAGCCTGCGCAACCTGCTTCTGCGCTTCATCGACTTTGGCGTTCTGAGCCTCGATCTGGGCCGCCACGTCGACGATATCGGCCTCCGCGGATGCGACTGCTGCATCCGCCTGCTTGAGCGACGCCTGATAGTCGCTATCGTCGATGCGCAACAGCACGTCGCCGGCCTTGACCGGCTGGTTGTCGGTCACCGCAACATCGGTAATGCGGCCCGATATCTCGGCGCCGATCGTTACGGTGCGGGCATCGATGAAGGCGTCGTCAGTCGATTCATACTGGCGCGCGTTCAGCCACCACAGAACCAGCCCGATGGCAGCGAGCAGCAACACGATCAGGATCGCGATGGAGATGAACGGGTGTCTCCTTGGGAAACTCAGCAGGCTGGGCTTTGGTTTTTCCGCCTGCTCGTCGGGCTCTTTGGCCTTTGGATCGTCGGCCTCAGTTGCATCCTTGCTGCGTTTTGGCGAGGCGTCGGATTTGACTTTGTGCGATGAGCCGCGCGCATCGCTGGTTTCGCCGGGTTCTTTGATTTCGGTTTTCGCGTCCACGGGAGAACTCTCAAGAAAGCGCCGACCGCAATTTTTGGCAGCGGCGAGTTAACGACAACTGTTTGGAAAAGTTCCTGACCAGCCGACAGGATTGCGCATCAGGTAAGGTCAATCAGCCGATTGCGAACCTGACCACGACCGCGAGGACCAGGATGCCAACCAAGCCCGCGATGAAGATGATACGACGCGTGCGGGTCCGCAGGATGATCTCGCCCTGTCGCGCCTGCTGCGCCGAGAACACGGGGCCGTCTTCGCTGTAGGCAGGCTGGCTGCGCCTGTCGTCGCCGGGATCATCATGCCGATCGTCGCTCACGGGTCGTCTCCTGTCTCGCGCTACCCCTCGGGCGCGGTCGCCGGCGCCGTGTACCGCCGGCGGACGGCGTCGAGCACGCGTTTCCGGCTTTCCTCGGCCGAGAGCTTCTTGTCCTTTTCCGCCTCGGCGGTTTCGCGGGCGAGATCCTTGTCGCGGATTTGATGGCGGAACCATTGCGAATAGTCGCCGGCGCGCAGATGGAACTCCCAGGTCTTGTCGTCGATACCATCGGCGATCTGGGCAAAGATCATCAGATTGTGAGCCCGAAGATTCATCGCATTGTCGGGGCCATGGAAATAGAAGCTGCCGGCTTCATCGAGCTGACCCTCGGCATATTTGCGGCTGTGCCGCTTGAGCGATTGACGTGGCTCCGTGACCTTCACCGTCTTGAGCTTCTTGCCGGACTGCGGTCGCCAGAACAGCACGCGTGAGCCCTTCGGCCTGGGTAACTCTTTCGGCGGCTCAATGCCGGTCTCGTGACAAAAGGCCTTAACGACATCCTTCGCCTTGGGACCAAGCGCGATGACAGCCGTCACCAGACGCAAGACGTCGGTCGAGATCGCCTCGGGATGAACCGTGATCAGGATGGTGCCTGGCAACTCTAGGGACAGGATCGCGCGCGTATCGTCGCGTCGCTTGGGCAGAAGATGATGGGCTTCGTCGATGACGAGCCATTGTGGTCGCGCCGTACGCCTGCGAAAACTGCCGAGGTCGGGCAGGAGGTTGGCAAAGAAATCCGGCCGCTCGTCGACACGCAGCGCCAGTCCATTGACGACGACATTGCTGTCGGCCTTGGCAATCAGGTCCAGAACCTGCGCCTTGGTTGGTGGTGTGGATCCATCACCCAGCCGGACGGCGCCCTCAAGCCCGTCATAGTCGCCTTCGGGGTCGAAGACGCAGAACTGGAACTTGCCTTCGACAAAGCGTTCAGTCAGCGCGGTCGCCAATGTGGATTTGCCTATGCCAGAGCTGCCGGCGATTAGGACCGTGTCTGTCGGCGACAGATAGGTGTCGTCGCCTCCGGCCGATCCGAGAACGATGCCGTCATGGCGCCTCGACACGATCCCATGATCGCGCTTGATCATTCTATCGATCAGTTGCTCGACGCCCTTTCCGCGTGCGCCGCGCATGACCAAATTGGCGGTGTCCTTGACGGCGGGGATCGCGTTGTCGACGGCGACGCTGCAGCCGCAAACCTTGAGGAAAGCATGGTCGTTTTCGGCATCGCCGACACCAACGACGTTGTGCGGCGACAGCCGAAGGTCCTGTAATGCCGCGGCCAGTCCGGTGGCCTTGTTGACACCGCTCGGCAGGATCATAACGGCGCCCTTGTTGAAGATGATATCGAGCCCCAGCCCCATCGTCTTGATAATTTCGAGCACGGTCGCCTGGTGCGGTTCCCAGGTGGCGACGATCGAGCTGCCGACCGACAAGGGCTTGACACCGGCCTTCTTCAGCCTGGCGACGAATTTGGGATCGGGCGACGGTGATATCTTCCGTTCCTCCTCGCTTGCAGGCGTGTAGATCAGCGCGCCGTTTTCGGCGACGACCTTGTCGAACAGGCCAATTTCGGGAAACACACGCTTGAGGTCGGGCAGCTCGCGCCCGGTGACCAAAATAAGCTTGCGGCCGCTTTTCTTGAATCGCTCGAGCGCCGCAAGTGTTTTCTTGGTGACGATCCCATCATGCGCCAGCGTGCCGTCATAGTCTGTCGCCAATGCAATGAAATACATCGCCTTGGCCTCAGTAGCCGCCGACAACCGGCAGGATTTCGCCGGTGATGTAGCTCGAGCACTGCGACGRGGCCAGGAACACATAGGCCGGGGCGAGTTCTTCCGGCTGCGCCGGCCGTTTCATGGGCGTGTCCGCACCGAATTTCGACACGTCATCGGCTTCCTTGTCCGAGGGATTGAGGGGTGTCCACACCGGTCCCGGCGCAACCGCGTTCACACGAATGCCCTTGCCGATGAGATTACCTGAGAGGGCGCGCGTAAACGCGTGAATGCCACCCTTGGTCATCGAATAGTCGACCAGTGCCTTCGAGCCATCGATGCCGGTCACCGATCCGGTGTTGACGATTGCCGAACCCGGTTTCATGTGCGGCACGGCTTCCTGCGCCATATGGAAATAGCCGTAAAGATTGGTCTTCAACGTCGTGTCGAAATGTTCCTCGGTCAGGTCGCTGAAATCGGTGGAGTGAATCTGGAAAGCAGCATTGTTGATCAGCACGTCGATGCGGCCGAATTCCTTCACAATGTCTGCCACCGCGCCGCGGCAATCTTTGCGCTTGCTAACGTCGGCCTTGACCAGCATGCACCGCCGGCCTTCTTTTTCGACAGCGGCCTTGGTCTCTTCGGCGTCCTTGTCTTCAGCCAAATAGACGATCGCGATATCGGCCCCTTCGCGGGCGAAGAGCACCGCGACGGAGCGGCCAATGCCGGAATCGCCGCCCGTGATGAGGGCTACTTTGTCGTCGAGTTTTTTTGATCCGAGATAATACGGCGCATCATACAGTGGCGCTGGCTCGACCGCCCATTCATGCCCAGGCTTGGTTTGATGCTGCTTGGGGAAAGGTGGCTCCGGATAAGTGCGAGCACCGGCCTGCATTGCGTGAGTTTTGCCGTTGCCTTTCGATTTGTCCTTGGTGTCGATGCCCCGCTGGATATGGCGTTGCTTGGCGGCTTCCGCTGATGTCTGCGACTTCGTTTGCATGGCTGTCTCCTCGGTTTGGAGAACAGAGAACGTGCGGCGAGCAAAAAGGTTTGCACAGCATGTCGAAAGAGCCTTGGTCAGCCTTTCGGCAACGCGTAAGCGATGACATCGTCGCCGACCTTCGTCTCCATGAAATGATGACCGCCGGGAGCTATGACGACGTACTGCCGGCCGTCGACCTCATAGGTCATTGGCGTGCTTTGACCACCGGCAGGTAAGTCCGTTTGCCACGCGACTTTACCAGTCTTGATATCGATGGCCCGCAGCTTGTTGTCCGTTGTCGCGGCGATGAAGATCAGGCCGCCCGCCGTCACCAGAGGCCCGCCATTGTTGGGCGTGCCGATGTCGAGCGGCAGCATCGACGGTATGCCCCACGGCCCGTTGTTGACTGCGCTGCCAAGCGGCTCGTCCCACAGCGTCTTGCCCGTTTTCAGATCAATGGCGCGTATGTGGCCGTATGGCGGTTCGGAGCAAAGCAATCCGGTCGATAGCCGCCAGCCGGCGTTGACTGCTATGGCGTAGGGAGATCCCATCTGCGGGTTGCCCATATCCTTCGATTTCTGGGAACCGCCGCCCTGTTCGATCGACTTGAAACCAATCTGGTCGGCTTTCTCGCGCGGCAGCAACTGATTGTAGTTCGGCATGTCGTTGTAGTTGGCGATCAGGATGCCGTCGTTAGTATCGACCGCAACGCTGCCCCAGTCGGAACCGCCATTGTAGCCGGGATATTCGATGAAGGGCTTGTCGACCGTCGGTGGGGTGAACTCTCCCTGGTAGAAAGCTTGCCGAAACTGGATGCGGCAGTACAGCTGATCAAGCGGGCTCATGCCCCACATCTTCTTTTCGGTCAGCACCGGTTGGTCGAGATGCGCATAGCCGGAATAGGGCTGGGTTTTCGACAGCTTGTCGGGTTCAATGCCGCCGGATGGCACCGGCCGCTCCTCGACCGGGAAGAGCGACTTGCCCGTCTTGCGGTCGAGTACGTAGATCTGACCCTGTTTGCTCGGCACGATGATCGCGGGCACTTTGCCGGCGTCTGTCGGGACATCGACGAGCGTCGGCTGCGAACCGAGGTCGTAGTCCCAAAGATCGTGGTGAACGGTCTGGAAATGCCAGACCGGCTTTCCTGTCGTGACGTCGATGGCGACGATCGAGGAATTGTACTGGTTTTCGAAATCCTTGCGATCGACGCCATAGTAATCAACGGCGGCGTTGCCAAGCGGCAGATAGACGTAGCCGAGTTGCGGATCGGCCGCTGCGACCGTCCACATGTTCGGCGTGCCGCGCGTATAGGTGTCGCCTTCCGGCGGCGCGCCTGTGCGGTCGGGATGGCCCATATCCCAGGCCCAGACGAGTTTGCCCGAGACCACGTCATAACCACGCACGACACCCGATGGCGCATCCTCGGCCTGGCCGTCCTGAACCTGCGCACCCAGCACGGCGATGCCGCGCACGATGGTCGGCGGTGCGGTCACGGAGTACCAGCCTGGTACCGTTTTCCCCAGCCCTTGCGTGAGGTCGACTATGCCTTGCTGGCCGAAATCGGTGCAGAGTTTGCCGTTCATAGCGTCAATGGCAATGAGCCTGGCGTCGAGCGTACCCCAGACGATGCGCGTAGCGCAGGGCTGGTCCGCACTGGCGCCCGGCTTGGCGTAGTAGGCGACACCGCGACAACTGGCGCCATAAGGAATGGCGTCATCAGAGACCTTCGGATCATAGCGCCAGTCCTCCTTGCCGGTGGCAGCGTCGGCGGAGATGACGATGCCTTTGGCCGAGCAGGCATAAAGGTGACCGCCCACTTCGAGCGGCGTGTTTTCGGGCGAATACTTATCCTTGGCCGCCTTGTCAGGCATGTCGCCGGTGTGGAAATCCCAGACCGTGGTCAACTGCGAAACGTTGTCTGCGTTGATTTGCTTTACCGGCGAGTAACGGGCTGCCAGTTCCGAGCCACCATAGACCGGCCAATCGGGCCCGGCTGGATGCACCGTTGAATCGGTCTGACCGGATGCGGCAGTGGCGCTCGCCTGGTTCGGCACCGGCGAGCCGGTTGGAGCCGGAGCTTCCTGGGACTGTGCCGCCACGGTGAAATGGTGAAGCCCGAGTGCGCAGGCGAGGACCAGAACAACGGCCGATGCGGCCGCGTAACCGCCGTCTCCAAGCCGCCTCGCGCGTCCGTGGCCAAAGGCGGGCAGGGTCAACAGCACGAAAACCAGGACGACCGTCGGCGCCAGCACCCTGGGCACCAGTCCCCAGCCGTCCATGCCGACTTCCCAATAGGCCCAGGCCAGCGTGGCAATCCAGGTCAGAACGTAAAGCCAGATTCCGGCGACATTGCCGCTCATAAGAAGAGCGCCTGCTACCAGCAGCGCAATTCCGGTTGGCAGATAGTACCACGAGCCGGCCAGCGCGATCAGCCAGGCGCCGCCGGCACCGATCAGCAAGCCAAGGATCACCAGCAACATGGCCACGAACATGGTCCACCAGAAGGCGAGGCCGGAACGGCGGGCCTGAGTGGAGGTTGGGTCGGCGGCGACTTGGGGCATGGCAAGATTTCCGTATGCGGATCAATTGTGATCATCCCGAACGCCGGCCGTTACACATGGTTGCGAACGGTTCTGATTTTCGGAGACGCTCGCGGCTCACCATTTTGTGAGCAGTCCGTCCTGACGGAACCTTTGCCACATCGGCGTCGTTAGGCGCTCGATCCACAAGCTTGCTCATGCAAATCGGCGAGGGGGATGCCGCAGGTCTTTTCCAGCAACGCCAATGGGATTGCCCGCTTCGTGCTGTGGGGAGCTTGTATTTTCGCCATGGTGGTGGCTATCGGAGGAACAGCGCTTTTGCGCTCCGGCTTCGTCACCGGGGTCGGGCAACCGATAGCCCAGGCAGTCCCCTTCAGCCACAAGCACCACGTCGGCGAAATCGGGCTCGACTGCCGCTATTGCCATGGCGGTGTGGAGACATCAGCTTCGGCGGGACTGCCTGCGACCGAGGTGTGCATGACCTGCCATTCGCAGCTCTTCACCAATGCAGACATGCTGGCGCCGGTGCGTGCAAGTCTGGCTTCAGGACAGCCATTGGAGTGGCAGCGCGTCAATTCGGTGCCGGACTACGTCTACTTCAACCATTCGATCCACATCGCCAAGGGTGTCGCCTGCGAGACCTGCCACGGCGAGGTCGACGATATGCCACTGATGCAAAAGGCGCATTCGCTGTCGATGGAATGGTGCCTCGGCTGCCACCGCGATCCCGGCCCGAATCTTCGCCCGCCGCATGATGTTTTCCTCATGCATTGGAAACCGCCGCAAGACGTCCAAGACGTCAGGCGCTCGCTGATCAGCATTCTCGACATTCACACCCAGACCATGACGGATTGCTATGTCTGCCACCGCTGACATCAAGCCGGTCGCGGCTTCCGACCTTGCCGCACTTCGGCTCGCCGCTGCGAGGCGTGAACCATGGCGAAGCCTGGATGAACTGGCTGATAGCGCGGAATTTCAACGCTTTGTCGAAGCTGAGTTTCCCGCAATTGCGGAGCGCATGCCGCTCACTGTCGACCGCCGCATGATGTTGAAGCTGATGGGAGCGTCGTTGTCGCTTGCCGGCCTGACTGCTTGCAGCGAGGCTGAAAGTATCGTGCCCTATGTACGCCAGCCGGAAAATGTCATTCCCGGCAAGCCGCTCTACTACGCGACAGCTCTCTCCAGTGATGGCTACGGCATCGGCGCTGTTGTCGAGTGCCATGAAGGCCGGCCGACCAAGGTCGAGGGCAATCCGGATCACCCGGCATCACACGGTGCAACCGATGCCGTCATGCAGGCTGCGGTGTTGTCGCTGTTCGATCCAGAACGGTCGCGTACGCCGCTCAAGCAAGGCGAGCCGGCCAGCTACGATGACTTTCTGAAAGATACCGCCGGGCTTGCCGGTGGATGGACGGCCTCAGGCGGACAAGGCTTGGCTCTGCTGATCGAAGCGACGACATCACCGACAGCAAAAGCTCAGATTGAAGCGCTTAAGAACCGATATCCCAATCTCCGCGTCTTCCAACACAATGCGCTCGCGGCCAATTCCGGCGAGCAGGCAGCGGCGAAACTGTTCGGCAAGCCGTTGACGCCAATCTACTATTTCGATCGCGCCGATGTGATCGTCAGTCTGGATGCAGACTTTCTGGGGGAAGGGCCAGGTCGTCTGGCCTATGCCCGAGACTTCGCCAACCGGCGACGCATGCGTAAATCGACCGACACGATGAGCCGTCTCTACGTCATCGAGTCGACGCCGACGATCACGGGTGCGGCGGCCGATCATCGTCGTGCCGTCAGGCCAGGTGCGTTAGAGGGTATTGCGGCTGCGCTCAAAGCGGGTCTCGAAGGCGACAAAGTGACAGCCGGTCCGTCGCCGCTCGAGCCAACGTGGACAATTGCGCTGGTCGATGATCTCCGCAGCGCCGGCCGCAACGCCCTGGTGGTGCCGGGGGCGCATCAAACGCCGTTCGTCAATGCTGCGGCCTTTGCCCTCAATGCCAGGCTTGGTGCCATCGGCAACACGCTGGAATTCATCGAGCCTCCTGATGTCATGCCAAGCGATGGTGACCTTGCGGCGCTCTGCCAAGCCATCGCAGGCGGTTCCGTAGACATGGTCGTCGTGTTCGGCTCCAATCCGCTGCAGACCGCGCCATCGGACATCGATGTCCGCAAGGCCTTCTCCAGGTTAAAGCTTCTTGTCCACTGGGGGCTCTACCGCGACGAGACGGCATTTCTGGCGCACTGGCACCTTCCCGCCACGCACGAACTGGAAAGTTGGGGCGATATCCGCGCCTATGACGGCAGGGCTTCGATCGTGCAGCCGCTCGTCCAGCCCTTGTTTGGCGGCAAGAGCCTGCATCAGCTGCTAGCCGCGCTCGGCGGTGACTACGACGCTGACGGGCAGGCACTGGTGCGCGCGACGTGGAAGACCTTGGACGAGCCGGCCTGGCACAAGACGCTGCGTGACGGTGTGGTCCCGGACAGTGCCGCCGCTCTCGTCACCGTCACCATGCCGTCAGATATTGGCGGATCTGTTCCTCAAGCCTCCATTGCCGATCGATTGGAGGTCCGCTTCGTCGCCGATCCCTGGCTGCGTGACGGCCGCCACGCCAATTCTTCCTGGTTGCAGGAACTGCCTCGGCCGCTGAGCAAACTTGTCTGGGGCAATGCGGCGCTGATCTCGCCGGCCACCGCTGAGCGTCTGGGGCTCGAGAACGGGCAGGTGATCAACCTGGCGCGCAACGGCAAGGATATCGATGCGCCGGTCTGGATCACGCCGGGTCAGCCGGAAGAGACCGTTACACTATCACTGGGCTTTGGTCGCAAGGTCGGATCGGTCGCTGCGCTGGCTGGTGGTTACGATGCCTTTGCCCTGCGGACCGCCGGCGCTCCCTGGTTTGCCGATGACCACGTTTTAACCCCGCGCGAAGGGTCAGCGCGTGTGATCACGACCCAGCACCATCAGGCGATGGAGGGCAGGGCGATCGTGCGTCATGCGACGCTCGGCACCTTTAGGGACAATCCATATTTCGTGCGCGAGAATGTGCCGGCGTCGCCCACCGAGTCCCTGTATCCCGACTGGACGTACGATCAGGAAGCCTGGGGGATGACGATCGACCAGTCGGCCTGCATCGGCTGCATGGCGTGCGTTTCGGCGTGCCAGGCCGAAAACAACATCCCGACCGTCGGTCCCGATGAGGCGATACGCGGCCATGAAATGCACTGGCTGCGCATCGACCGCTATTACGAGGGCACCGTCGACGATCCCGACATGTTTTTCCAGCCGGTGCCATGCATGCACTGCGAGAGGGCGCCGTGCGAGGTCGTCTGTCCGGTCAACGCGACCATCCATACGCATGACGGGCTGAACGCGCAGGTCTACAACCGCTGCATCGGCACGCGCTACTGCTCGCAGAACTGTCCCTACAAGGTGCGGCGCTTCAATTTCTTCGGCTACCAGGACTTCGACAAGGACTCTGCCGGGCCGCAGCAGGCCGTGCACAATCCCGATGTCACCGTGCGCTCACGCGGCGTCATGGAAAAATGCACCTATTGCGTCCAGCGAATTTCCGAGAAACGCATCCGCGCCCAGATCGAGAACCGGGAGATCGCTGACGACGAAGTGGTCACCGCTTGCCAGCAAGCCTGTCCGACCCAGGCGATCAGCTTTGGTGACCTTAGCAAGAAGGGTTCGAAAGTCGCGCGCGAAAAGAGCATGCCCCACAATTATGCGCTGCTGGAGGAGCTCAACACGCGGCCGCGCACCACCTATCTCGGCAAAATCACCAACCCGAACACTCAAATTTCCGGCAAGCCTGGCGCGGAGACCGGCAATGGCTGACGCGTCCGTTGCCAGAGGCCGAAAGGCGCCATCGCGGCAGCCTGTGCTGCGCGGCCGCCATTATTTTCCGGAGATCAGCGGTCGCATCAGCGCCGTTGTTCTGGACGGAAAGCTGCCGCGGCTGTTCTGGGCCGCCTTTTTCGTCTGCTTCGCCTTTGTGCTGCTGTTCCTCTTTTCCATCACCTACCTGATTTCGGTCGGTGTCGGCGCCTACGGCATCAACATCCCTGTTGTCTGGGGCACGCTGATCTCGAGTTTTGTCTGGTGGATCGGTATTGGTCACGCCGGCACGCTGATCTCGGCCGTGCTGCTGCTTTTGCGCCAACCCTGGCGCGCCTCGATCAACCGCTTCGCGGAAGCAATGACGCTGTTTGCCGTCGCAATGGCCGGGCTTTACCCCATCTTGCATCTTGGCCGGCCGTGGTTCTTCTATTGGCTGCTGCCGCTGCCCAACACCCACATGCACTGGCCACAATGGCGTAGCCCGCTGGTCTGGGATTTTGCAGCTATTTCTACCTATGCCACCGTGTCCCTGCTGTTCTGGTACATGGGTCTGGTGCCCGATCTCGGCGTGCTACGCGACCGGGCCACCTCGCGCGCAGGGCAAGTCTTCTACGGCATTCTGGCGCTCGGCTGGCGTGGATCGGCCTTCCATTGGGCACGCTATCAGACTGTGTATTTCCTGATGGCGGCGCTGGCGACGCCGCTCGTCGTTTCGGTGCATTCGATCGTCGCGCTCGATTTCACCTTCGCCATCACGCCCGGCTACCACTCCACGATCTTCCCTCCCTACTTCGTCGCCGGCGCGCTACTGTCCGGCTTCGCCATGGTGCTGACGATCGCCATCCCCTTGCGCTGGGCATTCGCGGTCGAGGATCTGATCACGCTGCGGCACATGGACAACGCCGCCAAGCTGATGATCGCAGCCGGCATGATCGTCATTTACGGATATGCCTCCGAAGCGTTCTTTGCCTGGTATTCCGGGCAGGTTTACGAGCGCGCCATGATGGCGCAGCGCGCGGTCGGCCCCTACGCGCCATTGTTCTGGACGATGTTGTTCTGCAACTGCGTCGTGCTCCAGCTTCTCTGGTTTCGCCGTGTGCGGCTCAACATGCCGCTGTTGTTTTCCATCGCGCTGGTCATCAACGTCGGGATGTGGCTTGAGCGCTATGTCATCGTCGTCACTGGCCCGAGCCGCGACTACCTGCCGTCCTCGTGGGGCGAACAATCGCTGACCTGGCTCGACTTCGGCATCCTGTTCGGCTCGATCGGCACCTTCTTCGCGCTCGTCTTCCTGTTCATCCGTATCCTGCCGGCAATTACCATCTTCGAAGTCGAGGAACTGGCCGAAGAGAAGGGCCGCGCGGCATGAGCCTCTATGGTGTCATAGCGGCATTCGCGGATCCGGAAGCGCTGACGCTGGCGGCACGGACGATGCGCGACAAGGGCTACGGGCGCATGGACGCGTTCTCGCCATATGAGGTACATGGCCTTGCCGACATTCTCGGCATGCGCAAGACGCGACTGCCATGGGTGGTGCTGATCGGTGCTGTTGCCGGCGGGCTGCTGGTCTATGCGTTGATCCTCTATTCGGTCGAGGTGGATTATCCTCTCAATGTCGGGGGTCGGCCACTGCACTCCTGGCCGCCTTTCACGGTGATCGCGTTCGAGGCGGCCATTCTGGGGGCCGCGCTGGCCGGCTTCGCCGGCATGCTCTGGGCCAACGGGCTGCCACAATATTATCACCCGGTCTTCAACGCCAAGACCTTCACCTATGCACGTGGCGGCAAATTCTACCTGCTCGTCGAAGCGGCCGACCCGAAATTTCGGAAGGGCGTCACGAAAGCGCAGCTGACGCGGCTTGGCGCCGAAACGGTCGAGGAGGTCCACGCATGAGGCCACCGACGCTCCTTTTGTCGCTCTTAGCGCTGATCGCCGGCTGCAAGCAGGATATGGCCGACCAGCCGCGCTACAATCCGCTCGCGAGCAGCACGCAGTTCGCCGACGGCATGTCGGCGAGGACACCGGTTGAAGGTACAGTGACGCGCGACGCTGACCTGACCCCAACGCCCAACAGCATTCCCTATCCAATCACCATGGCGCTGCTCCAGCGTGGCCAGCAGCGTTTCGACATATTCTGCTCGCCCTGTCACGGCCGCACCGGTGACGGCCATGGCATGGTGGTCAAGCGCGGCTTTCCGGCGCCGCCGAGCTATCACCAGGACGCGCTGCGCAACGCGCCGGATCGACATTTCTACGACGTCATCACCAACGGCTATGGCGCCATGTATTCCTATGCCGCGCGGGTGCCCCCGAACGACCGCTGGGCGATCGTCGCCTACATCAGGACGCTGCAATATTCACGATATGCACCTGCGAGTGCATTGCCTGACGATCTTCGTGCGAAACTGGATGCGGAGGCAACGCGATGACGCGTCCCGCATGGCCCGATGGCTATGTCGCTGTCGCCGCCTTGGTTGCCTCCGGTGGGCTTGTGCTGTGCTGCCTTGGACTGTTCGTCGATCCGCGGAGCACGCTGGCCGGGTGGCTGACGGTCGCGCTCTTCCTGCTCGGATTGCCGCTTGGGGCGATGACGATCCTTATGGTGCATGGATTGACCGGCGGTCGCTGGGGCGAAGCTCTGCGCGCGCCGTTACGGGCCCTTGTCGCGACCTTGCCGCTGGCCCTGCTGTTGCTTTTGCCTGTTGTCACACGGGTTGATCTGGTTTTCCCATGGGCGGGAACAGACCCAACCATGCTGCCGGAGACGGTGCGGCAAAAGCTTGCCTATCTCAACGTGCCGTTCTTCATCATTCGCTCCATCGTCTGCGCCTTGATCTGGCTGGTGCTTGGCTGGCTGATCCTTGGATGGACAGCGCCAGATAAAAACAGGGCAAGAGCCACAACGAGCCGTCCCTATGCAATCGGGCTCATCGTTCACGGCCTCGCCGTGACCGTGTTTGCCATCGACTGGATGCTATCGATCGAGCCGGATTTCTATTCGACGATTTACGCCATGCTGGAGGCTTCAGCAGAGGTCGTCGGCGCCTGCGCACTGGCATTGGCTGTACTGGCCGCGGGCCGTGCGATCGAGACGATGCCGGGCGGCGAGGACAATACGGCGCTGGGCGAAGACGTCGCCAACATGCTGTTCGGTTTCATGCTCATCTGGGCCTACCTGTCCTTCATGCAATGGCTCATCATCTGGGCCGGCGACCTGCCGGAAGAAATCCACTGGTACATCCTCCGCAGCCAGCATGCCTGGCAATACCTGCTGTGGCTGCTGATCGCGCTGCAATTCGTTGTCCCATTCGCAGGCTTCCTCAACCGCTCGGCCAAGCGCAGTCATCGCGGCCTGCTCGGCCTTGGGGCGCTTGTGCTGGCCGGACATTTCGCCGACGTCGTCTGGCGCATCCGCCCGGCTCTGTCGGCGCCGATATCGTGGACGAACCTGACGGCCATCACGGGTGCCGGTGGCGCGTGGTGCGCTTGGTTCTTTTGGACCTTGTCAGAGCCGAACCGGATTTCATTCTGGCGCGGGAGGCAGGTCCGTGGCTAAGGCCTTGCATCCCGAAACGCGCGATGTACGGCCACGGGCGCTGCTGCTCTTCGGCGCCGGCTTGCTCGTCTTCCTGGCGCTGGCCGCGATAGCGCTGAAGCTGATTTTCAATACGACGCCATACTGGCCGCTGACATATGCTGGGGCGGACAGCAGTGAAACAAATCCAATGTTGCAACGGGAGCCGGCAACCGACCTTGCTGCATTCCGCAAGCAGGAAGACGCGGAACTCGAAAAGCTCGATTGGGTCGACCGCAATGCCGGCATCGCACGCATCCCGATCCGAGACGCGATGAAACTGGTCACCGTTCAAGGACTGCCGGACTGGGCGAATCAAGTCGTTTCGACAGGTCAGGATTGTGCTTTGCTCAAGCAGCAGGTCCCCCGGACGCCCCAAGCCCACAAATGCAACACGGCTGCTGATCCGGCACTCCACATTGACGCGGCGAGACCGCAAGACCTTGTCGCGCCGGCCCCTGCGGTGCGGCCATGATACGCTCACTCCTGGTCCTGGCTGTGCTGCTCGCTTCAAACGCGGCCGGAGCGGTAGGGCGCCCATCCTTCGATCCGCATATCGGCGCGCAGCTCGGTCTCGACAAGGTCTTTCGCGATGCGTCGGGCCGAGAGGGCCAACTGTCCGAAATTCTCGGCGGCCGACCGGCGCTTGTCATCTTCGGTTACGACAAATGCCCCAATCTGTGCGGCGTCACCCAGCAGGCGGTTGCCTCGGACCTGAACAAGACGGGCCTCGATCCCCAGACCTACCGGGCGCTTTTCGTCTCGATAGATCCGTCCGAAACCACTCAGGACGCGATCACGGCGCGAGCCGAAGTCGCGCCGTCCGCTGGTGAGGAGGGGCTGGCGGCTTGGCGGTTCCTAACCAGCGCTGACGATTCCGGTGCCGCGCTTGCAGCCGAAGCCGGCATCACCTTCGATCGGCGCGATCGGATCGCCCAATATGTCCATCCGATCGCCGTCATCGCACTGACGCCGCAGGGCAGGATCGCACGGGTGCTGCCGGCGCTGAACTTCGAACCGCGCGATCTCAAGCTTGCTCTCGTCGAAGCATCGGCCGGCCGGCTGGGCTCGATCGCGGACCATATCTTCCTGCTCTGCGCCGGCTTCGATACGTCGAAAGGGCAATACACGTCCGCGATAGAGGCGGCTGTGAAGATGGCAGGGGCAGCGACACTCTTGGGTCTTGGCGTCAGCCTTTTCATACTTACGCGACGGAGGCGGGTTTGAGCTTCGGCATCCCCTTCACATCGCCCGAGGCGTCGTCGATCGCCAGCAGCGTCGACACGCTGTTCTACACCTTGCTGGCCTTCACCTTCGCACTAGGTCTCTTCCTGGCCAGCCTCGTCGTCTTCTACGCCATCAAATACCGTGCCGGTTCGAAGGCCGACCGGACCGGCGAACGGACGCGAAGCCTGCCCTTGGAAGTGGCCTGGACAGTCGTCAGCTTGCTGATCGCATTCGTCATCTTCGGTTGGGGCGCCGTGCTGTTCCTGCGTCGCGAGCATCCGCCCATCGACGCGCTCGAAATCGCTGGCCTTGGCAAGCAATGGATGTGGGAGTTTCGCCATCCCGGCGGCCAGCGTGAAATCAACGAACTGCATGTGCCGGTCGGCAAGGCCGTGATCGTGTCGCTGGCGTCGCAGGACGTCATCCACTCCTTCTTCGTGCCGGCCTTCCGGGTCAAGCAGGATGCCGTGCCGGGGCGCACGACGCATGTCTGGTTCATCGCCGACGAGCCCGGTCGTTACCATCTGTTCTGCGCGCAGTATTGCGGGACACAACATTCCGAAATGGGTGGCTGGGTGACGGTGATGACGCCGGAAGCCTATGCTGCGTGGCTCAGCGACCAGGGGCAGGGCGACACGCTTGCCGCCGACGGTGAAAAGCTGTTTCGCGCACTGGGGTGCTCGGGATGCCACGGCAATGCCAGCAAGGTTAGGGCACCAGATCTGGCCGGTATCTTCGGACAGCCGGTGGCGTTGGACAATCAGCAGACGGTCATCGCCGACGACCGCTATCTCCGCGATTCCATCCTCAATCCGAAAAAGGAAATCGCCGCCGGCTATGATCCAGTGATGCCGAGTTTCGACGGCGTGGTCGATGAGGGGGAGATGCAGATGCTGCTCGCCTATCTCAAATCCCTGTCGCCGCGCGCGGCAGCCAAGAGCGAGGCAGTTCAATGAGCACCGAGGCATTGAGGCCATCGAGCTATCTGGGGGAGGGTGCCGGTCCTGCTGCGTGGCTGCTGACCACCGACCACAAGCGCGTCGCCTGGCTCTATCTCATCTCACTCACTGCCTTCTTCTTCCTCGGCGGCGCCTTTGCCGTTCTCATACGCATAGAGCTTGCGACACCTGCCGGCGACCTCGTCTCGGATGACACCTACAACCGGCTGTTTTCCCTGCACGGCATCATCATGGTCTGGTTCTTCTTGGTGCCATCCATCCCCGCCACGCTCGGCAATTTCCTTCTGCCGCTGATGATCGGCGCCCGGGATCTCGCCTTTCCCCGCCTCAATCTGGCAAGCTGGTATGTCTTCATCCTGGGCAGCCTGTTTGCCCTGGCTTCTGTGGTCTTTGGCGGCGTCGATACCGGCTGGACCTTCTACACACCGCTCTCCACGCTCTACGCCAACGGCTTCGTTTCGATGGCGGCCCTTGGCGTCTTCATCGTCGGCTTTTCGACGATCATGACCGGCATCAATTTCATTGTCACCATTCACACGCTGCGGGCGTCAGGGCTGACTTGGTTCCGGCTGCCAATCTTCGTCTGGACGATGTATGCGACCGCGCTGGTCATGGTGCTGGCAACACCGGTGCTCGCCGCCTCGCTGATCCTGATCGTGCTGGAGCGTGTGTTCGGCATCGGCATCTTCAACCCGGCGCTGGGTGGCGACCCGCTGCTCTTCCAGCATCTGTTCTGGTTCTACTCACATCCCGCCGTCTACATCATGATCCTGCCCGGCATGGGCGTGGTCTCGGAAGTACTGCCCTGCTTCAGCCGGCGGCCGCTGTTCGGCTACAAGGCTGTCGCGCTGTCGTCGATGGCAATCGCGGTGTTCGGCTTCCTGGTGTGGGGCCATCACATGTTCGTCTCCGGCCAGTCGGCCTATGCCGGGGTGCTGTTTTCGTTCCTCTCGTTTTGCGTTGCAATTCCCTCCGCGATCAAGGTCTTCAACTGGAGCCTGACATTGCGCAAGGGCGAGATCACCTTCGAGACGCCGATGCTCTACGCGCTGTTCTTCCTGGCGCTGTTCACCTTCGGCGGACTGGCGGGCCTGTTCCTGGCGGCGCTCGCCATCGATGTGCATGTCCACGACACCTACTTCGTCGTCGCGCATTTCCACTACATCATGGTCGGTGGCATGGTGACAGCCTACATGGCCGGGCTGCACTTCTGGTGGCCCAAACTGACCGGCCGGATGTATTCCGAGACCTGCGGACGCATTGCCGCGACCGTGACCTTCCTTGGTTTCAACCTCACCTTCTTCCCACAGTTCGTGCTCGGCTTCCTCGGCATGCCAAGACGCTATCACACTTATCCGCCGGAGTTTCAGTTCTGGCACATCCTGTCCTCCGCCGGCGCCGTCGTGCTGGCGGTGGGCTACCTGATGCCGCTGTTCTATCTCGGCTGGTCGCTGTTTCGCGGCGCCCGCGCGCCCGCAAATCCGTGGGGCGCGACAGGGCTGGAATGGCGGACTGCTTCACCGCCGCCGCCGCAAAATTTCGACGTCATGCCGAAGGTCAGCCGTCCTGCTTACGATTACGACATGAAGGGGCTGCAACACGAGAAGTTCAGTCCGCACAAGGACGAAGCCTGATGGGCGCGCCGACCGAAAGCGTTGCCTTCGACACGCCGGCCCGCGAACAGGCTGCCGATACTTTTGCGATGTGGATCTTCATCGGGTCGGAAGCGATGCTTTTCGGTGCGATCCTGCTGGTATTCCTCATCGCGAGGATCAGCTACGGGCCGGCCTTTTCCGCCGCATCACACCACCTATCGCTCCCACTCGGCACGCTGAACACCTTCGTGCTGATCTCGTCCAGTTTCGCCATGGCGCTCACCCATCTCTTCGCCAGGAGGAGCCGTTGGCGCGCATCGACCTGGTCGCTCGCTGGAACGGCGTTGTTGGGCTTGGCTTTCCTCGGCATCAAGGCAGCGGAATACACGATGGAATTCCGCGAAGGCGTCGCTCCGGTGCTTGGCGCCCCGTTCACCTATGATGGACCCGATCCCACGCACGCCGAGTTCTTCTTCGGCCTCTATTTCGCGATGACGTCGCTGCACGCGCTGCATCTCATGTGCGGCATCGTCGTCATCGCGGGCATGCTGGTGCTTTGGCCGCGCGCGACGCAGTCCAGCCGGCTCCGCCGCGTGCGGGCGATCGGTCTCTACTGGCATTTCGTCGACATCGTCTGGGTCTTCCTGTTCCCAATTCTCTACCTGATCAACCGATGACCGAATTTCGCAAACTCACATTAGCCTATTGCGGACTGCTGGCCCTGTTGGCTCTGACGGTCGGCTCGTCTTTCCTCGACCTCGGCGGGCTGAACTCCGCGCTCAATCTCGCGATAGCCGCTGTCAAGGCCGTCATCATAGCCATTCTGTTCATGCAGTTGGCGGAAGAGGGCATCCTACCGCGCCTTGCCGTTGCCGCGACGGGCCTGTGGATGGCCATTCTGTTTGGCTTGGCGTTCGTTGGGCAGTGAAATGTGGTCGCAGGACAATACGAAGCAGTACGGATTTCAGATTCTGGCCCATGAAAACCAATGAAATCGCCGCCCGGAGGATGTCCTACAGGCCCACCAACACGTACACCAACTTCCCAGGAGCAATGAACCTTGAAGGCGTTCGCCTACCAGAACCGGATTTATGCATTTGACTGGCCATACGACAGCTTAGCGCCCAATATCGGACCTAGAGTTCAGCTCTGCACTGACTGTAAACCAGACATTGTCCGCACCGTTGGAAAAGGTGCAGTCACTGCTAGTGGAGCGTTATCAGCACAATAGAAATCCGCACGCGGTTCCGTACACCAAACACCCGAGAATGCCGTTTGGCTTGGTTGCCTTCGTGGACTGACATAGCCAAAGCAAGGGTCAACCGGGATTACAGCTGAGCGCTTTCGCTTAGGGCGCGAACGGCGTTGGAAACTGCGCCCGCACTTGTCCACGCCTGTTCGGTGGCAATCATCCGGTGTCAGCCCCCTCCAGCAAGAAAATTCGTCGACGCTAGGAACCGCAAGGTGCTCGCGGAGTTCAACTCGAACAACAGGAGGATGACCCCATGAACACGCTGAACACCAACGATTTTGGCGGATCCGATTTTGCTGGAGACGATCTGCAGACGAATGCCGAGCGCGCCGGCAAACGCGCCGAAGCCATCGGCAAATTGAAGACGAGTGCGGCGGAAACCGCGACGAATCTGAAAAATGCGGCCGCCTCCGTATCGACCGACGCAAAGGATTATGCCGGCTCTGTAGCGGCCGACGCTGCCGGTGCGTTCAAGGAAGCCGTCGAGTCGAACAAGACCGCTGGCGCAGACGCGATCGCCAACATCGCGCATTCCGTCAAGGAGGCCGCGGACGGTATCGAAAAGCAGTCGCCGCAGGTCGCAGGCATGGTTCGCAGCGCGGCGGAAGGCGTGGAGCGAATCTCGACCGACATCCGGGATCGCAACGTCGGCGAACTGTTCGATTCGGTCACGAAATTCGCGCAGCGCCAGCCCGCCGCCTTTTTCGGCGTCGGTATCCTCGCCGGCGTGATGCTGACCCGGATTATGCGAAGCTCCGATCGGTCCTGACAGAAGGGCTTGCCAGATGGATGATGGTGTCGATCGCCGTCCGTTCGGGACCGTAGTCAATGAAGCGTTCGGTCAGTTCGCTTCGTTGATGCGGCTCGATCTGCGCCTGCTAGAGGCGGAAATGCGGGGCAAGGCCTCGACGATCGCGTCTTCGGGAGCATGCGGAGTTGTGGCGGTGCTCTTCTTTGTGTTGGCCGCTTTCGCGCTTGTCCAGTTTCTAATCCTGGCAATGATCCATTTTGGCGTCGGCGCGATGTTTGCGTGTCTGATCGTCGGCATAGCCCTTGTCGGCGGTGGTCTGCTGTCCCTTCATCTAGCCAGGCGCGCGCTGATTGGATGGACCATTACGCCGGGCGAGACCGTCAACCAGGTGCGCAGCGATCTTGCTGCATTGAAGCAGGGGGTGCGCTTTGGCTCAACTCAACGATGAAATCCGCGACATCATGGTGCAAAGCCGGGCCGAGCGGCAGGCGCTGTTTGAGCCGATCAGCGAGCTAAGCCGTAGACTGCAACCTCGGCACCTGGTCGAGGTGACAACCAACTATGCCAAGCAAAAAGTGGCAAACGTCGTTGGTGGTGTTTCCGATGCCATCAAGGACAATGGCGGCACAGCGGCCGCAGTGGCCCTGGGTGCTGTCGCGGTCTTCGATGCCGGTAGGAGAAGTTCTCACGGCGGGGCTGATGTCGAAGAGGCCCCGAAGAACTTCGGGAGCGGCGAGCATGCGGACGCGGCGTCGATCCGTTACTCAGCGCCACCCAACAGGGCTGTCACGAACCTTGATCGGGGCAAGGCGCTAGCCGCGTCTGCCGGAGGGCTATTGATTGGCCGCGCGATCGGCCAGGCGTTCGAGCCGACGGACAAGGAACGTTCGTTGTTCGGAAAGGCTGGAGCCGAAGTTCAGACCGCAGCTGCTGAATTCGTCAGGCAGCACTCGCATGGCGCGAAAGTGGCGGCTGCGCAGGCCTTTGGCTTCGCACGGTACTCTGCCGCTTTCCTGGCTATCATGGCGGCGATGAGCGATTACATGCGCAAGCCGGACGACGGTAGCAATACCTGACTGTTGTCATCTAGCCCTGGGAAAAGCCCGTGATCGCGAGATCATGTTCAAAGTCCGGCGAATACGCATCCCAATCACGACGTTGGGCGCTTTATTGGGAGGACAGACATGCGCAAGGTCGTACTGATCATGACTGCCTCGATCGACGGTTTCGTCGTTGCGCCGGCCGGAATAGCCGTCGGCGCGGTGGCTGAACCGGCAGAGCTGAAGCGCTGGAAACTTGAGCGCATTCGGCCCGCCGGAACGCACATCATGGGCCGGGTGACCTATGAACAGATGGCCTCCTTTTGGCCGACCTCCACGGACGACTACGCCGCGCCGATGAATGAAATCCCCAAAGTTGTGTTCTCCAAGACGCTTCAGGCAGCCAACTGGCCCGAAAGCTCCATTGCGCGCGGAAGCCTCACCGACGAAATCGCTGCATTACGCAAACAAGCAGGCGGGGAGATCATTGCCTGGGGCGGAGCCAGCTTTGCCCAGTCGCTGTCGCAAACTGGACTCGTCAACGAATACGTCGTGGTGACGCGGCCGGTTGTCTATGGAGGCGGCAAGCCAATGTTCCGCGATCTGCCGGAGGCACTTCACCTCGAAGTCCTCGCCTCTACAACTTACGCGAGCGGGACCACACTTCACTTGTACCAGCCACAGTGACCACGACCGTCGCCCGGCCAAGCACCCAGACCGTCAAGGTCGCATCATAGAAGTGTGTGCTTAAGGTCGTCGCTGGCGGAACTTTTGTGGGGTTTAGCCCTTCTCCTGTGAACCGTGGAGGTAGCAATGGCAAATCTGGGTAAATTGGCGATCGCGATGCTTGGCGTCCTGGCATACCAAAATCGCGACAAGCTCGGCGACATGATCCGTAAAGCGGGCGAGCGTAACCCAAACGATACGCAGGACGGGATTCTGGATCAGATCTCCAAAGGCGTCTCGGGGACCGCGCTTGGCGACATACTTGACCGGTTTAGAGGGGCGGGGGCTGGATCAAAGGTCGATTCTTGGGTTGGCACAGGGCCGAATGAGCCGATCAAGCCAAATGAGGTGGAAGCAGCGCTGGACGAAAACACGTTGACAGCACTCTCGATGCAGACCGGCCTTTCGCGCGAGGAACTTATCAGAAGGATCACTCGAGATTTGCCTGAGGCAGTCAGCAAGATGACGCCAAATGGTGAATTGCCACCTGCGGAAGGCAACGACGAGACGACGCTGCTTGACGACGTGCCTCCGCGCACGACCCGGGCCTCAGCCGGTCAAAGCGATCGCTAGGATTATGGCACGATCCAGAGGAGCCATGTCCATTCGTGCAGGCCCGGCAGTTGGGATGAACAGGCATGGATATGGTGGCGCCGAGACCGACAAAGTCATTGCAGAGTTAGACTTGTTGGCCGCACTGCTCGATTCCGGTTGGCTCATTCCGGGCACATCAATTCGCTTTGGACTGGATGCCCTCGTGGGTTTGGTGCCCGTCCTCGGAGACGCCGCAACGGGCGTAGTCTCGGCCTACATCGTTTTGCGTGCCAGAAACTGCGGTGCTGGAAACGGCCTCGTCGCCCGCATGCTGGGAAACGTGCTGCTTGATACGGTCGTAGGAAGCGTTCCCATTCTCGGCTCAATCTTCGACGTTTATTTCAAGGCGAACAATCGCAACGTCAGACTGCTTCGCCGTCACCTCCAAAGCCGGAGAGAACGACATGGACGATAATCTAAGACAGAAGTTGATCGATCACCGCGCGCTCATGCAAGCCCGAGCTGCCGAGTTGGCGACGCCTGATGGTAACACCGATATCGCCGCGTTGATGTCAGGCATCGCGTTGACGCTTGAAGCCTTGCTGGTTGTGGCTGAAGAGAGCAAAACACCACGCTCGGGGCCAACGGTGGAAGCGGCTGATCAGGTGCAGTAAGGCGTCATTTCAGTTGGCGGCCTGCAAAAACTTGGCGACGCTCGCCAGCGGAACGTCGCAATCGCTACTGCATTGCTAGTGAACGGCAATGCAGAACGGGGCACAAGATGCGACGCGCGATGATGGATACATGGGCCCTGATGCGAGAAAGCGTCGTTGGCTTTGTAAACGACAATGCTCTTAGCCATGGCGCGGCAATGGCTTTTTACGCCACCACATCGTTGGCGCCAATTCTGCTTATCGTGGTGGCAATCGCAGGTCTTGCCTTCGGTCATGAAGCCGCGCAATTGGCTTTGTCTGCTCAGATCTCGGGCCTGATGGGTCCAGAGAGCGCAAATCTCCTTCGAACCGCGCTAGAGAGCGCATCCGGAAAATCATCCGGCACCTGGGCGGCGGTCATTGGCATCATCACCTTGCTCGTGACCGCTTCCGGGGTCTTTGGCGAAATGCAGCAGTCGTTGAACACAATCTGGAAGGTCGAAGCGCAGGGCAGTTCGTTGTCGCGCCTGGTGCGCGCACGCGCCGCAAGTCTAGGACTGGTCGGGGCACTTGGTTTCATGTTGCTCGTCTCTCTCGTGGCGAGCGCGGCGATCTTGGCACTGGGCAACATCATCAACGCTCAGCTGCCGTTGGGCACAATCGTCCTCAGCGTGATCAATGCGGTTGTTTCATTTGTTCTGATCGCAGCCATGTTCGCTGCCATCTACAAGATCCTGCCTGATCGAACCCTGGAATGGCGCGATGTCGGGATTGGCGCTGTTGTGACCGCTGCCCTGTTCACGCTCGGCAAATCGCTTATCGGTTGGTATATCGGCTCCAGCGCGATCGCTTCCTCCTATGGGGCCGCCGGCGGGCTGCTCGTCATTCTGCTCTGGGTTTACTACTCGGCGGAAATCTTTCTCCTCGGTGCGGAAATCACTCGCGCCTATTCCGTTCGACATGGCAGCAGACCCGATCTGGATGCGGTGGTTCACAGTGCTTTGCCTGCAACACAGGTCGTCGCATTGCGCGCAGTGCAAAAGTCCAACTCTGCTGGCGTTGTCGTGCTGTTTGCGGTGGCATGCGCGAGCGCAACACTGACCACCTTGATGCTGGGTCTTCGACGCTGACCAGGCGATAGGCTGGCGATCCCTAACGACCAGTTCGGCACCCGGGCGGACATATTCCGTGCAGGGAACCACCCGCTTCGCACTTTGGTTGATGAGCGCCAAAACCCTTCATCGACGAATTCGGTTGTTCTGCTGAATCCGCAGAGCGACCGTCCAGCACAAGATTGCCCAGCCAGACCCGATGCACCATCCTGCCAGGACATCCGTGGGATAGTGGACCGCGAGATAGACGCGGCTCACGCCCACGGCCACCGTCAGGAATACAGCGAGCGCCATGAAATAGGCTTTAAGGCGCAGATCCTCATTTGCGCGGGCAAGCAAGGCTCCCAAGGTGAGGAAGGTAATTGCTGAAAGCATTGCATGCCCGCTCGGGAAGCTCGCTGTGAACACCTGCGTGACGTGGGGTATGTCCGGTCTAGGCCGGTCGAAGCTCTTCTTGAGCATCGTGCCGAGTAGCTCGCCGCCGACCACCGATACTGCCATCAAGGCGGCGAGAGCGCGCCTATGGATCAGGAGGAGATCCTCCTCCTCCATGCTGGGTCCGTAAATGTCAGTCCGCCTTGTCGCTCGAAGGCAGTGCGGAAAGGTCAATCCACATCGCACCCAGGGAATGGCCATCGGGGCGGCGAGGTCCGGGTGTACATGAACCTATCTTCGATTGGATGGATGTCGGCGGTGCCACCGTTCGCAGCTGCAGCGGCAGCCGTCGGGGTGACGGCTAGGCGTGAAGCTTCAGAACGCTATGACATCCCGTGAAGCCACACGTGCCTTCTACACGGCCTTCGATGTGTGATCGAAGAGTGCTCGTCCTAACTGCGCTTTGCACATCGAAATTTCCCAATAGCGGACGTTCCGCTTTTGATGCGGTGGACGGCTCTCCTCCCTTCCTGCGGTATGATCGCGGGATTAGAGCTGGAGGAGCGCTATGATGAGCAACGTTACGACAATCGGTCTGGATATTGCGAAGTCCGTGTTTCAAGTCCACGGCGTGGATGCGGCTGGGGAGGTTGCAGTTCGCAGGAAGTTGACGCGTGGGCGTGTGCTGCCGTTCTTCGAGAGTTTGCAGCGATGCCTTGTAGGGATCGAGGCGTGCAGTTCGTCGCATTATTGGGCTCGCGAGCTAATCGCGCGTGGCCACGATGTGCGGCTGCTGCCGGCACAGTATGTGAAGCCTTATCTGAAGCGGCAGAAGAATGATGCTGCAGATGCAGAGGCGATCTGCGAGGCCGTGACAAGACCGACGATGCGCTTCGTGCCGGTGAAGTCGCCCGAGCAGCAGAGTGTGATGATGCTGCACCGGGTTCGATTGATGCTCAACCGCCAGCGGACACAGATATCGAACGCGTTGCGGGCGCACCTATCCGAGTTCGGGGTCGCGGCGCCGATCGGGCGTAATGGAATTGAGCAACTTCTCGTGGTCATCAACAACGAGAACGATGCCAGGATACCGGCCGACGCACGGCTTTGCCTGAGGATGCTGGAAGCACAGCTTCGTGTCGTGAAGGAACAGATCCTCGAAAACGATCGCCGGGTCCGTGCGAGTGCGCGAGAGACCGAACTGGGTCGCAGGTTGATGGAGATTCCGGGTGTTGGCCCGCTGCTGCCGAGTGCGTTCGTTGCGACCGTCGCCGATCCGCACGCGTTCAAGTCGGGGCGATGCCTCTCGGCTTGGATCGGACTCGTGCCGAAGCAGAACTCTAGCGGGGGCAAGGAGAAGCTCGGCAGCATCTCCAAGGCCGGCAATCGCTACCTGCGACAGTTGCTCGTCGTCGGGGCGATGGCAGTCATTCGCTACGCCGAGCGGAACGGAACCAGGCGGCCCTGGCTCGTGCAGTTGATGGCACGACGAACGACCAAGGTCGCGGCGGTTGCGCTGGCTAACAAGACAGCCCGCATGGTCTGGGCATTGATGACCGGCGGCGAGCGCTACAGGGAGCCGGTCATCGCATAGCCATTGGCCTCCACCAACGCATAGCGGTAGACTAGTTGGTTGGTTACGACGACCGAGACTGCTAGCAACGGGGACGGCATATGTCGGCGACTGCGTTTGCATTGACTGGATTCATCTCGTGGGCACTGGGACTGCTGATCGTGATGGAAGTGATCCGTACGTATTTGGTGATCTCTGGAAAGGTCGCAGCAAACGGCTTTACGCCAGATAACGCGGCTCTTTCCCCCTTTATGCAGAGGTTAGCCCGCGCCCACGCCAACTGCATAGAAGGGCTTCCAATTTTCGGAGGTCTGCTCGGAGTCGCGATCATTATTTCAAAGACAGATGTCACGGATACGCTGGCCTCTACACTGTTAGGCGCGCGAATAGTTCAATCGATAGTTCACCTCATCTCCACGACCCAGGTCGCAGTCAGTCTCAGGTTCACTGCGTTCGCTGTGCAAATGGTAATTGGTGCGTATTGGTCCTGGGCGCTGTTGAGGTGAAAGGTGCTGCCACTTCAGAAGCCCAGCGGCCAGTGGCGCATTGCGCAGGAGCCGAAAAACGGGGCGCCCGACGTAGGGGCGGGTTAGCGGATTGGCGGAATGCCGATAACCAGACGCTCTACCCATTCAACTACAAAACTATCCCGCGTTCTCAGTCTGGGTTTTTTCCGACTGTTGCCCGACTATCCGCACTTGCGCTTTCGGACACCCGGTTGATCAGCAAATTCGGAACAAAGCAGCACAGGCTGCGTTTTTCAGAGACGAGGTCCATCCGTTCAACCGACCGCGTTTGAAGCGGGCAAGAGAGTGCTCTTTAGACGCCGAAATCCTGATGATCTCTTCGAGCGATTGCGCATTTATATGTGGCCGCGCCGCTCCTTCTCGCGATCGTTTCAGTATGTTTCAAAGCGTATCCTCCGTCTGAAAGCCACTCCAAACGCCGTCGCGGCTGGGGTGGCGGCTGGGGTTTTCGCGTCTTTCTTTCCACTAGGGTCTCATTTCGCCATTGCCGCCATAGTGTGCTGGCTGATTTCAGGAAACATGGTGGCGGCAGGGCTAGGAACATTTGTCTTTGGCAATCCGCTGACCCTCCCGTTTGTTCTGGGAGCGACTTGGGAGACTGGCAAGATCATGTTGCACGGCCACATGCAAAGTCATGAACGGCCAGCCCATCTGAGTGAGATGTTGCAGACCCTTTCAATTTCGCAATTGTGGGCACCGGTCTTAAAGCCCATGCTGTGCGGCGCGGTGCCACTCGGGCTGATTTTTGGCCTGTTGTTCTACGGCATCACCCGCTATGGCATGACAGCCTTCCGCGAACAGAGGCGCAAGCGACTGGCTGAAAAGGGGAGCCTGCTCCGGCAGCAGGAAGACATCGTGTTATCACCCCCTCTGCCCACTCGACATCGCCGCTCTGGAGGGTGATTGCGGGTATGGCAGCTGTAGAAATGCGTCCGCTCGTCGGCAATATCGCCGCTATAAGGGCTTCCCTACAATTGGCGGCCCGGATATCCTGGAGCCTCCGTCATGGGTTCCTCGCCGCACTTTTATTGATGAACGCCCCACCCTGTCTGTTTGGCGCGATGTCAGGCCGATAGACGCTCATGAAGCTCCCTGTACAGACAGCGCTATCTGAGAACCCCCATCAGGGCCCCGGGGGCATCTTTATGCATGCAACTCGCATCAACGTACGCTCAGAGGTCGTCTGCCGAATGGCAGCTATCCGCCGAACTCGCCCCGATAGCGGACCGGCCGGTTCCGGCCCAATGTGAGACATCGGACACCGCAGGCAGGTGGGCTATTGGTCGGTCACGGTCCCAACATCGAGGCCGGCGTTCTCGAGTTGATCAGCTGCCCAGCTCGGGGGAAAGTTCAATTCGGGATCCAGCCCGAGCCCGGCGTCAATCAGGATCGTCCGATCGCGCTACTCACCACAACCGCGTTCAGCGCCCAATCAAAGTCATCCGGTGGACTGCGACGCCGCCCCTGCCGCATGGCGGCACTCCCTGCAATCAGGCGATCATTACAACGTCGACCACCGCATGTTGCGCGCTTGACCGGGGCTGCCGCTGCAATCGCGCTGGCCAGTACCCTTAGCGTATTGATCTTGGAGCGGACGTTTCCCGGCTACCCCAACCTTACCATAGCCGGCCCCCAGCTTTGCGGCGGCTGCGCCCTGATTTTTTGCAGATGGTTCTATGGCAGGCTGGAGTGGAGCTTTTCCGAACATGCGGAGTTACTAACGCAACTGGGCAGGGGAGGCGTCATGAGCACGAAAACACGTAAATCGGTCGTTGGACCTTCGAAGCCACGGCTGCTTGGGGTCCTCGGTCCTGGCCTTATTACTGGCGCCTCTGACGATGATCCGAGCGGGATCGCTACCTATTCCCAGGCTGGCGCTCAGTTCGGGTTCGGCCTGCTCTGGACGATGGTTTTCAGCTATCCGCTGATGTCGGTCGTACAGGAAATCAGTGCCCGCATCGGCCGCACCACCGGGCGCGGTATCGCCGGCAACATGCGCGAGTACTATCCAAACTGGCTGCTGCAGTCGGTCGTCGTGCTGCTCCTCATCGCTAACATCATCAACATCGGCGCCGATCTCGGTGCCATGGGCGATGCACTGAAACTCATCATTGGCGGCCCCGCGTTGCTCTACGTTATCCTGTTTGGCGCCATCTCCGTCTTGCTGCAGGTGTTCCTCAAATATAGCCGTTACGTCTCCATCCTGAAATGGCTGACCCTTTCGCTGTTCGCCTATTTTGGCACCGTCCTGTTCGTGCATGTGCCGTGGGGCGAGGTCGCCCAAGGCCTGATCATTCCCAAATTCAAGCTTGATTCGTCGTTCTGGACGGCGGTCGTCGCAATTTTCGGCACCACCATCAGCCCTTACCTCTTCTTCTGGCAGGCCTCTCAGGAGGTCGAAGACCAGAAGGCCAAGCCCAAGCGCGAGCCGTTGAAGAAAGCGCCTGAGCAGGCGCAGAATGCCATCGAGCGCATCCGGCTCGACACCTATGTCGGCATGGCATTTTCCAACATCGTCGCCCTTGCCATCATGATCACGGCTGGCGCCACTCTCCACGCCAAAGGGATTACGGACATCGAGTCCACAAGCCAAGCAGCCGAAGCCCTACGGCCAGTCGCCGGCGTCTTCGCCTTCGCCATTTTCGCTCTCGGCGTCATTGGGACGGGGCTGCTCGCCATCCCGGTCCTTGCTGGTTCGGCAGGCTACGCTCTCGGCGAGGCGCGAAAGTGGCCCGTAGGCCTCGAACGCGAGCCGCTGGCAGCCGAAGCCTTTTACGCCACGATAGCCGTCGCAACGATCATTGGCGTGGGCCTCAATTTCACGCCGATCAACCCCTTCAAGGCGCTGTACTGGAGCGCCGTGGTCAACGGCATAGTGGCTGTGCCGGTCATGGCGGTGATGATGCTGATGACGGCGCGGAGCGACGTGATGGGCAAAGTGACCGTGCCGCTGGTCATGCGTGTCATTGGCTGGGTTGCAACCGCTGTAATGGCGGCAGCGGCGGCGGTGATGGTCATGCAGCTTGTCTTGTAACGGCCCGGCCATGAAGATGGGACGTTGCCGAATTTCCGCGCTGGTCTACAACGGGCTATGTCCAAGTATGACGCGCTACGCGACTATCTCGCGGCTCAGACGGGAGCTGTGATCACATTGACGTTCGATGAGGTCGACCAGATTGTTGCCTTTGCCGCGAGCGGCTCGAAGCAACGGCCCGTGGTGGGCGAACGAGGACGTCAAGAGGACGCTCCACGTCCAATGCAAGGCATGGCAGGCAGCCGGCTACGAAGCTATCGGCAACATGCGGCAAGGCGACGTAACGTTCCGCAAAAAGTAAGCCCTGACGTTCGAGTGCCGCGGCCAGCGAGTGCTGCAATCGACGATCATTGAAAGCGCGTGGCGCTCATGCACGCCTAATGGCCAAAGGAAAACGCGCAGCTTTGGCATACACGTTCTGATCGATTCGGCTTGTTATGTTATAGACGGTGCATCGCAGGGCTGTCCTCGTTGTTTCAGATCCGCCCACAACCTTACGACCTGATCGGTCCGCAAGAAAATATTATCGTAGCTGGATCGTTTACAAATGACTCGAAAGAACCGTGAGCGCCGCTATTCACTCGCCCATTCAGTGCGCCATTTCATGTCTACCCCTTGCAGTAAAACCTCTGCCTCGTAGCCATACGAAGCGGCACTTCTTGCTGCCTTGATGGCTGCTACGGCGGCGGCGACGTTCGATATATAATCGTACTCGGTGCCGTCTCGTAACGGACCTTCCAGCGGTTCCCTTCTTTGAAAACGTAATACTTCGCACTCGCCATGTCCCGGCGCCCCCATTTCACTTGCCCCAATACCGAAGGAGTAATGAGCAATGTCCATGTGTACGCAACTGTCATTCCAAACGACGAAAACAGGAGATCGTTTCCAACACTGCCCAGTTCGCGGGCGCTGCCCCGCAGGGCGGCTTCGGCAAGGTCGACGGCGTCCTCATCGGGATGATCCCGGCCGTAAGCCCCGGTGCCGGCTTCGGCTTCCCTCAAGACACACTCGGCACGGTAAGCGCGGCGTCAGCGTCGCTGGCGCTCGACTGAAGGAAGCCATTCAAGACGACGATAGCATTCTCAACGCCGAGGCCCTTTGCGCCGGCAAAACTTCGGTATTTGTGTGTCCAGTTGATGCCATTGCGTGTGAAGGTGCGCACGCCGTCATCAATGTCGGAATACGAGCGCCTTCTGAGGCTGCTCGACCATCATGGGCATCAATGGCGGGACGAATTTCAGACGCATGCAGGTGCTCGAACACGAAATCGCAATTCAATGAGCATGTGCTAAAATAGCTCCCGGAACATTTTATACGAATTGAATTCGATAGCCATGACGAAGCTGTTAGACCCCGGACCCCCGATCCCTGGCGCGCTGCACGGGCACGATCTGATCCGCGAAGAGGGGCGTTTCTACAATTGCCCGAACTGTGGCCGCAGGGTCGCTCAGCGCGATTCGCGGCTTGAAGAGCCGGGGGCATGAGCCGCTCGAGCCAGAGCCGACAGCCGAGGTGATTGAATTTCCATGCCATAAATGAAAGAAGCCCGCCACCTCAGGTGGCGGGCATCTCACCGACCGAGGCCAGGAGAGCGTAAAGGCCTCGCGGAAAGCTTGTGCAGTCCCGTAGCTGCTATCGACGAGCGATCAATAGGCAGAGCTGGCGAAGATCCCGGTCATAAGTGCCTGAACTGCTCAGAACATCGACGCAGCGCTTCTTCATCCGCGCGATTTGGGTGTCCGACATCTGGGCAACCCTGTTCGGCAAGCCAGGATTGGTCGGAGTTGAAGGATTGCTTGGGTTTGACGGGGTGCTCGGATTTGTTCCACCAATGCCAACACCTACACCCAGGCCCACACCGCTTGTGCCGCCGACGTCGGCCCCCAACCCAGCGGTGATCCCGCCTGTGCCGCCAACATTGGCTCCAACCCCGGCATTCACGCCGTTGCTGCCGCCGACAGAAGCGCCGAGACCAGCGCTCACGCCATTAGATCCGCCGACGTTGGCGCCGGCTCCGGCGTTAGCGCCGCCCGCCCCGCCAATGGATGCCCCGGCTCCAACGCCGATGCCACCAGCTCCGCCGACAGAGGCGCCAACGCCGGCATGTACGCCACCGCTGCCGCCGACGGATGCCCCAGCGCCCACGCCGATTCCGCCAGCGTTCACGGGAAATGAAATTGCAATAACGAATGCACTGCTAGCCAGAGTCCTGGCGAAGGTCCTCACGAAAGATTTCATGGCACTCTCCTGTTGCGTTGCTTCGACAGCCGGAAATTCGACTGTGAGCTAATAACGATAGGCAGAGCTTCTCGGGTGCTTAACGGAAAAGCTTTCGTCAAAAGACGACTTCTTTTTTATATCAGATATGTCTAATATTTAGATTAAAGGCGAAATACACCCGATCATTGATTCGAAGCGAGGCCCACCCGTGGCGTATCAACTTCGAGAATTTTTGGCGGGACAGGTGATAGCGGTATATCGCGCTGAGGCACCCACGTCATACCGCGCGGCCGAACAGGCGACGGGTCGCTCCGTAACGCTCCACCGATCGGGAGACTACTTCCTCGAAGTGACCAATGAGAGCAGCGGGAGAGTGTTCGAATTTCAGTTCGCAGACTTGCTGTATTGAAAGCCCGGCATCCCCCTGGCGCAAACAAAGCCCGGCGCCTCTCGGCAGCGGGCGAAGTCTGGGGGTGGAAATGCCGGTCGAGGCCAACCGGGCATCTGATGAACTTCACCTCACGTTGGCGGTGATTAGATCATTTCCGAAGTCTCGTTGTCCCTACAATGCACCGTCCAATTAAAGCTCCGCGGCCAGAAGCAGGCTGTTCTGGTCTGGGCCGCCGACTTCTATGATTCCGTAACTCGGAACACGAGCCTTTCGAGCCAATCCGCCAGCTGACGGATGATGCAGTTGAGTGGTCGCCCGGGCGGCGGCGCCGCGGGCTTGCAATCCGGCAGGAAGGTGGAAAGTGCACCCCGATTGGAAGGTTCGACCGAATATCTTTTTAACCACCCAAGTGGTTTTTGTCCCGTCGTCTACAGCTCTCAACTTTCCATCAACCAAGCTGGCTCAAAAAGACAGAGACGGCGGGGGTTGATATGTTTCTCAAGGAATTCTGGCGTTCCCAGACGGGTAATTTTGCAATTTTAATGGGCTTGGCGTTGCCTGCTATTCTGGCGGCAGTCGGCTTCGCGATCGATGTCTCCACCATCATGCGGGCAAAGGTCAACCTGCAGAATTCGCTGGACACGGCGACCCTTGCGTCATCGCATCTGTCGGACGGCGAAGCAGATCGTCGGCAAGCTTTCGATCGCTATTTTCAGGTGAACGTCGCCAATCATCGCGAGCTCTTGAACGCGAAAGTCACGCTTTCCGTGGACAAAGGTCTAAATTACGTCAAGACCAAAGCCGTCGCATCCGCCGATGTAGCCCTGAATTTCGCCTTCCTATTCGGGGCCAACCAGCACATCGAGGTTGACGCGGGGGCGGTAGAGGCCACCAACAACCTCGAAGTCGTAATGGTCTTGGACAACACCGGATCTATGGCAGGGCCAAAGATCAAGGCGCTGCGCGACGCTGCCAAAGCACTGCTCGACAACCTGGAGGCAGCAACGTCACCGAGCCGGAAGGTGACTGCTGCACTTGTCCCGTTTGTCACCGCCGTCAACATCAATGGCGACGAGTTTGACCCATCCTGGATCGACATGGATGGCAAGTCGCCCAACAACGGAGTGAACGTCCCTCTGCTGCCAGACGGCAATCGCGTCAATCACATGAACCTGTTCAAGGACTTGGCAGAGGGGACTGGTTGGAAAGGCACAGGCTGGAAAGGCTGTGTCGAAGCACGTCCAGGAAATGCTGGCATCTCCGATGTTACGCCAAACCAATCTGATGGCGACACCTTGTTCGTGCCCTACCTCGCTCCTGATGATCCCGGCGATGCCACGGATCCATCGGCGAGCTATGGCAACGACACCAAGGTCTACAACAACTCCTATCTCTCCGATGACGTCCAGGACGGCACGGACAAGAAAGGAAAAGACAAGAAAATTGCGAAATACAAGAATCCCAAGGCCAAAAAAATCAATGATAAAAAGGGGCCGCTCACAGTCGGGCCTAACCGTGCCTGCCCAACCCCAGTGGTCCCGTTGACCACCGACTTCGACAAGTTGCGCACTGCTGCCGCCCAAATGCAAGAATGGAATGGCTCTGGCACTAATGTCTCTGAAGGGCTCTCCTGGGGTATGCGTGTTTTGTCGCCGGACCCACCTTACACAGACGGGGCCGCATGGAAGTCTCCCAACACGAGCAAGATTGTCGTGCTGCTGACGGATGGCGAGAATGTTGTCTTTGGCGCCAGCGACGAACCGGAGAAGTCGGACTATACCTCGTACGGCTTTCTTTCGTCCGGCCGCTTCGGGTCCAGCAATCAGACAGATGCCGCGCGCACGGTGGATCGGTGGACCCTTGACGTGTGCCAGAAACTGAAGGCTCAGCAAGTTCAGATCTATACGATTACCCTGCAATCGGACACGGCGGCCAACCGGACGCTGTATGGAAAGTGCGCTAGCGATCCAATTGACTATTACGCCGTCAATGACCCCAGCAAATTGCCGAACGTGTTTCAAGAAATCGCAGGAAAATTCACCGCTTTGCAACTCGTCAACTGAGTTCACCTCGCATTGGTGTGCTCGAGTGGTAGCCACCGACGCGCTTGCGACCATTGACCGAAGGCGACACCGTGTATGAAGGATAACGTACCGCCTTACGTGATTGATTCCACCCTGAACCACGACGAAGTGAACCCATCCGGGTCCCGTTGTCGGGGGGCAGCCCGTCAATCTGATCCGGTCATGGCGATGACTGCTGACAAGCCTCCACACGATCGACGCGCTGAAGGCGATGGTCCTGGCGCGCGACGCCCTGAACGCTCGGCAATCCGATTATCCGGTATCGCATGGTCACCACTTCGGCCGGCGTGCCGAGACTATCACAAAGGATCTCCCCTTTCGCCGAATCGGTATCGTGGCGCTTCGTGCAAAAGCCCGCGGCCAGTTTTGCTCCGGCGGCGGGCTCTCATCGGAGTTTCGCTAGGCTGCAGCAGATCAGTCTGCGTCATACACCTGGACGATCTGATGGGTGTCGGGATCAACCAACACCGTTCTTCCGTCGATGACAGTGTAGCGGTAACGCTCGTTTGGCACCTCGCGCAGTTCCACCTTGTCGTCAAGTTTCGTGCCAACATTCAGCTCGACGCCGGGAAGTTTGATAGAGGCAATCGGGTTCTTGTGGACATATTCTCGGTATACCTTCTGGTCCTCCGGCTTCACGATGATGGTGTCGGCCATTGCCGCGCCAAATCCCGACACCAGCATGGCGCCGGTCGCTACAGTGATCAGATACTTTTTCATCTTTGTCTCCTTTCCGCTTTATGGCGCTTACGTTAGGCGCCGCGAATATAAGGTGCCCGCTGCCCTTTTGTTCCCGTCAGCACTCGATCCCTTCAGGAGGTGCACGAGGTGCTAAGCGGTCCATCAGAGGAATCACCGCCCGGCATGCAGCATTCATGGTGGACCCTAGCCGGCCGTTGCAACAGCCCACTGAGAAGGAACGGAGGCCTTGAGATCGCCCATCTCAGCGAAAGCAGCGCGAAGCGCCGCAGCCAAGAACGCCGGCCTCTATAGCCGCGCGGTGCAAGCACTGCTTAACGACTGGGTCGAGGTCGAGGAGCTTGAGGAGCATCTGACGCAGAGTACACTCAAGAAACTCGCAGCAACTGGTACCTCATCCAATCGAGAAAAAACGAAGATTGTCAGCCAGCATACGCGACCGAGCAAACCCACTGGTTCATCTAAGACAGCACGCAACCGATCCGAACTGGATAACGAGAGTGCAAGCAAACCAGATGCATCGAATACGACGATGACGCGGCCTCACTATGATTGCTCTATTAAGGTCGAGTTCGTTGGCCACACGCAGCCGTTCTTGGTCTGGCAACGAATAAGGACTCATTTTGCGGGATGGGTATGTGCTCCCAATCGTTCATCGTCGAGCGCTCATAGCGGGCGTGATGATCACGTATTCATGTCTGGAATGCTCTTCCGGCGGAATCCAGATACTGGCTACGCATTGCTCATTTAGAGTCCGGACGCAGGTGCAATCGACGCCGCAGATGTCGCTGTTCCCGCACCGGCATTCGTTTCTCCAGACGGTTCCAATCGCAGCGAAGACCATGCAGCTTTGCTGTGCTGACATCCTTTTCCTGCGTGAGCGCTACCTTGTCGCAGTCAGTGGTCGGCGCGCTGAGATCCGGATCGTGCTGGAATTCGGTGACTACAAACTGGCGGACCACATCCTTTTTGTCGGATCGCAGCGCGGGCTACGCGTTGGTGTAGATGGCGGCGACAGGGCGGGGTTCGGCAGGACCAGGTCGTAGCGTTCTTGTAGGTGAGCGACGCATCCCAGGGAAAGACCCTTCGGCGACGGGAAAGACGGCGGCGGCGAAGTCATACGAATTTGTAAGGTGGCGCACGGAACCGTATCACGGGTCGCAGCTTCCTAGCATTCGCCGAAGGTGAATAAGGGAGGCCCGATGTTCAGTGACAAAGAGACACGATTTCTTGAGGCAGGACTGTTCGTCGCTGTGCCCCTCTCAATCGTGATCGCGGTTTTGATGGCCACCCTTACGTTTGGCTGGTTTGGATAAGCACTATGGGATCATATTCGTGAGAACCCGAGAAAATGCTATCTCGCCTCTTCAGAAAATTGTCTTCGTAGTCGGCGCTGGACCAAAGATATACCACCCTTCGGTGCCGGCCTTCACAAAGCGACATGAGTTCGTTGCCTCGACAGGGTTGGCAGCACCAGCCCACTGTAGACCCATCCAGCGACATGGCGCATAGTTTCGCGCTCGGACCGGGAGCGTAACGATGGTCTTCACAGTGATTTGGTACGGGCAACAAGGCGTCGTCGAAAAGCAGCGCTTCGATGCCGAGAAAGACGCCCGGGATCATGCGCAGATGTCGTTCGCTGCTCGGCAGCAGAATGACGGCATCATGGCGGTGGAAGTTCGCAAACACGATGGCACGGTTGTTTTTAGCTTGGCGGGCGGCGGTGGTTTTTTACATGGCGGCGGCTGAGCAGCGCCACCCTGTTTTGCGGGACGCCGGCCCGGCGTCCGCGTCCTTCCGGCAGGCCAATGAGATAAGCCTCGCAGCCTAAATCTTGTCCGTGCCGCCGGTTGCCGCATGGTTGGAGTTGCAAATGTTTCGTCGAATTCTTCTTGCAGGCATCCTACTCGCGGCTGGTAGCGCGGCGGCCTATGCGGTCGATATCGAGCACGGAGAATTCTACCCGCTTTCACAAGCGGAGGTGAAAACCGTCGAAACCGGCGTGCGAGGGGTTTCATTGTCGGCCGAACTATCGAGCCTGCAGGCCACTAAGACCCGTAACGGCTTGGTGAATGTGTGTGGGTTCGTGAAGAAAAGTAGCGGCTCCACTCCCTTTATCGGAGCCATGGAACCTGGCGGCCGCTTCAAGCTCGTCCTCCTCGGCGAGGACGCGGAAAAACACGCACAAGTGGTCGAGTTGTGCCAGCGCGGCGGGATCATTCTTTAATCCAGCGACCCGGGCGCTGGCGCCTCTGAATCAACAGCTAGCCGAGTGGTCGGGCGAAACATGATCCATATGGAGCGGCGCGGTCCCCGACTCCTCGTCAGCGCGGGAGCCCGAGACGAAAGTGCAGAGCGCTTTGGAAAGGGCGGCGCCGGTATCAGACTTGCTGAGCTAGCAATTCACTATGATCGGCGAGGATGATCGACCACGCCGCGATTACAGGACAATTGCTGCCGGCGACAGCAGCGCCGTCCACCAGGACCTAGCCGAATTTACATTTTTGTAAATTGCCCTCGACTGTCACTTGCCGATACCGATGGACCGACAGCTCGGTTCGGGCGTCCCCGTTCACATCGCAGTGGAGCACCCGGCATGATATCACAACGTGGCAATGTAGCTGAAAACCAGCCCCTTCTCTTCGTCGGAAACCCTTACCCAGTCGCCTCCAGGCTGCTTGGTCAGCTTCACGTTTTGGCCAAGGACTTTTCCCGCAGCTTTGAACGGAGTGGGCGCTTTTATTGCATGAGTCTTGCGCACGTTGTCATCTTCCATTTCGTCTACGCGATAGTTTCTCATTCGAGGTTTCACCGATATCCGAAGCATACCGCTCGATTTTAACACACTACCACGCGCACCCTGATGTTGTACCCCAATGGGCGCAACGTCAACATGATGGTCTGAGGTTGACGGAGCGGGATACGGTGCGTCGGAAATAGCACGGAGCGACGGTTGTTCCAGGATAAAGATCTATCGAATTCACAGGCCGGTTTCGACGAGGGAATAGCGAGACCTCCCGCGCCCGCCACATCCGCCAGCGGGGTGTGGGCTTGGCACTTGGACGGGCTAAGTGGTCCAATCATAACAGGCCCATGTCGGCCGGTGCCGCCGCTTCCAAATAAATTTCCGTCAGAGTTTGATTTCAATACTTGCCAAATTGGCTCTCTGGTGGATATGGGCGAGGCAAAAGGTCGTGTCTCGCATCCGATGCGGGCGTCCCGACGGCGACCTCGCAGGCAAGTGGCACGGGTCGATTTCAGAGAGGGTAGATCACAGCGCCGCGCCTATTCGCACTGGCGCCTAGGCCCTCCGGAATAGGGCTGGTAGCTATTGTCTTCGGGACGGTAGGACCTGTACCGGCTGAAGCAAGATTGGACGTGGTCGTTCGAAAGGTCCGCTGTTGCAACCAGAGGGCTGGCGCCGCCTTCGACATAGCTGGCTTCGGCTGGCTGCGCGGCCGCGATGTCGAGATAGGGCGACACGCAGGGCCGCTGCTGTCCTCCATAGGACCTGTAACTGTTGTCGTGGGGATTATAGGAGCGATAGCGGTCGGCGCACCAGCCGACATGGGCAGGCGGCAGGGCGGCCTGCTGCTCGCCGGCGTCCGGCGCCACCGCGCCTGTCTTCGTCGGGGGCGCCTGCACCCTAGCGGCAGCGTCGGGTACCGCAGGTTGCACGGCGGCCACGCGCTCCAGGCCTAGGGCGGCCTTGTCCACTGGCTGTGCATCCTTGGTCCAAAGCTGCGAGACACTGTTGGCGGGGCTTGCCTGAGGCACGGGCTTGGCGACAATCAGCCAGGCAGCGAAAGCCAGCCCGCTGGCGAAGACCGCAAGGGTCAGAACGAAGCCTCCGACCAGTGCCAAACCCGCTTTCATCATACACTCCTTGAGCCCCAGCCAATAGAATGCGGAGCATGAAGACTGGTTCCAGAGCACGAGCACATGGCAAGGGTCGGCAACTGGAGCGGGGTGTCGATGCGCCCGCGTAAGCGCCGATGCGCCCGCTTCAGGATTGCGAGTGAAACTGAGGGGCAGGCGTCGCATGGGAGATGTGAAAAAGCGCGTAATCGCAGAGACCACGCGCTTCAATCACACAGAGGCGAATACGCTGTCGATTGTTGGTTCAGCGTTTAATCATTCGGGCCACGGCAATCAAAATACATGCACCGATGAAGCCGGCGACAAGATAGCCAATCCAGCCGGTCAATGACACGCCCAGAAGCCCCAGAAGGACGTTGGCGACGATGGCGCCGACGATACCCAAAATGATGTTCATAAGCGCCCATGTTGCTTTTCATGAACATCTCGGCGAGCCAGCCGGCGATACCGCCGATGACGATAGCCGCTACCCAACCTACGCCCGGATTTTCCATATTTCCCCTTCACTGGAACCGAAATTGGTTCGGCGGGAAAACGTGCGACAAACGAAAAAAGTTCCTGGGTGAGTTACTGAGCTGCAATCAGGCCCGGTCGCGTTGGTGCGCAACACCATATAGGCCGAGACGTCACCTGTCGCCGCATCTCCGAGATAGGAGGCTGCCACACAACCTGCCTCTCGCGGGGGGAAACTGTCTGGGTCGGCCTTGATTCTGCTGGCGTTAGCTAAACATTCTATCGATTGGTGGCGAGACCGGTCTCACCAGTGGGTCCGATCGAGGGAGTTCCTTCATCAGTGAAGACGATTCCGGCGTCCTCGATCGCTTGGCGTATAGCCATGACATTGTGCGGGCGCGGTGTCCTAACGCCGTTCTCAAAATCGCTGATTGCCATTTCGCTAAGATTTGCTTTTGCGCCAAGTCGCACGCGCGACCAGTTCAATAGGGATCGTGCTGCTCTCAATTGAGCTGCTGAGATTGGGTTTCGTCTGTCCATAGGGACACGAACATTCAATATGGCTAAAATGTTCCCCTTGACCTTCTGCATTTTAAGCGTGCCATTCCGACAAGCAGGCGTGGCTTTGGGACAATCGGACTTGGGCGAACAATGCGGCCCAATACTTTTCGATATCCATGGTCCGAGGAGAATAATCTCGGTCAGTCGCGCGCGAGGAGCCCGTGCCATACATGTTCCGAGCCACATTAACGCTCGCCTCCGCCTGGATAATTGAAACTGTAGGCGGCGAGCAACAGCCTGGCGGCGATCGATGGAAGGCTGCTCTTTCGCCAGCAAAAACTCAGGTGAACGCATTGCGGCTGGAATTCGCTGAAGACGGCCTTTCGCAGCATAATGACGGCATCGATTTTCTTATTACCGGTGAGGACCACATCGCGAATTTTGCCAACATTGGCGTCGGCAGCGCCATAAACCGTTGTACCATCAGGTCCTCCCCACGGATCTTGTTGATGGGCATTTCCGTCAGCGTTTTGTTTCGACCGCCGCGAACGAATTCGTCGTCGGGGCTGTGCTTGCGGACGGCGTCGCGCTTGTAGATGCGGTTGAGACATTGGCGTCGTACGCCCTTGCGTCAAAGCCGGAATTTGGTTGCACTGACGACCAACTGATGGCCGACCGAACCAAAGGTAAATACATCGGGTCTGCCTTCATCAATTCCAAAAGCGCGGTGCGCGACAGGCCGTGGAAGCGCGTTCAGGAGCATGCCGGCACGGCGCCGAAGGGCATGAAGCGGCCGGCGACGCAATGGGTGACGCCGGGCATCATCGGCCGGGTAAGGCGCTTACGCGGAGAGGAGGGTCTGCGGCACGAATTCATTGCCTGGATGTATGGCGCAGTCATGCAAGGACGGCAAAGAACGTGCGGTGCCCGAAGACTGGGAATAGTGGCGCGACGCCTGGCTGCAAGGCTTCGACGGCGTACCGCTAGACGGTGCAGTCAAGGGCACGTCGGTTAGTGATCAGATGGAGGCGGAGGTCGATGAATCTGCCGTCGAGAAGTGAGTGAACGAGCCGCTCGCCCGCCCTATCCAGGCTCTCGTGCGCGACTGCGACAGTCTGTCCGCGCGCTGATCCGAAACCCACCTCGATACCAAATCGTTCAACTCGGACGGTGAACGAGTTGGAGCTGGTATGAGGTGGACCTTTCAAAGCTTGATCGATGCAGGCGTTGAGCTCAGGGCGCACTGCGCTCGCTGCGGCCATACTGTGAAGCTAGAACTAGTTCGCTGGCGCGAAATGCATGGCCCGGACGCATCGGCGATGGCATCTGACCTTTCGCCAAAGGTTCGCTGCCCGAAATGCAAAGGCCGGTCGATAGGATTTAGCTACGGCATGCCAAGCACCTCCCTCGAACCATAAATCCACCGGCCTAAAAATTGGGCTGACCGGAACCTAAGGCGGCAATCGAACTTAGACCCTCATGACCACACGTGGGATTGATTTTCTCGACAAATGGATGGCGGAACAGCTGCCCGCGACCGACGATCCTGTGGTCATTAGCGACCTTGCGTACAAGGTCATGAGGGCGGCCGAGGAGGCGGGCATTCCCACCACGGAAATCAGCGAGGAAGTTTCCGGCGTTTCGAGGTCATCGCTGAAGCGATGTATCATCGTGAAGGCGGCACGCCTTGAATGACCCAACGAGCTATCCGTTTTTTGCACCTTTGGTTGGAGCGAAATGATCTGCTGGACTACCGCGCGGTGGACGATGTCGAAATCTCCAAACTTGCCACTCAGATGTTCCTCGAAGCCGAAGCTGAAGGCATCGACGAACAAGAACTTTCGGATAGCTTTGACGAAGTTGATAAAGGTCTCGTCGGCTTCATATGGGGGGGCAATAGAACGCCGACGCTGGAGCAGTAGGTAGCGGCCCCGGAACCATCCTGTGCGTCGTCAGGAACATTCCTTTGTGGACGGGGTGTGCAACAGTGATTCTCGCGAGACCTCCTGACCGGACCTTCGGTTGGCGTTGGCGACACCTAAACGATCAGCGTTTGCTCGTTGGGCGGCAGGATGCGAATCCTCGCTCTTACGGATCCTAACCGCGATCAGCAGGTTCGCGTGGTCCCGTTTGGGTTGACGATAGAACTCCTGAAATGTCGTTGCTGCCAATATGTTGGTATCGATGCGGCCGTGGCTGACGATCTCTTCGTCAATCACCTGATCGAAGACACCTTGGCAGATGTTCAAGTCGGTCGGATCAACGCATGTACTTCTTCGCTGGAGGGACGTGCGCAGGTTTGCGGCCCAAACCGATCAACCTAGCTAGCGTGGCAGCATAGCTCGCTGCAACCATGGAATAGTCACGGGGCAGGCCCACTTGGCGTGGTACCGATCGGGCATCATTCCTAGCGCTCTGAGATGCCGTATCAGCGACTTGAATTTCTCGCCGTCATCCAGGCAGATAACGTAGTCGGGGAACACCGACTTCTTCGGGTTGACCGCTTGAGCTTGTGGTTTAACGACAGGCGCGATTGGCCCGCCAACGCCCCGTCAGGGACAAGTGAACTGATGCAACCAGGCCTGAGCCGCGAACGTGTACATCGAAGACTGAGCCTGAGGACGGTCCGATATCCGCCGATGAGGCAGCGGAGTACATCATTTACGATCAGGAGAGCGACCGGGACATTACCACATTTGGCGACTAGTTCAGCGCGATTCGCCCGATAGTCCGTGACGCAGCGCGATATGGTTGGTAGTGGATCGAGGTCAGGCCGTCCCGAAGCCTTCGCGAATTTTTACCAGGAAGCCGCATGGGCGATCGGGCAGCAGCGCCCCGGACCTTAACCGCCACATCGAGCTTATGGCGACAGGAGCACACGCGGCACAAACTTCCTAGACGAATGGCTAAGCGAAAACTTGGCGCTATCACGAACGAGGATGTGATCTCGGGTAGCCGAAGCTACACCCGCATGTTTGCCGAGGCAAGATTGCTTGGGATCAGCTTGAAGAGATCGAAGTGCTAACCGCTCGGCCGACGCCAAGCTGTTCCTCGTGCCACGCGCCTCAGGTCTTTTGTGTGAACTTGAGCTTGATCGTCGGTTCGTTAGGGCGCCGAAGCGACTGCACTCAACAGCGTCTTGGCTCCGCAGAAACTGGAGGCATTTGAACTGTGGGTTCCGGAGAATAGTGGTCTAGCATCTGAGAAGACCCGCTGAGAGGTTTGCATGTTGCCCGCTGTTACATCTTGCTGGAAACGGTTTTTGACGGCAGCAACGCGCGTCCCCGACGCGTGTGATTTTGGAGAGTCTGGCTTCGACATCGGGCATCAGAGCGCTAGGAATGATGCCCGATCAGTACCACGCCAAGTGGGTCTGCCCCGTGACCCTCCTTCAGTCTGAATCTGATAGGACCAAGGTCCCGTTTAAAAAAGCAAAGGTCTTATTATCGACTTGCCCGGAACGACTCACCTCTCTGTTGGTTGTACCGCCGTGAATCGGCGCAGCTAAAGTCCCATCCTGTGCTGATAGGACTCGCGAGCCCCTCGCAGTGGCTGGCGAGTCCTCAACTTTCTATAACGGACTCTCATGGAGGCCGTGCCCTTCTCGCGAAGTGCGAAGAACCCACCCTGTCGGCGAGGGAAACGGTGGGTTGTAATTAGATCAAGTCATTCGGTAACCGCGCGGGCATCAGCCGCCATTGGCCGGGGCAGGTGCCGCTGGCTTAGCTGGGGCGGCCGGAGCCTCCACTTTTGGCGCTTCAACCTTGACGTTGATGTCCTTTCCGCCTCCTCCATGGATGTTGATGACGCCGGTAAAAACCAGCAAGACAACGATCGCGTCAATCCTTTGCCAGATGCGGTCACCGCACTCGGCAAAATCGCCGGGTGGTTCCAGGATTACAACGAAAACCATCCTCATTCAGGGCTCAGAATGCGCTCCCCAAGGGAGTTCATCCGAGCTCAAACTCAATAGCCGACTGTCCGGTCAAATAGGGGCAACTCCACGTCCAGGGTTCCGTACTAGGGCTAAGGTCTGTTGCGACGCCGACTAAGGTCTTATGGAGCAACCCAGTTACCGCTGACGTCCACGCTGCAAACGACAACCATGATCATGTTCCTTGATCCCTCTCGGTTATCCACTCATTTCGTTGGCAAATGACGAGAAGGAGGTTGCAGCGCTTGTCCCACGGACTGAGCGCATKGCCACTGTGGTGGTTTTTGCGATGGCAGTTCGCATACTCTTTTTCCCGCTATCTGCATTGCGCTCGCCTCCGGTATATGACGCCTTCCATGCGATTTTCGCATCAGCAGGTCGTAGTGCCCGGCTTCAGTGTCGGTCGACCCTCCATCTCGAACTGCTCGCAAAGCGTTTCATTGGCCTGACCTTCCTGCGCACTTCCCAGACTTAATCGCCACCGTCAACTCAGGCATCGTCGGGGATGGCAAGCTTCAGAAATAAGCCGAACCAGTGCTCGTATCTGATAAGGGTTCCAGAGATTAAGCCTCGCTTTCGGTAAGCGTCGAAGGAGCGTCGGAGCGGGCCTGCGTGGCTTACGAATTTGTAAACAAGGAAGCTGGGAACATACAATTCATCACGTCGTTGTGAGAACGCTTAAATCCAGACACGGAGGAAATTGATGAAACTTTTATTGGGAGCTGCGATCGCGACTGCGACGACACTTATATCATTGGCGCCTACCGCTGCCCAAAGCGTAATTATTCAGCCTGACAACGGCGCAGGTTACGCTGACCAGTACTCCTCGGACAATGGCGGCGAGTACCGTCACCACCATCGGCATCACTATCAAGACAGCTACAACGATGGTCAGTACAATGATAGCCAGTACAACGACGGACAATATAGGCGGTATCACCACCACCACCATGGTTGCCGCATATTTGTAACTACGCATTGGCGTCATCATCACCGGGTAGTCGAGCGCACGAGAGTGTGCGGCTAAAGTCTCTCACTCAGGAGGAAACCTACTATGAATATCAAGAAGCTCTGCACGGGCGTCGTGGCGCTTTCATTAGTCACCGGTGCCGCGCTCGCGGGGTCCGAGACCGGAACGTCGGCACTCGACGATCCAGGGAAGCTGTCGCCGTTCTTCACCGATTCCGGGATGAAAACGATGAAGTCGGACAAAGAAATCAGAACCACGTGGAAAGCGATGAGGAAGGAAGATCGCGCCGAGATGATAAAGTAATGCGGAGACGCGGTAATGTCCAAGGCGCACGCTGATTTTTGCAAGATGACCAAGCAGCTCGGCGAATAAGGCAACCATAACGTTGAAGGTGGTGGTCGTGCCGGACCACCACCTTTCCAGCTTGAGAAGCGATAGGCGGCAGCATCCGTGCGGTATAGGCCGCGTGGAGTCGATAGGCCTGAATTCGGCAGCAGCCAACACGCTGCGCCATCTCGTTAGGGCTCGCGGAAGGCGCGTGATCGCAACAGATCACGCGCCTTAGGTATTAGTAAGGTATTAGTAGCCGTCCGGGCACCGGGCAATGTAAACCCGGCCATGACGATCGCGATATCGGCATTGGCCAGCCTCGCTGGCGTGCCCGATCACCGCACCGGCGATCGCGCCGACTGCACCCCCAACGACAGCGCCTTGTACCGGATCGCCGGCCACCGCGGCACCGATCGCGGCACCTCCCAAGCCACCGACGGCGGCACCTTGTTCGGTACGGGAACACGCTACGAGCGGAATTAGCAGGCTCAAAATGAGCAGTGTCTTTTTCATGGTCCTCTCCTGAAGCCTTAATTGGCCGGAGAATAAATGCGCCAAGGGGTTTTTCGATCCATGGCCGTGTCGCCTTCATCAAACATCTCGTCTCCGCTCGAAGGGGCCTGCATAGGCTGAGGGACAGCCCTTCGCCGGGCGAAGGCCTCAGCTTGAGCGTGACCGCAATAGTTCGCAGATCGGCGTTTTTATCGGTAGAGCCACCGCGATCTGGATACAGGCGCCGATCAAGCCGGCGACCAAACAGCCGAGCCAGCGATATGCCAATCACGCTCTGGATGAGGTTGGCGACAATGGCACCCACGAACCCCCAAATGATGTTCATGAGCACGCCCATGTTGCTCTTCATGACATCTCGGCGACCCATCCCGCGATACCGCCGATGATGATCGCTGCCAGCCAGCCGAGCCACGATTCTGCAAAATTGTCCCCCGTTCCTCGAACCGCAAATTGTTCGACAGGGGAGCGTTGAGGGGCCAACAAGTTCCCCGCGATACATGTGCCGTATCCGCTCAGAAAAATGCGAACCGCAGCAGCGAGCCTTGCGCGGTGTTTCGGATCTCGACAACGTCGCCGCGGTTATCGGTAGTCATCCCAGCTATCTCACGCAACGTCCGAATTCCAAGGGGAACTTCGCATCGTGCGGGTCGTTGTGACGTCGCAAACAGTGCCGCGTTCAGCCTCCCTGCAATGGTTCGGCCGAACGCGGCGTGCATCAACACTAACGCACAAGGAAACGTACCATGATCGGCAAACTTTTGGCCACCACCGCAATAGCAACCCTGCTGTCGTCTGGCCTGTGGGTATCAGGGGCCGCCGCTGAAGATGCCACCAAACCTGCCACCGCTACGACCACTGCGGCAACGGCACCGGCGGCTGTTGCAGACGGCAGCCTCGTCACCAAGATCATAGGCGCCGACGTCTATGATAGCGCTGCGGACAATGCCGCCAAGATCGGTGACGTCAAAGACATCGTCCTCTCTAAGGACGGCACTGCCAAGTACATTATCATCGGCGTCGGCGGATTCCTGGGGATTGGTGAAAAGAACGTCGCCTACGATTTCAGCAAGGCCGAGTGGGTAGATAAGAAGGGGGATCGGTGGCTGGTCGCCAAGACCACCAAGGAAGACCTTCAGGCGCAGCCTGCCTTCGATCTCAAGGCCTACGACACGGCATCGGCGTCCGGCAACAATGTTGCTATCGCGAAAAACGAACCGGCCGCGGCGACGACAGACAAGACGGCCACCGCGGCTATCGACAAGTCCTCGCTGACCGAGATGCCGATGGATAAAATCAGCACCAAGGACTTCATCGGCACCAACGTCTATGGCGCGGACGATGCAAAGGTTGGCGAGATCGGCGACGTGGTGATGACCGGCGACAAGAAAGTCGATGCCGTCATCGTCGACGTGGGCGGCTTCCTCGGCATGGGGGCAAAACAAGTCGCCATCGGCCTGGAGAAACTGAAGTTCATGTCGGACAAGGACGGCAACCGGTATCTCTACACCAACTTCACCAAGGCTCAGCTCGAGGCGCAGACCGCCTATGACAAGGGCTCCTACGCGCAGAACCGCGACAAACAGCGGATCATTGTTGGCCAGTAACCCCAACGTGGCCCGCGCTGTTTAGGAGCGGGCCACGTTTTTTTCAATCGTGTATGCGCGATCTGAGCCTTCCGGGCTGGTGAGCACAAGACGAGATCATCTCGATCTTTCGATCGCCTGAAAAGCTAGCACGTTCAGGGTGCTTATCGGTGGCTCGCAGCCACGTTCTCAAGAAGGTCGTCCAGCGGTCCTCAGAGCGATGTCTGCAGGCGCTTATGGCGCCTTGGGCGGCTCGCCGCGCTGGGCGGACGGCCGCTATGGTCGCCTTCTGGTAGGAGACACGAACCATCGGCTTCTTGGTCCCCTTGACCTCGATCGGCACAATGATCGTAGCGATGTCCTTGATCATGTTGCGGCATCGCCGCCCCAAGTAACCGTTCCGTGCTGGCTAGCGGTGGCGGCATTCTTGTAATCACTGGGGCACAACGGAGGTAACTCAAATATGCAGATCTTCGATCGGCGTGCCGTTGATATCCGGCGGGAGCAAGTTGGGGACGATAGCTCCCTGCCTCGCGGTGTCGTGCTATCGTCGCTAAGCGGCCGATTAGCGCGGGACCGGCGACAACCCAGATGCCGAGCGCACGCTGGCACCTGAGAAGACCACAAAGGCGAACAGTAACACCGCAGCAGCCACGGTCAGCGAGCCTACGGCGACGACCGGCTCAAGTGCCGTATTCCCTTGCAGCATCAAAAACAGCGCCGGTAGCATCACCACCAAGCCGGCGTTGTAGAGGCCGTAGTGGACCATCGCGAGTTTCCGCTCTGCCTTTTCCGGGTTAAGGGCGTAGTAGCCGCCAAAGATTGCGCTTGTGACCCATCCGAGCAGATTGATGTGTGCATGCGCCGGGAAGGCGCCGTGGTCGCCCGAAATCGCCATCTGCAGGCCGGCGGCAATTCCCAGAATGAGCCAGACTACGGCCGTTTTGAAAAAGAGATCCGAAACCTTAGGCATGACATTTCCTCCTAGAATGCCGATTCTTAGTCTCTGACATTAGGGGCTCCTAAACGCGGGCGGAATCGGCGTGGGCGCTGGCGCATCCGTAGGGGGCGGCGGCGGTGTACATGCGGGTGTCGGCGCATCCATTGGCGGGGCCGGAGGTATTGGCGTTGGAGCCGGCGCATCCATCGGCGGGGCTGGCGGCGTTAACGCCGGAGCCGGCGCCAACGTCGGCGGATCAAACGGCGTGAGCGCTGGTCTCGGCGCTTCTGTCGGCGGCAACAACGGCGTGAACGCCGGAGCTGGCGCCAATGTTGGCGGCACAGGTGGCATTACAGCTGGCTTAGGCGCCAACGTCGGCGGGACAAGCGGTGTTGGCGTCGGCGTGGGGGTGGGAATTGGCGGCGCCAACCCAACCAATCCGTCAAACCCAAGCAATCCGAGTAACCCCAGCAATCCTTCGAACCCCAGCAATCCAAGTCCGCCGGGCAGGGTGGCCCAGATGTCGGACGGCAAAATCGCACGCCTTAAGAAGCGCTGCGCGGACGTGCTCAGCAGTGAAGGCGCCTACGATCGCGATCTGCGTCAACTCTGCCTGCTGATCGCCAGCCGATAAGTCACTGAGCGCGAGGCTTGCCCCGCACTCTCCAGACCTCGCGCTCGAAAGCCCGTCGCCTCACGGCGGCGGGTTTTTCCTTTCCGGGGAACCGCACAGTGCGTTTTTTGATCTAGCCGATTACCAATGCAAAGCTCGCTGTGTCCCACCGGCGAGGCTTCTTTCATTTGGGGATTGCGGAACTCAAAACTTCCCCTTGCTTCTTGGCTCAAGCGCCGCGTGCCTTGGCCATCCAGGAAATCCTGCAACAAGCGGAACTCTCTGGCGATTTGGAAATTCTACCCAAGTTCAATGGCATAGGTTCCGATGTTCAAACATAACGAATTGCTGATGATTTAGAGCGTCTTAGCTGCCGTTCTGCCCGTCGCCTTTGGCCTGCTGCTGCTCTCCTGGGCCTTGTGATCATGTCCTCTTGATCAGCGGCAACGGCGCAGGGTCGTATGCGGGTTCTGTCCTGTTTTTCAATATGGAACCGCGAAATCATCGGCAAGTCGAGGAGCATTGCAGCGTCCCTTCCCTGGGTAGCGCTGCATGGCCGGGACCAGAGCCCCGGACGGCCCGCCGCTGCCGTGAATGGGGCGGCGGGCGCGGGCCGCTTACCCCCTATTTAAGACTGTCCCCTCGGGATCTGACTGAAGCGGGCTCGTGCCCCGGCTCTTCGTGCCAAAACACCTGGCGCAAATCGCGCTGGTCGACCTTCTGGCCGCAGTAGGAGCACGGATAGAAATGGGCGTCGTTGGCAGGCTCCGGCCCGTGTAGCGTGCCGGGGATTGGCGGGCCAAGGTCAGAAAGCTTTGTCATAGGCTGAAACTGTATTCGAAGACGTGACCGCGCTTTTCGTCCGTGACCCGAATCCATACAGTCTCGCTTGTTCGCAGCGTGACGCCACGCTCGGTTGCTTCCTGGACGGCGCGCCAGATCGCTACGGGACTTCTTGTGCGTTTCGGGCAGACCGTCGGCGAGCGGAAGGGGCCGAAGGTACCGTTTTCGAGAGCAAACTGAACGTCCACGTGCATCATGGCGTTGCGATCAATACAAAGCAATCAGATGCGGAGACGCTGACCTCTAGCTTCCACCGGAAACCGACGCCTCCACGGCGGCCAACGGTGCTTCCAAGCTCCACGTCACCGCATGCGGGCCGTGCTCGAGACTGCCTTGCCCACTAACCGCCGCAGGCGCCACCCGCTTGAGGACCACCGTTCCAAAACCGCCCTGTCCGATGGTCTGGACTTGCGGCCCATCGATTTCTGCCCAGGTGAGGTGAAAGAGTCTTGAAGCACCGGAACCGCTGATGCTCCAGGTGACGGATATCTTACCATCGTCCCCTGAAAGCACGCCGTATTTGGCCGAGTTCGTCGCCAATTCGTGAAAGGCAATGCCGAGATACTGGACCGCATTGGGACTGAGGACCAATGATGGGCCTGACATATCGATCACGTCGCCCCTTGGGAAAGGCTGGGCCTGGGCCTTCAAGAGCCCATCAACGGAGGCGCCCTTCCAGTCGGCGGACACAAGCAGGTCGTGGGATCGCGACAGCGCCATGATGCGCTCGCGCACCTGGGATTCAAACTGCTTGGGCGTCTCCGACCGCTTGTTGGTCTCCCGGATCATCGAGAGGATGACCGAGTACTGGTTTTTCACGCGGTGGTTGACCTCGCGCATCAGCATGCGGATGCGGTATTCATTCTCCTTCGCGGACGTGATGTCCCGCGCAATCTTCGATGCGCCGACGATCTGCCCTGTTGCGTTACGCACGGGCGATATCGTCAGCGAAACCGGAACCAGGCTGCCATCCTTGCGCTGGCGGGTCGTTTCGAACGGTTCGACGCGTTCGCCACGCCGAATGCGTTCGAGAATGCGGGGTTCCTCGTCCTGATGGTCATCCGGGATTAGCATGGTAACGGAGTTGCCGATCGCTTCGGCGGCGGTATAGCCGAACAGCCGCTCAGCACCGTGGTTCCAGCTCTTGATGATGGTGTTGAGATCCTTGCTGACGATTGCGTCGAACGAGGATTCTACGATCGCTGACAAATGCTGCCTGGCTTCTTCGGCACGCTGGCGGTCCGTCAGGTCGAGCAGCATATTGACCGCACCAATCAGGTTGCCCTGCTCATCCCGCAGCGGCGTGGGGTGGGGCAGAACCGGAAAGAAGGATCCGTCCGTACGCCGTGCTACGGCCTGCTGATTGCGGATCGGCCGGTTTTCCTTGAGCGTGATCGCCATAGGACACTCGTCGTGCGGCAATTCGTTGCCGTCGGCAGTGAACAGCTTGAATGTCACGCACCATTTGTCCTTGCCGATAACGGGCTCCCTGCCTGCAAGATCGGCCGCGGCGCGGTTGTAGTAGGTAATCGTCCCATGCTGATCCGTCGTGTAGATGGCGACCGGAAGGCCGTCGAGAATCTGGTGGTAAGTGCTGTCCTGCTGCTTAAGTTCGGAGCGGGTCTGTTGAAGATCGGTTACATCGGCTGTGAAGCACCTTGTGTTAATCAGCTTGCCGTCCCTGAAATAGCCGCTCGACGTGATTTCGACATGCTTGATCGAACCGTCACAGGCCCGCAACTGCGCCGGATATCTCGCGATCTTCTCGCCTCTGGTCAGCCGCTCGAGAATGTCATTGATGACGTGCCTGTCGGGATAGAATTCGGCAATATGGCGGCCTACATAGTCTTCTGCGGGATAACCGAGGAGATCGAGCTCAGCCTTGTTGGCGTGCAGAATGACGCCATCTGCGCTCACCAGATGGAGTGCTAGGGCGCCGTTTTCGAAAAAATCCTCATAGTCGAACTCGCGGCTTTCCTCGCCGGATACTTCCGGCTTCTTGAAGGCGATAACCTTCGCCTGCGCTACTTCATCCATCCCAATCCCCGTCTGACCATAACCACCCACAACGCGGCTGGTGATCATTCCGTTCCAGAGTCCCGCCCTTGATGCCGTGCCCGAAGCTCAACCTGACATCAAACAGTGGCCGCGCAAACTTGACCCTTATGAGGCCATCGGCCTTCACTCGTGTTTTAGCTACAGCTGTGCAACTCTACGCTCATGGAAAAACCTCTTGTCTTGGTCGTTGACGACGAAGCGTTGATTGCCTTGGACGTGGAGTGTGCCCTTGCCGACGCCGGTTTCACGGTCGCGGTGGCGACGTCTTGCGGCGAGGCAATTCGGTTCCTCAAGGGCCACACGCCCGCCGCCGTGGTCCTGGACGTCAGACTCCCGGATGGCGAGTGCCATGAGGCGGCGATCACGCTGGCTGACCGCGGCGTACCCTTCGTGGTATATACCGGCTTGGGCGCGGTCGATATGCACGAAGCCTTTGCCCATGGGGTTACGGTGCTCAAGCCAACCGAACCGGCAGAAGTCGTCCGGCTTCTCAAGGCCATGGCCACCGGGCGGCAACAGAAGATGACTGGATAGCAGAGCGGCTCTGCGGACGTCACGCAGCTGCGGTAGCACCTGCCGCGCATTGCGGTCGTGTCGATCAGGCGGATAGCTCTCGCGCGTGGCCCCGGTGATGCCAGGCTCCCTGGCAATGGACTGCGCAAGCGTCTCATTTCACGGCCACGATTGACCCTTGGCGACCCTGGAAAAGACGGCGACTTCCAGCTGATTTCTTCTCAAACTCTTACGGCGTTCGGTAATAGGCACTGCACGCCAAGCGCACACTGGCGAATGTCCATTCTCGTCGCCGGCCGCAGCCCGGGCTTGGGCGAGTAAAACCCGCGTTCAGGCCGGTCTCTCGCTGGAATTTCATTAACCACGCCGAGGATTTTGCTTTGCCACCGCAATTTGCCGGACCGGCGGATGCGTTCGCTGTGTGCCCAGTGGGGCGGCGGCCAGATGGGGCATTTTCCCCGGAGCACACGTCGGCCAAAAGAGCCTTCTCGTCGTCGGAAAGCGTATCGTGCTTGCCAACCTGCAGTTAGAGAGGTTCCAGCATGTCGGTGCCTCGCCATGCCGACTTGAGGGGCCGGTCGCCAAGCCTGCGAGGCACGGCGAGGCTCAACTGCCTTTCGGGAGAATGGTGATTCAGATTCTTCGAATTTTTTTGCAACTTAGCCTCTTGAAGCCGTTTTGGTCCGTTCCTAACTGATCCGCCGTCGAGGCCGTATGGCTCGGCAAGACTGGCGGCGCCGCATAGGGCGGCGTCCCTTGTACCCATGTTGCTTTAAGGAGAATGTGGCTATGAGAACCTTTGACTCTCTGTATCGCACCACCGTTGGTTTCGACCGTCTGTTCGACATGCTCGACAGCGGCACCCGGTCCGACTGGCCGCCCTACAACATCGAGAAGGTCGGCGAGAACGACTATCGGATCGCCATGGCGATTGCGGGGTTCAGCCCGGACGAGGTTGAACTGACCCAGCATGGACCCGAACTGCTCGTTGTCGGCCAGAAGGCCGATGACCAGAGTGGTCGCCAGTTGCTCCATCAGGGGATCGCCTACCGCAGCTTCAGGCAGTCGTTCAGATTGGCCGACCACATGAAGATCAAGGCGGCAAGCCTTGAGAACGGCCTGCTCGCCATCGACATCGTCCGGGAGGTTCCCGAGGAATTGAAGCCCCGCCGCATCAGCATCGGGTCAGGGGACGCTGCGGTCAGCAAGCAGATCTCGCAGGATACGGAACGCGCACGCAAAGCCGCCTGATCAACGCGACTTTTCACCATAATACTGCGGTCCGCCTCCCGGTCACGGCCGGGAGGCCCAGATTGCGGAGAACGGAGATGAACACACGCTATCAGACACCGACACACTTCTTGCCATGCCTTGGCAAGCTCGAAGCACTTTTCTGTCTGCTCGACGATCCGGCTAAGGTGGTCGACCATCCGCGTCTCAGTCGTGCGGAGAAACGGGCCTTGCTCGCCTCTTGGGCATCCGACGTCTATGCGGTGGAGAACCATCCAACCCTACGCCGGCTGGACAACGGTGCGGTTATCCCTGTCGAGCGCATTCTGAGCGCTTTGAAGGCCTTGGATAAGACGCCCGAGGCCGTGGACAAATTTTCGGCCCGCGTCCTGCCTTGGCGGTTGTCTTCACGTCGTGGCGCGGGCTGGGGACGGAGCGGCCGGTTCTTCGGCCCCGACGGTGATAACGATCCGCCGCCATGCCCTGCAGCAGTCGCGCCGCGTCCACGCGCGCCAGGTGGAGTGGGCGCAACCGCCAGCGTCGAACTCGCCTGTGCTTGACATTTTTTTGTCACCATCCATACGGCTGCCTCGGAGGGCAGCCGTATGGATGCAATCGCGGGAGAGGAGGCCTGGGCGCAGAGAATGGGGCCGAAAACGAAGCGGAGAGCGGATGACAATTCCAAAGCGCACCTATCGTCTGCAGATCATGCTGAATACCGATGAACTCGCGGTTCTGGATGCTTGGCGCTTCGAAAGACGCATGCCTAGCCGTTCCGACGCGGTGCGGGAGTTGATGCGACTTGGTCAGGATGCGCCGGGCGACAGCGCAGAGTGGCCCGCAAAATCCACGGATTTCGGGATTATTGATCCGCCTATCGACTGGGCGGTAGGCGGGCCTGTTGGCGCCTATCGAAGGCGCCTGCGGTATATCAAGCGCGCTTCGCGAAGCAGCGAATTGCGATCCGTACCAAGCATTTTGATGAGGTCTGCAGCCTGCGCTTCTGTGATCCCCGTCTCCTTGGCAAGTTGATCTGCAAGCTTGTTGCGCTCCGTCATCGGAGCGCCTTGGTCTTTATCGTCACCCATGGTGAGACGTCCCTTCTCACGTTGGTATGCCATCCCCGCATGGATCGAACGACTGCCCACGCATTTCGTTCCGGCTAGTTGAAGAACGGATGCCCCTACAACCGGTGCCGACCGATTGGTCGGGGAATTACGATCAATGCAACGCGCCAGCAGGATTCTCTTGGAGCGTTCAATGCTGGGTCTTCAACCTCTTCGCTTCGCTCAGCCACAAGCCCCGTCGTCCCCAACCATGTGGAAGAGTTCGCGGGCCTGAGCCTCTGTAATACCCGTTTCCCGGTCGACGAACCGGGACCAGAAAGTCCTCTTCCTCCTCCATTCGCGCGCGCTCCCGCCGCTTTTGATCGCTCGGTGATGGCGGCGCTGCCCGACGGTCGCCCGCCTGATCCAAGTCTGCGTCCTCATCCTCATTCTTCACCAGGAGGTCAGCTTCGTTGGCTGCCGCCAGGAAGGCGCAGCGGGCGTTTTCGACATCGTCGTTGGACGTCAATCTCCCGGTACAGGCCTGGAGGGCGGCGCGATAGCGGGGACCATGGGGTTCGGGCCAGCGCTCCATCATGAATACGGCGGCCTGAGCCACACTGGCCAACCTCCGGAACTCTCCTGGCTTTGACGTCTCGACATTCAGGGAACGTCAAAAACACATCGTTCATGTACTGCCTCGTCCGGATGGGCAACGCGAACGATGGAGCGAGGTTTTCGTTCCATGTTGCAGCAAGGTGGGCTCTCGAGAGTTCCTTGGCCTTCGCGGACCCCAGTTCGGATAGGTAATCGGACAAACCTATGCTACAGACTGGCCGACCTCCTCATACAGAAGGGGAGGCAGGGCCAAGCGCCGCCAAGGCGCGGTCAGTCTCGCTCTACTGCATCCCCGAGCTCATCATCGCCGCCGCGCCACACGTCCAAGGCGTGCCTGAAAGCGAAGAAGGTATTCACATGGACGAAACCCACTCCAATGCGCGAGAGCATTTTTTCGCGGCGATACGCATCCTTGCGGCATCGCCAGACAGCATCCAGACCCGCCTGATCGAGGCCACCCCAAACATCCTGCGGGTCACCATCACAGAATTCGAAGAGAACCGGGAACTCAAGATCAGGTTCGCCCGTATCCTCGACCTTCTGGCGGTCGATAACGATGACCTGGAAACGACTGCAGTGGAAACAGCCGCGCATATGACGGATTTCGAGGCGGTTAAAGTTGCAGACCTGATCTGCGACTTCTTCACTGACCTGGAATGACCAGGTCGGCCGAGCCAGTTTCTGAGCATCGAATCCGTTTTGTTCGTTCGACATCCTTGCGAGTTGCAATGACCACCAGCGCTGAACATCTCAAACCTCTCCTTTGGGAACCCAAGAACCTGATCCGAGCTGTCGAAGCCCCAGGCGTGACCCTTTGGTCCTGGAACGTGGACAGTGATGCGTTGGCCATGGATGACCGCGCTTATGACCTTTGGGGCATCCCGCGCACCAACGACGTCAAGTTTGAAGACCTGTCCGCGCACATCCATCCTGCCGACCGCGACAGGGTTCGAGCGGCCTTCAACGCCACCCGTTCGATCGTCGGCCCCTACGAGATCGATTTCCGGATCATGATCGGCGACGAACTCAAGTGGATCTCCGCCCGTGGCCAGGGCGACGACGAAGGAATGTCCAGCGGCTGATGTTCGGTATTTTCATTGATGTGACCGGACGCAAACAGGCCGAAGAGAGCCGTGAGCTTCTCGCCGGGGAAATGAGCCACCGCGTCAAGAACCTGCTCACCATAGCCTCGGGCCTTACGGCGATCAGCTCGCGTTCGACGACCACGACCAATGACATGGCCCGCGAGCTTACCCAGCGACTGACGGCTTTGGGGCGCGCCCACGATCTGGTGCGGCCGGTGCCCGGCCAAACCGAGGCCGCCTCGGCGCTGCTTGGCGATTTGTTGACTGTCCTGCTCGCGCCTTATGACGACCTGGGAGCGTTCAGTGGGCGCATCCGGGTGTCGGTGCCTCGGATGAGCGTCGGTGAGTCCTCAGCAACCATTCTGGCGCTTATCATCCATGAACTTGCCACCAATTCTCTCAAATATGGTGCCCTGTCGGCCGAGGCCGGTACGCTTGATGTTTCCTGCACGGCGCAGGACGAAGCGGTGATCATCGTCTGGACAGAAAATGGGGGGCCGCTCGTCGAGGCACCTTCCGCTGCGCCCGGCTATGGCAGCAGGCTGGTTGAGCGGAGTGTCACAGGACATCTGCGTGGGTCTATCGATTACGATTGGTCAAAACAGGGCCTGATTGGCACCCTCAAGGTCCGGCCAGAGCGCCTCGCACAATAGCTGGTTCGCTCCAGATGGACATCGCCCAGAATGCCACCGACAGTACGCAGAAACTGTCGCCGCTCCTTCGACGCCTGGGGAGCTGTAAGACGACTCTCACAGGCAAGCCGGCGATACCCAGTCCTTCCGACCTGAACCATGGCAGCATCACCAAAAAATCGCGGCAAGCATGACATTTACCGCTGTGTAAACAACGGGCTGCAGGTACGTGCTTCGGTCTACAAATCCTGGCGGCCAAAGTAGTGTCATATTCGCAGTCGTTGCATTCAAAGGTGTCCCCGCAGATATGGAGACATTACGCCAAGTTGCCTGGCCCAACGGGCGTCTTGGTTAATCGCCTATTGGGCCGGCCATTCGGCGCTGCGCGCCAGGCAATTAGGTGCTTTAAGAAGGCGAAGTGAGTCGCTTGGCAGCCAGGTACATTAATGCTGAAGCCGCACGATTCCGGTCCCATCCCGCACCCTCTGCAAGGCTTATCAATTCATCCACGCGTGAGGCCAAGGCGGCTTGGCAGTCGGTGTCATAGGGAGTTGCGTTTACTTCATAGATGGGCGCCCTGATCGCCGTTTCCTTTGTCATCAACTTGCTCGCGAAAATGAATGACGGGAGGCGGCCAACCTGATGATGGCCGCCTGCTTTGCGGTGGTGTCAAACGTGGGTCGGCGTCAGTTTTCCAAGAGGCGAGGGCGTGTCACCGTCCTGCATGAGAATGTCCTTCTTGCGAGCAAAGGCGATGAATTTGCCTCGTGCAGTCTCCGCTTCGACTTCCCCAGTCAGAGCAGCCTTACACGTGCGTATAGCCGCTTTCTGCTCCGGGCTATTGCCGCACCATTCCATGGCAAAATGATAGGCGTCGGCAACTGTGTTGAGTTGGCAGGGGAAGCCTAAATCCAACCCAGACGCGGATCGGTTTTTCAAAAGGTCTTGATAGCATCGCGAACCCCTTTTTTCGCAATGCCACTAAGCGGACAAGCCGCCGCCTTGGCCCCGGTTGCCCGGGATCGTCCACAGCGAAGCAGTGCTCACGTCCTCGTAAATCCGGGCTGACTTTGCAAAGCCGCAAAATGCTTCGCGCGCAGCCGACAGCGGATACCCGCTATCAAATGCCCTCTGGCAAGCCCTAAGAGCAGTTTCGTAAATCACCCCGTGTCTGTCTTTCGGCCACGAGTATAGGAACTCCAAGGCATCCTCGATGCCTGTAATTCCCTCTATGAGGGTGTCCCCACTCTGCACAAAAACAGGTTTGTCGAACATCCGATCGTTCATAGGATCCTCTAAGTCGTACGAACCATAAATTTTGAAGTGGGCGAGCCGTCAAAGGTCATCACCCGGAGCGGATATGGGTCTAGGATTTCGGGCCTAGCGAGTTTCATTCGTACCACCTCGCCTTGAACCATTGTCGGGATGACGCGCCGCCTAGGGTTTTCGGCAACACCATCTCGCTTGCAAACGGGGCATTGGAGCGTAAATTGCCGTCCGCCATGACTAACCGATTTCTCAATCATCGCCTCGAGTGCCCACACTGCCTGACCATCCGGCTGAGAATCCCAGCTGATGCTCAGCCCGACACGTGGATAGTCTGCAGTGATTGCGGCGAATCCCTAGGTACTTGGGACGACCTTCAGACAGATTTTGAAAAGCAGGGCGGCAACTCGGGGGTATTCCGTCTTGAAAAAGGTCGCATCAAGCGAATCGAGTGACGATAGCCGGTGGGAGGGATTGTGCTTAAGGCGCGATTGGCAATCGAACCCCAGCCAGCGGTGCCTCCAGCTTCCATGCGAATTCATGCGGCCGTAATCAAGATTTCCTTGCCCGCCCACCGCAGAGGGTGGAACAACGGTGCCAAAGCCGCCCTGTCCGAGGGTTCGACAGCCCCCGTGTGTTTTCCAGACCAGATGAGGTGAAAGAGCCGTCGCTGCACGAACGCGGGGCACCAATCGCACTCTAGCCTTTGCCCGGCAAGATCGAACTGAGCACCTGATTTACCGTCCCCCGGATGACGCCGGCTTCATCCGGGTCGCCCTTCGCCAGCGTCGCCGTCAGGTTTTTGACTTGCGCGAATGTAAGGTGTGGCGGCAGCGGCGGCACTTCGGGATCGGTCTTGACCTCCAGCACAACCGGGCTGTCCGACGCGAGTGCCTCGTCCCACGCAGCCGCAAGGTTTTCAGGGCGATCGACGAACAGCCCCTTGAGACCGATCAGTTCGGCGAACCGATGATAGGGCACGTCCGGAATATCCTGCGAGGCCTCGAATTTCGGATCGCCTTGCATCACGCGCTGTTCCCAGGTGACCTGATTGAGGTCCTGGTTGTTGTAGACGCAGATGACGAACCGGCCGTCTGCCCAACCCTTCCAGTATTTCGCTACGGTGATCAACTCCGCCATGTTGTTCATCTGCATCGCGCCATCGCCAACCAGTCCGACCACCGGCCGACCTGGATGGGCGAATTTCGCGGCGATCGCGTAGGGAACGGCTGCTCCCATCGAAGCAAGCCCGCCAGAAAGAGAGCCCATCATTCCAGGTCTCATCTTGATATCGCGCGCATACCAGTTGGCGCAGGACCCTGAGTCGCTGGTCAGGATGACGTCGTCTGGCAGCCTTGACGACAGTTCCCATGCGACCAGTTGAGGGTTGACGGGATCGGCCTTCGCGTGTGCCCGCTTGTCGAGGAGCTTCCACCACTCGATAACACCCTTCTCGACCTGTTTGCGCCATTTGCCCTTCTTCTGCTTCAAGAACGGCAGCAAGGCCTTGAGCGTCTCGGCGGCGTCGCCGACAAGGTTGATCTCCATGGGATAGCGTAGCGACATCATGCCGGGTTCGATATCGATCTGAACGCCTCGAGCCTGGCCTTCTTTCGGAAGGAATTCCGAATACGGAAATCCCGACCCGATCATCAGCAACGTGTCACAGTCGCGCATAAGATCCCAGGACGGCTCGGTGCCGAGCAGTCCTATGGAGCCCGTGACCCAGGGAAGGGTATCCGCTAGCACAGCTTTGCCGAGAAGTGCCTTGGCGGCGCCAGCATCCAGGCGGTCGGCAACGGCAATCACTTGCGCCGTCGCGCCAAGAGCGCCAGCGCCAACGAGAATCGCGACACGTTTGCCGTTGTTAAGAACACTCGCCGCGGCCTCCAGATCGTTACGGTGGGGAACGATCAACGGCGGTGCGTAGCCGATGCCGGAATGCACCGGGCCGTGCGCGCGCGCCGGTTCTTCGTACGCCATCTCCTGCAGGTCGTTGGGCAGGATCAGCGCTGTCACCGTGCGGTTTGCCAGCGCGATCCGAATGGCGCGATCGATGAGATGGCGCACTTGCCCGGGGACGGCAGCCTGGTGAACGAAATCGCCGGCGACGTCCTTGAACAGGGACGCGAGGTCGACCTCTTGTTGGTAGTGCCCGCCGATGGCAGCGCGCGCCTGCTGGCCGACAATGGCAAGGACTGGTTGGTGATCAAGCCGCGCGTCATAGAGCCCGGTCACAAGATGCGTAGCGCCTGGACCTGAGGTCGCAATGCACACCCCCAGTTCGCCGGAAAACTTGGCGTAAGCGGACGCCATGAAAGCAGCCATTTCCTCATGCCGGGCCTGGATGAATTCGATTGCGCCTTCCGCCCGACTGAGCGCGCCGAACACGCCGTTGATGCCGTCACCCGGGTAGCCGAATAGCTTCCGTACGCCCCAGGCGTGAAGGCGTGAGACAAGAAAATCGCCAACGGTCCGAGACATGAGGAAGAACCTTGTAACTGCTGTTGTGAACGCAAAGGCCAATCACTGGCAGAAAGCAGGTCTGCGAGTTGGAGCGATTGTGGCGCGTTAGGAATCCCGCTCAACGTTCGGCTCGTCAGGCACAGCGCCATCTGCCTCTTCGCCGTCAATCTCTGTCGCAGCTCGGTGCCAATGCTGTTCATGGGAGCCGTGGCGACGGCCTTCGCGTTCCCAGATTTCGTAAGCTCTGGTTCGAATGCGATCGGTTCGCCTGTCCGCTGGCGGGTCTCGGCCGAAAGCATCGCCCAGATCGCCGTCGGAGTCCTTTAGGACCTCGCCAGCTGCGTCCGGATTGCTTCTCGGGTCATCACTCGGTGGGAGATAGCCCCGGGGCCTTGTTTCCGGGGGACCCTCCCAACGCGGAGACTGATCAGTTGTGCCCGGTGGGCCGTCTTTCGGTTTTTTGCTCATGACGATGCCTCTTTTTTCTACATCAGTGACCGAACTGCGACAGCGCGATGAAGTTCCATTTCGTCCATTCTTTCCGCGAAAAATGGCCGAAGGAAAACTCTCGGAACAACTTAGGACGCGACTGGTGTGGTGGTGCCGGGAGCCTACGCCTTAGAAGCGTTGGGTGCTGGATTATGCAAGGCCTCTCGCAAGGCTCTGGCAACAACGGATCGCCGCCATCTTCGTCGTGGCTGCTAACATCCCGGCGCGACTGTGCCACGATCCTAAGCACTCCAGCCCGATGTCAGGATCAGAGACGCTTCGAACATCTGTGCCCCGCCATCACTCCTGACCTTCACTGTAAGCTTGACCAGGTCGCGGTCAGGCATCTCATCGCGCGCTATGTCGTGCAGGATTCGCAGGGCCTCGGCTCGGGCGCGGTCGCGCGACTCGAATAATTGGCCGTCATCGTCGAGAACCTGGCCGTCACTGTTGTAAACATCGAAAAAATATCGGTTCATTGAGAGACCACCCCAAGAGATCAGATAAATCTCCTCGATGAATCGTGGTCCCTTCACTGCTGGCGTTTCGGTAAAAAATACATCAGATTGTTCCGGCGAATGCATTTGGAGTTGGCGGCCTTGCAGCTCTTCCGGGTTGATCCGCCAAGGCGGCAATCTCCGCCTAAGCCGCGAGAGCCGTGATGCTTGAATCTCTTTTTTTGCAGCTTGAACAACACGATGTTGTGTCAGATTCCGAACGGGCTTTGCTAACGCAGGCGATATCAACCGGACGTGATTTCGCCATCGGCCAGGATCTGGTGGCTGCCGGATCCCGTCCGACCTACAGCACCCTGCTGGTCGAAGGACTGGCAGCGCGCTACAAAATGCTGGAGGACGGCGGCCGACAATTCACGTCGCTTCAGGTGCCGGGCGATTTCGTCGACCTTCACGCTTTCCTGCTCAAAACCATGGACCATGGCATTATCGCCTTGTCGGCTTGTCGTGTGCTTTTCGCCGATCATCACCGGCTGCGAAAGATTACGGAGACCGCGCCACATCTCACGCGCCTTCTCTGGTTGGACACGCTGGTCGACGGGGCGATCCATCGGGAATGGATCGTTGCTATGGGACGCCGGTCAAAGATCTCCCATCTGGCCCATCTCATCTGCGAACTTTACGTCCGGTTGAAGGTGGTGAATCGCACAACTGGCCTGAGTTTTCGCCTGCCGATAACGCAAACGGAACTCGCCGACGTCTTGGGACTGTCGGTCGTTCATATGAATCGCATAGTGGGCGAACTTCGCAAGCTCGGCGCCATCACCTGGGCGGATCAGTCGTTGACGATTGTCGACTGGGAGCGCCTCCAGGAGATTGCGGAATTTGATCCGACCTACCTCAGTATGGTGCGAGATCCGCGCTAACCGGCGCCATCACCTCAGCAACGGAACCGTCGCATTTATTGCACGTTGCCGCCCTGATACGCGCTGAACCGCGGTCGCCCCCGCGCCGTCGCCTGTGTGTGTCAACTGCCACTGGAACAAAAAAAGGATAACGCCATGGGATTTTTCTCCAAGGACATCAAAACGCTCAATGACCTGTTCGTGCACACATTGCAGGACATCTACTATGCCGAGCAGCAGATCGAAAAATCACTGCCCAAGATGGTCGAAAAGGCGACCGACCCCGACCTGAAAGCTGGCTTCGAAGAGCACCTCGAACAAACGAGGGAGCATATCGTCCGCCTTGAACAGGTATTTGAAATTCATGGCGAAGCCGTGAAAGGCGTCGATTGCCCGGCCATCGACGGCATCCTTGAGGAAGCCGACGACGTGAGCGGTGACGTTGATGACAAACAGGTGCTGGATGCGGCTTTGATTGCATCGGCGCAAGCGGTCGAACACTACGAGATGACCCGCTACGGAACGCTGATCGCCTGGGCCAAGGAATTGGGACATGAAGACTCTGCCAGGATATTGGCGGAGACGCTTGAGGAAGAGCGGGCGACGGACCAGAAACTGACCGAAATGGCCGAAAGCGGCGTGAACCGCCAAGCACCATAAAATCCCAGGCGCGGCGGCGGATCACCGTTCCCCGCCGCCGCGCTTTTTTAGGCAGGTCAATAGCTCCGGCCGGCAATGTTACCAGGATGGATCAGCGCTGATGTGCCGTGGCAGAGGTATGTGGTGGCGGGTGTTCGGCGACCCGGTACTGGTTGTCGCGATTTGCGGCAACCAACTCGTAGGTCCCGGTAAGTCCGTCGATCACAAGGTCGAGGAACGCGTCGCAGACGGCAACCCAGTCCACACCGTCACGCACCGCGAGCGAGATAGTCTTGCCGGAGCAATAGCTGGCAAACAAGACAACTGGTAAGCTGCCTCCGCTGTCCCCTATGCTCAGCTCAACCCATGCATTCGGCGATCCTGCCTGCTGGGATGCGGCTCTGGCTGGAAGTCGCCGGCGGCTGCAACATTCTCCCAGGATCGATAGCCGCCGGTCAAATCCTCGGAGCCGGATTGTCGGCGATTTTCCCAACCTCTTGCGCGGCGCACGCCACCAGCCCGTCTGTGCAAGCACGGGATGGCCGAACGACTGCTTATTCACCAAGGCCGAGATGGCATCAGCCATAATTGTTCTGCGCGGAAGGTCTGCCCTCACATCGAACACCCCACATTCGTAGTACCCATCCTCGCGCATCATCATGGAATTCCAATCCACGGCGCCGAACAGTGACCAAGCCGTGACGGCACGTACGTCAATGCCCTCAGCCGCGCATTCGACTGCACCCTGCCATCCCTCCATGAACCAGCGCAGCTGTTCCTCACGGGTGCAAGCGTTGTGCACTTCTCCGATTGCCACCGGCAGGGCGTAGCGGCGCCACACCTCACGCAGGCGGGAGGCAAACCCGAGTGCACCGGCCGGTACGCCGGCGCGGAAAGCGGCGACGTCGACATAAGGTTCTGTGCCGTTACCGCCAACGGGTTCTCGAGGATGCCGTTCGACACGATGCTCGAGGAACCTGTCGCTGGTGAGGTAATAATCAACGCCGATAAGGTCCGGAGGGCAGGGCGCAGCCTCCAAATCGGCCAAATGGTCAGGATCGATACCAGCGTCGAGGAGGCGCCCATGGAACGGATGGCGCGCGTCGACATGCCCACAAAGCAGATCCAGCGATAACCATCGCCGGCCATTCTCGTACTCAGCCTGGTATGCCAGCTTTGGCGTCGCAAAAATCTTTCCGAAATCCTCGGTCTGCAGAAGGCGGGCATCGGGGATGACCTTTCGGATAGCCAGCATTGTCATGGCTATCGCACGGCACTGGGCAACAAGAAGCCGCAGGCAACTTGGCTCGTCAGCGCGGTTCGGATGCCAAAACCCATAAAGGCCGCTTAGACGGGCGGTTGCCATCGGTTCGTTGATCGGCGTGAAAGTCTTTACCCAGGGGTACCGAAGAGCAAGCCGCCCTCCAAACGCCGCGAGGCGTTCTGCAAAATCCGGCGCGAGGATGGACGTCCAGGATGGCCCGCTCCCGTGGTGGATAAGGGCTGCGATTGGACTGATGCCGAGACGGCGCATCCTTTGATATCGCTCGTCGTGCCAGCTCCAGTCATCCCGCCCCTCCACTACCTCGACGTGTTCCCACAACGCAGGATATCGAAGCGTTTTGATGCCAAGGGAAGCGACGAGGTCTAAATCCTCGATGCGGTTTGAATGACCGGTTTCGGCGAGCTGATCGCGGATCACGCCACCGACGCGAACCACACTGCATTCAATACCGCCCCAAACTTCCACCATGACTATCCCGCCGCGCCCTTGGCAAGGGATAGTTCCGGCGCGCCCGTCTTCTGAATGCGATTGAACGCCGCCAGCGCCTGACCGATCACCTGGTCCATATTGTAGTAGCGGTAGGTTGCCAGCCGACCGACGAAAATCGCATCGGTTTGCTGGGCAGGGAGTGCCTCATATCGCTTGTAAAGCACTTCATTCTCGGCGCGGGGCACCGGATAATAAGGATCGCCGTCATCGGTCGGATATTCGTAGGTCAGGCTGGTTTGCGGATGGTGCTGTCCCGTCATATGCTTGTATTCCGTGACCCTGGTGAAGGCCTCGGTCTGCGGGTAGTTGACGACGGCGACCGGCTGAAACCGTGGCGTGTCGAGTGTGACGTGCTCAAAACGCAACGATCGGTACGGCAATTTCCCCAGCCTGAAGTCGAAAAATTCATCGATTGGACCGGTATAGATGAGGCGGCGATAGGGGATGACTTCTCGAACCTCGCGATAGTCAGTTTGCAGCATCACCTTGATATTGGGATGGGCCAGCATCCGTTGAAACATGCGTGTGTACCCGCCCGCCGGCATGCTCTGGAACGTGTCGGCGAAATACCTGTCATCACGATTGGTTCGTGTCGGCACGCGCGCGGTCACTGACTTGCTCAGTTGCGAGGGGTCGACGCCCCACTGTTTTCGCGTGTAGCCTTGGAAGAACTTCTCGTAGAGCTCCCGCCCCACCGTTCCCACGACCACGTCCTCGGCGCTGCGGATCTCTTCCACGCTCTCCCTGCGTTCGGCCAAAAACCGCTCCATCTGGTCGGAGGTCAGGTCGAGGCCATAGAGGCGGTTGATCGTGTCCAGATTGATCGGGATTGGCAAAAGCTGACCATCTACCTTTGCCAGCACACGGTGCTCATAGGGATGCCACGCCGTGAATTGGGACAGGTAGGCGACAATGGCCTCAGCATTGGTGTGGAAGATGTGGGGCCCATACCGATGCACAAGAATACCGGCTTCATCGTACCAATCGAAAGCGTTGCCGCCGATGTGACTGCGACGGTCGACGACCAGCACTGTCTCTCCGCGCTGACTGGCCAGGCGCTCTGCCAAAACGCTTCCGGCAAAACCTGCGCCGACAACAAGCCAATCAAACATGGTCGACCAAGCTCCTGAATTCCTGATGACGCAAAACCTTCGCAGGCTTGAGCAAATCGTGCATTGTGCTCCAGGTCGTGTCCCAAGACATTCCTGAAAGGAACGCGTCGACCTTGGCCGTTTCACAGCCCTTTCGCAGAGCGGCATCGAGGGCGGCTGGCATCGAGCCTGCGTCAGCAATGTCGACCAAGCCGCGACGGCCGTAGGTTTCCACCACATCAACGATTGCAGTCGATACTACAGGCAGTCCGCTGGCAAGGAATTCAGGGGTCTTCGTCGGACTGATATAACGCGTCGCATCGTTCAAGGCGAAAGGCATCCACCCTACGTCCCAACCGGCCATGTATCCGGGCAACTCGGCATACCGCTTGGCGCCCAACCAATGAATGTTTGAGCCGGCGGGCAGGGTGGCCGGGTCGATCTTGACCACTGGACCGATCGTGACGAACTGGACGGTAGGCATCGCTGCAGCGGTTCGAGCCATGAGGTCAATATCGAACCGCTCGTCGATGACTCCGAAGAAGCCGACGCGGGGATGCGCAATGCTCTGCTGATCTGCAGGGTCTGCCTGAGGCCGGCGCGCCTGATGGAAGTGTGCCGTGTCAATGCTGCTTGGAAACGCGTGGACGGAGGGATGCCGGCGGCGCTTGGACTCATAAAGGCTCATTCCACCGGTGAACACGACGTCGGCCTTGCCAAAGAGCTGCTCTTCCAGTCGCTCGAGTTCAGGAGGCGCGTTTTTGAAGGCAGAAAGTTCGTCCATGCAGTCATAGACGCAGACATCCTCCTGCAGCGCATCGGTGAACTTCAGGGCCATGGGGGTGTAGTACCAAGTCAACAACTGGTCGTGCTCGATGCCTGCGACGAGATTCTCAAGCAGAATGGCGATAGCTCTGTCGACCTCAATTCCGGAGTGACACTGCGGCAGTATTGGCGTCACAACTTCCAGGCCTGGCGCCACCGCCTTGCGGCGCAGAATAGGCATCTGAACAGGCTCGAACAGGGGTTCCTCGAAGAACACAACGGCGTAGTCGGCCGCGGCGCGCGTCATCAAATGCTGCGGGCGTTGAAAAACAAAGTCCCACCGCAGGTGGGAAAAACATATCAGGAGTGGGTTGTCAAAAGGCACGAGCAAGGGGTTGGATACAGTCTGATCCATTGCAACAATCCGCATTAGGGTTGGCTTATGGTGGATCAAGCTCCGTTCGCAGATCGGGTTCCACGGCAACGCGGAATTTTGTCTTTCTTAGCCGAACATCAAAGGCGCCACGATTTCTCGTTATGGCTGGAACGGGCCTCGCCTCCGTAAGTTGTCGGCGGGGAGGCGCCAATGATCGTCGATGCACATCTTCATACGTCGGGCCGCGAGACAACGGCGGATGTACTGCAATCACTTGACGATGCGGGCGTGGATATCGCGTTCCTGCTGGCGCCGTTCCTGACACCACCCTATTCGCTTAATGACCGGGAGTCGCTGCGCGCTGGCAACCGGTACCTTTCCGAGCTTGTCAAAGGCCACACGGATCGGCTCATCGGGTTCGCGGTTGTCAATCCGCTGCATCCCCAAGCAGCCGACGATCTTGAGGAGGCAGCTGCGCTCCCCGGTATTCGCGCGCTGAAAATGGTTCCGACCGGATGGTATCCCTATGATGAGTGCGCTCACCGTGTATACGCGGTCGCCGCAAAGCTAGATCTTCCCATCCTGTTTCATAGCGGAATTTTCATTGACGGCCGATCTGGCCGGTTCTGCCGGCCATCCTTCTACGAGGCGGTTCGCGATCACCCCGGCCTTCGCGTCACCTTGGCTCACCTTGGCTGGCCATGGTGTGACGAAGCCAACGCAGTTGGCGTTATCGATCGGATCAATGGCGTCGAGCCAGCCGAGAGCCAGTTTCGCTTCGACCTGTCCTTTGGACCGCCTCCGATCTACCGCGGCGAGGTCTTTCGCAAGGCGATCGACGTGATCGGCCCACGCTCACTGCAATTCGGCAGCGACCGTTTCTTGCCGTGCAGCGGTGCCCACATCCACGCGGCAATAGACGAGGTCACGGCAATTCTAGATCAACTCGAAGTCGCATCCGATGACCGAATTGCGATCATGTCGGGGACGGCAATGGATTGGCTGAGGCTGCACCCGTCGCAAGGAGGAAACTGATGGCCCGGACCCCGCGTGTCCTGCCAGGCGRCCAGACCGATGAGCGCGCGCATATCCTTGAGGTCTTGGGCAACGCCATTGTTGGCGGCATGGAAAATTACGTGCGCAATCTGGCTGCGAACCTGCCCTCGAACGAGTTCAAAGTCTCGCTCCTGTGCCCGTATGAAAGCCCATACACCGCATTGCTGCGGTCTGAGGGCAGGGACGTCTACATTGCGCCCCTGCGTGACGATCCACCTTGGAAGACAATCGAACTCATCTGCACGCTCGTTCGCGAAACCGGTATCGACCTGCTCCACGCTCACCTGATGAACGCGCATACCGTGGCTGCTATGGCCGGCCGACTGAGCGCGACGCCGACAGTTGCTACGCTGCATGGGATGAGCTTGCATCCGCAGGAAATCAGTGTGGCGCGCACAACCGGGAGCCACACCATTGTGGTGTGCCGCGAAGCCTGGTCGCAAGCACTTGCGGTGGGATTGTCGCCTGAGAATGTAAGTCTCGTTCCTAACGGGGTCGATCTCGCAATATATCATCCAATGTCGGCTGACCCCTTTGAATTCCGGCAAACGATCAACGTCGCCGCTGACGATATGTTGGTCGGGTTCGTTGGCAGGCTGGCCTGGGAAAAGGGCCCCGACAAATTCCTCAAAGCAGCCGAATTCATACTGCAAAGGCGGCCCGAGGTGCACTTCGCAGTGGTTGGCACGGGGTCGATGGAAAAGGATTTGACTGCCACCGTTCGGCGTGCGGGACTCGAGTCGCGCATCCATATGGTCGGGCTCGCGCGCGAACCCCATCGGATCTATCCGGCCCTAGATTTGCTGTTGCATACGTCGCGCGCTGACGCGATGCCGCTTACCATTCTGGAAGCTATGGCATCTGGCGTGCCGGTCGTGGCTATCGGCGTCGGCGGCGTCCCGGAAATCGTCTCTGCGGGGGAGACCGGGATTCTTATAGGAACCACCGAATGGCCCGGCATCGTCTCGGAATATCCTGGCGACTGGGAAGGTGTTGCCCTGGCGGCAATCTCGCTGCTATCCAATCCCGCCAGGCTAAAGTCGATGGCTGGCGCGAGCGTGAGGCGGGCGCAATCCAGCTTCGATATCCGTCAGTCGGCCACTATGACGAGCCACATTTTCCGTCAGTTGCTGGGACCTCGTTCCGACAAGGCGCGCCTCCACTCCGTTCCCTAACCTCAGGGTAGCACGAGCACAGCAGGATCAGAATTTGGTGGCCCTGATTCCGGTAATGACAGGGTAGAGCGGATCAACAACGTCAAGGCTTGCGCGGTCCATCTCCTCGAATGAGAGGCCTTGCAGAAAGGCTGTGGCGGCAAGCACGTTGCCGAATTGCTGTACCTCCACTCCGGCGGCCCCGAACCTTTCCACGAACAGGCGTCGTGCGGCACTCTGTGTCATGGCCCAGAACCATTTTTCTGGCCCGTCCTGCGCGTCGATGGGAGTGATGCCTGGTACCGTCGCCAACACGACGCCACCTGGTGCCAAGGCGCGATGGATCGTAGTAATTGCACCACGCACGTCGTAGATCATGTGCAGCGTCTGGGTCACGATGATGCAGTCAAGGCGCCCGGCCTCCACGGCTTTCTCGTTCTGGAGATCGATGCAAATCGTGGCCTGAGGATTGGCGCTTTCGGGTGAGTCGATAATGTCGGAAGTGACGACTCGTGCCAAACCAAAACGGAGCGTGTAGACATTGTCGCCGATCTCCGCGACGCGTCCTCGAATGTCCTCCGCATGACGCTGCAGGAAACTCTCGATGTAGTAACGGTCAAGTGGCGTGCCGCGATCGCCGCCAAATTTACGGCTTAGGGGCTCGATATCGCCGAGGTCTCCAAAAACCACCGTACCGGGCGCCGGGATAGTTCGCATGTGTGATTAAACCGCAGGGGCGTAGCGCAGCAAGGATCGTACCGGGTCGCACCGTTCAGGCCCACCCGACCTGGGGGCAGATCGCTGGCACAACGGTGAGGCATCTCTGCGGAGTCCTTCTGGATCAGCCATCCGCTTTCTTCCTCGCTGCCGTCGCATTTTGACCGCTGGGAGCCGTTGTCTTTGCGTCCTTTGAGTGAGCTGCCAAAGCGGGACCAGCGCCGGTCGCCTTACGCATGTCGCCGCTGCGCTTTGCTGGCTGTTCCTTTTTGCCCAAGAGGCCGGAAAAATACTTCCCAAAAAACCCCATCATTTCCTCCTCGTTCAAGCATTTCAGAAATGCCTAATAGGAATTTTCCGGGAGATGATTTGTTCCCTCCAGGAGCAGGCTTGATGTCGTTCAAATCGAGCAGGCTCGCGCGATGCGTCGCTTTATGGCGGACGTCGATTTGCGACCGAGGCTGTGGAACGTCCGTAACCGATCAACGTTGCCGATGACCTCCACTTGAGGACACTTCGGTATGGTGATGTTCGCCGAGACCAAGGCTCAAAAGATAGCTGAAGACGTAATGCTTTCGACTGAGGAAAAGATCGCGCAGTTGTGCGAATTGGACGCTCGTCTCGACGCGTCAAGGTCGGTCTGTAACGTCGCCCCTTGTTGGCGGCTTGTTGGCTTAGATGCACTGAGGGAAGCGTTCACCGCATGGGTGGGCCCGATGTCCAATAGAGCGAATTGCCTAAGCAACCGGTATCTCGCGGTTCAACAGACGGCGAGCGATTGTCATTGGTCAACTACCGTTGCAAAAGCCGGCCGGCTAAAGTCTTGACGTTTGCCGCAATGCGCGCGAATTTTGTGATCGCCGATCCACCTTGGCGATCGAGGAACGGGCAATGCAGGGCCGAAGGTCACACGAGCGGACGGGGCAATACGGCGCAGATGAATTCGCATCGAAGCACGCCTTGTCCGAGAAGTCCGCTGTGATCATTCTAAATCTCTATGGGCCATCCAGGCCGGCATGCGATGCCGCTGCAGTGGCTTTCAAAGACGCGGTCGCACAGCGGCAAGCAGGCCGGTTGATAAACCTCCTCGACATCGACTAGGTGTTTAGTCCCAGAGTGTGATGGCGTATTGTTGTCGCGATCACAGAGGGAAACCCTATGGGCCAATTTCTTCACGGCAGCGCCAAGACCACGCACGCCGTTCGAGCAGAGCTACAGCGATCCTCAAGGCTTTGGTCAAAACGGTACCCTATAAAATCCACACCGTGCTCACGGATAACGGGGTGCAGTTCGTGCAGCATGACAAGCGTACTGGACGTGGGTTCGTCGATCATATCTTCGGCGCCGTATGCGTAGAGAATGGTATCGAGCATCGTCGGACCAAGCCCTACCACCCATGGACCAATGGCCAGGCCGAGCGAATGGTCAGGACGATCAAAGACGCGACCGTTAGATCCTTCCACTACGCCTCAATCATCGACCTCCGTCGTCACGTCAGGGACTGGCTGCTAGCCTACAACTATGCCAAGCAGCTCAAGGCGCTGCGATTCAAAACCCCTTTCGAAGCCATCCGGCAACTCAGTGACAAAAAGCCGGAAACCTTCAATCGAACCCCAACCCATGACATGTTGGGACCAAACACCCAGTCGCGCGGATCCCTGCGGATCAGAGCCCGCACCGATTCAATGCGGACGAGAACTTAACGACGATAGTCGGCGTCGGTGGACCCGATTTAATCATCAATGTGCCGCGGGTTGTGAGGGCTGCACCCCTTGCTGGTCACCGCCTGTGCTGGACTGCGGTGTTGGATTCTTGTCCACCTTGGGATTTTGGTCTATCGGCTGGCTGTTGTCAGACTGAGATTGAACTGGATCAGTCGAGGCCGGGTTTGGACTGGTGCTCGCATGCGCCTGGCTGTCTTGCTGGTCTGTCGACGGTCCTTTGATGACCACGCCATAGATTTCGGCGACACCCCAGGCGGCAATGGCTAGCAGCAGCGCGGCTATGAGCACAACAAGGACGGGCCTGCCAAGAGGGCCTTGTCGGGCTTGGTTCTCGGGAACGTTGTTCGTCATAGGACACCTCGGGGAAGGAAGTCTGTCCCTTGCCTGCCACAGGCGGGCCGGCCGAGGAACATCTTGGCCAGCGGCAGGGACCGATGAAACGTAGTACGTCAGTTCAACCTTGACTGGTCTCAAAGGTTCCGGCCAATGAGAGACCCAGCCAATTCTTGGAACAGCAGGACAACTTCCGACGTGCCAAGAAGTGGCATTGCCGTTCGAATTGTTCGTTCAAAGGGGTACCCTTGCGGATCGCTCGTGCGTGCGGTCGGAAAAAATTCAACATTGAACCTTTTCCAATTCCGCAAATTAGACGGCTATGGCGAGATATTTCTTCGACGTGCCGGATGCCGATATCGCTGATCCAAACGATCTTGTCGACGTGCACGACGCGCGTGAGGCAGGACTTCGGGCCCTTGCAGCGATCATGAGGGAATCACATCCGGACGGCACCAAGCGTGCCTTCGAATTCAACGTTTGTGATGAAGCAGGCCGACACCATCTGCACCTTACCATCACGCTTGAATGGAGGGATGCACCGGGCCATCCTTCCATGGCAAGCCATTAACCCGGCGACCGTAAGGACGTCACGTTTTTAGGCTGGTCGCGGCTTGAGGTGTGGACCTGCCGATACCGCTCGTCGTTGTTGCTTGGTCTGGCGCGGGCATTGCTCGACGATCTTCTTTGCGGCCCTCCATGCGACCTGAAGCCCAGAAATGTCGCTTGACCCGTCGTGAGAGTGGGGAACTGATGCGGAATTTGCGGATGCCATATAGCATTGCGCACCGTTCAGCTTCGGCCGTTCTGCTCATCGATCTCGATCCAGGCCGGCGCGTGATCGCTTGGTTTCTCCCATCCGCGTGTCTCCACATCGACGCCGGCACTGCGCAAATGGGAAGAGAGGGAAGGGCTCACCAGGAGATGGTCCATTCGAAGTCCTGAACTCCGGTCGTATCCGCCTCGATAGGAGAAGTTCCAGTAGGTGTAGATGGCGTTCCCTGGATGAGTGTGACGAACGGCATCGATCCATCCTTCAGCAAGCATCCGGCTGTAGGCGTCCCTGCTTTCGGGGAAGTACACCGCGTCGCCGGTCCATCGCCTCGGCACGACCGCATCGAGTGCGGTCGGAACCACATTGTAATCTCCGCAGAGCACAGTTGGCCTGCCGGCTTTAAGCAAAGACTGACCGTAGCTGATAAGCCTCTCAAACCAGCCGAGCTTATAATCGAACTTGGGACCGGGCGCTGGATTGCCATTAGGCAAGTAGAGGCAGCCGATCACAAGCCCATTTACGTCGGCCTCGATGTAGCGGCTATGCGTATCATCGGGATCGCCAGGCAGACCGCGTCGGCGTTCTACGGGATCCGTCCCGCGGGCAAGGATTGCAACGCCGTTGTAGGACTTCTGGCCGTGCCAGATAACGCCGTATCCAGCGTGGCTGATCGCATCCAACGGAAACTTTTCGTCAGATGTTTTGAGTTCCTGAAGGCAAACGATGTCGCACTTGGCTTCATCCAGCCATCTGAGAAGTACTGGCAGTCGACCGTTGACGCCGTTTACATTGAAAGTTGCAATACGGGTCATGCGGACCTCTTATTGCCCTGTTGAGTTCTGGATGCGCGTTGATGATCCGGATCAAGAACGTCGGCGACTGCATCCTTCTCATCGCGAGGTAGAACCGTCATCGTAAAGATGAAGGCTGACAGCAAAAGGCAGACGCCGTTGGTTATGATTATGGGCCATTCCAGCTTAATCATGCCAAAAGCCAACCACAGGGCAAAACCCAAAACCGTGATTCCATACGTCGGCGCGGAGATCCCGCCTGTGTCTCGCGTTTTGATGATCTTCCAAGCCTGTGGTGTAAAGCTGGTCATGGAGCAGACAGTTGCGAGGTAACCAATAAGCGTGACTGCGTTCATGCGTGCCGCCCTAATGAAGCTGGTCTTCGGACATGCGTGCCAGCTGTCGCGCAAGCAGGCGCCGGAGCTTCCCGCCTAAGCTGCAGACCCATTCCGGGAATAGGGTTTTCGGTTACTTTTCCGCCTGCTCAATAACGTGAAACGCGCTGGAATACGCAACGCAACCAACAGGACTGGCCAGTTCAACACCTACCTCAGGCTCGGCCTCTCAGCGCCAGTGCTTCCCTTTCCAGTATCTCACGGCTGTTGCCGTGCTTTGCGATGAGTTCCCTCACTTGCTGGGGGGTGATGCCTGTCTTGCTGGCGAAATATTCGACCTCGTAGTCCTCGTCAGCCGATACACGATCGCGGTCGCGAAAGTCTCGTTTGCTCTTATCATCAGCCATTTTGTTCCTCCATACAAAGCGATCGACGGAAACGCCATTCGAGGCGATTTGTTTCAATCTATCTCATTGGCGGGCTGGCAGATTTTTTGACGCTGACTTGGACCCCGGATTCGTGAGGCTACCCGCCGGGCTCTTGGGGCGCATCTTGTCGAGACGTGGAAGTGCGACGCATATATACAAGATATCGTCGAACCTGACAGACGTATCCAGAAGCTAAAGCCGGGCGAGGCCAAGGCCATTTTCCATCTTATCGACGGTGTTGGACTGACGCGGCTGCTGACGTTAAATATCGTCAGTCTTTGGTTTTAGTGCTTCTGCTTCCCGCTTGAGTTTGGGCCAGTCGGCGCCGTGCTTTTGAAGAAGCCTGCGTGCCTGCCTCGGTGTTATCGATGCGACCTGTGTAAGATGGTCGATCTCAAGCTCTTGCCCTTTTACGACGCGACTTGAATCGTTCGACTTGTTTACGCTCATAGAATTGAACCCTGCTCCTAGCCACGGCTCGGCTGCGGGATTGCAGCCGCTTAGAGCACGTAAATTCACGCTCCCGCTGATGAGCGATGAGCGGATCTGAAAGGAGCAAGGCGGCCTTGGCCCCTTGCGAGTGTCACATCAAAGATCGCGTCCACGTCTATCCCGCTGTAGGTCTTCTCCGCTATAGACGTCGGCGTTCGGGTCGAAACCGGTCCAGCCGCCAGCCTCGTATTCATTGCGTCTGCCAGCGACGTCGACCGAATTGTATTGCTTGAGGATTTGTTCGGCATTCGGCGCAAGATTATCGTCGACCTTGGCCGTGACCATCGTCCCGCCGCGACGAACGCCTTCGGCATAGACATGGGCGTCGTTTTCAGGGACGCCGGCGTTTGTCATGGCGCCGATGATGCCCCCTGCTGCACCACCGACCACGGCCCCGCCAACCGCGCCGACAGCAGTGGCAGCCAACCACCCGGCTGCAACCACAGGTCCCACCCCAGGAATGGCCATCAGGCCGAGGCCTGTTGCCAGGCCGCCGGCGCCGCCAATGACGGCGCCCACGCCAGCACCAGTGGCCGCGTCCTCGCCGGCTTCGCTCTCCTCATCCTTGTGCCAGCCGGTCGCATTGTTGGCCACAATGCTGATGTCATCGCGCGGGACGCCGGTGGCCACGAGTTCGCCTACGGCATCATTGGCATCGTCATAATTGTCGAACAGTCCGGTTACGGTTTTCATCTGGTTCTCCTGGCTTTCTATTCACTTGGTGCCGGCAACAACGTTGCCTTGGTAATCGAGCGCGATCGGCGTCGACTTGCCGTCCTTGCTCGCTGTTCCGCGCCAGATGCCGTTGTCATCCTTTGTCAGGGCAGAGACGTCGGCATAACCCGCCTTCTCGATCGCGCTCTTGGCCTGGGCTTCGGTAAAACTGTTGGCGCCGGGAACTGGAGCTGCCGGATTGGTGGCGCCGCTGGCGACAGCCGGTGTGCTGCCTTCAGAAGCAGGCGCCGTCGTTGCAACCTTCTGAATCATGTCCTGATGCATCTTGAGTGTGGGCAGCGTGTCAGCCGCAAAGGATTTCAGGGCGGCGTTGTCGCCGTCCTTGGCATAGGCCTCGAAGAGGCTGACTGCATCGGCATGGGCCGCCTTCTGCATGTCTGCATAAGATGCGTCTACTGGCGCCGCAGCCGCCTGCAGCTTGTCGACATCGCTTTTGTGTGCTGCATCGAGGTCGGCGGGCACCTTCAGCTTCTGTTCGCCGGCGATGCTCTCAAGCTTCGCATTGGCGGCGCCATGATCGGAGATCATCTTCTGGGCGAAGTCCTTCAGGCCTTGGTCCTGCAGCTTGTCTTGGGCTACCTTGCTCGACTGGACTTCGAACATTCCGCCGATCGCGGCCTTGGTGACGAAATCCTGGGTGGTCTCGGCAGCGAGCGATGGCCAGGCAAATGCCACCGACGCGGCTAACGATAGCGACGCCAGACGAAGACTGTTTCTCATGGTGATGTTCCTCAGTTGAGATTGGTGAATCCAAACCTGCTCGCGGCGTGTTTGTTCCCAGGCAAATACGAACGCGCTGCCAAATTGACTGAAGGCGCTGTTCGTCGTTCACATGCGGTGAAGCAGGCGAAAAAGTTTTGGCGCGGCGCGAATTGCGCGGAAGAGCCGGTGGTTCGCCATCGAGCCTATGAGCGGCCTTCTCGGTGCTAAATGCGTCCTCTCACAGGCTGACGTGGTGTCAGGTCAAGTCCGTACGGGCGAGTTCACTGGTTGTTTGCGGTATGAATATTCAAACCGAGCAAAGGTTCGCGCTGGATCAGGAACATTTTGTCAAGCGGCAGGTTAGCGAGGCACAACCAACGGAGAATGACGATGAAGGCGCTCACCTGGCACGGCAAAAGTGACATACGGTGCGAGCAGGTGGATGACCCGATCATTGAGAACGACCGCGATATTATCATCAAGGTTACGGCTTGTGCGATCTGCGGGTCAGACCTTCATCTGATGGGAGGATTTGTCCCAGAAATGCACGCCCATGACGTGCTTGGGCACGAGACAATGGGCGAGGTCGTTGAAGTCGGGAAGGGTCACTCCAAGTTCAGGATGGGCGAGCGCGTCGTGGTGCCGTTCACGATCGCCTGCGGCGATTGCCGGATGTGCAAATGGCAGCTGTTTTCGCTCTGCGAGAGGTCGAATCCAGCCGGCGCCAAGCAAGCCGAGCGGATGGGGTATCCAACTGCTGGGCTGTTCGGTTATTCGCACATGTATGGCGGCTTCGCGGGTGGCCAGGCAGAATTCTTGCGCGTACCCTATGCCGACGTTGGCCCTATCAAGGTGCCAGATGGCCTGACAGACGAGCAGGTACTGTTTCTCTCCGATATTTTTCCCACCGGGTATCAGGCGGCGGAAAACTGCAACATTCAACCCGGTGATACAGTGCTGGTCTTCGGCTGCGGACCAGTTGGCCAGTTCGCAATCAAGTCAGCCTTTCTCCTAGGCGCGGGCCGGGTCATCGCGCTGGACATCGTCCCCGAACGGCTGGCGCTTGCGCAAGCGTCGGGAGCGGAAACGCTGAGATACGACGACGAAGATCTGCAAAAGCAGATCCTGGCTATGACGGGCGGTAAAGGGCCGGATTCTGTGATCGAAGCGGTCGGCATGGAAAGCCATGGCCCCGGTGGCGTCATGGAGACCTTGCAAACGGACCTTACGGCGATGGAGAGGCCTTATGCGCTGCAACAGGCGCTGATGGCCTGCCGACCGGGCGGCACTGTCTCGTTGCCGGGGGTGTTCGTTGGAAGCGTTACTGTGCCCATGGGAATGTTCGTCGGCAAAGGGCTGACAATGAAAACGGGCCAAACACATGTCCAGCGCTACTTGGAGCCGTTGATGAAGCTCATTGAGGACGGAAAAATCGACCCGTCCTTTCTGATTACCCACCGCATTGGGCTCGAAGAAGGACCGGAGGCTTACAAGACCTTCCGCGACAAGAAGGATGGCTGCATCAAGGTCGTCATCAAACCGTAGGCTCAATCACCMGCCCGGCAATCGCCTTCAATTCGATGGAAACTTACTTCGATTGCGCAACGTTGAGGGCTGCGGCGGGGAATTCCATCTTGCATGGGGGCGAACCGCCCGAGATGAAGCTTCCTGCCATGTTACGACATGCAGCAACTTTGTGTGTTCCTTTGCGCGGTAGACCGAAGCGAATCTGATGCCACGCCAGCTGATGTCAACCTTTGCGGCTTTGTCGCGTTCCGAGGCCGACGCAACTATTGGGCGGGAGATGACTTTTGCTGCGCGGCGACTGTTTTTCTAACCAGACTCTCAGCGGAACAAAGGGTTTCTCCTCGCGTTGCGGCAAGGTCAACGAGGATATGGAGGCTTCACGGTGAATGATCGTGCATTACTTCGGGATCCGCGTCAGGAGTATCCGGCGCCGCCTTTTCCAAAACAGCCGCAGACCACTCCTGGCCTTGCCGGAAATATGGATCCGGTGCCGGATCACGGCGAGGAAAGCTATCGGGGCTCTGGTAAGCTAGCTGGGCGCAAGGCGCTCGTGACAGGGGGCGATTCCGGGATAGGGAGGGCCGTCGCTATAGCCTTTGCGCGGGAAGGAGCGGATGTAGCCATTTCTTACCTCGCGGAAGAGGAGGCGGATGCCAAGGAGGTCATCCACCTTATCGAAGCCGCGGGCAGCAAGGCGCTGGCGCTGCCTGGCGACATCAAGGACGAGGCTTGGTGTCGGGGTTTGGTAGACAAAGCTGTCTCCGCCCTCGGTGGCCTCGATCTGCTTGTGATCAATGCCGGGAGGCAGCAATATCGCGAGAGCATTGATGAGTTGACGACAGACGACTTCGACAAGACCATGAAAACGAATCTGTACGCACTTCATTGGATCGCTCAAGCAGCCGCGCCGCATCTCCCTGCCGGCGCCTCCATCATCACCACGGCATCGATCCAGGCCTACGAGCCTTCGGCGATCCTGCTCGACTATGCCACCACCAAAGCCGGCATTGTCGCTTATACCAAGGCGCTCGCCAAGCAATTGATCAAGCGGGGCATTCGGGCCAATGTCGTGGCTCCCGGGCCTGTCTGGACAGTGCTGCAGCCAAGCGGCGGTCAGCCAGATGAAAAGGTCAAGCATTTCGGTGAGGACAGCGATTTCGGCCGTCCTGGACAGCCGGTCGAGCTAGCGCCCGTCTATGTGCTGCTGGCCTCGCGGGAAGCCAGTTTCATAAATGGCGAAGTTTATGGCGTCACTGGCGGCAAGGGTGTCGCGTGACCCTATATTCGCGTGACCCCATATAGAGACATCGAAGTTTAGGGACGCCATGGGGCGCATTGCATACAAAGTTGCTGTCGCCATTCTCCTGACCGCAGCGGCTGCTGCGATCGCCGCGTTCCTGGTGACCTCGGCTCGCCCGCCGTTCTCGCCAGACGATCCGCGATTCGAAGTGAAAGGGGATGTGGGCCGCGGCAAGCTGGTCTTCGCGGCGGGGGACTGCGCCTCCTGCCACGCTACCCCCGGACAGTCAGATCGACTACAACTGGGCGGTGGCATGGCGCTTGGGTCGCCGTTCGGCACTTTCAGGCCGCCCAACATTTCCCCTGATCCGGTTGACGGTATCGGCAGATGGAGCGCCGCCGATCTGGCAAATGCGCTGATCGGTGGAGTGTCTCCCAGGCGCGAACACTATTACCCGTCCTTCCCCTACACCAGCTTCACCGGCATGACCGTCGCCGACATCAACGATGTCTACGCCTATCTCATGACGCTGCCAAAAGTGTCTGGACGTGCGCCGCCGCACGATCCCGCAATCCTGTTCAGCATTCGCCGGTCCGTCGGATTTTGGAAGCTGATGTTTTTCCGCCAGGGCCGGTCGGCTGCGAACGCAGAAGTCAAGACGATGCCTGATCGCGGCGCATACCTCGTCGAAACCGTTTCTCATTGCGCGGAATGCCACTCCAGCCGAAATGCGTTTGGAGCAATCCGGTCCGATACGCTGTTTGCCGGCGGCATCGACCCGCAAGGCGCCGGGTTCGTGCCCAACATTACGCAGGAACGATTGGGCGCTTGGACCRAGACCGATATTGCCACGATGCTTAGAACCGGAGAGACGCCCAACCACGGCCGGGTGGGATCGTCCATGGCCGACGTGGTGACGAATACCGCCATGCTGCCTGAAGGCGACCGCGAGGCGATCGCGCACTACATCAAAGCGCTTCCGCCGGTCGCGACCCCACACCCATAGGTTCATTGGGCATAAAGATACGCTGCAAGATCCCGCGCTTCCTGTTCAGAAATCCCCGATTGCGGCATGGCCGTTTGCGGGGAGAAGCGCTGCGGCGAAACGATCCAGGCGACCAGATTGTCTGGACGGTTTTCCAGGACACCCGCGATATAGACGCGCTTCGACAGTTCCGTCAGTGGCGCCCCAGCCTGGCCGTCCGCCCCAGGAATCCCGGAGATCGTGTGACATCCGGCGCAGCCATAGCGACGAAAGATCGCCGGCGCTGGACCGGGATCGCCCCCGGTCATCACCCTGGCAATGGCAGCTCTGGTATGGTTGTCACGCACGACACTGGTCGTGACAAACGCGGCGGAAGCCACGACGATAAACACCGTGGCCATGGCGACCCCGCCGGGGGCTGATGCGAGCGGACTAGACATTTTGCGCCTTTCTCTCGCTCGAGCCTCTGATCCAAAGCGCCAGCATCGTCAGTGCCGCACCTGCATAGACGGTGCCGGCGGGGATCCACATGATCATGCCTGCCAGTTGTTGGTCTTCAAGCGGCGTCAAGCCCCATGCCATCGCGGCTTGCGTCTGCGCGGCGTACAAGACGCGGGGAGCGAGAGCCATCAATGCGCCCAGAACGCTTGTGTGGATCATAGTGAAAAACAGATGCCAGGCAGCCGAGCCGTAATCGCTTCGCCAAACAAGCGCCCACCAAAACAAGATCGCCGTGGCGAAGAAAGTGAGATGCTGAAAGCGATGCACTGCGGGGTTTGTAACGGCGGCGTCGAAGACTATCGGCACGTGCCAGGCCCAGATTGCAACGCCATGCAAAATGGTTGCGCTGGTCGCGCTTGTGCCCCTGTCCCACAACTCGCGCATCAGAGGCGCCCGCATCAGCATTCCCGCCGCCATACGGGTCCTGGCGGGCAATCCCCACAGCAGGATTCCAATCGGCCGCGCCAACACGATCAAAGGGGCCGATACAGCCATGACGATCTCGTGCTCGATCATATGAAAGGTAAAGAGGTGTTCGCCAAGCCAGTGCAGCGGGGACAGCACCGCACCAGCCAGGGTGAGCATTCCAGCGCTGTAAAGGCAGATGCGGCGGTGCATACCCCCGGTCCGCCTTGTGCGTCGGGCCAGCCTTGCCGCTCCCACGCAATAAAGTACGGCCAGCGTCCCGAGTGGCACCACCATCCACGGATCGAAAGTCCAGGCAGGCTCCAAGCCATGCGCATCGTCGCCATGCGCCATGGCCGGCCAGGCCATCATACCGCAGATCAGGGCGCAGATCAGCGTTGGCATGCGTCCAGCAGCATCGTGGCTGCCTCCTGCAACACCAGGGCAAAGACAAATGCCAGCGCGATCAGAAATCCCGCGTCAACAATAAAGCGCCTTGTCTGGACCGTCCCGTGTGAAGCCGTACGCGCTGCAGTTAGGCCAGCGATCGAAACAACCAGAAGAACCCCGCAGAGGACGGCGCTCCACGAACTATTCTGTCGGCAGTCAATGTAGGGCATGATTTGGCCAAGTTGGGTGCTGAGCGCCCAGGCTAGCGGCGCGACACCAAGTCCGGTCCATTGCAGCCATGTTTTTCTCAAAGCCGAGGTATCCAATAGAGGCAGGCGTACATGGGCAACCACGTCGCAACCACGAAGTTCCAGTACATCGCATTGTCGCTGACATCTCCGAACCGGCGCGGCGTGTCGCCATGCCGGGAAAACATCAGGCAGGCGAGTACCAGCGTCTCGATCACATCCGTCAGGATGTGGGTGGTGTGGAGGCCAAGCATGACCCATACAATCGACCCGTATGCGTTTTGATCCCACTTAATATGCATCGCCGGAAACTCGAAGACACGCAGGACCAGAGGCACTATTCCCAGTACGGCCATGACGATCAATCCGAGGCGAACTTTTTGCAGATCCTGCTCGCGCGCCCAGCGTGCGACGAGGATGTTGGGAACAACGCTTGCCAGCAGAAGGGCCGTCAGGGCCGTGCCGGCGAACAGATCCGGCGGCGGGGCGCCCAATGGCCATCGCGGCTCCAGGCTCATCAGGTAGAGATAGATCACGATCGAGAGCGCAAAGCCGGTCCCTTCGATGAGCATGAAAGCGAGCGTTCCCCACCATGACGGGCTTGCGGTGCCAAGGCCATGCGCTGGGAGCTCGGTCAGATCGAGCACGATGTTTTCTTTCATGACTCGTCCTCCGGCACGCCCTTGGGCCAGAACCAGCCTATCAGTGAGACCGCTACCGGGATGGAACCCCAGACAACCGCCCATGGGCTGAATATGGACCAGACCAGCGTCAAGGTGGTCGCAAGCGCTGCCCAAAGCGGCCAGATAGAATTGCCGACCGATGATTCCCGCGCTTCCGGAATGCCCTCAACGACGCTGGTGATCAAAAGCTCACGACGGTCGACCCGCAAGCCGGCGGCGACGGGCGGGGCGGCCTCCTCCGCCCACAGGGGTTCACTGCTGCCGACCACGGGTAGCCTGGCAAAATTGTAAGGTTGCGGCGGCGACGCCGTCGCCCATTCAAGCGTAGAGGCTCCCCAGGGGTTAGCACTCGCGACGGCGCCTGACCTGGCACTGCGGATGGCATCGATGAAAAACAGAAGGAAGCCAGCGGCCAGGACGATTGCGCTAAGGCTAATGAACATGTTGAGGCCGGCCCAAGGCATCTCGGGCTGATAGGTGTAGATGCGACGCGGCATGCCTTGAAGACCCAGGATGTGCATGGGAAAAAACGTCAGGTTGAAGCCGACAAAGATCAGGCCGAAGACCCAGCGGCCAAGGGTCTCGCTCATCATTTTGCCCGTCAGCTTCGGGAACCAGTAATAAATCGCGCCGAGCAGCGGAAAAACCGCGCCGCCGACCAGGACATAATGGAAATGGGCGACAACGAAATAGGTGTCATGGACCTGGGTATCGAACGGAACCGAGGCCACCATGACGCCGGTGAGGCCGCCAATCACGAAGATCACCATGAAGCCGATGACGAACAGGAACGGCGTTTTGAAGATCGGCTTTCCCGCCCAGATGGTGGCAAGCCAGCAGAAAATCTGCAATCCGGCCGGGACTGCAATCGCCATGCTGGAGGCGGTGAAAAAGCTCTCTCCCAGTCGTGGAAGACCAGCAACGAACATATGATGGACCCAAAGGCCGAAGGCGAGGACCCCCGTCGCCACCAAGGCCATAACCATCGCCAGGTAGCCAAACACTGGCCGACGCGTAAACGTCGCTACAATGGTCGACACCATGCCCACTGCCGGCAGGAAGATTATGTAGACCTCGGGATGACCGAAGAACCAGAACAGATGCTGCCACAGCAACACATCGCCGCCTTCGGCAGGGTTGAAAAAGTGCGTGCCGACAAGGCGATCGAGGATAAGGCTTGTGCTTGCGATCATGATCGCCGGCATGGCCAGAATGATAAGAAACGACGTCACCATCATCGACCAGACAAACAATGGAATCCTGTCGAGCGACATCCCTGGCGCGCGCTGCTTGAACACGGTCACAACGATCTCGACGGCGATGGCGAGGGCGGAAACCTCGGTGAAGGTGATCATCTGTGCCCAGATATCGGCGCGTTTTCCCACGCCATATTGCGGCCCCGACAAGGGCACGTAAGCGAACCATCCGACGTCTGGGCCGGTGTCGACGATGAAGGCAATCCACAAGAGCAAGCCGCCCGCGACATAGATCCAGTAGGAAAACGCGTTGAGGCGCGGGAAGGCGATGTTGCGTGTCCCCACCATCAAAGGCACGAGGTAGACGGCCACTGCCTGCATGACGGGGACGGCGAACAGGAACATCATGTTCGAACCGTGCATGGTGAAGATCTGGTTGTAGCGATCGGGTCCGATGAACCTGGCCTCAGGCTGCGACAGTTGCAGCCGCATCAGCAGCGACAGCACCCCTCCAAACGCCAGGAAAACAAAAGCTGTCGCGATGTAGCGTCGGCCGATCACCTTGTGATCCACCGTCGACAGGGCGCCCCACAGGCCAGGCTGCGCTGACCAGGTCGAGGCGAGGGCGCGGTTGAGTTCCTTGTCGCTTAATGCCGTGTCCCTGAGCCCATCATCCTTCGAGCGGGTCATTTCAGGCTCTCCATATAGGCCGAGATATCCTGGAGCTCGATACTGGTCAGCGGCACCATCGGCATGTTGTTTCCGGGCTTCAGCGTCTGCGGATCGGCGATCCATGCCGCCATTGAACCGCGCGTGGTCTCGACGAGGCCGGCCGCGATTGTTTGACGACTGCCGACATGGGTAAGGTCAGGTCCGGTGGTGCCGTTGGCGGCTGTGCCCCGAATGGTGTGGCAGGCGGCGCACGGCTTTGCCAGAAAAGCCGCGCGTCCGGCGGCGACGTCAGGACCCGTCGTCGGGATTGCATCAGCACTCTGTGATGCGATCCAGCGTGCGTAGTCGGCTGGCGCCTCGGCGATGACCATCACCGCCATATGGCTGTGCTGCAGTCCGCAGAATTCGGCGCACTGACCGCGATAGACACCGGGCTTTTCGGCCCGCAGCAGCAGGCTGTTGGAACGACCCGGGACGAGATCCTGCTTGCCGGCAAGACTGGGGACCCAAAATGAGTGGATGACATCGGCGCTTTCAAGCCGAACATGAACATCCTGACCAACAGGGATGTGAATTTCATTGGCGGTCTGAAAGCCAGGTGTTTCGGAGGAATCGGCGTAGATTACCTGCCACCACCATTGCTGCCCTCTTACAGTGATCGTTATAGAGGCTTTTTCCGGAAGGCCGATGCCGCGGGTGGTGTAGAAGCTGGCAACCGTCATGCCGGCAATCATAATGGCGGTCGCGGCCACTGCCGCAGTTACGACCACAGTCAGCCGCCGTTGCCGGATTTCCGTTTCGTCCTGCTGGCGTCTGCGCCACAGTGCGCCACCAAGCACGAGCATCACAGCAAGCCAGATTACCGAGCACAGGGCCACGATGCCGATAATCAGGTGTTCGATATGGAGCGCGGGCGCGCCAGAGGGGTCGAGCGCGGACTGGTTTCCGCTGCAGCCGCACGCGGTCGTAGCGGCCCACAACGCGATGACGCCCGCGGCTCTCACGGCGATGGCCCCTGGTCAGGGTGAACCCCCGCCGGCCCCTGGTCGAAGAGGATTTTCGCCGGACCACGATTTTCGGCAGGGCGGGTCTGTTTGTCATCGTTGCGACTGGGCGCCGCAACTTTGGGCTTATAAGCGCCAATCGTTTGAACATAGCCGGCGAGCTGCCATATCTGCTCGGTCGTCATCCGGTCGCGAAAGGCCGGCATCCCATGCGGCCGGCCGTCCCTGACGGACGCAACGATGGACACGATCTCGGGTCCGTACAGCCACCAGCCGTCCAGGAACGACGGGCCAGCGCCGCCGCGACCATCACCATGGCATGCCGGGCAGCCGAACCAGGCGTAAAGCCGCTTGCCCTGGCTTAAATTGTAGGCGTCCGTTTCGTATGGCTTGCCCGACGCAAAATAACTCTCGGGCGGCGTTCCGCTGATGCCATTTGGCATCAGCCGAAATCCATCAAGATCAGAAGCAACAGGCGGATCCAGCCGAAGCTCTCGGGGCTCGCCAAGCCATCCCAAGACGGCGCTGGCGATGCCGAGCGCTATCGCCGCAGCCGCAAAGGCGCCATTCGAGTAGCTCATCTCCCTCTTCATCATTCGCCTACAAGGGACTCAACCATCCTGGGACAGGGTTGATCGGCTCAAACGCACTGGCAAAAGTTTGTACGAAGGGGTCTTGGACTTTGGATCGTGATGCGCCAAGGGAAACAGCGGATTTGTCTCAGGATAGTAAGCCGCACAACAGCCCTTGGGAATGTTGTATCGGACGATCCTGAGGCCACCGACGCTGCGAACGCTGCTGTCATCGATTGCTGTCGTCATGTCGACGATGTCACCATCGACGAAGCCCAGGCGAGCGATGTCTTGTGCATTCATGAATACAATCCGGCGCGTGCCTTCAACGCCACGGAAGCGGTCACTGTAGCCGTAGATGGTGGTGTTGAACTGGTCGTTGGAGCGCAGCGTGGCGAGATGCAAAACATCTGCTCTGTCGGCGGTTGAAAAGTCGGGGAAAAGCTTGCCCGGGGTGATAAAGTTCGCCTTTCCTGTTTTCGTCACCCATTTGCGCTCGCGCGCCGGCAGCGGTCTCGCGAATCCACCGGGCTTGAAAAGCCTTTCGTTGAAATCCTTGAAAGTTTCGGGGTAAGTCCGCTCAATGGCATTGCGGATCTCGGCGTAGTCGCCAACCCAGGCGTCCCATGGGACCTTGGTTTGCCCAAGCGTAGCCTTGGCAATGCCGGCAATAATGGCCGGTTCGGACAGAAGTTCAGAGCTTGCCGGTTTGGTCTTGCCCCGCGAACCATGGAAATGAGCGATCGAGCTTTCCATGGACACCGCTTGCGGCCCACTCGCCTGCTGGTCGAGTTCGATGCGGCCAAGGCACGGCAGCAGATATGCGACCTCTCCGTGCAGAACATGGCTGCGGTTGAGTTTGGTGGCTATCTGAACGCTCAAACGAAGTTTGCGCCATCCCTCTTCCATGGCCGCGGTGTCTGGCACCGCTCTGAGGAAATTGCCGCCAAGGCTGATAAACGCGCGGGACTGACCCGTCATAATCGCTTCGCACGTTTCCACCGTCGAGCGGCCGGTCCATTGCGGCGGCTCAAAGCCATAGAGCTCGGAAAGTTTGTCGAGGGGCGCCAGGCCGGGCTTCTCCGTAATCCCGACGGTGCGCTGGCCCTGCACGTTGGAGTGACCGCGAACGGCGCAAATATTCGCCCCGGGCTTTCCGATGTTGCCGCGCAGCAGCGCGAGGTTGCAGACCATGTGAACGTTCTCGACGCCCATGAGCTGTTGTGTCAGGCCCATGCCGTAGACCATCATGACTGCGTTTGAGTTGGCATAGGTGGCGGCGGCCTCCTTCATTTCGGCGCGTGCCAGCCCCGATACATGCTCAAGCTCGTTCCATTGGTGGGCGCGCGCAGCTGCTGCGAATTCCTCGAAGCCGGTCGTGTGTTCCTTGATGAAATCGTGATCGAGAACGTGCTTCTTGGCAGCGGATGCCATCGATGCCGCAAAGGCAATCATGGCTGCGTTGTCCGGATCTTTTGGCGTCGCATCGCGTCCGGCGACAGGGTTTTGACCGGAGGCCTTCAGGGCGTCGTCTGCTTCGATGAGAGCCTTGCAGACGCCGAACAACGCTGCGATATCGCCGCCGTTGTTGACCTGATAATATTGCGACGAAATCGGTGTCTCTTTCCCGGTCAGCATCTGGACGGGTGATTGCGGATTGACGAAGCGCTCCAGCCCGCGCTCCCGCAGCAGGTTGAAAGTAACAATCTTCACGCCTCGGTTGACTGCGTCTTGCAGATCATGAAGCAGGCGTGGCGAGGATGTCCCGACATTCTGGCCAATGTAGAATATACAGTCCGTGTTCTCGAAATCGGACAAAATGGCGGTGCCGACCGATGCGCCGATGCTCTCGGGAAGCGCAACGGAGGAGCTTTCATGGCACATGTTCGAGCTGTCGGGCATGTTGTTGGAGCCGTACATCCGCGCGAACAGCTGGTACATGTAGCTCGCCTCGAGTGACGCCCGCCCGGATGTGTAAAGATCAGTCTGATGCGGGTCCAGAGCGCGCAACTCCCTGCCGATCTCTTCGAATGCAGCGGGCCATTCGACCGGCACATATTTGTCGCTGGCAGCGTCCCAGCGCATCGGGTGCGTCAGCCGACCCTCCTCTTCGAGGTCGTGATCCGACCATCGCTCGAGTTCTCTCAGCGTGTGCTTGTCGAAGAACGCCGGGCCTGCACGTCGCGACGTGGTTTCCCAGGCTGTCGCCTTGGCGCCGTTCTCACAGAATTCGAGCGGATGCGGCTGCGCCGGCTTTGCCCAGGCGCAGCTCACGCACATATAGCCTTCGGGCTTGTTCTGCGTCGACAGCAATCGGCTCCCTTTCGAGGGAACATGTTCCTTGAGGAGGACACCAGCCACGGATTTCGCTGAGCCCCACCCACCGGCGGGCCCTTTATACGGCTTGATAGTGGCTGTTCTCGTGTTCGACGCCATTTCCTGCCTCGTTTGCCACAGCGAGATTTCCGTCGGTCTCGCTCTCATTTGCCGTGGACGCGCAAGCAACGCTACCTCGCCCACGGCGTCCTCCCGCCGGCACGGGATGACTTGCTGGCTGCGACATGCGCGACAATGCGAAAGGCAGGCCAATCGACGTTTCCCGGCAATATGAAACTTGGGATCTGCCTGACGGTTCCACGCATGGGACCGACTTCGTTTTCCTCAACTTTTGCCACCGATTCCTGGCGTCGGAGAAGCGTTGCGTCGGCCGCTTCGGGATGCATGGCGGCTCTGGAACCTCGTCTCGTGTGGAAAGTTGTCGAACGTCCCGAAGGAGATTCCGCCATGGCGCGTCCAGCTAGCAGACCCGTTGTCCCGCCCACCATCGGACGTATGTGATGGAGAAAAATCCATGAACGTCGCCAACCTACAGCTGGAGGGGCTGCTGATGGCGGTCGCAGCGGTCAACAATGCCCTGGTACGGAAGGGACTCCTCTCGATCGATGATATCGATAGGGCCTTGAAAACCGCGGAAACCTCGTTCACCGGCGACGAGCGCCTGTTCGAGGACATGTCACCGGCAAACCGTGATGCCGTCTGCTTCCCTTTGCGCCTTCTGCAACTCGCGAACACCAGCCAGTTCGAAGCCGGCGTGCCACCGTTTTCAGAGTTGGCCAAGCAGGTTGGGATCACCAAACAGCCTTACAACGACCAGATGTGAAGGGAGCATAGGTATGGAGGTTCTGGAAATCATCGTTGCCAACAACGTGGTGGAATTCCGCGGCGAGGGTGGTGACAATATACTCGTCACTGTCGCGCAACCGGCGGTTTTATCCCCTGAAGAGCTGATCGAAAAATCCAAGATCATGCTTTTGCATGCCGCCAAATTTGGTGTCGAGGAAGAGAATTCTGGCGAACAGCGAATAGCCGATGCGGGGGATGAGTATCGGCTTGAGTATCATGACAATGGGGAGATCCGTGACGTGAGTGGCCTGGTCTTTCCCGATCTGGACGCGGTGCGCGACGAATGCAGGCGCTCGGCGGAGGATTTGTGGAAAGACGCCCTGTCTCGGGGTGAAGCACCGGTGGGCTGGGCCGTCAGGGCGCGTGACCGTCGCGGTGACATCGTCGCCACGGTCGATTTTTCCGACTTGCAACGCGCCGCCGCCGAGCTGGATCAACGACCTCAGTCCGAAATTTGAACCCGTCATTCTCAAGCGTTTCAAAGGAGAGCACTATGCCGCGTAAGCCAGCAGCCGAAGCCAACGCACCGACAGCCACCGTCCACGACTTGACCTTGGCCAGAGGCCAAGGCGGGGAATTGCATCAAGTTGCGGAGGGCGACACTGACGTCCTGACAACAGCCCAGGGCGGCCCGGTCTCAGATGACCAGAACACGCTCAAGATCGGCGCACGTGGTCCCACGCTGATCGAGGATTTTCATTTCCGCGAGAAGATTTTCCACTTCGACCATGAGCGCATTCCTGAGAGGGTAGTGCATGCGCGTGGCTATGGCGCCCACGGCTTTTTCGAAACCTACGAGTCGCTCGCAAAATATACGCGCGCCGACATCTTCCAGCGAGCTGGAGAAAAAACGCCGGCATTCGTGCGGTTCTCGACGGTGGCCGGCAGCAAGGGGTCATTCGACCTTGCCCGCGACGTCCGGGGATTTGCCGTGAAGCTTTATACCAAAGAGGGCAACTGGGATATCGTGGGAAACAATATCCCGGTGTTCTTCATTCAGGACGCGATCAAGTTTCCCGATGTAATCCATTCGGTCAAGCCGGAGCCTGACCGTGACTTCCCGCAAGCGCAGTCGGCGCACGACACGTTCTGGGACTTTATCAGCCTGACGCCGGAATCGATGCACATGATCATGTGGGTGATGTCGGATCGCGCCATCCCGCGCTCTTTCCGCTTCATGCAAGGGTTCGGCGTGCACACCTTCCGGCTCGTCAATGCGGCCGATGAATCGACCTTCGTGAAATTCATCTGGAAGCCCAAGCTTGGCATGCAATCAGTCGTGTGGAACGAAGCCGTCAAGATCAACGGCGCCGATCCCGACTTTCATCGGAGGGACCTCTGGAACGCCATCCAATCAGGCGATTTCCCCGAATGGGAGCTGTGCCTGCAATTGTTCGACCAGGAGTTTGCCGACAATTTCGACTTCGACATCCTCGATCCGACCAAGATCATTCCGGAGGAGATCCTGCCGCCGATACCTGTCGGGCGTCTTGTTCTCGACCGGATGCCGGACAATTTCTTTGCCGAGACCGAACAGGTCGCGTTCATGACCCAGAATGTTCCGCCTGGTATCGACTTCAGCAACGATCCGCTGCTGCAGGGCCGCAACTTCTCCTACCTCGACACACAGCTGAAACGCCTGGGCGGCCCCAATTTCACGCATCTGCCGATCAACGCGCCGAAATGCCCATTCCATCATTTCCAGCAGGACGGCCATATGGCGATGCGCAATCCGGTTGGACGGGCCAACTACCAGCCGAATTCATTCGGCGTCGGCCCGCGCGAATCCCCGGAGCGTGGGTTTCGGTCCTTCGCTGACGGAGAGGAGGGCCAGAAGGTCCGGCTGCGGCCCGAAAGTTTCGCCGACCACTACAGCCAGGCCGCTCAGTTCTTCAACAGCCAGACCCCACCCGAGCAACGCCACATCGCTCAGGCCTTGACCTTTGAACTGAGCAAGGTTGAAACCCCAGCCATCCGCGAGCGGATGATCGCGCACTTGCTGAACATCGATGAGGGACTGGCTGTCACGGTCGCCGACAAGCTTGGCATCACCGAGATGCCGAAGCCGGCCGACGCCGCTGTATCGCCGCGCACGGATCTCGAGCCCTCGCCAGCGCTGAGCATCATTGCCAATGGCCCGGAGAGCTTTGCTGGCCGCAAGGTTGGCGTCCTGATCGGCACCGGCACGGACGCCGGTCTCTTCAAAGCCTTGCAGGCTGCCATTGAGAATGAGGGGGCCGCCATGGAAGTTATCGCGGCAAAGGTCGGCGGCGCGGTGGCCAGCGATGGCACCAAGATTGTGGCTAAGCATATGATCGATGGCGGCCCATCGGTATTGTTTGACGCGGTCGCCATCCTGCTCACCGAAGAGAGTGCCAATCTGCTGGCCGGCGAAGCAGCGGCTCGCGATTTCGTGGCGGATGCCTTTTCCCATTGCAAGTTCATCGGCTTCACGCCCGGCGCCGTGCCGCTTCTGGCCAAAGCGGGCGTCGAGCCCGGGGCTGACGAGGGAATGCTGCCGCTGGCTGACAAGGCGAGTGCCACGGATTTCATTGAAAGTTGCAGGGGTCTGCGGCTGTGGGCGCGGGAAGCCGCAGTCAAGCTGTGAGGCCGCGTCTTCAGGCTTGCAAAAGAGGAGCCCGCAAAGTGGGCCCTTCATTTTGCTGAATTTCTGACAGAGCACAGCTCCGAATGGTGTGCACATCGTGTCGGCGCTGACCGACGCAGCTTTTGCCGCTACGACTGCCCGCTCATGTGGGATGAACGGTTGCTACGTTTCGCTGGTGACGTTAGGTACTTCGACGACGATTCGAACGCCGCGATCTAACCATTCGCGCTCGGTAGATCCTTGAAGCTGCCGCCGTATCGTAGCTTCGGCGATCACGGTGCCAAAGCCTGCCTTTCGGATGCCCGCAGGCGGCGGGCCTCCCGTTTCTTCCCAAACGAGCGCGAGCCCTTTGGTTTGCGGGATTTCGTTCCAACTGATTGCGACCTGGCCGGTGTCGTGCGAGAGCGAGCCATGCGACGCCGCGTTTACGGCGAGCTCATGAATGAACAACGCAAGCGGTTGGACCGCATGAGCTGCAAGCATGATCTCTGGGCCGCTCAAAACTGCCCGTGACGCCCCGTAGGGCTCTATCTGAGTGCGAATGGCCTCCCGTAGCGGAATCTGATGCCAGCCGCGCCGGGAAAGCAAAGTGTGGGCTCGGGCCAGAGATTGCACACGCTGCTGTACGGAGGCCGCATACAAGGCAGCGTCGTCCGATCGAGTAAGCCGAACGATGCTGTCGACAAGCGCAAGCACATTGTTGGCGCGATGGTCTACCTCTAGAAGAAGCCGGTGCTCGGAGTCTTCCAGAGACTGGATCCTGCGATAGTCTGTGCGGTCGATTTGAGAGCCGAAGTGATACACAACACGGCCGCTGTCATCGTGAATTGGGCTGAAATGGAGCTGGTTCCAGAAGGGCGATCCATCCTTGCGGTAGTTGAGGAGTTCGACACTGGCCTCGCGCTCCTCTCTTATCGCGGCTCGTATTTCGGAAACGGCGATTTTGGATGTTGCCGGCAGTTTTTGCCGAGAACCTCTCCTGCATCGTATCCTGTTAATTTCAGGAAAGCTTCGTTTGCCAGGACTATAGGGTAATCTTGCTGTGTGGCATCGGTGACCACCATCGGCATGCGTGTCCGCTGAAACGCTGTGGCCGCCAACTCCTTGCGGTCTGGCAGCGCATCCGCCGTCACCGCGGCCGGCTGATCACCGTGAATATGGGACAGGTCTTTTTCGTCCATTAAGGCTTCCTTGGTACCGACTAAAACCTTGAACGTGAGAGGCGTAAAAGCGTTGCCGATCGTTGGCGAATTCGCTGCGGACGCCAATCTGGTCGCGACAATCGTTGACGAAGTTGACGCCCTTCTGCCCGAGCGGTGGAACAAGGATCGGGGCCGCAAATTAACAGCAATCGAAATCCCGGCGGGTGCCACAAGGGCACCGCCGGTCGCGGTTGATCTGGGTGGAGGATCAAGATGTCACACGAGGTAGAGGAGCGCCGCCTCAAAATGCTTATCGAGCAGTACGTCGAGGTGCGGAAGAAGCGGCACGATGTTGTGTCGGTGAGGCAGGCAGCAGCGGCTGTCCTGACTGTCATGAAAGCCTGTCCGGTTTCCAGAAGCGAGCTCGACGACATGATCGCCGCAAGCGCCGTGGCTCATGGCCTGGGTGTTGCGTTCGATGCGCAGCAATCCCCGCCACAATTTTCGATCTCGCGCTGACATGGCCGCTGACCCTACGCTGCGCGAGGAACCCATTGGCAGCAACGCAGTGCACATCTGCGTCGACATGCAGGCGATGTTCCGCGAACCGTCGCAATGGTCGTTGCCATGGATGGACCGTGTGCTTCCCAGGATCGTAGATCTTTGCAGCACACAGCCGTCGAGATTGGTCTTCACGCGGTTTATACCGGCTAGGCGGCCCGGCGCCGGGCAGGGGACTTGGAAACGCTACTATGAACGATGGGCAGACATGACGCTTGAGCGCCTTGGCCCGGGAAAGGTGGACTTGGTCCCGGAACTTCGAGCGTTTACGCCGCCGGCGCCAGTTGTAGACAAGCCGGTGTATTCGCCTTGGCTTGGCTCGAACCTTCGCACTCTACTGGCGCAGCGGCGCTGCGACACCGTAATCGTCACCGGCGGCGAAACAGATATGTGCGTGCTTTCGACGGTGTTGGGCGCGGCAGACTATGGCTTGCGTACCATCGTGGTCCAGGATGCGGTCTGCAGCGCCTCGGATGAGGCCCATGATGCCATGATCGGGCTGTTCAGCAATCGCTACGGCCAGCATATCGAGACCGCGACCACTGAGCAGCTTGTAAACTGTTGGATTGGTGGGTGACCGATCCTAACGGTAAGGGCCACGACGATGTCGCCGTGGCCCTTTTTTAAGTGCGTAGATCAAGCCGCTTTTTGCTGCTCGGCCGCCCTGTCGTTCACGCCGGACTCACCGAGTGAGGTCAGGGCATCGTCGGTGGCCTTCTCCTCTTCGAGTGTGGCGTTGAGGAGTTCGACGATGTCATCCTTGCCCAGCGATGTTGCCCAGGCGATCAGCGTGCCATAGCGTGCGATCTCATAGTGTTCGACCGCCTGCGCGGCGGCTACAAGGCCTGCGTCGATCGAGGTCGAACCCTTGTATTCCTCCAGGATTTCGGATCCTTCCTCGATGATGCCGTCGATCGCAGGGCAGGTCTTGCCGCGCGCAGCGATGCCAAGGATATCAAACACCTGCTCAAGTCGCTCGACCTGGCCCTCCGTCTCGACAAGATGTTTCTCGAAAGCGGCGGACACCTGGGCGTCCTCTGCGCCCTTGGCCATCTTCGGCAGGGCTTTGAGAATTTTCTTTTCGGCGTAGTAAATGTCCTTGAGGCCGTCGAGGAACAGATCCTCGAGGCCCTTGGTGCCGGCACTGGCTTTCTTGGTGGCTGCCATCTGACAATCTCCTTTGGTTGAAATCACCCCTTCGGGTGCTAATCCAACTCGGATGGTCGCACCGGGTTCCTCCGGAAATCAGGTGAGATCAATTTTCTTTTTAGCCTCGAGAACCCCTCCAAAGCGACGCGAAACGTGACCGACTTTTGTGCTCGGCGCACCTGCTCGATGCTATCGTTTGAACTCCTGTTTGCTGCTGGGCGTTTCAACGGATGACCGCCTTGATGCACGACGAAGGGCGACATACGGGGGCTTCACCGACGCTGCAGGGGAACGAACTGCTTCGGCGCGGGTTACGCATCGTTCTTGTGTCGGGGAGGCCGACTGGCAAGCCGAGCGAATCCGAGACATCAATGAAACAATTCACCAGGCCATGGGAGAACAAGGTGACTGATTTTGTGGTGACCACGATTGATGGGAGGCAATTTCGTGCCAGCAGCGAGAATGCCCGGTTGTCGAGCCTCGTAGACCAGTGCAGCACGAAAGGCTATTGCGAACTGGCTGTCAGGCCGCGAGAGCTCGAGCATTCCGGCCGGGAGACAAACACGGTATTTTTCAAGCACGGGATCATATCGATCAGTGAAGGAAGCCAAGTTCAGTCGGATTTGCCAGCGGACCAGCCAGTATCGCGCTAGGCGCTCGCCGTGGCAGGCCCTCAGTGGGACGAGGTATCGTCTGTGGACCTGCCCAGCCAGTGTTGAGCTTCGATCACGCCGGATGGGCTGGTTCCAAAGCGTCTAGCACCAGTTCATGAACAGCGGCCAACCGCTCCGGCCCGGGCTGGGTGGCGATCTTAAAGATGAGCCGCCCGTCACGRCGAACGCAGTCCGTGCGCTGGGCCAAGCGGCTGTAGGATTTGGAACCGGGCGTCGTAAATTCGATGGCTATGGCAACGGGGGCCAGCGCCGATCTTGGAGATGCCGGCCTTCACCGCCGCAACCTTGAGGCGTGCGAAATCGAGTAGCATGGCCGTCTCAGGTGGCGGCTTTCCAAACCGATCTTCAAGCTCCTCGGCAAAAGCATCGATTTCAGCGAGGGTCTCAAAGCGTTGCAGACGCGAGTAGAGATTGAGGCGCACCACAGCCTCGGAAACATAGTCGAACGGAAGAGTGCCCGAGAATTGCAGTTCGATCTCGGTTTCAAGGGTCGAGGTGTCATCATTACCCCGCACCTTATCGACCGCCCGCGCCAACAGCCGCTGATAGAGGCTCAACCCGATCAACTTCATGTGGCCGGCTTGCTGCTCTCCAACCAGATCGCCCGCGCCGCGCAGGTCGAGATCGCGGGCACTGATGGCAAGCCCTGAACCGAGCCGGTCGAAAGCGAGCAGTGTCGAGAGCCGCGAGCGCGTTTGCGGCGCGATGTCCTTCCCAGCCTCGGTTAACAAGTATGCCAAACCTTGCACCCGCCCCCTGCCGACACGGCCGCGCAACTGGTGCAGTTGAGCCATCCCGAACCGGTCCGCTCGAAACACGACGATGGTGTTGGCGCGTGGCACATCCAGGCCATTCTCGATGATGTTTGTCGACAGAAGGATGTCGCCATCCCCGTTGGCAAAGGTCACGATAGCCTCGTCCATCTCGGCGGCGTTCATGTCGCCATGGGCCACCAGCACGGATAATTCGGGCAGCAATTTGCGCAGTTCAGCAAGCGTGGGCTCGATGTCCTCAATGCGTGGGACCACGCAGAAACTTTGGCCAGCCCGTCGATGCTCGCGGATCAGTGCTGTCTTGACCGACGCTCTATCGAATGGGGCAAGTTCTGTGCGCACCGGACGCCGCCTTGCCGGTGGCGTAGAAAGCAGGCTGGCTTCCTGCACACCAACCATGGCTGCCGCAAGCGTACGCGGTATGGGAGTGGCACTCATCGACAGAACGTGCAGCTTCTGGCCGAGGCCGCGAAGCGTTTGCTTGAGTTTGACGCCGAAGCGGTGCTCCTCGTCGATAACGAGCAGACCGAGGTCGGCAAAGGTGACGTCCTTGGCCGCGATTGCCTGCGTCCCAACGACGACTCGAAGCGATCCGTCGGCGAGCCCTGCCTTGACCTTTCTTGACTCGGCCTCGCTGACGACGCGCGAAAGAAGGGCCACACTCACCTCGGTGCCCTCAAACCTGCGGGAAAATGTTTCGTAGTGCTGGCGCGCCAGCACTGTAGTCGGTGCGACGACCGCGACTTGACAACCATTCAACGCGACAACGGCGGCAGCGCGCAAGGCCACTTCAGTCTTGCCGAAACCAACATCGCCGCAAATCAACCTGTTCATCGCCTTGCCAGATGACAGGTCGTCGATGACTGCGGCAATCGCCTCGGCCTGATCGGCGGTCTCCGGATAAGGGAACCTTCCGGCGAAACGAGCATAAGGAATACGCGGTGGTTTCAACGCTCGGGCACCAGTTCTGTCACGCTCGGCAGCCAGTCTGACAAGCTGTTCTGCCGCCTCAGCAATCTCCATGTCGAGCTGTGCCCGGCGCTTGGCCCAGCCATCCCCTTTCAACCTGTCGAGTGTCACTGCCTCTTCATCGGCCCCGTAACGCCAGATGCGGCCGAATTCCTCTACGGGCGCCAGAAGCGTGGCTCCTCCATTATATTCAAGCCGTACGGTATCGGTGACCATCCCCTCGACCTCGACGGTTTCAAGGTCTCGCAGAACGGCGATGCCGTGACCTTCATGCAAAACGACGTCGCCGATTCGCAACTCTGGCTCCTGAGCGAGAGAGGGGGCTCCATGATCTCCCGGGTTTAATCGTGTACCGAAGACGTCGGCGGCCGATACGACCGCAAGAGCGGCCTTGTCATCGACAAAGCCGTCATCGATATCGACATTGAGGCTGACCAAGGTTGCGGGCTCGGCGCCCAGTGCCGATGCCCAGCTTTCGGCGTGGCCGACATCAAGCGTCAGATGACGCTGCAGCGTCTTGACCATTCGATCGAGGTCCACCGCAGGGCCGGCGAGGGCGACGCGCCGGCCACCTTGGATCTGTTCGGCAATAAAGTTCCCCATGGCCTTTGACGGGTTGACCTCAACGATAAAATCGGGCGTTGGCGACAAGCCCTGCAAATCGATCTTCATCCGACGTTTCGCCAGGTGCTTATCAAGGGTCGGGCGATCCAGGTAGAAGCGCTCCGAGGTCGGCTTGCGGCCTTGCTGCCTGTCGCGCATCCGGCGGGCGTCATTGATCAACGCGATCGCGGCGTCGAAGCGTTCGTCCACAGCCGGCTCCATTGCGATACGGGCGTGCGACAAGAGTTCGAAAATGGTGTTGAGCTTGTACCCGGCCCCGACCATCAGCATTTCCATGCATTGTGCTTCCGTAGGTCCAGCCGGCGCTGAGCTGCATTCCAGCAACTCCGTCGAAGGCGCGAGCATGATGGTCTCGAAACTCTCATCTGTGCGTTGCGACACAGGGTTGTATGAACGAATGCTGTCTACAGCTCCACGTTCGATTAGAATGCGATAGGGATGTGGCGCTCCTGATGGAAACACCTCGATGCCCTGACCAAGCAAGGCGAATTCCCCAGGCTCGTCGACCCGATCGTCCATCAGGTAGCCATAAGTCTGCAGGCGATCGCAAAATGCCTCAACATCAACGCGGTCGCCGGTGGCCAGGGATGTGAAGGCCTTCGCAATGGCATCGGCGGGAGGAAAGCGCTGCAGCGCCGCCTCGGGTGACATGACGACCAGGCGACCGCGATTGTTGGCTGCCTTGGCCAAAGCGAGAAGCGCGGTTGCGCGTCGTCCCATGCTTTCACGCGATGGCTGGATACGGTCGTACGGCAGGCAGTCCCACGGCGGCAATAAAATCACCTGCGTTTCCGGCATAAACTGCTTGAAAGAAATTGAGACTTCTTCGGCCTGGTTCTCGCTCCGTGCGATGAAAATCATGTCATCCGCGCCGCTATCCCGTACGGCCTGGAGCAGCCGCGCGGCAATCGCCGAAGCTGGTATACGACGCGATCTTGTTGCGTGTGCTTCGCTCGGAACACCCGATTCTGAAAGCGTGCTCGACCCAACCACGTCGATCGGCGGTTTTGAGTTTTTTTGTCGTTTCATGAAATATCGGTCCGAGGTTGCCCGCTTCTAACGAGCTTGCGCACGGTGTGTTCCAAAGGCGGCGGGCGCGCTCCGAGAAGGCGTGTAGCCCGAATGCGGCGGCCAACGGACAGCGTGCGAGTGGCTGTTCTTCGACCGTTCGCGAGTGACCCCTCGGCGGCAGGACGTGCAGGATGCAGTCGGGCCTCCGGATACGGTCGTTAGCAAAGCCCGTAATGAAATCGCGGCGAACGTGGCGATCACAAGCAGGGAGGGTAGTTCCTGAGCCGAACGCTTGCGGAACCTTTTCGACCGCAATGCTTTACGCATCCGATGTCACGCAGCGTCGTAACGTTCGCCAATACCATCATGTCGCGTCTGCTGGCGGCTTTGTTGCTCGCCGGCGTAGCTGCCTGTTCTTCGTCCGATGCTGAAGACAAGCAGGCGCAGAACGCCAAGTCCACCGCCAGTTCAGCGATCATGGTCATCGACAGTTGGACCGCCGGCGCCGCACCTTCCCACTATGCGGGAGCCACGTTGCGGTCTTTGGCCGAAGCGTTAGCTGACTACGATCGGCAACTACAAACGGCGGACGGTTCGGACTCCTCCAGGCGACTGGCGCGACAACTCACAGCCGCTGCCGAGCGGGCCGAAAATGCCGTCACGAGCGGCGACAGAGCACAAGCGGGGCAGGCCGGTCAGGAGCTTCGAACTGTCATTGCCAAGTTCGTTATGGCAGATCCCGCCGATCAAGCGCCAAATCCATGAAAAAATTGCTTGAAATCTCGCTCGGCGTGGTGACCAGCGTTGGCGGATTCCTTGAGGTCGGATCGTTGGCGACAGCAGCCCAGGCCGGTGCATTGTTCCACTTTCAGCTGGTCTGGGCGATTCTCCTTGGGACTATCTGCATTATTTTCCTGGTGGAGATGGCCGGCCGTTTCGCAGCCGTCAGCAAGCACACGATAGCCGACGGCATTCGCGAGCGCTTCGGCTTCAATGCGTTCCTTTGGCCTCTGGTCAGTACATTGCTGGTCAATTTCCTGGTGCTGTCTGCTGAAATCGGCGGTGTCTCCGTTGCTGCTGAACTCGCCACCGGGATCGGCTTCCAATGGTGGGCGCTGCCGGTAGCTTTCATTGCGTGGCTCTTGCTGTGGAAAGGCACTTTCGGCCTGATTGAGAAAGGCGTTTCGCTGTTGGGGCTGGTAACGCTCTGCTTCGTCGTAGCGGCGGTCCTCCTCAAGCCCGACTGGACGCGGGTCGCCGTCAGTTCGGTGCCTTCCTTGCCACATCACGACACCGCTACTTACTGGTTTATGGCTGTCAGCATTCTGGGTGCTTCCATCTCGCCATATCTCTTCATGTTCTATTCCGCGGGTGCAATCGAGGACAAATGGGACAAGAGTTATCTCGGTATCAATCGCGCCATTGCCGGGCTCGGCATGAGTTTCGGCGGGACCATCTCCATAGCCGTGCTTATTGTCGCTGCGCTGGTGCTTGGAGCAAACGGCATCACCCAAGTGGACGATTACCACCAATTGCCATTGATGCTGACTCCGGTGTTCGGTTTCTGGGGCTTTGTGCTGTTCGTTGCGTCGCTCGGCATCGCCTGCTTCGGCGCGACGGTCGAGATCGCCCTTCAGCAGGCATACCTCGTCGCGCAGGGGTTCGGATGGAATTGGGGCGAGGACCGCAAGCCTCGCGAGGATCCAGGCTTCACGATTGTCTATACCGTCACAATCTTCGCGGCCGCCATTCCGATTGCGCTCGGCCTTGATCCGCTGAAGCTTACCATCTTTTCAATGGCCCTTACGGCCGCAAGCCTGCCTCTGGCAGTCGTGCCATTTCTTTTTCTGCTCAATGACCGGTCTTATATGGGCGAACATCGCAACGGCGTGATCTCCAACGCGGCAGTGCTCTTTGTTATCGCACTTGGCTTCATCCTCGCGGTTGTCACCATTCCCCTGCAAATATTTGGAGGCAGTTGATGCTCATGATACGCGACGTTTTGGACAAGCAGGTTGTCGACCGCAATCAGGTCAAGATCGGCAAGGTGGACGGGATAGTGGCCCAGTTGAGACAAGGTAAGCCCCCAAGGATCATCGCCGTCGAGATCGGCTCGATTGCGCTGGCGCGCCGCTTGGGACCGCTCCCTGGACGCTGGATGGTCATTCTGGCCGCCAAGCTGGGGGGCGAACGCCATGCCAAGCCTCATCGGGTGGCATGGAGCAAGGTTCGCGACATCGGCCTTGACATCGAGGTCGATGTCGATGTGCGCAAGACTGCGATTTTTGACTGGCAGGGCTGGTTGCGCGACCACGTCGTCGGAAGGATTCCGGGAGCTTGATGATGGCAACCGCAAATCTCGACCAACTGGCAGGTCGGCGCGTATTCTCGAAGGAGGGTCAATGCATCGGCCATCTGGAAGAGATCGTCGCCGAAGCAGATGGCGACGACCTTGTCGTCACTGAGTATCATGTCGGTATTTTCGCGGTGTTCGAGCGTCTGTCCGCCTCGTCAATCGGCACGGCCCTGCTCGACCTCGTCCGGCTGCGCCATCGCAAAGGGATCTATCGGATTCCGTGGGACAAGCTTGACATTTCCGACCCCGCGCGGCCCGTCCTTCGCTGCTCCGAGCAGGAGCTCGCAGCGATGCAATCCAGCGTGCGGGTCGAACGCTGAGGTCCGGTCACCGGTCAGTCGAGCTTCAGACGATCAGTAACTGGCACGCAACGGCGATCGATCAACCGATATCATATTGGAGAAAGGCCTTGAATGCTGCTGCGAGAGCGGCTGGATTTTCTTCTGCGACATGGTGCCCACTCTTTATCCCAAAGCCTCCCACGTCGTCGGCCCAGTGCTTCCATATTGCGACCGGATCGCCATAGATCTGCTCCAAGTCATCGTCGAGCGACCAGAGGCAAAGCATCGGACAGCGCACCTTCCGGCCTGCATCTCGATCATCACGGTCGTGGCGATGGTCGATCCTGACACCTGCGCGGTAGTCTTCGATCATCCCATGGACGACAGCAGGATCGTGGATGAAGGAAACCAACTCGTCATAGGCCTCACGTCCCATCTGATCTGGCCGCAAGGCGCTGTACCATGCCATTGGGTCTGCCAGGATGGCCCGTTCTGGCTTCTCGGGTTGAGCGAAGAAGAACCAGTGGTACCAATCGCGGGCAAATTTCCAGTCGGCACGCTCCAGATGCTCGATGACTGGCAATCCATCCACGGCAATCAGTTTTCGCACCAGGTCGGGATGGTCCATCGCCATTCTGAAAGCGACCAGGCTGCCACGATCATGCCCGGCGACGAAGAAAGTGTGGTGGCCCAATCTTTCCATCATCTCAACCAGCGCCGAAGCCTTTGCTCGCTTGGACGATAACCTGCTCTCGGGGTCATCGGCCGGTATGTAGGAGCGCCCGAAGCCCGGAAGGTCGGGGCACACGATCCTGAAATGTGCTGACAGCAAGTCCGCGACCTGGCCCCACGTCATATGCGAGCGAGGATGGCCATGGATCAAAAGGAGAGGCGGCCCAGATCCGCCGTGCCGAAGCCGTATCGGTCCGCCCTCGGTATCAATCATTTCAAGCTCGAAGTTGTCGAACATGTACCATCTACCCACGGGTCAACCATGAGCTTATAAAACCTTCTCACCGAGGAACGGTTCACGGCGGGATCGCCATTTCTCCGTGCCCCAGTCGGAATAATCCCGGGACGTGACGGGCTCCCCGTCAGATAGATTTGTCCTTGCCATCAACACTTGATGGAGCGAAAAGCTTGCAAGCCGTTGCAGAGCCGCCGGTCGGTAGTATCAAAGCAAACTAAACCTCGGGGTATCGCTGGCGCTCTCATGCCTCCGCGCTGTCCCTTGTTGTTTGTTTTCTTGTCTCTATGGTTAGCCCATTTCCGGAGGGTGGCATGCCTCGTCGATCGGCTCGGGCTCATTTGCTTGGTCTCATCGCGGTGGCCGTTTTGCCAGTCTGGCTGTTTGCTGCCTACCTCCTTGTAGAATATGCGCTTCATGAACAAAGCCGCTTTGAACAGGATGCATTGCAGACGGCACGACAGGTCTCCTTGGTGGTCGAGGCCGAACTCCTCAATTTACAGACGATCCTCGATGGGTTGTCAAAATCGGGGTCTCTCGCAAAGGGGGATCTGAAAGCGTTTGAGGATGAAGCGCGTCGGCTTGCGCAGGGCACGGATAAGATCATCGCATTGCGCGACCTCGATGGCCGCCAACTTGCAAACACACAGATTGCACAGGGAGAGCCATTGCCGCCCGTCGACCCTGTGACGACCGACGAGCGCGAAAAGCTGAAATCGGGCGGCATCTCGGTCAGCAATGTGTTCGCGGCCAAAGACACCACGGACTATCGGGCGGCGGTCGAGAGACGCGTGTCCGGACCGAACGGCGAAGAGTGGCTGCTTTCGGTATCCGTGCCGACTGCCCGCATTCGCGATGTCATGTTGCCCGCCGTGCCGCAAGGCTGGACTGTGGGCATTGGCGATCGCCACGGCAGTTACGTCGCACGGTCGAAGCAACACGAGGAGATGACGGGAAAGCCTGGGTTGCCGGAGTACGTCGAAAAAATCGTCAGGCCTCATGGCAGTTTCACGGCCCGCAATTTCGAAGGGACAACGCTGCTGGCAGGTTACTACCGTTCTCCGTACTCTGGATGGTTTTACACCGCCAATGTGCCGCTCTCGGAAGTCCAGGCGCCGCTTTGGCGTTCGCTCGCAGCGATTGGTGGAATTGGCGCGGCGGCGCTGCTCATCTCCCTTGCCCTCGCTTACATCGTTGGAAAAAAGCTGACCCAAGCCACGATTGATCTTGCTGGCCGCGCAGAGTCGCTTGGTAATGGCCGCGAAGTTCGGCCAATGTCCACCTCGGTCGCCGAGTTCGCCACGATCGCCCAGGCGATGGTCAATGCAGAGCACGCTATTACGGAACGCACGCGAGAGCTGCAGACCGTGCTTGAGACGGTGCCGGCAGCCGTATGGTTTACTTATGACCCTCAAGCTCGCCAGGTTATCCGAAATCGCTTCGCGGCCGAGTTGATGGGTCTACCGACAGTAACGTCCAAGTCATTCGGCGAACCCGATCTCGTTATTGACACAGTGGCCGTCAAGGACGGGCAGCGTGTCGCTCGCGAAGATCGTCCTTTGAGCCGGGCGATGCGCGGTGAGACGATCGACAACCAGGAATTTGCATACATTCTGCCGTCGGGTGTTCACCGTTACCTGCTCTCCAGCGCACGTCCGATCCGCGATCCGAGCGGATCCATCATTGGTGCCGTGCAAATCAGTTTGGATATCTCGGAGCGTAAGCGTGGCGAAGAGCAACGTCAGCTGCTGCTCAACGAACTCAATCACCGGGTGAAGAACACGCTGGCGGTTGTCCAGTCGATCGCCACCCAGACAATCCGCAACGCCGCGGATCTGCCGGAGGCAGGACGCAACCTGTCCAGCCGGCTCGTCTCGCTGGCGAAGGCTCACGATGCCCTGACACGCCAAAATTGGAGCGGTGCGGACCTCGGCGATCTGATCGCCAACTCGATCACCGCGCACGCACCGCTCGACCGTTTTCGGATCAGCGGGGAGGATGTCTGGCTTGCGCCAACCGTAGCGCTTTCATTTGCTTTGGCACTTCATGAGCTCACGACCAACGCCATCAAGTACGGGGCGCTCTCCAACGGGGCCGGGACAATTTCAATCGCCTGGACGATTACCGGCGAGGAGGATGGGCGTAAACTCAAGCTGGAATGGCGTGAGTCAGGAGGGCCTCCGGTCATACCTGCAACGCGCAAGGGCTTTGGTACGCAATTGTTGACGCGCGTTTTCGACGATGAGCAATCTGGCGGAGTTGTCTTGCGATACGAGCCATCCGGCCTGCTTTGCGTTTTCCATGTGAGCCTCTCCAGGCAGACAATTGCGGGGGCAACGACCTAAGAGCTCATCTCAATGTGAGACACTACGCCGAGTGGGATTGCGGACGCTGGCTCCGGCCCAACTCCCTGGCGCGCGCAGGTCTTTCGTCGTTGCGTGCGCATTTCTGGCATGGCCGGCGCGAGGCCGAATTTGCGTGGCATAGCAATACAATCTACGGCGAATTTCGTGGAACAATCGGATGCCCAGACCGTTGCCAAGCGGTCTTCAAGCTCAGGATTTGCCTTGTTCCAGCGACCCAACGAAAGTCTCGCTACCTCGCAAAGGTCTGGCGATGCCACTCATGGCCAGGGCGGATTGGCCGAGCCCAGGCAAATCGCCAACGTTGCGCGCCGACTGGTTGTCATCTCGAATAGGTTGGGTAACATTCGCGATCTGTCGCAAGCTGGCGGGCTGGCGGTTGGTGTCGAGGATGCGTTGGCCGAGCGTGGTGGCTTATGGCTCGGAGCAAGCGACGAACATCAGGACTCTGTCGCGAGCGACCAACCGCTGATCCGCCTCGAACGCTTGGGTAGGATCGAGACGGCTGCGCTCATCCTGCCGCGCGAGGAGTATTCGCTATATTACAACGGCTACGCAAACAGTACGCTATGGCCGCTGTTCCATTATCGGCTAGACCTGGTGAACCACCGGGCAGAGTTTCTAGCCGCCTACCGGCAGATCAATGCGCGGTTTGCGAAAGCGCTCGTGGGACTATTGTCGGGCAACGACGACCTAATCTGGATTCACGACTACCATCTTATCCCCTTGGCCGCCGAGTTGCGGCGGCTCGGAATCCGCAATCGGATCGGCTTTTTCTTGCACATTCCGTTCCCGCCGCCTGACCTGTTTGCAGCCACACCCGACCATGAAGAGCTCATCGGCGATCTGCTTCAGTATGACGTTGTGGGTTTCCAGACCGAAACGGACGTGGCGAATTTTCGGCGCTCGGTGCAGGCCACCAATTCCACGACCTTTGATACCAACGGCGCAGCTGAGGCAAATGGCCGGACAGTGTTGTCGAAGTGCTTCCCAATAGGCATCGACGTCGATTCATTCTCTCGCATGGCCAACGACGCGGCCGAGGATGTCCAGATTGATTCCATGCGCCGCCAGATTCTGGGACTGAAACAAATCATCGGCGTCGACCGGCTGGACTACTCCAAAGGTCTGCCCGGCCGCATGCAGGCTTTCGCTCGCCTCCTGGAAAGGCACCCTGAACAAGAGCGGGCGGCAACTTATTTGCAGATTGCGTCGCCCACGCGCGAGGAGGTTAGCGCCTATGCTGACATCCGGTCACAGCTAGAGGCAACTGCTGGCGCGGTGAACGGGAAGTACGCCGATCTGGCCTGGACCCCGATCCGCTACATCCACCGAGCCGTAGCGCGCTCGCGGCTAGCTGGTCTGTTGCGCGCTAGCCAGGTCGGCTTGGTCACGCCTTTGCGTGACGGGATGAACCTCGTGGCAAAGGAATACATAGCCGCCCAGGATCCAGCCGATCCCGGAGTGCTTGTATTGTCTCGTTTTGCAGGTGCGGCGGAAGAGCTTGCGGAGTCCCTGATCGTGAATCCTTATGCGGTTGACGAGGTTGCCGATGCCATCGCAAAAGCGCTCGTGATGCCACTTGATGAACGAATTGCTAGGCACGGCGCACTGCTCAAGCGCATCAAGCGCAATGACGCAGCAGAATGGCGGCGATCATTTCTCGCCGCGCTCGCGGGCGAGGGGTAGTGTGCGTTCGCACTAATCCTGCAAGCGGCCTGACTAAACCGAGTTTACAAAGGGAAGCAGCTGTGTGGCGGCGAGCAGGCCGCTTTCATGCGGAATTACCAAGTTCGGCGGCGCGATGCAGGCTGGTGCGCGAAATATCCGGCGCCGCCGTTTCCGAAGCAGGCGGCGCCAGAGTTCCAACCGGAACACTGCAAAACCGGACTGGAACGCCGCGGACCGAACCAAATGTCGTCAAAGACGTTGAGTCGCGTTGCGTCATCAGCCGGGGGCATTTCCATGACAAAGGGCGAGCTATCTACCTATCGTACCAAACGCGATTTCACCAAAACGAAAGAACCCAGCGGCGAGCGTTTGATCGCGAAATCAAACCGGCTACGGTTTGTAATCCAGAAACACGCAGCCACACGGCTCCACTACGACCTTCGCCTCGAGCTCGACGGTGTCTTCAAGTCCTGGGCCGTCACCAAAGGTCCATCGCTCGATCCCCAGGATAAACGCCTTGCGGTAGAGGTTGAGGACCATCCGCTGGACTACGGCGACTTCGAAGGCACGATCCCAAAGGGACAGTATGGCGGCGGCACCGTGCAGCTGTGGGACCGTGGATATTGGGAGCCAGAAGGCGCTATGTCTCCTGAACAAGCCTTGGAGAAAGGCGATCTGAAATTCACGCTTGACGGCAAGCGCCTGCATGGAAGCTTCGTTCTCGTGCGCATGAAGCACGACCGCAATGGCGGAAAGCGAACCAACTGGCTTTTGATCAAGCACCGCGACAAATACGCGACTGATGGCAATGGCGACGCAGTGCTGATGCAGGACCGGTCCGTCGCCTCGGGCCGGAGCATGGAAAAGATTGCAGCCGGGAAGGGGGCCGGCCCGAAGCCGTTCATGATGCAAGGCTCATCGGTGCCCGATTCGGACGCCGTGTGGGACAGCAATCGCGGCCTCGCCGCCGAGGAACGCGCAAAGTCGTCAAAGGCATCGCCAAAGCCGTCGCCGAAAGCATCGCCACGTCCGAAACGCGCCGTTCGTGCCGATGCGGTCAAGATGCCCGACTTCATCGCACCACAGCTTTGCGCGACGCTCTCCCGGCCGCCTGTAGGAGCAAACTGGGTTCACGAAATCAAGTTCGATGGCTATCGCGTCCAGCTGCGGGTCGAAGATGGCGTCGCCACGCTGAAGACCAGAAAAGGCCTGGACTGGACAGAGAAGTTCGGCGCCATTGCCAAAGAGGCGGCCAGCCTTCCCAACGCTATCGTGGATGGTGAGATCGTGGCGCTCGGCGAAAATGGCGCACCGGATTTCGCCGCCTTGCAAGCGGCGTTGTCGGAGCGCCGGACAAAGGATTTGATCTTCTTTGCATTTGATTTGCTGTTTTCGGACGGTGTCGATCTGCGAAAGCTGCCGCTCTCGGAACGCAAGGTAAGGCTAAGCAAGATGATCGGCGAGGTTGAGCGCGGTGAGGAGAACCTCATCCGCTATGTCGAGCACTTCACCAATGGCGGTGACGCTGTGCTGCAGTCTGCCTGCCGACTTGAACTCGAAGGCATTATCTCCAAAAAAGCTGATGCACCCTACGTCTCGGGCAGAACCGACACCTGGGCAAAGTCGAAATGCCGCGCCGGGCATGAGGTTGTTATCGGCGGCTGGTCGACGACCAACGGAAAATTCCGCTCATTGCTGGTCGGCGTCAACAGGGGCGAACATTTCGCCTATGTCGGCCGTGTCGGGACTGGATACAGCGAGGCAAAGGTCAAGCAGCTGCTGCCGCGGCTGAAGGAGATGAAGACAGCGAAGTCGCCGTTTACAGGCGATGGCGCACCGAAAAAGGATTCAACCGTCTTTTGGACGAAGCCGCAACTGGTCGCGGAAATCGAGTTCGCCGGCTGGACCGGCGGCGGCAATGTCAGGCAGGCGGCCTTCAAGGGCCTTCGCGAAGACAAGCCAGCAAAGGAGGTAGAGGCGGAGCGTCCCGCCAATCCACAAGAGACGCAGATTGCCGAACCTGCCAGAGGGTCCGGCCGGACCGGAAAAACCCCAATCGTCATGGGCGTCATCATCTCGAAACCTGACAAGCCGCTTTGGCCGAATGCCGGTGATGGCGGGAAGCCAGTCACCAAGCTCGACCTCGCGGAATACTTTGAGGCCGTTGGCCCTTGGATGATCAAGCATCTCAAGGGCCGCCCCTGTTCACTCGTGCGCGCGCCGGACGGTTACGCCGGCGAGCAGTTCTTCCAGCGCCACGCCATGCCTGGCACGTCCAATCTGCTGGAATTGGTGAAAGTCTTCGGCGACCACAAGCCGTATCTGCAGATCGACCGCGTCGAGGGCCTGGCTGCGATCGCCCAGATCGGCGGCCTGGAACTGCACCCCTGGAATTGCCACCCCGCTCATCCCGAGGTTCCCGGCAGGCTGGTTTTCGACCTGGATCCCGGTCCGGAGGTTTCCTTTGGCGAAGTTGTCGCGGCCGCCAAGGAGATGCGCGACCGTCTCGAAGATTTGGGGCTGGTCAGCTTTTGCAAGACCACGGGCGGCAAGGGCCTGCACGTTGTGACGCCGCTGGCCGGCCAGCGCAGCAAAACGAACTGGCCCGAGGCCAAGGCCTTCGCGAAGGCGGTGTGCGTGCAAATGGCGGCGGACCGTCCGGATCTCTACCTCGTCAACATGGCCAAGAAGTTGCGGACGTCCCGGATCTTTCTCGACTACCTCCGCAATGATCGCATGGCGACGGCCGTTGCACCCCTGTCACCGCGTGCCAGAGAAGGTGCAACTGTTTCCATGCCACTGACCTGGAGCCAGGTGAAGGCGGATCTCGACCCGAAAAAATACACAGTCCGCACCGTGCCGGGGTTGCTGAAGAAGACGGTTGCCTGGGCCGACTACGACGATGGCGAAAGGTCTATCGCGAGCGCGATCAAACGGCTCGGTTCAGCAAAGCTAGCGGCATGACATCGAAACATGCAAAACCGTCTTTCGCCGTCCCATTGGACACGGAACCGATGGAGGCAAAGGCCGCCGCCACGTTGCCTGACAGCGCTGGCCAATGGCAGTACGAACCCAAATGGGACGGCTTCCGCTGCCTTGCCTTCAAAGCTGGCGATGAGGTCGACCTGAGGGCAAAGTCTGGCAAGCCGCTCGGCAGATACTTTCCGGAAGTCGTCTCGATGCTGCGTGTTCTGAGGGCCACTGATTTCGTGGTCGACGGTGAGATCGTCATCGAGGTGAATGGCGCGCTCTCTTTCGATGCGCTGCAGATGCGATTGCATCCAGCGGAAAGCAGGGTTCGAAAGCTGTCAGTCGAAACCCCCGCCAGATTGATCTTGTTTGATATGCTGGCTAGGGCGGACTTCAACGTGATGGACCAGCCGCTGTCCGAAAGGCGCCAAGCTCTGGAACTGTTCGCAGAATCGGCTGGTCATGCCGATATCGAACTGTCTCCTTGTACTCGGGATTTGGCGACAGCAACGAAGTGGCTTGGCGCATCCGGTCATGGTTCGACGGACGGCGTTGTCGCCAAGCTTGTCGACGACGAATATCGGCCCGGCGAACGCGCCATGGTCAAGGTCAAACGGCTGCGTACAGCCGATTGCGTAGTCGGAGGCTTTCGCTATCTGGCAAATGCGCGTGAGGTCGGCTCCTTGCTGCTGGGTCTCTACAATAACCTGGGCAAGCTCGACCATGTGGGGTTCACGTCGACAATCGCGCGGGAGGATCGACCGCAGCTGACCCGACAACTCGAAGCTTTGCGGTCGCCTCCTGGTTTTACCGGCAAGGCTCCGGGCGGCCCAAGCCGCTGGAGCACCGAGAGGAGTGGGGAGTGGGAACCGGTTCACCCCGAATTGGTGGTCGAAGTTCGCTTCGATCACGTCACGAATGATCGCTTCCGGCACGGTACCAAATTTCTGCGATGGCGCCCCGACAAGAATCCCAAGCAGTGCACCTTCGAACAGATGCTGAAAACATGAAATCGGCACGCGGTCTGTAGCGCGCGTTGCGCTCAAACCTTAGCCCCATGCGCTCGACTGCCCAGTGTTCGCTTCTTGACCTCCTTTCGTAGTTAGGCTGGGCCTCTGGCGTGATTCCCGCAACGACCCACTGGCTCCGGCGGCGGCGCTAATCGATCAGCGCGTCAATCCGCCTGGAACTATCCATTCCTTAATCCGCCGAGCCAAATTCCGCTGCAGTGACTCGTTCGGCGTCACCGAAAGTTCTCATACCCGCTTGGTGCCTTCGGTGAGTGCTGAGGTTGCAGCGCCTGCTGCTGACCGGATTTAGACAGCGGGAGCTCTCCCCCGTTGATGGTCCGAAAAACCTCGCTGGCAGGCTGCTCAACCATTGGGTTAGGTGGCATCGGTGTCGATTGCGTCATTGTGGAGTCCTCCGGTTACTGCGCTGCACGTGCGCCAATGAGCGTTACTGTTTGCGTAATTGCGGGCCTGACCTAAGCAGCATCGACGCGCTGGAGATCAGAGACGCGGACCACGCCGTGCTGGCTGACGAAGGTCAGGGTCGTGTCCGTGCTCTGGCTCTGTGAAACACCAGATATGCGATGATCTCCGGTATCGTAGATTATCGTATTTCCATGATCGTCGATGACCAGACGGCGCTTCTCGTTAAACGCCGCGTAGCGCATATGGTTCTGGGAGCCAGCGGCAGACGGGCTTCCAAACTCGTCAGGCCACCACGAGCCGGCGGTTGCCAAACCAGCCGAGCGATAGCTCACATTCGTATCGTCGTTGCGCCCCTCGGCTGGATGATCGCGGAGGTAGGCGGAGAGCTCGCCCGCGATAGCGTTTAGCTTCGCCTTGAGGCTGCCGTTGAACATGTCGCCGACCATCGTCATGCCGGAAGACCATTGCGACATGCCTCCGAAGTCGACATGGCTGAACTGGGCCATGGTCCCGCCGCCACGCCGCAAAGCGTCTAGAACAGCGGTGACAGCGCCTTCGGAGATGCCATGCTCGCGCGCAAGACGGGCGGTCAGTTCGGTGTCGTCGTGGGTCATCATGATGTCCTGAGAAATCGATGGAACAGCGTACGGCCGCGCATGCAAGCTTTGTCGGGCCGTTAGTCTGCGCAGCACGGAAGTAACGAGCGTCGAGAGGCGCGGTTCCCGTACCCGGCAGAACGGCAACACATTCGACAGTCACCCCACCCAGCAATCGTGTAATCCGCCACGAAATATCGCGGAACATCCGCCAATGTCATTTGACGGAAACGCTTATTTGTCGGGAATATTTGCACCCGGTCGCACTTCTGGGGCAGACCAAGGGAGGCTGCCATGACAAGACGTATCGATCGCGAGAAGATCGAGAGAGCGGACCGCGGGAGCAGATGTGTCCGGCGGCTCAAGCCGAGTCGGGCGTTTCGGCCTCTCGATCATGTTGGAATTGCTCTGCCCATTGCAGATCCATCAGCCAAGGCTCGCGCCGGCCGATCCAGAGTTCATAGCCTGGAATGATGTCGCTCGGGGCGAGGTCCAGAGCGCCCAGCATGATCTCCGCCTCGTCGTCCCGCAATGAGGCGATGCGCGATCCGCAATTGGGGCAAAAGCTTCGGCCATTGAACGCCCGTAGGTCGCCAGTGCCCCGATAATTCGACCGCGCCCAAACACCGAAGAAGTTGAACGCGCTGCCGCTCGAGCGGCGGCAATCCTGACAATGGCAAAGGCCAACACGAAGCGGAGCGCCTGTGACCGAGAAGCGAACCGCACCACAGAGGCACTCACCTCTGCGAATATCATCTTCGCTCATGTCAGAGCTCGCTTTGGAGGATCACGGTTCTCGTCGGGGTTGGGGACTGGCAACTCGTCCGGCAAAAGCTCCGGGTCGGGCTCGCGCACGTCTGGTGTCCAGCTTGGCGCATCCACCGGCGGTTCGTCGTTCGGCTCTGGTTTGGGCGGCATGCCTATTCTCCTGGTGTGTCGGTTGGGCGAGGTGTCTTGCCAGCCACCGGACGTGCGTCGCTTCGTCTGGTCGTGAAGGGGTCCGCCAAAGCGCTGGCACGTTTGGGCGGAGCGCCTGCCGTCTTGGGGCTGGCTGGCGCCTGGCCGGAGTCATTGGTGCCAGGGTTTTTACGCTGGATTTCGACACCGGCTGCCTCTGGTTCCTTGGCAATTGCAGCGTTGAGGTTTTTGATCTTGGCCATCCCGTCATCTCCTTTGCTGGCCAACGACCGGCCGTCAGGAATGTTCCATGCCGCGCGGAACTCGCAGGGGTGCAGGCCTGTTATCGATGATCACAGAGGAGCACCGAAAAATGTCTGACAATGAAAACCATCGTGAAACCGGCGCGACGAAATATCCCGCCAAGACGGGTGCCGAACCATCGGATGCGTTCTCCCAGGACGCAGCTGGAAACAAGAAGCCCAAGGGCGGAGTTGGATTGACGCGTCCCGTGGACGAAGTCGATGACAAGACGCATCAATCGGACGGACAGAACCCATCAGGACAGGTAAAGAGTGCTCGGCCATGTACGTCGCCAATCTTCAGCTTGAAGGTCTGATGATGGCAGTCGCGTCGATCAACAATTTGCTTGTCCACAGAGGCCTGCTTTCGATCGACGACATCGATATTGCGCTGCGAAAGGCCGAGGCCAATGTGACGGGCGACGAGCGGACTTATGAAGATATGTCGCCGGCCAATCGCGACGCCATCTGCTTCCCGATCCGGCTTCTGCAGATCGCAAACAATGCCCAAGGCGAATCCGACATTCCACCGTTCTCGGAAAAAAGATGGTTGGACAAACGAAAGAGCCGTATAACGATCAGCGGTAACCACGATGGCTCGATTTCGGTGACGGCTTACATCTCGCTGTTCTGAATAATTCCCGCTTCGCCATCTTGGATAGGCCTGCGCGATACCGTTGTGTTCTTGAGCCGAACGCCAGGGCCGCCATGGATCGTCTCGCCATCACTTAGAAAGGCAACCCCCGCCAGTTCGAGCGCCGATCGCATCGCGACAATCATGCCGGCGGCCGGAATGCGCTTCCCTTTCTCGAAGTCCCGAACCGTCCCCTCGCTGACCTGCGCTTTGGCGCTAAGCCTGGCTTGTGACCAATCCAGCAGAGCACGCGCCGCCCGGCATTGCTCGACAGTCAATTGGGTCACAAACTTCTCCTCGATCGACACGGTGCTCGTTGGCCTACGCGCTCTTGCGCTTCGGCTCGCTCTTTTTGGGTGTCGCTAGCCCCTCCTGCTTGAGGCTCTTCTTAAGCACCTCAGCCAGGTTGATAACGTTCTCTTTCGGCTTAGGAGCCGCCTTCGGTGGCGCCTTGCCCTTGCGCTTCGCGTCAATCATGGCAATCAGCGCATCTTCGTAGGTGTCCTCGAATTTCGAGGGATCGAAAGTGGTCACCTTCTTGTCGATGAGCATGCCGGCGATTTCCAGCAACTCGGGATCGTACTTCGCCTTGGTCAAGCCCTCAAAAACACTGTCCTCGGCGACCATCTCGTTGTGGTTTCGCAGCTCGGTCATCACCATGCCCTTGCCATAGGGTTGGATCACAACTTCCCGGCCGCGCTGATAGAGCACGATGCACGACCGTGCTGCGACGCCCTTGTTCTTCATCGCGTCGCGGATCACACCGTAGGCTTCGACGGCCGCGCCGTCGGCGGGAATGAGGTAGTAGGGCTTCTCGAGATAGCGGGTGTCGATCTCGCTGATCGCGACAAACTCGCCTACTTCGAGCGTGTGATCCGAGGTGAGCTTAAGCGCCTTGATATCCGCGGGCTCGATCTGAAGGAATTCATCCTTCTCGACCTCGAACCCCTTGACCTGGTCTTCTGCGTCGACGGTCTTTCCTGTCTTCTCGTCGGCATAGACGCTTTTGACAGGAAGACCGTCCTTGCGGTTCAAAATTTTGAAGTGGATCTTGGATGCCTCGCTGGTGGCGCCGACAATCTTCACCCCGCAAGTCACCGATCCAACCTTCAAAAAGCCCTTCCAGACAGCACGTGGCGCAGCCATGTCGTTCATCCTGTTTCCGGTCAGTGCAAACGAGTTTTCTTTCAAATCGTTCCCTCCGCCGCGGGTTCGGCGGAGTCGACTAGATCCAGCAAGAAGCTTGAAAGCCAAGATGGCGGGATCGACCGTGTCGCGGCGCCAGCGATCGTCAACAGCGGTTCGGCAACCGGCTTCGACGGCTCCAAGGTACTGACACGACGAAGAGCGGAATCCATGCCTTCGCCAGGGTGCTATCTGGCAATCTGACAGATAAGGGAATCCGCGTGAACGACGTTGCTCCGGTCCAATGTCGCCACCGCTCAACCCGCCGGAAAAGCAGGCCGCGGACGTCTCGAAATTTGGCGCGAAGGCCGATGAAACGGCCCGCGCAGCCGGAAGAAATTGCACCCGCCTAAGTGTTTCTGGCATCGCTGCAATCTCCAGTCGCCTGGCGCAGGCGTCGCCACATCACGGAAGCTGGCCGAAGATTTTGACTAGCAGGGCACGGCCGACCATACGGTGGCGCCGGCGAATGCTGACGCCCTTGTCGCCCAATGGCAGGGCGTTCACCGCGTTGGGGGCAAGCCCTGCTCGAAAAGAGACCGTCGATGGACAAACGCGGCAGGTCTGGAGCGACGTCGATGGCAACGAGGTGATCGAGAAATACACCATTGCCGGCGTGGGCCATCCAAGGCGACTTCACTCATTGGCCGATGCTTCATGCGGACCGCCGCGGACGGGGACAGTCGGTCCCGCGTCCCGTCCTGCGGCCGGCGCTATGCTGACGCTCCTACGGCTGTCCCGTTCACCGCCCGCGGCGGGGCGAATTTCCTCCGTCCCGCGCGCGACAATTGTCCGCTGTTGCGGACGCGCGCAGAACTGCGGCTTATACGCCGTCTTTCCTTAGAGGGCCGACCGAGGGTTTACATCGAGAAGGGGTCTTCGACCCGTCCAGCGGCCCGCAGAACCGCGACCTTTGAGTCTACATCGAATCTCTGAACTTCGTTTCCACGACCTAGTAACGCAGCCGGCGCCTCAAGCGATAGAACGCCGGGGAGCTCTGCAAGTCACGCGCGGCGTGCGTCATGAACAGGACAACGAACAAAATCAGCAAGGTAAAAGCGATTCCGGTGATAATGGGCATTGGACACTCTCTGGAAATCGAACTCGGTGTGACGGTTGGTTCAAAGTTGGAAGGCCAGCGCAGTCAGCCCGACCGCATAACACCGGGCTCCTCTGTCGGCTGATCGCTGATTGGCTGCTGCTGGGAGCTGTCGAGCACCACGTCTGAAAAGTTGACTGTGGCAACCAGATAGCCGGCTTCGTCGTAGACCCTTGTGACCGATCCGGATTGGTCGAGACCGGTGGGAGCACCAGCAACAAGCGCCGCGTGGGCCTTTTCGATTGCTCGTGGGCTAGCCAAATCGGGACTCGCCAACTCTTCCTCGAATGTTGTGGTCTGGTCGAACTCTGTGGTCTCAAAGCGGAACTTCGGCATGAACATCTCCTGTCACCAAGCAATGTCCGTGCACAAATTGGGTTCCCGAGAACCGACGTACGGGGAAGCTCGAAGACCGATATCCGATCTTCCCGCCGACCTCACGTCCCATTGACTCTTTGTCAGGAAGAGAACAAATGAGGAACATGCCATCAGCATTTCGCGTTCAGAGGACAGATGAGTGCATCGACGCCGACTGCTGCCATTTCCGATCTCCGAGATCGCATTGCGCGTCTCGAAGGCGGAAGCACGCGCGAACGAGCGGTGCTTCCCTTCGGTGTCGCTTCCATCGACAGCCATCTGCCTGGGGGCGGGGTGGCGCTTGGTGCTCTTCATGAGGTGGCCGGTGGCGGCAATGGTGCAATCGATGGCGCTGCTGCATCGCTTTTTGCTGCAGGCATTGCGGCTAGGACGCAAGGCAAGGTGCTGTGGTGTGTGACGCGCCAGGATCTGTTTGCGCCGGCAATCGCACAGGTCGGACTTCACCCTGATCGGGTAATCTATGTCGAGGCCGGTGACGACAAATCCTTGCTCGCCTGCTTCGAGGAAGGCCTGCGGCATGTCGGACTTGGGGCTGTGGTCGCTGAGGTTGCGCGGCTGTCGATGACGGCTTCGCGACGCCTGCAGCTTGCGTCAGAAGCGTCGGGAGCGATGGGCATCGCAATCCGCCGCTGGCGCCGCCAGACCGAAGCTGCCGATTTCGGCCAGCCGACAGCCTCCGTCAGCCGCTGGCGGGTTTCTGTTTTGCCATCGCGGCCGCTCCCCGTTCCGGGTGTTGGCCGGGCACGATGGCAACTTGAATTGATCAGATCCCGTGGAGGGGAAACGCTCGATATCGAAGTGGAGGCTTGTGATGCCAAGGGTCGTCTCGCTCTTCCTTCCAAGCTGGTCGACCGACCGGCTCAGAAGGAAATTGGGCGACGTCTCGCCGCCATCGGATAAGCCGTTGGTGACAGTGGGGCGGCACGGCAATCGTCGCCTGGTGACCGCGGTCGATCGCGCCGCATTGGAAGCCGGCTTGCGGGTCGGAATGCCTGCAACGAAGGCGCAGGCACTGGTCCAGGGGCTGGCGGTCATGGATGCCGAACCCGATGCCGACGCGGAGGCATTGGAGCGGCTGGCGCTATGGGCATTGCGGCGGTACGCGCCGATCGTCGCGACAGATCCTTCGGACGGATTGGTCATGGACACCACGGGCGCCGATCATCTTCACGGCGGCGAGAAGTTGATGCTGATTGATATGGTCAAGCGTCTCAGCCAGGCCGGCATCTTGGCGCGGGCAGCAGTTGCGGACAGCTGGGGTGCCGCACACGCCGTTGCGCGATACGTCAGGCAGACCGTCAGCGTGGTTGCCGTGAACGCTACCTATGATGCAATCCTTTCGCTCCCTATCCCGGCGCTGCGCTTGCCCGATGCAATGGTCAGCGGTCTGCGTGTCTTGGGCTTCGACAGGGTAGGCGAGCTTTTGAAGCAGCCGCGCGCGCCGCTGACCCTGCGCTTCGGACCGGAACTGGGTCGCCGCCTTGACCAGGCGACGGGGCGCCTCGCCGAACCGATAGAGCCGGTCCGGCCGGCTGATGTGATCGAGGTCAAGCGTGCCTTTGGCGAACCCATCGGTGCCGCCGAGACAATCGCGCGCTATGTCGGCAAGCTTGTTCAAGCGCTTTGTCTCGAGCTGGAGGCCAAGGGCCTCGGCGCGCGGCGGCTTGACCTGCTGCTCTACCGCGTCGACAATCGGATCGAAGCCATTCGCGTCGGCACAGCCTTGCCGGTCCGAGATGTTAAGCGGTTGACGCGTCTCATCTGCGACAAGATCGAGAAAATCGACCCGGGCTTCGGCATCGAACTGATGCGCCTGTCGGCGCCGCTGGCTGAACCGCTGACGCCCAGACAGACCATTTCATCGCTCATCGAGCAACGCGACGCGGACATCTCAGATCTGATCGACATCCTCGGCAATCGTGTCGGTGAGGAAAGGCTCTATCGGTTTACCCCTGTTGCCAGCGACGTGCCCGAACGGTCTGTTCGGCGCGTGGCACCCGCGTCGGTTGAAACCGGCGACGCTTGGCCTGACCATTGGCCGCGTCCGGCGCGTTTGTTTGCCGTGCCGGAGTTGATCGAGGCGATAGCGCTGTTGCCCGATCATCCGCCGGCGAGCTTCACCTGGAGAGGCATCCGGCGGCGGGTCAGGCGCGCCGATGGTCCCGAGCGGGTTTTTGGCGAGTGGTGGAAGCGTGACGCCGAGCTTGCGGCCGCGCGCGACTATTTCCAGGTCGAGGACGACGCCGGCGAACGGTTCTGGATCTATCGCGCCGGCGATGGCGAGGATGTCGCGACCGGGTCCCATCGCTGGTTCCTGCACGGCATCTTCGGATGACTACGCCCTACGTTGAACTCCAATGCACGTCGCATTTCTCCTTTCTGCGCGGCGCCAGTTCCTGCGAGGAGTTGTTTGCGCAGGCTGCCGTCTCGGATATGCCGGCGCTCGCCATCTGCGATCGCAACAGCCTAGCCGGCATCGTTCGTGCCCATGAAGCAGCGAAAGCGACTGGCGTAAGGCTGATCGTCGGCTGCCGGCTGGATCTGGCCGAGGCGATTTCCATCCTGGTCTATCCAACCGATCGGGCCGCCTATTCGCGGCTGTGCCGGTTGCTGTCGCTGGGCAAGAAGCGCGGGGGCAAGGCAAAATGCGTGCTGGACTGGGCCGATGTTGTCGCTTACGGCGAGGGCCTTATTGCGTTGTTCGTTCCCGATCAGGCCGACGACGCATGCGCGCTCTGGCTGCGGCGACTGCGCGAGGCATTTGGCGAGCGCGCCTATATGGCGCTGACCTTGCGGCGCCGTCCCAATGACGCTTTGCGGCTGCACAACCTCTCCAACCTCGCCGGGCAGGCCGGTGTGCCAACAGTCGTCACCAACGACGTGCTGTTCCACGAGCCGTCACGGCGCATCCTGCAGGATGTCGTTACTTGCATCAGGCACAATGTCACGATCGATGATGCCGGGTTTCGGCGCGAGCGGCATGCCGATCGCTATCTGAAGCCGCCCGAGGAAATGGCGCGGCTGTTCGGCCGCTATCCCGAGGCGATCGCTCGGACACTTGAAATCGCCGATCGCTGCCGGTTTTCACTGGACGAGCTTGCCTACCAATATCCCGAGGAGCGGATGCTGCCCGGCCTGACGCCGCAGCAGGCGCTGGAGAAACTCACATGGGAAGGCGCCACGGAGCGCTTTCCCGAGGGCGTGCCGGACAAGGTTGTCGGCACGCTCAAACATGAATTGCAGCTTATCGAGAAGCTGCAATACGCGCCGTATTTTCTGACGGTGAATTCAATCGTACGCTTTGCCCGCAGCCAGGACATTCTCTGCCAGGGCAGGGGGTCTGCCGCCAACAGCGCCGTCTGCTATGTGCTTGGCATCACATCAATCGATCCCGACCGTAACGATCTTCTGTTCGAACGCTTCGTATCGGAGGAACGCCGCGAGCCGCCCGACATCGATGTCGATTTCGAACATGAGCGGCGAGAAATCGTCATGCAGTGGGTGTTCGACACCTACGGCCGTGAACACGCCGCACTTTGCTCGACCGTCATCCGCTATCGCTCGAAAGGCGCCTTGCGCGATGTCGGCAAGGCGCTCGGCTTGCCTGAAGACCTCATCAAGATGCTGTCGTCGCAGGTCTGGGGCTGGTCGGACGAAGGCGTCCAGCCCAAGCACGCCGAGGAATTGAACCTCAATCTCGGCGATCGCCGCCTTCGCCTGGCGCTGGATCTGGCCCGGCAGTTGATCGGCGCCCCGCGCCACCTGTCGCAGCATCCTGGTGGCTTCGTGCTGACCCGGGACCGGCTCGACGATCTGGTGCCGATCGAGCCGGCCGCGATGAAGGATCGTCAGGTCATTGAATGGGACAAGGATGACATCGACGCGCTGAAGTTCATGAAGGTCGACGTGCTGGCGCTGGGCATGCTGTCTTGCATGAAGCGCGGCTTCGATCTCCTGTCGCAACACAAGGGCATCACTCTCGATCTCGCAACGATCCCGGCCGAGGATCCGCGCACCTATGCGATGATCCGCAAGGCCGACACGCTCGGCACCTTCCAGATCGAATCTCGCGCGCAGATGTCGATGCTGCCGCGCATCAAGCCTCGCACCTTCTATGACCTGGTCATCGAGGTCGCGATCGTTCGCCCGGGGCCGATCCAGGGTGACATGGTGCACCCCTATCTGCGTCGGCGCGAAGGCAAGGAGGACGTCGTCTATCCCAAGCCCGAGCTCGAAAAGGTGCTCGGAAAAACACTGGGCGTGCCGCTGTTCCAGGAGCAAGCGATGCGGGTGGCAATCGAATGCGCCGGCTTCACCCCGGGCGAGGCCGATCAGCTGCGCCGCGCCATGGCGACCTTCAAGCATACCGGCGGCGTCTCCAGCTTCGGCGCCAAGCTAATCGGCGGTATGGTCAAGAACGGCTACGAGCGCGAGTTCGCCGAAAAAACTTTCAAGCAGCTGGAGGGCTTTGGCAGCTACGGCTTTCCGGAAAGTCACGCGGCGAGCTTCGCGCTGATCGCCTACGCTTCGTCCTGGCTGAAATGCCATCACCCCGATGTCTTCTGCGCAGCCCTTCTCAACGCTCAGCCGATGGGTTTTTACGCGCCGGCGCAGATCGTTCGTGACGCCCGCGACCATGGGGTTGAGGTGCGCCCGGTGTGTGTGAATGCCTCACGCTGGGATTGCACGCTCGAGCCCACTGAGGACGAGGATCGGTTTGCCGTTCGCCTTGGCCTGCGCATGGTTCGCGGCCTGGCCAATGCTGACGCGGCCACCATCGTAACCACACGCGCTGACCGGCCGTTCACTTCGGTCGATGATTTATGGCGCCGAGCCGGCGTTCCCGCTGCCTCTCTGGTTAAACTTGCGCAGGCCGATGGGTTTCAATCGTCATTGTCGCTGGCCAGGCGTGAAGCTCTGTGGGCGATCAAGGGACTACGCGACGAACCGCTGCCGCTGTTTGCCGCCGCGTCTTCACGCGAGCAGCGGACGGTGGCCGAGCTCCAGGAGCCCGGCGTCACATTGCGTGCCATGACCGCCGGTGGCGAGGTCGTTGAAGACTATGGTCATGTCGGGCTGACCCTGCGCGATCATCCCGTGTCCTTCTTGCGTGCAGATCTGCGGCGCAAACGCATCGTCTCGTGCCGGCAGGCCATGCAGGCGCGTGACGGACAATGGCTGGAGGCGGCGGGCCTCGTACTGGTTCGCCAACGGCCGGGCTCAGCCAAGGGCGTCATGTTCATCACCATCGAGGACGAGACCGGGATCGCCAATCTGGTCGTTTGGGTGAAGGTCTTCGAAAAATATCGCAGGGTAGTCCTTGGTGCCGGCATGATTGGCGTCTATGGGCGCATTCAGCGAGAAGGCGAGGTGGTCCATCTCGTCGCGCATCGGCTCACCGATCTGTCAGTCGATCTCGCCAGCGTCGGTGATCGGAATGCCGCTTTCCCGTTGCCGCATGGCCGTGGCGACGAGTTCCATCACGGCAGCCCGACGCCTGATCCGCGCGGACTGCCGAAGGGGCCGAGGCCGCGAAACATCATCGACCCCTATCTGCACATCGACCAGATCAAGGTGAAGACACGAGATTTCAAATAGGCTGGGGTTTCAGCTTTGCCGACGAGGATGCGCACGCTGGCCAACGCCGCTCTGCCAGCCGAAAGGCGGCTGACGGGAAGAAGCGAGGTTGTCCTAGCGATGCAAGGTCGGCCGATAGATGAGCTCTGGGATGCGGCCGTCGAGCGTGCGCTGTTCGACACCCGGAGCTCCTCTCTTGGTGTGAACTTGCGATAATGCGGGTTCAGCTAGCGCTATTGTGAAACGCTTTGGCCGAAAACTTTGTCGAGGCGCTCCTGAAGCCGCGTTGCCGACTTGTCGAAGCGCGCTTCCAGCGTGGGAGCGGCGCCACGGCAAACATCAACGACGCGGCGCGACCATTTCAGATATCTGGCTCCGCTCTTTGCCCTGAAACGATCATCGGGACCGTTTAGAACCTCCTCGACGTTGGACGTCCGATCCGCCAGCTTGAGCCTTTTGGTTCGAAGGCAGGCCGTGGCGGTGTGGTCAACCTGTCGCTGACGACGCGCTTTTCCTTTGAGCCCCGCTGGATCGCTTACATCGGCGACGAGATCAGCCACTGCCTCGCCGAAATGCTCACGGAGGGCGCTCTCATCGGTATCAGTGTATTCGAGCGTATCGTGCAGCCACGCAGCGGCCACCAGAACTGGATCCAGCGGCTCGATGCTTGCGCACATCGCTGCCACCTCGGAAAGATGGACGATGTAAGGATCTTTCATGTCTTCCCGCATCTGGTCCTTGTGAGCATGTGAGGCAAAAAGTGCCGCTTCCGCGATCTGCCTCACGTCAAGTGGGGTGATTTCACGAGCGCTCATGCAACAGTTCCCATCACCCGCAATATCCAGTGAATCTCGTCCAGCCTGTTCCGACCTCATCAAATCGAAGAATACACTTCTTGGCTTGAGGAGTGCCGGCCCCCGGGGTCAGTCGCTCCCTTGCCGTACGGTTTCGACCGCCAACGACCCAGCTGGCAAGGCCTTCAAGAGTTCTGCCTCGGGTTTTGTGAGATGTATCCATGGTGCCCAGTCCTCCGGCCGCAGTACCACGATCTGGCGATTGTGGATGGGCGCTACATCAGGCCCGGGTTCCGTGGTGAGCATGGCGAATGTGGGCGGCCTGTTGCCTTCGCCTTCGCGCCATAGTCCGGCAATCGCCATGAACGGGGTGCCGTTGAGGGTGAAGCGATGCTTCGCCTTCGGAGACTTCTTTCCGGTGAACTCGAAAAACGCCGATGCCGGGATGAGGCAGCGCTTGCTGTTGGCGAAACTCCGTCCGTCCGAGCGGAAGTTGAAGACAGGCCCGCCCTTTGGCCCGGACGGCGGAAAGGCAAAGGTCATGCGCGTAAGCTCGATCGCGTCGCCAGCCGCGCGCATGATCGGGGCGGGGTCACTGATGCGGATATCATCCGACAGCGGCAAATCAAGTTCCGTCTGATGAGTGGGAATATCGAGCGCCAGCGATTGCATCATCCGGCAATATTCGGCCCAGACGACATGCTGCTCGTAGTCATTGCACATGGCTGCCCCATACGTTCGGTCTATTGCAGAGTTATGCAAAATAGCGCGGCTTGGCCGCGGCGCCAGCACGCTGTGATTTTCTGCTATGCTCCGAAATCCTGGGCGACACGCTCGAGCACTTTGCGCGGTTTGTTGGCGATGACATCGCCGTGGCTGACAATGATGCGCTCCAGGTCGGGATCTTTTGACCACTTGCGAAAAGCCGCTCCCAGCGCCTTTCCGTCCTGGACAAAAAACCATCTGGCAGCGCGCGGAGTGCTCGGCCGGTCGACCCCAAAGCCAAGAACGCGCGCCATGATGTGGGCGCCAATTCCATGGGGGTGGCGCACATTGGCGAGGATGTCGTTGACGACAAGGGTGGTGTGGCCGTCACGCCGCACGAATAGAGCCGCCTCCTTCTCCCCTAAACCCGGGACCGTCTCCATCCGAACGGAAGGATCATCAAAGATATCGGCAGTCGAATCGACCTTGACGACTTTCTCCACAGCCTCCCGCGCCCCCGGCGGGCAGACAATTTTCGCCTGGGGATAGCGAAGCTTCCAAGGCTTGATGTCGAGCCGATGGCCAGCGCCTGGCACGATGAGAAAGGCTGGATCGCCGAGCGCTTCGATTTCCCGCATTTCCGGCTCTGCAAGAGGTATGCAGCTCCAGATCGCCGTGCGCTCTCCCGTCAGGCCGATCACTGTCATTCGCCGCGGAAAATGGCCGAGCGGCATCTGAATCTCGCCGCTGACTGTCAAGAGACCGGTAGCAACCGTCTCCAATCGGCCATGCGGCTCAACTTGCCATGTTTCGTGAACCTTAGGCATGCAAACACCCACGCTCGGTTTGCACCGATAATTGCCGCGGGTGAATTTCGTTCCGCGTGGAAGCAGCTGATCGAGCGAGGGTGCTACAGGGCGTCCCTCTCTTTTGGGGCCGGGCCGTCAGCAAAGCTGAAGCCCCGCCTGCGACGGGTCTTCCCCATGCGGGCTTCCGTCCCTGACGCGAGATCGGTCACGCCGACGTTCCTTCCTTCCGCCGGTGGGTATTGAGACGGATCGATGAGAGTGAGAGTGCGGACCGGGTTTGCCGTGACGGGTTGAAGGTCGGGAGAGAGGCTCCTGGCGCCCGTCGCGGAGAATCGCGATGTTCAGAGACACCGCTCGCGCCCGTTCCGGTAACGACCGCACGGGCCTCTATCAGGAAGTCACCGGCAAGATCATCGCCGAACTGGAAGCCGGACGTATCCCCTGGGTGCAGCCTTGGGGAACCGCGGCGGCAAAGGCGCCGCTCGCCATGCCGCGGAATGCGTCGACGCATCGGCGGTACTCCGGCATCAACGTCTTGATCTTGTGGGGCGCGGTCATCGAGCACGGATTCACCGGCCAGAGCTGGCTCACTTTCCGGCAGGCGATCGCCCTCGGCGGTAACGTCAGGAAGGGAGAGCATGGTACGGCCGTCTTCTACGCCGACCGCTTCATTCCCAACGACGAGAGGAAGCGAGCCCGCGAAAGCGGTGATGAAGCGCAGGCTATCCCATTCCTCAAACGCTTCACCGTCTTCAATGCAGATCAATGTGAGAACCTGCCGCAGGACGTTGCCGCCGTCGGACCACCACCTCCGCCCGGCATGATCGAACCGCAAGCAGAGGCACTGATCCGGTCCACCGCCGCGGATTTTCGGATCGGAGGCAATCGCGCATTCTACTGCCCTGCGAGCGACTTCGTGCAGGTCCCGCCGCCAGCCGCCTATTTCGAAACGATCAACTGGCACCGCACCGCCTTTCACGAACTGGGGCATTGGTCGGGTCATTCCTCCCGGCTCGGCCGTGACATGGCCGGTTCCTTCGGCTCCAAATCCTATTCGCGGGAGGAATTGGTGGCCGAAATGGCGGGCGCCTTCATCTGTGCCTCGCTCTCCATCGTGCCGACGGTGCGCCATGCGGACTATATCGGTTCATGGCTGGAGGTCCTGGGCGAGGACAATCGCGCCATTTTCCGCGCTGCCAGCGCGGCGTCGAAAGCCGCCGAGTTCATCCTCGCTTTCCAGCCTGGCGCCGATGAGCCAGCGACCGCAGCGACAGCGAACGACGAGAGGGAGGCGGCGTGAAAGGTCACGCCGGACCGCCGTCGCGAATGCGCCTCTCAGTTTTCCCGCTTCGGTGGCCGGAGAGTGAGAGGCGCGCCGGTATTTCATGACGGGTTCAGGGCTGAGAGAGAGGCTCTCGGCGCCCGTCGCGGAGAAAACACCATGGCTACGGCTGTCCAAAAGATCACCTTGTCGTCCTCGCGCGACATTCCGTTCAACAAGCTGGTGCTGGCCCAGTCCAACGTCCGGCGCATCAAGGCCGGCGTCTCGCTGGAGGACCTGGCAGCGTCGATCGTCCGCCGGGGCCTGATCCAGAGCCTTCATGTTCGTCCGGTGCTCGATGCCGGCGGCGATGAGACCGGCATGTTCGAGGTGCCGGCCGGCGGCCGCCGCTACCGTGCCCTCGAAATGCTCGTGAAACAGAAGCGGCTTGCCAAGACTGCATCCGTTCCTTGTGTCTTGGGCAGCAGCACGAATCTGGCGGAGGAAATCTCGCTGGCTGAGAACATCGATCGCGCTCCGCTCCATCCACTCGATGCATACCGCGCCTTCAAGGACATGCGCGACAAAGGCATGTCGGAGGAGGAGATTGCGGTCGCCTTCTTCATCTCTATCACCATCGTCAAGCAGCGCCTAAAGCTCACCGCCGTGTCGCCGGCGCTGCTCGACATCTATGCCGACGACGGCATGACGATCGCCCAGCTCGAAGCCTTCTCGGTCAGCGATGATCACGCGCGCCAAGAGCAGGTGTGGGAGACGATCAAGAATAGCTGGTCGAGGGAGCCATACCAGATCCGCCGTATGTTGACGGAGAACACCGTCCGAGCGTCCGATAAACGGGCCGTGTTCGTAGGGCTCGATGCCTATGAAGCGGCAGGCGGTCAGGTGCTGCGTGATCTCTTCCAATCGGATGATGGCGGGTGGCTCCAAGACGTGCCGCTGCTCGACCGTCTTGTCACCGAAAAGCTCTGGCTGCGCGCCTATGACTTCGCGACGCAGGGCGGGGCGCTGGCTCTCAACGACTATGCGCGCGCCAATGACCCGTTCACCAAGGTCGGCAAACAGCAGATCGCCGTCGACGTGTCGTCGGTCATCCGCGCATCCCCAGTGAGCTTCCGCATCGCCTGGGTCGAACGCCGCTATCAGGACGGTTCCCTTGCCTCCACGGAGCGCTGGTCCGCGATCCTTACAATTGTCGTGCAGCCCCCGCGCGACGCCGACGCACTGAGGAAGAACCCGCTCGGCATCTACATCAACGCCATCAACTGGTCGAAGGAGCTTGGACAATGACGCCCGCACTCTTCAAGGCCGCCCGCTGGGGGTGTCCAACTTTCCTCATCCACGCAGTGCCGGCTTTCCGCAAGATGGCCTTTCCAGCACTGCTGCTTTGCACTTCGGCGCTTGCAGGCTGTGCCACCAGGCAGAAGCCGCCGGAGATTTCCTATGACGATCCGATCCCGGCCGTGCAGGCCGTCGATCCGCCCCCGCCCGTCAAGGTGGTAGAGCTGTCAAAGCCGCTGCCGCTTCCAGGCCAGTTGAAGCCGGTCGGCAAGGACGCAAAGCCCGAGCCGGAACCGTCCGATCCGACCGCGCGCGTGAACCTGGCCAATGCGGCCGCGCGCATGCAGCCTGTCCGCAACGGGTTCATCAACTCGATGCAGGTCTATCCCTTCGTCGATGGCGCGCTCTATCAGGTCTATGCCTCGCCGGGACAGATCACCGACATCGCGCTCCAGCCCGGCGAGCAGCTCGTCGGCTCCGGCCCCGTCGCCGCCGGTGACACCGTGCGCTGGATCATCGGCGATACCGAGAGCGGTACAGGCGGGACCAAGCAAGTCCACATCCTTGTCAAGCCGACGCGCGCCGAACTCATAACCAATCTCGTCATCAATACCGATCGGCGCACCTATCACATGGAACTTCGCTCGACGCCGTCGACCTATATGGCCTTGGTCTCCTGGCAATACCCGCAGGACCAACTCATCGCCTTGCGCACGCAGAACCAGCAGGCTGAAGCTGCGCAGCCGGTCTCGACGGGCATCGATCTTTCTCGCGTCAATTTCCGCTACGACGTGACGGGCGATCGCGCACCGTGGCGGCCGCTGCGCGCCTTCGACGATGGCAAGCAGGTGTTCATCGAGTTCCCGCGGGGCATCGGCCAGGGCGAGATGCCGCCACTCTTCGTGGTCGGGCCGCAAGGCGATACGTCGGAACTGGTGAACTATCGCGTCCGCGGCAACTACATGATCGTCGACCGGCTGTTTGCCGCCGCCGAGTTGCGCTTCGGCGCAGGCAAGAACCAGCAGCGCATCCGCATCTCCCGCAGCGATGGGGTAAGGAGCAGTCGATTTTCATGGATGCGTGGCCCTGGTGAGACCCCGCCAGCGACGAGCCTCCGAACAGACAGGGGAGGGTCATCATCATGAGCGACAGAGTGGATCCCGGGAAGGAAGAAGGCCGGGGGCCGATGAATGACGCCCGGCCGGAGGCACCGGTCGAGGATGACCCCCGGCCGTTGACAGGCGAGCCGGCCGCGGCCATGCGGCTGCGCGCCGAGCCGCCGCGCGTGACGCGTCTGTCCCGCAAGGCGCTGGCCGGATTAGGGCTCGCCGCAAGCCTGACTGTCGGCGGCGCGCTGATTTACGCGCTGCAGAACCGTCACCAAGGCGAGGGGCAGCAGCTGTATTCCACCGACAATCGATCGACGCCCGATGGGCTCGCCGGCCTGCCAAAGGACTATGCGGGCGTTCCGAAGCTTGGCCCACCACTTCCCGGCGATCTCGGCCGCCCGATCCTCGCCGCACAGAATGGCGGCCCCGCGCTGTCGGCAGGGCCCATTGGACCCGACCCTGAGCAGCAGCGCCGGGAGCAGGAGCTGGAAGCGGCGAGGACCGCGCGCCTGTTCGCGTCCACGCAAACGCTTGCGGGTGAGGCGACTGCCGTTCAAGCCACGACAGAGACCATGCCAAGGCCCGATCTCGCCAGCCTTGGCCTCGCGCCGCAGCCAGCGACGCCCTCGGCGCAGGACCGCCAGCGCGCATTCCTCGATCAGCCACCGGACAAACGCACCGTCTCGTCGGATCGTGTCGCGGCGCCGGCGTCGAAGAACGTCCTGCAGGCGGGCGCGGTCATCGCAGCCGCCCTCATCACCGGCATTCGTTCCGACCTGCCGGGTCAGATTACCGCGCAGGTGACGGAGAATGTCTATGACAGCCCCACCGGACAAATCCGCCTCATTCCCCAAGGGACGCGCCTCATCGGCCAGTACGACAATGGTGTCGGTTACGGCCAGCGTCGCGTATTGCTGGTATGGACCAGACTGATTTTTCCAGACGGCCGCTCCATCGTTCTGGAACGCGAGCCTGGCGCGGACGCCGAGGGCTATGCTGGCCTCGAGGACGGCGTCGACTATCACTGGGGCGAACTGTTCAAGGCTGCAGCACTTTCCACGGTTCTGAGCATCGGGGCGCAGGCAGGCTCATCGGGCCAGGAGAGCGACATCATGCGCGCCCTTCGCCAGGGTGCTTCCGACAGCATCAGCCAGACAGGCCAGCAGATCGTCCAGCGGCAGCTCAACATAGCGCCGACACTCACCATCCGGCCGGGATTCCCGGTGCGCGTCATCGTCACGCGCGATCTCTTGCTCGAACCTTATGGAGGCTGAAATGGCCAAGCTGAAACTGGGACCAATCGCCGACGACAAACCCGTCAAGGTCATGGTGGAACTCCCGGCGGCACTGCACCGCGATCTGACCGCCTATGCCGAGATACTCGGCCGCGACGCGGGGCAACGGCCAGCCGATGCGCCGCGCCTCATCGTTGCGATGTTGGATCGGTTCATTGCGACGGATCGGGGTTTTGCCAGGGCAAAGCGTTCGGAGGGTGGTTAGAGGCCGGAACACTGAAGTCGAACCGGGTCAGGCGCGCCTCCCAGTCATGACGTGATTTCAGAAATCGAGCCGCGGCGTTCCGTACTTCCTGCATTGACCGGGGTAGGGCCGGGTTGCGTTGCAGTCACCATGTTTCTTGCCGTCCCAACCAGTCGCAAAAGCGCGCGCTTTGGGTTCGATTCCAGCCACACTGCCTTGATCGAGCCGATGCTGTTTGGACCGTCGATGGGTTTCCACACCGTAGCGTCGATGGCGACTGTCCTGGCAAAACCTTCGCCTGCCAGAGTCACGCCTTGACCGAGTTGCACCTTGAGGATGACCGTCGCTTCGCTCGCGCGACATATTTGAATAGCGGGGCCACCATCTGCGGCAATCTTTTCCAGCAAAACCGGATCCTGCGGCGATCCGACCGAAACCAGCAGACCAGTATCTGCAAGATCCATCCATCTGACTGCCGGACTTTCAGCGAGCGGATGGCCACCGGGCAGGAGAACGAACAGGCGCTCGTGTCCAAATAGCTCGCTACGGCATAAGGCGCCGTTCTCGAGCCCGTGCGTGAAGGCGACGTCAAGGCGCCGACGACGTATTGCCGCAAGACACTGTTCATGTTGCACGTCCTCGATGGCGATGCTCACGTCCGGATGTAAGCTGCAAAATCGATCGACAAGGCGCGCAACGAATGCCCGGCCTATCTGGCCGCACAACCCTATCTTGACTGTTTTGGCATCCTGGTAGCCACGACCACCTCCAGCCAGGGCATCTTGCAAGCCTTCATAATGAGCCCGGACGAGGTCAGTCCAGGCCCGGCCCGCCTCGGTCAGCCGAACGCCATGGGCGTCGCGGTCAAACAGCTGCATGTCGAGCAATTGCTCGAGAGCAACGATGTTGCGGCTGACACAGGATTCCCTAACTCTGAGAACTCTTGCAGCCTGCCTGAGGCTGCCGTGATCGACAGCTGCGAAGACATGGTCCAAACGGCGGAGCGTGTTGTTGACCTGTCCCAAGGCTCAGGAGCCTATTTCTGCGGGGCGGCGCGGCTCACCGGCAGGGTCGGATACAAGCTGGTTTCGTAGACGTACTCGTGCGGAATGGCTGGCGTGGCCATCTGGGAGAGGTACCGGTTCAGGTTTTCCTCGCTATTGCTCGCAGCGAGGCTACAGAAATTTCCGCTGTTCCACGTCAGGGAGCAGTGGCTGAAATGCGCGCGTATCGCGTCAGCCATCTGCGCCAAAGTGACCTCATTGCCGAACATCGTATCCAGAACGAGGGTTTGCTTCTTCTCGATTTCGTCTGGGGGAAAATAGCGCGCCTTGAAGCCGAAATCCTTCTGGTATTCGCGACGCCTGTAGTCCGGCTCCTCGGTAGCCCGGAACTTCTCGACGAAGACGAAGATTCCGTCCTGCTTGAGGTGCTGGGTCACGAACTCGATCTGGCTTGCTCTGTTTGGCGAGTACATCTGAAAGGTCGTATCTTCCAGAATAATATCGAAGCCGTGGGCGAAATTTGCCAGTCGCGGATCTGAACGCAGGACGTCCTTCGTCAAATGATGGAAGGGGCCGACGAAGAAGTCGGCGTGCTGCGGTTCGCCATAGGCCATGAAGCATTTGTAATTCTCCGCATTCGGGCTGCACGACAGCGTGCGTATCTGTCCCCCGGACAGTTCCGACAACGTTCTCGCCATCGTGCCTTCCGCCGTTCCAAGGCTGTTTAGCGAAAGCGGAGCGCCACGATGACGGGCATATTTCAGCACTGCGTAGGCCATCCGGCACTCTTCCTCTAGTCTGTAGGGAATGCTGCCGTGATAGTGCTGGTCGAAAAAACCTTGTCGTGCCGCATGCAGGGCAACCAGGTCGCGTAAGATTTCATCGCTCGGCAGAAGGCGGGCGTCGACGACGGGTTTGCGGATTGGCATCCCGCTCTTGCCAGCGGCGGTCGCCGCGAAAAAGCCGGCTAGTCCGTTGATCCGTGGGCCATGGTCGCACTCAGCCAGAAAGTCGTCGAGTCCACGCATCGCAGTATGCCTCCAGCACCGTTCCATTGGTGAGATGCCGATACGTCGACGGGGGAAATTCCACTAAGATAAGAGTGGTCTAATATTTCACCTTGCTCAAGTATCGGCTGAGCCAACTGGTAGGCCTGCCGGATACAGACGGCTTTCACTCGATTGTCATTTTTTCGCTAAAGTCACATCTTCTACCAATCCAGAGTTATTTGCGTGTTGTTCAGCAACCGGTGGTTCGCCACATCACGCAACGACTGGCCATTCGCCAGTAAGGAGACTGTGGATACGTGAGTACTCTTGCCCTCGACCCGACCGAGAACCGCCGTTCACACCACCAATCGCTTTCCCACAAGTATGAAAATTGGGGGAGCGTGCGCGCCGACGTCGTCAAAAGGACCGGGCTCGAGCGCCAGGAGACAAGAATCCTCCAGCCAAACCATGTGTTCTTGATGAACCTGAAGGGCACGGCGTGCCGCGGAGAAGACATTGTGGACGGGCGCCGGATTGCCTTTTTGCCGCGCCGGGCCGGTTCGATAATCTTCATGCCCGCCGGCAGTGATTGGAATGGGTGGGACGAGGGGGATGCGACCGCTTCCTACCTCCTGGTCTCGATTGAAAGAGGGTTCGCCGATGACGTGTTTGCGGGAATGGCTCGCAATCGCGCGGTAGTGCTACCGCCTTCGATCGGGTTTCGGGACACCACTGTAGAGTTGGCGTTGCAGAGGATTGTCCTGGAGCTCAAGCAGCCTGACCCCATCAGCGCAACGATGGTGGAATGCCAGGCCACGCAATTGCTCGGGCAAATGTTCAGGTTGAACGGCGTCCATCAGGAACCGGCAAAAGGCGGTTTGTCATCGTTCGATCTCAAGCGAGCGGTGGGAATGATCGAGGCCTTGTCGGGCGGCAGGCCTACGCTCGCCGATTTGGCAAAAGAGGTTGGAGTTAGCAGGTTCCATTTCTGGAGGGCCTTCAAGCAGTCGACAGGCATGACACCGCACGCATTCATTGCGCAGCGCCGATTGGAGGACTCCGCGGATATGCTGCGATCGACAGATTTGTCGGCGACGGAAATCGCCATGGAATGCGGTTTCGGCAGTTCGAGCCATTTCACGACCGCCTTCAAGCGGGCCTTCGGCGCGGCCCCCACGGAATTTCGTCGTAAGTGCAGAATCTAGGCCGCCGCTTGTCGGTTCTCAGCAAGTATCGGAAAACCCCAACATCACAGTAAAGCAGGCTTGGCGGAAGAAGGTATCCATCGGCGGTCAGCCCGGATACGCCGCTCATGTCAAACCTGGTTCGAATTCATCATGCCAAAGGACGGGCCGGCCGGGCCAAACCCTGCCTCGGATTCCTGGCCAGCACGCTATCGGCGGCTGTGGCCCGAAACGGCTACTACATCGTATCCGCCTGGATTCTCGTCGAACGAGGGTACGGAACTGCCGGCGTGGCAACCTTCCTTGCGATCGCAAGCATTGTCGAATTCATCGCGAGCCCACTGGCCGGCGTAGCGGCGGATCGATTTGACAGGCGATGCTTGAACGTTGCGGCAGACCTCAGCCGCTTCGTCGTTATGCTGGCGACCGCTTGCGCGCTCCTCTACATGGACGTGTTTCTGATTGTCTGCCTGTCAGCGGTCCTGTTTTCGTTTTGCGACCGTGTCGCGCTTACGAGCTCTCAATCAATGATCCCCGTGATAGCTGACGGCCGCGATCTGGTGGCTTCGAATTCCGCTGTGTTTTTCGTCATGCAGTTCGGCAATCTCGGCGCAGCTCTGCTTGCAGGGCCTTTGCTGCATCAGCGCTCACCAGCCCTGCCATTCACCGTTCTTGCTGCCTTCTTCCTATTTTCGGCGGGCTGCCTTGCCTTGATGCGGCTGGAATCGGTTTCGCGCGATCTCCGCGTCGCCAAGATCTCTGCAGCACTAATCGATCCGAGCCTGCGTCGTCTCATCGTCGTCTACGCGCTTCTCTATACAAGCGCGGTGCTTGTCAGCGTCATGGGATCGAGCTTCGTCTTCCAGGAGCAGAAGGGTACTGCCGTGGATTTCGGCTACCTCGAGGCTGCATGGTCGGCGGGCTCACTGATCGGCGCGGTCTCACTATGCCGGATTGAAAGAGCGATGAGTACCCACGCGCGGCATCTCTTGCTTTTGGGCTTAACGGCTCTGGTACTCATGGCGCTGACTTCTCTGCCCACGCCCTGGACAGTGATCCTTTTTGCCACGATCGGATTTCTATACAATCTTGGACGCGTCAGCGTTGAAGTCACATTGCAGTCGCATGTGTCCGTTTATCTGTTGGGCCGGGCCAAAGGCATTATGCATAGTGTGGCCGTGGTGCTCGGGTTACTCGTCTTTGGCATCGCCGCCGCTGCAGGAGATCGAGCATTTCCTTCGACGATTTTCTTCAGCTTCGGAGTGGTGCTTCTCATCAGTATTTTGTGTTTGAGCGTCGGTGCCGGTCAGCCACAAGAAAAAGGTGAATCGTGAGGTGGAAGAGCTAACAGCAGGTGCAGATGCGAAACAGGCAGTCCTGGGGTCGCTGACGGCACTCTACCCCTGGATGAGCCCATATCATTCCCGGCCGATACGCGACTATGCGTTTCGCCTGTTCGAGGCGCCAGCTTCCACGTACATGCCAGAAATCCGGCTTCGAGCCTTCACCAAACTACTCGACATCATCAGGAAGGCAGCGACACGAAACGGATTATCGACCGATACGGCCTCGGAAATCTGCAGGGATTTCGAAAGGCGCCGTGTGATGCAGACCGGGCCTCATTTGTTTCTCCTCATGGAGCCGGAAGCCTTTTACACACACGTCTTCAGCCTCCTTGGTCTCTCGGCGCATGGCTGTTCGACCTATGTTTCCTACGCCGTTTCGACGGTGAATCTCGTTGAAAAGCCACGCAAGGGGCCAGGCTGGCTCACCGTTGACGGGAAGCCGGTCAACGTCTTTGGCCTCAGCCGAAGCCGGATGATCGGATACAGCCTGCTAGCCGGGCCGGGACCCTTTAGGTTCGAGTTGTTACCGACGGAGCCAAACACTGGGGGAGACGCGCTCATGCTGCTTCGTAGCCTTCTGCCGAAGACGCAATTCGAGCGGCCCGCGCATGCCATCAAGGCAGCCAATCAGCTCCTCTGGCTAAAAATGTTCGGAGGCCGCTTTGCCTTCCTGCAGATCGACGACGAGGATGTTGCAGACCTGGTGGCCGACCATCTGTCGGACGAAAATTCCTGGCTACGCATGAGACTGCTGGAAGACCCGAAGTTCGCTTCCAGCGTCCTTGCCGGCCTCGATCGGCTTGCGTCCGGCCCCTGGAGCGGCTGGCTCGCTCGGGGTACTGATTTCTTCTGGTTCTACGAAAACGGCAAACGCCGTCCGCTGCGTCTGATCGCCGGCGAACTCATCGATCCTGCGACCGGTATGAAGGTGGCGTGCTTCACAGCCCCCGACATCCTCGAGCGGCTGGCAAACCGCAGTCTTGTCCCGAATCTCCTGCTGATGTTTCTGGTTTTGTCGATCCTGCCCGGCGTGCGCGCGCTTGGAGGCAGCTATCAGCCGATCTACTATCCCCTTATGCGCTATGTCGTCTGCCGGGCGCTCGAGTCCGCAGGCGTGGATGGGGATCTTCGGCAGGCTCTCGCAACCGACGACGTACCGGGTGCTTGGGGACATCGAGTAATTGAGTGTGATGATGATCCGCTGGAGTTGTTCCTAAACGGCGGGATGAGTGATCTTATCGACCGTTTGGGCGACATTTCCTTCGCCGAGGCATGTGGAAGCATGAAAGGCTTCGTGTCGGACCCGTCGTGGCATGAACTTCACAGACGACTTCGGCAGGGGTTGGTCACGCCGGCCGATACGGAATGGGCCTTCTCCTGAAATGCTTTATGCGCTCCCAGCAACTGGCATGTGCAAGCCCGATTGCGAATGGCTGCTTCGCGCCTAATCTCGGACTGTCTGATGCGCCACCGTAAGCGCTGTCCCGTTGGCACCTTTCGCGCGTTGTCGTGAGCGACGATGCTCGGTGCCTTTGAGGGCTTCGACACATGACGATTTCAGAGCTTACGCTTAAGTCCAGGGACGAGGAGCCGGTTCGACGGCTTGAGATATTCACGGGT